>NZ_JVVM01000020.1 GCF_001054325.1 Corynebacterium vitaeruminis | reverse complement strand
ATAAAGGAAGCCTCGAGACATAACCGGAACGATGTCTCGAGACTTCACATGGTGCCCCAGGTAGGAATCGAACCTACGACACCGGCTTTAGGAGAGCCGTGCTCTATCCACTGAGCTACTAGGGCAGTCATCTTCCGGGAAAAGCAGCCGCAAAACCTGTCTACGGCTGCCGGAAAATTACCTCATAACCTTAACGCATCTGCGAGCTCTATTAGCAATTGGGTCCTCCGCTAAGCAGGCAAACATGCAGGAAGCCCGCTATTACCCCCATGTGTTTTTGTGCTCGGCGGTGTCGTTCAGAATCTGGCTAACATGGTTTATAACGAGCGACTTTCTTGCGCTTGCGGTCGCAACAGCGCTACTTATTTTCCGGTCGCTGTTTTGGAGGAGGATGACAATATGATTAAGCCAACTTTCACCGATGTCAACGGTGTCAAGATTAAGTGCTCCATGACCACGGACTCGGACAAGCCACACCTTCTGGTTTCGCGCATGGAAGATGATGGTTCTTTGACTCCGATTCTGGAGATGAATGTGTACGACTCCAAGTACATGGCCAACGCCTGCGAGATTTACCTGAAGCAGGCCGCTTCGTCTAACCTTCAGGGCTCGATGGCTGGTCTGTCACCGGATGAGATGGCTGAACAGTTCGGTTACGAGGGGGATCCGACCAATCACTAGTCACAACGACGCCGCCCGCACCCAGGTGGAGAGCCCTGTATACAGCGGGTATGTCGATGTAGACGTCATCGGAATCGGCGCCGGTAGCCCGAGCCATATTACGCTCGAGGCTATCGGCGCTCTTGCCGATGTCGACGTTGTTTTTGCTCTCGACAAGGGCGACGCCAAAGGGGATTTGCTGGCCGCGCGACAGGCAATCGTCGATAAGCATGCGCCGCATGTCGAACTCGTCGCAGTTCCCGACCCGCCGCGTGACCGCACGCCCGACAACTACGGCGCGGTCGTCCGTGACTGGCACCAGCGCCGTGCAGAACTGCTTGCCGACGCCTTCGTTGCCCACCTCGGACGAGAGGGAAAGCGCCGTGGTGCGTTCCTAGTCTGGGGTGACCCCTCCTTGTATGACTCAACGTTGCGAATCTTGCAGCGGATCCGTGATTTCGGCTTGGACGTGCGCTCGCGAGTTATCCCCAGCGTGACGGCGATTTCCGCTCTGACTGCAGCGCATGGAGAATGCCTGAACCAGATCGGCAAGCCGGTACTGATTACCACTGGTCGGCGCCTGGGGGAGCGCGCACCTGGTACGGATGCGGTGGTAATGCTCGATGGTGGTGCAGCGTGGCTAGAACATGCTGACCCAGAAGAAGAGATTCTCTGGGGTGCATTCCTGGGGACGGAGCTGGAGACGCTTCGCCGTGGTCGTGTTGGTGATGTCGGCGAAGAGATTGCGGAGCTGAAAAAGAAGCTACGCGCGGAGCACGGTTGGATTATGGATATCTATCTGTTGCGTTCCGGTGCGTAGTGTTGAGCGTTTACAGCCGTGGTTGCTCGGTTAGCTGGCTTTCTTGCCTAAAAAGCCCTCTGCCCACCGGTAGAGGGCTTTTTCGGCGGCTTCGACGCCGTCGGCGACGGTTACCTTGGTGAGGACCTGATCGTCGTTAGGCAACACGCGTGCGGGGTCGCCGACGGGGCGGACACTGATGCTGACGTGGTCGGCATCGATGACCGCGACGGTTGCCAGTGCGAGCATCTCGACGTTCGTCTGCTCGGCAACCGCAAAGCGGTAGGCGGTGTCATTCTCCCACTCGGCGGTGGAGCCTCGGAGGAACTCGGCGACGGAGTCTGGGGTGAGTTCTTCGAGGAGTTGGGTTGCGACTGGTGCGTCATCGACGCGGGAGTCGTGGCGCAGAGGGCGACAGTAGAAGCGGCCGGCATTTACTTCCATGGGTTCCATACCGTCCACTTTAGACATTCTGAACGGTGTTTAAGAGCGCCGGGGGAGGGGAATGGCAAAGGCGGAGCCAGTTGCGAATCTCTTCGCAACCAGCCCCGCCTTGAGCTTTAGAACTACTTCAGCTCCATGAGGACATCGCCCTTGCCGACGCCCGATCCGGCCTCGGTAGCAAGGCCGGTGACAACGCCGTCCTTGTGAGCCTTGACTGGGTTTTCCATCTTCATGGCCTCAAGGACAACCACGGTGTCACCCTCGGAGACTTCCTGGCCCTCTTCGACGTTGACCTTGATGACGGTGCCCTGCATCGGAGCAACCACAGCGTCACCGGAAGCAGCCTTCTTGGAGCCGCCAGCGCGCTTCTTCTTGCTCTTCTTCTTGGCACCACCGTTGCCGCCCCCCAGAGCCAGGTCGCCCGGCAGCGCTACCTCGACGCGGCGACCATCAATCTCGACGACAACCTTCTGAGCCGGGACGGTGTCAGTGTCAGCGTCGGAGTCGCCGTCGTACGGAGCGATCGGGTTATCCCACTCCTCCTCAATCCACTTGGTGTAGACGTCAAACTTCTCGCCATCGCCGACGAAGGCTGGGTTTTCAACAATGTGGCGGTGGAACGGAATGACCGTTGCCAGACCTTCAACCTGGTACTCGGACAGAGCTCGAGCGGAGCGGCGCAAAGCCTCTTCACGGTTCTCGCCCCAGACGATCAGCTTGGCCAGCATGGAGTCGAACTGGCCACCAATGACGTCGCCCTCCTTGATGCCGGTGTCCATGCGGACGCCCGGGCCGGACGGCTCGACGTACTTGGTGATGGTGCCCGGAGCCGGCATGAAGTTGGTGCCGGCGTCCTCGCCGTTGATGCGGAACTCGAAAGCGTGGCCGTGCATCTCCGGGTCTTCCTTGATGGACAGTTCCTTGCCCTCAGCGATGCGGAACTGCTCGCGGACCAGGTCCATGCCGGTGACCTCTTCGGTGACCGGGTGCTCCACCTGCAGGCGGGTGTTGACCTCGAGGAAGTTGATCAGGCCGTCAGCGCCGACCAGGTATTCAACGGTGCCGGCGCCGTAGTAGCCAGCCTCACGGCAGATGTCCTTAGCGGACTGGCGTAGACGTTCATCCTGCTCCGGGGTCAGGAACGGAGCAGGTGCTTCCTCGACGAGCTTCTGGAAACGACGCTGTAGAGAGCAGTCACGGGTGGAGGCGACAACGACGTTGCCGTGCTTATCAGCGAGAACCTGGCACTCGACGTGGCGTGCCTTGTCCAGGTAGCGCTCTACGAAGCACTCACCGCGACCGAAGGCGGCAACGGCCTCGCGAGTAGCGGACTCGTAGAGGTCAGCGACCTCTTCCATCTCGTGTGCGACCTTCATGCCGCGGCCACCGCCACCGAAAGCAGCCTTAATGGCGATTGGCAGACCGTGCTCCTTAGCGAACGCGACGACCTCGTCTGCATCCTTAACCGGTTCCTTGGTGCCTGGAGCCATCGGAGCGTCAGCCTTCAACGCAATGTGACGAGCGGTGACCTTGTCGCCCAGGGCGCGGATGGACTCTGGCGACGGGCCGATCCAGATCAGGCCAGCGTTCTCAACAGCCTCAGCAAAGTCGCCGTTCTCCGACAGGAAGCCGTAGCCCGGGTGGATGGCATTAGCGCCGGACTTCTTTGCGGCATCCAGAATCTTATCGAAGACTAGGTAAGACTCAGCGGAAGTGGTGCCACCGAGAGCAAAAGCCTCATCCGCCATAGTCACGAATGGAGCGTCCGCATCTGGCTCAGCGTAAACGGCGACGGAAGGAATGCCTGCGTCCTTCGCAGCGCGAATAACGCGAACGGCAATCTCGCCACGGTTGGCGACGAGAACCTTCGTGATTTTTTCAGTGGTCTGCTCGGACACGAAATCCTCCATTTTTCGTGGGCACCCCGAGAATTGGCCCTCGGGGCAAGGTTGCGACAGTCATTTGTAGGAATCACAAGCAACACTGCAGTTAACTGAGTGGGGAACCGCAATGCGGTTAACCACGCGGTAGCTAACAGCGTGTGACCCAATGTCTCCATTGTGTCACAGGTGCAGTAGTCAACCCCTTTTAGCTCGCTACGTAAGGGGGTAGAGATTGTTGGCTTGAGCAGTGTTCAAGTGAGTATGGGGGCGTCTGAAGTGGCTATTTTTCGCACAAAAATCTAGGTTTGTGACTAAAATTACTGCCCAAGAGTGCAACCATAGCCCCCTTACTTGGGGGTGGTAGGGGGAAGCTAAACCTCCGAAGTAGCGCCAATTGCTGGTGCCGGGTAAACGGTGAGGAAGTATCCACCGGTTACGTCAATCGCCTACAGGCTTCCAGGCTCCGAACCGCGAGCAATGGGCATGCCAATCATATTGCCCCACTCAACCCATGAGCCGTCGTAATTGCGAACATCCTCGTGGCCGAGCAGGTGGTGCAAAACAAACCAGGTGTGCGCGGAGCGTTCGCCGATGCGGCAGTAGACGATCGCCTTATCTTCGAGTTGAACAGGTGCGTAAATCTGCTCGAGTTCCTCGCGGTCGCGGAAACGCGAGTTGGGGTGAACGGACTGGTTCCACGGAATGTTTACCGCGGTCGGAATGTGGCCACCGCGCAGAACGCCTTCCTGTGGGTAGTCGACCATATGAGTTCGCACACCGGCATATTCCTCCGGAGTTCGTACGTCGATAAGCGGAGCCTTGCCAATGAGCTCACGCGTATCGCTGAAGTATGCGCGCAGCGTCTTGTCGTCGCGCTCGACCACGGGGTAATTGGTGCGTGGGTAGTTTGGAACCTCGAAGCTGGTGTCTCGTTCCTCGGTCATCCAGGCATCACGGCCACCGTTGAGAAGGCGCACGTCGGGATGCCCAAAAAGTTCGAAGACCCAGAGCGTGTAGGCGGCCCACCAGTTGGACTTGTCGCCGTAAATCACGACGGTGTCATCGCGCGAAATGCCCTTCTCGCGCATGAGCTCGGTGAAACCTTCGGCGTCGATATAGTCGCGGCGCACGGGGTCGTTGAGGTCGTGATGCCAGTCGATGCGAACCGCACCCGGAATATGTCCAATGTCGTAGAGCAGTGAGTCCTCGTCGGATTCGACAACGCGCAGACCGGGAGAGCCCAGTCGGGCAGCAAGCCAGGAGCTGGAGACGAGGCGCTCGGGGTGGGCGTACTGCTGGAACTGGGGGTGCGGATCGTGCGGAACAGCCATCGGATACTCCCTTGGCGCAAGTTGGGGCGAGTGGGACTTTCTGACGTTTTATCGTCAATTGCATATATAGTTTACGGGTCGTGGGACGAACGGCGGAACAGTCCCCGGTATGCGCCCTTTTCGACGGCAACAATTGCGGTCGTGACTCTCGCTGGGATGCCCCTCACAGTTGGGGGTAAAAGGAGTGATTTCAGCGCGCTAAGAGGCTACAAGGTGCCCTAAAATTTAGCTGAGAGTTAGCGCAAAAACTGTGCTGATTCGTATTACTGGAAATGGGCTGGAGCAGGCGACCTGCCTGGGTATTCGTTGTGTTTCTGAGACGATTGAGTGCCGGATTGCCCATGTATTTTCTTAAAAGGAGTGCCTGTGCACAAGAACATCGTTGTATTCGAGATCGAGGGCGGCTCGGACAAGTACTTCGACGGACACCGCAAGGACACCATGCCAATCGTCAACGCCATCCGCGAAGCCGGTTGGTCCGCAGAGGTCGTTTACTACCGACCGGAGTGGAAAGACGACCTGTACAAGTACGTCTCCGAGAACTTCGACGGCTACATCTCCCGTGTTAATCCGGGCAACATCCCGGGTGGTGAGAAGGGCTACTTCGAGCTTCTGACCAGTCTCTCGGTCGCTGGCTTGGTTGGCATGTCCACCCCGGGCGAGATGATGGCCTACGGTGCAAAGGACGCACTGGTTAAGCTCAAGGACACCGACCTGGTTCCATCCGATACCGCTGCTTACTACGACGTAGAGGCATTCCACAGCACCTTCCCGACTTCTCTGTCCTACGGCGAGCGCGTCCTCAAGCAGAACCGTGGCTCCACCGGTTCCGGTATCTGGCGTGTCCGTATCGCTGACGAAGAGGTTGCTAAGAGCGTTGTTCCGGGCACCCCGCTGCCACTGGATACCAAGCTGAAGTGCACCGAGGCCGTGGACAACCACACCGAGACTCGTGAACTCGGCGAGTTCATGGACTTCTGCGACCAGTACATCATCGGCGACAATGGCATGCTCGTGGACATGCGCTTCATGCCACGCATCACCGAAGGCGAAATTCGCATTCTGCTCGTCGGCCCGCACCCGGTCTTCGTGGTTCACAAGAAGCCGGCCGAGGGTGGCGATGCTTTCTCGGCAACCCTGTTCTCTGGCGCGAAGTACACCTACAACAAGCCGGAAGAGTGGCAGGACCTCATCGATATGTTTGCCGAGGCTCGCCCGGTCATTGCTGAGAACCTCGGCGGCGACAATATCCCGCTGATCTGGACAGCTGATTTCATGCTGGCAGACGGCGAGGACGGCGAGGACACTTACGTTCTCGGCGAGATCAACTGTTCCTGTGTTGGCTTCACCTCCGAGCTGGACATGGGTATCCAGGAGCTCGTTGCTCAGGAGGCCATCAAGCGCGTTGAGGCTGCTAACAAGTAGTCTCCACAGCTTAGAAAGCCGCACCAATTTGGTGCGGTTTTTGCTTTACGACGTCCTTGCGATGCCTACCTATTCCAGAACTGGGAGACCGAATAGCCGTAGCGATACAGAGCTCGGCGCACGACAGGTAGCGACAGTCCGATCACACTGGATGAGTCGCCATTGATGCCATCGACAAACCAGCCGCCTAGAGCCTCCAAGGTAAACGCGCCAGCGCACTTCAGTGGCTCGCCCGTCGCAGCGTAGGCACGGATGTCCTCTTCTGGGACTTCAGCGAAGTCGAGGGAAGTAATCGCTACCTCAAGGTGCTCGCCCTTTGGTGTCACGACACAGTGACCAGTAATCAGCTCAGCCGTCTGGCCACTCTGTTGGTGCCAACGCTCAATGGTCTTTTCTTCCGTGTGCGGCTTGCCCTGCAGCTGTCCATCGAGAAGCAGCATTGAATCCCCGCCAATGACAATGTCATTGGGGTGGGCCGGAGAGACAGCGTGTGCCTTGGCCTGTGCGAGTTCCTCGACGATGCGTACCGGCGATGCGTCCGGAAGGGCAGCGACCACGGCATCCTCGTCGACGTTGGGCGCTACTGTGATGGGCTCGATGCCAGCTGAGCGCAGAATGTGCAGTCGCGAGGGTGAGGTAGAGGCCAGGACGATTCGGGGGCTGCTCATAGTTAGTGATTTTAGTGAGGGCGGAATCGTAAAGCCTAATTTTTGCGGCAAACATGCGTGGCTGGCGGGGCGCTAGCGGAATCGTGGGGACTCATTGCTGGCGCTGTGGTAGGTGCTGTCGTTGGTCTGGCTTTTGCCTTTTTCCTGTTCAAGATGGTGTGGCCAGCAGCTCGTAACCGCGACCAGCGCCGACTGGACCGGGAGCTCGATGATGAGTTTGACGGAGATGCTGCAGGCGGCCAGGTTTAGAGCTGGCCAGTACTAGGTTCAATTACGGCCTTGCAATGGCCGCTGCCACGATGGGCGCTGTGGAATCACAGCCGGAGCGCCCAATTCTTCTACCTGCACGGATGCCCCGTATACTTCCGCGATTGTGGCTTCTGTCAAAACCTCACCAGGGGTGCCAGAGCACACCAATCGGCCGGCGGACAGCAGTGCAATACGGTCGCTATACTGGCCCGCCAAAGTCAGGTCGTGTACGGCTGCAATAACGGTTAACCCAGATTCGTGGCGGATATCATCGACCAATTCCATCACCTGTTGTGCCATGCCGATATCCAGGGCGGAAGTGGGTTCATCGAGAAGCAGGACCTCAGGTTCCTGTGCCAGGGCGCGTGCTAGCACTACTCGTTGGAGTTCGCCGCCCGAGACGTCGTTAAGCGTGCGCTGCGCATAAGCGACCAGGTTCAGACGAGACATCACGGCGTCGACAACCCCGCCGTCGCGACCGCGATACGGAGTACGACCGAGAGCGATGTATTCGCGGATTCGTAGCCCCTCCGGGATGATTGGGCGCTGTGGCATGAGTGCGATTTTCTGAGCGAGCTTGCGGCGTGGAGTATTTCGTGGGCGAATACCTGCGATTTCGATATCGCCGCGACAGCGGTTGAGTCCGGCGATGCAGCGCAGCAGGGTGGATTTGCCGCAACCGTTCGGGCCAATAAGGCTTAGCCACTCGCCCTGGTGGACCGACAGTGAAATGTCTCGCAGCGCTGGAGCGTCGGCACCGGGGTAGCGGAATTCGACGTGCTGGCAGTTTAGAAAAAGCGTCATGAGCGTCCCCTCGACTTGCCATACCGGCGCAGTAAAAAGAGGAAAAACGGTCCACCAATTGCAGCCGTAACTACGCCCACCGGAACCTCCGCGGGTGCCAGTACAGTTCGGCCGATGATGTCCGCGAGCTGTAGGAACATCGCGCCGACAAGAACGACTAGGGGCAGCAACAGCCGGTGCCCGGGGCCGACGAGAAGCCGCAAAGTGTGTGGCACGATGATTCCCACAAACCCAATCAGTCCGGACACGCTCACCGCAGCGGCGGTAATCAGAGTAGCAGCGCAGACCATCACCACGCGCACAAGCTCCACATTCAGCCCGAGCGACGCTGCTTCGGAATCCCCGACGCTCAACACATCAAGGCTTCGTGACGACGCGACGATGACGCACACGCCCAGTGCAATCGGTAGCGCCACAGTGAGTACGGATTTCCATGTCGCGGTACCGAGTTGACCGAGCATCCAGCCGTAGACCTGTCGGAGGGACTCTTCGTTGCGCTGCAGTAGAAACTGCTGCATTGCATTGGCGAAGGCAGCTACCGCCACACCTGCCAAGATGACAGTAACTGGAGAGGAACGGTCACCCAGCGACGTGCCCGCTATGTAAGTGACCGCTACTGCGAGAACGCCTCCGAGGAAGCCGATTAGCGGGATTGCAGCGGCAGCCACGCCGAAGAGGATTGCAACCGTCACGGCGAGGGAGGCGCCGGAAGAGATGCCGAGAAGATATGGGTCCGCCAGCGGATTGCGGAACACCGCCTGGTAAGCCGCACCTGCTGTGGCCAGCGCCGCGCCGACTAGTGCAGCCATCACTACGCGGGGAAGTCGCACATTAAAGAGGATTGCCGACTCTCGAGCAGTCAGCGCAGCCTCATCCCCGCCGATGAGGCCACCAGAGAGCGCGTGAAAGACACCCGCTATCGGCAGGGGCGCGGCACCGATGAACACGCCCAGCACAAGTGTTGCCGCTAAGGCAATTGCGGTAAGGGCAATAGGCACGGTGCCTTTGGGAATGAATGACAACAATTCCTCGCTACTGTCTCGCTACTGTGTCGATAACGTGTCGCTAGAGTCTCGCTACTGAGCCGGTACCGGCACCTGCTGGTACGCCTTCAATGTCTCGGCAATGTCCTGAATAAGCTGTGGAAGCCGCGGACCCCAACGGCTGGCTAGATTTGGATCTAGTGGAATGATTTGCTTGTTCTTTACCGCAGCGATCTCGTTCCAACCAGGTCGGGAGGCAACGTCTTCCTCGGTCACGCCGCCGGCATCACCATGGTCGGCTAGGAAAATGAAATCCGGGTTTGCCTGAATAATTGCCTCGTTTGTCAGCTGCGGGTAATCATCACCCGGCCCAGCGACGGATTTCAGGCCGAACATCGAGTACGCCTGGCCAATAAAAGTGGTGTCGCCAGCGCTGTAGAGCGTCGGATCTGCTTCGTGGTAATAAGTCAACTCCGCATCCCGAATCTCCGGGTCAACACTGTCGACAGTGGCCTCAATCTCGTTCTTCATGCGGCCAACAAGCTTCTGCGCATTATCTGCATGGCCGGTACGCTCACCAATCTGCTCAATCTGGTCGTATGCCTGCGCAAAAGTTGTGGCAGCGGGAAGGAGTAGCAACTCAATGTCGACAGCATCCAGTGCCGCGCCCAAGCCATTGGCATCGTCGCTGGCAATCACCAAATCCGGATCTTCTGCAATCACAGCTTCTGGGTTGGGGTTAAAGCCACTGAAGTCACGGCGTGGAGCGTTTTCCGGGACGTCGGAAAGCGAGTCGACAGCAACAACCTGGTCGCCCGCACCAATCTCATAGAGCGTCTCGGTAGAAGTGGGGGATAGAGAGACGATTCGCTTAGCAACGTTTCCCGAACCCCCAGCCGATTTATCCGAGGGGGTATCGGTCGCGTCGTTGGCGGGAGCACAGCCGACGAGGAATAACATCAGCGCGCACAGCCCAGCGGAAAGTGACTTAATGTTCATGGCCTCAAATTTTAGTGGCAATGAATAAAAGCGCCACCACCGGAAAAAGTGAGGTGATGGCGCTTTCGCGCTAGCGAATCGACGCAGCTAGCTTGCGGCAATGACTACCCGAAAGCCGCAGCAGTGCTAGTAGAAATGGACGTTGCGGAACGTGCCCGGCACGTACTGGTGTGGCTGGTGGAAACCCTCCTCCAGCCGACCCCAATCGTTGCGAGGGCCGCGATCCTCTGGGGCACCGCCGGCTGCTGCCATGCCTGCAAACAGAAGCGCGAGGGTAGCAGTTTCAGCGTCAGACGGGTTTCCTTTGAGTACGGACATGAACGGTGCGGCTGGAGCCGCAGCGGCGTCCTTGTCCTCGGTTGCGGGGGTGTTCGTGGAATCGGTCACAGCGGAATGTTCCCATGCTTCTTGGCGGGTACGTTGACTACCTTGCGATCCAGCAGGCGCAGGCCCTCAATAATCTGACCGCGGGTCTCGCTTGGCGGGATAACGGCGTCGATGAAGCCACGCTCAGCAGCCATGTACGGGTTGACCAGGGTTGCTTCGTACTCTGCCTCGTACTCCTTCTGCAGTGCGACAACATCCTTGCCCTCAGCTGCAGCAGCCTTGAGCTCCTTGCGGTAGATGAAGCCGACAGCGCCGGAAGCACCCATGACCGCAATCTGAGCGGTCGGCCATGCCAGGTTGATGTCAGCGCCCATGTCCTTGGAGCCCATCACGCAGTAAGCTCCGCCGTATGCCTTACGGGTGATGACGGTGATCTTCGGGACGGTGGCCTCAGCGTATGCGTACAGCAGCTTGGCGCCACGGCGGATAATACCGTCGAACTCCTGGTTGGTGCCCGGCAGGAAGCCCGGAACGTCAACCAGCATGATGATTGGGATGTTGAAGGCGTCACAGGTGCGGACGAAGCGGGCAGCCTTCTCGGATGCCTTGATGTCGAGGCAGCCAGCGAACTGAATCGGCTGGTTGGCAACGAAGCCGACCGAGCGGCCTTCCATGCGGCCGAAGCCGATGACTACGTTCTGTGCGTAGTCCTCCTGAATCTCCAGGAAGTCCTCGTCGTCGACCAGGCGGGTGATGACGTCCTTGATGTCGTACGGCTGGTTCGGGGAGTCCGGAATCAACGTGTCGAGCTCAAGGTCAGTCTCCGTGATGTTGTCAGCGATGGAGCCCTCGAACGGCTCGGCCTCCATACGAGGAGCCTCAGCACGGTTGTTGGACGGCAGGTAGCTGACCAGTTCCTGAACGAAGGCCAAGGCGTCTTCATCATCAGCAGCGGTGTAGTGCGAAGTGCCGGAGGTGCTCATGTGAGTACCTGCGCCACCCAGCTCTTCCTGCGTGACCTCTTCGCCGGTGACGGTCTTAATAACGTCCGGGCCGGTGATGAACATCTTGGAAGTGCCATCGACCATGACAATGAAGTCGGTCAGAGCCGGGGAGTAGACGTGGCCACCAGCACAGGCGCCCATAATCAGCGAAATCTGTGGGATAACGCCCGATGCCTGGGTGTTGCGGAAGAAAATCTGGGAGTACAGGCCGAGGGAAACAACGCCCTCCTGGATACGGGCACCTGCACCCTCGTTGATGCCGATGATTGGAACACCGGTCTTGATTGCCAAATCCATAATCTTGACAATCTTTTCACCGTAGACCTCACCGAGCGCGCCACCGAAGATGGCGCCGTCCTGCGAGAAGACACAGACCTGGCGGCCATCGATGGTGCCGTAACCGGTCACGACACCATCGGTGACAGGGCGCTTGGCGTCGAGACCGAAGTTCTTGGAACGGTGACGTGCGAGAGCGTCAACCTCCACGAACGAGCCCTCGTCCAAGAGGAACTCAATGCGCTCACGAGCGGTCATCTTGCCCTTGTCGTGGACGCGGTCAATGCCGGCCTGGCCCATTGGGGCCTGGGTTTCCGCGAGACGGGCACGCAGATCGGCCAGTTTTCCAGCAGTAGTGGTTAAATCCGGTGTTTCACCGGTTGATGTATTTGCGGCAGTCGTCATACCAACTAGTTTACGTTTCGAAAACGGGGGGAGGTAGTTGGGGGCAATCGCTGTTAACAAGGAACGGGGGCAAAACTTTGTTTGACGACGTTAAAACTATGGTCTTGCAGCGAAATGTCGCTGAGCTTGCTTGCAGGCCACGGTACTTTCCGGGCTGTTTGTAGGCGCAGATTTTTTCTTACTCCTATCCATATCTTGGAGGGGGAGTGGGCGGTAATGGGTAACCCCCATTCGGTGGCATAGAGCGCTAGCCGTTTGGGTTCCCCGAGACTCCCTGCGACCTACCGTTGAGTGGCAAGCCGAGTGGCAAGGAGCCGTGACATCTTGGTCAATCCGGCTATGGCGCTAGACTGCTGTGCATGACCGACCCCCGAATTGTCGCTTCCCGTAAGCCTCTTGATGCCGAGCGTGTGCGCGCAGCCGCGCCGGGCTGGAATTCCATTGAGGTTGTCGAAACCACTGGTTCGACCAATGCTGACCTCCGGAAGCAGGCGGCACCGGGGCAGGCAGCAGATCTCAGTGCGCTCATTGCCTCGGAACAAACCGCAGGGCGCGGTCGTCTGAGTCGTAGTTGGACGGCTCCGAAGGGAGCGTCGATCGCACTCAGTGCGCTGCTGCGCCCGGATGGGCTCGCTCCGGAGCAACTGGGTCTGTTGCCGTTAGTCGCGGGCCTCGCAGTCGTCGATACTGTTGTGGACGTCGCGGGGCTAGCCCCTGAGCGCGTTGCCCTGAAGTGGCCGAATGATGTCCTGGTTGACGGTCGCAAGCTCTGCGGAATCCTGGTTGAGGCCGCGTCGCTGGTGCCACCAGCGCTCATTCCAGGAATCGGCATCAATGTTTCTCTGCAGGAAGACGAGTTGCCTGTGCCACACGCCATTTCGCTATACCTGGCGGGAGCGGAAAACCTCGATCGCGATGATATTTCCGCTGGTGTGCTGCGGGCGCTGAGGCGTCGTCAAGCGCAGTGGCGAAAGGGCGATGTTGAGCTGCTGCGGGACTACGAGGCGGTGTGCGCGACCATCGGCTCGAACGTGCGCGTGGAGTTGCCAGGCGATCGCGTGCTGGTGGGCAAGGCGGTTGGCGTGCGTGCCGACGGTGAATTGATTGTCACCGACGAAGCTGGCACAAGCCACTTCGTTGCGGCCGGTGACGTGTTCCATGTGCGTGCCACTGACGGCGGCTATGCGTCCTCACATACGGATTCGGAGCGGAGGTAGCACTGTATGGCCTTTCCCGATGATGAGTTGGACTCGCGCGAGGTAATTCTGCTGGACACCAATCCGACTTTTGGTCGGCTGGTGTGGCCGCTCTTGGAGCTCATGGTAATTACCGGTGTCTGCTGGTTGCTGATTGGTTTTATCGACGGCCCTGCAATTGCCCCGGGCGATATGCAAGGTGTGCGTCAACTGCTGCTTTTCGTGTGGCTGGGGCTAATTCTCTGGCGCGTTGTTCGCCCGGTACTGAGCTGGCTGGGGGAGCGGTTTGTGCTGACCGATAGGCGTATTATTCTGCGCCGCGGCATCTTACGCCCGCAGGTGGTTTCGATTGATCTGCGTTCGGTGCGCGCGGTCAATCGTAAGAACGGCGTGCTGTATCTGCAGACACGCAGTTTCGGCCCGCCGCTGGCTGTGGAAGATATTCCCAGCTCTCGTAAGGTGGCGAAGTTGGTCTCCCGGTTGACTTAGATTTTTGGGTCATAACCTACAATCAGGGGTGTGATTGCTTCGGATACCCCTGAAAACTCCACTAATTCCACTTCTGATTCCGCTGCAGCGCTAACTGCTGCGCAGCATCCCGCGCATGCTGATGGCGTGCCGGTTGTGGCGGTGATTGGTGACGGTCAGCTGGCTCGCATGATGCAGACTGAGGCCATCGAGCTGGGACAGTCCATCCGCTTGCTCGCCGGTTCTCCGGATGCCTCCGCTGCGCAGGTGTGCGCGGATGTTATCATCGGCGACTACCACGTCTGGGAAGACGTTGAACGTGCTGTCGCCGGCGCGCAGGCCGTGACTTTCGACCATGAGCACGTTCCCACCGAATTCCTCAACAAGCTGACCGAGATGGGGTATTCGGTTCAACCTCAGCCGTCGGCGCTGCTGTACGCGCAGGACAAGCTGCTGATGCGCCAGCGTCTGGAGGAACTGGGCGCTCCGGTTCCGGCCTACGCCGCTATCGAGTCCGCCGAGGACGCCGAGGCTTTCTTCGACCGCGTAGACGGCGCCGTCTGTCTGAAGGCCCGCCGCGGTGGCTACGACGGTCACGGCGTGTGGTTCCCGAAGGACCGCGAGGATCTGCGGACGCTTGTCGACGAACTGTTGGGCAAGGACGTGCCACTGATGGCCGAGCGGAAGGTCGCGCTGGTTCGCGAGCTGTCGGCCATGTGCGCGCGCACGCCGTCGGGTGAGGTCAAGGCCTGGCCCGTCCTCGAGTCCGTGCAGCGTGACGGCATCTGTGTCGAGGCGATTTGCCCGGCGCCGGGGCTTTCCGACGAGCTTGCGAGCGCGGCCGAAAAGCTCAGTGTGACCATCGCTTCCGAACTGGGCGTGACCGGTGCACTGGCAGTCGAGCTGTTCGAGACCACTGATGCCGAGGGCAACCCGGAGATCTTTGTCAACGAGTTGGCTATGCGCCCGCACAACACTGGTCACTGGTCGCAGGACGGCTGTGAAACCAGCCAGTTTGAGCAGCACCTGCGTGCAGTTGCCGATATGCCGCTGGGCTCCACGCGACCGACTGCGCCGGTGACGGTGATGGTCAATACGCTTGGTGGCAAAGAGGCCTCGGACGTGCCGATTGCACAGCGCTTTGCTGAGGTATGGCGCCGTTTCCCATCGGCGAAGATTCACTGGTACGGCAAGGATTGGCGTCCGGGACGTAAGCTGGGCCACGTCAACCTGTGCGGTTACGACGCAAGCTCGGAGGGCATTGCGGAGACTCGTCGAATTGCCAACCTCGCTGCTGGCTACATCGTCGACGGCGTGTGGGCAGACGGCTACACTTCATAAAAGCTAGCGCTGTGTACAAGCTGGAGCTGTATAAAAAGCTGTTTAAGAACCAGCGCTGTTAAGAATTAGATTGCTATCGCAAGGAGACAACATTGGCTGAAGCAAACCAGGCGGCAAGCCCGAAGCTGGCCAACGCAACCGGTCCGCTGGTCGGTCTGATTATGGGCTCGGATTCGGATTGGCCGACCATGGAACCAGCAGCGGAAGTGCTGGCTGAGTTCGGAATTCCGTTTGAGGTAGGCGTGGTCTCTGCGCACCGCACTCCGGAACGCATGATAGATTACGCAAAGTCCGCCGCTGACAAGGGCTTGCGCTGCATCATTGCTGGCGCCGGTGGTGCTGCGCACCTGCCGGGCATGGTTGCGTCTGCCACTCCATTGCCGGTTATCGGAGTGCCACGCGCGCTGGAGAACCTGGAGGGCATCGACTCCCTGCTGTCGATCGTTCAGATGCCAGGCGGCGTTCCGGTGGCAACTGTCGGTGTGGGAGGCGCTAAGAACGCTGGCCTGCTGGCTGTGCGTATTCTCTCGGCTGGTTACCCAGAGCTTATTGTGGCAATGGAGAACTACCAGGCCAACATGCGTGATGAGGTCCTGGTAAAGGATGAGCGTCTGCGCAAGAAGTTGATGGGCGAGTAGGGCGCCCAGCGCCCCCCCCTTCGAACTACCCGCGCATATGAACCGCGGGGTAGTGGAACGTGTCCGGGTCGGCGGTCTCCCAGGCCTCAGCCCAATTGTGGAAGCGAGTGCCGCTGAGCAGCTCGCCCGGCTGCAGCCAGTTGTAAAGCTCCGCGTAGGACTCACCGACTTGTTCGCTGGTACGGCGCAGCAGGTGGGACGGGCCCAGCTCGGAGAAGCTACTCAGGCCCATCGATGCCAGCAGGCCAGCTGCTTCCTTGACCGTGGCGTTGTGGTAGTTGGCCACACGCTGCCCCTTGTCGTCGACATCCAGGGCCTTCCACAGGCTCGGGTCCTGGGTAGCTACGCCCACCGGGCAGGTGTTGGTGTGGCACAGCTGAGACTGGATACAACCTGTGGCCATCATCATGCCGCGGGCCGAATTCACAAAGTCAGCGCCGATACACATGCGCTTAACAATGTCGAAGCCAGTAATGACCTTGCCGGACGCACCGAGCTTGATGCGATCGCGCAGACCGGCACCGACGAGCGCGTTGTGGACCAAAATCAGGCCGTCGGTTAGCGGCAGGCCAACACGGTCGGAGTATTCCAGCGGTGCAGCGCCGGTGCCGCCTTCAGCGCCGTCGACGATGATGAAGTCCGGTGTGATGTTTTCCTCCAGCATGGCCTTGCACACAGCGAGGAATTCGAGCTGGGAGCCGACGCACAGCTTGAAACCGACTGGCTTGCCTCCGTTGAGCTCACGCATGGTGCCCATAAACCGGACAAGTTCACGCGGGGTGGAGTAGACGTGGTGGTACGGCGGGCTCATCACGCCCTTGCCAACTGGTACGTGGCGGGTAGCCGCAATCTCCTCATTGACCTTGTGGCCCGGCAGCATGCCGCCAAGACCCGGCTTGGCACCCTGACTAACCTTCAGATACGTTGCCTTGACCTGTGGAATCTTAGCCTTCTCGCGGAAGAGCTCCGGATCGAAGTCGCCATCCTCGGTACGCGCACCGAAGTAGCCGGAACCCAGCTGCCAGTAAATGTCCGCACCGTACTTCAAGTGGTACGGGCTGATAGCGCCCTCGCCGGTGTCCTGAACAAAGTTGCCCAGCTTCGCGCCCTTATTCATTGCCATGACGGCATTCGGGGACAGAGAACCGAAACTCATGGCCGAGATATTGAAGATAGACGCAGAGTACGGCTGAGTGCAGTCGGGGCCACCGATATCCACGCGCGGGTCTTCGATGATGTGCGGGTTCGGAGCCATAGAGTGGCGCACGTACTCGTAGCCGGGGGCATTAATCTTGCGCTCAGTACCGAAGGACTTCTTAGAGGACAACCCCTTAGCGCGCTCGTAGACCACGGTACGGGTATCGCGGTCGAACGGTGCGCCGTCGAAGTTGCGCTCGATGAAGTACTGCTGCATCTCAGGGCGAATGGTCTCACCCATGTAGCGCAGATGGCCGATGACCGGGAAGTTCCGCAGGATAGAGTGCTTCTTTTGAATCATGTCGTAGATAGCCACAACATCCAGGAAGAGGATGAAGGCCATCAGAATCCACCACCACGGGCTCAGATCCCACACAGCCAGTGCGCCCAAGATATTGATGAGGGCGAGAATCGCGAGAATATATGGTCGGGTAATCACAGCTTCCAGGTTATCGCGCCGACCGAGACCACTTCTCCCCGGAGGGAACGCGATTAAATCACTCGGGCTTTCTCAGCCGTGGAAATAGCAGCGACACGCTCGCTATCGCCCCCGCGCACGACGACGGCAGCACCTCCACAAACCCAAGCCGACAGCACGTTACGTGCCCATTTGTCAGCGCTGACCTGCGAAGAATCGGAATCCAGCCAGCCCTCGGAGACAATGCGGGAGCCGGGTGTAAGCTGTACCTCTTCGGCGTAGTCGCCAGCTGATGAAAGCAGTTCAGTAGCAGACTTCTCCCCAATAACGGGGGTTTGGTCGGAGTCTGGGCCTGCGCCTAGATACGCGTCTGGGTGGAAACGAACTTCCGGACCAAAGTCAATGACTCCCGGTGGAATATCATCACCGCATTCCACGACACCGCGGCCAAAGGAATCGTCGGTAAGCACGGCGATATAGGCGTCCGGGAACTTCTCTTCCCATGAACCGACGTTAGCGGTAGTGGTGAAAACAACCAGCGGCTCTTCATCGCTAACGGTGACGCCAGCGCGCTCACAGCCGAGGATGATGCAGGCGGACTGCCAAATCAGCGGCAGGTCAATCCACGCCTGATCTCCAGCGACAAGGTCGAACTCATCGTGCAGCATGTTGGCGATCTTGCTGGCCCAGTTGTCCAGAGTTTGGGCCGACAAATCGGTACGACCGCCGGTAGTTTCGTCATAACAGGTCAAACGAGGCACGGACGGATCGGCCTCGAGAAGTGTCTTCAGAATCTCCACGCTTCCAAGGGTAACGAGAATTGCGCGATGCCGTCGGCGTGAAGGACTAGCCACCTAACTCAACAGCAGGGTGAACATCAGGACCGTCGGCAAGCAGGCGATTGTTGTAATCACGCCACAATCGCGCGCCTGCTCAAGGTTCCGGCCGAAGCGGGAGGCGAAAGTGTAGACGTTCTGGGCTGTCGGCAGACCAGCGATAACCACAGCTGCCAGCAGCGCATGCCCGTTGAGTCCGAATAGGAAATGGCCGAACAGCAGGGCGAGCGCGGGGTGGAGGAAGAGCTTCAGAGTAGACGCCACCACGACAGCACGACGAGGAGAGCGGCCAGCTTCCATAAACGGCATGCCATGCAGGCTAATACCGAAGGCCAAGAGCGCCATTGGTACAGCTGCTTGACCTAGCAGCCCAACTGGGTGCGTTACGAACTGTGGTACTTCAATTGCGAAGGCATTAATCGCAAGCCCCACCATCGCCGCCAAAAAGATAGGGTTCTTCAGCGGAGCCATGATGACAGTGCGTGGTCGGAAGTGTCCTCGATTGGTGAGGATTTCCAGCACCGTCATGGAAGCCGGCGCATAGAAGGCAATTTGAAAGATAAGGGCCGGGACGACTGCGGTAGCGTCGTGAAGCACCGCGACCGCGATGGGCACGCCGAGATTAGCGACATTGTTGTAGCTCGACGACATCGCGCCGACCACAGCATCGGCGCCGCGCTGTTTGAGCATGGGCGCCACAACGATTCGGTAGAATGCCGCCGTGGTCAGCGCAGAAAGCGCCGCAACACCAAACGCCGGACCGAAGATGTTCGCAGAATCTGCCGTTGCGAGCGTGTGCGCGAGCATGCACGGCATCGCAATCCAGAACACGACCATGTTCAGGGTGAAAGATGCCCGCTTATCGACGATCTCACTGCGGCCAAACAACCAACCAACAATGATCAGTACTGCGACGGAACCAAAGCCGGTGAAAATTTCGGTGAGAGCGGGCATAAATGCATATTTTAGACAATAAAAAACGGGCCCAATCCAATCCCCTCGGTGGGGAAGGACTGAGTCCGTTTTACGCTGTTATCGCATGTATCGTCATGCGGCCAGCGCGTAAATAAGGCCTTTCGGCGGGTATTCGAATGATCGGCTCCCGCCGACCAGCCATCTTTAGCGGCTGGTGAACGGCAGGAGTGCCATCTCGCGGGCGTTCTTCACAGCGGTAGCGACCTGGCGCTGCTGCTGCGGAGTCAGACCGGTGACGCGGCGGGAACGAATCTTGCCACGGTCAGAGATGAACTGGCGGAGCAGGTTAATGTCCTTGTAATCAACCTTCTCAACGCCTGCGGCCTTGAGCGGGTTCTTCTTCGGGCGGCGGGACTGCTCCATCCGCGCCTTCTTGTTAGAGTGATTGCGCTTCATTGGTGCTCCTCGACTTACCAGCTGGACTTACGGACGCCCGGGAGTTCGCCACGGTGGGCCATCTCACGAACGCGGACACGGGACAGACCGAACTTGCGGAGGTAGCCACGCGGGCGACCATCTGCAGCGTCACGGTTGCGAACGCGAATCGGGGACGCGTCACGCGGCTGACGGTTCAGCTCGTACTGTGCGTCCATGCGCTCTTCGTCAGTGGAGTGCGGGGACTTGATGATGCGCTTCAGTTCAGCGCGACGTTCTGCATAACGAGCGACGATTTCCTTGCGCTGCTCGTTCTTGGCAATCTTGGACTTCTTAGCCATGAATTAGCGCTCCTCGCGGAATTCGACGTGCTTGCGGACAACCGGATCGTACTTCTTAATGGTGATACGGTCCGGGGTATTGCGCTTGTTCTTACGGGTCACGTAGGTGTAACCGGTGCCCGCAGTGGACTTCAACTTAATGATTGGACGAATGTCATTACGTGCCATTTTTAGATCTTCTCCCCACGTGCACGAATCTGAGCAACAACAGCCTCGATACCGTACTTGTCGATGGTCTTCAGACCCTTCGGGGACACATTCAGAGTGATGTGACGCCCCTCAGAGGCGAGGTAGAACTTCTTACGCTGCACGTTGGGGTTCCAACGGCGCGAAGTGCGCCGGTGGGAGTGGGACACGGTCTTGCCGAAAGACGGCTTGCGTCCCGTAACCTGGCAAATCGCCGACATAGGGATTCCTTTGCTTCCTTGCCGCCCAATGCCGACATCATTGGTGCGCCACGCCGGAATGATTGAAGTGCCGAGGATTCCACCTGGCCTTTTCCGGGGCGCTGCCCGCTGACACTCGACGCTGGGCGCGTAAACGAATAACTAGACAACAGCGAGAGAACAGTTTACACACGACTTGCGTGATAACCTAATCGCTGTTCCACTGCGGTTTTCTCATCGTGGTTCTTCTGCGTCGTCATGAAGTTCGTGCTTGACGACGGCCGTTGCTACAAGTCGGTAGAGTTTTTATTTTTCGGGCCCGAGCCTGTAACATTCCATCGAGTGTCACATGCCGGTTTATAGAGATATTGACCTGGTGCGTGTCATTGTAAGTCGTATTCGTACCCAACTCAGGCACGATTCATCCGCAGTCAGCTGGGTGAAAGCGACCTGAAGTTCAATCCTGAGGGAAACGAGAATTAATGAAGAAGGACATCCATCCTGACTACCACCCGGTGGTCTTCAAGGACGCAGGCACGGGTCACTCTTTCCTTACCCGTTCCACCGCCACCTCCGACCGCACTGTCGAGTGGGAAGACGGTAACGAGTACCCGCTGATCGTCGTTGACGTCACCAGCGAGTCGCACCCGTTCTGGACCGGTGCTCAGCGTGTCATGGACACCGCTGGTCGCGTCGAGAAGTTCCAGCGTCGTTACGGTAACCGCATTCGCCGCGCGAAGAAGAACTAAGAATAGGAGGGGAATAAGAAAATGGCAGTACCAAAGCGTCGCATGTCGCGTGCTAACACCCGCGCTCGCCGTTCCCAGTGGAAGAGCAACAACGTCGCTCTCCAGGAAGTCAAGGTCAACGGCCGCGTCTACAACGTTCCTCGTCGCATCGCCAAGGCTGTTCAGCTCGGCCTGGTTGACGTCGAAAAGTTCTAACGCGCATCTTTTAGGATGCTGACAATGTTCCTCGCTGAACCACAGAGCGCCTCGAGCGCCCAGAGTGCGTTCAGTGCGTAAGGAACAGTTGATAGAGAGCTTTTAAACCTCACCCCATCGCCTGTACTCGGCGATGGGGTGAGGTTTTTGAGTTCTATGCCCCGGTTTGAGTTCTATGGCCAGGTTTTATGGGAGCTCTCTCACGAAGAATCTGTGTCACATTTACACTCGCCTTATATTTTCAAGGCACAATGGGCAGTATGAAGATTTTGGTAGTTGATGACGATCAAGCGGTACGCGAAGCGCTGCGGCGATCGTTGACTTTTAATGGCTACACGGTCGAGCTCGCCGAGGACGGTGCAGAGGCCTTGGAAAAGATTGCCAAGGACCGTCCGGATTTGGCCATTTTGGATGTCATGATGCCGAAGCTCGATGGCCTCGATGTTTGTCGTCGGCTGCGCAGCGAGGGCGATGATCTACCGGTCATGATGTTGACTGCGCGTGATTCGGTCTCCGAGCGCGTAGCCGGGCTTGATGCCGGCGCGGATGACTACCTGCCCAAGCCTTTCGCATTGGAAGAGCTGCTCGCTCGCGTGCGCTCACTTTTGCGTCGTTCCGCGCTGGAGGTACCGGCGGTGGAAGATGCCGCAACACTGCAGTTTGAGGATCTCTCCTTGGACCCGGAAACTCGTGAGGTCTTCCGCGGCGAACGTCGCATTAGTCTCACTCGTACAGAGTTTGCGCTGCTGGAACTGTTGATGAGCAACCCGCGTCGTGTGCTCTCCCGTACCGCTATTTTGGAGGATGTCTGGGGCTATGACTTCCCGACGTCCGGCAATGCGCTTGAGGTCTACATTGGCTACCTGCGTCGTAAGACAGAGGCCGAGGGAGAGCCGCGTCTGATTCACACCGTTCGTGGTGTCGGTTATGTGATGCGGGAGACCGCACCGTGATGTTGCGCCGTCGTCGTTCGACCGGCGGTGGCGTGCAATCAAATCAGCGTTCTGCTGCGGAGGCCACTCCGGGGCAAGGCACCGTCGGAAAGCAAGAAAAGTCTGCGAATGCTGAGACGATGGCAGGAGAGGCGCTCGCCGACCTGCCACGGAGTTCGCGTATCCCTTCGCTGCGTTGGCGGCTGACCATTTTGACGGCGCTTATTGTGGCGATGTCAGTAGGTCTGATGACGTTGGCTGCGTTTTTTACTGTGCAGGCAACGCTATATCGCGAGGTGGATAATAATCTTCGTAACCAGGCAGAAAAGCTACTGATGTCACCGTACGCATCGGAGTTTGCCATTGGGCCTTCCTTCGAGGCGGACTCAAACAGGATTCTGAACCCCGATTTGGACGCGGTGTACTTTGCTCACGGCAGCGTGGCGGGCAAGGGCGGTGGTTCAATCTCGATTGGCGGCCCCGAACTGGCGGTGTTACGAGGGAATCGGCAGGAATCGATTCGCACCGATGAGTACAACGGCCGCCGTGTGTATGCTGTTCGCGCCGAAGACGGTGCAACGCTGATTCTGTCTCAGGACTTAAGCTCGACGCAGTCGGTCCTGAAAGCGCTCGGCGCGGTGCTGCTGAGTATCTCGGCAATTGGAATCCTCTTCGCAATCGGCTCAGGTATTACCGTGGCAACGACGGGTCTGCGTCCGGTCACTCGTCTGAGAATTGCCGCGGAGCGAGTAACGGAGACCGATGAACTGCGCCCAATCCCCGTGGAGGGCGACGATGAGCTCGCGCGTTTTACACGCAGTTTCAACGAGATGCTGGCTGCACTTCAAGCATCGCGCATTAAGCAGGCTGAGTTGGTTGCTGATGCTGGTCATGAGTTGAAGACTCCGTTGACGTCGTTACGCACGAATATTGAGCTGCTGATGATGGCCTCCCGTTCGGGAGCGGCGATCTCGGATGAGGATCGCGCGGATCTGGAGGCGGATGTCATCGCACAGCTGGAAGAGCTGTCGACGTTGGTCGGCGACCTCGTTGACCTGGCGCGTGAAGATGGCCCGCAACAGGTTATTGAGCATGTTGACGTCGATGAGGTTATTTCTACGTCGCTGGCGCGTGTTGAACGTCGTCGTCCGGATATCACTTTCGACGTGCAGACGGCTCCGTGGTACGTCTACGGTGACCCGGCGGGACTTGGTCGCGCAATTTTGAACCTGATGGACAACGCCGCGAAGTGGTCGCCGGAAAACGGCACCGTACGGGTTCGTCTAAAGCCACTCAGTGAGGTAGTCGCTGAATTCACGGTGGCGGATTCGGGGCCGGGAATCCCGAAGGAAGATCGAGAAAAGGTCTTTGAGCGTTTCTACCGTTCCATTCAGTCACGATCGATGCCGGGATCCGGTCTGGGGTTGGCCATTGTGAAGTCGGTTATTGTCCGCCACGGTGGAACGATTACTGCCGATGAGTCCGATGATGGCGGTGCCTTGATGAGGGTGACGCTGCCGGGCAGTCCGTACAACGGCAAGGGCGAAGGTTCCGATTCCGTGGAAACGAGTGCGAACGATGGCAGTGACCTCGGACAAAACGGAAGCAACTCTGCTGCTTCGGACGGTTCGCACTAGCATTTTTGAAGCATCGCTCGGAGAACCGGCGCGAAGGCCTCGCTAGGAACGCATAGTCCCACGTCAACACTGGTGTAATCCCCGCAGTACACGGTCTTTTAAGGCAGCGTGTGGCGGGGAATCGGTGTTTCATTGGGTGAATTATCGGCGAGACCGCAGACTGTTCTCAGCCAATTGTTAGACAGACAGTGCAAGGTATTACGTATGAGCAACTCTTTCAACGATTCCTCGCGGGGAGATGGGCGGGGCCATTACTCGCCGCAATCTCACAACTTCAGCGGGAACCGTGCCATCGGGGATGCTGGTCAAACGAACCAGTTTTCCGCCAATGATCACGGTTGGGAGGATTCCCACTACAACAGCATCCCGCCTCAGCCGAACGGCGCATACGGAGGCGGATCGGAGTGGGAAGTTGCAGCCGGAAAGCAAAAGACCAAGGGCTCTCAGGGCGCTAAGGGGATGGGGGCGCTGGCAGTTGCTGCACTGATGCTGTGCTCGGCCGGTATTGGCGGTGGCGTCGGCGCATGGGTGGTTCACAGCTCGCAGCCGTCAGTCCCCGCGGACAACGCGCTGGATAAGCCTGCGGAAACCCGCCAGGTAGCAGCAGCTGAGGGGTCAGTGGAGAAGGTCGCACAGAAGGTCCTTCCCAGTGTCGTCTCCATCACCACTGCCTCGGAGCGGGGTATGGCTTCGGGGTCAGGTTCCATTCTGTCGTCTGACGGCCTGGTGCTGACGAATAATCACGTTGTCGCAGGTGCGGGCCCGGACGCACATATGGAAGTCCTGCTTTCCGACGGCACGACGCACCCGGCCACCCTGGTTGCAGGGGACGCAGCCACTGATATTGCCGTTATTCGAATTGAAGGTGTCAACGGGCTGCGCCCAATTTCGCTGGGCAATTCCTCGCAGGTTCAGGTTGGCCAGGAAGTGGTGGCCGTCGGTTCGCCACTGGGACTGACCTCCACTGTCACGCAGGGCATTGTCTCCGCAAAGAACCGCCCGGTCACTGCTGCTGGTGAGGATGGTCAGTCCTCGGTCATTGATGCGATTCAGACCGATGCAGCGATTAATCCGGGTAACTCCGGTGGAGCGCTAGTGGATATGGAAGGCAACCTCATCGGTGTGCCCAGTGTGATCGCCTCTAACAGTGAGGGCTCGGAGCAGGCGGGAAGTATTGGCCTTGGTTTCGCAATTCCGGTTAATCAGGCTCGTCGGATAGCGGAAGATTTGATTGATTCCGGCAAGGCGCGGATGCCTGTCATTGGTGCCCAGATTGATTCGCGTCCGATTGCCCGTGGTGCGCTGGTGCGAGAGGTAACACCGGGCGGTCCAGCCGATAAAGCGGGGCTGAAAGACGGTGACCTGATTACCAAGGTTGATGACCGCACACTTGACAACGGCGTTGCGCTAATTGCGGCCATTCGGTCGCATCGAATCGGGGATTCTGTCACACTTACAGTTACAGATGAGCGAGGCGGCAACGAGCGAACGGTCGATGTCACCCTGGCAGAAGGCCAGGATTGATTGGCAGCGTGGTGGAGTATTCCCTCACCATCTGTGGAAGAGTTTTCGAGTGAAACTTCGAGTGAATAGCTGTGGCAGAAAGCGAGATAGAGCAGATGAGTGAAACCGTGAGCACTGAGCCCAGTGACGTTAACCTCGCTGAGATGGAGCGTTTAATCAATGATGACGGCCAGGTCCGAAATGCGTTTGTTGTTCTAGTGGGCGATCATTTCGAGAATCCGGATGATGCGGCTTCGCTCATGGTTGAGCTGTTGGAAGAAGACGGCTACTCGGTCGATGCGGTGGTCAGCACGGGCGCAGTGAAGCGTGAAATTCGGAAGGCTCTTGATACTGCCGTCGTTGGTGGCGCGGATTTGGTTGTCACGCTTGGCGGTGTTGGTGTTGGCCCCCGTGCGAAGACGCCGGATGCCACCCGCAAGGTTCTCGATGTTCGACTGCAGGGCATCGAGCAGGCTATTCGTAACTCCGGTATGGGAGCTGGAGCCTTGGATGCGGGGCTGTCCCGCGGTTTGGCTGGTGTGTCCGGCCAGACGGTAATTATCAACCTCGCGGAGTCTCGCGCTGCAGTGCGCGATGGCATGGCCACCATTCTTCCGCTGGTCTCTCATGTGCTTGAGGACCTCTGCCGCTGGAGCGTCTAGGAATGGGCGACGCTAAGCAGCCCGATCAGCCCGAGCAAGCTGCTCCGCACAGTGGCCGCCGTAGGCAGCGTCGTCGCGCAGGCGCACCGGCGAAAAACTTTGTCCAGTCACGCAGCGTGAAAACTGCGCGCACAGTGCGCTATCACGATGAATCACCCGAAGATGCTCGTGATTTTGATGCGGACTACTGGACAAAACAGCGCCCACCCCATTGGGGATGAGCGCTGTGTAAAAGGCGTTAGTTAGCTTCTTGTCAGAAGCCCGCAGCTAGCAGCTAGAGGCTAGTTCAGTCCCGATGACGGCTTGCTGTTCTGCTCTGCCAGCAGGTCACGAATCTCAGTCAGCAGGTCAGCCTCGGTGACCTCCGGCTCAGCGGAGGTTTCCAGACGAGCTTCACGCATCTCGTTGAACTTGTTCATCGGAGCAACGATGATGAAGTAGACGACGGCTGCGACCAACAGGAAGTTGATTACTGCGGTGATGACAGCTGCGAAGTCAAGGTAGGTCGACGGGTTGCCGCTGATGATTTCGAAGCCAAGGCCAGTGACCTCAGCGCCGCCGATGGCGTTCAGCAGCGGCTCGAGCAGGCTGTCGGTGAAAGCAGTGACGATTGCGGTGAACGCAGCACCGATGACAACACCGACCGCCAGGTCGATGACGTTGCCGCGCATGATGAACTCTTTAAAGCCCTTAAGCATAGGAAATTTCCTTCTGTAGAAACGGAACAAACCAAACGAGACCTGTGAGTCATCGCGTTGCTCAGTGCAGGCCCATACGATTTGAGAAACGGAGCAGTGCGTTGTTTGGCAGTGCCACTCTTCTCAGCTCTAATCGTAGTTTTGAATTGCCTGACCATTGTAGCCTCACGCGGAGTTGTAGGACAAGTCAACTTTCTATGAAAAGCGCTGTTCAGGGCCATAAAATTTTATAACTAGTGAGATTTTGGTCACTATCCCGCGAGTAACAGTGTGAGCGGGGATGCCAGCGATGTCGCCGCCACCACCTCCGCAGCGCCGGTGGGCAGTGCAACCAAAACCACCTCATCGTCGACGATGTTGACCACTCTCGCCCCGTGTGCAAGCGGTGCCGCCATCCCGCGCTCATCCGCGGTCGACACAATATCCACGCTGTCACCAGTGCGAAGAGCAGACACAATGCCCGTATCAGCCAAGGTGATGGCAATAATTTTGCTTTCCGACGATCCGGACAGCGACCTGGCAAGCGAAGGGCCGACCATTCGCTGATCTGTAAGTATCTCTCCCGGTGACATGCCTGTGGCCAGAGTGCGCCCCTGTGCAGAAGTAATGTCTGTTACGGCGCCGCTGGGAACGAGGTCCCGTGGAATGTCCTTGATAGTCACATCTTGCTCCGCAATCGATGCGCCAGCGGCAATGGACTTGGCGCTGATCACTACCCGAACGTGGCCACTGCGGGGTGTTAATGACTCCACCGCAGCCAGCCCGACTGCGCACAGGAAAACAGTGAGTGCAACGGTGCGCCGAATAGTTGTGGGGCGGGGCTTTCGGAATCGAAGTGAAAACCGGGACGAATTTTTTGGACTCATATTAAGTTAGGCGCGAAAAACCCGCAATTGGTTCCATTAAATCTGCGAAACCCTAGTCGGCGTAATCACATAATCGGCGGGAACGTCGTGGTCATCGTAGGCAAGACCCGTGCGCAACTCGGTGTCGAAAACCGCAACAGCGATGGCAGCTCTCGCCCTGTTCGCATCACCGTCACGACGGGCAAAAGCCAAGCTGCGATCGTAATATCCAGCGCCTCGTCCTAACCGCATCCCGGTTGCAGGGTCGGCCGCAACTGCAGGAAGAATGATCACGTCGGCGGCACCCAGCTCAGCTGGGCCAGCGGCGCTTTCCGCAGAAACCGGTTCCAAGAGGCCAAATCGCCCCACGTGGAAGCTGCCATTGTAGTAACCCCAGTGCAGCGGCTGTGGCGGACCGGGCGGGCAGACGGGAAGCAGAATTCGTGCTCCGGGAACCGCGTTGGCGAGAGCCTCCACAAAGCCCTGGCCGGGCTCACCATCAGTCGAACTGGAAACGCTCGCGCCTGGCTCGTCACCAGCGGGGACATAGGCGGCAATGACGGGATTCGTCAGGTCGCCGACGGTGGTGGACACCCATTTTTGCAACCGCTGTACGAGGGCTTCGTCGTCAAGCATGCGTTCATGCTGTTTCTTGGCGGCGCGGGCGACGAGTACCTCGCGCCGGGTCTGGGCTTTGAGGTCGGACGTGGTTTCGGGAAGCGGAGCCATACCTGTAAACCTACTCTGCCAGGTGTGGGAGCGGACTCGGTCGTTGCGCCGTGAGAAAATTTCTGATTAATGCGCTGAAAAAGAGGGGTCAGCCTCCGAGCAAATGGAAGTTATATAGGTATCGTTGCCTTTATGGTCTCATCGTCTAAAGAGTCTGGTTCGGACATGACTACTCCGGTTCGAACTGTCATCGTTCCCGCCGCGGGCATGGGTACGCGATTCTTGCCTGCTACCAAGACAGTGCCGAAAGAATTGCTGCCCGTGGTTGACACGCCGGGCATCGAGATGATTGCTGAAGAGGCCGCCGCCAGTGGTGCGCAACGCCTGGCTATTGTCACGGCACCGAGTAAGGATGGGGTGCTCGGGCATTTCGACCCACGCCCGGATCTTGAGCAGACGCTCGCCGAGCGTGGCAAGGACAAAATTGCAGCGAAAGTACGCCGCGCCACCGAGGTCATTCGTGTGGAGTCCGTGGTCCAGGATCGACCGCTGGGCCTGGGGCATGCAGTGCTGGTCGCAGAGCCGCTGCTCGCAGACGATGAGGACAGCGTTGCTGTCATGCTTCCCGACGATCTTGTGCTCCCAGTGGGCGTGATGGATCGCATGACGGAAGTGCGCGAGCGCTTCGGTGGCTCGGTGCTGTGTGCGTTGGAAATTCCACACGAAGAGGTCTACAACTACGGTGTTTTCGATATTGAGGACGCCACCCCGGCGGAGTCGGGTGAGCTCGGTGAAAACGCAGCCGACGCTGATGATTGGGACGATGTGAAGCGTGTCAAGGGCATGGTGGAAAAGCCAGATCCCGCCGATGCTCCGTCGAACTTCGTCGCAGTCGGGCGATACCTGCTGGATCGCGCCATCTTCGATGCACTGCGCCGTATTCCGCGCGGTAAGGGTGGTGAATACCAGCTCACCGATGCGATTGAGCTGCTGATTCAGGAAGGGCATCCGGTCCATGTGGTTGTCCACAAGGGTTTCCGTCATGACCTGGGAAATCCTGGTGGCTTCATTCGCGCTTGCGTAGACTTTGGACTCAGGCATCCGGACTACGGCGAGGGGCTGCGCGACTACATGCAGCAGCGACTGGCACAGGATGAACAGGCTTAAAGTCTTTATATAAGGGCCTGTACTGAAAAGCTGAATAGCAATGAAGCGCACCGCGGGTTGGTGCCGAGGAAGGTAAATCATGCGTTCTGTGGAAGAACAGTTGGCGGCAATCACCGCGCACGCTGTGATGCCTGATCCTGTGCGCGTTGCTATTTCGGAGTCCCTCGGCATGCTGTGCGCTGAAGATGTCATTGCTGAGCAGCCGTTGCCGGGATTCGTGCAGTCCGCCATCGATGGTTATGCGGTACGCGCTGTCGATATCATCGGCGAATCGGGTTCTTTGCATCCGGATGCGCGTCAGAGTGATGTCGACTTTCGTGAGGTCGAGCTGCCCGTCGTCGGTGAGGTGACGGCCGGTTCGCATCACCCGATGCGCCTACAGCCGAAGCAGGCCGTGCGTGTTCAAACCGGCGCGCCGCTGCCATCGCTTGCCGACGCCGTTGTGCCCCTAAACTGGACCGATCGCGGTGGCCGCCGAGTTAATGTTCTCCATCCGGTCTACTCCGGTGACTTTGTGCGCAAGGTCGGCGATGATGTGCAGCCGGGTGACGTGGCGGTGTCCTTGGACTCGGTAATTTCGCCGTCCCAGGTTGGATTGCTGGCAGCGGTGGGGCGTTCGAAGGTTCTGGTGCACCCCAAGCCGCGTATGTCCGTGATTTCCATTGGTAATGAGTTGGTCGATGTCGACCGCACCCCGGGGCTCGGCCAGGTCTACGATGTCAACTCCTACGCGCTGGCAGCAGCTGGCCGCGATGCTGGAGCTGAGGTACACCGAGTGGGGATTGCCACCGGTGAACCCCGTCGCATTCGGGAAATCATCGAAGGCCAGCTCATTCGCAGTGAACTCCTGGTCATTACGGGGGCAGTCGGCGGTGCCGCGGGAGAGCAGATCCGCCGTGTTCTGGCTGAACTGGGCGAGGTTGATGTTTCCCGCATCGCTATGCATCCTGGCTCGGTCCAGGGCTTTGGTGTGCTGGGAGATGACAAAATCCCAACGTTTCTCCTGCCATCGAATCCGGTCGGTGCATTAGTCGTTTTTGAGGTGATGGTTCGTCCGCTCATTCGCCTGGCGCTGGGTAAGCGCAACCCGCGCCGCCGCGCCGTAACCGCACGCGCTATCGGTCCGATTGAGTCGGCGGAAAAGCGCCGCGGGTACGTCCGTGGCCAGCTTATGCGTGACCGTGAGACCGGCGAGTACATGGTGCAACCGCTGGGAGGCTCCGGCGGTGCGCAAGCACACCTTTTGGCCGGTATGTCGGAAGCTAACAGCCTGATCGTGATCCCGGAAGACGTACTTCACGTGCGTCCGGGAGATGTCGTTGACGTGCTGTTCATGGCGCGCCAGGCTTAACCTCAGCTCACCACCGCGAGTTTTGTTGCCGTGCGTACTTCTCGTCTAGTCACCAGTGGTGGCCGAGTCCGCCTGCGTGCGCCAGAGCGCTCTGATGCCCCTGCATGGCGGGCAATGCGGCTGCGCGACGAGCTCATTTTGCGGCCCGTGGAGCCAACCCTCGAGGACGATTGGGATAGCGCTCACAGGGTATCTGTCTTCCGTCGTAACCTGCGCAGTTGGCGTCGTTCAGAAGCTGCGGGAGACATGATTGTCTCCACTATTGAGGTAGACGGCCAGTTCGCTGGCATGCTCACACTCGGCGGTATTACACCTTTCCCCGTTGGTCACGCCTGGGTTGGCTACTGGGTCGGCAGCGACTTTACATGTGGGGGAGTTGCCACTGCAGCAGTGGCGTTGGCATCTGACTATGCCAAGAAAATTGGGGTCCACCGAATTGAAGCAACCGTGTTGGACAGCAATGTCCCGTCGATACGCGTGCTGGAAAACTGTGGGTTCGAGCACGAGGGCGTGGCGCGGGAAGCCTTCCATATGGATGGCGCGTGGCGCGATCATCTGACCTATGCCCGCGTGGGCGAGGACAGCGCGGTGGATCTGATCGTGGCGAGTGGTCGCGCGCAATATGAAGAGGCGGAGAAATATCCACCGCAGCGGCGCGCCTGAGTAGTCTGAGTAACGCACGCCGATAGGGTTATGACAACTCTACTATTGGGCGAGTTCGCTCTAGATACGCTTCTGCCTTCGTAAAAGCCTCTGTGGAAGGGCATGGGGGTGGCGTATTTGGGCCGGGGAGAGACGGCGAAACCCCGGGCGAAGTCGCAAGGAGACGCAAAATATGTCAACTTCACTGTTGCTGATACTCATCGTTGTACTGTGGCTGTTTGTGCTGGCCCCGCTGGTGGTCAATACGCGCAAGCCGATTCGTCGTACCTCCGATGCGCTGGGCAAGACTCGGGTGCTGCATCGCGGTGGCGAGGAGCTGGCCACGACGCGTCGTCGTCCGTCTTTCAAGAAGTCGGACGTGCGCGTGACTGAAGAGGTCGACGACTCTCTCGAAACCGTCGACGCGCAGGTCGACGATGACTTCGATGTCAGCGACGTGCTTATCGACGACACCGTGGACGAGGCGGCCGACCCGGCCGTCGTTGACGGCGATATCGTCTACGAGTTGGAAGCAGCAGATGCGGAGGATGAGACTCCGCAGGTGGATGATTTCGCGAACGAGGAAACCGCTGCTGAGCCCGTTGACCACTCTGACATGGACGTCTCCGATGACGAGGATGCTGAATCTGATTCCGTCGCCGCCTCCGCCGAGGGTGATGCTGTTCGTGCCGATGAGTCCACTTCTGATGTGAGCATGGACGTTCGCCGTCAATTCGTCGACGCCGATGACCTGATGTTCGAAGATGCCGTTGAGACTGACGCTGAAGCTGATTCTGGTGCTGAGGTTGACACCGAGGACGCTGATGCAGAAGCCGAGTCGGAGGCTGCAGAGACAGCTGACATCGAGGACGAGCAGGCAGAACTCGACGAGACCGTCGAGAACGCCAGCGATTACACTGCCGAGTCCAGCGATGACTCAGTCGCTGTTGATGACACCCTGACCGAAGATGATTACGCATTTGCTGAAAAGCGCCGTGGCCGTGGTGGGTTCGACCCGATTTCAGATGCCCACTACGCGGAGACTCGCTTTGCGCGCCGTCGCCGCTCAGTTGCTGGCCTGGCCGCGTTCATCGCAGTTACGGTTATTATCGCCGTTTTCGTCGGTGGCTGGACCTGGTGGATTCCACTTATTGGCGTCGGCCTGATGACTCTCTACCTGGTCAATCTGCGTCGCACCGTGCGTGCCGAGCAGGAACTGCGCGCCCGTCGGATTCGCCGTATGAAGATGGCCCGCCTGGGTGTGCGTAACCGCGAGGATGACGAGCTGGGTATCCCACAGCGTTTGCGCCGTCCGGGTGCCGTAGTGGTTGAACTTGATGATGAGGATCCAGATTTCGCTGATTTGGCCTACACCGATTACAGCTTTGACGACGACGATTACGACGAAATACCGCAGGCTCGCGTGAGCTAGTCCAGTGAGCTCAGCCGTAGAACAACCTTAAAGTTATCTGAGCACGTCAGCGCGATTTTTTGTTAGAAACTCGGCCTGTTACGATGTCACTACCTAAGACATGACACACCGGGTGTGTTTGGCGGAAGGCTTCTCCCGAGGGGTTGGGAGAAGCCTTTTTGCGTGTTAAAGCCACTACTCGGTTGCCGCCGTAGTGCTACCGCGTTTTGGCTGTGGCGTCGGGTAGCATGTCCCTCATGGATCGACCGGTAATGCGCGATATCGCGCTCGTGATTCTCCGCCTAATGCTCGGAATTATCTTCATCTGCCACGGCTGGGACAAAATCTTTATCACCGGTATCGACAAGACAACCGGTTACTTTGTCGCTGCCAATATCCCACAGGCGCATCTGACAGTGTGGGTTGTCGCCCTGGTAGAGCTAGTCGGTGGCGCATTGCTGATTCTGGGGCTGTTGGCCCCGACGGTGGCGATGATTTTCATTATTGAGATGATTGGTGCCTGGTGGTCGATGCACCTGGGCAATGGCCTGTTTATTCGCGACAATGGCGCGGAGTTTGTGATGTCACTTATCGGCGGCTTGGTGATGATTTTCGTCTTCGGAGCCGGTCGTTTCAGTTTGGACAGGCAGTTCATCAGATAAGGCCTCATTAGGTAAAGACCTCAGTAGGTACAACCCCCTTAAGAGTTAAAGGCGGTGGAGATTCCCCGTGGAGTGCGAGGAAATTCGCGCAGCATTGTCAGCTCGCCTCGATGGCGAGCCGGCAAGTATTGCCGATGAAGTCATCGATGCCCATCTTGGGGCCTGCGAGGACTGCCGAACTTGGTATGAGCGGGCGGTGCGGCTGAACCGCGCCCTTACAGTTGGTCCTGTCGATGGCATGCCGGAGATTTCCACGGATGATCTCTCGGAGCGCATTTTGGTCTCCATCGAACCCGAGCGTCGCCGGCGCGAGCGCGCATGGCTGCTCATGGCCGGCACCGCACGCGGCGTGCTCATTGCACTAGGCATTTGCTGGGCTGTCTGGGGTATCGTGACACTGGTCGACGCCTCCGGCATGATGACTCTTGGAATTTCCCCGACGGAGCCACAGGACGGCGCAGGACTGGCGACGGGAACGGAGCGGGCGCCTGTCGACGGTTCCACTGCCACCGTTGACCCGATGGAGCTCGGAGCGCGGCTGGCTATCCAACTCGCGGCAATTCGGCTCGCATTGGCAGTGGGCTTGTTCTGGGCTGCTTGGCGGCCACGCGCCGCCATGGGCATGGCGCCGGTCTACGGTGCCATCGCCACGTTCAGCATTGGGTTCGGTGTCCGTGACATTTTCATCGGTGCCCAGGGAGTATCGGAGATCGCAGGCCTGGCCCTGATGTTTGTTTCCGCTCTGACACTGGCAGTTGTCTGGCTGGGCGGCTATACGCCGACGGCAATCGCACAGGCATGGCGCGCGGCCTCGGGGTTGCCGGTCACTGGCGTGCCACCGCAGCGGGACTAGCTCCAGGACGGCAACCAGAACCGCCAATCAAAGTGGTTCAGGGGCAGCGGGTAGCCGGTCATAATCGGCAGCCAGAACACAAACGCGGCCACCACTATTGCGGCGTGCATGCCAACGATTACCAATCCCACTGGCTTATCGCGGGGCTGCCAGCGTGAGAGATCGTCGGCAAGCAGAGCAAAGGCGATGAGCACGAATGGAATCAGCGCGGTGGCGTAGAAGAAGTACATCTGGCGGTCGTAACCGATGACCCACGGCAGCCACGAGGCGAGGAAACCGATGACTGGTAGCGCGTAGCGACCATCGCGACGACCCAGCCAGCGCCACGTGGCCCATAGCACCACGGGAACCAGTAACCACCAGATGGGCGGGGTGCCAAAGAGCATCAGCCAGCCCTTGCACTCCTGGCCACCACTGCAGGTGGTTTCGGTGGAGTAGTAGAGCATTGGGCGCCAGCTGACCAGCCACTCCCAGGGCTTGGATTCCCAAGGGTGTTTGTGCCCATTGGAGGTGGTCAGCTCGGCATGGAACTTCAGCACGCTGTTCTGGTAATGCAGGTAATTCTGCACGGCCTCGGGAAGCCAGCCGGTGCCGGGGAGTCCCGTATCGCGCTCTTCGGGCGCGATATGGCGGTAGACCGACGTTTCTTCGGCAAACCAAGAGCGCCAGCTTAAGAAGTAAACGCCCAGTGGAACCACCACGAGATCACGCAGCGCCGGGGCGGTATCGCGGACGAGCGCGCCGAACACGGGCTTGCGCGCACCGGCATTCTTGCGTGACACCAAATCCGTGAAGACCGACCACAGACCGAATGCCGCAATGTAATACAGGCCAGACCACTTCACCCCGGTGGCCAGACCCAGCATGATGCCGGCGAGCAGCCGCCACCACCGATAGCTGAGGTAGGGCCCGAAACTGCCAAGCCCCGTAGCGGATTCCAGGCGCTTGCGGGCATCGGCCTGGTCAATGAGAAGTGCCCACGCGGCCGCAACGATGAAGAAGGTCTGAATCATATCCAGCATGCCGACCCGGGAGGAGACAAATAGCACTCCGTCGGCAAGCGCGTAGAGACCAACAATGCCCACAGCCAACCGTGAGCCGCGGGAGATGCGCCGGACGATATCCATCAGCAGCAGAATGACCAGGGTGCCGCACACCGCCGACATGAACCGCCAGCCCATTGGTGAGTACCCGAAGATCCACTCGCCAAAGGCGATGACCTGTTTGGCCACTGGCGGATGCACGATGAGACCGTAGCCGGGATTGTCCTCGATGCCGGATGAGATGGGATCGCGCGTGGACTCTAGAATCTGCCATGCCTGCGGCACATAGTGCTTTTCATCGAAGAGCGGGGTGCCGTTATCGGTCCTGGAAGCAAGTCCGATAAAACGTGTTAGAGCCGCAGCGATTCCGAGAACCACAAAAGTGGCGGTATCCCATTTATCCCATCGGCGCAGTGGTGGCAGCGGGGGAACCGGGGGAATCGGGCGCAGGAAACGCTTTCTCGCGCGGCGCTCGGATTCCGGTGGTGGGGTTAGAACGGCATCGGTCACGAGTGTCAGTTTAAGCTATGGAATCATGACGCATTCGGCATCGAACTTCCAACCGCACGAGAACGAGCCCCTTGGCGAGGCAATGACGCTGGCTCCCGGCATCACTTTGGTGGCAACGCCGCTGGGCAACATCGCCGATGCCTCCGACCGCTTACGCGGTGCGCTTATCGACGCCGATATCATCGCCGCGGAAGACACCAGGCGGGCACGTAACCTAGCCACGGCACTGGGCATTTCCCCCAAGGGGAAGTTCATCTCGAACTTCGACCACAACGAAGAAGGCCGCACTGCGTCCCTCATTCAGGCGGCGAAGGCGGGACAGAAGGTCATTGTGGTGACCGACGCGGGTATGCCGGTGGTCTCTGATCCGGGCCTGGCAGTGGTAGCGGCTGCACATGATGCGGGCGTGCCCGTGTCCTGCGTACCGGGGCCGAGTGCCGTGACTACAGCGTTGGCTCTCAGCGGGTTGGGCGTCGGCCACTTCTGCTTCGATGGCTTTGCACCGCGTAAGCAGGGGGCGCGCCGGGCATGGCTGGAATCACTGAAGACAGAGAAGCGGGCTTGCTGCTTCTTTGAGTCCCCGCATCGACTGGCGGTGACACTGGCGGATGCCGCGGAAATTTTGGGGGATCAGCGGCGTGCGTCGGTAAGCCGTGAGCTGACCAAGCGTTTTGAAGAGACTCGCCGTGCGACGCTGGGGGAGTTGGCGGCGTGGGCAGAGGAAGGTGTTCGCGGCGAGATTACGGTGGTAATCGAAGGTGCCGCCCAGCAGGCAACGGAGGTGTCCACAGAGGATCTGGTTGACCGTGTAGAGGAACTTGTGACCGATGGCATGCGACTGAAGGATGCCGCGAAGCAGGCTGCAGCAGAGGCGGGAATGACGAAGCATCGAGATCTCTACCAGGCGGTTTTAGCAGCTCGGAACGAAAATCGTTAACTGATTGTTACTTTGTGGCGGAAAATTCCTCGGCACGCGACGGTGAACAGGGGAAACGTCGTTATTGGGAGTTTTGTAATTCGGGCGGGAAATGAGGAAAACCTGAGAGAATCCACATTTTAAGTTGAAATCCCAGGTCAATGGTGGACATGGTGGAGGAATGACGAATCCACCAGAGCATGAAAAACAACAAGAAGTAGGGGAGTCCGTCGGCCGCGAAGCCAACACCGACGACACTCGAGAATCTCAGGCATCCGAAAAAGTTAAAGAGAAGAGCTTGGCCGACGATTCTCACGCTCCCGTGAACCTCGGGGTTACCATCCCCGCCGTTGTCGCAATTCTGGCAATCATCGTCTGGGGCCTGGCGTGGCCGGATAGTTTCTCTGCGTTTGCATCTAGCTCTCTGAACTGGGTCGTGGAGAACATCGGCTGGCTGTTTATCTTGGCCAGTACCGTCTTTGTCTTCTTCATTGTGTCCATCGCGATTTCCAAGTTCGGTCACATCCGCTTGGGCAAGGACAACGAGAAACCAGAGTTTTCCACACCTAGCTGGATTGCGATGATGTTCGCCGCCGGTATGGGTATCGGTCTGATGTTCTACGGCGTCGCTGAGCCGCTGACCTTCTATCGCGATGGCGTGCCGGGCCACCAGCCGAAGGAAGTCGGCACCGCCATGGCTTCGACGATGTTCCACTGGACTCTGCACCCGTGGTCGCTCTACGCCATCGTCGGTCTCGCTATCGCGTACTCGACCTACCGCCTCGGCCGAAAGCAGCTGATTTCGGCGGCGTTCATCCCGCTCATCGGCGCACGTCGCGCTGAGGGATGGTTGGGCAAGCTTATCGACGCGCTTGCGATTTTTGCCACCGTCTTCGGTACGGCAGCTTCTCTCGGTGTTGGCGTACTTCAGATTTCCGCCGGTTTGGAAATCAACGGGTTCAACGCCATCACGGGCGCACCTTTGTGGATTGGTCTTATTCTCGTTCTGGGCTGTGCCTTCTTGGTCTCTGCACTGTCGGGCGTGGGCAAGGGCATCCAGTACATCTCGAACTTCAACATGGTTGCCGCAGGTCTGCTGGCTCTGCTGGTGTTGGTCCTCGGCCCTACCGTGGTGATTCTGAACCTGATTCCGACCTCTATTGGCAGCTACCTGGATTCCTTCTTTGAGATGGCCTCCCGCTCCAGTGCTTCCGCTGACGGCACCGCCGGTGAATGGCTCTCTTCCTGGACAATTTTCTACTGGGCCTGGTGGATCTCATGGTCGCCGTTCGTCGGTATGTTTATCGCCCGCATTTCGCGCGGCCGTACCATTCGTGAGTTCGTCTTCACCGTCGTCGCAGTTCCGTCGATTGTCTCTGCCGTGTGGTTCTCCATCTTCGGCGGTACTGCCATCACTCACGAGCAGCAGGGTGCCTCCATCTATGGTGACGGTTCGGCTGAGAGCCAGCTGTTCAATCTGTTGGAATCCTTGCCGGGTGGCGCAATTACCTCGGCTATTGCAATGATTCTGCTGGCTACCTTCTTCATTACCTCGGCGGACTCCGCCTCCACGGTGATGGGTACCATGAGCCAGTTCGGTCGACTCACAGCATCGCGCACTGTCACTGCTATGTGGGGTATCTTCACCGCTCTGATTGCCATCGTTCTACTGGTCACTGGTGGCAGCGATGCGCTGTCGAATCTACAGAACATCACCATTTTGGCGGCTAGCCCATTCGTCATTGTTATCCTTGCGCTGATGGTGTCGCTGGTTAAGGGGCTTTCCGACGATCCGATGTACCTCGATGACAAGGAACAGCGTCAGTTTGCTCTGCGCATGGCTCGCGAGCGCCGCTTGGCGGAAGCAGCCGAGCAGCGCGAGCGCCGTCGTGCTCGTAAATTACGCAACTAGCTCTCCAACAACAGCGGTGCGGCCTTGGCCTCAATCTCGGCCCATTCGCCTTCGGGCGTGGACCCGATGGTGATGCCACCGCCGATGCCAGCTTCGACCCGAACTCTCCCCGAGTTCGGGTCTTTTGCGTACTCAGCGGTACGAATGGCGACATTGAGCTCCAGAGCATCGCCGTGGGACGCACCGATCGCGCCGCAGTGAGCACCACGTGGTTCGGGTTCCCACTCGCGCAGCAGCTCAATTGCGCGCAGTTTTGGTGTGCCGGTGACAGAGGCCGGTGGGAAACAGGCAGCGATCAGCTCAGCGTGGCTGAGCTGATCGGGAAGTTCCGCGGAGACCGTGGAAAAGAGGTGCCACACTCCCGGTGCCGGGCGCACGCTGAGTAGGTCGGTGACCTTCACGGTGCCGGTCTTGGCCACCTGACCGAGGTCGTGGCGCACGAGGTCGACAATCATGATGTTCTCGGCGATGTCCTTGTCGCTACGCAATAGCTCATCCGGGGAGTGGTCAGCGGGAATCGTGCCTTTGATAGGCGTTTCCGTCACGGTCGCGCCCGAGCGGATGAGGAACTCCTCGGGACTCAGGGAGGCCAGAATGGGAATTCCAGCATCGAGGTTGCCGGGCAAGAAGGCTGCCCGAGCCGGCCGATACCGCGCCACACGGGAGGAAAACCACGCGCCGGCGTGGGCTAGTGCAGCGTTGTCCACATCGACGTCCGGGTCCAACTCCGCATTCAGCTCCGCGTGAAAACGCGTGGAAATGCAGGTTTGATACACCTCGCCTGCGGCAATTGCCTCCTTGCAGCTCTCCACCGCGAGCTGATGACGTACTCGGTCGCCCTGATCCCACTCCAGAGGTGAGGCCGCGGAGAGCGCGTCGTCACGCGCATTTTCATTTGAGTAGGTAATGGCCTCCTGGAGGGCTTGGAAATCCGGATTCAGCGGGTCACCGGTGCCGGGGCCGTCAAAGTGCCACGAGCCGTCGTCGGCAAGCAGCGCGACGCAGGCAGCGGCCCCGTGTGCGCTGGTGCCGGAGTAGGGGCGGAACCCAAAGATCCACGAATCGGGGGCGGAACTGGAGAAAAGCTCTGCAGGTTTGCAGGCGCTGAGCTCGACGTTGGCGGCGAGAACTGCGCGATAACCGAACCAGGAGCCGATGAGTGCGGCGGGACGATGACCGGCAGCGATGAGACGTGCCAGCGCTGAGGTTGCGCGCGAGGTGAGGTCAGCAGCCGAGCCGGAGGAGGTAGACCGAGTGGACATAGGACATAAGCGTAGTGACGGCGCTGGCGTGCGATGACGGGAGGGGACAGTTTAATGACGACTTTAGGAGAACTTCGTAAGGACACAGTTCATCGCGATGGCAGGTCATCTATTACCCTGTTAAATATGTCTCGCATTTTCACAGCAGTTGCCTGGCCGTACGCTAACGGTCCGCGCCATATTGGCCACGTTGCAGGTTTCGGGGTCCCCTCGGACGTTTTCGCTCGCTACCAGCGAATGATTGGCAATGATGTGCTGATGGTCTCCGGTACTGACGAGCACGGCACGCCGTTGCTGGTACAGGCGGAGAAGGAAGGCGTGCCGGTCCAGGAATTGGCCGACCGTTACAACCGCCAGATTGTGCAGGACCTCGCGGGTCTGGGACTTTCCTACGACCTTTTTACGCGCACCACCACGCGCAACCACTACGCGGTTGTCCAGGAGCTCTTCCGCGGACTCTACGAAAACGGTTACATGGTCAAGCAGACCACGATGGGTGCGATTTCCCCGTCGACCGGTCGTACGCTGCCGGATCGCTACATCGAAGGCACCTGCCCAATCTGTGGTGCGTCAGGTGCCCGCGGTGATCAGTGTGACAACTGCGGTAACCAGCTCGACCCGGCCGATCTGATTGACCCGGTGTCGAAGATCAACGGCGAGACCCCGAAGTTCGTTGAAACCGAGCACTTCTTGCTCGACCTGCCGGCTCTGGCTGAAGCCTTGACCGAGTGGCTTCGAGGGCGCAAGGATTGGCGCCCGAATGTGCTGAAGTTCTCCCTGAACATCCTGAAGGACATCCGTCCGCGCGCAATGAGCCGCGACATTGACTGGGGTGTGCCGATTCCGCTGGAGGGCTGGTCCGAAAACGGTACCAAGAAGCTCTACGTTTGGTTCGACGCGGTCGTTGGCTACCTGTCTGCTTCCATTGAGTGGGCCTGGCGCATTGGTGACCCGGAAGCGTGGCGCAAGTGGTGGAATGACCCGGAGGCGCTGTCCTACTACTTCATGGGCAAGGACAACATCACCTTCCACTCCCAGATTTGGCCAGCTGAGCTGCTGGGCTACCGTGGCGAAGGCTCCCGCGGGGGCGAGGTCGGTCAGCTCGGCGAGTTGAACCTGCCGACGGAGGTCGTCTCATCGGAGTACCTGACTATGTCGGGCTCGAAGTTTTCCTCATCCAAGGGCGTTGTCATCTATGTGAAGGACTTTCTCGCGGAGTTTGGCCCGGATCCACTGCGCTACTTCATCGCAATGGCAGGCCCGGAAAACCAGGACACCGATTTCACCTGGGATGAGTTTGTCCGCCGCGTGAACAACGAGCTGGCCAACTCCTGGGGCAACCTGGTCAATCGCACCGTGTCCATGGCTTTCAAGAACTTCGGCGAGGTGCCAACTCCGGGTGAGCTCACCGACGCTGACCGTGAACTGCTCGATCTGGCTGAGCGCTCCTTTGCCGAGGTCGGCGATGCGCTGGCACTGTCCCGCTTCCGTGCTGGTATCACTGCCGCAATGCACCTGGTCGGGGAGGCGAATGCCTACATTGCCGCGCAGGAGCCGTGGAAGCTGGCCAAGGATGAGTCGCAGCGCGAGCGTCTGGCCACCGTGTTGTGGACGGCTCTGCAGGTAGTCAGCGATGCCAATGTCCTGCTGACCCCGTACCTGCCGGAAAGCGCGCAAAAGGTCTTCGAGACCCTGGGCGGCGAGGACATTTGGGCCGCAATGCCGGAGATCCAGGAAGTGCAGGACGACATGCCGGTCGAACCGGTTGGCGCTGACCTGCCAACAGAGGGCCGGAGCTACCCGATCATCATTGGTGACTACGCCAATCAGAAGGCCGCCTGGCACCGCTTCGATATCGAGCCGGGTACGCCACTTGCCAAGCCAAAGCCGATTTTCACCAAGCTCGACTCCGAGCTGGCAGAGCACGGACCCGAGTGGGCACAGGTGAAGTAGGAGCGCAGTAGAACAGGCATGGGAAAGCGCAAACGCAAGATTGCAGAACCCGCGGAGTACCTCACTCCGCTGTTTGATGCCCATACGCATCTCGCGTCCTGCGGGGCGCAAACTCCGGAGGAGATAGCGGCGCTCATGGGCCGCGCCGCCGAAGCTGGCGTCGTCGGAGTCTGCACCGTGGGCGACGGCATGCCGGAAACCGAGCTGGCCTTCGCCGCCGCGCACGCGCACCCACATGTCTGGGCCGCCGCCGCCATCCATCCGACGCGCGCGCATGAGCTTGACGACGACGCCAAGGCCCGCCTGACCGAAATGGCTGCCGACCCCAGGGTCGTGGCCGTGGGCGAGACGGGATTGGATTGGTACTGGCTGGATTCCCTCGACGGCTGCGCGTCGAAGAGCGAGCAGCTGGCTGCGTTGCAGTGGCATATGGAGCTCGCTGCGACCGTCGGCAAGCCCCTGATGATTCATAACCGCGACGCCGACGAGGATCTGCTGGCGGCGTTGGACGGTTATGAGAACACGGTCATCTTGCACTGCTTCTCCTCGCCAATCGAGGTAGCCCGCGAGGCCATTGCGCGCGGATATCTGCTGAGCTTTACCGGCAATGTGACCTTCAAACGCAATGACTACCTGCGGCAGGCTGTCGCGGAGGCCCCGGCGGAGCAGCTGCTGGTGGAAACCGATGCTCCGTACATGACTGCGGAGCCATTCCGAGGCGCGCGCAATGAGTCCACTTTCATTGGTCATCAGGCGCGCGCGATGGCTGCAGCCCGAGCAATTGGGGCAGAAGAGATGGCACAGGTGCTGACGGACAACGCCCGTCGGGTATACGGCATTTAAGCACGTGCCGACGTATTACCGCCCCTGAGCTGTAGGAATGCAGCCGGGGTGGTTTGCTGTATTTCCCGTCACTTTTATCGATATATTTTAGACAACACTGAATCTTTACCGTACTGTTACAAACTGTATCTCTTACACCTGCTAACTGCCCATCCTCCGAAAGGCTGTGACGAACCCCGTGAGTGCTGCGAAGAAGCGTCATCTCAATCGTGCTAACGACGGAGTCTCCACTTCGTCCAAGTTCGCTGCTGGCGGTCTGGTCGCTGCTGTTGCTCTCGGTGGCGCTGTCGCAGCATCCAACTACGACACCATCACCGTCGAGATCGACGGCAAGGTTGAGCAGGTCGCTACCTGGTCCAAGGATGACAAGGCCATTTTGCAGAAGGCCGGTATCGAAACCTCCGGCGGCGATTTGGTTCAGCGTCAGGGGGACCTCGCGGACGGTGGCAAGCTGGTCTACCGTTCTGCCAAGCCGGTCACGATGGTCGTCGATGGCAAGCCGCAGGAGCACAAGACCAACGCGATTACCACCGATGAGCTGCTTGAGGGACTGAAGAAGCAGGGCCTCATCTCCGATAAGGACAAGGTCGAGGTCGCAAAGGGCAAGATCCCCGCTAAGGGCATCGAGCTCGACGTTGTTCGCGCCAAGAAGATTGTGCTTCACGACGACGCCAAGGACATCAACCTGACTGTTCCGGCGATGACCGTCGCTGACGTGCTGGCAGAGCGTGATATCAAGCTGGGTGAAGACGACACCGTCGAGCCGGGCCTGGATGCCCCGGTGACTGAGGGCATGCGCATTGCCGTGTCCCGACTAGTGGAGAAGACCATCACCGAGACCGAGGATATTCCGGCACTCGAGAACATCATCGAAGACGACTCCATGTTCGAAGACGAGCGCGTCGTTGAGCAGGAGGGTGAGCCCGGCCAGGTCGAGCGACAGGTCAAGGTCACCTCTCGCGATGGCGAAGAGCTGGGCCGCGAGGTTCTCGAAGAGAAGGAGCTGAAGGCTCCGGGCACCTCCACCATTCGCCAGGGCACCAAGTCCCGCGTTGCCGCTCCGGCTGCGGGCTACGGCGTGTGGGATCAGCTGGCTCAGTGTGAGTCCGGTGGCGACTGGGCTATCGACACCGGTAACGGTTTCTCCGGTGGTCTGCAGTTCACCGATTCCACCTGGGCAGCTTACGGTGGTACTGAGTACGCACCGCGCGCATCACAGGCTTCCCGTGAGCAGCAGATTGCTGTCGCTGAGCGCGTTCAGGCTGGTCAGGGGTGGGGAGCATGGCCCGCCTGCACCGCTTCCATGGGTATTCGTTAAGGCTAGGTCAGACTAGTCAAAAACTAGCTAAAACTATTTTTGTGTTGACCCCGTAGTATCTAACTGTGACTAAAGCAGAAGTTTCTTTCTTGGGGCCGGTCGAAGTACGTGACTTGGCGGCGCAGTTGGATATTGTCCCGACGAAGAAATTGGGACAGAACTTCGTCCATGACGCCAACACCGTGCGTCGAATTGTCGCTGCGGCCGATTTGTCGGAGGATTCCTACCCTGTTGAGGTCGGCCCCGGCCTAGGCTCTCTGACCCTGGGATTGCTCGAGCACTGTGGTCGTGCCGCGGCTGTCGAAATCGATCCGCGGTTGGCGGAGCGTTTGCCCCAGACAGTCGCCGAGCGCGCCGAGAGCTGTGAACTCGAGCTCATTGAGAAAGACGCGCTGAAGGTCAGCCGCGAGGACTTTCAGACCTCGCCGGATGCACTGGTGGCTAACCTTCCGTACAACGTTTCGGTACCGGTACTGCTGCACATGCTGGCCGAGCTTCCCACCATCCGCCGTGTGCTCGTGATGGTGCAGTCCGAGGTCGCTGACCGGCTGGCGGCTCAGCCGGGCTCCAAGATCTACGGAGTCCCCAGTGTCAAGGCCGCCTACTACGGCACAGTGCGCCGCGCAGGTGCCATTGGCCCGCACGTTTTCTGGCCGGCCCCCAAGGTTGACTCTGGTCTTGTGCGCATTGACTGCTATTCCCGCTCCGATGGTCCCACGACCTCCGATGCCCCCGAGGCGCCGTGGGAAATCTCGCCGCAGTTCCGCGCGCGCCTCTTCCCGCTTATCGACGCTGCGTTTGCGCAACGCCGCAAGACGCTCCGGGCAGCCCTGTCGGGAATTTACGGATCTGGTGCCGCGGCCGAGGAGGCACTCGTGGCAGCGGGGATTGACCCCAAACAGCGAGGCGAAAAGCTCGACATCGCCGATTTCGTTCGCCTTGCTGAGGCCACTCGCTCGTAACTAGCTGAACTAGCTGTTGACAATCTTCTTAGCTGGCTTGTGCCCCTTGCCACCTTCAGGGAAGGCATTAGCCAGAGCGCTGGCGAAGCGCTTCGCGCGCTCGGCATTGCCCTCTGGTAGGTAGTGTGTGCCATCGCCGGGGATGAACCAGTCGCTGTGTTCCGAGACCTCGGATGCCCAGTCCCAAATAGCAACATTCGGGTACTCCTTGGCGACTTCGGTCAACAGCTTGTTAAACAGCTTCATGTTGTCGTTGTTGTAGTAGGCATCCGAAGGCTGGTAGGTGCCGACCGTATTCCACATGACCATCTGTCCCTTGAGAAGGTCCAGCATGGTGCGGATGTTTGCCTTGATTTCTTCAGGATTCTGCTCGTAGCCGTAGTCCGGCAGGGCCGCGTAGTTCGCCGCGTCGTTGACACCGGTGGCAATGACCCAGCAAGTATCCTCATCCTGGCCCATGCTCAGCAATTCGGTGACCGATTGCACGGCAGAGGGGTAGTCCAGATAGCCCTGGTTGGTCGCACGGGCACCGAAAACGCTGTCGGTAACTTCCTCAGCGCCACGGTCGAGATAGGTCTGGAAGCCAGTGTCGGCGCCTTCCGGCACTTGGTTAGGGTCAAACAGGCCAATGGAGGTCGAGTCACCGACATGAACAACCGTCGTGCAGCGCATCCGTGCATCAGCAGAAGCCTTCGTATTCCCGGCTGCCTTACTTCCCGATGCGGACTTCTGCGCGGCATCCTTTGGCAGTTCCATGACCACGCCGGCGCCACCATTGCCGCCGCCACGGTTGTCAGTACCGCTGATGAGCAGCGGTGCACCGATGACAATCAGTGCCAGCATCGTGATGGTCGAGGTTGCGGGGAACGCCCCCATGTAGTGGGGCACATATTCCTTGGCGTCCTCGTTGTCAGCGCGGCGGGCACGGCGTGCCTGCAGGCGTTCACGCAGCGGCTCGACAATGCCGTAACGACGAATCGGATCTTCCAATATCACCCAACTGATGGCAGCCAGGAGGGTCGAGCCGACAAATACCAGTGCACTGGTTGCCCAGGCGACAGCTGTGTTCTCTGCAGTCCCCGGCAGCCACTGGCGGGGAAGGAAAGCGATGATGGGCATATGCCACAGGTAGATGCCATAAGACCGCTCACCTAGCCAGCGCATTGGGGTGGCGCCCAACACACGGCTGAAAAGACTCTCACGATTTAGCCCGGCCATGATAACCAGCACGCTCGCAATGGTCGCGAGAATGAGACCGCCTTGGTAGAGGAAGAGTCCTCGCTGCGAAGTCTGCGTGGCTAGCGCAAGAATACCGGCGAGACCGATGAGTCCCAGCAGTCCGGACAGGCCACGGTTCAAGGTAGCGGTGGCACCCTCGTGACGTCGAAAAGCAAGGGCGATGGCCAGTGCCGCGCCGAGCAGCAACCCACCTGCACGGGTGTCCGTTCCTTCATAGATGCGCGTGTGGTCGGCGCCGGCGGACGCCAGCCCCCACATCAGCCCAAACGACGCGACTGTCAGTGTGATGGTGGCGGCGACGATACGACGACGACCGCGCAGTACAGCAAAGAGCACAACCAGGATGATGGGCCAGATGATGTAGAACTGTTCCTCGATGGACAGTGACCACATGTGATCCAGCGGGCCGAGACCGGCGAACTTGTCAAAGTAGGATTCACCGGCGGCGATGGTATGCCAGTTATTCACGTAAAACAGTGCAGACAGTGCTTGCCAACCGGTCTTGGCGGTGTCCTCGGGGCGAAACGCGATGGTGAGGAACATGACCGTAATCAGCGTGGTAATCACAGCCGGCAGGAGCCGCCGGAAACGTCGGAACCAGAAGGTCTTTAAGCGGAAGGTGTCGTGGCGGAGCTTGGAGTTGACCAGGTTTGTGGTGATCAAGTAGCCCGACAGGGTGAAGAAGACAGCGACACCGAGTAGGCCGCCGCCGAAACCCGGCACTGCCAGGTGGTAGAGGACTACAAGCGCGACCGCGATGGTACGGATGCCGTCGAGAGCCGGTACATACTGCTCAGGGTGTTTTACTGGACGAGGCATGGAGGTAAGGGAGTTCTTTCAATAACTAAAAGCGCAGTGATGAAGTGTCGTCGCGGCGCCAGGAAAATTTAGTGGCAAAAGAATATTTGTGAATTATAAATTACTGACATTCACTAAGTCTCATCGGTGGATGCGCGCAGTACACCCTTTTGTAGTGAGCCCATCGCTAAAGTAGGAACAAGCGTCAAAAACGCGCTAAGAACAGAACTGAAGAAGGCAGGCACACCCTTCATGCACCGTGATGACAACCCCAGCAGCCCCGAAAGCAGTCGGCGCGAACCACGCGGTTTGGCGTGCACAAAGTACTGGCCTGACGACGATGGCTGGGTATGCAACTGCATAGTTTTCCGAGGTAGTCGCCTGCTGCTTCTGCTGCGTGAATACGATGGATTCCTCGGTGGCCAATGGGATTTGCCCGGCGGCAAACTCGATGCCGGGGAAGAACCGTCAGAGGCCGCTGTGCGCGAACTGCGCGAAGAGGCCGGTCTGCGCGCAGCGGAGGTCAGCGAGTTTGCGCATTATTCCAATCCTGATTTGGGCGGGGAGAACTTCCGTTTCCACACAGTGACCTTCCTAGTGCGCGAGGCTGACGACACGCAGAATGTCCAGCTCAGCGGCGAGCATCCGGAGTTTAAATGGGTAACCCGAGAGCAGTTCGATGAGCTGCCGGTGGCCTGGTATGTCCGGCGTGTGCTTGGCAACGTCGAATGGGGCACAATAAATACTCATCATGGCGAATCTGATTAATTGCGAGAATATTTCTAAGTCCTTCGGGCTCAAGACTCTGCTCGACGGCGTCAGCCTCGGCGTTCAAGAGGGCGACCGCATCGGCGTTGTCGGTTTGAACGGTGGCGGCAAGTCCACACTGCTGAAGATTCTGGCAGGCGTGGAGCCGGCGGACTCCGGACGTATTTCGCGAGCCAACGACATGGCCATGGCGCATGTCACCCAGGGCGCCGAACTCGACCCGAATTCCACCGTGTTTGAGTGCGTCATTGCACCGCTGGGACTCGCTGAACACGAGTGGGCGGGTAACGCTTCCATCCGCGAGGTCCTCGATGGCATCGGTATCAATGACCTCGGTATGGATACCAAGGTCGCCAATCTCTCCGGTGGTGAGCGCCGTCGCGTTAACCTGGCGGCCGCACTGGTCCGCGATCTGGATCTGCTCATTCTCGATGAGCCAACGAACCACCTCGATATTGAGGGTGTGCAGTGGTTGGCCGATCATGTCCTTTCGCGCCGGGCAGCCCTGGTCGTCGTCACGCACGATCGTTGGTTTCTGGATACCGTTGCCACGAAGACGTGGGAAGTCCACGACGGCACCGTCGATTTTTACGATGGCGGTTACAACGACTGGACGTTCGCGCGTGCCGAGCGTGCGCGCCAAGCCGATGCCGCCGAGCAGCGTCGCCAGAACCTTGCGCGTAAGGAACTCGCGTGGTTGCGCCGGGGTGCGCCGGCCCGCACGTCGAAGCCTCGCTACCGCATCGAAGCAGCTGAGGCTCTCATCGCCGATGTCCCGGCGCCGCGTGATTCCGTGGAGTTGATGGCGTTTTCGCAGCGTCGACAGGGCAAGGTGGTCGTGGAGCTAGAGCATGCGTCCCTGGAAACGCCCGATGGTAGGGAATTGCTTAACGACGTCACGTGGCGTCTGGCCCCCGGCGAGCGCATTGGCCTGGTCGGTGTCAACGGCTCGGGTAAGACGACTTTGTTGCGCGCATTGGCGGGAGACTACCCCTTAAGCGATGGCAAGCGGATTGAGGGCAAGACGGTGCGCCTGGGTTGGCTGCGACAGGAGCTCGATGATCTGCCGCTGGATATGCGTGTGCTCGACGCTGTGGAGGACGTGGCGACCTACATTGACCTGGGCAAGAAGCAGATTAGCGCCTCGCAACTGGCGGAGCGACTGGGTTTTTCCCCGAAGCGGCAGCGCACCCCAATCGCAGACCTCTCCGGTGGTGAGCGTCGCCGCTTGCAACTCACACGCGTGTTGATGAGTGAGCCGAACTTCCTGCTGCTCGACGAGCCGACGAATGACCTGGATATTGATACGCTGCAGGAATTGGAAGACCTGCTGGACAATTGGCCGGGCACACTGGTGGTCATCTCGCACGACCGCTATTTAATTGAGCGTATCGCCGATTCGACTTGGGCCCTCTTCGGCGACGGCGAGCTGACGAACCTGCCTGGCGGGATTGGTCAGTACCTGGAGCGCCGCGCGCAGCTGGCTGACTCGGCCGCTAGCGGCGGTACCTCTCAATCAAGTGCCGGTCGCACACAGGCTCGTGGTGAGGATTCAGCGGCGGAGGAACCTAAGCTCTCGGCCGCACAGGCTCATGCTCTGCAAAAGAAGATGAGTGCCCTGGAGCGGAAGATGGCGAAGCTGAGTCAGCAGGAAAGTGAACTGCACGCGCAGATGGCGGAGGCAAGCGCTGACGTAGCCAATCTGGATACCCAGAAACTTGCGGATCTGGATCGCCAGGCAGGTGAGGTGGCTGAGCAGAAGTCAGAGCTGGAGATGGAGTGGCTGGAGCTGGGGGAGCAGCTCGAGGGCTAGCACCTCACTTCAGCTACTAGCCGAGCACCCTAGGTATGAGCCGGGTACTCGTGGTCAGCGTGCCCGGTTCTTTCAATTTGCACCGTGGCGTGTTCAATCCCGTGGACGTCGTGAAGCAGTGCCTGCGCACGGTCGAGCAATGCGTGCTCGTCGCCGTTGGGGAGCGTGTCACAGCGCACGAGGTGAACAGATGCCAGCAGGTCGCTGCCGTTGAGGGACCAGACGTGGAGATCGTGGACATCGACCACTCCCTCTAGGCCGGACAGGTCAGCAGTGATTTTCTCAGTGTCGACGCCCTTCGGGGTGTACTCCAGCAACACGTGGAGACAGTCGCGCACCAGAACGGCGGCTCGGGGGACGATGAAGAGCGCAATCACGATGGAGACCACAGAGTCGATGGCAGTCCAGCCGGTGTATGCGATAGCGATAGCGGAGATAATGACGGCAACCGAACCAGCGGCGTCGACAAGCACATGCAGATACGCACCGCGGACGTTGACGCTTTCCTTGGCAGCCCCCGCGAGCAGAAAGGCCGCAATAACATTGGTGAGCAGGCCGATGACCGCGATGATGAGCATCGACGTGGTCTGAATTTCCGATTGTTCTGGGGAGCCAAAACGCCTGATTGCGCCCCAGAGAATCACAGCGGCAATGATGAAAACTGTCAGACCGTTGACGAGGGCAGTCAGAACCTCAACACGACGGTACCCGTATGTCGCGCGGTGATTGGCGCCGCGCTGGGCGATAGCCAAACCGGCAACTGCCATCAGCAGGCCCGCGGAGTCCGTCACCATATGACCGGCATCTGCCAGCAGCGCCAGCGAACCCGAAACCAAGCCACCGATGAGCTCGGCGAGAAATACGACAAGAGTCAGACCCGCAGCCGCGAGCAGGCGGCGGGCAGGAGTATTCGCGGGGTCAATATGAGCGTGGTCATGGCCGTGTGAGTGGCCGTGGTCGTGGCCGTGTGAGTGGCCAGAGTGTTCAGTAGTGTCCATAACCCTTAATGATAACGGGGCTATTCAGCCTCTGGAAGATAGCTATCCGCCCACGCATAAATCAGGTCAGCAGCGCGCGCGGCGGACTTTGCACGAGTGAGTAAGTGATCCGCACGATCCAAGCTCATCAGGGACTTTGGATAGCGAGAGACCTGGAAAATCTTCTGGGCGCTATCGATACCAACAGTCTGGTCGGTCGGGGAGTGCAGAATAAGCAGTGGCTTGCGCAGCTGGCTGAGATAAACCTCCGGGTTGTAGTCCGCCAACACTTCCAGGAACTCACGGGAGATGGGAATGCCACGACCTTCAATCTGCAGAACCTGCGTGCCGTGCTCATCGACCGTCGAAATGTCACCGGCGATGCGCACAATCGAGTGTGCCGGATCGAAGGGGGCACCGATTGTCGCTACCGCTTTGACCTTCGGCATATCGTGGCCGGCGTTCAGCGCCGCTGCGCCACCGAGCGAGTGCCCAATCAGCAGCGAGGGGGCCTCAAATTCTGCCTCCATGAACTCGTAGGCGGCCTTAAGGTCATCGATGTTGGTCTGGAACGTCGTCTCACCGAAATCGCCAGTGGACTGCCCAAGACCAGTGAAGTCGAACCGGAACGCCGCAATGCCCTTCTTAGCCAGCGCCTTGCAGGTGCGTGACGCGCCGGGCACCATCCGATTACACGTGAAACAATGACCAAATAGCGCCCACGCGCGTGGCTTACCGTCCGGCAAATCAATTGATGCAGCCAGAGTCTCGCCGGTCGATCCCGTAAATTTTAGGTGCTTTGTTGGCATAGGTTATATCCGCGTCTCAGTGTGTGCTCAATGTGTGTACGTTTTCGCTTTACGACGCCCGTTGTGGTGGCGACCGTACGCAATACTAAGCCGGAGTACCGCAAATAAGTGAGGGATTGACCGAAAAATTCGACCAATCCCTCAATATCCTAGTGGCTGTGAGTTAACGCACCGGAACCCCTGGCCCCAGCGGAATGCCCGCGAGGTACCACACGACAAAGAATAGGAACCAGCCCACCATCATGCACAGCGAGTACGGGATGGCCAGTGACATCAGCGTGCCGACACCCGCCGGCTTGTAGTACTTCTGCAGGAAAGTCAGCGCCAGCGCAAAGTACGGCGACATCGGCGTAATGATGTTGGTCGGGGAGTCACCAATACGGAATAGCTGCTGGGAGACCTCTGGGGAGACGTTGACGTACATCAGCATCGGTACCACGACCGGCGCCATCAGAGCCCACTGTGCGGAACCCGAGGTAATCAGCAGGTTGAGAACAGCCACCATCAGGACGAAGGCAGCAAAGAGCAACAGCGGCGGCAGATCCGCCTTGGTCAGGAATTCGGCGCCCTTGATAGCGGTCCACTGCCCGATATTGGACCACTTGAAGTAGGCCGTGAACTGCGAGACAGCGAAGAAGAGCACCATCATTGTGGTCAGTGTGCCCAGGCCACGTTCCATGAAGGCGGGTACGTCTGCGGAGGAGGTGATGGTCTTGGCGCCAATGCCGTATGCAATACCGACCACGGCGAAGAAGAGGGCGATGGACACCACGACGTCGGTAAGCAGTACGGAATTCAAGATGCCGTCGCCCTCACCGCGCAGGGGCGAGCCCGGGGTGAACAGAGCAGCAAACCAGAGTGCCAGGAAGATAACGGCGGTGATGTTGCCGTAACGCAGACCACGACGTTCGGAGTCGTTCAGGACGAGCTTGTCGCGGCCATTGCTGGAGTTACCTATATCGCTATCAGAATCGCTGTCCTGATCCGTTTCCCTAGCGTTTCCTTCGGCAGCCTCTTCCGAAGCGCCCGGCTTGGTGAACTCAGCAGCTTCGTGGTCAATGTGATCTTCGTGAATGGTTTTATCCACGTGCTTGGTAATGAACAGCTCAGTGACAGCGGTAATAATCAGCGCCAGCACAATTGACGAGGCCATGGTGAAGAAGTAGTTGGCCAGCGGCGAAACAACGTACTCCGGATCCACGAACTGCGCCGCATGCGTAGAGATACCCGCTAGCAACACATCGGTGATGTTCAGCACCAGGGAGGAATTGAACCCAGCCGACGAGGCAGCAAAGGCGACCATCGCACCGACAATCGGGTTGCGACCAACAGCGGCAAAAGAGGCGGCACCCAGCGGAATGAGGATGACATAGACGGCATCAGAAGCAATCGAGCCGGTCACGCCAGCCAGCGCGACAATAAACGTCAGCAGGACCGGCGAGTGAACCTTGGAAATTGCTGCGCGAATTGCAGAGCCGATGTAACCGGAGTACTCCGCAATTGCGACACCGAGCATGCACACCAGGATCAGGCCAACTGGTGCGAAATCCGTGAAGTTGGTTACCGCCTCAGAGACCATCTTCTGCAGGTACTCCGCGGTGGCGAGGCTTTCCACCTCGATGATGTCACCCGACGCGGGATCCTTGGCCTGCATACCCACAGCCGCACCGATCCACGAAGAAACGATAACGACACCGGCGAGAATCACGAACAGCCAAAACGGATTTGGCAGTGCGTTGCCGATGCGTTCAAGTGTGGCTAGGAAACCCTTTGGCTTCGGTGGCACCTTATCCGGTTCCAACGTTTTTGACTGTCCCATATATATAAATCCCTCTGTGTTAGACGTTGGTAAAAGGTTAGGGGAAAGTAAGTTGCGTCACAACGTAAAAGGCCAGGGGCATATGTATGTTGGCCGCAAGAAGGTGCACAAGAGGAAAGTTAAGGGAATATCTAGGGAATAGCTGTAGTGCACCTTCTTCGACTAGAGTTAAGCAGGTTATGGGCAAGAAGAAGTCGAAGAAAGAAAAGGTCAGCGCCAACAACGCGGTGGTGGCCACCAATCGTCGTGCCCGCCATGACTACAACATTCTTGACACCTACGAATGCGGTGTCGTTCTCGTGGGCACTGAGGTCAAGGCGCTGCGCGAGGGCAAGGTATCGCTTAACGACGCCTTCGCGACCATCGATGACGGAGAAGTGTGGCTGCGCGGGTTGCATATCCCGGAGTATTCCTACGGTTCGTGGACTAATCACTCGCCGCGTCGTTCGCGCAAGCTGTTGTTGCACCGCAAGGAGATTGACACCCTGTGGGGCAAGGTCCGCGATGGCAACAACACGCTTGTACCGCTGAAGCTGTACTTCACCAACGGTCGCTTGAAGGTCGAGCTCGCACTCGCCCGCGGTAAGCAGGACTATGACAAGCGCCAGGACATCAAGCGCCGCACGGAGGAGCGCGAAGCTACTCGTGCGCTGGGGCGTCGTGTGAAGGGGATTCAGGGGTAGAAGAGGTCTTCCTTAGAAGAGGCCTCTATTAGAAGGGGAACTCAGTCGCATCGACTGGGAGGATGAGCAGGCCAATGACATTTTCGTGACGGTCAAAGGCAACTCGAGCCATCCACTCGCCGGCCTCATGCTTGAGGGTGGTTATGACGAGGCTAGTGCCGAGAATCTTCGACAGTAGTTTCTGCGAGGTCGGTGCCTTAGTCCTGGTTCCCCCGAGGCTGGTGACTTGGGTGTCGTCGAAAGATTCGAACGCGCCAGTCTCGGTGAGAACATCTGTCCATGCAGAGTAGATGGTGGACCAGGGGAGGTCCTTTCGGAGCTTTGGCGAGATCATGTTGACGGTTTCTGTTTCTTCACCGTTGATGATGTGGCGAAGGAATTTTTCGCCGAGCTCGGCGATATGAGTAGTTTTTGTGGCAGTCATTAATTCTCCTGAAACGGGGTTTTGGACACTTCCGAACCGCTTGAATGCCGCCTGCCGGGAGATATTGAGTGCATTTCCAATCTCTGCCCATGAGTGGCCCGCTGCGCGAGCCTGCGCCACGGCATCCTCAAGTTCTTGTTCGGCAATGTTCTTTGCTTGCAGTCGGTGACGGATTGTCGTCAATGGATCCATGACTGCAGTCAACCATAGGTTGACGCCAGTGTCAACCCGGAGTTGACGACCGTATTGGGTTGCTGGCTTTTATGACGAGGTTTGTTGACTTTTCTCGTCGTAAAGCGTTATTCTTGATAATCCTTTGAGCGCAACGCACTTTCCCGCGCTCGAAGGCGTTGTATGGGGCTGACATGGTTTCGACACCGTACAGTGAGCCAGGGGAAGCGTGCCGGTGCAGGCTAGAGACCACCGTTAAGCGTCGTAGCAACTGATTAAGCGCCGAGAACACTCAGCGCGACTACGCTCTCGCTGCCTAATTAAGCGACTAGCGTGTCTGTCAGGCCGGGCTTGCCCTTTGGTCCGGACCCTGGCATCGACTTAAAAGGGCTCGCCCGATGGGTGTGCCGTAAGGCTCATCGGGGATCTTCTTACTTGCGGCTGGGCCCGTCATTCGGACATGTTTGCCTGAGCCGAAGGGTCGAGTAGAGGCGATTGTGCGAACTGCGCACGGAGAAGCCCTGGCGAGTTGGCGGTGGACCCGAGTTCAATTCTCGGCAGCTCCACGGATAGGAAATCCCCGGCCGTAATGGTCGGGGATTTTTCTTTTTATATTTTTATGTCACGCAATTGTATTTTTCAATTGGGTGAATTTAATCGTAAATTTAGCCGATGTATTTGCAAATTGGCCAGGTACTGCATAGTGAAAAGTATTAGGTAATGCTTATTGAACAGTCTGTATTGCAGTCTCTGAACTCGTAAAACATGCAATATCCTGGCATTATCGGGGTATGGGTAAAGCAAGCAATATTTTAAAGGAATATCGCCTTTTGATTGCTGTAGCAATCGAACTCATTGTTGTGCTTATTCTGTATTTCACAGGTTTGACTGCCGCGGCTCAAATTGTTGCAACTGTCTTTGTTGGATTTGTCATAATTTTGACGGTATTCGACATGGTAAAGCAGATAGTGCGCGGGGAATTCGGATTAGATATTCTCGCTGTTATTGCAATGGTTGCGACCCTTGCGGTGGGGGAGTATATCGCGGCATCGATTATTGCTCTAATGCTCACCGGCGGTGAGGCATTGGAAAACTACGCGGCCTACCGCGCAAAGCGGGATTTGCACAGTCTTCTCGACCGCGCACCGCATATGGCGCGTCGTTTGCCGTCGCTGGATGCGACGCCGGATGATGCGGAGGAAATCCTCATTGAGGATGTCGCAAAAGGCGACTACCTGCTGGTACGTCCGTCGGAGGTCGTTCCGGTTGACGGCGTGACTTTTGATAAAACGTCGGTCGACGAGTCTTCGCTGACGGGTGAGGCTGGCTCGGTTCATAAGAATGTCGGGGACACGATTCTGTCAGGTTCCGTCAATGGAACGCAGGCAATTCGCATTCAAGCTTCCAAGTCGGCAGCAGACTCGCAGTACCAAAAGATCATCGCGCTGGTCCGACAGGCGGAGGATCAGCAGGCACCTATTGTGCGTGTGGCGGATCGTTACGCGGTGCCGTTTACAGTAATTTCACTGCTCATCGCAGCGGTGGCATGGATTATGAGTGGCGAACCCGTGCGCTTCGCTGAGGTACTCGTTTTGGCGACCCCATGTCCGCTGCTGATTGGTGCTCCAGTGGCATTTCTCGGTGGTATGAGTCGTGCATCCAACGCCGGTGTGATTGTTAAGGGCGGTGCTGTCCTAGAGAGTCTTGCTGCTGCTAAATCGATTGCTTTCGATAAGACCGGCACGCTGACTTACGGTCACCCAACGGTCGCTGAGATTCATACGGTAGATATCGAGCGTGACCAGATGCTTGCTTATGCTGCGGCGGCCGAGCAGTTCTCCACGCATGTCTTGGCCGCTAGTGTTATTCAGGCGGCCGATGGTCTAGAGCTGCCAGTGGCCGAAGATGGCACGGAAGTAGATGCCGAAGGTGTGGAAGCCACAGTCGATGGAGTGAAGGTGCGCGTCGGCACGCTGGATTTCATTCATCGGGTAGCGCCGGAAGCTAGGGAAATCGACTTCCGCCACGGACAGACGGCAGCGTACGTCACTATTGACAACAAGTACGCTGGCGCACTGATTCTGGATGATCAACCACGCGCAAATGCAGCGGAGCTAGTGAGTGCGCTCCAGCATCACGGCTTTGAACGGACAGTGGTGCTCACCGGCGACAATGCCAATACCGCGCATGCAATCGCAGGTCAGGTGGGTATTTCCGAATACCATGCTTCGCTACTGCCGCAGGATAAGGTGCGCCTGTTGAAGGAGATGGAGCCGCACCCGGTCATTATGGTGGGCGACGGGATTAATGATGCCCCGGTGCTCGCAGCTGCTGGTGTGGGTATTGCTATGGGGGCTCGCGGCGATACGGAAGCTTCCGAGGCCGCAGATGTGGTCATCACTCGCGACGACATTTCTCGTGTAGCACGGGCAGTCGACATTGGTCGCTGGACACTGACCGTAGCTAAGACAGCCATTTGGATTGGTATCGTGCTTTCGGTCGCGCTGATGCTTATTGCGGCATTCGGCTACATCCCAGCAGTGGTCGGTGCGCTGCTGCAGGAGGTTATCGACCTGGCAACAATTCTCTACGCACTTCGCGCGCTGAAGGGAAGAGAGCGCATAAAGGTCACTGCAGAAGCCGACGCGACGGAAGCGAAAGTGTAGAACGGCGCCCGCCGCGCACGGTACAGCAAAACCTCGACCCGCTTTGCAAAAGTGGGTCGAGGGTTTTATTTTTCAGAATCCTTCAAAACGCCTGAGCGGCATCGGACAATCTTAGAAAGTGCTCTTGTAAACGTTGGCGATAGTGGTGCCAGTAACTGCCGAACCGTGGAAGGTCGGGTGGTTGGTCATGTTGTAGGAAGCAACATCGGTATCCAGAATGGCGGAGACCTGACGCTCGCCGTCCGGACCACACATTGCCACGTCGATGTTGGTAACTTCCTTCATATTGACGAAACCGACACCAGCTTCATTGGCAGCGCGTACCTGACGGTTCTGCAGAGCCATCTCGTATTGGTGCATGCTGGCAGCCGGAATGTGCGGCGCAAAACCTGCGGCGTTAACCGGGCAGGCGTAGTGAGTCGGGTCATTGGAAGTGAAAGCCGGGTAGCCAATCAGCATGATGCGGGCAGTCGGATTAGCGGCCTTAATCTTGTCCAGGGCAGCGACTACGTTGGTGGTGTACAGGTCATCCTGAACCGGCATTGGCAGAACGGCACCTTGCATCGCATCGTTGGCACCCACATAGATGGTCACTAGCTGGGTATTCGGGCCGAGAGAGCCCTGAGCGATGGCGTTGTCAACTTGGCCCATCAGGGACTTCTGCGGCTGATTTGGAATGAAAGCCGTGGTGCCGTTGCAGGAGTAGTCGTGCAGCTCCAGACCAGTCTCACGAGCAACGTGAGAGCCAATGTTCGACACCGAAATCGGGCAGCCGCCACGGCCCGGTACAGCTGGGTCAGACTTGCCCGGGTTAGCAGCGAAGGAATCGCCGAAGGCAACGTAAGTGCCAGTCGGAAGAGCGTTGGCAACACCGCCAGTCAGGAGGGAGGCCGCCAGAGCAGAAGCTGCGGCCGCCGAGGCTGCTGCACGGCGAACAACGTTGTTCTTCATAATTAAAAACCTCTTAGTCGAAAACCTTATAGAAGGAAAAACTCGCGCTACACTTGCGATTTCCTCGCCGGACTAGCTCGCCTCTCGAAAGCCCCATTCCCGCCGACCCCTGAGGTGAACCCTGAGTGGATGCTTAGAGACGCGCCTTTATCACTTTGTTATACAACTAGGTTCTAGTCCCGATGTCAACCGGCACTAGGTAGAAATATGGATATTTGCCGATGTTAATGACCTTTTCGCAGATAGGTGAAAATATCAGGCGGCGCCGAACGTGGAATACAACGCAGCGATGACACCATCGGCTACCCCTGAGCCATCTTTTAGCTCAATCTCATCTTCAGCAAAGGGGCCACGCTCATCCAGCTCCGCTTCCGTGGGGCGCGGCTGAATCAGCGTCAGATGTGGGCCCTCACTGATAACACCGCTGAAAAGACGCGCCTGACGAGCCGCTTTGCCATCCGCCTGTGCCCGTACCTCATCCAGTGATGCACCCTCAAAACTGTCCGCTTGCTCCGGAGCGATGACCATGATCTCCTGCGCCAGCACGGCGCCGACTACACCTGCCGGCCACGACGTCCGAGCGATAAAGTCCGCCAACTCAGGGCTGCCGCCTTCAATTCCCTCGGGGAGCGGCTCCTGCGCAATGACGGTCAGTGGGGCGCTGTCAATCAGCTCGTCGGCAAGCACGTCGGCAAGCGCGGCGGTGGGGACGAGGGCGAAGAGGCTCGGGGCGCGGTCCCAACCTTCGGCGTGGACGTATTCGACGGCTTCACGCACGGCGCGGTTGAGTGCTTGCTGGCTGAGATGAGTCTGAGTGCTGCTGTTTTCGCTCATGACGCTTGACGACGCCCCTTTCCTGGCAACGCTGTATAAACAGCATCCTTAGTCAAATGTTAGGAACTTTATTTAGAGTAGATGACGGATAAGCGTACGACCGACTTACCAGCTCGCTGGCAAGTCAAGCTCAACTTGGACAGGAGAGACGTTGTCTCTAAACCAGACTCGACCGAGACGATCGGCGGGTGGCCGCCCGGGGTGGCTGGCAATTACCGTGTTGGTGATTGCTGCGCTGACCTTTGTGATTCCCATCGCCGTCAATCTTTATACGGACTTTCAGTGGTTCGGTGAAGTGGGCTATCGAGGAGTCTTCGGCACCACATGGCTCACTCGCATCGTCCTGTTTGTCATCGTAGGCCTGATAACGGGCGCGCTGACATTTCTATCTATGTGGTTGGCGTGGCGCTCGCGTCCCGTCGACCTGGGGCTGACGGATCCGCGCAGCCCGCAGGCCGTATACCGACGAATGGCTGAATCCGGTTCGAAGTCGATGTTCACCACGCTGCCCATCGTCTTCGGCGTGCTCGGTGGCCTCGTGGGGCAGGGGAATTGGCAGACGGTCCAGCTGTTCTTAAACCGTCAGTCCTTCGGGGAGACCGATCCGCAGTACGGCAAGGACTTGGGTTTCTATGCATTCCAGTTGCCGCTGTGGTCGTACATCGCCTCGACGCTGGTTGTCCTAGTAGTTATTGCGTTCCTGCTGTCGCTGGTGACGCATTACTTCCTCGGTGGTATCCGTGCCGGCAATCCGACCACAGGGGAGAAGACCCGAGTCTCTAATGCGGCTCGTGCGCAGTTGGCATCCTGGGCCGGTGTCTTCATGCTGCTCAAGGCTGTGTCGTATTGGCTGGACCGTTACGAGCTACTGAATAACAAGCAGAAGACCTTCACCGGTGGCTCCTACACCGATATCAACGCCCTGCTGCCGGCGAAGATTACGCTGCTGGTCATCGCGATTGTGGTGGCTGCCGCATTCTTCGCTTCTATCTTCCTGCGCAACCTCTCCATTCCGGCGTTTGCCACAGTGCTGATGCTGGTCTCCGCCGGTCTAATTGGCGTGGCCTGGCCGCTGGCAGTTGAGCAGTTCTCGGTTAACCCGAACCGAGCTTCCAAGGAACGCGAGTACATTGCGCGCAATATTGAATCGACGCGCTATCACTACGGGCTTACCGACGACAAGGTGAAGGTTGAGCGCGACTGGGGCGTGCCCGTTGAAAAGGAAGGCGATAAGGAGGCAGCAAAGGAAGGTGCGGATTCGATTTCGCGCGATGCCGCGACACTGGCCAATATCCGAATTCTAGATCCGGAAGTGCTGCCGCGTACCTTCACCCAGCAGCGCCAGCTGAAGAACTTCTACGGTTTCTCCGATCCTCTGGCTATCGACCGCTACCAGATTGATGGGGAGTCCCGTGACTTCATTGTCGCTGCTCGTGAGCTGAACCCGCAGACTCTGCAGGGCAACCAGACTGACTGGATTAACCGCCACACGGTCTACACCCACGGCAATGGTTTCGTTGCCGCACCAGCTAACAAGGTCGACGAGGTCGCGTCCGAGTCTGGTTCTGCCCGCGGTGGTTACCCGCTGTACACCGTGGCTGACCTGTTCGAGTCCGAGGACCCGAATGGCATGAACCTGAACCTGAAGCAGCCGCGCATTTACTACGGTCCGGTCATTGCTAATAGTGATGCCGACTACGCAATTGTCGGCGGCAACGGCGACGGCAATGACTACGAGTATGATGCCGATGGCCGTAACTTCACTTACGACGGTGAGGGCGGTGTTGGCGTGGGTGGGCTTGCCAGCCGCATGATTTTCGCGACCCGTTACCAGGAGCTCAACATCCTGCTGTCCGACCGAATTGGGGCGGACTCCAAGATTATTTACAACCGCGATCCGCGTGACCGTGTTCAGAAGGTCGCCCCGTGGCTGACTACTGACACGAAGACGTACCCGGCTGTAGTCGATGGTCGTATGAAGTGGATTGTCGACGGCTACACCACGCTGGCCAAGATGCCGTACTCCCAGCGCATGAGTCTCCAGGAGACCACGCAGGACTCCATCAACCCGGATGGCACACCACGTCCGCTGCCGAACAGTGAGGTCAGCTACATTCGCAACTCTGTGAAGGCGACCGTTGATGCCTACGATGGCACTGTCGACCTCTACGAATTCGATGAAAATGATCCAGTGCTCAAGGCCTGGGAGGGCGTCTTCCCAGGCGTGGTGAAGCCGAAGTCGGAGATTTCCGAAGAACTGCAGGAGCACCTGCGTTACCCGGAGGACCTGTTCAAGGTCCAGCGTGAGCTGATGGCCAAGTACCATGTCAGCGACCCGGGCGTGTTCTTCGCTAACGATTCCTTCTGGTCTGTCCCGTCCGACCCGACCGCGCCGGAAGAGCAGAAGCTCTCCCAGCCGCCGTACTACGTTGTTGCTTCCGATCCGGAGACTGGTAAGCCGAGCTTCCAGCTGATTTCCGCTTTCCGTGGTCTGGAGCGCGAGTTCCTCGCTGCTCAGATGAGTGCGTCCTCTGATCCGGAGACCTACGGCCGCATCACCATCCGTGCCCTGCCGACCAACACCCAGACCATGGGCCCGCGTCAGGCCCAGGACACGATGATGTCCGCCGATGAGGTCGCCCAGGACCGTACCCTGCTCGAGGGCACGAACGTGGTCACCAATGGCAACCTACTGACGCTGCCGGTCGGCGATGGCGAGATTCTCTACGTCGAGCCGGTCTACACTCAGCGCAAGGGGCAGGAGACCGCGTTCCCGAAGCTGCTGCGTATTCTCGTCGCTTACCGCGGTCAGGTGGGCTACGGTGCCACGGTTACTGAGGCTCTGAGCCAGGTTGGTATCGACGCTTCCGCCGTGACCAAGGTTCGCGGTGAGGAAGAGGCCGAGGAGCAGCCGGCGGATAAGGACAAGGAAACCGCCGAGTCCACGACCGGTGCCGAGTCCGACGGCGAGGCGCCGAAGGAAGAGCGCAAGGTTGATGTCGCCGCGCGTGACGACGCCGCTCGCCGTATCTCCGACGCGCTACAGAAGCTTAACGACGCCCAGAAGAACGGTGACTACGCAGCGCAAGGCCAGGCACTTGCCGAGCTCGATCGTGCCGCCGCTGACTACCAGAAGGCTAATGGTCAGTAATGCTTACGGTGAGTAAGGCTTGCGGTGAGTAATTGACCGAGAATCATAGGTTCTTATGGTTCCCACGTCCCCAGGTTGTAGCGAAACCCGCTATGACCTGGGGATTGGTCTTTGTTGGAACCTCCGTGCTACAGTTACTTCTCGTTGGCCGGAGAGGTCAGCGCCCGCTGTGAGTGCTTGTAAAAGCCAGGACAGTTGACGCGGGGTGGAGCAGTTCGGTAGCTCGCTGGGCTCATAACCCAGAGGTCGTTGGTTCGAATCCAGCCCCCGCCACTAAGTTGGAACCCTCGGTTCGCGAAAGCGAACCGGGGGTTTCTTGCGTCTGGGGAACGCGATGGGGGAGGAGGTCGGTGATATCGACTTCAAAGAAGTCGGCAACACGATACAAGTTGCTAAGCGACCAGGAAATTTCTCCCCGAATCTTAATCAGTGCGTTGTAGTAGGTGGATACAGTAACCGCAGACTTCATTAACGAGAGTGAATCAACACTGCGCCATTGGCCGTCGGGGCCTTGGACTTTGTTTGAAACCAGGCAGTGTGTGTGAAGATCCGGAGCACCACTACGGGGGCCATAGTGGACAAACTGTGCGGCAATGAGGCCGCGCGTGCGCGTTAACTTCTTGACTCCATTGACCTCGCAGCGGGTACGCAGTGCTGTCTCATCGAGCCAATCCAGGCAAGCTGAGACACATTCATTGTGAACGGCCTCAATGGTTTTCCGCATCTCCTCGTTGCCGAGTGCCCACAGCACAGAGATAGGCTTCACCGGTGAAAACGTCAGGTCGAAGTCAGCAGTAGCTAGGCGAACGGAGTTTTTCTTCTCGTTGCCCCACGCCAGAATCTCCTTTGGCGTCGCATTTGAGTAGCCGGTTTCGTCGCTGTAGTGCTTGCGTGCGACATCGACCGCGATAGTGTTTCGTTCCTGCTCGGTGAGCCTGCGCCCAGCGTGGTAGCGGAACTGTTTCTCCATGGTCGGTAGCTCCTTTAGTACCTGATGCCGGCCGGAGTAGAACGGGTAGGCGCGACCGAGTTGTACGTCAGCAATGGATGCGCCGTTGGCGATACGGGAATCGGCCTCGGGGTGAAGCCCCTCACCGTAGAGTGCGGCCATGAGCTCCTGGGTGACAGTTGTGCCCGCTGTGATTGGCAGTGGAGTCGAGGCCGGTGAGTCCGCGCCCGTACCAGCGGCCAGGGGGGGGAGTACCGGTGGCTTGGTAGTAGTCACCGAGTTTGGTTTTTGTCCCTGAGCCGACGTCGGCAGTGGCAACGTTGCGTAGGAGATAGGCGTACCCATCTACTGCGTTGACCACTCGAATCGACATCATGAGCGTGACGCTAGGAAGAAAAATTGCAGAAGTTAAGACCTACTTTTGAGGTCTGAACGATGACGAACTTAAGCAATTTTTCACCCCTGCGCGTTCGCGCTGGTCAGCCTCTAAGAAGTTGCAGATGTACATCTGCCAGAGGTGTGTTGCTCTTTAGGAGCAATGTGAAAAACACCACAAAGACGGTAAGGCATGTACTGATAGAGATTTGGAGGATGTGCTGAAGCACAGGTCTTTGAAATTAGTACACGAGAGAAAGTGCACGAATGAGAAAAAGAGTAGACCTAATTGCTTAGGCCGCATTCGGCGCAATGATGGTTCATACTCCAATCGCTGAGGCATCTTCGGAGGTAACGGATTTTGGAAGCATTGAAGGAATGCCGGTCTCAGAAGATCCGTTAAGTTCGGAATTACTTCTACGTGGCACTAGAACAGCCTTTATGTCAGGCGGGGGAGAGACGGCTATCGGATTGTCGGAGAGTGGGACGACAAGAATGGCCGACGAGTAGTGATGCGTGAACGTGCTCAATCAAAGATTCAGTCAAAACACGGGCTTAGTGCTAATGCACCGCGAGTAGTTACCCAGTATGCTCCCAAGATTGAAACCTTTAACGGCGGAGATAGAGTCGAATACCGATTGCCGATAGATCTGAGGGATGGGGGCCGATCAGGAAATGCCAGAAACTGGAGACTCGGGATGTTCTGGCAGTAGTCGGATTCAACAAGATCACCGATGGGCGACCATATGGTGTTGTAACAACATACTGCCCATGGGTACACGGACGCTGTCCTGACTGGGTAGTCAATTCTCCTTAGCTGAAGTAGGTGCTCGATGTACAGGGAAATGTCTGAATCCTCCCGTCGAGAATTACGAGGAAAAGACCTGAGGGGTAAAGATTTCTCAAACTATGATTTATCCGCCGCTGATTTTGAAGGCTCCCAGTGCCAGGGATGCTCCTTCCGAGGAGCAATGCTGGCGTGGTCTAACATGAGGAATGCGAACCTAATTGATGCAGACTTTGAAGGCGCATTCCTTAACGAGGTTGATTTTCGGGGTGCGGTACTTGATGGAGCGAAGTTTTTCGACGCTTGTCTTCTACCGGTTTATGCTGAACCTGAGCAGTTCAGAAACAGCATAGGACTGACCACATCCTCCGTTGATATACGCAGTCCAGATGGAAATTAGCGAGTGTTAGCGCCTGTTGTGGGGGGGGCAGCGTCTTAACTTTGTTTCTGCGCGGTGTTTTTCTTTGGGCATGGTGACTAAAGACAGAAGGGCACAAGCCCGCCGTCGTGCGCGCGAGCTTCAAAAGGAAGAAGCTGACCGTCTTGCCCGTATGACGCTGCTTCGGTTTCCGAGCCATAACCTTGTGCATCTCCCTATCTACTATGCATGTGGGGTTTTGACGCGCGAGTTAGGCGGTTTCCACCAAATGCCACAGCCCGGTTTCATCACTAAGACACAGCTCCGGTTGTATCCATTCCCTTTCATCGAGTTTGTACAGCTCCTCGTCCAGGAAAAGGCTGAAATACACGCCCTCGGGGTTGCTGGTGATATATTCCATCCGCTTCCAGCCAAGCTCCTTGATGCGTACAGGAATCTGCCACGGTAGGTCTGTTCCTTGGTATCGCACCAAACGAGCATCACCGTCAGCCCCGATAAAAGCAGCATGGTCGGCATCCACTGAGTCGTCTGCATTTAGAGCGTCAATAAACTTTTGCGCGAAACTCATGCTATTTACACTTCGACGTATTAGTAGGGTAAGCAGTGATGACATGATGACCGTGTTCAGCCACAAATTTTGATGGTTCAAGTGTCTGAACAATTATCCCGCGAACTTTATCGACTAAGTAGATTTGTGCCGAAGCGCAGAATTTGTCATCACGATTTGCAGTTGAAGGTGAGACTCTCTTTGACCAGGTGGTCCCCTCTAGCGCAGCATCGATTGCAATACGAATTAGGGCATCGCCATCCTTCCCTTCGATGGCTGCAAGCGACGACCATTCGGGGCGGTTCTGGCGGATATGTTTTAACCCATGTGAACTGTCTCCACAGCGCAACGTCACCTCGTTCGCATGCATAAAATCCTGAGGTGTTCCCAGGTCAACGTACTGCCAGCTTGCTACAGTCTTAAATTTATCTGTTGCAGGGCCACACGCTGAAAAAGGCGGTATCCCCGGATCCGGATTCCACGACAAGAACGCAGCACTTAACAGTGACTCATTGGGTACATCGGGCTTGACTCGCCACTCTAGAAGCCTAAGCCGCGTTAGCTCTTCGATATTTCCTGCAGCGTGCGCCGATGTGGCTAGTTGAACGAACGAAAGAAACGCTATTCCAATCCCGGCCATTAGCCTTAACGGTTTGCCTTCGCACCTTCCGCATAAAATACCCCTCCAAGGCTTACCAATGACTGATAGATATATAAATTAACATATATTAGATAGGATCATCCTAAACGAGGGTGAAGTTGAGGTCCCGGGGTAAGTCAACGCGTCCCATAGGTCACGCTCGCTCATTGCTTCACCGGTCATTGGTCAGCGCAGTAGAGCAAATACGTTCGATGTAGTCATCTACGTCGAGTTTTCCTTGCACAATTCGATACCCGCACTCAATGTCGTCGTCCGTGAGGACAATTCCCTTGGTGGTTGCCGACGCAGCAGCATTCCTTACGCGTCGCTTGGTTTTATCTGTCAATCCTCCAAGCCCATCTGGTAGTACATTCGGGCGTTAATGTGCCTCGGGTTTTCCCATCTACTGAGGCGTAACAAAAGCCGAGCTAGTTTGGATTTCTTCGATGCTTATCAGTATGGCCCGGGTAGAGGTCAGCAGCTTTGCGCATGGCAAGCCCTGGCAAACAGCCGATCTGGCAATCTCGGGCGCGGGCGACTGCAGTAGGAAAGGCGCCAATGGTGTTGGGCTGATCTACAACGGCAAGTACATGGCCGTGTTGTTGCAGGTTGTCAAAGGGTGTCGCGAGGCCTGACTTTAGTTGTGGAAGCGGCTTGGCGAAGAGTTTCTTTCTTTGTCGGTCGAGTGCACATGCTTGGTGTTCAGATTTGTCGACATCCATGCCGAGGAAAATGTCGATGGGGTGATTCGGCGACATAGCGGGCTCCTAGCAAACTGGGTAGATACGCCAGTCGCTGGTGTCGGGTGTCGGGACATTCGCTGCGAGCACCCACGTTACAAGGAGACCTAGAGATTCCGGCCGTGCCCCATTAGCTGTCAACGAACGTCCTGGTGCCGGGCGACAACACTCCCGGATCATGAAACTACAGGGCGATTCAGCCATACCCGGCCCAGCGACTATCCCCATTATCGGGGATAGCCTAAAGGTAATGGGGAGACTAACGCTATCGCCCTGTCTGGCATTTGTACCAGAGGTCATTGGTTCGAATCCATCCCCGCCACTAAGTTGGAACCCCAAGTTCGCGATGAACTGGCTCCGAAAGTTGGACTGGGGGTTTCTTGCGTTTCGGGAAATAGTTGGCAGGCAGGTTCGACCAGTCCATGGTGGGCTCACAACAGTAGAAGGCGACGGGAGCAGATTTTCCTTTCCCGCTCTCTAAAAAGACCTTTACGAAGCCTTGGCTTTCGATTTCTTCAGCCAGATCATTGGCGGAATCAGCAGCGCTAGGCCACCGATAAGCGCGACCCCACCGAACAACCACACCAATCCGGCGATGATGGCGATGGGTGCGAGGATGGCCGCCGCGATTTCGAAAGGTGCGAAGCCTACGTAGGCCATACCGAATTCTTCGAGGGTGCCGGATTTCTGCTCCGGGTCCACAATCTTCAGGACGGCGATGCCCGTGGCTACGGAAGCGGTTGCCCAGCCCCAGCTGAATACGGCGCGCTCGAACCAACCATATTCGAAGACTCGTGGTGCGACGTAGAAGAACAACACCAGGCAGAAGGCCAGACCCACGACGAACAGAATAATCAGCGGGACGATGTAGGTGGCCACCACTGCCGGCACAATCGACGCGATGCCCACTGCAACCAGGAAGTCCGTCGATGCACCGGAGACTGAACCCATCAACTTCGTATCCAGGTAGTGCGGTGCCTTAATCAGGTGCAGCACACCTACTCCCGCCAGGCCGACAAGGAAGGCCATCGCGAACAGCGGGAAGCTTAAGGCTGGGAAAGCGTCATTGACCCAGTTAGTCAGGATATTTGCCAGGAAGAGCGTCACCGCCAGTGCCGCCACGTGCAGCGCGATTGGCTCAATTGAGGACGGGCTCGTGGTCGCCCGTCCCACGCTTGGACGCTGGCCGGGAAGAGAGATGATGCCGGTACGCATGTCCTCCGGCAGTTTATCCAAGGCGGGCAGCTCGTTGGTGTGCCCCTTCTTTGAACCCCAGCGGGCAAAGATAACGCCACCGACAATTGCGGAAAACATGCCCACCGCGGCGGCTGTAAAGCCCAAACTCGTGGCCTCAGTCATGCCGGCCGAGTCCAGTGCGCCACCAACGGCTGCTGCCACACCGAAACCGCCGACGAAGCCGACGGGCAGCATGATGCCGAACCAGTCCGGAGTATTGAACAGCGGGGCGAAAAGAATCACGCCAAGCAGTGCGAAGAAGCCCCACTGTGTCAGGTACATGCCCACGGAATAGGACCACATTGTTCGCGCGCGCTGGCGAACCTTGGCATCGAAGTCCATTGTGAACGGAAGGGCACCGAAGACTGCGGCGATTAGAATCGTCGCATAGTCGCCGAAGTGCTCGCTGAACTGGATGATCCCCAAAGCGTTTGGGCCTAGTAGCAAGCCGAGTAGGCCTGCAGTAATCGGTGCAGGGATGAGGAGCTTCTGGAACCAGGGGATGAATCGCCGCATCAAATTACCGATGATGAGCAGCAACGAAATCCAACCGATATCCATCAAGATGTCGAAGGGCGTGTAACCATCCACGGGAATTGATTACCTTTCTCGTTGGTGGGGTTTCACCAATTAGCAATTATGTGAATCGCATCGTCGATTCTTAGAAAAATTGGAATAAAACCATAGGATTACCTCACGATTGTACGTCAGTTACCGAGAGATTTTGTGGCTTCAGTCACGATTAAGTTCCTCGCATGCACGATAAAAGCCGCCTACCCAGTACTTTCCGGGGAGGCGGCTTGTGGTTGTGGTTAGACGGTTCTACTGTCGGCCATTCCTAATGCGCGACCAGGCTGCTGCGACAACCAGGCCAACACACGCGATGGTGAGGTAACCCCACATGTGATCGGCGCTGGTCTGAATGGTCTTTGGCGGAGCAGGAGTGTTCTCTGCGGTTAGGACGCTTTCTGTGTCGCGACCAGAGGTGACACCGTCAATCCAGTCGGAGGTGCCTGCGAGGGTAGTGATTGCCGCGCTGGGGGAGGGCAGGTCAGGATCGCCATTGGAAGTTCCGGCGGTAGCAAGCCCGGCGAGCTTTCCATCGACGAAGAATGGTCCGCCGGAGTCGCCGCCCTGCATACCTGCACCGGAGACCGAATGCGCGTCCAGGATGGCGCTTTCGATCATCGGCATCATGGCAGCGTCGGCTGGGATGCTTTCCGTTCCCGCGGGGATGGACTCGGTTTGGGAGTCATCTGGCTTTACCGCATCCGGCATGACAGCCTCACCCGGAACAGCTTCACCTGGAGTAGCTTCACCAGGCGCAGCCTCACCTGGAGCAGCTTCACCAGGCGCAGCCTCACCTGGAGTTCCTTCAGACGGTCCGCCGCCCAGCAGCTCATTGACGACCATCTTGGCCATCGGAAGCTGTCCGGATCGGGCCATCGACGAGCTGCTGCTCCAACCGTAGAGAGTTCCCGTCTGCCCAGGTGTCGGGATATCGCGGGAAACCTTTGCAGGGGTTGCGTCAGTGACCTTCTCGGTCAAGTGAAGTAATCCTGCATCGGACACTGGAGACAGTGCCCAAGAATCGGCATCGTAGACCTTCCCGCCGATGCGGGCCTGGGTCCCTTCGTTGTTTACAGACTCCAGGCAGTGGCGTGCTGTGAGTACCCACTGATCGGCAACCAGCGTTCCGGTGCAGTCACCAAAATTGCCGACTTTGCCAATCTTCAGCGCGGCCACGGAACTGCTTTCAGCATTTGCCGGTGCGGGTTCGCCGTTTTCCAATGCAAGTGCTGGGGCGGAAGATAGAAGCAGCGTGGTGCTAACAAGTGCTGCGATGGAAAAAGATGTTTTCTTCACGGTTATTTCCCTTTCCCAGAAGGAACAATGGCCTTGATTGCGGTGGCAACGAGCTTTTCAGCAGGGCCCTGTCCCACAAACTTCTTCCAGAGACTTGCGATGATGAGGAAGAATACGATGAAACCTGCTGCGGACAACGTGGAATGCAATGCCACATTCTGTTGCCAATAAAACGCGGTGAGAACGTGCAGGATGTAAATAGTCAGTGACATTGTTCCCATGGCCGCGAATGGGTAGACCACGGTCGGGAAACGGTCGCCTACGAACAAGCACAAATGCAGCACAATGGCGGCAACAGCGACGGAGAGAATGATTTCTCCGAAGACACCGGTATGTCCGGTAAAGCGGAGCCAGCCAGCAATCTCGGGATCAAATCGGAAGTACATGCCGACGGCAGTGATAACAACGCTGACAGCGGTAACAATCCAGCTCAACCGAGTATTGGAGCTGGTCTCGGAGGGGGAAGTGCCTTGCAGGCGACCGCGTAGGTAGACGTCGTAAAGCAGCATGCCGCCGATGAAATATGCGATCCACGCCAGTAGCGGATAAATCTGTGGCAGCGTCATGGGCGCGTACTTAATTGTTGCGGCGATAGTTGCGGCGATGAAGAAGCCGACTCGCCACCAGGTTCCGAGCGCTGGCATCCAGGAAACCAGCATCATTACCAGCCCCATGACAACGAGGACCACCTGAATTTCTCCACCGACCGGCAACAGCGCCAGGCCGATGAGAATAATCAGAGCGCCGCGAGTGATCAGCCGCAAGAAGGTAGTGCTGCTGTAATTTCGGCCGATAATCATCATTGTGGCTCCGGCGATGATGGCGAACAGTGATGAGGGTAGGCCAGAGAGCACAACCTTTGTGCTCCAAAGCAGTGAGGCCATATGGACAATGATCATGCCGATGATGGCGAGTGAGCGCGCTATATCAAGCCCCACAATTCGTGAAGGTTTATTCACCCCAGATTTCTCCTTTACTACAACTTATCGGGAGGTGCTCTTTGGTAAAAAGTACTCCCTATAAACGTCTTAATGAAAACGACTTTCTAGTTGTAGCAGCTGAATCTGACAATACATTAAGTGAGCATGTGTAAAACACAGTGTTTCGTCTGTGTTTTTTCTGGGAAACTAGCGCGTTCAAAGAGCCCAGGGGCACGCGTAACCTAGTGGTATGAGATCAATGCTGACGAGTTTCACCTGGTCCGAGGTGCCAGGTGTATTCTTCGTGTACCTGTTAATCATTACCATCCCCACCGTCCTCGCATGGGTAGGTGCCGCGTGGCTGGCCAAAAAGTCCGGTGAGCGCATCGCATTTGGTCACACGGTTTTCGTCTTTGTCGCCGCATTCGTAATCTGCTTTTGTACGCTCGCGTGAACGCTCGAGGGCGAATACGACTATTCGCCGTGGCAGGTCTTCTGCTCCGGCTTCGCGATGGTCGTCCTCACTGCCTCTGCCATGATGCGCGTGCCCGCCCCAACTCTGAACGTGCTGCCCACCTGGTGGGCAGCGGTCGCCGGCTATGCCCTGTGCTGGAGCATCATCGCCGGCACTGACGACATCACCGGGCTTTGGGGAGTCGGTCTGATATTCCTGCTTCTCGGTCTCATCGCAGGCGTCGGCGCAGTCGTGTGGCTTACGCTGGCGATAAGGAGGCTTTTGTTGGATTCTGCCGCTTAGGGATTCTTAGTGGAACGGAGTTCGACAGCTAACTCGTCGATACGGCGCTCGAGGTCATCGCGAATCAGGTCCATGCGTTCTTTTCCGTCGATGCCTCGTTTTGAAGGCTCGTCAGTAAGCCAACGCTCGAGTGAGCCTTGAGCGTCCGAGGGGAGCTCTACATGAGCGGCATCGCCGATGATGACAACACGATCTGCAGTCCGGAGAATCGTGGGGTCAATGGGCTTTGGTGATGCACCGTCCATAGAGGCGCCGATTTCTGCAACTGATTTGGCTGCAAGCGCATTGGTAGTAGTTTTGGGGTTCGTTCCTGCTGAAAGGGCGGTGAACTGCGTGGCATATTTTGCAAGCGCAATGGCCTCGGCCATCTGGGATTTACCGGCATTTGCCACGCAGATGAAAAGTACCTTCGGGATTTCCTTCATTTCAGAATCCTTTTTCTATAGTTTGTCCGGTACGGAAAGGTCATTGGGGAAAAGGCGTGGCCCGAGCCAGCGGGTGACGTAGACAAGTGCAACGAGTACGGGTACTTCAATAAGTGGTCCAATCGTTCCCGCAAGTGCTTGCTGGGACAATGGGCCGAAGGTGCCAACCGCAACCGCAATTGCCAACTCGAAGTTATTTCCGGCGGCCGTAAAGGCAATCGATGCGGAGGTTGCGTAGTTCATGCCCGCGGCCTTGGCTGAAGTGAGAGCGATCGCGAACATGGCGAGGAAGTAGATCACTAGTGGTAGCGCCACTTTCGCAACGGTCCAGGGATTCTCAAGAATCTGCTGTGACTGAAGCGCAAAGAGCAACACGATTGTGTATAGAAGGCCGGCAAGTGCCAATGGTGAGATTTTGGGCAAGTACTCATTTTCATACCAGTCGCGACCACGGGTGCGTTCACCAATTATGCGTGATGCCGCGCCAGCCAGAAGCGGAATACCGAGGAATACCACTACGGATAGTGCGATTGCCCAAAAAGAAAAGGAGGCGGAAGTGGTTTCCAGTCCCAACCAGGAGGGCAGAATCTGCAGGTAGAACCACCCTAGAGCGCCGAACATGAAAATCTGAAATAGCGAGTTTACGGCCACCAATACGGCAGCGACTTCAGTATCGCCGCAAGATAGGTCGTTCCAGACCAAAACCATTGCAATGCAGCGGGCGAGACCGACGATAATCACGCCAGTGCGCAGTTCTGGACTATCACTGAGGAATATCCAGGCAAGGGTGAACATCAGTGCGGGGCCGAGAATCCAATTGAGGAAGACTGTGATGCCCATCAGCTTCCTGGATGTCAAAATTTTGCCCGTTTTGTCGTATCGAACCTTTGCGAGCGGTGGGTACATCATGACCAGCAAGCCGATGGCGATTGGTACGGAAATTGTCGCAATTTTTGCCTCTGCCAGCCAGTTCACAAGTGACGGTGCAATTTTGCCCAGAATGAGGCCAATTGCCATTGCAGCTGCAATCCATAGCGGCAAGAAGCGATCTAGGAAGCTGAGTGACTTTGTAGTCTGTGTCATAGTTTCCTGTGTAATCAATATATCGATGATTGTCAATATGTTTAGAGAGGAGGCCGTGTAGCCTCAACAGGTATGGACGAAATCTCAGAATGCTGTGCACTTGGCGGTCGGCCTCTCGACGCGGCGGAAGCGCAGGCTGCGGCAACGCTCTTCAAAGCGCTGGCGCAACCGGCGCGCCTGCAAATTTTGTCTCAGCTCGCTGCCGCTGGCTGTAGTCCGATGACCGTGGGGGATCTGGCCGCTGTTTCTGGGCTTAGTCAGCCGACGGTGTCGCATCATTTAAAGACCATGGCGGATGCCGGGCTGCTAACTAGGTCTAAGAGTGGACGGGTGGTAACCCATGAGGTACGCCCTGAGGTATTTGCTGAGCTGCGACGTATCCTGGATATCGGTCACGCGGACGGGAGATAGTGAGCCGCTCGTCGCAAATCGCGGTAGGTTGGAAAACCCTGTTTACCCGTTCAGGCGCTTGACGACGGCGTCGTGAAGCAACCCATTCGTCGCAACCGCGTCCCCGCCGTGCGGCCCGTCGACACCTGCTAGGGAAGTGAAGCGGCCGCCAGCTTCCTCTACCAGGATTGCAAGCGGAGCCAGGTCCCACAGGGAAACTTCCGGCTCAGCGGCGACATCGACCGCGCCCTCGGCTACCAGGCAGTAGGAGAAAAAGTCACCGTAGCCGCGCAGACGCCACGCGTCATCGGTGAGTTCAATGAAGTTGTCGCGCAAATCGCGTTCGGCCCAACCTGTGAGCGAAGAGTTGGAGATTGAGCAGTCTGCGATGTTCGCCACCTTCGAGACCTCAATGCGGCGCTCGGCGGCGTCCCGGCCACCAACCTGCGAGCGCTTGAATGCGCCGTCGCCCTTAGACGCCCACCAGCGACGTCCCAGCGCAGGTGCAGAGACCACGCCGACAACGGGCTTACCGTCCTCCAACAGGGCAATCAAGGTGGCCCAGACCGGGACATTGCGCACGAAGTTCTTTGTGCCGTCGATGGGGTCGATGACCCACTGGCGGCCCTCAAACACAGCTTCGCCGCCGAATTCTTCGCCGAGAACCTCATCGCTCGGGCGTTTTGCCGACAGAATCTCGCGGAGCAGCTTTTCACACGCGATATCGGCATCGGAGACCGGCGTGAGGTCAGGCTTGGACTCGACGACTAGATTGGCCGCCTCGAAGCGGGACATCGTGAGGTCATCGGCTGCGTCGGCAAGCGACAGTGCGAGGGCGAGATCTTCGGAGTAAGAGGTGGTCATGGCCGAAATTCTAGCGCAGAACCTCACGCAGCTCAGCGACCTGGCCACTTGAGCCCGCCAGCTTCCATCGGCCAACCGCCTCGCATTCGCCACCTGCGCCCGTAATAAGCGCATAACCAGGCAGCCAGTCCCAAGCCGCGACGTCGCGCTGGAACCATACGCCGATACGGCCGTCGACAACGCCTGCCATATCCACCGACGCTGAGCCCAGCATGCGCCAGGTAGCGCTGCGGGACACCGCATCCAACCAGGACTTTGTAGCCGTGACCTCGGATTCTTCGCTCGAGCTCACCACTGTGGTGTGGAGGTACGTCGCTGCACAGACTTCCGAGAGGGGACGGTTAGTGACCCGGAGGTCATCAACAGTGCCATCGAGGTTGATACGAGTGGTAGGGAGATTGGGGCCACCAATCCAGCTCTCGCCCGTGGCAGGTCGGTGCACCGCGCCGAGAATGACCTCATCCGGATCGTTCGCATCGCCCATAACCAGCGCCAATGCGCTGCACCAGTAGTCCGAGCCCGTGGTGAAGTTGTAGGTGCCATCGACGGGGTCAATCACCCACGTGCGACCCGATTGGGACTCCTTCGCCGACCCTTCCTCGCCAAGGATGCCGTCCTCCGGGCGGAGCGCTGCCAAGGCCTCGACGACGAACTTTTCCGCTGCCCGGTCGGCCGCGGTGACAACGTCGGAAAGCGATGTCTTGTACTCCGTGACCAGGCCTTCGTCACGCATACGAGCGGCAATGGCGGCGGCGCGCTTGACGATGGCAACCGCAACACTGGTATCCGATGCCACAATCGACTCGGATACTTGGGAGAGGAAGAGTTCTAGATCTTGGCTGGAATCTTGGCTGGCGGTGGATTCAGACATACGTCCTATTGTGCACCGAAACAGGCGGTATAGCTAAGGTAGTACCCGTGAACCCGGATCTGAATGCTGACCTCAAAGAACTCGACGCGACGCTGACCACCATTGAGAAGGTGGTCGATGTCGACGAGCTTTCCGACCGGATCAGAGAGTTGGAAGCCCAGGCCGCCGACCCGTCGCTGTGGGACGACCCCGACCACGCGCAGCAGGTCACCAGCGCACTGTCGCAGGCGCAGGCGAAGAAGAAAAAGATCGACTCGCTACGCGGGCGCCTCGACGACCTCTCCGTGATGTACGAACTCGCGGAAGATGAGGACGACTCCGATGCCGTCGAGATGGCCGACGCCGAACGCGCCGACCTGCGTGCCGATATCGAGTCGCTCGAGGTCACGACCATGCTTTCGGGGCCTTACGACGAGCGCGAGGCGGTCATCAACATCCGCTCCGGTGCCGGTGGCGTGGATGCCGCCGACTGGGCCGAGATGCTCATGCGCATGTACCTGCGCTGGGCCGACAAGCACGGACATAAGGTCGAGGTCTACGACACCTCCTACGCTGAAGAGGCCGGTATTAAGTCCGCCACCTTCGTCGTTCACGGCGAGTACATGTACGGCACCCTCTCGGTCGAGCAGGGCGCGCACCGTCTGGTTCGTATTAGTCCTTTCGATAACCAGGGGCGCCGCCAGACCTCCTTCGCTGAGGTCGAGGTGCTGCCGGTTGTCGAGGAAACGGATCACATCGACATCCCCGAGTCAGATTTGCGTATCGACGTCTACCGTTCCTCCGGCCCAGGTGGGCAGTCGGTGAACACCACGGACTCCGCGGTGCGACTTACGCACGTCCCGACCGGCATCGTGGTGACTTGCCAGAACGAGAAATCCCAGCACCAGAACAAGGCTTCCGCCATGCGAGTTCTGCAGGCGAAGTTGCTGGAGAAGAAGCGCCAGGAAGAACGCGCGGAGCTGGATGCTCTCGGCGCAGGCGGCAATGCCTCGTGGGGTAACCAGATGCGCTCCTATGTGTTGCACCCGTACCAGATGGTCAAGGATCTGCGTACCGAATACGAAGTCAACAACCCACAGTCGGTCCTTGGCGGTGACCTCGACGGGTTCATCGAGGCCGGTATTCGCTGGCGCATGGCTCAGCAGTCCGAAGGGGAGTAGCGCTAGAAGGGCGGCTCGTCTTCGATTTCTTCGTTGCTCTCGTCCTCGTTCAATCCTAGTTCTTCACGAGCCTGATTTGTCAGCTCCTGTGATTCGCGGAGATTTTCCAACCTTTGTTCGTTGTACTCCTTGAGTGTCTGTGCTTTCTTCGTCTTGCGTAGATCGAAAGAGTAGCGACCGTGACCGGCGAGCGGCCCCGACTCTGTGCTGATAAGGGCAGCTTTTTCAGCGCTCTGATTGGTGGTGGAGGTCCAGTACTCCACGCCGTCGATATCGCGGACGACATTCCAAAGGCCGGCCGTTTTTAGATTGTGGTGTCGACGACACAGGCAATGGAGGTTGGGCGTTTCGGTTTGGCCACCTTCTTCGGGATTCTCGTGGTTATACGGCTGAATGTGGTCGATGTCGCACTTCGTTGCATCGACATTGCATCCAGGAAAGCGGCAGGTGCCGTCTCTGCCTTGGACGTAAGTCCGCTGTCGCTCTGTTGGCGAGTACTTTTCCGTTTTCTCGTCGGCTAGTAGCCGGATACTAGTGACCCGGTCGAGCCACGATTCAGTGGCGATTTTGTTGATCCACCCCAGACCGCCGATCCATGCCTCCTGCGGCTTGTCTTGAGTAAGTGGGCAGTACAGATTCAACGTGGCGGTGACCTGAGCAGTCCCGTGCAGAAGGTGTGAAAAAGCCTCGACGAAGTCGCAGTCCTGATCAGCGGTAATTTCTTCCAAGACCTTCTGAAACTCAATTGCCCGCTCAGGCATCAGTTCCATGGTGACTTCAGTGAGGTTGTCCTTTAACTCGAACTTTATAGATTCGCCAGCTTTTTGCTCGATGCCTTTTTGAAACGAAGTAATCGGCGGGTCGTACTCATTTTTAGGGCGCAATAGCGGGCTGACTTCATTAATAAATCGCTGAATATTCTGTTGAAGACTCCGAACCCCGCGAAGAACTTCACCATTGACTCTCGGCGTGATCAGTTCGAGGAGATGGTCTTCGAAATATTTCACAGTAGAGGCGTCATCCAAGGGGAGGATGGCTGTGGCAATGACCCGCATGTGGGGAAGCGGTAGCTGTGCGCGTTTGAGCAGAAGCTCTTTCAACCGCGGGAGCCGCTCTAGCTGCATCCCGATATCGATGTACTGGAGTGTTCTCCCGCGTGACATGCCAAGAGCTGGAGCGATTTTGGCGATGTAATCTTCGACGTCTTTTGTTGAAGAAGACGGAACACAAGCAAGGGCAAGCTGCAGATCAGCTCGATTACGGTCAATTCCAAGACGTGCTGGTGCTGTTTGAGAAATCTCATGGTGAAAGCGTGGCGCTGTTGCTTCCATCGCCGCAGCGTAAGTGCGTTTCCGTGGTATATGTTCCCCGCTGGCCATTGTTGAATCCCCCTGAAAGATAAGACCTGGACGTTGAAATGTTGAAATAAGGAAGAGGTAGGGAAAATATTTTCGACTAACTCTGAGTGTCAATTTTCCGAGCTTTAAGCAGATCAGCGACGTTATTTGGTGTTTTTAATCCCCGCGTTTAATCTTTCATCGCTCATTATAGTCGAACTAGTGAGCGAGGCAAAGGGGGATTTGGAGATTTTTTGAGAAAATAATTTCGACAGGAGCTGTGGTGTGCTCCCATGCGGCCGCGCGCCTCGAGGGGTAGTGCTCAGCGCCGCCCAATCTCGCATGGTTCAATGTTCAATCCCATGCATTCCAGAGTGACTTGAGTGGCTTAAGTGATTAGAGTGTCTATCTATGATCACTTTCGACGGGGTTACCAAGTCCTACTCGACTTCTAGCCGACCAGCTCTCGACGATGTTTCAGTCCACATAGATAAAGGTGAGTTTGTCTTTCTTATTGGACCGTCGGGCTCTGGTAAGTCGACATTCCTGCGCCTTATGGTGCGTGAAGAGAAAGTGGATTCAGGAAAACTGACGGTCGCAGGCCAGGATCTGACCAAGATTTCTCGCCGCAACATCCCGAAATTGCGTCAAAAGGTGGGGTACGTCTTCCAGGACTTCCGCCTGCTGCCAAAGAAGACCGTGTACGAAAATGTCGCGTTCGCATTGCAGGTGATTGGCAAGCCGAAGGCGAAAATTGACAAGGCTGTTCCGGAAACGCTTGAAATGGTCGGACTCTCGGGCAAGGAGAACCGCTACCCGCACGAGTTGTCGGGTGGTGAGCAGCAGCGCGTCGCCATCGCTCGCGCCTTCGTCAACCGCCCGCTCATCCTGCTTGCCGACGAGCCCACCGGCAACCTCGACCCAAGCACTTCCGGTGACATCATGCTCTTGCTTGACCGCATCAATCGCATGGGCACGACGGTTATCGTGTCGACTCACGACAACGATGCCGTGGACTCCATGCGTCGCCGCGTACTGGAGCTGGAACTGGGGCGTCTTGTGCGTGACGACGCCACGGGTGTTTATGGCCTGAACAATTAGTAGATAGTCCATCGGTAGAAGAACTCATTCGAAAGGTATTACTGACCTATGAAGACTCGCTTTGTCCTCGGTGAGGCTTTCTCCTCCTTGGGCCGAAACATTACGATGACCATCGCGATGGTCATTACGACTGCGGTGTCGTTGGCGCTGCTCGCGACTGGCATCCTGGTTACTGAGCAGACCAGCCGTACGAAGGATCTTTATCTCGATCGCGTAGAAGTGCAGATTGAGCTGAATGAACAAATCTCCGCCGAGGACCAAACTTGCTCCTCGCCGGAGTGCGCTGAGGTCGTCGACAAGCTTGAAGAGGCTGATGGCGTTGATTCGGTGACTTTCCGAAATCGTCAGCAGAACTTTGACCACTTCGTGGAGATGTTCAAGGACAGTGACCCCGTGCTCGTGGAAAACGCGACGCCGGAGTCGCTGCCGGCTGTCGTGATGGTGCGCCTGACCGATCCGACAGACGTCAGCCCGCTGGATCCGATTCGGGAGTTGCCACAGGTCGACCACGTCACTGACCAGCATGAAGAGGTCGGAACTGCGGCGCAGAACTTGGATTCGGTGCGAAATGCGACCTTCCTGCTGGCGGCAGTGCAGGCCGTTGCCGCGGTGTTCCTGATTGCGAACATGGTGCAGATTGCGGCGTTCTCGCGTCGTAAGGAAGTTGAGATTATGCGCATGGTCGGTGCCAGCCGATGGTTTACGCAGGCGCCGTTCGTTCTTGAAGCTGTGATTGCGTCGCTGATTGGTGGACTGCTGGCTATCGGCGCGCTGTTCCTGGGTAAGGCGACGGTCATCGATCCTGCGCTGGGCAACCTGTACAAGGCACAGCTCCTGGCGCCGCTGACCAACGGCGATATTGGTGTGGTGGCGCCGATTGTGGTCATTATCGGCATGGTCTTCGCAGGCCTTGTTGCGCAGGTCACGCTGCGTCTTTACTCGCGTGACTAGGGCCCCAATTAGGTTTGCGATTAGACCCCTCGGTTAAACCCGGTGAATAGGGTCAGGGCAGGGTGCCGGGTAAGCTGGGGACTATGAATAATGACGACGTTCAGCGCCCACCGAAGCTCGACAAGAAGGCTTATGAAGCCGAGCTCAAAAAGCTCCAGGCAGAGCTCGTCGAAATGCAGCAGTGGGTGGTAGAAACCGGTGCCCGAATTGTCATCGTGATGGAGGGTCGTGACGCTGCCGGCAAGGGGTCGGCCATTAAGCGCATCACGCAGTACCTGAATCCCCGTACCTGTCGCATTGAGGCTCTGCCGGCTCCGACGAGCCGTGAGCAGGGTCAGTGGTACTTCCAGCGTTATGTCGAAAAGCTGCCAACTGCCGGCGAAATCGTGATTTTCGACCGCTCCTGGTACAACCGCGCCGGCGTTGAGCGCGTCATGGGCTTCTGTACCTCGCAGGAGTACCGTCGCTTCCTGCACCAGGCTCCAATCTTCGAGCGTCTGCTGGTTGAAGACGGCATTATCCTGCGCAAATACTGGTTCTCCGTGTCGGACGAGGAGCAGGTTGCTCGCTTCAAGTCCCGTCGTGAAGATCCGCTGCGCCGCTGGAAGCTCTCGCCGATGGACCTGGAGTCCATCACTCGCTGGGAGGACTACTCCCGCGCTAAGGATGAGATGTTCATCCACACTGATATCCCGTCCGCACCGTGGTTCACGGTTGAGTCCGAGGACAAGAAGCGCTCGCGTATCAATGTCATCAACCACCTGCTGACCACCATTCCGTACGAGCACATTCAGCGGGATGTTCCGGAAATTCCGGAGCGTCCGGAGTCTGAGGGGAGCTACGAGCGTCCACCGCGCACTGAATTCCGCTATGTGCCGGACGTGGCCGCGAAGCTCGAAGCTGACCGTGTGAACGGTGCAGGCAAGTCCGGTAAGAAGGGCAAGAAGCACAAGAAGGACAAGAAGAGCAAGAAGAAGTAGCTTCGTTGTTCAGGCAGTTCTAGCCGCCGTCAGTCGTTCCATCAAGTCAGAGCCTTTCCATAGATAGTTATCTGTGTCACACTGGGTGGCATGACTGCTACTGATAACGGTTCTGGCACTGCACGCATCGAGGTCAATGAGCCAAAGGTGCTGCGAGAAGTCCACGGGCGATCAGGTCACCTTCGGCTGAACAGGCCGAAGGCGCTTAATTCGCTCGATTTGGATATGGTCACCGAGGTCGTCGAGGGGCTCCGCGCATGGCGTGACGACGACCCGGTGGACCACATTGTTGTTTCATCCGGTCACCCCAAGGCGTTTTGTGCCGGTGGTGACGTGCGCGCAGTTCGGCAAGCTGTGCTCGATGGTGTTCCGGAGCAGGGGGAGAAGTTCTTCCGGGACGAGTACGAGATGAACGCGATGATTGCGGAATTCGCGCAGTCCAAACCATATATCGCGATTATTGATGGCATCGCTATGGGCGGTGGCCTGGGAGTTTCCATGCACGGCTCCCACCGAATCGTGACCGAGCGAGCCAGCGCCTCCATGCCAGAAATGGCAATCGGCTTTGTGCCTGACGTGGGCATTACCTATTTTTCACAGCATGTGAACACTCAGCTGGGCGGGCCCTCGCCGGCGATTGCTCGGTTTGCAGGACTGACCGGTTACCGCCTAACTGCGGCGGACATGCTGTGGACTGGATGGGCAACGCATGCGGTGCCATCCGCGCAGCTGGAGGAGTTTGTCGCGGCACTGGACCGAGATGGAATTGATTCGGCGCTTGCAGAGTATGCGCTCGATGTGGACTCGGCTGAGGCTCGTGAGCTGCTCGGTGAGCCGCAGCTGGCCGAGTGGACCGATTGCATCGAGGCCTGCTTCGGCGCTGATAGCTGGTTTGAGATTGAGCGTGCTCTCAACGAGGCCGCAGAGGCTGGCTCCTGTGCGTCGTCAACAGTGGAGACCTTCCGTGACCTGCTGGCACCCGCCAACCCGGAGAGTCTCGTGGCGGCAGTGGAGCTCTATGCAGCGAACGCGGGTCCGGAGGTTACGCTGCAGGAGGCTCTGAACCGGGAGATGAAGCTCGGCGCTTACATGCGTCAACACCCCAATTTTGCCGAAGGCGTGCGGGCGGTTTTGGTGGACAAGGACCGCGACGCCACCTTCAAGCCCGCCTCCGTTCAGGAGGTCGATGTCGAGGGGATTCGTCAGCACCTGAGCTAAATAAGATCGCGCTCAATAGGGCTAAATAGGCCAGTGCTAGACAAAGCTGTGACGGCCCGTAGTCGGCGCAAAATCATCGGCAATCATGGCCGCCAGCTCGAGATAGCTCTGGGCGGTGGCGGGTTGGAGATTGTCCAGCTCAATATTCGCGCCATTCGCAATGTGCGGGTCATAGGGGATGACCTGCACTGCGCGGCAACGCTGGGTAAATAGCTCGTGCACGGTCTCTGTGGACAGCCCCTGTTTGTTCAGTTCGTTGACCACCACGACAGTGGTAGAAACCAGCCGTTCGAAGCCGTGCGCTGAAAGCCAATCCAACGTCGTCCAGGCACTCTTCACCCCATCCAACGCGGGCGTGGTGACCAGCACCAAGCAATTGGCCGCAGACAGAATCGAAGCGGCGATGGGCTGCGTCAGGCCGGTGCCGCAATCAGTCAGGCTGACGTTGTAATGCCGCCGAAGGATGTCGAGGGCCGCGCAGTATTCACCGTCGGAAAGCGCGATTGTAGATGTCGGATTTTGGTCGCTGCCGACAACCTCCAGGCGCGATGGAGTGTGAGATGTGTACGCGCGGACCTGCGCGTATTTGTCCGTGTCCGGGGCGCGCAGCAGGTCGCGAATCGATGCCGGATTGGTCGAAGCGACACGCGCGCCGAGTGTGCCAAAGTCCGGATTCGCGTCGACGGCGACGATGCGGTCGCTGCGCAGGCTTGCAAGCGTGGCGCCCAGGCACATGGTTGTCGATGTCTTGCCGACGCCGCCCTTCACACTGATAACAGCGATGTTGTAGTCACCGTAAATCGGCTGGCGCACCCGCTCTATCAGTTCGCGTTGCTTGCGTGCCGACGCCGATTCCCGCGGCGAAATTGCGCCCCATGTAGCCTTATGAACCCAGCTGCGCCAGCCCGACTGCGGTGTCTGGCGCGAGTCCAGGCTGGCTGCCAAATCCGAGACAGAAAGTGCGTGATTGGTGGAAGTCATAGACTTCGTCCCCTCCCCAAAATTCCCCAAAGTTTGTCCCCGCCGTTGTTTTTACCATGCGGCCAGGACCACGGCGAGCCCAAAGACAGCATCGAGAATTCCGACCTGTTTGGGTGTCCATGGCTTAGCGCGGCGAGCACCGGAGATTGGCATGGCAAAAGACCTGATGAGAAGCCCAATGGCGACAATGGGCACACCGATGCTGATGAGATCCCGGTCGCGGAGCAGTATCCACCCGATGATGGCCGCAGCGGTAATGAGGGCGTGGTAGGTGACTGAGCCAATGAGCCACTGTCGGCTGCCGCGTTTGCGAATCATAGTTTTCACATAGGGCACGGTGCCGACGAAATACCCAGCGTAGATAGCCGCAATTGCCCAGGCTTTCGGGGTTGGCCCGGCAATAATGGGCACCATGAGGCTGGCGGCTAGAACAGTGGAGACACCGGAGAGAAGTGAGCGCGGTCGGCGCTGGTAGGTCTCCCAAATAGCGATAGCGGCAAGAGGGGCAATGAGGGCGACCCAGGTGAGGAGGGAAACGTCGGCAAGCAGTGTGATGCAGCCGGCGACGGCGGTGAGCGCGGTGTATGTGGCGGCGGGTGCGAGGTGGCGGCGTTGGCGGCGGGAGCGGAGCCAGACGCTGACGGCGAAGAACGCGAAGTAGCCGAGCAGCCAGGTCGCGGTGACCGAGAGTCCGGTCCATGTGGGGTTGAGCGCGAGTGCAGTCAGCGGAGGAATGGTGACCATGAACCAGGCGCCGTGCTGGTCAGGAATCCAGCCAGCGGAACGCTTGCGGTGGGAGTGGCGGGTGGGGCGAGGAGGTCTGGGCTGGCGGGGCTTTCGACTCATACTACGCATTATAGATACGTAATTATGTCGAGGTTGAGTTGAGACCTCGTTGAATAAAATGCACATGCGCGCAAGACAACAGTGCTAACGTTGAAATCGCATTCTCAGGGCGAGGTGAAATTCCTCACCGGTGGTGAAGCTGCGGCTGACGCAGACAAGTCCACGAGCGCCCTACCTGCGGCCAAGGGGTTGTCAGGTAGGGGACAAGCAGATTTCGGTTGGAATCCGAAACCGACGGTCATAGTCCGGATGAAAGAGAAGGAGTTGAATAATTCGTGGAATACGTGTCGGATTTTTTGGTGGGTTTCCTCACCGCACAGCTCAGTGTGGCGGGAGCGCCAATCTTGATTCGTGAAATTGTCGGTAACCTCTTCGGCCTGGCGTGTGCCTTCCTAGGTATGAAACGCAAGGTGTGGGCATGGCCGGTCGGCATTATCGGAAATGCCTTGCTGTTTACCGTCTTTCTCGGCGGAGTTTTCCATACGCCGCAGAATCTTGATCTCTATGGTCAGGCTGGGCGTCAGGTCATGTTTATCGTCGTCAGCCTCTACGGATGGTTTAGCTGGGTCAAGACCCGAAATCAAAACGGCGACGAGGTCGCAATTGAGCCACGGTGGGCGACGGCATCGGAACGCATTGGGATGATCGCGGTGGCTATCTTTGCCACGGTAATCTGTGCCAATGTATTTGAGATGCTGGGCTCGTGGGGGCCATGGGCCGATGCCTGGATTTTCGTCGGTTCGATGCTGGCCACCTGGGGTATGGCCCGCGGTTGGAACGAGTTCTGGCTGATTTGGATTGCCGTGGATGCCGTGGGTGTGCCGCTACTGCTCAAGGGTGGCTACTACCCGTCGGCGGCGCTGTACCTCTTCTACGGTTGCTTCGTTATTTGGGGCTTTGTTTCCTGGATTCGCCTCGAGCACCAGCACGACAATGACCAGCAGGAGAACCCCGAGAACGACCAAGTACCGGCTTTGGCGGCAGCCGAGCGGTAGGATAGTCCAGGTGAGCTTCCGACCAGATAACTCCCGTACCAACCGCGCCCATCAAGCCGAAGAGCGTGCCCGCAGTCTTGTGCAGGACGTCCTCGACCGCGAGGAGCGGGTACGCAACAATCTGGCCAGCACTGATGTCGACCCGTGGACGATGCGTTTCGTCGTTGACGAGTCGATTTCCGAGGGCGCAATCATCACCTGGCGCAACGAGGCCACTCGTGCCCGCCGCATCATGCGCCGCTACGACATCCAGCGGGGCTACCGCGAGAAGTTGCGCGAAGTTGAAAAGCGTATCGACGCCATGTTGCACCTCGCGGAGTCATTGGAGGAATCGTGGGACGCTGCGGCGCACGCTTCGAAGAGGCTTTCCGACGCGGAGGCTCGCGATGTTGCCGCCTTCGAGCGCGAGCGGGAGCGGCAAAATGACGCGGCAGAGACCAAACGTCAGCGCGAAGAGAAAGTCCGCAAGTTGCGTCGGAAAGCGGAAAATATCGCTACCGATGCGTGGGATGCGGGCCGTGACGCGCTAGAGAAGCTGCCGCCGCTGTCGTCTTCGTTGAAAGACATTGCGTCCAAGTTCCGTTCCCGGGGCTCGGATGAGGAACCGCGCGAGGTGCGGCGGGCAACCGCTCGCGACCTGCGCAAGGAGCCTCCACTGCCGGAGGACTAGTATTCCTCGGACTTAGCTGCCTGAACCACTTCGGCGAGCTTGGAAATCTCCTCGTGAGACGGCCTAGTATCTGGGTGCGTACGGCAGTAGTCCAACAGCAAGTAACCGGCCGTGCGAATGCGACGATGCCCATCCCAGTGTGGAGCGGCAGTTTCAGGATCGTTGGTGGCCAGAGAAGAGATAGCCTGGCGCTCGCTGAGCAGCTCGTACTGGAGATCGCGACGAATATCGAGTGCCTGATTCGGAGTGCCGGTTAGCAGCGCGCCGAGAAGAGCACCCATCTGTCGATAGCAGCGCGGAATATGACGCAGGTAGTGCTTCTCAATGCTCTCGGTTGGCCAGAAGTGCAGAACAGCTAGAGCCAGCGCGCAGGCGATACCGACTTCCAAAACACGATCGGTCACAATCGGTGCGAGCTCGCCAGCAACATTTCCGCCCAGCAGCAGAGCCAGCGGAGTGGTGACGATCGTCGTCAGCGCATAGTTCTTCACCACGAGAATCTCCGCGCCGAATTGGCAGGCTGCAAGCGCGATAAGTAGCGTCCAGCTGTCCAGGCCAAAGGAAAAGAGCAGCGCATAGAGGAAAATGCCGATAATCGAGCCCACCATGCGGTGAATCCCTCGAATCGAACCGGCGGTGCGGTCGGGGCCCCACTGTAGAGTCATCAATGCGCTGACCACCGCCCAGTCAGGTCGGTCAAGACCGACTAGCACGCTGATGAGGCCGGCTAAGCCGCCAGTAATAGCCACCTTTGCCGCAGTCATTGACGCATGGGAATAGCGATCGAAAGAGCGGAAGATTCGGTAACTCACGCTTGGTCGCGCGAGTGGAATGGTTGTCTGTGTCTCGTCGAAGAGGTTAGGCGTGTCCACGATGTCCACAGCGCTGCCGTGCACGCCCAAGCGTCCGCGGATAGCAATCAGCCGCTGATGAGCAGCAATGACACGGTTGACCAGTTCCGTATGGGAGGGCTTGACGATTTTGCTGCCACGGATGATGCCTGCGTCGGCAAGCGATTCCCATGCGTCGGTGAGTGCAGTTTGCGCCTGATGATGAACGGCGAACGATGTCGAGTCTGACTTTTCCATCGCCTCGATGGCTGATTCAAGGGATTGGACAGCCGCCATCTCGGGACCATGCGGATTCCACAACCGCGGTGCCATTCCGATGACTATCGCGGAAAGCACACCAACGGCAGCCCACATGGCGGTTTCAACCGGGTTGAAGCCAAGGCGGGCGACCATTGTTGTGCCGCCGGAGACCATCACAATGAAGAATGACCCCGGTGGTGGCAGGCGCAGTGCGTTTTGGATAAAGGCCCCGACCGTAGCCAACGCCGTGGTAAAAAGCGCGATGAGCAGCAGCCATAGATTACTGCCGCCGGAAGCGATCTCACTGTGGACCACTGAGCCGACAAAACTGCCGGACATAACGCCGGCAATCAGGCATAGCCCGGCGATGGCCATCACGCGCAGGCGACTGCGGTAGGGGTGGCCTTCGCCATAGATGACCACGCAACCACCAGCGGCGATAAGGAGCATCTCCGAGCCATGTCCGGTGAGAAGTGCCAGGGCGCCCGGCAAGAATAGCGCGAGTGCTGCGCGGAGGGCACCTGGCCATCTCTGCGCACGGGAGTGGAAGGCAGTAAAAAGCTGCCATGCACTCGGTTGTGGAGGAAGCTCAACCGTTTGGCTCAATGTTGGTGAAATCTCCTTATCTATATTGGGTTGTTATTGGGTTGTCGCTGTAGGCGGCCGAGAACTCTAGTCAGCGACCAGCGTCTCGAGCGTGAACTCCGGGTGCTCCTTCTCAATGAAGGACAGCTTCCACTTGTCGCCGAAGAGGGCAATGAGGGCGCCGTCGGAACGCGTGAAGATCTCCACGCCGCGTTGCTTTGCAAGCTCCGGCGCGGTCTCTTCGTCCGTGCGGCGGGCGACGGAGTAAGGGATGGGATCTGCGATGGTTTCGACGTTGTACTCGTTTTCCATTCGCGCCATCATCACCTCGAACTGCATCGGTCCGACCGCGGCCATGACCGGGGCGGCATCGCCGCGGGCATCGTTGCGCAGAATCTGCACCACGCCCTCGGCATCGAGCTGATCGACAGCCTTGCGGAACTGCTTGTACTTGCCCAGGCTCTTGGCGCGCAGGGTGCGGAAGTGCTCCGGTGCGAACTGCGGCATCGGCTTGAATTGAACCTTGCGGCCCTCGTAAATGGTGTCACCCGGCGCCAGCGAACCCGCATTGACCAGGCCGACAATGTCGCCCGGGTAGGCCGTCTCCACGGTCGAACGCGTCCGACCGAACACTGTCAGGGCGTACTTTGTAGAAAAACTGCGTCCCGACTGCGCATGCGTGACCTGCATGCCGCGGTCAAACTCACCAGAGACAACGCGCATGAACGCCAGCTTGTCGCGGTGGTGCGTATCCATACCCGCCTGCACCTTGAACACGACGCCCGAAAAATCATCCGTCGGTTCGCGCTTTTCGACGATAGTTCCCTGGCCGCCAGCCGCAGCAGCGGCAACGGCAGCCGGGTCGGACTCGCGGGCGCCAGGTGCCGGAGCCAGTTCGCAGAGAGTGTCCAGGATCTGGTGGACACCCCAATTCAGCATGGCCGAGGCGAAAATCACCGGAGAGGTGTCGCCAGCGAGGTACATCTCCTGGTCGTGGTCAGCGCTATCGGCGGAGAGAAGCTCGGACTCCTCGGCGGCGGTCTCCCAGGCATCGCCCTGTTCAGCGGCGGCCTCATCTGGGGTGAGGTGCCGCTCGGCGGCAATGGTGGCACCACCGGCAGTGCGCTCGAAGCTAATGAACTGCTTGGCTTCACCGTCCTCGCCACGCTCCAGTAGACCGCGGAAGTCGCCGGCTTCGCCGACTGGCCAGTACAGCGGTGTCGGCTGCAGGCCAATCTCCGCAACAATCTCATCCATCAGTTCCAGGGGAGCCTTACCCGGGCGGTCCCACTTGTTGATGACGGTGACGATGGGAATTCCGTTGGACTTACAAACCCGGAACAGCTTCAACGTCTGAGGCTCGAGACCCTTGGCGCCGTCGACAAGCATGACTGCGGCGTCGACAGCGGTGAGCACGCGGTAGGTGTCCTCGGAGAAGTCGGCGTGACCAGGCGTATCGACGAGATTGATCATGTACGGCTCGCCGTCGTGGCCCTCTGGTTGATACTCGAACTGCAGCGCGGAGGAGGCGATGGAGATGCCGCGATCCTTCTCCATGTCCATCCAGTCCGATACGGTCGACTTGCGGCCGGCTTTGCCGTGGACAGCACCAGCTTCGTTAATGACATGAGCATGTAGCGCCAATGCCTCGGTGAGTGTGGACTTACCGGCATCCGGGTGTGCGATGACGGCAAATGTGCGGCGGCGGGCGGCTTCTTCGGCGAGAGTGGTCACAGGGAGACTACGCTTTCCTCAAAAGAAAATCGGAATAAGGGAATCGGGTTCAACCTTTCTAACTTACCGCTCCAGTTGGGTAAGTGGTCAATTGCGGTTAGAGATGATGTTGGGAACAGTGCTAGAGAGTGAACAGCTTGCGTAGCGTCGTGATGACGCCTTCCTCCGCGTTCGACGGTGCGATGTCGGTGGCGCGGCGCTTGATTTCTGGATGTCCATTGGACATGGCAAACGAGCGGCCGGCGTGGTCGATGAGCTCCAAGTCATTCAGATAGTCGACAAAGCAGACGGTTTCGGCGGGAGAGACACCGATGGCCTGTTGCAGGGCGGCGAGTGCGGTGCCCTTGTTGGTGCTGGCATCGATGAGATCCACCCAGTGCTGGCCGGAGACGACCGCGCGCAAGTGCTTGCTCTGGGAGCGCAGGTAATCGGCGGATTCGTCTTCGACGGAGTATGGATCAAAAGCCGCGATCTTGACGATGCCATCCTCGGCAGCAGCGGCGATGACATCGTCGACTTTCTGCAGCTTCAAGTAGTACTTGGCGGCCTCATCGAACTGCAGCTGCTGGACTTCCTCCGGGATATTGAAGTGCGGCGGGAAAAACTCCACGTATGCGCTGGCAGCACCGCAGATAATAACTGACAGGGGAGTGCGGCCCGCCGCCACACGGTTGTCGTTGAACTGGCGGATAGCGTGCACCAGCTGAGTGACAATGTCGTGGTCGATACTGGTGACTGAGACCACGTGCCCCGCATCCGCAACATAGTTACCGTTTTCCGCGATGATGGGGATACGGTGCGCGATGGGGGCGAACTGGTCAGCCAAAGTGGCGTATTGGCGACCCGAAGCCGGGGCGAAGTAAACGCCACGGTCAAGGAGCTCGGTGATTACCGGCCAAAAGGAATCCGGGATTTCCTTGTCTTCATTTAATAGCGTGCCGTCCATATCCGTGACTACAAGGCGGTATGGCGGTTGGGTGGGAGATTGCTGCTGGATATCCGGGGTTTCCGTCATAGGCTCAATTGTAACGGGTAAGTAGGGTTCACTTTTCTCTTCCGGCGCTCGGCTGATTATCCCCCGATTGGGTGAAAGCTCGGCCACAATACGGGGTACCCAGTTGAGGGCGATAGCCGGTGAACGTCGTGTGCGGGGTATTTTGAGGGGGAACTCATATTCATTTAAGCCAGGAGGATTTATGTCGGATTCGGCCCCCATCAAGCGCAATGACTGGAATGAGCGCATCAGCCTTGCAGAGCAGATGATCCCCCTCCTGGGACAGCTGCGACGCAACAACGATGTCGTGACTTCAATCTTCGGCCGCCGACTGGAAAACGTCACCGAGACCGGCATCATTAAGTCGCACCGCTACGCCCGTCGCATTACCTCGCAGGAGCTGCCACTCAACCAGACTCTGCCGATCCTGCAGGAACTGGTGAAGATGGACCTTGGCACCGCCTCTATCGACCTAGGCGCCCTGGCTACCAGCTACGAAGAGGAAGGCGGCGACCTGCGCGCATTCCTCGAGCGCGAGCTTGCCGACGTCATCGGTGCCGAGACACACACCCCGAAGACCGACATTGTCCTCTACGGTTTCGGCCGCATTGGCCGTCTGCTGGCTCGCATTCTGCTGGCTCGCGAGGCACTGTTCAATGGCCCGCGCCTGCGCGCGATTGTGGTTCGCCAGAATGGTGAGGACGACATCGTCAAGCGTGCGTCGCTACTGCGTCGTGACTCCGTCCACGGTGCATTCGACGGCACCATCTCGGTCGACCGCGAAAACAACATTATCTGGGCAAACGGCACCCCAATCCAGGTCATTTACTCCAACGACCCGGCTACTGTTGACTACACCGCGTACGACATCAACGATGCGATTGTCATCGACAACACCGGCCGCTGGCGTGACCGCGAGGGGCTGTCACAGCACCTGCAGTCCAAGGGCGTTTCCAAGGTTCTGCTCACCGCGCCGGGCAAGGGTGATGTGAAGAACATCGTCTACGGAATTAACCACAGCATCATCGAGGAGTCTGACAGCATTTTGTCGGCAGCCTCCTGTACTACCAACGGCATCACCCCGGTGCTGAAGGTCGTCAATGACAAATGGGGCGTCGAGTTCGGTCACGTCGAGACCGTCCACTCCTTCACCAATGACCAGAACCTGATTGACAACTTCCACAAGGGGTCCCGCCGTGGTCGCGCAGCCACCCTGAACATGGTTCTCACTGAGACTGGTGCCGCAAAGGCCGTCGCCAAGGCTCTGCCGGAGTTCGAGGGCAAGCTGACCGGTAACGCCATCCGCGTTCCCACCCCGGACGTTTCCATGGCGGTGCTGAACCTGACCCTGGACACTGAGGTCGACCGCGACGAGGTCAACAACTACCTGCGTGAGGTTTCCCTGAAGTCCGTCCTGCGCCAGCAGATTGACTACATCCACTCACCAGAAGTGGTCTCCACTGACTTCGTTGGTTCCACCCACGCTGGCATCGTCGATGGTCTGGCTACCATCGCCAACGGTAAGCACCTAGTGCTCTACGTTTGGTACGACAACGAGTTCGGTTACTCCAACCAGGTTATCCGCATTGCTGAGGAGATCGCCGGTGCTCGCCCGCGCGTCTACCCGAAGCGTAAGCAGATCGACGAGCTCTAAGTCGGCGGTCCTGGGCTTGAGCTGTCGAGCCCTCGAACGCCTTCTTGCTCCTCCTAAACCACGGGGTTTGAGGCGATGGGGAGGGCAGGGGGAGGGGGACGGAGCTTTCGGTGCGGGAGGCCGCTATCGCTTACCGCTGGTGCACCTGGTTCTGCGCGGCTTCGGGCGCTGTTGGGCCGAGGGGTCGGCCGCCACTCGGTCCCGATCCGCGTGGGGTCCCTATGCGGATTGTCAATAGTCAGGCGGGACTTTCACGTACATCGTATGGGGTGTTGTATCCATGACTGACCGCCGGGCCGCATCATGCGGGTCGGCGGTGATTAGCCCAGCGGCCTACGCAGCCGTGGCGATGGTTCTAGCAGGGATTTCTCGGGAGAGCTTACGCCGAGTCAACAGGGCATAGATGACGTTGCAGCGGCTCCGGGCAAGCCGCATCACCGCGGCATTGTGCTTCTGTCCTTCAGTCCGTTTACGCGGGTAGTAGTCGCGCGATGCGGGATGGCAGTTCGACGCGATCCACGCCGATTGAAACATCGCGTTTTTCAACTGTTTATTGCCGGCCCTGGTGGGAAACTCGCCACGGACCGACGTACCCGACTGCCGGGTGGTCGGCGCGATGCCGGCGTAAGCGGCCAAGTGCGCGGCGTCGGCGAAGTCCTGGCAATCGCCGATGGACAACAAGATGTTAGAGGCGGTCTTGATGCCTACGCCGGGCATCGACATCAAGACCTGGGCAAGAGGGAACGATTCGAGCATCTCCTCGACTTGTCCGGCGATCGTGTCGCGCTGTGCTTGAAGCGCTTTGATGTTCGCCGCCAGCTGGGGAATGACCAATTCTGCTACCGCAGTGCCGGGTACCGTGACAGTTTGCTCGGCAAGGGCGGCGAAAATTGCGAGGGCAGCAGGGTCCTTCTTGGCGCGGTTGCGCATCCACTTCAGGACCCGGCCTCGACCTGCGGCGGCCAGTTTTGTCGGACCTTCGTAGTGGATTAGCGAGTCCAGCACCAGCGTGCGCGAGAGAATCTCGCCTGCAAAGACGCGCTCGAGTGCGGGGTGAATCTGTGTGAGCACGCTGCGAAGGCGGTTTTTCGTTCGGGTGGCGTCTTTGGTGATGTCGTCGTGGAATCCGGCGAGCATCTTCAGCGCTGCTAGTGCCTCGTCGTCGCGGTCGACTGCCCGCAGTGTGTGCGGCATGGTGCGGGCGGTGTCGGCGATGATGAATGCAGCCCGGCGGCGGTTTTTGATCGTCCAGGGTAGAAATCGGCTGCTTGTCGCATGGCTAGGTCGGGGAGGTCTCCGACCGTGCAACCGCAGTCGCGGGCCACGGCGATGGGCAGGGCGCCGATCGTGTTGGGTTGATTGACGACCATGAGAACGCTGCCGTGGGCTTGCATGGACGCGAAGATTTCGCGCCGTGCGGCTTCGTCTTTGGGCAGTGGTTTGTCGTAAATTCTCTCGCCGGTGTTGGTCAGCGCGCAGGCATGGTGGCCGGTTTTGCCGACGTCGAGGCCGATGATGATTTCGGGTGTTCTGGACGGTTCCATGGTGGTGTCCTTCTGTTGCGGCTGGTCGCCGGTGTCTTGGACATCCGTTGCAGGCACCCACGTTGCGACGAGACCTCTGTTTGGTCCGTGTCCCTATTAGCTGTCAGCGGTTGTCCCCGGTGTCCGGCGGCAACACCCCCGGATTATGGAAATGTTCACGCAGATAAGCCGTGCCGGGCCCGGTGACCGCGCCCCGTGAGGGGGGCACCATCACGGTAACGGGGGCGGGGGTAAGGCCAGTAAATTGAGCCTGGCGTAAGTCGATAAGCATTGCCTAACCTAATACTGTTTCAGGTGGTGTTCCCGATCGGGAATCGGCAACGGAAGCGAGGCGGCGACGATGAACGGAAAACGTGGATCGACCGGAGAACCCCTCTCCGGAGGGGTAGCCGGGGACGCGGGCCCAGACGGGACGGGTGACGGGCGGTTGGTGCACGTCGCACCGGTCGCAGCGGGTGGCCGACCATCCACCCGCGACATGCTCGTCGCCGCCGCGATCGGCGTCGCGGGGTCTCTCATCATCGTGCCCCTGACTTACCTGCAGGTGTTCGCCGGCATCGCCCACGTTTATCTCGTCGCGGCGACGCTCGGGTTGTGGTTCCTGCCGTGCGTTGTTCCCCTCATTGTCGTCCGCAAGCCTGGCGCGAGCCTTATCGCGTGCCTTGCCATGGGCGTCGTGTCCGCGGCGACCACCCCGTTCGGCGTCGCCGCAATCGGGGCGCTGATTATGGAAGGATTACTCATCGAGCTTCCGTTCATGATCACCCTGTACCGGCGGTGGACGCGTCCCCAGTTCGTAGCATCGGCGATATTGTTCTCCGCGCTGATGGGAACGATGGCCCCGCGCGCAGTCGGCGTCGACTCGCCGACCACGCCCATGACCCTGATCAGCTTCGCCGTAGCCTTGGCATCGAGCCTGGTGTTTTTGGTCCTGGGCTTTGCCGTCGCAAAGGGGCTTCGCAGCCGCGGGGTCACCCGGTGACCGGCGGAGCACCCGCGTGCGCCGGTGCGACACGCGGGACGGCCCCGGCCCGGTTACGGGTTAGTGGTGCGGGCGTGCGGCACGCCGATGGGCGATGGGCACCCGACATGGTGGATCTCTCCTTCGATTTCGGCACGATTAACGCCATCACGGGACCCGTGGGATGCGGAAAGACGAGCCTGGCCCACCTTATCGCTGGACTGATCCCCTCGCACATCCCCATCGACCATGCCGGATTCGTGCACATCGTCGATGCCGACGGCACCGAACGCCCCGTGGACGGGGACCGGGTCACCTTCGTCGGGCAAGATCCGGCGACGCAGGTGCTCACGCTCCGAGTCGTCGATGACGTGTCCATGGCCCTCGAGTTTTCCCTCGTGGAAGCCGACATCGTCGCCAAGCGATCAGCCGAGGCCCTATCGGAGCTCGGGCTGTCAGAGCTCGCGGAGAAGGATCCGTGGGCTTTGTCGGGTGGGCAACGCCAGCGGATGGCCATCGCCGGTGCGGTGGCCAGGGCGCCGGAGGTCATGATCTTCGACGAGCCCGCGGCCCACGTCGACGAGGACGGTCGGCGGGCGCTGTTCGCCGCCATCCGTGATTTGCGGGCCCCGGGGCGCGTCATCCTGCTCATCGAGCACGACCTCCGTCCGTTCGACGGGTGGGTTGACACGGTGACAATCCTCGATGCGGACGGGAGCGTCGCCGCGCACGGAGCGCCGGAGGGCATCGCGGTGAAGGGCATTGCGACGTCGGCCGCGACCGCCGGAGCGCCGGACGCCAGTACGCCGGGCACGGGGGCACCGGACCGTCTCAGTCCGGGCCGGCGGCGAAGGCCCCGGGGAGCCGGGGATGGCGCCGATCCGGAATCGGAGGCGGACGCCGTTCCACTGCTGGCCTTGACCGGAGCCCATGTGACCCGGGGCAGGGAGCGGATCCTGAACGGGGCCGAGCTGACACTGGAACGGGGCGAGATCCATGCCCTGGTCGGCACCAACGGAGCTGGTAAGTCCACCTTGCTGGCGGTGCTGTCGGGCCAGATGAAGGCGGGAGCGGACATCCGGATCGACGGCGAGCCAGCCCGGCGCGCTCCCGACGCCTTCGCGTCGTGGGCGTTCCAGAACCCCGAGCACCAGTTCACCCGCGCGACCGTCGCCGCGGAAATCGACTCCGCGCTGGCCGGCACGGACCCGCACGGGCCACTCGGCACCGATGACCTGCGGAAACTGCGGGAAGCCCTGTGCCCCCGGGCACTTGACCCCGTCTCGCCGTTCGTCCTGTCGGGCGGACAGAAAAGACGGTTGGGCATCTTCCTGGCGGTGGCGGCCAATCGCCGTTTGCTGCTTCTCGACGAGCCGTTGGCGCACCTGGATTCGCCGAGCTCGCGCATCGTACTGGATGCGCTAGCGGAATACGCCCGGGCCGGCGGAACCGTTGTGTTCACGTGCCACGACCGCCGTGTCGCGCGAACGTGGGCGGATCGGGCGAGCATCGTCGCCGAAGGGAAGGTCGCCTGGTCCGGTCCCGCGGCCGCCGTGCCGGCTGCCCCGGAGTCGTCCCGGCGGGATCGCGCACTGCCCGCCGCCGGCGCACGGACGTCCGGGGACGAAAGCCCCTGGACCGGTGAATCCGACGCTCGGAGGCGCGCGGGGTTGAACGCCATCACGATCGTCGCGGCGGTGATGCTCGTCCTCGTCGCCGGGCTGCTCTCCGGCGGAGACGCCGTTCTCGCGCTGACGGGGGGCGCGTTCCTCGCACTCGCTGCGATCGCGGAACGCGACGTTCGGGCGACGGCGGGGAAGGCCCTTCTCGTCCTGTTAATCGGGGTGTTCTTCGGCCTGCTCGGGTGGCGCTCCGAGTTCTACGGAGGTGGGGATCCGGCGGGGGCCGTCCGCCACGGCATCCATCACGGACTGCTGCTGACGGCCGTGTTCGCGGGGACGGTCCTGGTCTCCGCGTGCATGCGCGTCGAGGAGCTTTTCGACGCCATGGTGCAACGCCTCCGGGTGCCCTACACATGGTGCACCATAGCGATTGCCGGGGTGAGCATCGCGGCGTTCCTGCGCAGCGAAATCCCCCAGCTGACATGGGCGATTAGATTGCGCTCGATGCGACCGGAGCAGTCTTTCCGCTCCGGTTTCATTCGCGCGACGACGCCCGCGCGCATCGCCTTTCCCTTGTTCGTTAGCGCCGTGCGCTGCGCCGAAAAGCTGTCCCTGACCCTGGCGATGCGCAACTTCGGCCGCCATCCGTGGCGCACCTTCCGCACCAATCACCCCTGGCGAGTGCGTGACGGGTTCGCGGCCGCAGCGTCCGCCGCGGCCTTCGTCGCCGCCCTGGTGTCCGCAGTGACTTGACGGGCACCCGGAACCGGCGGGTCCCGGGCCCACGAGCGGTTCCGAGCTTGTGCGGAGACGCGCCCCACCCAGTTGCTTCACCCTTTCAACCCTTCAGACACATCCTCCGGGTCACGCCATGCGGGCCCGGTCCGCCCGGCACCGGCATGGCGCCGACAACCGAAAGAGGTACCAATGAACACGATCCGGACCATCAGCGACGTGCTTCGGGACAAGGCCGATGAGACGAAAAAGGGGATCACCTTCGTCGAGAATCGGCGGGACGTCTTCGTCCCGTATGGCCAGGTCCATGCGGAGGCGGTGGCGGCTGCGACTCGGTTGGCCGAAGCCGGCATCGGCCCCGGCGATCGCGTGATCTTCCAAGTTTCGGAGAACCGCGGGCTCATCCGGGCGTTCTGGGGCTGCGTCTACGCCGGCGCGGTTCCGGCGCTTGCGCCGCCGGTGTCAGGCCCGGTTGACGTCGACAGGGTGCGGACGCTCTCGGACATGATGCCCGGGGCCCCGATTCTGGTCGACGAACGCAGTCACACGCTGCTCACCGGCGCAAACGGTGCCGTGGTCGTGGGCGAGGATCGGCTGCTCGACGTGTCCATCGTCAATGACGCTGCCGTGGAACCGGGTGCGGCGATGCCGGGTGATGCTGAAACGGACTTCTCTCAGGCGGGGGAGGTGGATTCCGGGGATGGCGCCGGGACGGTCCCCGCGTTCCCGGTGCGAGGTGGGACGGCCGGCGAAGCCCTCATCCAGTTTTCGTCCGGCTCCACGGGATCGCCAAAGGGCGTCATCGTAACCAACGAGTCCGTGCTGAACGGTCTGCGCGCGACGATCCCACGCCACGCGCACCGGTACGAGAACAAGATGCTCACGTGGCTGCCTTTGACCCACAACCTTTCGCTGATCGGCTTCCACGTCTACGCCCTTTTTCGTGGGTACGACCAGGTGTTGCTGCCGGTTTCCGAGGTGGTCGCCGATCCCCCGAGGTGGTTCGAGGCCGTGACCAGGCACCGGCCGAGACGACCGTCGTCCGGGCGACTGGCCCGGGTTCCTACAAAATGACCGCGGCGATTGCTGCCGCCACCGTTGTGGCGGTCGCGGGGAAGCCGGTCGCGCCGGGGTGCCGGGATCTCGTCGGCCACCCCCGGCTCCTCGAACCGGTCCTCGCCTTCGCCCGCGATGCGGGCATCCATATCGAGGTGCCGCATGACAACCCGACCACGGGGCCGCTGCCGACAGCGGCCCACTGCGATACCAAAGAAAAGGGGAAACGATGACGGATCAAGCTGAACGAGGTGCGGCGATCGTCGTCCGCGACCTCACGAAGAGCTACCCGATTGCGGGCAAAGCGGGCACCCCGCCCGAAGGCGGGGCAGGTGCCCCGCCGGACGGCGGGCGCAAGGGAAAGCGCGGCGCCCGGATGCGCAAGCATGTGCTCGACGGCGTGAGTTTTACCGTGCCCGCCGGGGCGATCGTGTCGTTCCTCGGCCACAACGGTGCAGGCAAGACCACCCTCATCCGAATCCTGTCGACGCTCATCACCGCCGACTCCGGCGAGGTGAGCATCTTCTCGCGCGATGTGAAAGAGGACCCGGCGGGCGTGCGCGCCGACATTGCCACCACCGGCCAATTCGCGGCGATCGACGAGAACCTCACCGGCCGGGAGAACCTGGAGTTCTTCGGGCGGCTGCGCGGACTCGACCGCGCCGCCGCGGCCGCCCGCGCGACGGAACTGCTCGCGCAATTCTCACTCGCGGACAGTGCCTCGACGCTGGCGTCGGCCTATTCGGGTGGCATGCGGCGCCGTCTCGACATCGCCGCGTCGCTGTGCGTCGTGCCCAGGCTGCTGTTCCTCGACGAACCCACGACGGGGCTGGACCCTGTCAGCCGCGAAGAGCTGTGGGGCTTCATCCGGCAACTGCGCGACGACGGAATGACCCTGGTGCTGACCACCCAGTACCTGGAAGAGGCGGAGGCGCTGGCCGACCACGTCCATCTGCTCAAGGATCGCCGCATCGTCGCCAGCGGAACGCCAGAGGAATTGCGCCGCGACTTCGGGTCGCACGTGCTCCGCGTGTCCTTCGCCACCGCCGCCGAGGCGGAGGCGTTCGCCCGCTGCCTCGGGGGAACGTGCCTAGACGGCGCCCGCGTCGCGGGGAAGTCGGTGTCCCTCGACGTCGACCCCGGACCGCGGGTCCTCGAGGCGGTGGCGCAGGCGATGGAGGCCTCGGAAGCGTCGCCGGATTCGCTGAGCGTGTCGCCGCCCACCCTCAACGAGGTGTTCATATCGATGAACGCAGGGGGTGCGGCGCGATGAGTGCGACGTCGGTCGCGGCGTTTCTCCGTCGGGATCTGCTGCTGTTGCGACGCAACACCGCGTCGCTGATCTCCATGTTCGTAGTTCCGCCCCTCTTCCTGCTGTGCCTGTACGCGGTGTTTGGGTACTCGGCGGGGCAATCCGGCTTCGGGTACCTGCGTTTCGTGCTCGGCGGCTGCCTGTTCCAGGCGGCGATGTTCACTGCCGCGGCGTCGGCGATGGCGGTGGGACAGGACGTCGAATCCGGGCTCGTTGACCGCGTGCGCGTGTTGCCCGGGGCCACAGGCGGCTATGTCGCCGGCAGGCTCGCCACCGATGTGCTGCGGATGTCCGCGTCGATCGCGGCGCTGCTGGTCGTCGCGTGGGCCTGCGGCCTCGACATGGCTGTCGGTGACGTCGCGTGGACTGTCCTGTGGTCGCTGCTCGCCGCGGCGGTCCTGTCCCTGGTCACGGACGGGGTGATTCTGATGGTGCCCGCCCCGGTGTCGACGGCCTCATCGATCCAGGCGTTGGAAATGCTGCTGCTCATGTTCTCCACCGCGTTCATTCCGGCGACCGCTTTGGACGGCTCCCTTCGCGACATCGTGCGCCACATGCCTTTTTCGCCGGTGATCGAGGTGATTAGGGCGGCGTCCCCGGACGCCTTCCCGGATCGCGCCGGGGAAGAGGCCGCCCTGTGGCTCGGTGTCGCGGCGGTCGCCGGAATCGTCCTGTTCATCCGCCGGTTCACCTCGAGGAGCGAATCATGATTGGCGCCATCTTCGTGCATCTGCGGCGCATCGCCCACATTTGGCTGCGGCGCCCCGACTTCTGGTTCATGACGTTCATTGCTCCGCTCGTGTACCTGTTCATCGTCAACCGCATGTTCGGTGGCCTGGTCAGGCAGCTCACCGGAGAGTTCGAACTCCGGAACGCGATCATCCTGGTCGTGACGGCGTGGGCGTTCATCCTGGCCATCACGGGATCGTCCACCGTGTTCGTTGAACGCAGCAATGGCTTCCACGAGCGGTTGATCACCATGCCGGCGCCGTACGCGGCCGTGCCGGCCGCACGGATCATTGCCGAGTTCATCCGGATCATGGCGATGACGGCCGTCGTCGCGGCGGTGGCCGCCTTGCTTTCCGACGGCCCACCGGAGGTGTCCTGGTGGTGGAGGATCGCGGTGACCGGCGCGATGGTTGCCGCGGCGGCCGCATGCACCGGCACGTACATCGCGTTCTCCATCACCAGCCCCCAGGGTTCCGTGGCCCTCATCCCGTTAATCATCGTTGCGATGTTCGTCAACACGGTGCTCATGCCCGCCGACCACTTCCGTCCCCTCCTGCGCGGAATCGCCGGGCACACCCCCGTATCCGCGGCCGGCGAGGCCGTCAACGGCACCGGGGCTGCGGGTCTGGTGGTCTGCGCGGCCTGGTTCTTAGGCATCGCCGTGCTCGCGGCGTGGGGCATCGCCGTGAAAACGAGGCCGGGGGAGTCTGCATGACGGGCACGTCCACGGGGGCATCGCCGCCGACGACGGCCCGCGAACCCGAGCACCTAACCCGAAACCGCCGCGTGGACGCGGCCCACACACCCAGGAGACAGAACCAGATGAAGTCGATTGCCCAGATTGTCCAGAACAACCGCAGACTCCTCGCGGCCTACGAGGACAAGGTCCAGCCGAGGTTCCTCAGCCGCTATGCGCGTGAACCGATGGACGCCGCCGCCGTGTATCGGAAGCTCCGTGCGCTGGATCCCGGGCCGGATGCGCCGGCCCGGGTTCTCGACCTCGGTTGCGGAACCGGGTGGCTCGCCCGCATGCTCGCCGCCGAGCCTCGATATCGCAGGGCGAACATCGTCGGTTACGACCTGTCGCCCAATGCGATCCGCATCGCCCGCGAACGCGCCGCCGTCGACGGGCTCGGGGCCCGGACGGAATTCCACGTCGCCGACGTCCTCGCGCCGCTCGCGGGAGAGCCCGGCGGGGCCGATGAAATCTGGGTGTGCGGCGCGCTCCACCAAATGAAGGATGCGGGTGCCGCGCTCGGCCGGGTCGCCGGGCTGCTCGCCGACGGCGGCATCGCTTACGTGCAGACGTTCGCCGAGGATCCCGGCGTGAACGAGCGGGTCGACATGGCCGTCATGGCGAAGATGGGCCACCGGGTTTTTCGGGGCAGCGAGCTCGATGACCTCGCCGAAGCCAACGGGCTGAAGCTGGGCGGAGCCTCACGCGCCGGCATGGTGTACTTCTGCACTCTCGCGAAGAAGAGCGCGATCGGGGAGGCGGGCAAGTGAGCGCCGTGGACGGGACCGTCGGCCCGTGGTCGCTGCTCGCCCCAATCCGGACCCGGATGCGTGCGGTGGTCGCGTTGTCCGCCCTGTCGTCGGTGGCTACCGTCGCTTCGCTGGTCGGCATCATCGACATCGCGATGACGTACCCGGAGGCCCCGGCGCATCGGACGTGGTTGGCCGTGGCTGTCATCGTCGTCGCCGCGACGGTGCGCATGGTCGCGGACGGCGCCGCCGGCATGCTCTCGCACCGGGCGGATAACGACCTGCAGCTCCACCTCCGGTGCCGGCTGGTAGCCCAAATCCGGAAGTTGCCGCTGGGCTGGCTGGACGCCCGGCGCTCGTCGGGAGTCATCGGGTCGGTTGAGAAGGACGTCGCGGCTGTCCACCAGCTCATGGGCCACACCGTCGGTGAGACCGTGGTGGCGGTGTTGGTTCCCCTGCTTTCCCTCATCGCGCTCGTCGCGGTGGATTGGCGGATCGCGGCGGTGGCGGTCGTCCCGGTGCTGGTCACCTTCGCCCTGATGGGCGTAATGATGTCGCGTGGCGCCGGCCTTCAGCGCGACTACGAGCGAGCCTCCGAAGGAGTGACGGCCGCGGTTATCGAGTTGGTGCGCGGCATCCCGGTGATGAAGTCCTTCGGACGCGCCAACCAGGGCTCGGGCCGCTACGATGCCGCGGCGTCGTCGTTCGTCCGCGCGTGGTCCGCCTGGTCCCGGCAGTCGAACATCTATCTTGGGCTCATCGACGTGGTGACGTCTCCGATCACGGTCCTCGCAGTGGTGTGCGGCGCCGGCCTCGCTCTGAGGGACGCCGCGGACGGCACACCGGAGGGTCTCGTCGCCGGGCTGGTTCTCGGCCTCGGACTCTCCGCGGCGATCGTGCGGGTGGCCATGAACTCCGAACCCATCATCGCGGGGATCGCCGCCCTGAAGTCCATCGCGGAGGTGCTGGGCACGCCGCCGATTGCCGAGCCCGCCGATCCGGTGCCCGCGCGCGGAGGCACGCTCGAGGTCCGGAACCTGGTCTTCTCCTACGGCGATGGGCCGCGGGCCCTCGACGGGATGTCCGCGACGTTCGAACCGGGGACCCTCACTGCGCTGGTGGGGTCCTCCGGTTCCGGAAAGTCCACCGTCGCCCGGCTGTTGGCGCGTTTCTACGACCCCGTTGAAGGCTCGGTGCTGCTGGGCGGTGTCGATCTTCGCGACATCGCCGTGCGCGACGTGCACCGCTCGGTGTCGGTGGTGTTCCAAGATCCGCAGTTGCTCACGCTGCCGTTGCGGGAGAACATCCGGCTGGCCAGGAGAGACGCCACTGACGGCGAAATCATGGTGGCCGCGAAGCTCGCGAACCTCGATGCGGTCATCGAGGCGCTGCCGAAGCGCCTGGATTCGGTGGTCAACGTCGACGTGACCTTTTCCGGTGGCGAGGCGCAGCGCGTGGCCATCGCGAGGTCGATCGTCACGGACGCGCCGGTGCTCATCTTCGACGAGGCAACCGCTTACGCGGATCCGGCTTCCGAGGCCCTCATCCAGTCCGCAATCGAGCGTTTGGCCCGTTCGCGGACGGTGATTGTGATCGCGCACAGGTTGAGCACGATCCGCAACGCCGACCGCATCCTCGTTCTCGATGGGGGAGCGGTCGCGGAGGCGGGTACCCACGACGAGTTGCTTGCGCGCGGTGGCCGCTACCGGGATTTGTGGCGCGCGTTCGCGCTCGACGACGAACCATCCGCCCCGCGGGGCACTGAATCAGACGATGAAAAGGCGGGGAACCGATGATTCGGGACTTATGGTCGATGACGGATCGGCGCTCGAGAATGACGCTGGCGTGGCTCATTGCGTTGGCCGCGCTTGCCGCGCTGGCCCAGGGAGCGGCGTTCGTCGCGCTGCTGCCGCTGCTGTCGGCTCTGGCCGAGGGAGATGATGCGACGGCGTGGCGTTTCACCGGCGTCATCGCCGGCCTCGCGGCCGCCCATGCGGTGCTGTCTCTCGCCGCGGGGACGGTCGGCAGGGCGAATTCCGCAGCGGTGCTGTCGTCCCTGCTGCGTTCCCTGGGCGAACGCGTGCTGACGTTGCCACTCGGGTACGTCACCAAGTCCACGGCCGGCCGCTTTTCGGAGATGGCGTCGTCGGGTATCGCGTTTGCGGCGTCCGTGCCGCACGTGATCCTGCGGCCCGTCATCGCCGCGGTGGTTGCGCCGACCGTCATCGCCTTCGGAATTCTGGCGGTGGATTGGCGCGTCGGTTTGGTTCTCGTCGCGTCGGCGCCGGTGATCTTCTTCGCCTACCGGGCCATTGGCCGGGTCGGCGGGGAGTCGGACGAAGCGCATGCTGACGCCGTCGCTGCCGTCTCCGGCAGGCTGATCGAGTTCACCCGCTGCCAGCAGGCGATTCGCGCCGCGAGCGACGGTTCGGCGGCGGACGCGATGGTGGATGAGGCGATCCGGGCCCAACACGATGCGTTCGCGAAGGCGACGTCGACGCAGGGGGCGGCCATCGGACGGTTGAGTTCGGTCGTCCATGCGGTGTTCACGGCGGCGGTAATCGTCGCCGTGGCAGTCGCCGCGACGGGCGGGATGGCGCCGGCGCATTTGGCGCCAATGCTCATCGTGGTCGTCCAGTTCACCGGACCGATCACCACGGCGGGAGCGTTGTCCGGCGGTTTCGGTGCGGGCCGCAACACGTTGGCTGCGCTGCGTGACCTGCGGGCAATCCCCGCCCTTCCCGAACCGACCGCACCGGAGCTGCCCGACGGGCATGACGTGGAGTTCCGTGGCGTGAGCTTCGGGTACGGGGAGAAGAAGGTCCTCGACGGCGTCAGCTTCCGTGCACCTCAGGGAGCGCTGGTTGCTGTAGTGGGACCGTCGGGGGCGGGCAAGACGACGGTCATGCGGCTGCTGTCGCGTTTTCATGATCCGGACTCGGGGGAGATCCTCATCGGCGGGGTGCCCTTGCCTCGGATCGGCACCGACGGCGTGAACTCACTGGTGACCCCGGTGTTCCAGGAGACGTTCCTTTTCGACGCGTCCGTGCGGGACAACGTGGTCTTCGCCGACCCCGAATTCGGTTCCGGGCCCGGTGACGGGGACCGCTTGCGCGAGGCCGCCCGGCGTTCCGGGGTGGACCGCATCGTGGAGCTGCTGCCTTCCGGGTGGGATACCCCGGTGGGGGAGGAGGGGACGCTGCTGTCGGGAGGCGAACGGCAGCGCCTCGCCATCGCCCGGGCGCTTCTGAAGAATTCCCCGGTGGTGCTTCTCGACGAGCCGACGTCCTTGCTGGATGCGGCCACTGAGCGGGCGATCATCGGCACGATTGAGGCGTTGCGCGGCGATCACACCGTGATCGTCGTCGCCCATCGCCTGCACACCGTCCGCGATGCCGACCTCATCGTCGTGCTTTCGGAGGACGGGACGGTCGCAGAACGGGGTACGCACGATGAATTGCTGGCGAAGGGCGGTCGCTACGCCGAGTCGTGGGCGTGCCGGACGGGGAGCTCCCCGGGCGCCTGATCCTCATCACCTGGTCGATGCCCTCACGGGCGCCCTGCCGCAGCTTCCCGAATCCCACCGCCAGGCGCTCGGTGGGCAGAGCGAAACCGCCGACGAAAACGCCGAGCAGCACGAACACCGACGAGCTGTAAGGCTGAAGCTTCCTAGAAAGCGAAAATAGCCCCCTTCCTCATCCCTGTGAAAGCTGGGAGGGAAGGGGGCTCTTTGCTGCCTTGCCGCTAGCTACTACCGCCCGTGGACCTGGTTTTGAGCAATTTCCAGCCCGTGGCTGGCGATTAGCTCCACTGCCTCCGCCGCGGTGGGCAGGGTGAAAGCGAGCTCCTCGCGCTCCTTGGCATTGAAATTACGCAGCACATAATCAGCTGGATCCTGGCGGCCCGGAGGACGACCAATGCCAATGCGCACACGCATGTAGTCCTTCGTTCCCAATGACTTCGAGGTCGAACGCAGCCCATTGTGGCCATTCTCGCCCCCGCCGCGCTTAAGGCGCACCACACCCGGGTCCAGATCTAGCTCATCGTGGACCACCACGACGTCGGTAGGTGCGACATTGAAGAACTTGGCCAGCGCCGCGACCGGCCCACCCGACAGATTCATGTACGTCCGGGGCTTAGCCAGAATCACCTGTCGCTCGCCACCATCGGAGGTCTTAAACCGAGTCTGCACAATCTCAGCATTCGATTTCTTGTGCACGCTAAACGACGACGGCATCGGAGAAGTCCGGCTGGCTAGTTCATCTAGCACCAGATGTCCGACGTTATGGCGGGTGAGTTCATATTTGGGCCCAGGGTTGCCGAGCCCTACGACAAGCAGAGACGTGGTGGAGGCGTTCATGAGTTCAATCTTGGCACACGGGCCGGGTTGTGGAGAACAGGCAACTGCGGGGGTAGAGGCCGGGGCTAGTCGAATGAAAAGTCAAAAATAAGTGGTTGCGCTAGGTTAGCCAATGATTGCAAAATTAGGTCATGCTAAATTACTTAAATCGAATGAGCGTGGCTGAACCTCGCCGCGCACGATTTTTCGCCGCCATTATTGCAATGAGTCTCGCCCTGGTGTTTGTCCTGGTCGGATGCGCTGATGGGCAGGAATCTAATGGTGACTCTGCGGCAGAAGAGAAGAAAGACGCTTCCTCCATCCGTGTAGTAGCTCTCGACTGGCGTTACGAGGAAATTCTTTACGCACTTGGTGTTAAGCCGGTCGGTATTGTAGAGATTGGCAAGTCCGCCGCGCCTAAAACCCTCGAGGGCAAGCTCGACGGCATTACATCGGTGGGGCAGGCGAAACAGCCGAACTTGGAGGTCATTCAGTCGCTTGAACCGGACTTGATTCTGGCAAGCCCGACACGGCAGGCATCCATTATGGATCAGCTGAAGGAAATTGCTCCGACCGAAGCATACGGTGACACCTCCTATACCGAGGTGCTCGATGCGATGGATGACATTGCGACCAAGATTGGCGCTGAGGACAAGGCTGCAGAAGTCCGCGCCCGCATCGAGGACAAGGTGGTAAAGGCAAAGGAGAAGGTCGCGCCGGGCACGCGAGCAGCCCTCGTTGGTTGGTCCAAGAACACCCTCTACACTTGGGTCAAGGACTCCTTCGCAGGTTCTCTCCTGACCGCTGCTGGTTACGAGTACGGCTACGATGGAGAGAAGTCCGCCATCGAGTCCAAGACTGACGTAGCCGAGCTGACCGGTGACAAGCTCCCGGGAATGAAACTCGACGTTATGTACCTGTACAACGATATTGAGGGATTCCGTTCCAGCCCGTACGCAGATGTCGTAAGCAACATCGTTGACGTTGATCAGGACACTTGGTCACGCTCCCGCGGTCCGCTGGCCGCAGAGGCGATGTTGGATCAAATTATCAATTCCTAATGAAATTCCGTGCCTTTTGGGCATGCGTACTCATCTGTGTAGTAACTGTCGTGGCAATTAGTTTCTACCGACTATCTGGACTGTCAGCTCCGGCTAATGCCCCGCAGCTCTATCCGGAATTACGCAGCCTTACCCGTGATCGACTTTTAGCAGCTGTGATCGTCGGCGCCAGTCTCGGTGTCGGCGGCGTTCTGCTGCGTACCGCAACTGCCAATCCGCTGGCTGACCCGCAAATTACCGGAGTTAATTCCGGTGCTGCATTTGGCGCTGTTGCGACTGCGTTCGTAACTGGGTCTGCGACTGGTGCGCTGCTTTTGCCCGGCGCGTTAATTGGTGGTGGCGCGGCGGCAGCATTCACTATCTCTTTGAGTATGCGTGGATCTAGCCCAGAATCTGGCGGTGCAAACGCGATTCAAAAGATGGTTTTATTGGGCATTGCTGTGTCGGCCATATTTAGCGCGCTGACATCAATCTTCCTCGTCTTGGATGAAGCTCAGCTGACTACCGTATTGGCCTGGCTCAATGGTCGTCTCGCCGGAGTTCGCCTGCCGGACCTGGTTCCAGCCCTAATCGCCTTGGTGCTCATCTTTCCTGCCTTCGCCGCAGGTGGGCGTGCCCTAGATGCCCTCGGTGCCGGTGATGCAGTCAGTAGGTCTATCGGTGCGAATCCCGCGCGTGTGCGTGTCGGAGCAGTTGTCGGGGCTGTAGTACTGACCGCCACATGTGTAGCGGCCGCGGGGCCGATTGGTTTTCTGGGGCTGCTTGCGGCTGTCGTCGCGCAGCGAGTAGCGGGTCGCACGCACAGGCGCAGCCTGGTGGCAGCTGCCGTCGTAGGCTCGGCCACGCTTCTCATCGCGGATAGCCTGGGGCAGTGGCTGTGGGCCCCCGCGGAGACTCCGGTAGGCATTCTCACCGGTATTGCAGGCGCTCCGCTGCTGCTATGGGGAATCCGTTCGATCAGGTCTGCACGTCAGGGAGGTCGCAGGCGTGGTTACTAAGAGTCGCTTTGCCCTAGTGCTCCTCGTCAGTTCATTGTTCCTCGTGCTGGCTTGCCTAGTCGGTATGGGGATTGGAGCAGTTCAGAAGTCGCTTCCCGACGTTATTGCCGGGCTTCTTTCCGGAGAAAATCTCTATTGGCGCTACAGAATGCCACGCATAGTCGTGGGCGTGCTGGCGGGTGTGGGGATGGCCGTTGCAGGAAGTTTGCTTCAGGTCGCATTGCGTAACCCGCTAGCGGCGCCGGACACTCTAGGAATTACTGCTGGAGGTGGCCTGGCGGCGGTCGTCGCACTTCTCGGTTTCGGATCTCTGCCAGCACTGGCACTCACCCCAATCGCGTTCGTTGGTTCCCTTCTCGGGGGATTGACGGTTTTTGCAGCGGCTGGTCGGGCAGTGGCTGATCCTGCGCGTTTGGCGCTGACAGGCGTGGCTGTATCTGTGGGGCTTGCTGCTGTGACACAGCTGCTCCTTGTGCGTGTGGCGCCAGAGGCCGGTGCCGCGATGACTTGGCTGAAGGGTTCTCTATATGCGCGCACCATGTCGGATGCGCTTACCGTTGCCCCCGTCATCTTTGTGGGGACAGCAGTGGCATTGGTGTTCGCGCGCCACTTCAACACCCTGGTACTGGATGATTCAACGATAGTCAGTATCGGTGGCCGTTTTAACGTGCTGCGAATCCTAGCGCTGATGGTCGCAGTGGCATGCGGCTCCGCGGCGGTAGCAGCAGCGGGTGTCTTGGGATTCGTCGGGCTGATTATCCCGCACGCAGCGAAGCTGTTGGTGGGGCAGAATCTTGCGCGTCAGATTCCCGTGGGCGCCGTGGCGGGTGCAGCTCTGGTGGTCGCTGCTGATGCTGTGGGGCGCTGGGCGTTTGCTCCGACGGAGATTCCCGTGGGGGCGTTAATTGCAATTGTCGGAGCGCCCTATTTCATCTACCTGGTTCATCGAGTAACGAGCGTGAAGAGGAAGTAGAAACTTATGACAGACTCTCTTACCTGTACTGAAGTGTCGGCGGGCTATGGCGCAGAGTTGATTGTCAAGGATGTCACGCTGAAAATCCCGCACGGGAAAATTACGGCTCTTATCGGTCCTAACGGCAGTGGAAAATCGACCCTGCTGAAGGTGCTTGGCAGGCAGTTGACACCTGAACGTGGAGCCGCAGAACTGGACGGTCGCCGAATCTCCGAATTTGGGGCTCGTCAGTTCGCCCGGCGCCTGTCCTTTCTACCGCAGCAGCCTGTGGTTCCGGATGGGATGACAGTTCGCGAGCTCATCGCTTTCGGCCGCTACCCGTATTCGGGAGCTTTTGCGTCGTTAAGCGCCGAGGATCACTCGGCGATTACGCAGGCGGCCCGGCAGACCGGAATTGAACAATTCCTTGATACGGATGCGATGGCGCTGTCCGGTGGGCAGCGGCAACGAATGTGGATTGCCATGACCTTGGCTCAGGACACCGATATTATGCTTCTCGATGAGCCGACGACCTTTCTCGATCCCGCGCACCAGCTGTCGATTCTTGACTTGGTTCAGGAACTAAACCGTAAAGGGCGGACGATTGTAATGGTTGTCCATGACATGGCTCATGCGGCGAAGTACTCCGACTATGTGGTTGTGATGCGCGATGGACGCATCGTTGAACAGGGCCCGACGCGAGAGACTTTCGATTCGGCTTTGATTCGACGTGCATTTGGAATCTCGTCGCTCATGGTTGAAGATCCGGAGACTGGGCGAAATCTTCCAATCGCCTATGGCGTGCATAAGTAAGTTAGGGTAGCCTTACCTTCTGTGTTGCCAAATGTGTATGTAAATAGTGACAGTTGTGAAGCCGAAATTAGGCGACGACTCGTTTCAGCTCTCCGATCCGAGCGTCTCCTGATTCAAGAAGGAAAGTCAGTTCAACAGGCCGAACGCCTCATCGACAGTGAGCTAACTTCAGCAGATTTACTTAGGAGACTCGCTGAAGAGCGCTTGCTCAGCATAAATCCAACGAACCTCGACCGAGCCTATGTCGAGGTCGCCGATAGTGTGGTGGGCCTGCGCTGCTGGCTCGGTGGAAAACAGTTCGGCGTTTTTTTTTGGGGGGGGGAGGCTCCTCTTCGTGTCAGCCGCACCCGCAAAACACTGTGATTGTGCTGCGTGATGGTAGGCCGGCGCGTTGCTGTTTGGCGTTATTGCAGATGTGGGCGGGGTAGCGGCTATGGCCATTGCGATGGCTGGTGCTAATGCTCTGCTGATTACGCCGGCAGTGGCGATGATGATGAAACATCGCAAAGCATAGAAAAGCGGGGACGGAAGATTGCTTCCGTCCCCGCTTCGTCTAGCTGTTAGCTAATTTTACGAGCGCTGAAATTACTCAGCGGACTCATCAGTCGGCTCATCCGGAGTCTCAGCCTCGCCCATGCCCTCGATGTCGGCATCGACGTCACCAGCCGGCTCCTCCTCCGGAGCAACAATGTTGAAGATCAACAGATCGGCGTCGTCCGTGAGCTCCAGGCCCTCCGGCAGGGTGACGTCGCCAGCATGAACCATGGTGCCGACCTCGGCGCCCTCGACGGAGACCTCGATCTCTTCCGGAATAGCCAGAACCGGTGCGATAACCAGAATGGTCTCGGCATCCTGCGTGAGCAGGGCGCCCGGGGCGACCTCGCCGGTCGGGACGACCGGCACCTCAACCTCGACCTTCTCGTCACGGTGAATGGCGAGGAGGTCAGCGTGGTCGATGTCGAGGGTCAGAGCGTTCTGGTCAACAGCCTTGACCATGGACAGCTGGGACTCGCCCTCGATGTTGACATCCAGAACAGCGTTGAGGCCGTGGTTACGGATCACAGCGTGGAAATCCAAGGTGTCAACGAGGATGTGCTTCGGGGCATCCAGAGCGGCGCCGTAGATGACAACCGGGATGTCGCCAGCAACGCGGGCACGGCGAGCGGCACCCTTGCCGAACTCGGTGCGGTTACGAGCATCAATCTTGATGATGTTGGGCTTTGCCATGAAAATGGACTCCTAAACGATTCGATATTGAGTCGTCGAGTCGAGCACGTGCCGCATCCATGCCACCGTGGGGGCAAAAGTTGGGCTGCGAGCGTCGCGTCGATAACGGCAACCAACTATTGTGGCCGCCCTCGCCGAGACTTACCGGAAAAATTGTAGTGGACTAACAGCTCAAACAGCAAACCCCGCCACCACCAGCAAAACTAGGTTGCCGGTCGCGGCGGGGTGCCCGTCGTCAAGCGGATAGAGTTTAAGCCTGCCCCTCGAAGAGAGTGGTAACGGAGCCGTTTTCGAAGATCTCGTGGATCGTCTTAGCCAGCAGCGGTGCGATTGGCAGGACGGTGAGGTTGTCCCAGCCCTCGGTGGACTGCGGCAGGGTGTCAGTGGTGATGACCTCGCGGGCGCCGCACTTGGATAGGCGCTCACGGGCCGGGTCGGAGAAGACACCGTGCGTGGTAGCGATGATGACGTCCTCAGCGCCAGCCTCACGCAGCACGTTGACAGCGCCGGCGATGGTGCCGCCGGTGTCAATCATGTCGTCGATGAGCAGGCATGTCTTACCGGAGACCTCGCCGACAACGCGGTTGGCGACAACCTGGTTGGCGACATCGACGGAGCGAGTCTTGTGAATGAAGGCCAACGGGGCACCGCCCAGGGTGTTGGCCCATTTCTCGGAAACCTTCACACGGCCGGCGTCAGGGGAGACCACGACCAGGTTATCCAGGGAGTAATTCTCCTTGATGTACTCCGACAGAATCGGCATGGCGTGCATGTGATCGACCGGGCCGTCGAAGAAGCCCTGAATCTGGTCGGTGTGGAGGTCCACGGAGACGATGCGGTCAGCGCCTGCGGTCTTGAGCAGGTCAGCGACCAGGCGAGCGGAAATCGGCTCACGGCCGCGGTGCTTCTTGTCCTGGCGGGCGTACGGGAAGAACGGCAAGATAGCGGTGATGCGCTTGGCCGAACCGCGCTTGAGCGCGTCAATCATAATCAGCTGTTCGATGAGCCACTTGTTCAGCGGTGCCGGGTGTGCCTGCAGTACGAAGGCGTCGGAACCGCGGACGGACTCCTCGTAGCGAACGAAGATTTCGCCGTTGGCAAAATCACGAGCGGTCATCGGAGTCAGCTCGATGCCGAGCTCCTTGGCAACTGCCTCGCCCAATTCCGGGTGTGCCCTTCCGGAGAAGAGCATGAGGTTCTTCTGGTTATCAATCCACTGGCCGGTCATCTGCCGTCTAGCCTTCCTGGTCTTCCTTGTTGTCAGCGTTGTCAGTCGCCTGCGCCGCCTGCGCTGCCTCTGCAGCAGCGGTCCCTGGGCGCTTCCGCTCGACCCATCCCTCGATGTTGCGCTGACGGCCACCACTGACCGCCAATGCTCCCGGAGGAACGTCGTCCTTAATAACAGTACCTGCACCTGAGTACGCGCCATCACCCACGGTCACAGGAGCGATGAACATGGTGTCGGAGCCGGTGCGAACATGCGAGCCGATGACGGTGCGGTGCTTATTGACACCGTCGTAGTTCACGAACACGCTTGAGGCGCCGATGTTGGAGTGCTCGCCGATCTCCGCGTCGCCCACGTAGGTCAGGTGCGGAACCTTCGAACCGGTGCCAATCTGCGCGTTCTTCGCCTCCACGAAGCCACCGAGCTTCGCGCCGACACCGAGCTTGGTGTTCGGGCGAATATAGGTGAACGGTCCGACCGTCGCATCCTCGCCAATTTCCGAATCGGAACCGTGGGTACGCACGACGCTGGCGCGCTTGCCGACGATCATGTTGGTCAGTGTCGTGTCCGGTCCCACGGTGGCCCCATCGCCGATTATGGTCTTGCCGTGCAGCTGGGTGCCCGGCAGGATCGTGACATCGCGACCAATTTCTACCTCAACATCAATCCAGGTGGTGTCCGGATCGACGATAGTGGCTCCCGCACGCATAGCTGCCTCGCAGGTGCGACGGTTGAGTTCGCGACCCAACGTGGCCAGCTGGACGCGGTCATTGACACCGGCGACGACGGTGGCATCGGCGAGGCGGTGGCCACGTACTGAGCGGTCGGCTTCGCGGGCAATGCCAATGACATCGGTGAGGTAGAGCTCGCCCTGGGCATTGTTGGTGTCCAGCTGCTTGAGCGCGTTGGCCAAGGTCTCGGCGTCGAAAGCGTAGACACCGGAGTTGACCTCGGTGATTTCGCGTTCTTCGTCGGAGGCGTCCTTTTCCTCTACGATGCGCAGGACTTCGCCGTCTGCGTTGCGGACGATGCGGCCGTAGCCGTGTGGGTTGTCAGCAGTGGAGGTCAGCACGGTCACGGCAGCGCGTGGCATACGGTTGTGCTCTTCAAGGAGGGCCTGGAGGGCCTCGGAATCCAGCAGTGGAACATCGGAGGTGGTCACCAAAATAGTGCCCTTGAAGCTCTGCAGTTCAGGGTGCTCGAGCGCACACTGAACAGCGTGGCCGGTACCGTTTTGCTCTTCCTGTGGCGCAATGACGACGTCGTTGGAGTGCTCGGCCTTCTCCGTCCACGCACCGATGGCGTCAATTACCTTCTCGCGCTGGTGGCCAACGACGACAGCAATCTCATCTGGATTAATGCCCTTGGCGGCATAGAGCGCGTGCTCCAACATTGTGCGACCGCCGAGAGCGTGCAGCATTTTCGGCGTATTGGATTTCATTCGGGTGCCTTGACCCGCGGCGAGAATGACCACAGCGGTGGCCGAACCGTTCGACATGAAACTTGCTACTCCTCAGTCAGGGTGCATCACGGTCACGGCGGGGCGAAAAGTCACTTCTTAACAAGGGGCCGGCCCCCCGCTTGCTCTCCCACCAGGACTCGAACCTAGAATGCCGGTACCAAAAACCGGAGTGTTGCCATTACACCATGGGAGAATGGCACAAAGCGGACCCGCTTGTGCCTGCGATATACGATAGCAAGACTTTAGCCACTAATCTAAAAGCATGGCCTCCAATTCTCCGAGACGACGTATGACCGGTCCACAGCGCAAAGCTCAGCTGACAGAAGTCAGCCGTGGAATCTTTGCCGCCAAGGGGCCGGATGCCGCCTCAATGGAGGAAATCGCTGCCGCAGCCGGGGTATCGAAGCCGGTTGTGTACGAGCATTTCGGTACCAAAGAGCGGCTCTACCAGGCAGTCGTCGACCAGGAGATGAAGACTCTCGAGGCCACGATTACGGAGGCGCTGTCTCTGGGGCGTTCTCGTTACCGTATTGAGCAGGCGGTATTGGCACTGCTGACTTATGTGGAGGAAAACCCGGAGGGATTCTCCATTATTTCTCGCGACCCCGGCGTGGCGGGTGGCTATGAGACGCTGCTGAACAACGCCACCGAGTCGGTTACTCCGATCCTCTCCGAGGCTTTCAAGCGCGCCGGCTTCGACCCGTCCATGTCGGTGCTCTACGGAAACTGCATGGTCGGCATGGTTTCGCAGACCGCTCGCTGGTGGCTGGAGAAGCGCAGTCCGGATAAGGAGACAGTCGCAGCGCACATCGTCAATCTGTGCTGGAACGGGCTGGCCGGTATGGAAGGGGCCCCGGTTCTGCATGGCTCCGCTGATGTGCCAGAGGCTGCGGAGGGGGCGAAGTTCGGCGCAGGTGCTGCAGCAGACCCGATGCAGGTGGCGGAGAACGGCTAACCAGCACGCAGGGCGAATCCGGGGTGCATGGTTATATTGGGGCTATGCCAACTTCTGCGTCTTCCTCGGCGAAAGCCACACCCAGCATTCTGCCGAACCCGCTGTCGGGGCTGGAAAGTCTCGTTGTCACGGATCCTCAATTTGTCGGCGTGCTCGGGCGTATCGGTGAAGACTCGCTGGCGCTCACGGGTGCGGACGCGGTGCGTTCGCACCTTATTTACGCCATGTCCACGAAGGTGCCGGTGCTGGTAGTCACGGCGACTGGTCGTGAGGCGGAGGATCTGACTGCCGAGGTCAAGTCCATGATTGGCAACCGAGTGGCCATGTTCCCCTCGTGGGAGACGCTCCCGCACGAGAAGCTTTCGCCGGCAGTGGATACCGTGGCGCAGCGTCGTAAAGCGCTTTACGACGTTCGTCGGGGCAAGGTCGACGTGCTGATTGCGGCGGTGCGCTCGTTGGTGCAGCCGATTGTGGATGACCTCGATGCTGAAACCAGCGCGCCCATCCACATCCAGCTGGACCAGGACTGCGAGGACCTGGTTGAACGGTTGGTGCATCACGGCTATTCGCATGTGGATATGGTCGGCAGGCGTGGTCAGTTCGCCGTGCGCGGTGGCATCGTCGATGTTTTTCCGGCGACCGAAGAGCTGCCGGTGCGTATTGAGCTCTGGGGTGACGAGGTCACCGACCTGCGTGCCTTTTCTGTTGCTGACCAGCGAACGATTTCCGAGGTAGAGGTCGACCAGCTGGATATCTTCCCGTGTCGTGCACTGCTTATCGACGATGACGTGAAAGCCGCCGCGGAGAAGCTCGCCACCACGCGCTCTGGGCAGGTCCAAGAAATGCTCACCCGCATCGGCGATGGCCAGTGGGTGGAGGGCATGGAGTCGCTGATTCCACTGATCAGTCAGCATCCGATGAAGATGCTCACCGAGGTCATGCCGGAGAAAACGCATGTGCTCATGTGTGGTCCGGAGCGCATTCGCTCCCGTGCGCAGGATTTGATCAGTGCAGGCGAGGAGTTTATGGCCGCAGCTTGGGAAACGGCTGCGATGGGTGGCTCGGCGCCGATTGCCACCGATGGCCTGGAGCCCAGTGCGTACCGCAGCTTGGCATCCATTCCTATGCCCACCTCGTGGCATATTTCGCCGCCCGGCATGTTGGAGGCGGGAGTCACCGAAGATGATGTGCTGCCGCTGACCTTTGAGCCCGGGCCCGCGCCGCGGGGCGACCTGAAGGAAATCGGTCACCTGATGAAGCAGCTGCGCGATGCCACAGTCGCGGGGGAGCGAGTGGCGTACGTGGCGGCGACGCCCGCGGGGGCACGTCGGCAAGCGGAAAAGTTCAGGGAAGCCGGAATTGCGACGCGCATGGCGGCAGGCCCCGAGTATCCGGAACCTGGGCGGATTACCGTCTACCAGGGCGTTTTGCACGGCGGCCTGGTGTTCCCGCGTATTCCTGGTGGCGCGCTGACGCTGATTACAGAGCAGGACATCACCGGCAACCGCATCGCGGAGGGCGCACTTGGTGGGCGCCGCAAACCGGCGAAACGCCGTGGTCGTGTGGACCCACTGGCTCTGAAGGCCGGTGACTACGTCGTGCATGACACTCATGGCATTGGTCGGTTTGTGAAGCTCACTGAGCGCACCATTGGTACGGGCGAGGATCAGGCGCGCCGCGAGTATGTGGTGCTCGAGTACGCGCCGAGCAAGCGCGGAGGTCCTTCCGACCAGCTCTACGTGCCGATGGAGAGCCTGGATTTGCTGTCGCGCTATGTCGGCGGCGAAAAGCCCGCGCTGTCGAAGATGGGCGGCTCGGACTGGAAGTCCACCAAGCGCAAGGCCCGCGGTGCCGTCCGCGAGATTGCCGAAGAGCTGGTCAAACTCTACGCCGAGCGCCAAGCCGCGCCGGGCCACGCGTTCGCTCCGGATACGCCGTGGCAGCAGGAGATGGAGGACAACTTCCCCTTCACCGAGACCGAAGATCAGCTGCAGGCCATCGACGAGATTAAGTCCGACATGGAAAAGCCGGTGCCGATGGATCGTGTGCTCATCGGCGATGTCGGCTACGGCAAGACCGAGGTGGCACTGCGTGCTGCCTTCAAGGCAGTTCAAGATGGCCGCCAGGTGGCGGTGTTGGTGCCGACCACCCTTCTGGCGCAGCAGCACTTGACTACTTTCACTCAGCGTATGGAGGGCTTCCCGGTCACCATCCGTGGCCTATCCCGCTTCACCTCGCCGAAGGATTCCAAGGAGGTCCTCGAGGGGTTGAAGAACGGGACGGTCGATATTGTTATCGGCACGCATCGCCTCCTGCAGACCGGCGTGCAGTGGAAGGAACTCGGCCTGGTCATCGTTGACGAGGAGCAGCGTTTCGGCGTCGAGCACAAGGAGCACATCAAGGCGCTACGCCACCACGTCGACGTGCTCACCATGTCTGCAACGCCGATTCCGCGCACGCTCGAAATGTCGATTGCCGGCATCCGCGAGATGAGCCAAATTCTCACTCCGCCGCAGGACCGTCATCCGGTGCTGACATACGTCGGTGCGCAGTCCGACAAGCAGGTCGCCGCTGCTATCAGGCGCGAGCTGCTTCGCGACGGCCAGGTGTTCTACCTGCACAATAAGGTGGAAACCATTGACAAGGTTGCCCAGAATATTCGTAATTTGGTACCAGAGGCTCGCGTGGTGGTGGCCCATGGCCAGATGGGGGAAGAGCAGCTGGAGCGCACGGTCGATGGCTTCTGGCAGCGCGAGTACGACGTTTTGGTGTGTACCACCATCGTGGAGACCGGACTGGATATTGCCAACGCCAATACGTTGATTGTGGAAAACGCCCACCATATGGGTCTTTCCCAGCTGCACCAGCTGCGTGGTCGCGTGGGCCGTTCCCGGGAACGTGCCTATGCCTACTTCCTCTACCCGGAGAATCAGACACTGACGGAGACTTCCTACGACCGTCTGTCCACCATTGCGCAGAACAATGATTTGGGTGCCGGCATGGCTGTGGCCATGAAGGACCTGGAAATGCGCGGTGCCGGAAATATTCTCGGTGCGGAGCAGTCCGGTCACATTGCCGGTGTTGGCTTTGACATGTACGTCCGGCTAGTCGGCGAGGCCGTGGCTGCGCTGAAGGCAGTGGCCGATGGTGAGACTCCGGATGCTTCCGATAACGAACCGAAGGAAGTTCGGATTGACTTGCCGGTTGATGCGAATATTCCGGCTGACTATGTTTCGTCGGAACGACTGCGTCTGGAGGCGTACCGCAAATTTGCTGCCGCCAGTGCGCTGGATGATATCGACGTAGTGCTCGAAGAGCTCGTTGACCGCTATGGAACCCCACCCATTGAGGTGGAGAGACTGGCAGTTATTTCACGACTTCGAATTATTTGCCGGGAATTCGGCGTGCATGAAGTTCAAGCTATGGGGGCGCACATTAGAATAACCCCTATGGAGCTTGCTGACTCCAAGCAGGTGCGTCTCAAGCGCCTGTATCCACAAGCGACCTATCGTGCGGCAACGCGCACGGTTTCCGTCGGAATGCCGAAGGAAGGGCGAGGATTGCGGGCAAAACCTGTCCGCGATATTGCATTGGTGCAGTGGGTAGCAGACTTCTTGACATCGATGGCGGGAATTCCTCGTATGGACATCTCGCACATGGGAAAGGACTAGAAACCGTATGACTATCATCAAGCTCGATAGCCGCTTTCCAACTGCAATTCCGCTGGAAGCCGCTAACCTGCTGACCGGTGAAGTCAGCTACACCGAAGAAGTCCCCATCCGTGTGCGCTGGGCAATCGCAGACGCCGGTGGGCACTCGGTGTCCCAGGCGGAGATTCTGGTCACCACCGATATGGAAAATGACGAGGTGCTCGATCGCCTCGATGTGGGCGAGAAGGTCTACTCGGTCGAGCTGGATGATGCGCCGGACCCGGCAGCCCCGGCAGCCCCGGCAGCCCCGGTTGCGGCGGCTCCCGTGCAGGAGTCGGCACCAGAACCAGAACCGGAATCTGTGGCGGAACCGGCCCAGGCTCAAGAGACTGGGCAAGAACCGCTGACTCCGCAGGAACAACTTGCCGCAGCTCGCCTGCCCCATGTCGTCGAGGCCGTGGACATCATGGCGGCCGCACGTCGCACGGGGCAGTGGGAAGCTCGCCAAACGCACAAGAGCTTGCTGCCGTATCTCATTGAAGAGACCTACGAGTTTGTCGATGCCGTCAACGAGGGCGGTGACATTCGTAGCGAGCTGTCAGATCTGCTGCTGCAGGTCCTCTTCCACGCCGAAATCGCCGAGGACTTCGACTTCGACGATGTGGCGACCGACTTTATTTTGAAGATGCGTGCCCGTCAGCCGTACCTCTTCGACGGCACTGTGGCCGAGGGAGAGATGGTCTCGGAGGAAGAGCAGGAGCGACTGTGGACTTACGGCCGCGGACGTCCGCGCTCGAACCCGGCCACACAGCTGCCAGCGCTGACACTGGCTGAGGAAGCCATCCGCCGTGCCCGTGCGCTCGGCCTTTCCGATGCCGATATTCCGGTGGAGATTCTGGTTCCGACCCCAGGACTGGAGACCGATTCCGGTGCGGAAGAGCGGACTCGACAGGCTTCACGCGCATTCCTGGCTGAGCTGGCCCAGATGGAGAATCAGCAGGCTAGCCATGCCGAGCAGTGGGCAGTGGACAGCGAAGATAACGAAGAGGCTGAGGGCTCCTGGCCGTCGGAAAGCGACAGCTAGTTTCCAATAAAAGCGATTTCTATCCTCTAATTTGAGTGATTTTACGGCTCACCCCGTAGAGTAATTCTCCATGCCTTCTAATTCTCCCTTTGATGAATACGCGCACCCCGCACCTCGCGGGGCAAAGTCGCGTGGCCGCAGTAAGGGGAAGAAGAAGTCCTCGCGGGGCTGTGGCTGTCTAGGACTTACCTCCCTGGCAGTGCTGATTATCATTGGCACGGTTGGGGCGTTGGCGATGTTCACTGGGCCTGTTATCCCGACGTTGACCAAGAAACCGATTCCGGATAATGTGCCGCCTGCTGCGGCTGGACCACCGCCAATGATTGATGTCAACGCTCCCGGGCGTACCTCTGAGCAGCTGCGACAGTGGGCCCAGCAAATTTCCCCGAAGACGGGGATTTCTGAGGATGCTCTCCGCGCCTACGGCAACGCATATGTGATTGCGACCGAACAGTTCCCGGACTGCCACCTGGAGTGGAACACGCTCGCGGGGCTTGGGAAGGTGGAGACGCATCACGGAACTTACTCGGGCAATTGGCTCAAGCCGGCGCATATCGGTGCCGATGGGGTAGTGCGTCCGACGATTATCGGTCCAGCGCTGGACGGCACAAGCGGGTTTGCCGAGGTTCTCGATACTGACAACGGCGAACTCGACGGTGACACAGAGTACGACCGTGCTGTGGGGCCGATGCAGTTTATTCCCGAGACGTGGCATCGCTTTGCGATGGATGCCTCGGGTGATGGCATCGCCGACCCCCACAACATCGACGACGCGACCGCGACTACCGCACGGATGCTCTGCAGTGAGGAACGTGACCTTGCCACCCCGGAAGGGTGGGCATCTGCAGTTCGCTCATATAACCAATCTGAGCAGTATCTTCGCGATGTTCGGGATGCTGCGGCGAACTATGCACTGAATCAGCCCGCATAGGGTGAAAGAGATTTAAGGCGAAGGTTGGCAAACCGTGCCACAATTGAAGGCATGTGCCGGAAGGGTTCCGGCGGAAAGGTGACCTATGGCTGCAATCATCGAGTTGAACGCACGCGAAATTCTGGACTCCCGTGGTAACCCGACCGTTGAGGTTGAGGTGCTGTTAGAAGACGGCGCTGTGGGCCGTGCTGCGGTTCCGTCCGGTGCCTCCACCGGTGTGCATGAGGCTCACGAGCTCCGCGATGGTGAGGACCGTTACCTGGGCAAGGGTGTCCAGAAGGCCGTCCGCGCTGTGCTCGAGGAAATTGAGGACGCAATTATTGGCCTCGAGGCTGAGGATCAGCGCCTCGTGGACAAGACCATGATTGAGCTGGACGGTACTGATAACAAGTCCCGTCTGGGTGCCAACGCCATTCTCGGCGTGTCCATGGCCGTTGCTAAGGCTGCCGCTGAGTCCGCTGGCCTCGACCTGTTCCGCTACGTCGGTGGCCCGAACGGCCACATTCTGCCGGTTCCGATGATGAACATCCTCAACGGTGGTGCACATGCGGACTCCGGCGTTGACGTCCAGGAGTTCATGATTGCTCCGATTGGTGCCCCGACCTTCAAGGAGGCACTGCGTGTCGGCGCTGAGGTCTACCACGCACTGAAGAAGGTCATCAAGGACAAGGGTCTGTCCACTGGTCTCGGCGATGAGGGCGGCTTCGCTCCGTCGGTTGACTCCACCAAGGCTGCACTGGACCTGATTGTTGAGGCAATTGAGGCCGCTGGCTACAAGCTGGGTGATGATGTCGCTCTGGCTCTCGACGTCGCTTCTTCTGAGTTCTTCAAGGACGGCAAGTACCACTTTGAAGGTGGCGAGCACACCGCTGAAGAGATGGCCGCTGTCTACGCTGACCTGGTTGAGAACTACGCCATCGTCTCCATCGAGGATCCACTGCAGGAAGATGACTGGGAGGGCTACACTACCCTGACCGCTCAGATTGGTGACAAGGTCCAGATCGTCGGCGACGACTTCTTCGTCACCAACCCGAAGCGCCTGGCTGAGGGCATTGAGAAGAAGGCCGCTAACGCTCTGCTGGTCAAGGTCAACCAGATTGGTTCCCTGTCTGAGACCTTCGAGGCCGTCGCAATGGCCCACAATGCTGGTTACAAGACCATGATGTCGCACCGCTCCGGTGAGACTGAGGACACCACCATCGCTGACCTGGCTGTCGGCCTCAACTGCGGCCAGATCAAGACCGGTGCTCCGGCTCGCTCCGAGCGTGTTGCTAAGTACAACCAGCTGCTGCGCATCGAGGAGTACCTCGGCGACGCCGCAGTCTACGCTGGCCGTAGCGCTTTTCCGCGTTTTAAGTAAATAGCTGATGCGCTGCAAAAAGCGGCGTACAGCACTGCCCGCCCGCGCCACGCACGTGGTTGTGGGCGGGTTTTTCGTTATTTCATTGGCTGACGGTCGGGTAGAGTGTGGGGCATGAGTGCATCGGACCGATCTCGTCGCGGAACACAGTCGCGCCTTGCAGGGGCGGGGCAGCGTTCGGCATCGGCAATCGCATCGGGTATGCGCTCGCTGAGCACGGCACAAAAAATCGGTATTGGTCTGCTGGTACTTTTCTTGGTGTCTGTTCTCGCAATTCCGCTGCGGACTTTTGCACAGCAGCAGGCGGATGTGGCTGAAACGCGGGACAATATTGCTCGCATGGAGCAGCGAATTGAGCAGTTAGAGGACGAAAAGGAGCTCTACTCCAACCCCGCCTATATCAAGGAGCAAGCACGTCTGCGCCTGGGGTTGGTAGAGCCGGGGGAGACCCCATTCCGCATCCTCGATCCGGCAGTGGGCGAGCAGCCTGTGATGCAGCCGGAGGAAATTCCGCAGCACCAGGCCAAGAAGTGGTACAAGACCCTGTGGGACTCCATTTCCATCCCGCCCGAGCCCGAGGAGACTCGCCCCAATCCGGGACGCGATCAGGCAACGAGGCCAGAGAGCTTGCCGACGGTACCGGAGTCCTAGAACTCCGTAGGGCCAACTGGGGCCTCTCGGTGAGGTTTTATGCGCGGCAGGGTGTGCTGTCGTAAAGCGAAACAACGCGCCTGTAAGGCGACTGTGAGATTATGTGTCAGTAAAACGGAAGCAAAAGGAGTGTGACCGATGTCTGTGGATACCGCAGATTTGGAAGTGATAGCGGAGCAGCTCGGACGTGAACCGCGGGGAGTAGTGGACGTCTCTTACCGCAGCCCCGATGGCACTCCCGGTGTGGTTAAGACGAAGCCGCGCCTGGACGATGGCACTCCGTTTCCCACGCTCTTTTACCTGACTGATCCGCGTCTGACAGCGGAGGCCTCCCGGCTGGAGACGACCGGCGTGATGAAGGAAATGACTGCGCGTCTGGAAAGCGACGAAGAGCTTGCCGCTGATTACCAGCGTGCACACGAGGCGTTTTTGGCGGAGCGCAACGAGATGGAAGACCTGGGCACGGACTTCTCCGGTGGCGGCATGCCGACGCGCGTGAAGTGCCTTCATGTCCTCATTGCCTACGCGTTGGCAAAGGGGCCGGACCACTTCCGACTGGGTACGGAGTCGGTGGCGTTAGCGGCGGAGAATGAGAAGCTGCGCGGCACCGCGATTCCCGCGGACTGGCCAACGATTTCCGAGCTCGGTATTGCGTATCCGGGGGTGGAGGGGTAAATGACAACGCTCGCTGCCGTCGACTGCGGCACTAACTCGCTTCGACTGCTTATTAGCAGGGTCGAGGTCGTCGATGGGATTCTGGAGATTACAGAATTGCACCGATTGATGGAAATTGTCCGCCTTGGGCAAGGCGTGGATGCCACGGGCATGCTGGCCCCGGAGGCACTGGAGCGTGTGCGGGAGGCTCTGACGAAGTACGCGGAGCTCATGCAGGTCGAAAAGGTGCAGGCAGTTCGCATGGTGGCGACATCGGCGACGCGCGATGCAAGTAACTGCGACGATTTCTTCGCCATGACCCGCGAAATTCTGGCTCCGTGGGGTGCGGAGGCCGAGGTTATCTCTGGCGATGAAGAGGCCGCGCTGTCCTTCCGTGGTGCAGTCGATGACCTGGAACCAGAGCTCGGTCCTTATTGCGTCATCGACGTGGGTGGCGGCTCTACCGAGGTCATTGTTGGCGATCACGACGGCACGGTGGCCGGTTCCGATTCCGTGGCCATGGGAAGTGTGCGCCTGACCGAGCGTTTCCTTAAGACCTCGCCACCGACGGCGGAGCAGGTCCAGGAGGCGCGCTCGTATGTTGCGGAACTAGCTGACGAGGTTGTTGCGCAGGTGCCTGTAGAAAAGGCTCGCACCATAGTCGGCTGCGCCGGGACTTTCACCACGCTGTCCGCGCTGGCACAGGGGTTGGAAACCTATGATCCGGAGGCAATCCACCTGTCACAGCTGCGCTTTACTGCGTTGCGTGCCCTGACAGCATCCGTCATTGAAACCGACGCAGAATCGCTCGCGGCCAACCCGGTCATGCACCCGAAGCGCGCCGATGTCTTCGCCGGTGGTTCAATCATTGTCGACGGCCTGATGGACATGTTTGAAGCGCTGCCGCGTTCCGAAGCAGCGAAGGAAGAGCAGCGCTTTTTCTACATCAGCGAGAAGGATATCCTCGACGGAATTGTGGCGAGTTTGGTAGACATCCATATCGCCCATTAATCTCTTCTAGGGGCCCCTATAGCCCAATTGGCAGAGGCAGAGGACTTAAAATCCTTTCAGTGTGGGTTCGAGTCCCACTGGGGGCACCAAAAGGCCAGGTCAGAGAGTTTTCTGACCTGGCCTTTTCTTACCTGGACTTCAAACCGTCCGAAAAATGTCCGAATAATAATCGGGTATGTGCGCGCTCCACGCGTATTACGGCAGGACGTTGAACTTCTTGCCGAGGATAAGTGCCGTGTTGAACACCTTCGAGTACAGCTCGCGGGACATGTGCGGCATTGACACTGGGGAAAGGCGCTGCACAGTCACCGTCTGCTCGTCGGTGTACTTTAGCAAGCCGCCCGCTGCTTGACGACGGCCCACACCCGAATCCTTGAAACCGCCCATCGGGGCATCGACAGACGCGAAGGCCGCAGCAAAACCATCGTTGACATTGACGGTGCCGGCTTCCAGCTGTGGTGCCAGCTCCTTTGCACGACGCGGGGAGGTCCACAGCGAAGCGTTGAGGCCGTAGCGGGAATCGTTGGCCTTGGCGATCGCCTCATGGACGTCCGAGACGCGCTGGAGGACTACTACCGGGCCGAATACCTCTTCGGTCAGCAGGGCGACGCCCTCCGGGACGTCGGTAAGCACGGTTGGCTCGTAGAACAGCGGCCCCAAGTCCGGGCGGGGACGACCGCCGGCCAGCACGGTGGCACCGGCCTCGATAGCATCGTCGACCATCGACTTGACGATGTCGAACTGGCCCTGCGACTGCAGGCAGCCCATTTCGGTTTCCCACTCGTAGCCAGCGCCGATGGACATGGCCTTAACACGGTCGGTGAATGCCGGGACGAACTCGTCCCAGACGGAGTCCACGACATAGATTCGCTCGATGGACACGCACAGGTGACCGGAGTTGGTGAAGCAGCCGATGCGCGCACCTTCGACCGCGCGGTTGATGTTGGCATCCTCAGCGACAATCAGTGGGTTCTTGCCGCCGAGCTCCGCGGAGAAACTGATCAGTCGCTCACCGCACTGCTGGGCCAGAGAGCGGCCGGTCTCGGAAGAGCCGGTGAACATCAGGAAGTCACACTGACCGACAATGCCTTGGCCGACCACGCGGCCCGGACCTGGAATGACCTGGAAGAGATCCTCCGGAAGGCCCGCTCGGTAGAGCAGATCGACGGCGAAGAGAGCGGTAAACGGCGTCGTGCTGTCCGGCTTGAGCACGATGGCGTTACCGGCCATCAGCGCAGCCAGCGCGTCGGAAACCGCGAGAGTCAGCGGGTAGTTCCACGGCGCAATAACACCGACGACACCCTTGGGGTGGTGATAGACGGTGGTTTTGGACAGCACCGGTACTGCGCCGTGTGCTCGCTTCGGTTCCAGCAGCTTCGGCCCCTGGTTGCCGTAGTAACGAGCCGTGATGGCGGTGTGCACGAGCTCCTCATGGGCGCTAGCGCGGTTCTTTCCGGTCTCAGCCTGTAGTAAATCCAGCAGCTGGTCGCTGTGGGTAAACAGCAAATCGTGGAAGTGGTGCAGCACTTCGCCGCGCTTTTCCGGCGCCATACGAGCCCACTTCTTCTGGGCCGCGCGGGCACGCTTGAAGGCCTCGTCGACATCGGCCTGCGTACCGACGGGGATCTGCGCCAGCTCCTGGCCGGTAAACGGCGCCGAGATGGTGGAGGTTTTCGACTTATCAGCTACCGTGACGCGCTGGAGTAGGCGGGCAACGAGCTCGTCGTTAAGCGGATTGCGGATGGTAGTTCGGTTTGTCGTGGCAGTAGATGCTGTCATGGCACAGATACTACTGTTGCGAGGCACCCCGAGATAGAAAATTTGGCAAAACTACTAAAACTTAGAAAAGTTTAGTAGGTAGTCCAGCCCATCCGGCGGTTGCGATCCGGTTCGCGCGGGCCATCATTGCCGAACTCGAACGGTTCGTGACCATCGACATCGCCGTAGCGCATTTCCGGGTCATCATTCAGATCATCGTCGACATCGATGTCCGGCTTTTCCTCGGCCAACCGCTTGCCGAGGGTGTCATGCGGAGAAGCGCCCCGCCAGCGGTCCGGCGGATCCATCACATAATTTTCGCCATCACCGGTGAGGAAGTCGCCATCGAGTCCCTCCGAGCCATCGAGCGTGGTCTCGTCAAAATCACCAGTGGTATCCGGATCGTAGTCAAGGCCATCAGACATCTTGACCAGCCTCCTGTTCGTAATCACTCAAGTGGTGCCCACGCCTGGCGACTGTGAGTTTTTCCGTGATTACAAGATCACCGCCAGCAGGCGAGGAATTATCTTGATACTAACTGTTTTTCAGGGTTGGGAACAATACCTAGACACCGTCCGTTGTAGACAATGTAGGCAAACGTACGCGCGTGTGCCTGAGTTCAAAACGTGTAAGAAAAACTGAGAAAAAGAAAGAAGGACGACGTGCGCGAAAGCAGCAATCCTGCCTTCAGTTCACTTACTAAGACCGTCGCCCGCGGACAGGCGGGCGCACAACACTACGGCCAAGGTCAGATGGGCGCTGACTACGGGGATAACCCGTACCAGTCGCAGGTTGCCGCCGACTACCGTCCGATGACGGTCGACGATGTCGTTTCCAAGACCGGCATCACGCTGGCAACCATCATCGTTTTGGCTGCAGTCAACTTCTTCATTGCCGTTAGCGTCTCCACCAGCCTGGCCATGATTCTGACCATCGTCGGTGCCATCGGTGGACTGATTACTGTTTTGGTTTCCACCTTCGGTAAGAAGTACGGCTCCGCGCCGGTCACGCTGACCTACGCCGCTTTTGAAGGCCTCTTCGTCGGTGGCATCAGCTTCATGTTCACCGCACCTATCCAGGGCGTTGCCGCTGGTGCGCTGATTATGCAGGCGGTGCTGGCCACCCTGGGTGTCTTCATCGGTATGCTCTTCGTCTACAAGTCCGGTGCTATCCGCGTGACCCCGAAGTTCACTCGCTTCATGAGCGCAGCTCTGATTGGTGTCCTGGTCCTCATGCTGGGCAACCTGCTGCTGTCCCTGTTCGGTCTGGGCTTCCCGCTGCGTGACGGCGGCATGCTGTCGATCATCTTCTCGCTGGTCTGCATCGGCCTGGCGGCCTTCAGCTTCCTGATTGACTTTGATCAGGCTGACCGCCTGGTCCGCGCAGGTGCTCCGGCCCAGTACGCCTGGGGCGTTGCCCTCGGCCTGGCCGTGACCCTGGTCTGGCTCTACACCGAGATTCTGCGTCTGCTGTCCTACTTCAGGGACTAAGCGCTAGAAAACTAACTAACGCACAAGCGCCGGTTAGCCCGTTATTGCGGGTTGGCCGGCGCTTGTGCTTTGCTGTGCTCTGTCTTGGGGCTCAGCAGTCAACATTTTGACCGATCGGGCTGTGCAGTGTGACGTCGTAAAGCGCGATATTGAAGCAGGAGAGGGCACAAAAAATGGACCGATAGGCCATATGGGCTTCTATCGGTCCGAGAATCGGGCGCTGTGGCCCGAGATTGCTGCCTGGGTTGAGGCGGCGTGACGCCGGGAATAACTAACCTAAGCGTTTAGGCGTCCATCTCCGGGTTGTACGGCTCAGCCTTGACCACGGTGACGGACACTTCGTCGCCGCTCGGGGAAGTGTAAGTGCGGGTCTCGCCCTCCTTGGCGCCGACCAGAGCCTTACCCAACGGGGAATCGGTGGAGTAAGTCTCCAGGTTCGGGTTGGAGGAGTCAGCGCCACGGGTACCGATGAGGAAGGTTTCGGCGTCGTCCTCGTCGCCGTCGTAGTAGACGTGGACCACGGTGCCGACCAGAGCCACACCGGACTCCTGCGGAATCTCGCCGACAGTGGCGCGCTGGAGCAGGTCTTCGAGGTAGCGGATGCGTGCCTCTTCCTGTCCCTGCTGCTCACGAGCGGCGTCGTAGCCTGCATTTTCCTTCAAGTCGCCCTCTTCGCGGCGCTCGTTAATCTCGGCGGCGATGACCGGGCGGTTCTCATATAGCGCCTCAAGCTCGGCCTTGAGCTTGTCGTAGGACTCCTGGGTGAGCCAAGGGCTATTGTTCTGTGCCTCAGTCATGGTTCCTCCTGTGTTTTTGGCTTAATTAATAAAAAGCGGCCCCGCGTGGGGCCGTCGGCTGCGTCACAGGATAGCACTGTCACACCTCATGGCAATAACAGGCATGGCGGAGTGTTGTCGCACACGCTTTACGACGTGCCGCTGACGCGCTTCATCCTAGGTAGCGAAAGGGGGTTACTTCGCAGGTGCGAGGAACTCCGGAATGTCGGTGGAGCAGCCGTAGACGTCGCCTGCGACGGCCAGCTCGCGGGTGGCAATAGGAACATCCATGCGCACGGTAGCGGGGCCGCCGCCCGGGACAAATACATCGCGACGGCCGACCTCGGCTAGGTCATAGTTCAGCGCGTAGATGATGCAGTAGCTGTCCAGTTCCGGCTTTTCGCGGGTGACATCCAGTGTGAAGATGAACTGCTCATCTTCCTTGCCCGGAGTGCGGCTCCAGCCCGCCTGTGTTGCGGAGACATCCGGGGCGGAGACGCGGTTCATCTGAACGAAGATGTATGCGCCGGTGATGACGAGCATGCCAACAATAGCGATGACAACCAATTTTGCGGGGAGAGTGCGACTGTTGTCCCCATAGCGCTCGCGCTTTTGTTTAGGCGCCGCGGTATTTCGGGTGTTTCGCTCCGAACTTTCAGCCATGCTTTTTAGCCTATCGGAGTTCCTGGCCGACGTGGTAAAATGTTGACAGTTAAACAATAGTTCTGGTGCGGTGCGGTGTTGTGCTGCTATGTTGTTTCGCTGTGTAGCGATGCCGTGTGGGGCTGTGATGTCGCAGCGTTATAGTGGGGCAGTACTAAACGGCGCTATTGCAGTGTCGTCGCGGTCGAAGGGCACCGACCTTCGCCAGAAAACACGGACCGAGACAGTAGGGGGAGTGGCTTCAATTGGCACTTCGTCTGATGGCAATTCACGCTCATCCTGATGACGAATCGAGCAAGGGCGCTGCAACGATGGCCCGCTATGCGGCAGAAGGGCATCGCGTCAAAGTGGTGACCTGCACCGGCGGTGAGGCTGGCAGCATTCTCAACCCGGCCATGGATCGACCGGAGGTGCGCGAGAATATCGCCGCGGTGCGCGTGCATGAAATGGCTGCAGCCGCTGAGGCTCTCGGCGTTGAGCATGAGTGGCTGGGCTTTACTGACTCCGGTCTGCCGGCAGGCAACCCGGTGCCGGTGCTGTCGCACGGTGTGTTTGCTCGTCAATCGGTCGAGGATGCGACCAAGCCTCTCATCCGAGCTATCCGTGAGTTCCGTCCGCACGTCGTCATTACGTACGACGAAAACGGTGGCTACCCGCACCCGGACCACATCATGACCCACATCGTGTCCATGCGCGCATGGTTGGAGTCCGGTATGGATAAGTATCCCGAACTCGGTGAGCCGTGGGAGATTTCCAAGCTCTACTACACCCACGGGTTTATCAAGGCGCGCCTCATCGCGCTGGACAACTACTACCGCGACAACGGTCTGGAAAGCCCCCTGGCAGAGTCCTTCCGCCGCTGGACTAGGACTCCCGGTGACATCATGACCCGCGTGACCACACAGGTTGAGTGCGGTGACTACTTCCCGCAGCGCGACCAGGCGCTGCTGGCGCACGCCACTCAGATTGATCCGAACGGGCCATTTTTCGCCGTGCCCGCGGACATTCAGCAGCGCGTTTGGCCCACCGAGGAGTTCGAACTCGCCCGCACTCGCGTGCAGACCGAGCTGCCAGAGACCGATCTCTTCGCCGGTATCGACCCCGACGCGGAATAGTCCGGAATTAACGCTAAGCTGGAACTCATGATTGAAAGCTTCGATGCCTTGGCGGCTCGCACGACAATTTTCCTGGCGCAGAACCCCACTGGTCCGCGGGGTGCTGACTTCGGTAAGGCCTCTCCTATTGGCCTGCTCATCATTGTCGTTTTGCTCATCGTCATCCTGGCTCTCGGCTGGGACCTCTCGCGGCGCGCGAAGCGCATGGCCGCTCGCCGGAAGTTCGCCGAGGCGCACGGCATGGATCCCTTCGATTCCGAGGCCGTGGATAAGGCGATGGCTGCAGCGGAGCAGCGTCGTGAAGCGGAGTAGTTAACGCCAAGGCGTGCGTCCGTCGCTTGACGACGGGCGATACGTGCGTGCCCCTGATTGCGTCCCACGGGATGGGATTCGGAGTTCGAATTGCGGGATTACGGGCGGTGCGCTACAGTCAAGCACATGCGTATGTGGCGATTTTATTTTTCGAAGGCTCCGGAGGCAGTGACGACCTAGTCACAGCCGGCGGCTAATCGTCACGTCGCCACCAACCGGAGCCAAAGGCAGCAGCCCCCAACCAATTAGGGGCGCTGCCTTTTGTCGTATCTACAGCCAATTACATGCGTAACTAATCCCCCAGAGAAAAGAGACCCCCGTGACCCCTCCCACTTCCCTCGAAGCCCCCGCCTCGACCGCGAATCGCCGCGTCGTAGCCTTCCACGACCTTCCCTCCCCGGAAGAGGTCATGGCCAAACAGCCACTGACCCCGAACTTGGTTAACGAGGTAGAGCAGTCGCGACTCGACATCGCCCGCGTCATCGCCCGCGAAGACGACCGACTGCTGGTTGTTGTCGGCCCGTGCTCCATCCACGATCCCGAGGCCGCCATCGACTACGCCCGCCGCCTGAAGGCCACCGCCGACGAGCTCGACGAGGATTTGCTGGTTGTTATGCGTGTCTACTTCGAAAAGCCGCGCACCACCGTCGGCTGGAAGGGACTTATCAACGACCCCGACCTGGATAGCTCCTACAAGATCAACAAGGGCCTGCACATGGCCCGCGAGGTGTTAATCGAGGTCCTGCGCACCGGCCTGCCCGCCGGCGCCGAATTCCTCGAGCCCAACAGCCCGCAGTACATCGCCGACGCCGTCTCCTGGGGCGCGATTGGTGCGCGCACCACGGAGTCGCAGGTCCACCGCCAGCTCGCTTCCGGACTTTCCATGCCCATCGGCTTCAAAAACGGCACCGACGGCAACGTCCAGGTCGCCGTGGACTCGCTGGTCTCTGCAGCAAACCCGCACTTCTTCTTCGGCATGAACGACCAGGGCCGCGCCGCCGTTGTCGAAACCGCCGGCAACCACAATTGCCACCTCATTCTCCGCGGCGGCACCTCCGGCCCGAACTGGGATGCGGAATCGCTTGACGACGCCGAAGCCCGCCTGAACAAGACCGAGCAGAACGTCAGCATCATGGTGGATGCCTCCCACGCCAATTCCGGAAAATCCGAGGTGCGCCAGGCCGAGGTTGTTGAGGAGCTGGGCAAGCTCATCGGGGGCGGCGACGAGCGCATCACCGGCATCATGATGGAGTCCTTCCTCGAAGCCGGCGCGCAGAAGATTACCGATGGCCGCGAGGGACTCGTCTACGGCAAGTCCGTCACCGATGCCTGTATGGATTGGAAAACCACCGACCGGCTGCTGCGTACGCTTGCGGCAGAAGTCCGGAAGCGTCGGCAGGCACGCGACTAAGCGCAAAGTGGCCATGCCCATTGGGTAGGGTTACATATGTGAAAGAAAATCAGCCGTCCTCACTCCGGCGGATTGCATATCCGCTCTACGAGCGCAAACTAGCCCAAGAGCTAGAAGGAAAACCTCGCCCCAAGCACGTTGCCATCATGGCCGATGGCAACCGTCGCTGGGCGAGGGAGGCTGGATTCACCGACGTCAGCCACGGCCACCGCGTCGGCTCCCGCAAAATCGCAGAATTCGTCGGCTGGTGCGCCGAGCAGGAAATCGAGCTGGTCACCATCTACCTGCTCTCCACCGAAAACCTCGGGCGCGACCCCGAAGAGCTGGAGTTACTGTTCGACATCATCGCCGACGTCGTCGACGAATTGGCGCAATCGCCTAACGACATGCGCCTGCGCATGGTCGGCCACCTCGAGCTACTTCCGGAAAAAATGACCGTCCGGCTGCGCCACGACGAAAAAGTCACCGCGAACAATACCGGTATCCAGGTCAACATCGCCGTTGGCTACGGTGGCCGGCAGGAAATCGTCGACGCGGTGCGCAAAATCATTCGTGAATCAGTCGCCGAAGGCGTTGACGCTTCCGAACTTGAGGAACGCATCACCACAGATGCCATTTCCCGCCGGCTCTACACATCCGGACAACCGGACCCCGATTTAGTCATCCGCACTTCCGGAGAACAGCGGCTCAGCGGCTTCCTCCTATGGCAAACCGCCTACTCCGAGATTTGGTTCACCGACACTTACTGGCCTGAGTTCCGCCGCATTGACTTCCTCCGCGCACTTCGAGACTTTTCGCAGCGCTCGCGCCGATTCGGCAAATGATTCCCCACATCCGGAAAAATTTTCCGGATGTTAGAGTTTGCGCATTCGGACCCGGGAGACCTTGTGGTCCCGGGACTTCGTCAGAACCAACGACGCCCGCACCCGGGTGGGCAAAATATTTTCCGTCAGGTTCGGCAAATTCACCTGCTGCCAAATACGTCGGGCCACCTCGGCCGCAGCTTCGTCGTCAAGCGTGGCGTAATCCGCGAAGTGCGCGCCCGGAGCGCGAAACGCCGTCTGGCGGAGACTGAGGAAACGATTAATGTACCAGCGTTCGATGTCCGCGCGCGGGGCGTCGACGTAGACGCTGAAATCGAAAAGATCCGAAATCATCAGCGTCGGGCCCGTCTGCAAGACATTGAGCCCCTCGAGAATGAGAATGTCCGGACGGTCGACATCGACGAACTCACCCGGCACCCGGTCATAGAGCGTGTGCGAATACACCGGTGCCTTGACATGCCGCGCTCCCGACTTCACCGCCGTAACAAACCGCATCAACGCACGCTGATCATAAGACTCCGGATACCCCTTACGCTGCATGATGCCACGACGATTCAATTCCTCAGAAGGGTAGAGGAAACCATCAGTGGTGACCAAGTCCACCCGCGGATTGGTCTCCCACCGCTCGAGCAGCACCTGCAGCAGACGCGCCGTTGTCGACTTGCCGACCGCGACCGAACCCGCGACCCCGATAATAAACGGTACCGATGCCCCCTTCGAAGGATTTTCCCCAAGGAAGTTCGATGTCGCAGCGTTCAACTCCCGATGTGCCGCCACGCGCATATGAATCAACCGGGAAAGCGGAAGATAGACCTCGGCGACTTCGTCCAGGTCGATGTTTTCACCGATACCGGAAAGTCGTTCAGCTTCCTCTTCCGTCAGCACCAGAGGCATATTCTTGCGCATTTCGCGCCACTGCTCGCGTTTGAACTCGACGTACGGGCTGGGAGATGTTGCGCGCGTCATACTTCCAATTGTGCCAAGGGGGTGCCGAAAACCGGAAAACGGGTCAATAAAGGGGGCATGCTTGATTGGTGCTGCTTTCGTGGTTTGCCCCATAAAGGGCTAGCATGGCCTGTGGCATTGAAGTTTTATTGAAAGGTCGAAAACCTACTCATGACCGGGTCTAACAATAACGATGTCCGCTACCAATCGCTGCGTGAACTCGATCCCGACCTCGCAGAGGCAATGGCAGGGGAACTCTCTCGTCAGCGTGACATGCTGGAAATGATTGCTAGTGAGAACTTTGTTCCGCGCGCAGTGCTGCAGGCTCAGGGCTCGGTTCTGACCAACAAGTACGCCGAAGGCTACCCGGGTCGTCGTTACTACGGTGGCTGCGAATATGTCGACGTCGTCGAGGACATGGCTCGCGACCGCGCCAAGGAGCTCTTCGGCGCTGAGTTCGCCAACGTGCAGCCCCATGCAGGTGCACAGGCCAACGCCGCTGTTCTGCACGCGCTGATTAACGCCGGCGACAAGATTATGGGCCTTGACCTGGCACACGGCGGTCACCTGACCCACGGCATGAAGCTGAACTTCTCCGGCAAGCTCTACCACGTCGCCGCATACGGTGTGGACAAGGACACCATGCAGATTGACATGGACAAGGTGCGTGAGCAGGCGCTCGCAGAAAAGCCGGATGTTCTCATCGCAGGTTGGTCGGCGTACCCGCGCCACCTCGACTTCGAAGCTTTCCGTTCCATCGCCGATGAGGTCGGCGCGAAGCTGTGGACGGACATGGCGCACTTCGCCGGTTTGGTTGCCGCTGGCCTGCACCCGTCGCCGGTTCCGCATTCTGACGTCGTATCCACCACCGTTCACAAGACCCTCGGTGGGCCGCGTTCGGGCATGATTCTGGCGAAGCAGGAGTACGCCAAGAAGCTGAACTCCGCTGTTTTCCCGGGACAGCAGGGTGGTCCGCTGATGCACGCCATCGCTGGTAAGGCCGTGGCTCTGAAGATTGCTGGTACTGCGGAGTTCAAGGAGCGCCAGGAGCGGACTCTCGCCGGTGCTCGTATTCTGGCTGAGCGTCTCACCGCTTCCGACTGCGCCGAGGCCGGCGTCGATGTCCTCACTGGTGGCACCGATGTCCACCTGGTACTGGCGGATCTGCGCAATTCCGAGATGAATGGCCAGGAGGCCGAGGACTTGCTCCACGCTGTTGGTATCACCGTCAACCGCAACGCTGTTCCGTTTGACCCGCGTCCTCCGATGGTTACATCCGGACTTCGTATCGGTACTCCGGCGCTGGCCACCCGTGGTCTCGACGAGAAGGCTTTCACCGAAGTCGCCGATGTCATCGGTACCGCTCTGGCCGCCGGCAAGAATGCGGATGTTGATTCCCTGCGCGCTCGTGTTTCGAAGGTCGCTCAGGAATTCCCGCTTTACGACGGCATCGAGGACTGGAACCTCATCTAACTCTGCATTTTTGCAGCGTGAGTACCCGTTCTAGCAGTGCGCTAGGACGGGTTTTCCCATACATCCGGGTTTTAGTCCGGAGGTGGTGGCTCTGGCCCAAGCTGTTTCGTCGTGCCCGCTCGATACCCCGCGTACGACCTCCCGGACATTGATGTCACAAACGAGTTACTAAACAGCGGCGGTCGAGTTTTGTCCGGTGGGCGCCACCGAATATGTCCGGATGTGGGGATGCGTTCGAGGTAGCCGTTGCGCCCTTCACGGTCGTCGTCGTTAAGCCCGTTGTGTTCCCGGCAGACCATGGTGAGGTTGTCCAGCGTGGTTGGACCCCCGTGTTTGTGCGCGACTAGGTGGTGCGCTTGTCCGCTATAGGCGGGGCGCTCGCATCCCGGCCAGGCGCAGATGGGGTTGTCGATGAGCATCGCAATGCGCTGCTCTTCGGTCGCCAGGCGGGGGTTGCCGATGGGAAATAAGTCCGTAATGGCGCTGTGTTCGTCGTAAAGCACGGCCCACCCGGTGTCGGCGAGGAGCGTGTTGAGGAAGACGTCGGGCGCGAGTGCGGAACCGTTGGTGGTGGCGGCGAATCGCGGGCTGTAGTCGATGAGATCTTGTGCGGTGATGATGATGGCGGGTTGGTAGCGCATTTCATCGAGCTTGTCGACGGGCGTTGCGGCGTCGGCGTGCTCGAGGCGCTCGGCAAGCGCTTGGCCGACGCAGCGATCGTGGGAAAACTCCGGACGTAACTTCCGGATTTCTGCGGCGCGGATGGTGAGCGGCGACAGGAGATTGTCGAGCATGTCCGAGGGGCCGGAGATGTGGAAGTGCTTCATTCCCCGGATGTCTACCTTCCGGGAAAATCGGGCGCGCAGGTGCTGGGGTGGCTCGTCCTCGGTGTTGAGCTCGGTGAGAGTTTCCCGCATGTAGAGGTCGAGTTCTTCGAAGCCGAGGCGCTCGGCGGCAGCGACGAAGGTGAGGCGGAGGTTGTCGTGGAGTTCTGCGTTGTTGGCTTGGCGGCTGCGTTTGTCGATAAGCACGCAGGTGTCCAAGCTGAGTTCGAGCCGACGGGCAAGGGCGGTGGCGTCTTCGCGAGCTTTGGTGTTGTCCTCGGTATCGGCGGGTTGGAGGTAATGGGCGGCCACGCGCAACAAAAGCCGGAGGCGCGCCGGGTCGAGACCGAGGGTTGCCGCCAGGTGGGAGGTGGCTTCACGGCCGTCGGGACGCGCGGCGTGGAGTTCCGCCAGCGTGTCCATTCCGCGCGAGGCCAGTGCGGCGAGCGTCCCAAGAACTGTCATGCCTTCGAAGGTAAAAGTCCGGATGTAGGGGGACAACGGCCCGCGGGGCTGGCTGTGGATAACTCCGCTGGTTTAGCAGTTATCCACAGCCGGACTTTTCGCGCTGCCCCGCGCAAAAGCAGCACCGAGCAAAAGCATCGCTACGCAACCATGCGACCGCACTGCCGCACCGCCAAACAACCGCCTCGCCGCACGGCCGCCTGTTACGCCCCGAACTCGGCGAGTGGCTGCCCGGTGAGGCGGAAGGTGTCCCATTCGTCCATCGGGAAGGCGCCGAGCGAGCGGTAGAAGTCGATGGAGGGCTGATTCCACTTCAGGACGCACCATTCGACACGCGAGTAGCCGCGTTCCACGGCAATTCGCGCCAGGTTTTGCAACAGTGCTTTGCCCTTGCCGGTGCCGCGCGCTTCGGGGCGGACGTAGAGGTCCTCCAGGTAGATGCCGTGCGTTCCTTCCCAGGTGGAGTAGTTGAGGAACCACAGCGCAACGCCGTCGAGGCGCGGGCCAGCGCCACCGCCACCAACACCGCCACCGGTGCCGTTATCGTCGCAATCGTCCAAATTTCCGGATGTGGAGTCGACGACGTGGCAGAAAATCGCGGGGTTGTCCCCGAAGAGTTGTTCGCGGAGGCGCTCCGGGGTCAGGCGGACGGCGTCGGGTTCTTTTTCGTAGGCCGCCAGGTCTTTGATGAGGTCGACGATCTCGTGGACGTCGTCAGGCGTGGCGGGGCGTGGAAGTGTCATGTGTTCCTTGTTACTTGTGGCGGGTGATTTGGGGCAAAAGTGCGTCCGAGTTGGGGGAGATTGCGATAGTCTGCGGGGTTATGAGCAACGTTACTCAAGAATTTTCCGACGGCATTCTAGCCATCACCATCGACCGCCCGGATGCATACAATTCCCTGGATAAGAATCTCCGGTTGGAGCTGAAAGCCGCTTTTGAGCGTGCGCAAGAGCCGGATGTGCGCGCTGTTATCCTGCTCGGCGGGCCGAAGGCGTTTTGCACGGGCCAGGATTTGAAGGAGCACATCTCTGACCTGCAATCGGGCGCTGGCATGGGCAAGGTTGTCGATGAGTACAATCCGATGATCGCGGAGCTGACCGCGATCAACGTGCCGGTGATTGCCGCTATCGAGGGGGCTGCCGCGGGTGCCGGTTGGTCGCTGGCGCTGCACTGCGACTTCCGCATCGCTGGCCCGAAGGCATCGTTCAAGGCGGCGTTCCCGTCGATTGGGCTGGCCACGGACTGTGGCATGTCGGCGCTGCTGCCGCGCATGGTTAGCGACGCGAAGGCGCGTGAGCTGTTGTTCTTCGATAAAAAGGTGCTTGCCGACGAGGCCCTGAGCCTCGGCCTGGTTACTGAAGTGGTAGACGATCCAGCGGCTCGGGCACGTGAGCTGGCAGCCCAGTTTGCCGCGGGCCCGACGGCCGCGCTGAAGGAGATCAAGACTCTGCTGCGCCGGGACACTCTGGCCGCTGCGGCGGCGGAGGCGGATGCGCAGGCGCGCCTGGCGGTCTCGGCCGACCATAAGGAAGCGGTGGCCGCTTTCTTGGAGAAGCGACCACCGCGTTTTGTAGGTGAATAAGTCACATACCTGGAGCAGCGAGAGGAAAGGGCAGTAGTGAATAACTACTGCTCTTCCTGTGCTCCTAGTACTTCACTGGTGAGTCCTGGGTGATCGCCCAGCTCACCGGAAACCTCATCTGGGTGCTTGGACAGGCTGATCAGCGCGACCGCCAGTCCGCCCCAGATGACGATGATGAACAGTGCCATCATGACAATTGCGATACCGGACATTGTGGCTTAAACCTCCTGATTTTCCGGAGTGTGCTTGCGTGGCAGGTGTGAGGTCCGCTTGAAGTCCGGAGTCACACCGAAGTCTGAGCCCGGAGGGCCATCGAGGCGGTGCTGACCGCGCCATGGCAGGATGGCCATAATCAGGGCGCCGATGAGAATCACGCCGATGACACCCCAACCGAAGACATCGATCTGCGCATCGGAGTAGCCACCGTAGTTTTCCTGGAACAGGCCGATGAGCTCCTGGAACAGGATGACGGCGAGAATGACCGGAGTGATGTTGCCGACGAAGATTTGCCACATGGTGCCGACCTTGAACGAGGACACGGCATTGAGGTGCATGGCGAACTCGTTGGTGCGGCGCAGGATCCAGTCGGTCGCGATGATGGTCAGCAGCGCAACCAGGACGATACCGACGTTGTTGGTGAACTTATCGACGATGTCAAGGGTTGCCAGACCCGAAGTGGTCGGGAAAGCGAGCAGCGAGATGACGGCCATGGAGCCACCGACCGTGAGGGTGGCTTGTACGCGGCCGAGGTTCAGCTTGTCCTTGACCGCGGAGACGACGACCTCCAGCAGCGACATCAGGGAGGTCACACCGGCGATAGCCAGGGAGAGGAAGAACAGCAGGCCGAAGACGGAACCGATGCCGAAGGGCATCTCGGAAATGACCGTCGGGAAGGCGATAAAGGCAAGGCCGATACCGGAGGTTGCGACCTCGTCGACAGCCTGGCCCGACTGCGTTGCCATGAAGCCCAGGGTGGCGAAGACACCGATACCGGCGAGAACCTCGAAGGAGGAGTTCGCGAACGCGGTAACCAGACCGGAGCCGGTGAGGTTAGTGCGTGGCTTCAGGTAGGACGCGTAAGTCAGCATAATGCCGAAGGCCACCGACAAGGAGAAGAAAATTTGGCCGTAGGCGGCGATCCACACGCTGGAGTCAGAGAGTGCAGACCAGTCCGGGGTGAAGAATGCGTCCAGACCCTTTGCAGCGCCATCCAGGGTCAGGGAGTAGATGACCACTGCGACGAAGAGAACGGTTAGCAGCGGGATGAAGATGACGGAGACCTTACCGATGCCCTTGTCCACGCCAGCGGCCAGAATGCCGATGACGAGAACCCAGACAATCAGCAGGACGATGGAGATTGATGGGACGAAGTCCAGCGAGAAGACACTTTCGGTGTCGGCTTGGAGGAAGTCGTTCATGAAGTGGGCCTCGGCATCCGCGCCCCAGCTCCTTTTGATGGACTTCCAGGCGTAGATGAAGGACCACGCGATAATAACGGCGTAGTAGACGGTAATGAAGAAGGCGATACCGACCTGAATCCAGCCAATTGGCTCTGCCCAGGACTTAATGCGGCGCATCGACTTCGGTGCGGAACCGCGGAAGCGGTGGCCGATGGCGAAGTCGAGGAATAGCAGTGGAATACCTGCGGTCAGAAGTGCGACCAGGTACGGGATAAGGAAAGCGCCGCCACCGGAGTCGTATGCGACATAGGGGAAACGCCAGATGTTTCCGAGCCCGACTGCCGAGCCGATGGCGGCGAAAATGAAGGCTGCTCGGGTGGAAAACACCTCCCTTCGCTGAGGGGTAGCGGTCGAGTTGGTTGTGCTCATTGCCTCTGGAACTCCGATCCTTCATCTCCGGTCACGCATCAGCGTGGCCTCGGGCGAAATTGGTGAAGTGCATCACCATTACCTAACAAAATCTTAGTATATGAGATGGGTATCCCATTGTATAGTTTCGGTTTTGCAGGGGGTAATGGTTTTGGTTAGGGCTGGAGCACAGGGGCGCAGGGGAGGGGAGCTCCAATCAAACGTCGAAAAATAGTCACCGACCCTATGAGCTGCCTCAGTCACAAGCACGCAAGCCACAAGCATGCAAAACCCCCGCCAGGAAAACCTGACGGGGGTTTGGTCGAATCAGTTAAGCCGACGCGCTCTGCTTTACTCTGCGCCGCCCTTGGCGATACGACGGAAGATGATCTCCTTCATGATCTCGTTGGTGCCACCGTAGATGGTCTGGACCTTGGAGTCGAGGTAGTGAGTGGAGATCGGGTACTCGAGCATGAAGCCGTAGCCGCCGAACATCTGCAGGCAGCGGGTAACGATGTCCTGCTGCTCCTCGGTGGTCCAGTACTTGGCCATGGAAGCGCCGGTCTCGTCCAGCTGGCCAGCGTTGTGAGCCATAACAGCCTGGTCAACGAAAGCCTGCAGGGCAGTGACGCGGGTAGCGATGTCAGCCAGGTAGTGGCCGTGAACCTGGTGCTGGATGATCGGGCGACCGAATGCCTCGCGCTCCTGAGCGTACTTGTAAGCGAGGGTCCAGGCGCGGCGGGAAGTTGCCACAGAGCCGCAAGCCAGGGTCAGACGCTCGTGAGCGAGGTTGGTGCGCAGGTAGCCGAAGGCTGCGCCCTCTTCACCGAGCAGGTTCTCAGCCGGAACGCGGACGTTGTCGAAGTTGAGCTCAGCGGTGTCCTGAGCCTTCAGGCCGACCTTCTGCAGCGGGCCAGCCTTGGTGAAGCCCTCGAGGTCGGCGTCGACGATGAACATGGAGACACCGGCGCGGCCCTTGGACGGGTCGGTGATAGCTGCAACGAGAGCGAAGTCAGCCATCATGCCGTTGGAGATGAAGATCTTGGTGCCGTTGAGGACGTAGTGGTCGCCGTCCTTCTTAGCGAAGGTGCGCATACCAGCCAGGTCGGAACCTGCGCCCGGCTCGGTCATGGCGAGGCAGCCGATGGTGTCGCCGGCGTTCATGGAAGCCAGGTACTTCTGCTTCTGCTCTTCGTTACCGAACTTAGCCAGGTACGGAGCGACCAGGTCGTTGAGAACGCCGAAGGAAACGACGATGGAGCCACAGTCAGCGTTGGAGAGCTCTTCGTTCAGGACCTGGTTGTAGCGGAAGTCCATCTCTCCACCGCCGCCGTATGCCTCTGGGGTGGACATACCGATCAGGCCCAGCTCGCCGGCCTTCTTGAAGACCTCGCGGTCCGGCTGACCTTCCTTGTGCCAGCGCTCTACGTTCGGGGTGATTTCCTTCTCGACGAAGCCGCGAACCATGTCGCGGAACATGTTGTGCTCTTCTTCGAAGTGAGTGCGGGGCAGAAAGTCCTTCATGACATGCTCCTAGAAATGTTGATCGTGGAAATTTTGTCTTAAGGCCTTTTCATACGTCGTAGATAAACGCGCGTGGCCTCGGTTCATCGTCATAGTGACTATGACTGTTGTACCCCATTATGCACGAGTGTGATGAGAGACACTGATTTTTTTAAAAGTTTTCTCCGATACGTGGCGTGAAATCGCTTGACGACGGTCATTGCGCCCCGGCCGCTGCGCAAAAATTTACCCCCGTTGTGGTTGGGGATTGCTATCACGCCGGGCCCGCTACCAACAATAGACAGGGTTAGGTAATGCTAACCTACCAACCCAGGTAAAAGGCTATTTTTATCTTTGCGGGCAGTTGGATTATCGGGTCTTTTTGATGGCGTGACCGAGCGTGCGAAGTTCTGCCGTGGGGGTGATTAACGAAACATTCTCGTTTTCTTATTCCCATCTGTGCTGGTGGTCGATACTATGGGCTTCAGGTGGAAAGCGGTTTTCTTGATTATCCGAGCTCCTTCCACTGCAGTCATAGCAACCTCCAATTGCACTCGAAAAAATGACGCGACCCGTGCGCCGTCCCTTGTGGAATGGACAGCGAGCAGGTCGCGTCATTTTTTATTGCCGTGGTTGAGGGGCTAGTCGGCAATCCCGTCAATGTGCGCCAGCAGGGCAGAGTTGTAGTACTCCGGAGCCTCCTGGTTAAGCAGGTGCTTGGCCGGCGAAATGGTAATCATGGTCGAGCCCGCGATGCCGTCGTGAAGCGAAGTGACGATGTCGAGGGATGTAGATGTGTCCTGTTTGCCAGCGATGACCAGCGTCGGAGCGGTGATGTCGGCGAGGCGCTCGCGGGTATCGAAGCGAGACAGTGCGCCGCAGGCACCGATGTAACCGTCGTTGGGGCAGTCGGCAATCATGTCGCGGAAGCGGGCTGGTAGCTCGGGGCTGGTGTCGAAGCACTGGTCGGTGAACCAGTTGCGGACGACAGTGTCGGCAAGAGCGACCGTGCCCTTTTCGCGCACGAGCTCAGCCTTTTCCTGCCAGGCCTCGGGTGTGCCGAACTTCGGCGCCGTCGACGACAGCGTCAGGCTGGCCACGCGATTGGCGTGCTCTAGCGCGATGGTCTGGGCGATAGCGCCGCCGAGCGATAGGCCGACAAAGTGCGCGCGGTCGACATCCTCCTCATTGAGAACCTCGATGATGTCGGCAGCCAGGTGACTCATATTCCACTCGCCCTCGGGGATGGGGGATTCGCCATGGCCACGGACATCAGGGGTGATGACCTGGTACTTCTCGCTCAAAGCGGCTACCTGCGGCTCCCACATCTCCTGTGTGGTGCCCAGGGAGCCAATCAGGACAACCGTGCCGTTGCCCTTGTGGTTGATTGCATGTGCGGTGTAGTCGATGGCCATGGGAAAACCTCCTTAAAAGGTGTTGGCTGTGTCAGCTATTTCTCGGCGTTGCGAGCAGCTTCAGCGGCAGCCCGACCGGGGCCGTCGTCCTTCTTGGCCTCTGCCTCCGCGGCTTCAGCGCGCTGCTTCGCCATGGACTCGCGGGCGGTCGCCAGCCACTCCGGCATCTGCTCGAGCAAGTCCTTAATCTCCGCCGTCGTTAGCGGCTTGTCCATGTCGTTCTTCTTCAGCGCCGTAATGGTGATGCCCAGCTTTCGGGCAACCTCCGGACGCGGATGCGGTCCATTGCGGCGCAGCTCAGCGAGCCACTCCGGCGGATTGGACTGCAGTTCCGCAAACTGTGCGTGCGAAATCTCACCAGTGCGAAATTCCTCGGGCGTGGCCGGGAGGAAAATGCCAAGTTTCTTGGCTGCGGTTAGGGGTTTCATGGGTTCAACGCTAGCACCCATTCGAGTAACCTTGCGGAGTATGTCAACCCCTGAACCCGCCGTCCTGCGCATCGTGTTCGCCACCGGCACCAGCCCCGAGAAGTGGTTTCGTCGCTTCCGAGACCGCATTCCGGCAACACTGCACACTCATGTCGCTGACAATCCGATGTCCGACCTGGTCAACGGGGGCGCTGATATGGCGCTCGTGCGGTTGGAGTCGGAAAGCGCGCTGCCCGAGTCGCTCCATCGCGTCCGGCTTTACGACGAAGCCTGGGGCGTGGCCTTCGAAAAGGAACATGTGTTCTCCCTTACTGAGTCCGTGCCGGAAGGGCTATTGGAAGACGAAACTGTGCTGCTGACCTCCGTGGATGCGGACGAGCTTCGACAAATGCTGCCTATCGCAGCCACTGGTGCAGGTGTCGTGGTGGGACCGCGCACCATTTTGAAGGCGCTGTCGAAGAAAGCAGTGTCCTCATCGGATTTGGTCGCTGAGGAAGGGGATACAGAGCCACTGTCGCGGACAGCCATTTGGCTAGTGTGGCCGAAAGCGGAGGACGACGAGCTCCGGCAGGAGTTCGTCGGCATTGTTCAGGGGCGCAGGGAGGGCTCGACACGCACGCAGTTGGGGCGCAGGAAGGCTGACGAGGCTCCGAAAAAGCTCTCAGCCAGAGAAAAGACGCTTGCTAAGCAAGCCCGCCGGCAGCGCGCGGGGGCCGTCGTAAAGCATGCGCGCAGTGGCCGTGGCGGACGTCGAAGCGGTGGCGGAAGCGGGCGGACGCGTAGGCGAAAGTAATTTTTTTACAATATTTTTGCCGTTTCATTCGACGCGCACGGAAAAATTAGCCAAACTTGTAGTTATGGCTGAAAAGAAGCGCGATTTCACGATTCGAATGATGCGTGAAGAGGACTATCCACAGATCCAAGAGATCTACGAGATTGGCCTGGATACGGGGCATGCATCGTGGGAACATTCCGCTCCCGAGTGGGATGAATTCATCGCTCTGAAACGAGTGGATTTGTGTTACGTCGCAGTCGACGCGGAGAATCCAGACAAGATTCTGGCATGGGCATCGGCGGCGCCGGTGTCGAAGCGTCCGATTTTCAATGGTGTCATCGAAGACTCCATCTACGTTCACCCTGACGGACAGGGTATGGGATTGGCCGCGACGCTGTTGCAGAAGCTTATCGACGATGCCACCGAGCTCGACTGCTGGTCGATTCACTCGTGGGTCTTCCCGGAGAATGTGGGCTCGCTAAAGCTGCATCAAAAGCTCGGTTTCCGTGAAGTGGGCATCTACCATCACATGGCAAAGATGACCTACGGCCCGATGGCGGGGCAGTGGCGTGATGTCATTATTTTGGAAAAGCTGCTGGAAAAGCCGGAAGAGCGCGCGCTGAAGCGCGTCCAGGAAGAAGCAGAAGCCGCCGGCGAGCCGAACCGTCCTATTTTGGACAAGCTCGACCGCGCCGACGGCCAGGTGGGAGCATAGCCGCCGCGAGCTGCGGCTCCCGCGTATTAGCTACTCGACGGTTTCCTTCAAAGGATCCTCGCGAACGAAGAACACAATGATTGCTGCCAGAATAATCACTGGTGTCAGCACTAAGAAGATCGGCGTCAAACCATCGTTGTAGCTGGAGATCAGCGCTTCATGGATTGGCGCCGGCAGGCTATCTAGCACCTGTGGTGTCAGGGAGCCGATGGACTTGGAGGAAAAGCCCTCCGGGCCCATCTGTTTTGCGAACTCCGCCGCAGCCTCCGGGGATGCGGCCTTAATCTGGTCGATGGCAGCGGGGACACGCTCGCCGGCCAAGTCCTTCATGCGGTGGATGAAAATCGAACCCACAATGGAGGAACCGACCGCACCGCCAATCTGGCGGAAGAAATTATTCGCAGCGGTAGCGGTACCGACCATGGCGACAGGGAAGGAGTTCTGGACAATGAGCACCAGAACCTGCATGCCGGTACCTAGACCGAATCCCATGATGAATAGGTAAACGCCAACCTGCCAAAGCGGGGTAGTGGTCTCCAGCGTGGACAGTAAGTAGAGGGAGACAGCCATAATCATCAGGCCAATGAACGGGTAGAAGCGGTACTTACCGGTGCGGGAAACAATTTGGCCCACGCCGATTGAGGTCAGCAGCATGCCGACCATCATTGGCGTCATCATCAAACCTGCGGCGGTCGGTGACATTGAGTGGACCATCTGCAGGTAGGTCGGAATATAGGCCATAGTGCCGAACATCGCGATACCCAGAATCAGGCCCGACACGGTTGTGAGCACAAAGTTGCGGTTGCTAAACAGGTGCGTCGGAATCAGTGGGTTGGAAACGCGAGTCTCGGTGAAGAAGAACAGCACCCAGGAAATCACCGAGGCAACGATAAGTGAGATGATGACCCCGGAGTTCCAGCCGTACTGTGTACCGCCCCAGGTGGTGGTGAGGATTAGCGTCGATGCAGCGGCAGTCAGGAACATCGTGCCGATGTAGTCAAAATTTCCTTCCCGCTGGCGTCGAGGCAACTTCAGGAAAGCCGCGGCTGCCAACAGTGCAACCGCTCCCATCGGGACGTTAATCCACAGGCCCCAACGCCAGCCTGGGCCGTCGGTAAACCAGCCTCCCAGCACCGGTCCCAGCACGGAACTCAGGCCGAACACAGCACCCATGATGCCCATGTATTTACCGCGCTGGCGTGCAGGGATAACCTCAGCCAGGATGGCCTGCGAAGAAACCATCAATGTACCGCCAGCAAAGCCCTGAAAAGCGCGGGCTGCGATGAGCAGGCTCATGGAGTCGGTGACTGCACCCATGACGGAACCGACCATGAACAGCGCGATGCCCATCATGAACAGGCCCTTGCGCCCAATCATGTCACCGAGCTTGCCGACAATCGGCATTGCCACAGTCTGTGCCAACAGGAACGCAGAAATGACCCACGACATGTGGTCGACACCGCCGAGCTCGCCGACGATGGTCGGCAGCGCGGTGGCGAAAATCATCTGCCCCAGCGAGCTCATCAGCATAGTGAGAATGAGCGCGAAGAAGATGATGCCCAAGCGGGAATTGTTGTCAGAAACCGTGGTGTCGGTTTTGTCTTGGATCGTGGTGTCGCTAGCTGTCACTGTTCCTCCTCCAGAAATTCTTAACGACGTCGGCGGCGTCGTGAAGCGGTGTGTCTGTTGTGAATTCGTCCCGATGAGCCGATGAGTAGAGCACGCATTCGCGGACGAAACCGACCGACAGTGCTACCTCGTGCCCGACGGGCAGCTCGGGGTGCGTGCGCGACTGTGGATTCATCTCGAAATAGCGCTCAAATGCGGACCGGACGCGGCGCATTGAGCTGCCAAAATTGGAAATGACAACCGTCGAGAGCTTTGGCTCATTGCGCAAAATCTCGCGGATACGCTCCTTGAGCATGCGGTGAAATTCCTCGGTTGCCCCCAGCTCTTTATATCGGAGTAGCTGGGATCGCTGCTTTTGCTCAATGAAATCGAGCATGTCCGCGATGGGGTCTTGGTGAGTTTGAGCGAGGAATGTCTCTTCATCGTCAGCATCGAATGACATGATGCCGCTGCCGAAGATGGATTGATCCTTGGAGTCGAAGTAATTGAAGAATGTGCGTCGACTGATATTGACCCGCTGGCAGATGTCTTCGATATTGACTTGGTCGTATCCGCGATCTAGCACCAGAGCGGTCGCTGCATCGGCCAAAGCACAGTGTGTTTGAAATCTTTTGAGCTCCCGGAGACTGCATTCGGGACGTTGGCCCGGGTCCAATCTGGGATAAGCATTTTCATCAATTTGCACAAGGTGCAAAGTTACACCGAGTGTAATTCGGTGGCAAGTTGACTAATCAACATAAAGTTTGCCGCAGGGCGCATCCCCGGCAGTATGGCAGGGGTCGAATGGGGGACACGAAGTCACTCTCCGATCATTGCGAATGGGGAGTGACAAAACAAAGGACCCCGGAGTCTTTCAACGAAGTGAGACTCCAGGGTCTTATGTAAAAGGTGCTCTCACACCTTTGAGTTCAGAAAGAACTAGTCACGATCAGTGTTGGCCATTGCCAGCACGTCGAGGCGCTTGTCCAGCTCTTCTTCGGTCAGCTTCTCACCGTCGACGAAGCCCATGTCGATTACCGTCTGACGGATGGTCTTGCCTTCCTTCAGAGCAGTCTTAGCGACCTTAGCTGCGTTCTCGTAGCCGATAGCGGAGTTCAGCGGGGTGACGATCGACGGGGAGGACTCAGCCAAAGTCTTCATACGCTCGATGTTCGGCTCGATGCCGTCAACCAGCTTCTCAGCGAAGACGCGAGCGGTGTTGGCCAGCAGCTTGGAGGACTCCAGGACGTTGCGTGCCATGACCGGGATGAAGACGTTCAGCTCGAACGCACCGTTAGCGCCGGCGAAGGCGACAGCAGCGTCGTTACCCATGACCTGTGCTGCGACCTGAGTAGCGGTCTCACACAGAACCGGGTTGACCTTGCCCGGCATGATGGAGGAACCCGGCTGCAGGTCCGGCAGGTGGATCTCAGCGAGGCCGGTCAGCGGGCCGGAGCCCATCCAGCGAATGTCGTTTGCAATCTTGTTCAGGGAGACAGCAACCGAGCGCATAGCGCCGGAGAACTCAACCAGGCCGTCGCGGTTAGCCTGAGCCTCGAAGTGGTTCTGCGCTTCCTTGAGCTCCTTGACACCGGTGAGCTCAATGAGCTGCTCGGTGACCTTGGCGCCGAAGTCCGCCGGGGTGTTCAGGCCGGTGCCGACAGCAGTACCACCAATCGGCAGCTCGCCCAGGCGCGGCAGGGTGGCCTCGATGCGCTCAATGCCAGCCTCAATCTGGCGAGCGTAACCGGAGAACTCCTGACCCAGGGTCACCGGGACAGCGTCCATCAGGTGGGTACGGCCGGACTTAACAACGGTCTCCCACTCCTTGGCCTTCTTAGCCAGGGACTCCTGCAGAACCTTCAGGCCCGGGATGAGGTCCTTGATAGCTGCCTCGGTTGCCGCGACGTGAGTTGCAGTCGGGAAGGTGTCATTGGAGGACTGCCCCATGTTGACGTGGTCATTCGGGTGAACCTCAACGCCGTTGGCCTTTGCAATGGAAGCAATGACTTCGTTGGTGTTCATGTTCGAGGAAGTACCCGAACCGGTCTGGAAGACATCAATCGGGAACTGGTCATCGTGCTTGCCTTCGGCAATTTCCTTGGCAGCGGCGACGATGGCATCCGCCTGCTCGGCAGACAGCAAGCCGCGATCCTTGTTAACGATGGCGCAAGCTGCCTTCAGCAGACCCATAGCGCGAATCTGTGCAGACTCCAGCGGACGGCCGGAAATCGGAAAGTTCTCAACTGCACGCTGAGTCTGTGCGCGCCACAGGGCGTCAACCGGAACCTTGACCTCGCCCATGGTGTCGTGCTCGATGCGGAACTGCTGCTCTGTCATTCGTTGCCTCTTTCAGTTAGGGGAACTTGAGTGCGTGCACAACGGCCGATTCCGCATGTCATTTTCATGCGATGCAGAGCCGCTAGCGCATTCGCCTTCAAGTATGAATCAGTTTGATAAAAAAGTGGTGCCCTGAGGGCACCACTAAAGGGGTAGTTACTTACAGATCGATGTCCGGCATCTCACCGGAGCCGTAGTCGATGGTGGCGTACTTGCGCAGCTTCTCCAGGGAGTGGAAAGCCTCGATGCGGCGAATGGTGCCGGACTTGGAGCGCATGACCAGCGAGCGGGTCCACGCACCGTTACCGCGGTAAGCGACGCCGCGCAGCATGTCACCGTTGGTGACACCAGTGGCAACGAAGTAGCAGTTGTCGGATGCAACCAGGTCATCGGTGGTCAGAACACGAGACAAATCGTGTCCCGCGTCAAGCGCCTTTTTAATTTCAGCCTCATCGCGCGGGTGCAGCTTGCCCTGAATCTCGCCGCCCATACACTTCATGGCGCAAGCGGTAATGACACCTTCCGGAGTGCCGCCGACGCCCATCATGATATCGACGGAGTTCGTGTTCTGAGCTGCGGCAACAGCGCCGGCAACGTCACCGTCGCCGATGAGGCGAACCTTGGCGCCAGCCTCGCGGATGTCACGAATCATGTCAGCGTGGCGCGGACGATCCAGCACGACAACGGTGACATCTTCCGGACGCAGCCCCTTGGCCTTCGCAACGGCCTTAATGTTGTGCTCAACCGGCGCTTCGATGTCAATCTTGCCGGCAGCCTCCGGGCCAACAGCAATCTTGTCCATGTAGAACACAGCCGATGGGTCGTACATGGAACCGCGGTCTGCGGCAGCAAGAACGGCGATGGAGTTCGGGCGGCCCTCTGCCATCAGAGTGGTGCCATCAATCGGGTCAACTGCGATGTCGACGGCCGGGCCTTCGCCGTTGCCGACCTTTTCGCCGTTGAACAGCATCGGGGCTTCGTCCTTTTCGCCCTCGCCAATAACAACGACACCGTTCATGGCCACGGTGTTGATGAGCTGGCGCATGGCATCGACGGCAGCGCCGTCGCCCTTTTCCTTCTGACCACGACCGACCCACTGACCAGCTGCCAGTGCAGCGGATTCAGTAACTCGGACGAGCTCCATCGCAAGGTTGCGATCTGGTGCTTCAGGATTCGAGGCGTTCATTGAATTCTGGCCCTTCCGTCTTTTTTAGGAACTCTTTTGAGGTTTGAGAATGTGCTGGGAGACGCCACGCCAGGAAACTGGGGTTTAGCGCTGCAACAATTTCTATTTATCGATGTTTGGCGCGACCTTTTGAGCGCCATTGCATCTGTTACTAGTGTTCCACCTTTTTCATGTTCGGGGGTGGACACAGTGCCAAAGTGGGGGGAGCTTCAGGGCTAAACCCCCACATCACGCGGGTATCAAAAGTTTGTTCCGGCGCCAGTTCGCTTGACGACGTCGACAGCGTCCGTCACCAACCATTGCTAGCTGCAGCTGTGCGGATGCAGCCGATGACTAGGTTCGTTGCGAGGCGTTTGGCATACTTGAGCGCGTGGCGAATGAGAAACCTAGGATTTTGCAGGACAGCCGAGATATGATTCTCACCCTCGTGGTGATGTTCCTTGCGGTGGCTGTCACCATCGGCTTTACCGGCCTGTGCAGCTTTAACCCCGGGAAGCCGGAAAACGGTCCGGTGCGCGAGGTCGATGCCGCCCCATTCGTGAACATGGAGGCTCGGCGCGTGGACTATCCAGTTCGCCTGCCGAAGGTACCTGAGGACTGGACTTCAAACTCGACCCGCGCGGGTATGGCGGCGGGGAAGCAGACGACCATTATTGGGTATGTCACCGCTAGCGGAGCATTCGCCCAGGTCACGCAGACAGATGCGGAAGCTGGCCAGCTGCCGGATGACGGTAAGAACCGTCTCCGTGACGGCACCACGGATGTTGAAGGCACAACCTGGACCAAGTATGCGCCGGCTGAGGACAACGTGCGTCGAGTATGGGTTGGTGACCTCGGTGATGCTCGCGCGATTATTGAGGGCACTGCCAGCGACGAGGAATTCACGCAGTTGGCCACGGCTTTGCAAAAGGCCGAGCCAATTGATCCGGATGCATCGATGCCAGAATCGTCACAGTCGCAGCAGACGGCGTCCGACGTGCCTTCGACACCAGCAAAGTAAGCTGAGTTGAGAGGTCGCCTGGGTCGATAATTCCAACTAGCGCGATAAAATAGCTGAACTCAGCTATCGGCCACGAGATGAGAAACGACATGCACTGACGGTCGTTTCTCGTCTCTTTTTATTCTTCGCCGCCCGTATTTTCCGCAGAAGCTGAGGCATCTTGATTCTTGCTGGCTAAGGCAGCTTCGACCTTTGCCCGTGCACCAGCCAAATGCTCCTCGCAGCGACGAGCCAGAGCCTCGCCTCGCTCCCACAGCGTCAGCGATTCATCCAAGCTCATCTGCCCGAGTTCCAGGAGCTTTACAGTCTCTACCAGTGCATCTCGCGCCTGCTCGTAGCTCAGGTCCTCAACCGGTACCTGTTCCTCCGAAGAGGGAGCCTGACCCGCGCCGAAAACATTGTCATTCATTAGCGAATACGTCCTTCACATCTAGTAATTAAAGCTTCAAGGTTGGAAAAGTCATTGCTTACTAATTCGCCGGCTTCGTAGCTAGCGTCGCTGCAGAGATGGAGCCGTCACTGACGCGAATTCGTAGTTGGGAACCCATCGGAGCATCTGCAATAGAGGTCACAATCTGTGGTTCTGGCTGAGTAGCCGATTGTGCCTGCACGATGGCATAGCCGCGAGCGAGGGTGGCAGAGGGGCCAAGTGCTGAAACCTTGCCGCGCAATCCCGATACCACTGCTTCCTCGCGTTCCAAACTGCGGTTGATGAGAAAACGCAGCCGATCCACCTGCGCCGTGACAAATTCTTCACGCACGCGGATGGGAGTGTGCGGATCGCGCAGTACCGGCCGCGACGTCAAATCCCGCAGAGTAGCTACTTCACGGTCAACCCACCGCCGCAGAGACGCCGAGGAACGCTCACGGAGTTGTTCAATTAGGCGACGTTCCTCGGCGGCATCGGGCACCGTCTTCTTCGCAGCATCCGTCGGTGTGGCAGCACGTAAGTCAGCGACGTAATCCAACAGCGGAGTATCCGGTTCGTGCCCAATTGCGGAAACCACCGGTGTTGTCGCCTTACTCACCGCACGAATCAGCGCCTCATCTGAAAAAGGCAGCAAATCTTCGACACTGCCACCGCCACGGGCGACGATGATGACATCGACCTCCGGGTCGGCGTCGAGCTGTGCCAGCGCCTCAATAATCTCCGGAACAGCCTTGGCTCCCTGCACAATTGTGTTGATTACCCGGAAATCCACCTCAGGCCAGCGGGCACCCGCAACCGAAAGCACATCGCGTTCAGCTGCCGAACCGCGACCGGTAATCAACCCGATCTTGTTGGGGAGGTAGGGCAGAGGGCGTTTCAGCCGTGGATCAAAAAGGCCCTCCGCCGCTAGCGCCTGGCGCAGCTGCTCCAACCGCGCCAACAGCTGCCCCAAGCCCACGGGCCGCCACTGCGTAGCCCAGAGGGAAAACTGCCCTCGGCCGGCATAAAACGCAGGCTTACCCAAAACCACTACGCGGTCGCCGTTGCGCAACGGATTATTGCGCAGAGCCGCCGTAGAACAAGTCACCGACACCGAAAACTCTGCGGAGGTGTCACGCAGAGTGATGTAGGAGAGCTTCCAGCTCGGCTTGGAGTTGACCTGGGCGATTTCCCCCTCGACCCAAATCTGTCCAAGGCGCTCAATATAGTCCTTGACTAACTGGTTCAGGCGCCGAACCTGAACCGGTTTCTCGGCCGACGTTTCCAATTTCGACATACATCAACACTTACACGATGGGGCGGATTGTCCTGCTAACAAACGCACGTTGCCCACAGGCTAAATCTGCCTGTGGGCAACTGTGACGGTAAAAGTGCAAGCCCGAGCTACTTGCGGTAACGAGACCTGCTATCGCGGCCGGTTATCCGCTCCTGGCGGGGGCGCTGCTGTCGCGGCGGCCACTCCTCGGTACGGCGGTGATTGTCCATCGGGCGTGTGGGGCGCTGCTGCGACTTTGCGGACGGGGACCCCGGCGAAGACTGCTCTCCCCACATCCGCGCCGTTCCTTCCGCTTGACGACGGGGGAACTCCGGCGTTGGCCGCTGCGGTGCGTTTGGCCGTTCAATCGGACGACGAGGCTGCTGGCGAGCGGAGTTCGACGCGGCCGAATCCTGAGTAAAGTGCGGCTGACCCGGCTGCGGGCGAGACTGCCAACGTGATGTCGGTTGCTGGGCACGCTGTGCAAAATTGGAGCGCTGCTGTGGACGCTCACTTGGGCGAGGCATCTGTGTCGGGCGCTGTTGGGAACGTCTGCCCGAACGGTCAGCTGAGCGCTCTCGTAGTCGTTCGGCTGGACGTGGCGCAGAGCTGGAGCCTGCTGCCGGCCGGTTACTAGAACGAGTATTCTCCTGCTGTGTCCGCGTTGCCTGTTGACGTGCCTGGCGGCGAGCTTCCGCATCTCGGATAATATCCGCAGCGGGACGTCGTGAAGCAGAACGTTCCTGAGAGCGAGAAGCTACGCGGCGATCAGATTCGGCGAGTCGACGGCGAACTTGAGAGCTGGATTCAACGGCGGCCTCATCGCGATTCTGCCGTTGCTTGGCGGCCTTGCGCTGAGTATTGAGAGTTTTCTCCTGTTTGCGGGTGATTTCGAGGTAACGCCACACTGCGATGATGACGCAGATAATCACCAAAACCAGCAGCCATGGGAACTGCTGGATGATGGGATATGCAGAGGTCACTAACCGGGCGCGTTTAGAGGTTGTCGCGGTCGCGCCACCATTTTCGGGATCGGCGAAAGAACCCGTAAACCACGCTGTGAAAAAGGTGACAATCGCGAACAGAATGGGAATCTGCGCGACTGTAACCACTAGGCCGCGGGGAACGACCAGTAGAGTTCCGGCCACGGCGGCCACAGTAAAAGCAATGAAGTAGGGCTTACCGATTGACCCGTTGGGAACAGAAAAAAGCAAACCAATAACGCCGGCCAGAAGCATCAGCAACGGCGGCACAAACATTGGCACGCGTGGAAGCAGTGGTTTGTCCCCACTGCCTTTACGGGTTACTGCTGATCTGTTCGACACGAATGCGTATCCTACCGGTTACTAGTGATAAAAACGGGCAAGCACGACATATAGGCTCGCCCGTGTCTTGGAACTTTGCCTTATTTATCCTTCTTTGAGAAAGGCCCCGAAACCACTTCGGAAATCTTGTGGAAGGCCTTGGTCATCGTTCCCTCTTCCTGCTTGGTCGGACCGGCATCGGGGGAAACCTGACCAGCGGTGCGAGCATCCGCCTTCACAGCGCTGTCTGCGGAGGTATCTGTATTGTCACTACCCAGGCGGAACGAAGCCAGGCGGTCGCGCATCGCACGGCCGGCAGCCTCAATCTGAATACCGGAGATTGAACCCGCGTCCGTGGCGAACTTGATGTCCTTTGCGGTCTTGTCACCTGTGCGCAGGTCTGTTAGGTCACCTAGGTAACGGAACCAGACCGCAATGACTGCAGTGACCGGCACAGCAAGGAAAGCGCCGATGATGCCGAAGATGCCGCCACCGAGCAGAACCACCAGCAGGACGATTGCGGCGTGCAGGTCCATGGCCTTGGACTGCAGAATCGGCGAGAGGATGTTGCCCTCAATCTGCTGGACGGCGATGATGATAATCAACACGAGGATCGCCGTGGTCAGGCCGTTGGCCACCAATGCGACAACCACAGCAATGAAGCCCGCGGTGAACGCACCGACAATTGGAATGAAGCCGGCGAAGAAGGTCACCACGGCGAGAACCATTGCCAGCGGCACGTTCAAAATCGCAAGGCCGGCACCGATGAAGACCGCGTCGATAAGCGAAACGATAGCCTGCGTGCGGATGTAACCCGACAGCGTGTTCCAGGAGCGGGTGAGAACCTCTGTGAGGTGCCAGCCGAGGCGACGCCCGGTCAGGCGGCGGAGCCAGGGGAGGAAGTCCTGGCCGTCTTTGATGAAGAAGAATGTCAGCACCAGCATGGCCATCGTAGTCACGGCGACCGATGAGACCACTGAAATACCCTGGAATACCGTGTTGGCGATATCGCCGGAGCGCTCCTGGAGCCATTGGGAACCCTGGTCCAGAGCGTCGAGGATTTGTTCATCCTTGACGTTAAATGGCGGTGCCTGAATGATGTTCTGGACCTCTTGAATGCCATCTGTGAACTGGCGACGCAATTCGGGGAACTGCGACTGCACAGTTGGTGCGAGTAGCGCGACAACACCGCCAAACATTGCCAGCGCTCCAACAATGACCGTCAGTGCGGCGAGTGCGCGGGGCCAGCGGTGCTTCATCAGGAACACGGCGGGTGGAGCCAACACCGTGGAGACAATCAGGGCCAGCAGAATCGGCAGAACGCCAGCCCAAATCTTCCCCAGGATCATAGTGATGACGTACAGCGCCGCTGCGGTGATGAGGAAGCGCAGGCACCAACCCGCAAACCATCGGGCACCTTCGCCGATGACGTCAGCGCGATCGATGGATTCCGTGTCGTTTTCGCTCATAAGCTCATTGAGGTTTTCAGCGTCCTCCGGCAAATCCGGTTGGGTCGCCGCAGACTTATGGGCGTCGGAGGGGATAGATAGAGACTGTTCCACACGTAGAGGCTCCGATCCCATTACATAATCGATAGCGTCTTTTTCGGACTGTGCAGTCCACTCTTCGCCTTCATTGGGTTTATTGCTCACGTATTCATTATGGGGGTTCGGGCGGCGTACAGGGCAACTTCACGAAGTTAGGGCGAGTTCAAATCTTTCTCCCCGAGCCCGTAAGATGAGCTGTGTGAGTCTTACACTTGGAATCGTCGGTCTGCCCAATGTCGGAAAGTCAACCCTATTTAACGCTTTGACGCGCAACGATGTGCTGGCTGCGAATTATCCGTTCGCCACCATCGAGCCGAACGTCGGCGTTGTGGAGCTTCCCGATCCCCGTTTGAATAAGCTCGCGGAAATTTACAAATCGAAGCGTATCGTTCCAGCCACGGTGTCGTTTGTGGACATCGCCGGCATCGTCAAGGGTGCGTCCGAGGGTGAAGGTTTGGGTAACAAGTTCCTCGCCAACATCCGCGAGGCTGACGCGATCTGTCAGGTCGTCCGTGTCTTCAATGATGACGACGTCGTGCATGTCGACGGTAAGGTCGACCCGGCCTCCGACATCGGTGTGATTGAAACCGAGCTCATCCTGGCTGATATCCAGACTATTGAGAAGGCGTTGCCGCGGCTGGAAAAGGAAGCCAAGAAGGACAAGGACAAGGTCGGGGAGGTTGAGGCTGCCAAGCAGGCTCTTGCCGTGCTGGAAGAAGGGCGCACTCTCTTCGCTGCTTCCGATGATGTGAAGCTCTCCGCTCTGCGCGAGCTGCACTTGCTCACCGCAAAGCCGTTCCTCTACGTCTTCAATGCTGACGAGGAAGTGCTTGCCGACGAGGACCGCCGCGCGGATCTGGCCGCCGCTGTGGAACCGGCGGACTGCGTTTTTCTCGATGCCAAGGCTGAATCCGACCTGCTGGAGCTGGATGAGGAATCCCGCAATGAGCTCCTGGCTGAAATTGGCCAGACCGAGCCGGGTCTGCATTCGCTTGCTCGCGCTGGTTTCCGCACTCTGGGTCTGCAGACCTACCTGACTGCTGGTGAGCAGGAAGCTCGTGCTTGGACTATTCGCAAGGGTGCCACAGCTCCGCAGGCTGCCGGTGTGATCCACACTGACTTTGAGCGTGGCTTTATTAAGGCTGAAATTGTGTCCTTCAATGACTTGGTTGAGGCCGGCTCAATCGCTGAAGCGAAGGCCAAGGGCAAGGTCCGCCAGGAGGGCAAGGACTACATCATGCACGACGGTGACGTGGTGGAGTTTCGTTTCAATGTAACCTGAGGCGCGCTAGTGTTAGCGGCATGACAACACGTGCTGCTATTTACCTCCGTATCTCGCTAGATGCTGCTATGGACGGTCTTGCCATCGACCGGCAGCGTCAGGACTGCGAAGCCCTCGCCGAGCAACGCGGCTGGGATGTCGTGCATACCTACGTCGACCAGTCGATCTCCGCGTCGAAGAAGGACGTGGACCGCCCCGACTACGACGCCATGGTGGCCTCTTTTGAGCGCGGCGAGATCGACGCGATCATTTGCTGGGACCTCGACCGCCTCACGCGGCAGCCATGGCAGCTCGAAGAGTGGATCGACAGGGCAGAGGAGCAGGGGCTGAAACTCGTCACCGCAAACGGTGATGCTGACCTTGCCACCGACGGCGGCAGAATGTACGCGCGTATTAAAGCAGCCGTGGCGCGCGGCGAGATCGAGCGAAAGAGCATGCGCCAATCCCGTGCGCAACAGCAGCGCGCCGAGCAGGGCCGCTGGTACTCCGGCGGTGTCCGCCCGATCGGCTACACCCCCACCGGCGAGATCATCCCCTCCGAAGCCGAGGCCGTGCTCGGGATGTTCCGCGCTGTCGAGCGGGGCAACTCCATGCGCGACATTGCACGCGCTTTATCTGGGGTCGATCAGCCGGGCTTGCCGGATATTCCGACCACGCCGCGCCATATGCACACCGTGGTTACAGAGCGCAACGCACGCCGCCGCGCTGCTGGCCAGGAAGAAAAGCCGGTTCCCGACGCGCAGCCGTGGGCCTATACGTCGTTGCACTCGATCCTGCGCAACCCCGTGTATGCCGGCTACTCCACGTACAAGAAGGCCAAGCGCAAAGGCGTGAAGAACAAATACCGCCGTGTCACGCATATCGTCCGCGACCCCGATACCGGCGAGCCTGTGAAAGGGCAGTGGGAACCGATCGTCACACCCGATCTGTGGTGGCGTGTGCAGAACGTGCTCGATGATCCCGACCGGCTGACCAACAAAGAGCGCCGGAACACTCGCCGCCATCTCGGATCGGGCCTGTATGTCTGCGACGAGTGTGGCGACCCCGTGCGCACGCATGCCGACCGCTACCGCTGCGCCGCCTGTGGCTTAGTGCGCACTCACAGCGTCGATGATTTTGTGCTCGCCGTGATCCGCGCCCGCCTTGGCCGTGACGACCTGGCGGACCTGCTGCCGACTGTGGACGACGACGAGGTCAACGCCATCGACGACGAACTCGCTGAGCTTCGCGCAAAGCTCGCCCGCGTCCAGGCTGACTACGATGAGGAGCTTATCGAGGCCCGTGACCTCAAGCGCGCGCGAAACCGTTATGAGCCGCAGATCGAGAAACTCGAAACGCGCCGTGCCCGTCTTGCTGGCGCATCGGCGCTGCTCGACACAACCGGCTACGCCTCGCCCGTGGATGCCTTCGACAACGCAGAGCTTGCCGTGCAGCGCCGAGTCATCAATACCCTGTGCCAGGTGCGCCTGCGCCGTGGCGTGCGCGGCACCAAGACCTTTAACCCTGAATCGGTGCAGATCGTGTGGAACTAGGTTGCAGTGTGTGACACGTCAACAATCGCGCGCATGCGCTGCGGCGCGCAAAGCTCTTACGAAGGAACGCCACGGGAGCCGGCAGTTCGGGGGAGATCTGCCTTCGTGTATCGGGGGCGACACTGCTCAACCGTGGCGTTCGCAGGAAGTATGACACGGCTCTTGTTACCCCAGAGGTCGTAGGTTCGAATCCTGCCCCCGCTACCAACTTCCAAGCCCCTACCAGGAGAAACACTGGTAGGGGCTTTAGTTATTTCTCTTAAGGCGCACGTCCTGGGACTCAAATCGGGACTTTAGCGATGGCATTTTGTCACTTAAGCCGGTTTGGAGGTGATGGGGTTAAGTGACAATTTTCGATTTTGTGACCTTGGATGACTGTGTCGTTTTGAGGAGTCGTCTGCACGGATTTCAGAAGTCCTCTGTACTATCGCCATCCACTCCGGAGAGGCCGCGGGCGTTCGTCCACTTCATCTGGAACGCGATTCGACAGAGCGCATTCAATACGATGGTCTTTTTCTCCCTGCGAAGGATGGGGGCAGTTTAGGGTACCAGGGTGTTGACCAGATCGAGGAATTCCTCAGCGTAGGCAATTTGCTTGCGTAGCTTTTCGTAGCGGGTGCGCGTCTCCTCACGAATGTCGGCAAGGGTGGCCTTGGCATTACTCCGTGCCTGCTGTGCGGTATCACTGTCCTGCCCGCCATCTGAACTATGAAGAATCTCCGCAGCTTCCAGGAATTCCCGCATCTGATCCAGAGTAAACCCCAGCGGTTTCATCCGTCGCACCAGCAAAACACGACGTACATCAGCCTCACTATAAAGCCTGAACCCACCAGGGCTACGCCCCGATGGGGTAATCAGGCCGACGTTGTCATAATAACGCAAGGTGGGAATCGACAACCCCGTCTGGTCAACGACCTCGCCGATCTTGAAATTACTGTTTTGCATTGCCTGTTCTCCTTCACGGTGATGTTGCCCACGGGTTCCTGTGCCTGGGTTGGCGGTTGAGTAAAACTCCCGCTACCATGACCACCATCACCAAACCTAAAGTTACTAGAGGGTTGGATTCCTTTCGGGCGTTCGCCCAGTTACCTATCCCCTCAAAGATTGGACATCTATGACTGAAACTAGCACGGCGGCCCCCCCGCCCCCTCCTGAGTCCAGACGGCGCTGATGCCCCTACCGGGATCATCGCATCCTTCCGTTACGCATTTTCTTCCCCCGCCCGTATCCGTATAGAGATTCTGGCCGGACTGGCGGTATCCCTGGCGCTGATCCCTGAGGCCATTGCCTTTTCCATCCTTGCCGGTGTTGACCCAGCCATGGGTCTGTTTTCCTCGGTAGTCATGGCCATTGCGATCGCCTTTACCGGTGGCCGCCCGGCAATGATCACCGGCGCCACCGGGGCTATTGCCCTAGTCATTGCTCCTGTGGCGCGTGGTTACGGGATGGATTATTTCATCGCCACCGTCCTGTTGGGCGGTGTCCTACAAATCGTGCTCGGCGCCCTCGGTGTGGCGAAACTTCAGCGTTTTATCCCCCGATCGGTGATGCTGGGTTTCGTCAATGCACTGGGCATTATGATTTTCACCGCCCAACTCGAACACCTCATTGATGTGCCTTGGATAGTCTACCCACTCGTCGGCTTGGGTGTGGTGATCATGATTTTCTTCCCCAAGCTCACCAGTGTGATCCCCGCCCCGCTGGTCACGATTATCGTGCTCACCGGTTTGGTCATTGCCGCCGGTTTGACTGTCCCGACGGTCTCGGACATGGGCAAGATGCCGGAGACCTTACCGTCCCTGTTTATTCCGAACGTGCCGTGGACGTTGGAGACCCTGCAGATCATCGCGCCTTATGCCCTGGCCATGGCCGTGGTCGGTCTCATGGAATCGTTGATGACCGCCAAGCTCGTCGATGACATCACCGACACTCATTCCGATAAAACTCGTGAATCCTGGGGACAGGGGGTGGCTAATATTGCCTCCGGTTTCTTCGGCGGCATGGGTGGCTGCGCGATGATCGGTCAAACCATGATCAACGTCCGCGAATCCGGGGCACGTACCCGCCTATCCACCCTGTTAGCCGGTGTGTTCCTGCTGGTCCTGGTCCTGGCACTGGGCGACATCGTTGGCATGATCCCGATGGCTGCCCTGGTGGCAATCATGATCATGGTCTCGGTCGGCACCATCGACTGGCACTCGGTGCATCCACGCACCCTTAAACTCATGCCGGTCTCTGAGACCATTGTTATGGCCGTGACGATTATTGCCACCCTAGCCACCAGCAACCTGGCCATTGGTGTGGTGTTGGGTGTGGTCACCGCGATGATCATGTTCGCCCGTCGGATGGCACATATCGCTTCCATTGAAAAGGTCTCCGAGATCGACGGCGACGGCGATGGAGAGATTGATACTCGTACCTACCGGGTGCATGGCCAGTTGTTTTGGGCATCAAGCAATGACCTGGTTTATCGCTTTGATTACACCGATTCTGCCCGTCATATCACTATTGATCTCACTGAGGCGGAGATCTGGGATGCCTCCACGGTCGCGACCTTTGACGCGATTACGCAGAAGTTCCAGGACAGAGGCAAAACCGTGTCCATTATCGGGCTCGACGGTCCCAGTCAGGACCGGCTGAACCGCCTGTCTGGCCGGCTTGGCACCGGCCACTAACATCCCCCGACTCGAGCACATCGACTTGGCGCCCCAACTTATAACCGGGGCGCCAGTTTATTGGTGCTGTTGCAAAGTTGGGGCATAGGAAGAGCATAAAAGAAGCGTAGCGGTTAACCGCTACGCTGTGTTGTGGGGATTTTTACTTTTTACGGTGCACGTGTTCTAGTTAGTGGTTCGTTTCTTTCCTCGGGTGATTGCGACGGTATTCCTCGACTAAGTGAGCAATACCCGGCGCAGCCTGGGACAACATCCAGGTCATAAGCGCTATAAGAACCCCTATGACGATAAGTGTTAACGCCAACCAGCCCAGTGTTGGGCCGATGCCGTTGGCCTCCTGGACGTGACCCCACAAGGCAGACACGCCGTCGGGTATGCCGAGCATACTTAGCAGCCCGTTCCCCAAGGCTCCGACAGCAACGAGTGCGATAGCAACGAAGAGAACACTGGCTGCAATCCACGAGGCAGACATGCAGGCCTTAATAAAGTTCGTGTTCGACTTTTCCATATCGTCGTTATACTGCTTGCGTTCTGCGCGTATCTCCTCCAGCAGCTTTTCGTTGGACTCCTTCTCCTGGAGCAGAGCGCTGCGAGCCTTCTTAGAGGCTTCTGCTGCCTCGTGCAGGCTCTTAGGCTCTTTCGACATTGCCTCAGATACAGCTACTTCTACCAGCGGTTCCAGGCTAGAAGTCAGGCTCGAAGTCATCTGAGCGTTCAGGCTCTGGCTGCGACCCGGACCACATCTACTCAGACACCATCTCCGGCACCAACTGGCAACGGCCTGGTCTTGATGACGCGCTGGCGTACATGCGCCCCGACGACACGCTCGTTGTCACGCGCTTGGACAGGCTCGGCCGCAGCCTCGCGGACACCGTGAACACCATCGCTGACCTCGCCGAGCGTGACATCAACGTCAAGGTGTTGGAGCCAGCGCTGGACACGTCGAAGCCCACCGACAAGGTGGTTATCAACGTCATGGCAAGTCTTGCCGAGTGGGAGCGTGACCTGCTTGTCCAGCGCACCCGTGAGGGCGTGGCGCACGCCCGCGCACAGGGCAGGGTCGCCGGCCCCAAGCCGAAGCTCAGCGCTGAGCAGGCGCAGATGGCCAAGGAGCTTATCGACGGCGGCAAGTCCGTCAGCGCTGTAGCGCGCACCTTTAACGTCTCGCGGCCGACGATCTATCGCGCTCTCAAGCGCATCGAAGCCGACGCTTAAGCACAGGCTGCGTCGCTAGCGCTCGCACCCGGCGAGAAGGCATCAGGCTGCGCTAGCGACGCTCGGCACACATGAGTGCTGCACTGCTGGGATACGCCTGCGACCGGCAGAGCCGGGCCGAATACGGGATTGACCACATACACCCCGTATTCGTGCAAAGGAGCACTGCCATGTCCACCCATTCTCACACGCTTGCATCCCACGGCGAGATCCTCGCGAACCTCCCCGGCATCCTCGGGTTCTACCCGAACAACTCGCTGATCCTCGCGTTCTTCGTCGACGACGAGGGCGTCGACACCGTCCGCCTCGGCCCGGTCGCACGGTTCGACCTGGACGAAGCAGTGGAGAAGCTCCCCGAGAGCCGCGAGCGGTTCGCAGCGTGGGTCCACCACCTCGAACTCGACGCTGTTATCGCGTACATGATCAGCGATGACATTGCGCAGCCGGTCTTCGACGAGACGGCCACGTACCTCACCAGCGGGGCCTCGCCGCTACCGCCGCTGCTCGGGGTGGTGCAGGTGCCCGAGATCGTCACTGGGGCTGCTTGGTGGTCTGTGTACCAGCATCCGCTCATCGACGAGCCGCGCCACGGTGTTGTCGGCGAGGTCGCCGCATCAGCGGCGCTGCAGCAGATGCTAGAGCACACCGGCGAGCTGCCGGAGCCGAGCAAAGACGACATCGAGGCACGGTTGAACAGCACTGACCACGGCATCGACGCTGCCGAGCACGCCGACATCATCGAAGACGCGCTGGCGTATATCCCGCCCATGTTCGCAGACGTGCTGCAGCGTGAGTATGAGCAGGCGGCGGCAGGGATCACCCAGCCGAGCGCTCGCGCTGTTCGGTCTGCGCTGAAATGCTTCACCACGCCGCGCTTGCGGGACACGCTGCTTGCCGCACTGCTCGATGACCCGCAGGCGGGCCTTGCGTTCATAGAGAAGGTTATGCGCGCTGTCCCGACCAGCTGGCCAGGCATGCGCTCGCAGCTCACCGCCACTGTTGCCGTGCTCGCTCACGCCACAGGCCAGCCGGGGCTAGCTGGCGTGGCTGCGCAGCGAGCCACCGAGATCGGGCCAGACGAGAACTTCCCGTCGCTGGTGGCGAAGCTGACCGATATCGGCCAGGGCGAGCGGATGGTCGAGCTTGTCCGCGAGGGCGCTGAGAAGACCCGCACGATCTTGTTTGCCGAGTAGCACCACACACCCCGTTGTAGCAATGCAACGGGGTTTCTTTTTCTCGCGGGGCCTTGGCTTGCGACGACAGACACCGCAACGAGGCAGGGGAGTGACCTTTAGACAGCAGAGCTGTCTCCAACAGACGGATTGACCATCAATCCGAACAAGGAGGCACGTGATGCGCGACATCACCCACACCGACCTGGAACTGCTCTACCAGCTCGCCGACGGCATCGACGGCGAGGACGCCGATCCGGGCGCAGCACAAGAACTGCGCGACCTAGAGGCGGCAGGCACACCGCTGCCCTGGGCAGTGTTGTAACGACAGCGCAACCGCCCCGCAGCAGCAAAGCAGCTGCTTAAGTACCCAAATTGCACGGCAAATCACACCCACTCACGTAAGGAGAACCAACATGTCCAACCCCTTCAACAACGGCACCATCGTCGGCAACGCAGCTCGCGCACCCAAGCTGTTCGAGCACGCAAACGGCGGCGCGACGGTGAAGCTCAGCGTCTATGCGCGCAACACCTTCAAGAACAAGTCCACCGGCAAGGTGGAAAGCGAGATCGTGGAGCTGACCGGCTACGTCCAGGACGCCGCGAACCCCGGTGTGTTCGGCTGCATCGGCTCCGGCGATCGCGTTGCGGTGAGCTACTCGCTCAAGACCGACGTCTACACCGACAAGGACGGTGTGAAGCAGTACCCGCTGGTGGCGCGCATCGACACGGTGCAGCTGATCGATTCCAAGAAGGAGTCCGCTGCTCGCGCTGCCCGTCGCGGAGGCGAGGCGGCGACCGCCGCCCTGGCTGGCGCTGAGGGCGAAGAAGTACCGTTCTAACTACGAAACCCCGCAGGGAAACCTGCGGGGTTATTTTTTCAACCATTTCACACGCCAATTTGCTGCGAATCACTTGTGCAGTTTTACGGTGCAGTGGTGCGGTGCTTTTACTGGCGTTTCTGCTGCGCAACTCACTGCACTATGTAGTGTCTGTGACATTTCATTAACACGTAGGTTGCACTGTGTATTGGGCACCCATTTCATCGACACGTTTACTGCGCAATCAAATGCCCTGTCACTTTAATGACATGTGAATTGGGCAGTGAAGTGGTTTGTCATCCTATTGACACCTTTACTACGCAACAGAATGACAACGACATTCTGTCGGCCCTTCTACGGACATCTCTTCTGCGCAGCACATGCCCCGTCGTACACACCGACGTGCTGCGCACTATCTCCGCCACTCAACAGGCCAATTCACTGCGCAACGTAGTGACACCGGCCCCGCCTAGCCGAGATTTCTTCGATTTTCGCTGAATATCAGCCGTTTACCCGCCGCCAATGACCTACGACGCCGACGGCCCCCTGTTAGGCCCGCAGAAGGCCGTACAGGGCAGGGGAGAGCAGTGCTACAACTCCATACCGCCATCACGATCACGCTGCTGTTGCTGCTGGCGGCGCTTCTCGATGCGCTCGCGTGCACGCTGCTGCGCCCCGCCCTTCTTGCCTGAGGTCTGCGACTGCCTGAACAGCGTGTAACGCTCAAGCAACTCTGGGCTGCGATGCAGTTCTTGCACCAGGAACTTCTTATCCAAGTGCTCCAACTGTTGTCCTGACTTCACCGCTTCTTCGATGATGATGGCGGCTTCATCTTCGGCGTCCGTGTGCGCGTTGCGGCGGATCTGATCAGCCTCATCGCGGGCATCCTTGCGCGTTACTGCAGCGTCGCGTGTGGCCTCGTCGCGGATGCTCGTGGCCTCATCTCGTGCTTTGCTGCGGATCGTCTCGGCGTCGCGCTCAGCCTGCTTACGGGCCTCGTCGGTCTTGCGAGTGATCGTCTCTGCTTCGCTGCGAGCTGCGGCTGTAATATCGCCCGCCTTGGCCCGCGCAGTCTCTTCGGCTCGTTCGAGCAGCTCGTCTGCTTGCGCTTCGGCCAGGCCCAACTCCTGCTCAGCATCCTTGCGTGCTTCGCTGCGGATCTCTTCGGCTTCTTGCTCGGCCTTCTCGCGTGCTTCCTTGAGCACACGCTCGGCAACCTCGCGAGCCTGTGCTTCAGCATTCTCCTGTACGCGCTGGGCTGCTTCGCGGGCTTCTTGCGCCTGTTCAAGTTCCTTAGCAGCCTGCTCGCGGTCACGATCAATTGCGTCCATGTCGCGCTGCACGGATCGCTTCTTGACTTCCACATCATCCTCGCGCTTGGCGAGATCGCGCTCCCGGTCTTGTTGCTCGGTGTAGCGGTCGAGGTTGAGTGACTCGTCATGACGTTCGGAGACTTCTAGTTCCACCGGATAGCCGAGCGAGTGCATGTGTTCGCGCAGGCCCCGTTGCGCGTCGATGAACTTCTGGTTACCCGAGATCTGCTTGCCCTTCTTCGGGCCGGATGTGTACCGCACTGAGGTGTCAGTGTTGTACGCGATGCCGGGGCGGCAACGGAGCTTGTCGGGATCTTCGGGCTTCGGTGAGAACGTATCCGCCTGGAACTGGATGTGTGGCGTTGATTCGTCAAAGTTCATATCACCGCCAGCGACTGCGTCGATACCGCCGGGGATGAAGTTTTCTGCAAGCCAGCGCATTGACTCTTCGAGGTACTGCTTTGCTTCCTCGTAGTCGCGGGCGACATAGCGCGGACGTTTCACTTCGCGCCCGTCCACCTCACTGGTGTAGTAGTCGGGGATCTCCTTGCACATCGACTTCGGCAGATACACGACGAACAGCGACGTCTTGAAACTGTTCTTCTGCACGCGCACTCCGTCCATCCGAGGCGTCTACGGCCGCCACAGGGCCGTACAGCCGCTGCCACAAAGATGAACCAATCGAGTCGCGGCGCTACACATTTGCATCAACAGCTGCCGCTGGATCTGCTGCAGCGCGACGCGCTGCGAAACACACGTCGCTGGCGGTGCTCATTACATGCGCTTGCGCGCATATCTCCGCCGCGAGCGTGATGCGTCTGCACCGATACTGTGCTTATGGCACGGGCCGATATGGAGTGTGTTACTCAGCCCGTGTCGTTACCCCCGCAGCAGCATCAACACCGCCTGGCGGCGGATGGCTCGCTGCGGGATTTTCACCACCCTGCAATAACCGCCTAACGGCGGTGTCACGGTGCAGGGTGTGGCTGTGCGCACCACGTAGGCGATGTCGGTCTTGCCGTTCAGTTCGACGCCGTGGCACGTTCGCAAGCTCACGTTGCACACGGCGTGCGCGATGACGCGGGAAGACGCCGCAAGCGGCGTTTCCACCCGTCATCGGCCCTTACTTTAAGACCGACATACAACGGACGTAGCCGCATGTGGTGCGCACAGCGTGGCGACCTGCAGATTTTGTGTAGGCACCATGTGCGCTTCGCGCATCAACGGGCCGTTTCGGGTAAGGGTCGAAGACCGCATTAAGACCCGAAACACGCAGGTCGCAGCCCCCTTCTGTGTCAAAACCCCTATATGTTTGTCGTTATAGGGGTAGAAGGGGGAAAAGGGCATAAGGGGGTGCGACGCCTCCGCTGCGCTCCGGCGCTCGGCATAGCCGAGGCACTGCACCGGGTATTACTGCTCGCTGGCGCTCGCATAACCCGGTGCCCGGCGCTGGCGCGCCGCCCCCTACAGCCCCAGTCTCAGACCTCGCTCGCTCGGTCTGGCTGGTGCTGTCTTGCCCTCCGCTTGCGCTCCGGTCAAGATGCCCAATAGTGCAGCTGGCGCTGCACCTTGTGTGATGACCCATGCTCTGCATCACGACACTGCCGGCAATCCGATATATCCCGTTGATATACATTCGGATATGCCAGCATCGATGTGTCGTGTTTGGGTCATCACGAAACGCTCCATCACGGCAAGCCTGCCGAGATGGATATTGGCGTATCTCACGACGCGGCATTATGCGGCATGCGCCGCATACCATCTGCCGTCGCGGTTGCATCTTCAGCAGCACAGCTGCTGAAATCTGCTCTGTCCACGCTGCTGTCTTTGCTGCACCCACGGCCCCGTCTTCGGCATATTTCAAGTCCACACAAGACTATGCCGGCCAGAACCGCGCATAACAGCAGCGCGACATACCGCCAGCCATGTGGCGGATGATCCAGGCGACGGGGCAGACGTGTATATGCCCCGTCGCCGATACCGGCGCAAGCATCGTGACAGTGTCACGTGTAGCGGTGCCGCAGCCACCCGCACACACGCGAAAACCCCGCCCTTGCGAGCGGGGTGTGTGGCGACATCAAACGTGACGGCTGTACGTCGTCACGCCGCGTGGCCGTACACACATGAGGTGATTGCGTGTACGGCTAAAGGGTTAGTCGGGTACAACTTCTAGATGCCGCTTCGGCTTACTGCCCTCGGTGCTCTCAGGCGTGTCGCCGTCACCGTTCTCAGGTGTATCGCTGTCCCCTTCGGTGCTGGCGGACTTGTCACCGTCCCCTTCGGTGCTGGCGGACTTGTCACCGTCGAGATTCACCTCGAACTCTTCGGCATACTTGCGCAACTGCGCAAGGCGCTCCTTTGTCGCTTTGTGTGCACGGCGCGCCTCGTTCACGGTATCTTTTGCTTGCTGCTCATCGCGCAGCGCTGCTGCGTAATCGTCTCTGAAAGACATGGTTTGTTCTCCTTGGTTGAATGAACTGTTTATTTGGACTCGGGGCACGACGGTGGAGCGCGCGTGTGTAGTAGCACGGCCATCACCCATCAGCCCTCGCACTCAGTTCAAGACCCAGCCTGACTAGCTGAGCTAAGCGGCGGGATCTCGTCGTAGGCGGGTTTGTCCGCATTAGTGCTTCACACCGCCCAGCACCGTGACGAGCTGCTGGCGCTGCTCATCTGTCAGTTGGGGCGCTGCATTCACGACGGCATCGACGAAGCCGTCGAATAGCTGCGGGGCAGGGCGGCGTGCGGCCGCGAGGTAGGCGTCGAGATCGTCTTGGCGAATCCGATAGGCGGTGCCGAAACGGTGGAATGAAAGACGGCCCTCTTTAATAGCTTTTCGCAACGTGGACTCGGAGCCGACGCCGAGATCGGCGAGTTCCTGCAGCGTGTAAAAGCGTGGCGCGACGGCGGTAGTCGTGTCCTTTTCGGACATAGAAAAACGCTCCTGGGCAGATTGATCTGTCCCGGAGCGGGGTGCTTTACCGGCTTGCTATTCAGGCGGCTTGGAGTGCCGTGCTCAACTCGCTAGAACGGTGGTCTGCCGTCCCATCGCTTTACGGGAGCGCTTACTCCCTACCTGACCGCTTTTGTGGTTGGCAATGCCGTTGCCGACCGGTCTATCTCGTCGGAGGAACCGCGCCTATCACGGTCGAGAGGCTGTCTCTTTATGAATTATCCTCGGGGTTATCCCCCGTATGCGGCTGGCTAAACCAAAAACGAATTAAAACGCCACATACGGTCTGGGGGCCATCGTACGGAACTTATGCGTCGCGCACAATAGCCTGCGACCTAATCTTTACGAATCGAACCGAGCACGTTTCTACACGCCACGTGGCACGGCTGGGGTGTTGTGGTGGGGCAGCTGTTGTGTGGCGGCATGGTGACACGCAAGGGGCGCGCCTTTTTGTGACCTGTGACACGTCTATAGTGTGCTCGTTTCGTAGTTTTGACCTCGTTTCGTAATTTGCCGATCAAAATACGAAAAAATTACGAAACGCTCTACCTGCGGTTTCGTAGAACTACGAAAATCGGAAAACCAAATTACGAAACACGCGATAACGCTGTGACCTGCACAGACACGTCACATTTCGGGGATGTTTCGTAATTTTGCGGTATTTCGACCCAAACCTTTTAAGAGAGAGACACAGACACGCATTGCAGGCACATGTCTACGACACAGAGCGTCCTCGTTGAGGGCACGCTGCAGGGGTTGCAGCTATGTGACACGGGACACAATCGCAATCAAGGTGTCTCTTCTTATTTAGATTTTCTTCAAAAAGTGGAAAAATTACGAAACGAAAACCATTTACGCTGCTCAACGTATGTTTTTGTGTTTCGTAGTTTTGTTCTTTTCGTTTACGAGATTACGAAATGACCCGCAAATGCCTACCGTGACCTGCGGTGATGTGTTTCGTATTTTTCTGCGTAATTTCACGTCGCCCGAAGCAGGCACCCTGCCGTGTGCTTGCTGCAGGGCTGCGGCCGTCCCTCCATGTGGAGCGTCAGTGTCGATGCTGTAACTTAAACGTACATACATTTGTGGCGCTCTCGTTACGTGTCTGTGCATTGCCGAGCTCTTTACTGTTGTGTGTGGGCGCGCAGCCGTAGTGTCCGTGCCACTCCGAGTAGGGCGCGTCGTACCCCAAACCCATGTTCAATTAAATTCCAATCCAGAGAGGTCTTGCACTGTTGCGGTGCGGTTGTCTTCTTTCTCACCGTATTGGACCCTGCGAAATTAATTGGATACGATAGGCCCATGTTGATTTCAGGTTCCGTTTTCATGCGGCCGCTCACCAGCCGCTAAGGCGGTTTTCTCCCTCCCGCAGGTTAGAAACCGCTCCGGTCCTTTAGCCGGGCGGCCATTTGCCATGCCCGGCTCCGTTTCAACTCCACGGAGCACACCTGATGTCTACATACGGATACGGCCGTCACGAACATGGCCAAAATTTTCTCACAGACCACAAGATCATCAACTCCATCGTCGATCTTGTAAAACAAACCTCCGGCCCCATCATTGAGATCGGGCCAGGAAGCGGTGCCCTCACTCACCCGATATCCCACTTGGGGAGGGCAATAACGGCAGTTGAGGTAGACGCAAAACTAGCTGCCAAACTCACAAAAAAGACCGCCTCGGCGTCGGTCGAAGTGGTCCATGATGATTTCCTCAACTTCCCGTTACCCGCCACTCCCTGCGTCATTGTGGGAAACATTCCCTTTCACCTCACCACTGCCATTCTTCGAAAGTTGTTGCATGCGCCGGCATGGACTGCCGCTGTACTCCTCATGCAGTGGGAAGTCGCTCGCCGCCGGGCCGGGGTAGGTGCAAGCACGATGATGACAGCTCAGTGGTCCCCATGGTTCACGTTTCACCTTGGTTCCCGAGTACCAAGGTCTGCTTTCCGGCCACAGCCAAACGTTGACGGGGGGATCTTAGTGATCCGCCGGGTGGGTGACCCGAAGATCCCGATAGAGCAACGCAAAGCCTTTCAGGCGATGGTGCACACCGTTTTCACCGCCCGGGGACGCGGGATAGGGGAAATTCTCCGAAGGGCAGGGTTGTTTTCATCACGTTCAGAGACACAATCATGGTTGCGCTCGCGAGGAATCGACCCCGCAACCCTACCTCCCAGATTGCACACCAGCGACTGGATCGATCTCTTCCAGGTGACTGGTTCCTCTTCACCGCGCCATCGGCCCATTTCACAATCGGGAAGTAGTCAACGCCCTCCTCAACGGAAAAATCGAGGCCGGCGGCGGTAATCCCCCCCCACCACCAAAACCGAAATCCACCAGTAGTAGTGAACGACCCATGTTCGTCTACCGTGAGCCGCGTTATGGCAGTGACGTGTTCTCGTCGGGCACAGTCATAGTTCCCGGCGTTGCCAGCGACAGGGTTCTACACCCAGCAGCGGGACCGATCAAAATCACCCGCACGGGGAACGACCCTGCTGGTGGTTTCGATTTTGATGAAAGCGAGGAGACATAGCCCCTCGCCAACTCCCCGTAGCTGGCGAACAGTAGCTCCTGGCGCTGGCGCTCGTTGGTGAGTTTGCGTGCCACATCGAAAGCCTTATCGACTTCCCGGTCCAAGTTGTTGTGGGCCTTGAGCAGAATTGGGTCCATCGATAACGGGTTGTAGTGCTCCGCGAGTGACCGCTGGGGGTGCCGCTCGCGTGCCCGCAGCACCAACTGTCCAGCGTCGATGATTCGCTGCTGCGCCTTCTCATCTAGTTCACACAGAGCTGGTCCGCAGTTGTAGCTCCCGATGTACTCCGAAAAACGGAAAAAATAAATAGTGGGGATACATCAACCTTCCACTTTCCATTCTTCCGGCTCAGAGTATTGAGGGGTCTGGGACCGGGTCCGTAAACCCTTTATGTTTTTCGCGCACAGCGGTTTTTAGCGACGCACCCTATAGGTTTTCCGCAGAACCTATATGTGTTTCTGTGCACCCCCATATGTTGTCTGTTTCTAGCGGTATTTCGTTGTACTTTGCGCATCGAATAGTTATTTATCGACGACACTCCGTCGAGTTCAAATTTAACGTGTAGTGCTTAACCTCTGCGATGAACTCTTTGATCCCGGGACGTGATGAGGACTGGGGCTATTGTGCTCCCCCGAACGCTACGGCCCGGGGACACGAGGCTGTGTCGCAGGTGCAAGCGAGAGGACCAGGAGCGAAACACAGACCGCTGAGTCGACGCAGTCACGGTAAAGACGGAGCCGTCTAGGCGGTGCTCGAGGTTGCGCGAGATACGGTGACGCTGGGCGTCGGTAAGCGATGCGCATTCGGCGACATCGATGGAAAGCTGGACTTTGCCGTCCGTCGTGTTGACGCCCTGGCCGCCTGGAGTCGACGATTTCGCGAAACGCTCCGCGAGATCGGCGGCGATGACCGCACCGTCGGGGATCCCCGGGCCGGGCGCTATGGTCAGGTCGTTCATGCCGCCCAGCCTAGGTGCCCACAACCCTTTCTCGTCTCGGCGGAAGCGGAGACCGCGTCGCGACGGCCGGGATCCAGCCTCAGTATTATCCTCGTCACCGGTTGATTCGAACGCTTTTTGCTCCTCCTTCTCCCGTCGGGCTTCGATTTCAGCGGCCTCCGTAGGTGGCAGTGATCGCTGGATCCCTCGAACTACCGGTTCCGATCAGCGGTCGAAGGATTTTCGCAGCAGCCGGACCTGCGGCGCCGGTGCCGCCGCCGTAGCCTGACGAGCATCCCCGCCATGACGGCCATCACGACGGCGGTCCCGGCACCGATGATCCAGGGATTACCGAGGAGCCCACCGACGCCTGCAAGTGCTCCGCCCGCCGCGATGAACGGCAGGCCGCAGCAGAGCAGCGACGGAAGCGCGCAGCATGCCAGCAAGAGCAGCCCGGTCACTGCAGCGACGACGGGACCGGCGCGCCATTCGTCGCGGTCCTGATCGGCGCTCATCGTCTGCTTCAGGATGAGATCTCCCCGATTGCCTGTGTCGCCGTTCATGCGCAGCACGACAGCAGCGACGGGTCGGTGGTGAAGGCCTTCGCGGCGATCCGGATGCCCTCGGCCATGGTCAGGTAGGGGGCCCAGGCGTTGGCGACCTCGGCGACGGTCCTGCCGAGCACGTGGACGCCTGCGGCGGCGAGCTCCCCGGCGTCCTTGGCGACGGCGGTCAGGCCGAGGATCTCGTTCGTCTCGGCGTTCACGACGATCTTGATGAACCCGCGGGTGTCGCGGTTCACCAAGGCGCGGGGCACGTGGTGCAGGGGCAGGACGCGGCAGTCGCAGCGGATCCCCGCGGCGAGGACGTCCTTCTCGGTCATCCCGACCGCGCCGATCGCGGGCCCGGTGAACGTCACCCGCGGCAGGCGGGCGTAGTCGACGGACCGGTCGGCGTCGGCGAACGCGTTCTCGGCGACGAGGGTGCCGTGGTGGGCGGCGACGTAGACGAACTCGGGGTGCCCGGTCACGTCGCCCGCGGCCCAGACCCGCGGGTTCGAGGACTGCAGCCGGTCGGAGACGACCACCTCGCCGGAGTCTCCGGTATTCACCCCGACCGCATCGAGGTTCAGGCCATCGGTGACGGGACGGCGTCCGAGGGCGACCAGGACCTGGTCGGCGCGGAACTCCTGCGAGCCGCCGGACAAGGCGGCGGTCACGACGGCCTCGCCTCCCGTGCCGCGGGAGACCCGGGTGGGCACTGCGCGGCTGACGACGCGGATACCCTCGTCGGCGAACACCTCCTGGAGCGCCTTCGACACCTCCGGCTCCTCCTTCGACGCGAGCCGGGACCGCACGAGCAGCGTGACCTGCGAGCCGAGGCGGGCGAACAGCTGCGCCTGCTCCAGGGCGACGTAGCCGCCGCCGAGCACCAGCAGCGACTCGGGGACCTCCGTCAGCTCCATCGCCGTGGTCGAGGTCAGGTATCCGGTCTCCTCCAGGCCGTCGATCGGCGGTGCCCACGGGCGAGAACCAGTCGCGACCAGGTAGTGGTGGGCCTCGATGGTCTCGACGCTTCCGTCGGATCCGGCAACATCGAGAACCGGCGCATCAGGGGTGCCCACGAACGAGGCGTCGCCGCGGAGGACCTGCCAGCCGTAGGAGTCGGCGACGTCGGCGTACTTCTCGCCGCGCAGCGACTCCACCAACGCTTGCTTCCCAGCGATCAGCGCGGGCATGTCGACGGGATCCGCCGTCGTCGCGATCCCGGGGAACCGGGTTGCGGCGTCGACCGCGACGTGCCGCGCGCCGGCCGCGGCAATGAGCGTCTTCGACGGGACGCAGCCCGTGTTCACGCAGGTGCCGCCGAGCGTCCCGCGCTCGATCATCACCACCGACTTCCCGAGCGTGCTGGCGCGGATCGCAGCGGCGAACGCGCCGCCTCCCGATCCGATGATGGCGAGATCGTACTTCGTAGGCATCGCTGCTCCTGTCAACTCTTGGCTTTCTGCTCTGTCTCAGCCATACTGGACCTTCCAGTGCAGGGGAAGGTCAAGCGCGGCCACGGAGGGAGACAGTAATGTGGATCGGAGAACTCGCCGAGAGGGCGGGCACTACCGCGAAGACCCTTCGCTTCTACGAGGAACAGGGCCTTCTGCCCCCGACCGAGCGCACGCCGTCCGGATACCGCGACTACGCGCCCGAGACGGTCGCTCGGATCGACTTCATCCACCGCGGCCAGGCTGCGGGCCTCACCCTCGCCCAGATCCGCCAGATCCTCGACATCCGCGACGGCGGCCATGCGCCCTGCGAGCACGTGCGCGACCTGCTTGACGTGCGCCTCGCTGAGATTGAGCAGCAGATCGCGCAGCTCTCCGTGCTGCGCGACACTATCGCGGACCTTAGCCAGGACGCCGCGCACCCGGATCCTGAAACGTGCAGCACCGATCAAGTGTGTAGGTACTTGTAGACGGCGGGAGTCAATGACTCAAACGCTACAACCCCGATATGCGCTAGCGCAGGTCGATGCCGCCGGTGCCCACCTCGATGATTTTGGTGGTGTCCGCGATAGCACACAGCAGCGGCATCGGGGCGGAGGCCTGCAGCGCGAAGTGGTGGACTCGGAAGGACGCGTTGTTCACGCCGATTTCGTCCGCAGCCTGGGTGATCTCCAGATGAGTCTTGGCGATCTTTTCCGCAGATGGCCCGCACTAGCTGCCGAAGGCGTAATGCCCGAAGCTTAAGAAGCCGAACGCTTTCATTGGATAACACTCCTTTTGATGGTGTTAACGAGAGGGAGTAACTTTGCAACGACATACCGTGGAGTTCAAGTTCAACGTTTAAGCGCCGCGTCTGACTTATAGCGAAGGTGTTCTATGAGCATGATCGAGCTGAACGGCACCTTGATCTGCAAAGACCACAGTGATGTTTCAATCGTTGAACGGTTCCTTCCAAAACACGTTGAGCTCTCTCGTGATGAACCCGGGTGTCTGCGCTTCGAGGTCACTCAATCCGACGACCCGCTCGTATGGAATGTATCAGAACAATTCACTGATCAAGCATCGTTCGATTCGCACCAAGCGCGGGTTAAAGCGAGCGAGTGGGGTCAGGCAACAGCGCATATTCAACGTGACTACACCATCACGGGGCCCAGGGGAGGGTGAAATCGTTGACTACCGCTAGCAAGCTTCCGCCAGTGTACCCGAGCGTAAAGGCGCTAGGCAGTCACGCGCCCAACAGCAGCGTGCTGAGCAAGGGCGCTGGTGTTCCGACGGTGTACGTCCTATTGGCTACAGCTCAACAGGCGAGATCATCCCTGCTGAGGCGGAGGCTGTACTTGGTATCTATCGTGCTATCGAACGCGGTAATTCCATGCGCGATATCGCCAGCGTGCAGTGCATTGCTGCTTCAATTGGCCCTTCTTGCGTGCTCTCTTCTGTCCCAGCCACTTTATTGGCACGTAGATTGCACTATGTACTAGGCAGCCATTTCATTGACACGTTAATTAAACAGTGAAGTGGCCAGCCATTCGATTGGCACGTTTACTGCGCAATAGATTGACACCAACGCCGTGTCCTTTACTCGGGAGACACCCCCGGTGACGGTGGCCAGCACAAAGACGACGGTGAAGCCGAGAATGAACAACCCGGCCGCACCCGCTACCGCCCACTGGCGTTTGGTGACCACCGCGCCCCCTCGGCGTCGTAGTCGACCTCCCCGCCGACCACACTGGCCAGATACGACATATATCCGGGTACCAGGGGTACGACGCACGGGGAGGCGAACGAGATCAGACCTGCAGCTGCTGCAGCCAGGATGCCGATCATCAGTGGCCCGGTGGCCGCGGCGTCGGCGAACTGCTGGCCGATCGCCAACTGCGCAATCACATCAACGGTCATGATGCTGGTGCCTCCTCGGCCAGCGGCAGAGCGACATCAAGGATGTCATCGGCGGTGACCTCCCTCAGGAACACCGCGGCCGGGCGGTGGCTTCGGTCCAGGACAATGGTGGTCGGGATGACCGAGGTCGGCACCTCCCAGGGCCGCAGCGATACGAAACGGCGGGTCGTAGATCGAGGGATAGGTCACCGCGTTGTCGAGTTTGAAGTCCTGGGCGATGGTCTGGTTGTAGTCACGGACGTTGATGCCCAGCACCGTGCCACCGAGGGGGTCGAGAGTCTCCTGGACAAGCTGCAGGTCATCGACTTCCGTCCGGCACGGTGCACACCACTAGCCCCAAGCGTTGAGGACGACGACCTCGCCTTCAAAATCAGACAGGCTGATCTCCTCACCTTCCTCCATCAACGACGGGCAGGAGAAGCCCGGCAGCGGCGCACATTCCTCCTCTGCGTAGATAATCTCGGTTTGGCCTCCTGGTGAGTGGAACTGGAAGGTGCCCCCCCCGACGGCGACGGCGTTTCGGACGCCGTCGCCTGAGGAACAGGCCACCAGGGTCACGGCGGTGAGCACCGCGGCAACCGCGATGGCGGCTCTGCGGGGTGTGCTCGGCATGGATTAGATCTCCATATTCCGGGGCGGTGGGGAAGAAGACGGTGTTCTGGTTGTCCCGGAAGACCACAACACCGAGGCAGGTCATCGTGCTGCCCGGTGGGTGGCCTGCAGCGACTCTGCCCACCTCGGCACTCAACCCTGCTGTGGGGGTTACTCGTAGCGAAGCGAGCTGAGCATCCCGGTTTCCATGTGATAGGCGTTATGGCAGTGAAATGCCCACTCACCGGGGTTGTCAGCGATCAGGTCGGCGATCATGGTTTCACCGTGGCGGAGAAGGACGGTGTCCTTGCGTAGCCCGCCGCTGCCGGGCAGCGCCCACGTGTGGCCGTGGATGTGCATGGGATGGGGCATCATGGTCCTGTTGCGCATGACCATCCGCAGGCGCTGGCCCTCCTGCACGGTCGCGGAGGACGATTGGCCGTCGGTGAGAATGCTCCATTCATACGGCATCATCTGCCCGCCCAGGTCGATGCTGACTTCTCGGTCTGGTGTGCCCTCGGGCAGGAGTGCACGTTCTGCTGGCTTCAGGGAGGACAGAAGCAGTCCGGTGGATGACAACTCGGGGAAGTCGACATCGGGGCGGGGGGCCTGGCCGCCGGCGGTGCGGATGACGGCGAAGGCGCGGTCGTCCTTACCCACCGCCAAAGCCGTGAGCGGGAAGATGCCGTCGCCGAGGATGACCTCGACGTCGACACGCTCGCCCATCGACAGGTAGATCGATTCGGTCTCCCGGGGCTGGACAGGGAAGCCGTCGGTGTGGGTGACGGTCATGCGGTGACCACCGAGGGCCACCTTGAAGATGGTGTCACCGCCGGAGTTGATAAACCGCAGGCGGGCCTTGTCGCCCGGGCGAGCCTCGAAGGTCCGGTGAGCACGGGGGATACGTCCGTTGATGAGGTAGTGCGGATACATCACATCGCCGGCATCCCCGCCCAGTACCCGGTCCGGGGTGCCGTGCATCATATGGCCGTGACCTCCCATCCCCTTCTTCCCGTTATGGTCGCCCGAACCCATTCCGGTGAGCTTGTCGAGCTCATCGTCGGGAGTGCCCTGAATGCCATCGACCCAGTCGTCGAGCACGATGGTCCACTCGACGTCCTGGTCTTCAGCGTCTTGCGGGTCACGGACGATCAGTGGGGCGTGGAGGCCGCGATCAAGCTGCAGGCCGGTGTGGGAATGGTAGAAGTAGGTGCCACCGTGGGGGACTTCAAAAACATAGGAGAAAGACTCGCCAGGTTCAATGGGGGCCTGGGTCATGCCGGGCACACCGTCGGCTGCGTTGTGGAGTGCGATGCCATGCCAGTGGATGGAGGTGCTCTCAGGCAGTTCATTGGTGATATCGACCTGGAGGACATCGCCGGCGGTGGCCTCAATGGCCGCATCCCCGGTGTCAGAGACGTATCCCCACGTCTTGGCTTCGATGCCGCCGATATCCAGAGAGAGGGGCCGGGCGGTCAGTGTCCGGCGCACCGTCGGCTCACCGAGCGCAGTGGGGGTGGAAGTGGGGCGAAGGGAGGGACCTGCTGCCGGGGCAGCGGGTCCAGGGTCGCTGGTGCAGGCAGCCACGGCCCCGGTGCCGGCGAGGACGAGCCCGCCGAGCAGAAACTGTCGTCGGGAAAACGCATTCGTCATGATTTAACCTTCCTGGTGTAAGAATTCAGTGACACGGGAGACAGGTGCAGGTGAGGACCCTGCTGAGCCATCACGTCAGGCGCAGGTCTGTGACACAGGTGGCACCGTCGTCGGTGGTGGAAAACTCCGTGGTGCCGGTACGCCCCTGGTAGCTGACCTCAATCAGGCCGGTGACATCATCGGGAAGCCAGAAGCCAATAAACCCGTTGTCGAAGGTGGTTGTCGCCTCGTCCACCAGCACCTCACCGGTCGCCTCATCGGTGATCGTGACCTGGATATCCTCATTGCTGAGTTCCCCCAGGCAGGTCGTGAGGCTGTGGTAGAAGCAGTCGTGGGTGGAGGTGAGATAGGGTGCGATCGAGACATACGTCTGATTGTCGGGAAGATCGACCATGACTTCCTGGTCACCGCTCGAGAGCAGCAGTTCATCGGCACGCACTGAGGCGATCAGATCCGTGGGACGCTCAGCGACCTTCTGCCGGTCAAGGTGATCAATGATCTCCACCGCGTCCATGTCGGTCAGGCCATGGATAGTCAGGAACGTATCCTGGGACACCGTCCCGTCGGCCGTGGGTTCCGGGTCGGCGGCCGAACACCCCGTGAGGGCGAGGGCAAGGGCGGCGACTGCGATCGCTGCTCGTTTCACGTCAATCTCCTTGGATCGTGGGTAGGACCGTGAGAAGACACCGCCTCAAGGTCGATGCCATACCTTTATCTAGCACGGGTGCCTGACGGGCTAGAAATCAAAAACCCTGCTCACAGCTTTATAGCAGGGCGAAAAGAGGGTGAATTCGGTGAGCTGGGTCACCACCGGGACACCACCCCACAGCCGTGGGCGATGTCCTTCTACCCGCCCCGGGTATGCGGTGTTTGCAGTGAAACCCCTGGTGGCGCCTGCTGAACCGACCAGGGGAGGCGATGCCGCCGGCCCGGGGTGGGGCACAGGGGTGACGGCGGTCGAAGGGTTATATTTGAAGATTTGATGAAGATTCCCCGCCGGGCACTGAGCGAGGATGGTATTCCCCCCTGGCCGGAGCGATACTGGGGTCTATGGCTGACCACACACCGACCACCGCCACGCCCCCGGGGCGGGTGCTGGTCGTCGATGATGAACAACCCCTGGCTCAGATGGTGGCCTCCTACCTCATCCGGGCAGGCTTCGATACCCGTCAGGCGCACACCGGCACCCAGGCCGTGGACGAGACCCGTCGCTTTTCCCCCGATGTTGTGGTGCTGGATCTGGGGCTGCCCGAACTCGACGGCCTGGAGGTGTGCCGACGGATCCGCACCTTCTCGGACTGCTACATCCTCATGCTCACCGCGCGTGGCAGCGAGGACGACAAGATCAGCGGTTTGACCCTGGGGGCGGATGACTACATCACCAAACCTTTTAGCATCCGGGAACTGGTGACCCGGGTGCATGCAGTGCTGCGCCGTCCGCGCACCAGCACCACCCCACCGCAGGTGACCACCCCCTTGATCGTTGGTGACCTCATCCTTGACCCCGTCGCCCATCAGGTGCGGGTGGGGGAGACGACTGTGGAGCTCACCCGCACGGAGTTCGAGCTGCTGGTTGCCCTGGCCCTGCGCCCCGGCCAGGCGCTGACCCGCCACGACCTGGTCACCGAGGTCTGGGACACCACCTGGGTCGGTGATGAACGCATCGTCGATGTCCACATAGGCAACTTGCGTCGCAAGCTCGGCACCGACACCCGAGGCCGGGGGTTTATCGACACCGTGCGTGGCGTGGGCTACCGGGTGGGGCAGCCATGAATCACGGACCCGGCTTGACCTTCCGCTTCCTGGCCGCCCAGGTGTTGGTCGTGGTGATTAGCCTGATGGTGGCCGCGGCCGTGGCCACGACGGTGGGGCCGACCCTGTTCCATGATCATATGTTGATGGCCGGCCGGGAGGACCCCTCGCTGGAGCTGTTCCATGCCGAGCAGGCCTACCGGGACGCCAACCTGATCACCCTGGCCGTCGCCCTGCCCACTGCCTTGATCAGCGCCCTACTGGCCAGCCTGTGGTTATCGCGTCGCCTGCGCACCCCCCTGCAGGATCTCACCCGCGCCGCTACCAGCCTGGCGGCCGGTAACTTCCGTATCCGCGTGCCCGCCGGAGAAGCCGGCCCCGAGGTCACCACCCTGGCGCATGCCTTCAACATCATGGCCGACCGACTGGAACACACCGAACAGGTCCGCCGCCAGATGCTCTCTGATCTGGCCCACGAAATGGGCACCCCCTTATCGGTGCTCACGGCCTACCTCGATGGTCTCCAGGACGGGGTCGTGGACTGGAATAATGCCAACCACACGATCATGGCTGACCAACTCACCCGCCTGACCCGGTTGATGGAGGACATTGACGATGTCTCCCGGGCCCAGGAACACCGGATCGATTTGGACCTGGCGGAGGAAGGGCTCGGGGATCTGCTCCATACCGCCGCTGCTGCCGCGGGGGAAGCTTATGCTGACAAAGGCGTCGATTTACAGGTCGAGACCATTACGGACACCGCCCGGGTGATCGTGGACCGGCAACGCTTCGGCCAGGTGATGAGCAACCTCCTGTCGAACGCGCTACGGCACACCCCGGCCGGCGGGCAGGTCCGGATCAGCGTCCACCGCCAGGGGGCGTCCACCGCGCTCATCCACGTCGCCGATGACGGCGAGGGCATCCCACCTGGCCAGCTCGGACACATCTTCGAACGCTTCTACCGGGGGGATGCCGCCCGCAGCCGGGACAACGGCGGGTCCGGTATCGGTCTGACCATCTCCAGGGCATTGATCGAGGCCCACGGCGGCACTCTCACTGCCACCTCCCCCGGACCCGGTCGCGGAGCGGTGTTTGCCCTCCGCCTCCCGCTGTCCGCTCCCGACAGTGAGGGGGCTGCTCGGTGACCACACCCTGCCCCGCGTGAGGGCCGTGCCCTCCACTCCTTGAAAATATACCCCGGGGGGGTATATGCTAGCGAGCGTTACCGCATCCCACCGACCCGTAGGAGCTTTCCCATGATCACCTCCCCGCCCCGCCTCTTGCCGATGGCCTCCCACGGCTGCAGCTGTTGCGGACCTGCCTCACGTGCCGACACCGCCTCCGTCCCTGCCGCCAGCGACTCGTCAGCAGGAGGGTCCTCCCCTAGCTACCAGGTCACCGGCCTGACCTGCGGGCACTGCGCGAAAAGCGTGACTCAGGCCCTTCAGGGGCTCCCCCAGGTCGACGACGTCCAGATTGACCTCGCTGCTGGTGGTGTTTCCACCGTCACGGTCACCGGTGCCGTACCTCCGGAGATGGTTCGCCGGGCCATCGAGGAGGCCGGCTACACCGTCTTATCCTGATCAGTTTTACCCATCATCTCGACCCCGACCGGGTTGAGCGGAAGGAACGTCATGAGCACTCCCCACCATTCCGGCGATCACCATGGTGATCACCCCGCTCCGGAAACAGACCACACCCACCACCCGGATCATGCCAGCCACGAACACCACACAGATGCCGACACCCACGGCCAGGCGATGCCCCACGATCACCCGCACTCCGCCCTGGACGACGACCACCACGTTCATAGTCACGGCGAACACGCCGGACACAGCACCGCAATGTTTCGGGAACGCTTCTGGTGGTCGCTGATTCTGTCCATTCCCGTCGTTATTTTCAGCCCCATGGTCGCCCAGCTGCTCGGTTACCACCTCCCGGCATTCCCCGGATCCACCTGGATCCCCCCGGTGCTAGGCACGATCATCTTCGTCTACGGCGGAACGCCTTTCCTCAAGGGAGGATGGAACGAACTGAAATCCCGCCAACCCGGGATGATGCTCCTGATCGCCATGGCCATCACCGTGGCGTTTGTCGCCTCCTGGGTCACCACTCTGGGGCTGGGCGGTTTTGACCTGGACTTCTGGTGGGAGCTGGCCCTGCTGGTGACCATCATGCTGCTGGGCCACTGGCTGGAGATGCGTGCTCTCGGGGCCGCGTCCTCCGCGCTTGACGCGCTGGCTGCCCTGCTGCCGGATGAGGCCGAGAAAGTCATCGACGGGACCACCCGCACCGTGGCCATCTCCGAGCTGGTCGTCGACGACGTCGTGCTGGTGAGGGCCGGTGCCCGGGTGCCGGCCGACGGAACCATCATCGACGGAGCCGCCGAATTCGATGAGGCGATGATCACCGGCGAATCCCGTCCCGTCTTCCGCGACACCGGTGACAAGGTGGTCGCCGGTACCGTGGCCACCGACAACACCGTCCGCATCAGGGTGGAGGCTACCGGCGGGGACACCGCCCTGGCCGGGATCCAACGCATGGTTGCCGACGCCCAAGAGTCCTCCTCCCGGGCCCAGGCCCTGGCGGATCGGGCGGCAGCGTTGTTGTTCTGGTTCGCGCTGATCTCCGCTCTGATCACCGCGGTGGTGTGGACCATCATCGGCAGCCCGGACGATGCCGTGGTGCGCACGGTCACGGTGCTGGTCATCGCCTGTCCGCACGCCCTGGGCCTGGCGATTCCGCTGGTCATTGCGATCTCCAGCGAGCGGGCCGCGAAATCCGGGGTGCTCATCAAGGACCGGATGGCGCTCGAGCGGATGCGCACCATCGACGTGGTGCTCTTCGACAAAACCGGCACCCTGACCGAGGGTGCGCACGCGGTCACCGGTGTCGCAGCAGCTGTCGGCGTCACCGAGGGCGAGCTGCTGGCCCTGGCCGCCGTCGCGGAGGCCGACAGCGAGCACCCCGTGGCCCGCGCCATCGTGGCGGCCGCGGCCGCCCATCCCGAGGCCTCCCGTCGGCAAATGCGTGCAACTGGTTTCAGCGCCGCCTCCGGCCGGGGGGTCCGGGCCACTGTCGATGGCGCTGAGATCCTCGTGGGCGGGCCGAACATGCTGCGCGAGTTCAACCTCACCACCCCGGCCGAGCTCACCGACACCACCAGCGCCTGGACCGGGCGTGGGGCCGGTGTGCTCCATATTGTCCGCGACGGTCAGATTATCGGTGCGGTGGCCGTCGAGGACAAGATCCGCCCCGAATCCCGCGCCGCCGTGAAAGCCCTGCAGGACCGCGGGGTGAAGGTCGCGATGATCACCGGTGACGCGCAGCAGGTGGCCCAGGCGGTTGGCCAGGACCTGGGGATCGATGAGGTCTTCGCCGAGGTCCTGCCCCAGGACAAAGACACCAAGGTCATGCAGCTGCAGGACCGGGGTTTGAGCGTGGCCATGGTCGGCGACGGTGTCAATGACGCCCCCGCTCTGACCCGCGCGGAGGTCGGTATCGCCATCGGTGCCGGCACGGATGTGGCCATGGAATCTGCCGGGGTGGTCCTAGCCAGTGATGACCCGCGGGCAGTGCTGTCGATGATTGAGCTGTCCCAGGCCAGCTACCGCAAGATGATCCAGAACCTGGTCTGGGCCTCTGGCTACAACATCCTCGCCGTGCCGCTGGCCGCCGGAGTGCTCGCCTCGATCGGGTTCGTGCTGTCCCCGGCCGTGGGCGCGATCTTGATGTCTGCCTCGACCATCGTGGTGGCCCTGAACGCCCAGCTGTTGCGCCGGATTGATCTGGACCCGGCCCACCTGGCTCCCACCAGTCCGAAGGAGTAACACACCACGCCTACTCCGAAATCCACCGCCGTCCACTGATCCACCACTTCTCTCCACTGCCCCCCATATGACCCTGAAAGGGCTCCACCATAAAGCGCACCCTTATTCTTTCCGCTCTCGCCGTGGCCTCCACCCTGGTGCTGGCCGCCTGCGGTGAGGCCACCGACTCAGGCAACACCGACGCCACCACCTCGGCCACCAGCACTGCGACGACTACCGCTGAGACGACCGAGACCACCAGGGCGGCGACTGATGAGGACGGGGAGATCTCCGCCGATCACAACGACGCGGACATCATGTTTGCCCAGATGATGATCCCCCATCACAAGCAGGCCGCGGAAATGAGTGAGATGCTCTTGGCCAAGGAGGGCATCCCCGCCCAGGTCGTGGAGTTTGCCCAGGGAGTTATTGACGCCCAGGGACCGGAGATTGACCGGATGAACGCCATGCTCGAGGCCTGGGACCAGCAGCCGGTCACCGACTCTGGGGCATGGGGACCATGGATGAGATAGGTGGAATGGATCACGGCGAGATGGGTGGCATGAGCGGGATGATGAGCCAGGAGGACATGACAGCCCTTGAGGAAGCCCAGGGCACCGGCGCCGCCCGCCTTTACCTGGAGCAGATGACCGCCCACCACGAAGGCGCGGTCGACATGGCCCGTGACGAGGTTGCTGACGGCCAGAATCCCCATGCAATCACCCTGGCCGAACAAATTATCAACGACCAGGAGGCCGAGATTGCCCAGATGCAGCAAATGCTCACTGACCTATGACAGGTCCCCGTCTTTTTCTGATCCCGAGGACAGGAATCTGAAAAAGAGGGATAACCGTGACGATTGCCACCTGCTGCGGGCGATGGGTCGTTGTCACCGCAGCGGGTGCACCGGGGTGGATGTTTCTACTCCCTCTGGTCGCACCACTGAGGAAAGGGGAAAGCCCCTGTGTCCAGAACCTTGGAGGACTACGCATTATTGTCCGATACTCACACGGCCGCCCTGGTCTGCCGGCAGGGCAGCATTAATGTTGGGGGTGTCCCCCGAGTAGTGGACACGGCGTTGGTGTCAGTTAGGCAACGAGGCCTACGGTAGCAGCCGTCGTCGCGGTCTCGAAGGTTGTACTGCAATCCTAGCTATCGCTTTTTACTTCTTGTATCTACTCAATCTCTAGCAGCTTCTACTGTATGTCCATAGGGTAAAGGGTATTTAGCAACGACACGTCGTGGAGTTCAAATTCAACGTTTAACGCGGGCAGCCGCTGCCGGATTCTCGGTGGCGATTCCGACCCGAACCTCGGGGACATTCTCGCGCTTCCTCATCTACGTGAGCTCCGCGACGCCGGCCAGCTCACCGCTACCTCCATCTTCGATAGCTTGAGCGAGCTCGACCACGACCATCTAATCTGGTGCACTGGTTTCCGTCCGGCCCTCGGCCCATTCCGCCACCTCATGCGTGGCCGTGAAACCGCGATGAAGAATCTCCATCTAGTTGGTTACGGCAACTGGACCGGCGACGGCTCGGCAACCCTGACGGGTGTCGAGTCCTTTTGCTGAATACGCTGCCCAGGTAGTCGCGGGTCGTGTCGATGAAGCACGGCATCAAAAGTTTTGAGACGACGCTTGGTCCCTGAGCAGCTCGATCCTTCAAAGATCCGCGCTGGAGAGCCAGCGCGCTGGGCGAAGGTGCGCCTCAGCGCTTCGCTCGCGCAGCCCGCAGGCCGTTCAAGATCACGATAACTTCAGCGACCTCGTGAACCAATACGACGGCGGCCAGACCCAGCACGCCGCTGATCGCCAGCGGCATCAACACGATGATGATGGCCAGAGACAGCACGATGTTCTGGTTAATAATCCTGCTGCCTCGACGGGCGTGCTGCAGCGCCTGCGGGATCAACCGGAGGTCGTGGCCGGTGAAGGCGACGTCAGCGGACTCGATTGCGGCGTCAGAGCCGGTCGCTCCCATTGCTATGCCCACCGTCGCGCCCGCCAGCGCAGGAGCGTCGTTGATGCCGTCGCCAATCATCGCCGTCGGCGTCTTGGAGGAGAGCTCGGCGACGATGCTTGCCTTGTCCTCCGGGCGCAGCTCAGCGCGCACATCGTCGATTCGGGCGATTTCAGCCAGAGCCCGGGCGGTGCGAGCGTTATCGCCGGTTAGCATGCTCACTTCCACGCCGTTGGCGTGCAGGGTCTGCACAGCTTCGGGTACCTCGGGCCGCAGCTCGTCGCGGACCCCGACCGCCCCGGCGAGAGCGTCATCGACGGTGACAAGGACGCAGGTCTGGCCCTCGGACTCCATGCGCTCAACGTCTGCCTTCAGTGGCCCGGCGTCGATCCACCGGGGACTGCCCACAAGTACCCGTCGACCTTCGACGGTGCCGCCGATGCCATGCCCGGCTTCCTCGCTGATGTCCAAGGCAGCGGGCGCTTCGGGCCCCGCTGCCGCGATCGCAGCGGCGAGGGGGTGCGTCGATTGCTGCTCAACTGCCGCCGCGAAAGCAAGCACCTGAGCCCGATCGAATCCGTCTGCCGGGACCACGTCGGTAACCTCGGGCTGGTTGCGGGTAAGGGTTCCGGTCTTGTCCACCGCCAGGTGGCGGATGCCGCCGAGTCGCTCGAACGCCGCGCCGGATTTGATGACCACGCCGAACTGGCTGGCCGCGCCGATCGCGGCCACGACCGTCAGCGGCACCGAGATTGCCAGCGCACACGGCGATGCTGCGACCAGGACCACCAACGCGCGGGTGATCCACGTCTCGGGGTCGCCCAGCAGCGAGCCAATCACGCCGACCAGCACCGCCAGGATCATCACCCCGGGCACTAGGGGTTGGGCAATCCGGTCGGCGATCCGGGCGCGGTCGCCCTTTTCCGCCTGCGCCTGCTCGACCAGGTCCACGAGTGTGGTCAGCGAGTTGTCCGTTCCAGCTGCGGTCGTCTCGACCTCCAGCACGCCGGCGGAGTTGATTGCTCCCGCGGGCACCTCGTCGCCGGGCGCAACCTCCTCCGGAATGGATTCTCCGGTGATCGCTGAGGTGTCAAGGCTGGAGCGCCCAGACCGAATGATGCCGTCCGTGGCGATCCGCTCTCCGGGGCGCACGAGCATCAGCTCGCCAGCCACGAGATCCTTCGCTGCGACCTCGACCGTCGTACCGTCGCGCAGCACCGTCGCGGTCTGCGGTACCAATTTCAACAGTGCCCGCAGTCCGCCCTGGGCCCGGTCCATCGCCTTGTCTTCCAGTGCCTCGGCGATCGAGTACAGGAACGCTAGCGCCGCCGCCTCTCCGACGTAACCGAGGATTACCGCGCCGACCGCGCTGATCGTCATCAGCAAACCAATGCCGAGCTTGCGCTTCGTGGCAAGGTTCCGGATAGCGCCGGGCGTGAACGTATACGCCCCTAGCAGCAGGCCGATCCAGAACAGAACTGTCGCGGGTGTCTCTAGTCCGGACCAGTCCAGCGCCAGACCTATGCAGAGGGCTACGCCGGAGAAGATCGGCAGTAGCAACTCGGGGTCCTTCCACCATGGCCGATCGAGATCTTCGATCTCCGTGGCTGGTTCGTGTTCGCATCCACATGCTGAACTCATGCGTCCGCTCCTTTTCCGTCGCAGCCGGGCACCGAGCACTCAGGGTCGATGCACGGGGCGTTTTCGTCGACAGCCAACGTCGCGTTCACTAGTGCGTTGAGCGCTGTCGCGAGGTGCGGATCGGCGATTTCGTAGCGTGTCTTGCGGCCCTCCGGCTCGGCGACGACGATGCCGCAGTCACGCAAGCAGGTCAGGTGGTTCGAGACGTTCGAGCGGGTCAGGTTCAGGTCGCGCGAAAGCACGGCCGGGTAGCTCGGGCCGTCGAGTAGGGTGATCAGGATTCTGGAGCGCGTCGGATCCGCCATGGCCCGGCCGAGCCGGTTCATGACGTCGAGGCGTGAAGCAATAGTCAGCATATGCTGAACTATACAGCAATTACTGAACTATTCAACACGCACTGAACTGACATTGAAGCGAAGAGCTTGCGAACTGCAGGAATTAGTCGATGAGATAGCCGGTAACTGGGCCTTCGTGATTCGGCTGCCAACCCAACGCGGGGGCGACATGCGTGGCGAAGTTGTCCAAGATCTTCACGTTGACGTCGACGCCCATCCCGGTGGGGATGGTGATGAGCAGGGTGTCGGCGGACATGACGGCGGCGTCGGCTTTGAGTTGCTCAATGAGCTTGTCCGGCTCGGCGGCGTAGGTGCGGCCGAAGGTGGAGGCGCCGACGTCGGGAAGCATGCCCACCTGATCGGAGTCGGAGGCCTGCATGCCGAACAACTGCATGTCCGCGCCGTCGACGATGGGGAAGACGGAGCGGGACACCGACACACGCGGCGTCCAATCGTGGCCCGCCTTCTTCCACGCGGCGCGGTAGCGGCTGATCTGATCCGCCTGGATTTCGCCCAGGGTCTCGGCGGTGGTCTCGGAGACCAGCGTGGAGGACATCAGGTTGAGCCCGTCCTTGGCGGTTTGCTCGGCAGAAGCGTGGGTACCGGAGCCGTAGAAAATGTGCTTACGCAGTTCGGGCACCATGGGGAAGATCGGCAGGGCGGAGCCGGGCTGGAACATGTTGGGGTACTGCCGGTCCAGCGGTGCGGCGGTGGCGAATCCGTTGCCGTCCACTGCAGCCATGAACGCCTCGAGGTGGGCTCGCGCCACGTCCGCGCCGTTGGGCGTTTCACCCTTGTAGCCGAAGGCCTCCCAGCCGCGGTCAGCCACCTCAGGGGCGCCGCGCGAGACGCCCAGGGCCACGCGGCCACCGGAAATGTGGTACAACGACGTGGCCTCTTCGGCGAGGTAGAGCGGGTTTTCATAGCGCATGTCGATGACACCGGTGCCGACCTCGATGTGTTTGGTGGTGGCCGCGACAGCACCCAGCAGCGGCATCGGGGCGGAGGCCTGCGGCACGAAGTGGTGGACACGGAAGGACGCGTTGTTCACGCCGATTTCGTCCGCAGCCTGGGCGATCTCCAGATGAGTCTTGGCGATCTTTTCCGCAGATGGCCCGCGCTGGCCACCGAAGGCGTAATGCCCGAAGCTTAAGAACCCGAACGCTTTCATTGGATACCACTCCTTTTGATGGTGCTAACGAGAAAGTAACTTTGCAATGAGATACCGTGGACTTCAAGCTCGACGTCTAGGGCCGTGGCAAGTCGGTAGTACGTTTTTCGATTCGATGCTTTGGGGCACACTACCGGGGTTGCCGGTGCTCTTCTTAGATTGCGCGGTTCAGATTTCCTAACCTAAAGCTCGTTTGAGCGTGCTATCCGCTGGTGTGCCCCCCCCGATGCTGCTGCTCATAAGGTGGTGGGCGCTCCATGAATACAAGGCGTAAGTCGCGCCTTAGGTCAGGCCGAGGAGGATGCCGTGGCTCACTGAGTCGTAGTCCGAGTTTCCGCACCCACTGGCCTCTGGTGTACGCGCTAGCCCCGCTCGGGGTAGCGCACGAGGAGATCGTTGCCGATGACTGCGCCGTCGTTGAGCGTTGCCTCGCTCACCTTCGCCCCGGCTGCACCCAGACCCATAATGTGGCCAACCTCGTCACCGTGGGCGATGAGGTGGTCGGCAATGATACGCCGGTGGCAGCGCCACCACACCGCCTCGGCGCACATGATTGCGGTGGGGGTTTCGGCGGCGTTCGCCCGTAGCTGCGAGATTGCGTCGGAGAACTCCTCGCCCAGCGCATGGTCGGCGTAATTGTGGAAGCTGCGGTTACGCCAGTTGCCGTTAACCTCAAACGGCACCGAGTGGGACACGTTGCGCCGCCCGGTGAGGCCCTCGCTTCTGCTGTAAGTGATGCCACATGTAGGAAGGTGTTCGGCAAGGTAGTCGCCGTTGAACCACGGTTACTTCCTGGATCCGGGCAGCTTGCGCACATCCACGATGGATGCCACACCGGCAGCTTTGATCATTTCAGCGAAGTCCTCGAACTCGAGGTTGGAGTGGCCCACGGTGAAAATGCGCATGTCGCCAATGCTACGCGCCAAGCGGTTACACCCACATCGGCTTCACGAATGAGAAGGTGACTTTGCAACGACACGTCGTGGAGTTTAAGTGCAACGTGTAAAGGTTTTTCAAGCATCGCGCGATGGGGACGTGGACCCACGATTGCAGGGTCGACTGCGACGGAGTGACCATTGTCTGGCTCAGCCAAGCTATTGACTCTGCGATGCCGCGGGTGCGCCATCCGACTCTTCATGCTGAATGTGCGAGGCATGCAGTCGGGCGTGGGCGATGGCATCGAGAGTGTTGTCGAAGACGTGATTCTCGTGCGCAAGCTGGTCGAATACGCCGAGTTCGCGCAACACCGGAATATATTCGGGCTTCGTGGCAGCGAGCAGGACCCTGGTACCGTGGCGTTCGAGGCGCCCAATCGTGTCGGCGAGCATCTGGGCGCCGGTGGTGTCGATCGTCGTAACGTAGCGCATGCGGAGCACGACAACCTTGACCGACGAGACATCAGCGAGCTCGAGGAGGAAATCGTGCGCCGCACCAAAGAAGAGGGGGCCTTCCATTCGAAAGGCGGCGATGTGCTCGTCGAGAAGCTCACGCTCCTTGTCGCGGTGGTCTCCCTCGTCTAGCGGGACGGCTTCCAGCACCGCCGTGCGGGCGGTATCGCGCAGTGCGAAGAAGCCCGCCATAACAAGGCCGATGAGTACGGCGACGACAAGGTCGAACACGACGGTGGCGGCAGCCGTGATGAGCAGGGTGGCTCCGTCGCCCTTGGTGGCGCGTATCACCGAGCGGAGGTTCCGCGGGTGGGTCATCTGAATCGCTGTGGCGATGAGCACGCCGGCGAGCGCGGCGAGAGGAATCTCGGCCACCCACCGGGCCGCGACGAGTACGGAGACGAGCAGCAGCGAATGGAACACCGCTGCCAGGCGTGTGCCTGCGCCTGCCCGCACATTGACGGCAGTTCGGGCGATCGCGGCGGTCGCGGGAATCCCGCCGAACAGGGGCGCGACGACGTTGGCCACGCCCTGCCCGAAAAGCTCACGGTCGGGATCGTGCCGGTCGCCAACAGTCATTGCGTCGGCAACCGTCGCAGACAGTAACGATTCCAACGCACTGAGAGCTGCGACGGCGATCGCTGCCAACAGAAGCGAATCCAGGTGCTCTCACGGGATCTGCGGCCAGCGCGGGGCAGGCAACGTCGAAGGGATGTAGCCGATGGTCTTCAGACCGCTGTCTGCCAACATGTTGATGGCCGTCGTGGCAGCTACCAACACCAGCGCCGCGGGGAAGCCGCTACGAACGCGTGCAGCAAGCACGATTCCGGCCGCCACCGCAAGGGTCATCACGGGCGCCTGCCATGCCGGAGCGTCTAACCAAGCTTTGATCGAGCCCCACGCCAACCCGAGGACTTTCTCGCCGTCCACGTCAACACCGAGTGCTGCGGGCAGCTGTTGGAGGCCGATGATTAACGCAATACCGGCGGTGAAACCTTCGACGACAGGTAACGGCATGTACTTCATCGCGCGGCCAGCGCCGGTGAACGCCAGCAAGAGCAGCATGAGCCCCGCCAGCACGCCGACGACGAGCACCCCATCGGCACCATGGTTGGCCACGATGGGGATTAACACGACGGTCATTGCGCCGGTCGGGCCGCTTACCTGGACGTTGCTACCACCGAAGGTCGCGGCCAGGATGCCCGCGACGATGGCCGTCGTAATCCCGGCCGCCGCGCCGACATCGGACGCAACGCCGAAGCCGAGCGCGAGGGGGAGTGCGACGAGGACCACCATGAGGCCTGCCGAGAGGTCGCGCCCGATTGTCGCGCGGGACCAGTCCGAGCGGCGCGGTGCGAAACACAGGGCACGGGACCGGATGCCCACTGTAGAGGCGGCGGAGGAGGGCCGGCTACCGGATCCGGGCTTTCGCGGCGATGAGCAGCAGGGCGGCATGGTCGATTTCGCCGTTTTTGATCTCGCGATTGAGCTTGTGTAGCACCACGGGGCAGCGCAGGCAGCGGATGCCGGATTTGCAACACTTCTTCTTCGGCGTCATCGCGGCCAGTTTGAAGGGGTCCTTGCCGGCGAGCTTTTTCGCGGCCTTGGCCTCGGCCTTCGAGTATTCGGGCAGGCGTAGCGAGGTCGTTGCCGCAGCCTTTTTCTTGGCTTTGGCGGCGTCCTTCTTCTTGCCTTTGTCGCCTTTCTTGCCCTTGGACATGCGCGTTCCCTTCGTCGCGAGTGTTCCCGAATTAGGTTAGCGTCGCCTCATGTGACTTGGGTAGGCGTGGGTACCTGGTGGGTGTATTCAGGTGTTGCTTGACGATGGCTTGCCGGTCGGCCAGTGCCGCAGCGGTAAATGACGACGAAAGGACGCAAAATCGACCAAAACGACTCAGATCTGTCCGCTGTGGCCTGCGGAAATGGCGAGCGATAGTGAGTTGTTTTGACGACGGGCGCTCCTCGGCGTGCAGGAGTTCATTGTGCGCCAGATTGGACAGCATCACCCTGGCCGCTGGGCCGATGTCACCGCTGTCAAAGCTCGAGCCCATTAACTCGAACCACGCATAGGCGGCGTTACAACCCGAGAAACACTCGGCCCGTGTGCGAGCACCGGGGGGGGGAGGCGCCTGCGGGATTCTGGCGTGATCACCAGTCGTCGAAGGTCAACTCCATCCGTACTCGTACTTTGATTGAGAAGGCGGATATGGTTGTCGTCCGTTTCGGCGACCAGTACAAGCAGTGGAACGCAGCTTTCGACGCGGGCTACTGTGCTGCGCTGGACAAGCCGTACATCACGCTTCACGGTGAGGGCATTGTCCACCCGCTCAAGGAAGTTGATGCTGCTGCTCAGGCGTGGTGCACGACGAACGACCAGGTTGTAGAGATTCTGCGCTATGTGCTCAAGGCGTAAGGCCTGCAGAATTAGAAGCCAAGACAAAGGACGACTCCGGAAGACAATTCCGAAGTCGCCCTTTGCTTAGTTAACACTGCGCGGAACAAAAACGGACAGCAACAAGCCGGCTAGGAGATTGCGAAGCCCGATGCTGGGCCGGGTTTTTCGACGGGCTCGCCACCTTCGTCGACCATCCAGTCAATTTCCAGCTCCAGCTCGCGCTCAATACCAGCGCGCTTTCGGGAATCGACAACTTCCATCGTGGTATTAAACGATGTCGGCATGGTCATCGTCACCGCGGACTCGCCAGTGCCGAGAGTCATTTCCCCGGCGCGGATGCGAGCCGCCAGCGTCTCCAGCAAATCGGCGAGCTCATTGCGGCTGAAGCTTGCCTTGCTCTTCACCAACTTTTGATTCTTCGGGGGCGTAATCTTTTTAGGTTTCGGTGCCATGTCTTTGCTCACCTTTCCAGCCGCGGCGGTAATTTTGCAGTGTGGAGAATCGGCCGTCACTCCACACTGTCTTTGAAGATGCTCTTAAAGCTTTCAAGAAGCCTATCCATCTCCATTATCCCAATAAAAAATAGTTTTTACCAGGGGTAATAATAAGAGGCTAGAAATTACGGAAAGTGGGTTATAAATTGTGAAAATTCCTGCGCTATGCTCTGGATTGCAAGACCCTGAGTGCTTTAGATGAGGCACTCTAGTAATGGTGCCCTTGGTCAGTGCTTCAAGCACGTCGACGGACAGCAATAGGGGAGGAGTAAGCGTCACATGGTGTCACCTGACAACATCCTGATGTACCTTCTGCCTGAGCAAGAGGCGCAGGTTAAAGAGATCTTTGCGCAACTGGCAGAGCGTGGATTCCCGCAGCAGAATCAAAAGCCCCACATCACTGTGACTTTTGCGCCGACTATGAGACCGAAGGTAGTCCAACGAGCAGCCGAGATTCTTCCACCTCTTATGCCTGCGGAATTCCGTAGAGTAGGAACGGTAGTGTTCGGTACAAAGGGTAAACAAACCGTCGCATGGTTGTTAGAAACAAGCGACGAGCTGGAAGAAGCTGCTCGCGAGATTAGCCGTCTCAACCCTGACGGTCGCGGCTCTCGCTGGATTCCGCATCTGACTATGGGGCTGAGAATCCCGCGGGATATGGTTCCCGGTTACGTCCGGGCTCTTGACGAAATAACAAGCCCGCACTTCAAAACCCTCAACGCGCCGCGTGCTGCATTTTGGAGCCCTAAAGTGCAGGGATTAACGGAGTTTTAACGCGCCCCGGCAACGAGCGCGTCGCTACTTCGCAGCTCCCGCACCGCTACTTCTCAAACGCAGAGGATCCAAACGAACGCTAAGCAGCGTCCATAATCTTCTTTGCCTGGGCATCGAAGACCTCCAAGGCACGCTTCTTTGCCGCTTCCTTGGACTCCGGGGATGCCTGTGGAATCGGCATCGGTTCCGTCATGTTTTCCATGTCGGTACTGGGGGCGTCCGGATTCGGGGCAGCAGACACCGTCACCAGGACGCCATTGACGATGCCGACAATGTCGTAGCTTGTCGCAGTGGCGGTCGTCCCACCGGAGTTAATGTCAATAACAGTCTCGTGTGCAGTGAGCTCTTCTGGCTTGACGGAAAGATCTGGGTCCCACTTTTCCCGGTGCATTTTCATAGTGGTCGTCATATCCACGTCATTAAGCATGTCCTGCACCTCAGGAGAAAACTCCTGCCCTTCCATGGATTCGTCCAGGATGTCGGAAGCATCCATCGAAGCGGTCACATCGGAGCATTTTTCCAGGTTATCCGTGTACTCCTTGTACACCTCAGGGGACTTCAATACTGAGACGCTGACAGTGACGTGTTCTTCCGTGAGGTCGGCGTATGCACCGACGGCGTTCTCCAATTCCTCCGTCGGTTCAATGAAATCAGCGCATTCGGCCGGCTCAAGTTCTAAGGAATCGTCCGAAAACATCTCCATGGCATCCTTGTATCCAGCGGTCCTGTTTGCAGAGAAGTCCACGCCTTGAACTTCATTAGTGAGCAGGAGCTGGTCTTCAGCTGCAGCAGGCGCCGAGCCGTCTGCCTTCGTCATTTTGTTAGTCGACTCTTTGCCTGTCTCACCACCGGCATTGCTGCTTTCTTCCCCAGCGCCACATGCGGTGAGCAACGCGGCGCTCGTACAACCCGCGACAACAGCTGTCGCAATCTTTTTCCACATTCCAGAGCTGCGCTGCTTCATGATTCCTCGTCTCATCGAGCTAAAAATCAACAACCTATGCCATCTGCCCAGGCGCCCTGAGCAGAAGTCAAACTTTGGTGAAAGAAAGAATACAAGAGCTCGTCACCGCTCGCTTCTCAAAACAAGGTTTCCAGTCGCGTCTGCTTTACGACGTTCCTTCAGTGGCCACTGCAGACTGTGCAACCTTCGCCACGGGATACATGGAGGTCAACGCGATGATCGCACCGAAGATGAAAACAGGCACGAACCCGAATTTCGGTGCCGCGAAAGAAATGACAAAAGGAGCGAAGAAACCTACATATGTCAGCGAATAGTAGATGGCAGTGGCAGCACCCAGCTCAGCAGGTGGTGCGATAATTTGCACTTCGCGGAGGCCGGAGACCATCATCACGCCGTACGCGGCACCTAGGGCCAGGGCAGCGGGGAAAACGCTCCACACGTTCTGGGTGAGTGCGACGATGAGGCTGAGCAGCATTCCGACCGTCGTCAAGCCAAGACCGAAAATAGCCGGTGGGATAAAGCTGCTGGAACTGATGCGAGTGACCAGTGGTTGCACCAGAACGCCGGTGCCCATCGTGAGGCAGGCGATGAGTCCTGCGAAGGCAATGGGGTAGCGGGACTCGGCGATTGTTGGAAGGACGACGAACGATGTGCACGCGGCACCGAAGACCCACGGTGCCCAAGCGGCGACTGCCCACAGGAATCTCGGGCTTAGAGTCACGGAGGAGAAGAACCGTTGCGAGACATCGCTGTGACCTGCCGCTGATAGTCCGCCGGAGGCGGTCCATGTCAGCGGTGCGATAAAAAGCAGCAATGCGAGATGAACAAGGTAGGGGATGACGTCGGGGCGGGGAGCAAACTCCGCGACCAGCCCTGAAGCCAGTGGTCCGAGGGAGAATCCGGCGGAGAGCGCAACGGTTGCGCGCCGGGCGGAAATTTGAGGTGCGACGGGCGCGATCTCCTTGATCCACGAGGCGCCAGCAGCCATCACCATGCCCATCGAAATGCCGACGATAAGACGTCCTATCAGCAGTGATGGGAAGTGAAACCAGACGCCAGTGAGCAGGACTGCTGAGCCAACGGCAGAGGTTATCAGTGCGGGGCGGATGATGGCGCGACGGCCGAGCCGGTCGGAAAGTGGGCCGCAGACGAGTAGCGCGGGGATGAGCCCCGCGACATAGATGGCGAATAGAAAGGTGACCTGGGACTGGTTGAGGGCATCGACTATTCGATACGCGGGCAGGAGCGGGGCAAAGAGGTTGGCACCAAACGCAACCGCGAACATACCCAGGGCTACTCGAATCCAGTCTCGTGTCACGGTTGCCTCCTGACGACTTCTCTCCTGTGGGGGGATAAAACAGTGTGTCAACAAGAATAGGCCAGCTAGCAAACGCTAGCTGGCCTTTCGAGTTACTCGGGTTGCTTACCCAAGCTAGTCGCCCTAGTTATTGGCGGCACCGAAAAACGCGGTAATCGGCGAGAAGAATCCCTTGGACTTCTTCGGCTTCTTGGCTGCCTTTGTCTTGCCAAGAATTCGCTCAGAGATGCGGTCGGTAAGAACACCTACCAACTTGCCGCTGCGCACGACGGGCAGCTCGCTGAGACGCTCGTCGATAAGCTGGCGAGCCCTGATTGCAACCGGATCCTCAGGTTTGACGAAGACCTTCACCGGAGCGCCGACGGTGTTCATGTAGGCATCGCGGTCGGCGTATTCACGTAGTTCCTTCAGCGTAATGTCGCTGGTCAGGTAGCCTTCATCATCGACGAGGAAGACACAGGTATCGTCATCGAGACCAGCGAATTCAGCTGCGTAAGTATTCAGTGCCTCACCGACAGTGATGTCCTCCGGAAGTGCAATGTACGACTCGGTCATATGCATCCCGACGGTGTCGGGGAGGAGGTTGTAGGGGCTGATTGAAGATTTCGGCTTGAAGAAGTTGGCGATGGTGTTCTGTGTCTGTGTCATTTTTGGATCCTTTTCCAGGTATCCCAGCTCCTTTGCTAGGAGGGAATTTCTGTTGATTGATAAATTATGGCTCCCTCGCCTAAGAGCGTTGGCAATGTGATGCCGCAACTAAAGGTGGCCACTTGAGATGGGACCTTGCTTCGAGAGTCTGCCGAAACTCTCGATAAAGTGCAGGGCAGTGGCCTATGTGGATATAGGAGCCTCACCTAACGAGGTTGTTCGCTACGCAAAGGTTAACACAAGGTTACGTACACAGTAAAGAGGAATGAACGAAAAGCTTCTTGTAGGTATCGAAAGCTATATGCCCATGAACTCCCGAATCGCCGGCCATTCGGCATCAGTTTGTGCCTGGCCAAGCTCGTAATTGTGCAGCAACTTCGGACGCCTCCGCTCCGCCTTCGTGATGCTCATGTCATTGGAATAGAAAACATAGGCCTGGCCTTTTCGCTCAAGCTCAGCAGCCCAATCGAGAGATGCATTGTAGCGCTCATGCCTAGTAATAAGAAGCTCTGCCACCATCGGGTTGCTACGGAAAATCTGGCGCAGGAGCTGTGGGCGTGAAGGCGCTGTGCGGCGGAACCCCTTCGGGCGAGTTAGCACGATGAGGAACTTCTTAAAGCCGTCTGCCTCTGCGGCATTAATCGGAATGCCGCCCGATGATCCCAGCGCGCCATCGACGAATGGGATGCCGTCAATATAGGGCATGCGCATGACACCGGGAATTGTTGAGCTGGCGCGGGTGTACTTCATCAACGTAGGCAAATCTGGGATATCTTCCCGCCCCCAGTTGATGGTCTCGCCCGTATCTGCCCGGACGGCAGAAATCCGGTAGGGAGTTGGATTGTTCTTAAAAGTCTCGTAATCCAGTGGCATGGCGCCGTCGGGAAGCCCCGCGTCTTCATAGATGTACTCGGCATCGAAATAGCCGCGTCCGCGCAGCATCGGGCGCCAGCCACTGCTGGCGGGCTGTGCAATGAAGTCAGTGAAGCTATTTATAGAGCGCTGGATATCCCGGGAAAGGTAATTGACTACGTGAGAGGCACCGGCGCTTACCCCGCCGACCCAACCGACATCGATGTCCTCGCGAAGTAGTCGTTCGACGAAAGGCGCCGTGTAGCTATTGCGTGTTCCGCCACCTTCGAAGACTAACGCTACATCGCTGACCTGCATTTATATCCCTCCGGTTGTCGTCACGCTATTGCCTATCGGGCGTTACGCTCGTTCAAGACTACCTGAACGCCACTCATTTTAGATTTCGGTTAGCGTAATTCACGGTGCGTCCTGGAGGATGACCGGCAGCAACCCCTCGCCCATATCCGGGTTGGGCAGCACGCCCTCCGGGTCGTAGAACAAAATCTCCTTGCCCTCGTGGCTCAGGCGTCGCATCGCTTCCAGAATCAACGCGCGTCCGACCGGGTTGACAAAGCCAACGCGACTGATGTCGAAGACAACTTCGCTTTCCGACGGGGTGGAAGTCGCCAACCTGTTGAGAACGATTTCGGCCGCAGTGAAATTCACCGGGCCCTGAATCTCAATAATGGAGCGGCCATTGCTGACCCATGTGCTGCGCAGTGCACGCGAGCCAATGGCTTCGGCGTCCATGAGATGAAGGCCTAGGTCTTCGGAGAGCTTCCGGAAGATGGCAATACTGCGGACACTATTGCCGTGGTCGTTCAATCGTGGCGAAAAAGCTGCTAGCCCCGCCTGGCCTGGCAGGGCACCCAATAAGCCGCCGGCGACACCGCTCTTGGCGGGAATTCCGACTTCGGTAAACCATTCACCGGCCTCGTCGTACATGCCAGCAATCGCCATCACGGACAATACTTTGCGAACAACCGCGCGGTCGAGCACAGTCTGATTAGTTACCGGGTTAACGCCACCGTTGGCCAACACTGCGGTCATCATAGCGACATCGCGGGTGTTGACCAGTATGGAGCACTGCGCGGTGTAGCCGCGGACAGCATCGAGGGGCGTGGTTTCGATAAAGCCGTAAGCAGCCAACATGTGCGCGATGGACATGTTTCGATGTGCGGTGTCTATTTCGCTTTCGTAGGCGTCGTAGTCAACGCGGAGCTTGCGACCAGCCAAAGTTGAGAGAAGGTCCACCATATGGTTGGTGCGGCTCTTCCAGTCGGCACCTGGCTGACACACGAACTGGTTGACGGCGAGTGCGCCGACATTAATCATCGGGTTCTTCGGGCGATGTGTGCCCTGCTCCAGCGACAGCTCGTTGAAGGCTTCCCCGGAAGGTTCGGTGCCCACAATGCTGTCGATTTTGTCTTTGCCTTGTTCGGTTATGGCTGCGGCGTAAGCGAAGGGCTTGGACATCGACTGAATGGTGAATTCAGCGTCAGTATCGCCCGCAGTGTAGGTGCGCCCCGACACGGTGGTCATAGCCAGCGCCAGGCGGTCGGGGTTAGCTTCGGCGAGGGTGGGAATATAGTCCGCTACCTCGCCAGACTCATCGGGACGGACAGATTCGACGATTTCGGACAGGTAATCTTTGATCGGCGTCTTCATTAGATTTTGCTAAGCATCTTTCCTGGGAAAGGAATCCCGGTTGAGTCAACGGAGTCTTGTACGAACCTACACCAGGCCGTATTCGCTACAGGTCCCCGACTCTGCCCACTCCCGTCGTGCGCGCCGGGCAAATCGACTTATCCTGGTGTATGTGAAATTCCTTAACAATCAGTCCGCGCCCTACGAGTTGACCTACAGCGATGTCTTCATGGTGCCGTCGAAGTCATCCGTGGGCTCTCGCATGGGTGTCGATTTGTCCACTAATGATGGCACCGGCACAACCATTCCGATTGTGGTCTCCAATATGACGGCCATCTCCGGGCGCCGTATGGCCGAAACCACCGCTCGCCGAGGTGGAATTGCCATCCTGCCGCAGGACGTCCCGGCTGACATTGCCGCTGAAACCATTCGCAAGGTCAAGTCCGCTGGGCTGGTTTTCGACACCCCGATCGTCGTCAAGCCTCACCACACCGCTGGTTATGCGCGCCACCTCCTGCCAAAGCGCGCGCACGGTGCAGCAGTGGTGGTGGAAGATAACAAGCCGGTGGGGCTGATTACGGGGCGCGATCTGGCGGGAGTGGACAACTTTGCGCAGGTGGGGACGCTAATGTCCACCTCGCTTTTTACGCTTCCTGCCGACATTGAGCCGCGTGATGCCTTCGACCAGCTCACCGCATCCGGGCGCAAGCTCGCGCCGGTGGTTGATGCAGATGGTGTGCTGGTGGGAATTCTCAACCGCAAGGGGGCACTGCGTGCGACGCTCTATAAGCCGGCTGTCGACGCTGACGGCAAGCTGCGCGTCGGTGCTGCGCTTGGCATCAACGGTGATGTTGAGGGGCGTGCAAAGACGCTGCTCGACGCAGGCGCCGATGTACTCGTCGTCGATACCGCACACGGACATCAGGAATCGATGCTCCATGCTTTACGACGAGTCCGTGCGCTCAACCCACCAGTGCCAATTGCAGCCGGCAATGTCGTGACCGCCGATGGGGTTCGCGACCTCGCGGAGGCAGGAGCTGACATTATTAAGGTCGGTGTTGGCCCGGGTGCGATGTGCACAACTCGAATGCAGACGGGTGTGGGGCGTCCACAGTTCTCCGCAGTACTCGAGTGCGCTGCAGCGGCTCGTGAATGTGGCGTGCATGTCTGGGCAGACGGTGGTGTGAAGGATCCCCGCGATGTGGCTCTTGCGTTGGCTGCGGGTGCCTCCAACGTGATGATTGGTTCGTGGTTTGCCGGTACCTTCGAATCCCCGGGAGATGTTCAGAAGGACGTCGACGGACGCATGTTCAAGGAGTCTTTCGGCATGGCCTCGCACCGCGCGGTAGAGAATCGAAATGCGCAGGTGGAAGCCTTTGAGAAGGCTCGGCGTGAGATGTTCGAAGAGGGGATCTCGACCGCGAAGATTTACCTGGAGCCGGGCCGCGAAGGCGTAGAAGACCAGATTGATCGCATTATCTCGGGCGTGCGTTCTTCGTTCACGTACGCGGGTTCGGCCACCATCGAGCAGTTCGCTGAGCGGGCAGTGGTGGGAATTCAATCCGCTGCGGGGTTTGCGGAAGGAATGCCGAGGGCGACGCGGTAGCCGTCGGCAAGCCTGTCGGGGGTTGAACCGACTAGCGGTGCTGCGGACCAATTGGTAGGTATGTAAAGACGTTGTTTGGACGTGTTTAGTACCGCATGTGAGATTGGGGAGGGGCTGGCAACAATGGTTCGGCAGTTACGAGAAAACAGTGCTGCGGCGGAGGCTGGATTGGGAGCAGGAAGCGGGAGCGCGTTTTTCGCGCGCGCTCGCGTGGCCGATTCCAATCCATGCCCGTGCGGTGGGGGACTCTACGGGAAGTGCTGCGGTCCGCTGCACCGCGGTGAGCGGGAGGCGTTGACCGCAGCTGAGCTGATGGCAGCGCGGTACAGCGCTTACGTCGCACACGAGGCGGATTACATCTGGCGGACGTGGCATCCGCGCTACCGCCCAGAAATTATCAATGTGGATGACGGTGTGAAGTGGGAGGGGCTCACCATTATTAACACTGTCGATGGTGGCGAGGAAGACCGCGAAGGCATCGTGGAATTTGAAGCGGCTTTCCATGACCATGAGGGCATCGGCACGATGCACGAGCGCTCCCGCTTCGTGCGTCGCGCGCGACGCTGGGTCTACGTCGACGGTGAGGTCACGTACTCCTAAGCGTCAGACTTCTTAAGCAGACGCCTCGGCTGCGCCCTTCTTGTCATTCTCATCGTGTTTGTCGTGGCCGAAGGGCAGCACGGCAACAATCGCCACAATGATCGCGCCCCAGATGGCGCCGAAAATCAGTGAGCCGGTGGTGTTGGCCAACCAGCTGAGGAAGCCACCGGTAAACAGCTGCTCAAGGTTGTGGACTAGTTGGTAGGGGAGATGCCAGCCCAGTTCGTCGAGGCCGACGACCATGATGTGGCCACCGACCCACAACATGGCAAACGTGCCGATAATGCCGATTGTGGTCAGGACGATTGGCATGGCCTTGACCAGTGCCGCACCAAACTTGCTGACGCCAGCTGATTCCTTGGACTGCAGGTGCAGGCCAATGTCATCAATCTTCACCAAGAAACCCACCACGCCGTAAACCGCAAGCGTGATGATAAGCGCGACCACAATCAGAATCAGCGCACGATTGAGCAGTGGTTGATCGGCGACCTCGTTGAGAGAAATCACCATAATCTCCGCAGAGAGAATTAAGTCGGTGAAGATTGCAGACTTCACCAGCGAATCCTCATTCTGTGGCGTGCGGTTGGTCGCTGCTTCCATCCGCTCCTGCTCAGTCTGATCGGGAGAGATTTGGTGCTTAATCTTCTCCCAGACCTTTTCCATGCCTTCAAAGCACAGGTATGTGCCACCTAGCATCAAAATCGGCGTCAGCGCCCAGGGCAGAAACTGACTGAGCAGTAGCGCAATCGGCAGAATAATGACGATTTTGTTGACTAGAGAACCTTTGGTGATACGCCAAATAATCGGCAGCTCACGCTTCGGCGAGACACCTTCGACGAATTTAGGGGTCACCGCAGCGTCATCTACCACAACGCCTGCAGCTTTAGCGCTAGCTTTACTGGCCGCAGCCGCAATATCGTCTGTTGTTGCCGCTGCAGCGCGTGCAATCGTGGCAACGTCGTCAAGCAGCGCGACAAGTCCGCCTGCCATAAAAACCTCCCGCATTGGAGGACGCGACTAAGAGCCGACGTCGTATCAAAGGATTATCGAAACGATTCTAACCGCTACACCGGATTGACTCTTAGTTGTCGGTAGCTTGTTGAAGTCTTGCTGATAGTTAGCATGCTCCTTTAAATGTGCACGCGTGGCAAGATATAGACCATGAACGCTTCCTTCTCCGAAATCTACCGACAGGTCAACGCGGACAACGCCGATAACGCGGACAACGAGTCAGATACCAGCAACGATGCCGGCTCCGAGGAACAACAGCGCCCGGCGCGCCCACGCATGGCACTGGTAGTCGTCGACGCTCAGAATGACTTTTCCGCGGGTGGCGCACTTGCCGTAGACGGCGCGGAGGCAGCGTACACCGCCACGTATCTGCATGTCGCGGGCACGGCGAATAAGTATTCGGTTCTCGCGACCACTCGTGACAATCACATCGATCCGGGCACGCATTTCTCCGAGACCCCGGATTTCGCCAATACTTGGCCGAAGCACTGTGTCGCGGGAACCCCGGGCGCGGAAATCCATCCCGGGATGCAGCGCGCCATCGCGTTTTTCGAGCAACTCAATCCCGCTGCCGTGCGTATAGATGTCACGAAGGGGGAGTACGCCGCCGCCTACTCCGGTTTCGAGGGAGCAACGGAGGCTGGCGTTTCGCTTGCCGACGCCCTCCGCGCCTCTGACATCGAAGAGATCGATGTGGTGGGTGTTGCGACTGACCACTGCGTACGCGCAACCGTGCTCGATGGCCTTAAGGAAGGCTTTTCCGTCCGCGTTTTGAGCAACCAGGTCGCGGCGGTCGACCCGGAGCGCGGTAAAGCCGCACTAGCGGAAATGGCTGCTGCCGGTGCGACAGTGGTCTAGTTAAAAGTCACCATATCCAGGTCGACCTCGCGGAGATGGCGGTGGTTGGACGCTGTTTCCACATAACGCCCTGCATGGGCAATGAAGCCCTCTGCCTCCTCGGCTGAGAGTTGGCGACGTACCTTAGCGGGAACGCCTGCAGCCAGCGAACGGGGGTCGATTACCTGATCTTCCAGCACCACGGCACCTGCGGCAATGAGGCTGCCAGCGCCGATACGCGAACGCGACAACAAAGTGGACTTCATGCCGATGAGGCAACCATCTTCAACCGTGGTGCCATGAACCAATGCCATGTGTCCAACCGTGACATCATCGCCCAGAATGGTGGGCACGCCTCGGCCGACATGGACGGTGGAATTGTCCTGAATGTTGGTGCGCTGGCCAATACGGATCGGTGCGACGTCACCTCGGAGAACAGAACCGTAGAACACGGAGCTATCCGCACCGATTTCGACATCTCCGATAATGACCGCGCCGGGCGCAATCCAAGCGCTGGAATGAATGCGTGGGGTCTTATCTTGGTAGGTGAGAATGAGCGGAGTGTTCATCATACAAACCAATATAACTGTCACCTGAGGTCAGCGTAAGAAAAATTCTCAGCGAAACTCTATTAGTTGAAGGGTGCAATTCTGCCTGGACACGCCTACAGTGGGCGACATGATTTTTATCGTTGTGAATTACCAAGTTAAGCCGGAGTTTGCCGACGAATGGATGGACCACGTCGCTGAGTTCACCGCTGCTACCCGGGCAGAGGCTGGCAACAAGTGGTTTGAATGGTCCCGCAGCGTAGAAGACCCCAATCAGTACACCCTCGTTGAGGCATTCGATGACGACGCTGGCGAAGCCCACGTCAATTCCGAGCACTTTGCCAAGGGGCTGGAGGCGATGAAGCCACTGCTCACAGAGACCCCGAAGATTGTTTCGCAGGTACTCCCGGATAAGCAGGACTGGGATCGCATGGGCGAGCTGCAGGTCGACTAATGTCCGCAGACACCATCCGCGATAGTGCAGCGGCTCCCAGTAGCGGTGTCTATTCCCTGATTGGGCGTGGCTTGCGTATTGGTTCCGCTGTGCTCGCTTCTGCTCTCGTCGTCGGCCTCAGTGCTTGTGGCGATAGTGATAAGGCGGCCTTGGAGGGCAATCAAAGTCAGTCAAGCCAGGCACCGGGTGCTGTTACCTCCAGTGCTGCAATTCGGGATAACTTGGCTCAGCTGGCGGCAGATACAGCGGCGCTGAAGATTGCATCGCAGACACTGATTGCAAAGGAAACCGTCTCGGAAGAGACCCGAAAGATTGCGCAGCAGGCGGAGCCCGTCTTTGCTGAAGAGGAAGCGCAGCTAGTTAAGACTCTCGGCGTCGATGTTGATCCGGCTGAGACGAAGCTCGACACCGCTACCATGACCCGCCTTGAAAACGAGGAGGGGCCACACGCAGATATGGCTTACCTGACGTTGATGGAAGGCAGCCTGGACAAGATGCTCGGCCAGTGGGAGGAACTGGAAAAGCACGGCGGAAATGACCTGCAAGAGCTGGCACGTTCGTCTCGGCAGCAGCTGGAAGATATTCAGCAGGCACTGGCAAAACGTATGCAGTACTAGCCACTGTTCAGGCCAAGTGGAGGAAATTCAGATAAAAGTCCTGCAAAGCGCACCCGGGAAACTGGGGAAGTGAGTAGCGTGTAAATAAAGCCAGTGCGCTGTAATCGTCGTTAAGCGAACGCGCGCTCGGATGAAACACAATGCTGACTAGAAGGTAGGAAGATTCGCCAATGGCAAATAGCATCTCGCGAGTAGGCATCGTCGGCGCCGGTCAGATGGGCTCCGGCATCATTGAGGTCTGTGCGAAGGCCGGCAGTGATGTCAAGGTTTGGGAGGCCAAAGAGGAGTTTCTCGAGTCCGGCCGCGCCCGTATTGAAAAGTCGCTGGATAAGGCCGTTTCCCGTGGCAAGCTGGAGCAGTCCGCACGTGATGAGATTATGGGCCGTATCAGCTTCACCACCAAGCTGGAAGACTTCGCTGACCGTGAGCTGGTCATCGAGGCCATCGTGGAAAACCCGGAAGTAAAGGCCAGCGTCTTCTCGCAGCTCGATGAGATTGTTGAGTCGGACGATGCCATCTTGGCTTCCAACACCTCCTCGCTGCCGATTCAGTCCATTGCTGCAGCCACTAAGCGCCCGGAGCGCGTCATGGGTCTGCACTTCTTCAACCCGGTTCCGGTTCTGCCGCTGGTAGAGCATGTCGTTACCCTGACTACGGGTGATGTTCAATCGGAGCGCGCGTACGAGTACGCTTCCGAGGCGCTGGGCAAGACTGTCATTCGTGCGAAGGACCGCTCGGGCTTCATCGTCAACGCCCTACTCGTTCCGTACATCCTAGGCGCTATCCGCATGCTGCAGGACGGCATTGCAACCGCAGAGGACATCGACGCTGGCATGGTCAATGGCTGTGCACACCCGATGGGTCCGCTGACTCTGGCCGACATGGTTGGCCTGGACACCATCAAGTTCATCGCCGATGCCATGTTCGACGAGTACAAGGAGCCGACTTACTCCGCACCGCCGCTGCTCAAGCGCATGGTTGAGGCTGGCTACTTCGGCCGCAAGTCTGGACGCGGCTTCTACGACTACTCCAAGTAGTTCACGCTTTTAACCCCGTTTTGGGGCGAGTAGTGAATTCTTACCGGTTGGCGGGAGTTTATCCCGCCAACCGGTTTCTTTATGCATTTATCAGTGAAAACCCGGTGCTCGACGGGGAAACTGTCAGTCATCGGCACTAACATTTTGGAAACTTGTTTCTTTTCAACGCGCCGAAACCTCACCGTGGCCTTAGCATGAGTGAAGATTTTGTCAGACCTTGACTTATAGGGCACTTCACAACTGGTGCCCCAGGCAGCAATCTGGAAAGGAACGTCTCAGTGTCTTCTTCGAAGCCGCACAAGCGCACAGCAACTCGTACTCGCGTCGGCGCTGCTACCGCAGCGATGGCAGTTGTAATGGGGCTCACGCCGGCAACGGCTTGGGCGGCTCCGGTTAACCCGCTGGCCGAGCTGGGTAACCGCCTGGACTCAGTTTCTACGCTCCCAGCGAATGTAACCGCTCCGGAAGGGATCAAGCTGCCTGGCGGTGGCCTCGAGGTACCCGAATCCATCTCGTTGCCGTCGTCTTCCGGTGAAAACACCGACCCGAATGCGCCGACCCCGACTCCGTACCGTCCGGACCAGATTGTGCGCGCGTACCCGTCGGATGCCGCTACCGATAACTGGTTCTACTTCTACGTGGTCCACCCGTTCGTCGAGGTTCGAGACACGCACCCAGAGGTTATGGATCAGAACCTCGAAACCGTTGTTTGCATCAACAATGCTGCCAAGAACGACCCACAGGCACAGGAACTCGCTCTCGATGACGACTACCTGGATCCACTGGTCAATATCTCCACTGCTTTCGGTGCAAATCTGGGTCAGCATTTCCGTGATGCCTTCGATGAGGGACGCCTGCCGAAGGTGAAGGCACTGCTGTCCGGCAACCTTGCCCGCGGTGGTGGCCTGGTCAGCTCGACCTTCTTCGAGAAGTACGCATACGGCTATGATCGCCCGTTTGTGGTGGCACCGGAACGCATCGAGCGCTACTACCGCGAAGGTCAGGACGACCCGTACTCGACCACGCCGTCCTACCCGTCGGGCCACACCAACAAGGCTGCATGGACCTCGACCATGCTGGCTATGATGCTGCCGGAGGTCGCACCGCAGATTCAGGCGCGTGCTTCCGAAGCCGGTCATTCGCGCATTGTCATGGGTGTGCACTACCCGCTGGATGTCATGGGTGGCCGCATGATGGGCAACCAGGCCGCAGCTGACCGTTGGGCAGACCCAGAGTTCCGCCCACTCATCGAAGAAGCAATGGATGAGCTGCGCACTGAACTTGAATACCGCTGTGGCGACACCATCGCCAACTGCGTTGCCAAGGACACCCCGTACATGAGCACCGCAGCTGCCGTTGAGCAGTACACCGAGCGTATGACCTACGACTTCAAGCAGGTTGGCCCAGCTAATGAGCCAGTTGTTGTCCCGAAGCGTTACGCAGGTTTGCTGGAGACCCGCTTCCCGAAGCTGACTGAGGAACAGCGCAACTCCATCCTCGCTCAGACTGCAATCCCGTCCGGTTACCCGCTCGACCGCACCGACGGTGAGGGCCAGCACGTTCGCATGAACCTGGCTCGTGCTCTGGCCGCCGACGTCGTTGTCAACGCCGACGGCAGCGTCACTGTCACCAACTAAAACGTCAGCTAAAAGCGCAGGGCCGCGTCAAACCGGTCCAGGGCCTCACCGAGAATCTCCGGGGAGGTCGCAAAGTTAAGCCGCACATGACCAGCCCCGCCTTCGCCGAATGCGAAGCCGGGGTTGAGTGCTATTTTGGCGTTTTCCATCAGCCACGCAGCTGGGTCACCCTTGTCAATGCCGGGCACGTCACCCAAGTCCAACCACGCCAAGAATGAGGCCTGCGGTGGGTTAAAGCGAGCCTGCGGCGCAATAGTGGACAAACGCGTTCGCAGAGTCTCACGGTTGGTGCGCAGGACGTCGACAAAGTTATCCAGCCAGGGCACACCGTCGCGGTAGGCAGCAGTGGCAGCGGCGACTCCGAGAATTGAGGCGCCTTCGCGCACAATGAAGGGCAGCTTCCGCCAGGTTTTGGCATCTTCGTCGTTAAAGATGATCTGTGCACACTTTAGGCCAGCGGTATTCCAGCCCTTCGAGGTAGCAGTCACCGCGATAGTCACGGCTGCCGCAGTATCCGACACCGACGCGGTCGGAGTATGAGTGCCATCTAGAACAACTGGGCCATGAATCTCGTCTGAGATAACACGCGCGCCAAAGCGAGCGGCCAAATCGGTAATCTCACGCAGTTTGTCAGCGGAGTAGGTAAAACCGAGCGGGTTGTTCGGGTTACACAAGATCAGGCAACCTGCACCGTCGGCAAAGGCACGTTCGAGGGCGCCGAGATCCGGGCCGTCGGCAAGCGTGGGAATGCACACGGTCTCTCGTCCGAGCGCGGGACCCACCTGAAAGAACGGCATGTAGGCGGGCGTGGGGACGACAATCGCGGAATCGGGGCGGGTGAAGCGTTCCACTGCGAGCGTGACACCGCGGACGACGTCCGCGACGGCAAAGATGTTGTCAGGGTTCGGGCGCCAGCCGTAGCGTGCTGCAGAGAAGTCCGCAGTTGCGGTGGTAAGCGCGGAGATGTCCTGTGAGAGGTATCCGAACTGTTCGCGCTCACAGGCCTCGTGGATAGCGGCACTGACCGCAGGGCAGGTGGTGGCATCGGATTCGGCGACCCACAGTGGCAGCACGTCCGGGGAGTACGCGGTCCACTTGACTGTTCCACGGTTGCGGAGTTCATCGAGGGAAGGGAAAGTGACAGCGTTATTTACACTCATAGTTTCCGTGTATACAGAAAAACGGGCAGTCCGAAGACTCCCCGCTTTATTTAGTAGCTACGACCACGACCGGAGCGGCCACAGCAACGACCAGAACTAGGCCAGCTGCAGTGCCTCCTCAGCAGCTGGCAGGGCAGCGTCGCGATCAGCCTTGACCAGCCCGAGGCGTGTGCGGCGATCGAGAATATCGTCGACGCTGAGAGCACCCTCGTGGGTCACATGCCAGGCGAACTCGGCACGGGTCACATCGAGGCCCTCCGCCACCGGGTCGAGTGGTCGGTCGAGCGGGCAGGACTCGATGACCTCGAAGGACTCAGCGCCGTAGCGATTAAACAGCGGCATTGGGATGCGGCCTGCAGCGGCAGCGGTGCGGGCGCGGTCGAGTTCCTTCGGCTCGGAGCCCAGCACAGGGATGGTGCGGGTGGAACACGGAGCGAGGGAAACTCCGAGCTTCTCCGCGACCTTGTCCACGGTCTGCTCAGCCATCAGGCGGTACTCGGTGAGTTTGCCACCAGTAATGGAAATTAGGCCGGTCGGGCCCACCAGCAGGGCGTGTTCGCGGGAAAGGTCAGCGGTATGGGCCTCGCCGGCGTCGATGAGCGGGCGCAGGCCGGCGAAAGCGCCGATGACGTCGTCGCGGGTGAGCGGAACCGCGAGTGCTTGGTTGATGACATCGAGCAGAAAATCGATGTCATCCTCCGGTACTTCCGGCTCGTCGGGGATTGGGCCGGGTGCATCCTCATCGGTCAGCCCGATATAGACGCGGTTGTGTTCTGCGGGCAGGACAAAGCAGAAACGGTTGGTGTGGCCGGGCACCGGTACCGTGAGCGAACCGGTAGGGTTGCCCAGTTTCGCGGCGTCGAGAACCAGATGGGTGCCGCGGGACGGGCGAATCTTGATGTTTGTCGCCAGTTCTGCGGCCCACACACCAGTGGCATTGACGACAGCGCGAGCCGGCATTTCGAAGGAATCGCCAGTGAGCTCGTCGACTAGTGTGGCGCTCGTGCCAGAGGCGTTCTCGCAGCGTACGCGGGTCAAAATAGTTGCCCCGTAGCTAGCGGCCGTTCGAGCGATAGCGGTGACCAGGCGGGCGTCGTCACGCAGTTGACCGTCGTAGTTGACGTAGCCGAACTTTACGTCGCGTTCGCGGACGGTCGGTGATAGTTGACTGACTCGGCGAGGACCGACAGTGCGGGATAACGGCAGGGTAGTGGCAGAGGTACCAGCGATAATGCGCAGGAAGTCACCGGCCAAAAAGCCTAAACGCGGCAGAATTCGGGTCAGTGGCGCGAAACTGTCCATCACCGGCACGACCTGCGGCAGGTTATGTGCCAGGTGCGGTGCGGTGACATCGAGCAGTGCGCCACGCTCGATAGCTGAGCGGCGAGCGATACCGACATTGCCGCTCGCAAGGTAGCGCAGGCCGCCGTGGGCTAGCTTCGATGACCAACGAGAAGTGCCGAAAGCTAGGTCCTTCGTTTCGACGAGCACGGTATTGAGACCCCGCGAAGCCGCATCCAAAGCGATGCCGACACCTGTGATACCCGCGCCGATGACCAGCAGATCAGGGATCGCGCCCTTAGCGGTATCTTCGCGTAGACGATCCAAGTCCGCTTGCCGACGAGCCTTGTTCAAAACCGCAGCGGAGCGATCGCGCTGAGGAGCGTGCGTGGCAGTCATAGTCTTTCTTCCTCGACTTTCCCGAAGACGATGATGGTGGTGAAACTATCTGGCGTAAGTGATGAAGTTATGGAGGGGTGTAGTGATTTCGAACTATTTCGGGCGTAACCCATTGCAGGGCGCTTAGAAATAGACTAAGTTGTTCATTATCAACGACCGGCACGGATATTGATTCAAGAAATCTTTCTTAGCTGCGAATCAGTTCCAAGGATTACAAGGAAGGAGACACCTCGATGGCTATGCACCCAGCGTCCAACCGCTCTGAGTCCATGAACCGAGCTTTCGCTGCTATTGCACCATCGCTGCAGATGTGTTGCTGCTGTCTCCAGTCCGTGCCACCTCAGACAGGTCGTAATTAGAAAAGCACGCTTAGGCATGTAAAACGCCACACTGTTTGCGGTCGCACGGACGAAATCGCACCGATTAATCCGACCATCCCCACCATCCAAAGCATTCTTGCTTGGAAACTCAGGAAGAAGCGACAGCGACAATGACCGCAGCACTTGAATCTTTTACCCTTGACGATTACGTTTCACTATTTATTTATGACGGTCCAACGTCGCCGGAAATCTACGCTAGTGAACTGGTCAGTCTGGCGCACTAGTCGCTGCTAGTGGCTAGGCATGCCGGACTTTCCATGTTTGGCAGAAAATGGCTGTTGGGCTGCAGATGGCGGCAACAGGGTTAGATCATGTTGCCGTCGTAACGCTCTTCCAGGGAGCGCGGACCGGTAGCCAGCTTGCCCGGGTTGAGGATGCCAGCCGGGTCGAGTTCGGCCTTAATGGCACGCATAACCTTGGCGAACAACTCGGTGTTCTCCTCGTAGTACTGCGGGCTGTGATCCTGGCCAATGCCATGGTGGTGCGTGATGGTGCCGCCGAAGTTCATCATGGCCTCTGACGCCGCGGTCTTGATGTCCATCCACTGCTGGAGAATCTCGCCTTCGGTCTCGCGGAAGAAGTACGTGAAGTACAGTGAGCAGCCGGATTCATACATGTGCGAGATATGGCAGAAGACGTACACCGGGGTGCCATGCTTCTTGCCAGCGGCTTCCATCGAGGAGGCGATTTCCCGGCGCAGTGTGTCGGCGTTGTCCCAGGTAGTAGCGGTCTCCAGGGTGTCGACACCGACTCGGCGGGTCATCATGACATCGCGTAGGTACGGCGAGGAGAAGCGGTGGTTGACCCAGGCCATGCCCGGGATGGAGCCCATGCGGACGCACTTCTTAGCCAGCAGGCGAGCGGCCAGTCGCTCACGGGTGACGCGGGCGCCGACCGGATCAGTCTGGGCGAAGCCAAAAATCACCATGCACGGGGTATCGATGCCGCGCAGCTTCAGGTACTTTGTGACCTTCTCGGACATGCTGGCGGAGCCCAGCTGAGTGAGGCCAAACAGCGTCTCCTTTTCGTCGGAGATGCGCGCTAGGTGCGGGATATTTCCGCTCTGCTCCAACTTGCGCAGCTCCTCGGCGGCTTCCTCAAAGGAGTTGAAGAAGTAGGTGTCGAAGAGCATCTCCTTTTGTGGACGCTGATTTAGGGCAATCGTCACATGCGTGATGATGCCCAGGGTGCCCTCCGACCCTAGGAAAAGCTCACGCGGGTTTGGGCCGGATGCCGACGACGGCATGTCGCGGAACTCCATGGTGCCAGCTGGCGTGACGACGCGCATGCCAATTACGTTGCGGTCGATACGACCGTAGCCAGAGGATTCTTGGCCTGCCGAGCGGCAGGAAACCCAACCGCCGACAGTGGAGTACTCGAAGGACTGCGGGAAGTGGCCGGCGGTGAAGCCGGCTTTGGACAGCTCCTTTTCCAGGTCGGGGCCGAATACGCCGGTCTGGGCGGTGACGGTGCCAGCGACCTTGTCAATCTCGATGATTTTGTCGAAGGCGGTCATGGCTACTGCGATGGCCTTGCCCATACCTCCATCAACAGCCTCTACGCCGCCGACGACCGAGGTGCCGCCACCGAAGGGGACGATTGCGATCTTGCGTTCAGCGCATACCTTGAATAGGTCCTCGATATGCTTTTCAGTCTTCGGCAGCACGACAGCATCCGGGGCGACATCGAGTTTGGCTGCACGGAGGCGGGCCAGGTCGGGGTAGGACCGGCCGACCGCGTGTTTGACGCGGGTGTCGTGGTCGGTGGCGACGGCATCCGCGCCGACAATAGCTTCCAGAGCCTCGATATCTTCGGTGCTGAGACGGCTACTGGGGATGGTGACGTCGGCGATGTTGGGCGGCGGGTTGTGTGCGTCCAGCGACATACCGATTTCGCGTTGCAGGAGTTTCTCGCTGGCCGTGGTGATTGGCTTGTCGTTACCGTCAACGCCCCAGCCCCACCAGCGCATGCGGTATGGAATCGTGAGCTTGTTAGACATTCTGAGCTTCTCCTTGGGGCATCGGTGCTGCGACCTCTTTTATCATAGCGACATTACGTTACGTTTTCTCAAAAAATGTCAATCAATCTTGGTAGGCTTTAGTTAGATGCGGTAACAAAAACGCATAACGATCAGTATTGACCGGCCAAAAGCCCACGTAAAAGTAGGTATTTCTTCGATGAACGCTAACGACAAGGACCTCACCTATCCTCTGGGGACAGCTGAGATTCGTACCCTTGCTCTGGTCACTAACCCTCATGCTGGTCATGGCGCCTCGCAGATTGCCTCAGCTCGGGCAAGTCGGGTGTTCGCAGACCGCGGCATCGACGTCATCGCTCTTCAAGGTGCTAACCCTGATGATGCCCGCAAGCTCATTCGTGAGGTCATCGCCGCCGGTCGAATTGACGCCCTGGCAGTCTGTGGGGGCGACGGCATGATCAACCTCGCGCTGCAGGAGCAAGCGCAGACAGGGATCCCGCTCGGCATTATCCCCGCAGGCACCGGAAACGACCACGGCCGCGAATACAATTTGCCGCGCGTAAATTCCCGCGATGCCGCTCACGTCATCGCCGATGGCTTCTGGACCACCACTGACCTTGGCCGCATTACCAATGCATCCGGGGAGCAGCGCTGGTTCGGCACCATTATGTGTGCCGGTTTCGACTCCATTGTCTCCGACCGTGTCAATCAGATGACCTGGCCACACGGTCGCAACCGCTACAACCTGGCCATCGTCCGCGAGTTCTTGGCCTTCCACTCCCTGCCTTTCCGCATCACGCTGGATGATGATCGAGTTCTCGAAGACCCCATTACGCTGGCCGCTTTCGGTAATACCCGCTCCTACGGTGGCGGTATGAAGATTTGCCCGTCCGCAGACCACTCCGACGGCCTGATGGACATCACTGTCATCGGCAAGGCCGGACGAATCAAGGCAGCCCTGGCCTTCAAGTCCGTGTTCGACGGCACCGTTGAAAAGATCGGTGAGGTCAGCACCTACCGCGCTAAGAAGGCCTATGTGGAATACATTGGCTCGCCGCGTCAGATGAATGCCTACGCTGACGGCGACCTCATGTTCCCGATGCCGGTCACGGTGGAAATCGTCCCAGGCGCTGGCCGCTACATCGTTCCCCGCCCGTAAGCAATCGCAGAGGGGCTCGTCGTCAAGCTTTTTCTGCATGCTTGACGACGGCGCGCTACCCCTTGATGCCGTACTTCTTCAGGCGCAGACGGTCCGCCGCCGAGGCTGAGGCCGTCAGACGCAGTAGCTCGGCGTAGATGCCGTCGGTCTGCGCCAATTCGGCGGGCGCACCCACCTCGTCGACGTGACCATCACGCAGAGTGACGATGGTGTCGACATCGGAAATCGTGGACAGACGGTGGGCAATGATAACCGTGGTGCGTCCCTCCATCAGCTTGTCCAGGCCCCGCTGAACTTCGCGTTCGGCCTTGGTGTCCAGCGCGGAGGTAGCTTCGTCGAGAATCAGCAGGGGAGCGTCCTTCAAAATTGCGCGTGCAATAGCGATGCGCTGCTTCTGACCACCCGAGAGCTTCAACCCTCGCTCACCGATAGTGGTGTCGTAGCCGTCGGCGAAGCTGCGAATAAAGTCGTCGGCGTTGGCCTTCTTGGCCGCGGCGATGATTTCTTCGTCGGTAGCGGTGGGTTTGCCGTAGGCAATGTTCTCCCGAATCGTGCCGGAGAACAGCGAGGAGTCCTGGAACACGACGGCAGAGCCGGCGCGCAGAGTCGAACCGGAAACCTCGGAGACATCCGAACCCAGGACGCTCAGGTGGCCCGCGGTCGGCGCATAGAAGCCGAGTAGCAGGTTGACAATGGTGGACTTGCCACCGCCGGACTCGCCGACCAGGGCAATCTTCTGGCCGGAGTACGCCTGGAAGCTGACATTGGAGAGCACCGGCTTGTCTTTTTCGTAGGCGAAGTCCACCGCATCGAAGTCGACAATGGGAGCGCCGGCAGCCTTCTGTTCGGCCGCGCGGCTCAAGGCGAGTTGGTAGGCGCTGTCGTTGGTCTCAGCGGCTGAGGTGGAACCATTGGCGGTGGGGTCGACGTTGCCGTTATTCGCGGTCGCCGCACTGAGGAGTTCCGGCTGCGTGCGGGCTTCTGGGGTGAGTTCCATGACCTTGAAGTAATCGCGCGAACCGGCGACGGCACGCTGGGCTGCGTCGACCAGGAAACTCATCATGGTCACCGGTTGGCGCGCCATATTAATCAACTGAATGAGCATGACCATGGTGCCGATGGAGAACTCACCCGACAAGGTGCGAAGGAAAAGCAGCAGGTAGATACCTGCGAAGATGACGTTCAAAATGCCACCACGCAGGGCATCCATGCGGTGCCACCACGTTGACTGCTCGTGGGTCAGGGAGATGGTGCGGCGGAAGCGGGAACCAAAGAAAGCAATCTCGCGCAGCTCCGCAGTGAAGGAGCGGACAACCTTGACCTGGCCGATGACCTCGGCAAAACGGCCGCCAGCGATGTCAATCTGTTCGTTCTTCTTAGCTTCGATCTTCTGCCAGCGTCTCGACGTCAATGCGGTCAGCAGCGTGTAGACCGGGAAAACGATAATCAGCAGCACAGCGAGTGGCCAGTAGTACCAGGCAGTGATGCCCAGCACGGCGCCGACGGTCAACAACATCGGGAAGAAGTTGTTGGAAAAGGCCTGGAGGAACTGCGTGATATTGGTAATCGAGCGTTCCAGGCGGGCGATAATTGTGCCGGTGACCTGGCTGTCGAAATAGCGTTGCGGCAGCGACAGCAGCTTTGCGTAGTAGCGGGTCGACAGAATCTCGCGCATGCGCGCAGTCATCACATCGCCCAGGTAACCACCGATGTTGTGCACGATGGTCTGCGTCAGATCAGCGATTAGCAGTCCGATGACCAGCCAGATTACGGTGCGGGTAGTGTCGGACATGGCCGCTTGGCTCAGGCCCTCGTCACTGGACACCGCGCCGACGATAGCATCGGTGGCATCGCGGATGAGGAAAGGGCTAATCAACGATGCGGCGGCGGTGGCCAGCGAACAGATGATGACCCCGATATAGAAAGGCCAGAGCACTCGCGTGGTGGATAGGATTCTGCTGAGCAGACGCACGAAAGACCTCTATCTTGCGGGGTGATGACTCCCCGCTATGAAATTACTGCGACAAAAGCCCTATCCTAACAGCGAGCGCACAGCACCAAGCGGCAGCGGCAGCCAGTTGGGGCGGTTCTGGGCTTCGTACAGGCACTCATAGATGGCCTTATCCAGCACAAATGCTTCCAACAGCGCCGGGTCGCTGGTGTCACCATAGCCTTCCAAGAAGGCATCGATATTGCGGCGAGCCCATTGCTCAACACGCTCGGTCGCTGCCTCGGTGTCTTCACGTCCGGTCAGCAGCGGGTAGTGCGCGGCGTAATCGAAGGAGCGAATCATGCCGGCGATATCGCGCAGGCGGTGATCCGGCAGACGGCGCTCCTCCCACGGGCGCGACGGCTCGCCTTCGAAGTCAATCAAGCGCCAAGAGCTCGGCGTGCGCAATACCTGCCCCAAGTGCAGATCACCGTGGATTCGCTGGACGACGGCGCCACCTTCCGGTATCGCAGCCTCTGCGCGATCGAATACCTCCTGCGCCTTGTCCTTGACCTCGGCAATCTCTGGCACCACGCTAGCGACGAAGTCCAGGCGAGCTCGCAGGGGAGCCACCAACTCCGCACCAGCGAGACGTTCCTTCACCGCGACTGCGGCGGCAAGACTGCTGTGAACCGAGGCCACTGCTTCGCCGAGTGCGCGGGCTTCGGAAGCGAAGTCGGTGCCCAAGTCCTCCAATGGGGTCTGGTTGTCACGGATGGCATCGCGCACTGCGCCAAGAGCCAGTTCCCAACCGTCGACCGAATTCGGGGCGAATTCCTGCAGCATGGCGGTGGTGTAGGCGTCTTCGCCAATGGTGGTCTCCACCCAGGAGTAGAGCTCAGGGACGAACTTGCAGTCCGCTTGGGCGAGTGCGGCCAGCAACTCCACATCGGCATTGGTGCCGGGGTAGAGGCGACGGAAGAACTTGCACATCACGCGGTCATCGAAAATGACTGAGGTATTCGACTGCTCGACTCCCATTGGGCGTCCGGATTCCGGTCGGGTTTGCTCAGAGCCCGGCACACGACGCAGTTCCATGCGACCGAGCTTCCCGTCGTCGAAAAGCTTCTTGCCGAGTGCCGTGATGGCGTCCGAATCGATCAGAGCGTCGTAGCCGACGATTCCCTCGGCGCGAACGAGCAATGACTGCTCGTGGCCGTCGGGGACATCCTCTGCCCAGGCGATGGGCAGCTGATAGGTCGGTGCGGAATGATCGGTGTGTACCTTTACGAGCGCGATGTCGACATCGGGACCGGCCGGATTGTCACGCAGTACGGGATCGAGAGAGAGGATTTCGACGTGGTCGATGTCAGAGGCCTTATCTGCGAAAAAGCGCATTTTGACCAGCGTGTCTGTCAACTCTTCGGCAATGAAATCGGCGGTGGGAATAGTCATTTCAGTTCATTCGCCTTTCGGGACTTAAAAATCACTGTTCGGCTGTGCGATTGAGTGTGGATAGTCAGGTCGTTGCTCGGTTGCGTCAGCTGTTTTTCTTTGGGGCGGCAGGCTCTATTTGTCAGTCTTCATTATCGGCGTCGGTGGAGGCATCGGCATCGGCGGCAGCACAGTTCTCGCGGGAGGACGTCACTGGCGCGTCCGAAATAGCCTGTGCGACCGGAATTGTCGGCGCGGACATGGAGGCACTCGGTTCGGCGTTTGTCTCCGGCGGGAGCTGAATTTCGAACCAGTAGAAACCGTGGCCAGGAAGTGTGATTTGGTAGGAATCAGTGCCAATCGTGGGGAAAGGCACCGAACCCGTCAGCTCTACCGGTGTGGCACCGGAGAACTCGGACAGATCCAGCGAGACGGCCGCGGGGTAAGAGGACAGGTTGTTGACACACAGCAGCACTTCATCGCCGTATGTGCGCAGATAGGTCAGAACAGAGGCGGTATCACTATTCAGCTCGCGGAAATCGCCGAGACCAAAAGCCTCATAGCGCTTGCGCACCTGAATCAGACGACGCACCCAATTCAGCAGCGAATTGGAGTAGCTCGCCTGGTTTTCGACATTGACAGCCTGGTAGCCGTAGGTCGCATCCTGAATGGTCGGCAGGTAGAGCCGACCCGGGTCGGCCTTGGAAAACCCGGCGTTGCGATCGGGCGACCACTGCATCGGTGTGCGCACGCCATCGCGGTCACCGAGCCAGATGTTATCGCCCATGCCAATTTCGTCCCCATAGTAGAGCACCGGCGAACCCGGCAGGGATAGCAGCAAGGCATTGAAAAGCTCGAGCTGAGTGCGGTCATTTTGCAGCAACGGCGCTAGACGACGGCGAATGCCGATGTTGGCCTTCATCCGTGGATCATGCGCATACTCGGCATACATGTAATCGCGTTCAGCATCAGTGACCATTTCCAGCGTCAGCTCGTCGTGGTTGCGCAGGAAGATGCCCCACTGAGCCGAAGACGGAATCTCTGGCGTGGACTCCAGGATCTCCGAGATGGGGAAGCGGGACTGCTTGCGCACCGCCATGAAAATGCGAGGCATAAGCGGGAAGTGGAAAGCCATGTGGCATTCGTCGCCACCGACCTCCGGGTCGCCGAAGTATTCCACCACATCGGAGGGCCACTGGTTGGCCTCCGCCAGCAGGACGCGACCCGGGTATTCCTCATCCATGACCTTGCGGCAGCGCTTCAGAAAAGTGTGGGTCTCGGGCAGGTTCTCGCAGTTAGTACCCTCGCGTTCAAAGAGGTAGGGAACAGCGTCGAGGCGGAAGCCATCAATGCCGAGATCCGACCAGAAGCGCAGCACATCGAGCATTGCTTCCTGCACCGCCGGATTGTCATAGTTCAGATCTGGCTGGTGGGAGAAGAAGCGGTGCCAGTAGTACTGGCCACGCACCGGGTCGTAGGTCCAGTTGGAATCCTCGGTATCCACGAAAATAATGCGCGCGCCCGAGTAGGTGTCCGGGTCATCGGTCCAGACATAAAAGTCGCCGTAGGGGCCATCGGGGTCAGTGCGCGACTGTTGGAACCACTCATGGCTATCGGAGGTGTGGTTCATCACCAGGTCAGTAATAACGCGGATACCGCGCGCATGGGCCTCGTCGAGAAGCACCTTGAAATCCTCGACCGTGCCAAACTCGTCGAGAACGGCGCGGAAGTCGCGGATATCGTAACCGCCGTCGCGCAGCGGGGAGTCGTAGAAAGGCGGCAGCCAGAGGCAGTCGACACCCAGCCATTGCAGATAATCGAGCTTTTCCGTCAGCCCTTTGAGGTCGCCGGAGCCGTTGTTGTCGGAGTCAAAGAAGGCTCGGACGAGCACCTCGTAGAACACCGCGCTGCGGTACCACTCGTAATCTTTCTTGGCGATAGTCATGCATCCCAGCGTAATGACTATGCCACTAGCCCGCAGCGAGAGTTATCGGTGGTGCTAACCGACCGCACTCGGCAGGCACGCTGAGGCAAGCACACTAGACAACCTTGTGTTCCTGAATCACTGCGGCGAGCTGGTACGCATCTGCCAGCGCCAACTCCGCTGCCACCGGTGTGACAGTTCCTGGGACCATGTCGATTCGCACGTTTGCCACTCCCGCCGCTTTCTTCAGCGGAGAAATGGTTAGCGTATGCCCCTGAATACGCTGCCAGGGAACAATGAACTGCGTGTGCCAGAACCGCCCCTTAGTCACCAACAGGCCTCGCCGTGTGGCAGTGACCTTCTGGAACTTCCAGTCAATGGGGCTGAGCCACCATGCCGAACGTGGAGTCTGCCAAGAGCCCAACAGGTCATCGGCCGCTGCCGGTCCCGCAATCTCAGCCATCAGGTAATCGACAATCGAGTCCGTCTCCGTCGTCGGCGCCACCGGAACCAACGTGCTATTTGATTGCGTACTGTCCAGTCCATAACCCGCCACCGAGACATCTGCGCGGGACCACTTCCACGGGCGCCACCACAGCGGCTGCACCACTTTAATACCATGAATGCGATCAATGGGAATAGTCTGAGCGCGTGTCGACAACAGCCCGGCGGTAATCGCCAGGCGCCTGCTTTCCGACGACACCTTCAGCGTGAAATCCCACGACTGATTTAGTACTCCGAAAAGGCCGACAGCGAAACTGCCAATCACAATCAAAGTAGTGATGGTTACTCCGCTGAGGATTTCCACGATGAAGTCGGTAAACAGCGCAGAGACAACGGCGAGGAGGATAAGAGCTATGCCAACGAGAAGTCCGGGACCAATGGCCGTAGATGCGACCAGTCGTCCGACATCGACGGGGCCAAAGATAGTTTTTGCGTCAGGCATGCGGGAGGACACGTGAGCGCCGGAGTCTAGAGGCGCGGTGGAGCTGTCGCCGTCGTAAAGCGAATGTGCCAGCTCGGTGTCCAGCTTTTCTACCTCGCCTAACACGTCAGCGCGGAACTTCTCGCACTGCTTGGGAGTGAGATACTTGATTGTGAAATGTGAATTGGTGCCGCCGGCCGTTTCGATGACAATTTCGGCGAGACCGAAAATGCGCGCTAACAACGGTTGGTTGACGTCCACCGCTTGCACGCGGTCGAGCCGTGCCGTGCGCCGGGAGCGCAGCAGCCAACCCGAGCCGTAGCGGACCTCCTCACCGGTGAGCTCGTAGAACGTATAACGCCAGGAAAGCCATGAGAAAAGTGCAATCAGACCAATGATTATGGCAACCGCGCCGGTGCCGATAAGTAGGCCAAGCCATGCCCAGTCGTAGAGCTGAGTCACGACCGCAACGGCCAGTTGCCACTGATTTGCGACTGCGAATGCAGTCACCGCAGCGATGGTGGTGAAGCTTTTGAGCAGTGGGGATAGTGGATGAACTCTATGCCTCATTTAGAGACCTGCCATCCGGTCATGGGCACGCTGAGATAGACGTGCGCGCAGGGCAAGGGCTTCCTCGCGTGGCAAACCGTGGACGGCCGCATCCGAGCTCGCCGATGCGGTATTGAGCTTCAATGTCGCCAACCCAAATAGCCGGAGGAGAGGCCCTTCATCAATATCGATGAACTGAATCCGTCCGTAAGGAACGACGGTGACCGAGCGCCACCAGCGCCCGGACGCAACAATGAAGTCGTTGTCGCCTTCGAGGTATCGGTGGGCACGAACTCTACGGCCGATGAACCAATAGATAAATGCGAAGTAGAGCAAGCAGGAGAGGACGCCCAACCACATCCACGGAGTCCACGCCACTGCGGCTACGGCAGCTGCAATCGTGAAAACCAGTAGGGGAGCGGCGTGCCCGATTCGCTTTACCTTCGCTAGCGCTGGGTCGACTGGCTGCAGCGCAGAGTTTTCGGGGACTAGTAAATCAAGTGGCTCCATGGTTGACAGTTAAACACAATTGGTAAAGCTTGCCTCTCGCCTGGTGTTTCGGTAAGAACGGTGGCTATGGACCGCAGGAAACTTATCGCTGTACTCATCACACTTATTACTATTTTGTCCTGCGTGGAGATTTACCAGTACTTCCAGTCGCTGCCAGCCTAATTTGTAGGCCTAAGTTGCTGAGCTAACCAGTGCGGCGCTGAGCCGCGATGCGCTAACCAGTACGGTGCCAAACAGAGCAATAGATGCTGCGCGACTCACGCGCCGAAGAGCTGTCGTGGAGCCGCCCATGCATCAACGGCGATGCCCTCGACGGCCTTCGCGTCAGCGCCAGCAAAGGTCGTCACCGCGCGGTCATCGTTGTAGCACGGCATGTGTGAGGTGCCTGTGCGGATGAACTCAACTGCCACTTGATGGAAGGGATGGTTGGGCTCTTTCACACCAAAGAAGCGTGCAATGTCGATGCAATGGGGCGCGCCGCTGGTGCGGCCAGCAGGGGCATACCCCAGCCCTTCGCCCGGTTCGAACTGCGCCGCCCACACATCTAACCCAGCCGCCACGGACCGCTCGGCAACTTTGACAGCGTAAGAACGAATCGCGGAGTCAGAAATAACATTTCCCATCGGACGCTCGGCATAGGCGCTGGTCGGAAATTCGCCGTGGCCACGATGCCCCTTGGCATAGCGCCGAGCCATCCACTCCCGCATCGGCAACTTGTCCATCGCTACAACCGGAGGTTCTGAGAAGAACTCCTCACTGGTGGCGGTCACCATCGTCGGCAGTGTGGGAGCAAAGCTGTCAAAGCGAGGCCCAATTGCTGGATCCGTTGGCGAGGATGCCGACACCAATTTCTGGGCTCGAGCGACCCTGCGTTCGTCGGCACGCGAAAAGACATCGGTGGATGGCGCACGTCCCACACCGATGCCCGCCAACGTGCGGCGGAGGCGCGAGCCTGACAGTAGCGAGAAGGCCGGCGACATGGCAATGGTGCGCTGGATCTGACCGAGTGTGCGGTCGTCAGAGGCCAGGGTGAGCGCCAGCGCCGCGCCCGCCGATTGCCCCGAGATCGTGATGTTGTCGATATCGCCGCCGAAGGCAGGTGCGTTACGACGAGCCCACTGCAGCCCCAGATACAGATCATCAATGGCCCGGTAGTTCTCCGTTTGACTGTCGCGCCAGAATCCCTCGAGCCCCTTGCGGTATCCGAGCGAAACGGTGACGATGCCTGCCTGCGCAAAAGCCGTCGCGTCCGTCCAGGGCTCGGAGGGGTGCCCGAACTCGTAGCTACCACCGTGAATCCACAGCAATACGGGATAGGAAGCGCCCGCGGGCTCAGCCGGTGCCGTGACGGTGAGAACTAATTCGCGTTCGGGCTCACAGCGCCGAGTTCCCGACTGTGGGCCGTCGGCCACTGGTGCCGACGCGGCAAACGGAGCGGCATCGGCGTAGTCGATATTGAAGACTTGCAACACGCCATTGCGAATTCGGCCGGTCAGCTGCCCGCAGGGAGCGGAAATAGTCGTCTCTGTCATGGCGGAAAACGCCTCCTCGTCACGGTTGGGCCTGCCAGAAGGGCGGGGAGTCTGTTGCAGACGGTAGGCGCGCTCGCGTTTTCGAGCACGCTACAGTTGAATTCACTATGACCAATGATGCACGAAACCCACTGTTAACACCGTCGGAATTGTTCTGCGAATTGCCGGATTTTGCGGCAATCGATGACAGCCACGTCCGCGAGGCCTTTGGTGAAGCAATGCGCAGCCATGCGCGCGAGATTGACGCCATCGCCACGTCGTCGGAGGCACCGACCTTTGTTAACACCATCGAGGCGATGGAGAAAGCCGGCCAGGACCTGGACCGCGTCGCCGCTTATTTCTTCAACGTTGCTGGTACGGACGCCACCGATGTCCGCATGGAAATTGAAGCCGAGATTGCCCCGCAGCTCACAGCACACCTGGATCAGATTCGTATGCGCAGTGATCTGTGGCAGCGCATCACTGCGATCGACAGCGTGGAGGATGCCGCCAACCCGGAAGAGGCACAGCTGCTGCTGAAGAAGGTCCGCGAAGACTTCCAGCGCGCTGGCGCCGACCTCAGTGATGAGGACAAGGCCGAGCTCAGCCGCATTAATTCCCGCCTCTCTGAGCTCTCCACCGCTTTCGGCGAAAACTTGCTGAAGGACACCGTCGCGCGCGCCGTGGAAATCTATGACCGCGAGGAACTCGCCGGACTTTCCGACGACACCATCGCGTCCTTCGCCGCCTATGCGAAAAAGGCCGACACCGATGCGCCGTGGCTTATTCCGCTGGATCTGCCGTCAACTCCTGCACAGCTGGCTGACCTGGATAATCCGGCTACTCGCACCAAGCTCTACGAAGCCTCACTGGGTCGCGCGGGTGCTGCCTCCGGCAAGTTCGACAACTCCGACATTGTGCTGGAAATGGCACGCCTGCGTGCCCGCCGCGCTAGGTTCCTCGGCTACGACACGCATGCGGATTACGTCATTGCCAAGGAGACGGCCGCCACCGCCGACGCTGCCCGTAAGCTGATCGCAGATTTGGCGCCAGCTGCCGTTGCCAATGCTGAGGGCGAGTACAAGCGGGTCGCTGATCTGGCCGGCGATGAGACGGTTACTGGCGCTGACTGGCCGTACTGGGAGCGCCGTCGTAAAGCGGAGGAATTCGCGGTCGATACAGAGGAACTAAAGAATTACTTCGAGCTGCACCGCGTCATTGAAGACGGCGTGTTCTACGCTGCGCGCAAGCTCTACGGCATCGAGGTAGTTAAGCGTGAGGACCTGCAGGGATACGCGCCGGGCGCGACCGTGTGGGAGGTGCGCCAGGGCGGAGGCGAGACCATCGGCCTGATTATCACTGACTACTTCTCGCGTCCGACCAAGCGCGGTGGCGCGTGGATGAGCTCGTTTAGGGATCAGTCTCGCTTGCTCGGCCGCCTACCGGTCGTGGTCAACGTCATGAACATTGCTGAAACCGAACCGGGCACCCCGGTGCTGCTGACGCTCGACGAGGTCACCACCGCCTTCCACGAGTTTGGGCATGCCCTTCACGGCCTGCTTTCCGACGTCACGTACCCAACCTTCTCGGGTACAAACGTCCCGCGTGACTTCGTGGAATTCCCCTCTCAAATCAACGAGAACTGGGCTCTCGAGCCGTCCATTCTGGCCAACTACGCCGTTCACGTTCGTACTGGTGAGCCGATTCCGGCAGAGCTGGTCGAGTCGGTGAAGAAGGCCCGGACTGCTGGTGAGGGGTTCGCAACGGTCGAATATCTCGCAGCTTGCGCGATCGATTTGGCGTGGCACAGCCTCACCGAGGAGGAAGCGGCGAAGGTCACCGACGTCGACGCTTTTGAAGCGGAAGCACTCGCCGAGCTCGGTCTCGACATCCCGCACCTGGCCCCGCGCTACCGCTCCCGCTACTTCAACCACATCTTCGCTGGCGGTTACTCGGCGGGCTACTACTCCTACCTGTGGGCAGAGGTACTCGACGCTGATGGCTTCGGTTGGTTCACCGACAACGGCGGTGCCACAATTAGCGGCGGCAGCCACTTCCGTGAAGAGATTCTCTCCCGTGGCGGTGCCATCGATTTCATGGCCGCCTACCGCGCTTTCCGAGGCCGCGACAAGGACATCCAGCCGCTTCTCGAACGTCGCGGTCTGTTGGGCACTGATGCCTAACTCCGCGCTTTACGACGAGCCCCGCGACCGCCGCCCGCTAGTTATTCTGGTCACCGGCAGGGTAGGTTGACAACCATGGCAGAAGCATTCGACAGGGTAGGGCAGTGGCTGATTCAGTTGCCGCTGCTTGCGCAGGTCAGCGTGCTATGCGCAGTTCTGCTGGTGGTCGGAGGGTTTGTCGCCTTCGTACTTGTTGGCGCAATCGACGTTGTTAGTGGCCGCCTGTGGCAGTGGTCGGTGCGCCGGCGGAAGCGTTCGCAGGAGCGTCGAGGAGCGGACAGCGAGAGCTCGCCGATGCGGTAGTGGCCTGCAGGTAGCTCACTGGGAGGCCAGAAGAATTGAGCTGAGACAACCCCTTTAAGTGTTGGGTCGCTATCGCTGCCCTAAGGTATGTCTTAAAGTATTAGGAAATTTGCCCAACGGGCTAGAGTTGGGTCGTCCGTAAATATTTCGCAGTAGGGAGCTGAGTTAGCATGCATCGGTCGAGGCACTCGAAGGTCCTACTTGCCTTAATCGTTTTGCTTCTTCTCATCCTCATCGCTGGTGCAGTCACCGATTTCCAGTTTTAGTCCCGGCTTCAGCATCGGGCACATGGCCTGAGTATTCGATGAACACCAGAGAATGAGAGATTAGGTGCTCGCGAACCCGTTAACGCTTGAAGCCCGGGAAGCGAGGCAAATCCTCGACGAGCACGGCCTTGCCCTCAGCATCGGTTAGAGGGATGCACCAGTTCGGGTACTGATCATGGGTCGTGCCCGGCTGATTCTGAGTGCGACGATCACCAACCATGTCCACCAGCGCCGCACACTTCAGCGCAGAAGGAGTCCGGTCGAGGAAGCGGTGCAGACCCGTGATTAGCGCATCAATCGGTGGCAGGTTGTCGCGGGTAAGGGACTGAACATCCATGTCCGCCGCAGCCGTGTCAACAAAGCATCCGGTTTCCTTGGCAGCGCCCAAAACCTTTCGAATCCACTCGAAATCCCGGCGGTCTTCCTCCGTGACGTCGGAAAGCAATAGCCCCAGACGCTCCCGCAGCTTGATGTGCTCGCCTGCGAGGTAGCCCGCTGTCGGAGGCAAATCGTGCGTGGTGACGGAGGACAAGCACAGGCTGCGATAAGCACTCGGTGGTTTCGGCTGGTCGCCGTCGGATTCAAACCACACAATCGAGGTACCCATAATGCCCCGCGAGGCGAGATAATCCTGCACCCACGGTTCGAAAGTACCCAGGTCTTCGCCTACGACAACGGCCCCGGCGAGTTCGGCCTCAAGGGCGAGAATGCCGACCATTGCTTCGTGGTCGAAGTACAGATAGGTGCCGTTGACCGGGGACTCCATCCGTGGCATGACCCAAAGGCGGAACATGCCCAGCACATGGTCAACACGAATGCCACCGGCGTGGCGGAGGATGGTGCGCAGCATGTCGCGCCAGGGGCGGTAGCCGGCCTCTGCCAGCTTGTGTGGGTTCCACGGCGGCTGCGACCAGTCCTGACCACGCTGGTTAAATCCATCTGGCGGGGCGCCGACAGAGATATCAGGAGCGAGCCAATCTGCGAGGTTCTCGGCGTCCGCACCACCGGGGTGCACGCCGACGGCAAGGTCGGCCATGATGCCGATACGCATGCCCGCCTCCAGTGCGGCCTCTTGTGCCTGGCCGAGCTGCTGATCGAGAATCCACTGCGCCCAAAGGTGGAACTGGAAGATTTCCTCCCGCAGTGATTCGACACTGGTGTGGTTGCCCAGCGGAGGAACCAGTTCAATACCGTCTTCGGTTACCGCATCAGAATTAGAAGTGGCTGCGGAAGCGTGCTTGGAACCCGATTTGGCGGTACTTTGTGCGGCATCGCGAGCAGCGGTGCGGTCTGCGAGCTCACGCTTGGTGCACCACTCCGCGTAGTCGTAAATGCCCCGGCCCTCGGCCTCCAGCCAACGGTCAAATTCCGCCTGGCGCGCGCTGGACAGTGGAATCTTGTGGATTGCCCGCAATACCTTGAGCTTTGCGGCGTAGATGGAGTTGCGGTCAATCTCATCGGGGCTGTGATTGAGCTGATGGAACGAGTTCGCTAACGCACGGGCTTCATCAGCCTCGTCCTTGTCCAGGTACCCGAACTCGTCGATAAGCTCTGGGCGAGCGTAAAGCGGATTGACGTAGCGGCGAGTGGTGGGCAGGTACGGCGAGTCTTCTACCGGAGGTAGTGGCTCTGCGGCGTGCAACGGATTGATCAGGACGAAGTCGGAACCTGCGTGCTGTGCGCTGACCTGCGCCAAGTCACCGAGAGTAGCGAAATCACCGATACCCCAGCTGCGGCTGGAGCGTACCGAATATAGCTGTGCCATGACCCCATGCGCAGGCTCCTGTACGTACTTGTCGGCAGTGGCGAGACGGTTCGGGGTTACGGCCAAATCGCACTCCGCGACGTTGTCGCCATTGACCGCACGCACGCGATGCCAACCCAGCGGCAAATCCTCGGGAATAGCGAAGGCGGCCTCGCCCATCATCACATCGCCGACTTGGCGTGGCGGAACCAAGTGGTGCACCTGCGCGCAGGGCCATTCTGCGCCGTCGTCCAGTTTCACAGTTACGCTGACATTGCTGCCGTGCGGTACGTGAACCAGAACTCGGTGAAAGATGCCCTGGCGTGCAACTACCACGGGTGGGAGAAGCCGCGACCACTGCGTGTCCGCCCAATTACGACGGGCCTCGTTGATTTCGGCATCGTTGGGATCCGGGCCTAAATCGATGTCGAGAGCAGCGAGAGTTTTCAGCACTGTCTCGCGAGAGACGTGCACGAGTTGGCCCTCGGTAGAGTAGTAGGAAACACCAACCCCGACGTCTTTAGCGAGGTCAGCGAGTGGAGAGGAAAGGGGTGTATTGGAAGCTGCCTGTGTCACTCTTTCCATCATGCCAGTTTAGAAAAACTTTGCCAGAAGTAAGACAAATCACTTCGTTATCGAAATATTTACCGAAATCACAACGGCGCCGGGTTTGATGTTCTAAGTTGATTTCTAACGAAACCAACGACGGACAGAATTACCGAAAGTAGGGGTTTGTAACTCGATGCGTGAATATACTACTGAGGCGAAATACGTCATCGGCGAGAATGAAACGATCATTACCTCGCTGCAGGAGCTGGTGCAGAAGCGCCCGAAGCTGGTGCTTTTCACCCGTCCGAAGAACTTTGAGTGGGTGAATGTCACCACTCAAGAGTTTTATGACGAGGCAAAGGGTGTCGCCAAGGGGCTTATTGCCAACGGTGTTCAGCCGGGCGACCGCGTGGCGCTGCTCAGTGAGACTCGCTACGAGTGGAACCTGATCAACACCGCTATCTGGATGGCAGGTGCTGCTGTTGTCCCAATTTACGGCTCCTCTTCCTCTGGCCAGATCCGTTGGATTATTGAAAACTCCGGTGCTGTTTTTGCATTCACCGAGTCACGTGAGCACACCGACCGTATGAAGCCCCTGCTGGTCGAAAAAGGCACCGAGAACCCGGAGGGCGAGTCCCAGCTGCGTCGTGTGCTGGAGATTAACGCTTCCGCTACCGACACCATTAGCTACGAAGGTCGCGACATTGACGACGATGAGGTCGAGCGTCGCATCAAGAACACCAAGGCCGACGACCTGGCAACCGTGATTTACACCTCTGGCACCACTGGCCGTCCGAAGGGTTGCGTGCTGCTGCACAGTAACTGGCTGGCGGAGGCCCGCGCTATTCTCACCAACGAAATTGGTCTGATTGCTCGCCCGGGTAACCGTATTCTGACCTTCCTACCGCTGGCGCACGTCCTGGCACACGCAGTGTCCCTGGCCTCAATGATCTCCGGTGCTACCCAGTCACACTGGGCCGATACCAAGACCGTTACTCTGGAGTTCCAGCGTTCCCGCCCGCACCTGATCCTCGGTGTGCCGCGTGTGTTTGAGAAGGTCCGCGACTCCGCCTACGCCTCCGCGAAGGAGAAGGGCGCATTCGGTCAGGCCATGTTCGAGCGTGCAGAAGCCACTGCCATTGAGTACTCCAAGGCACTGGATACTCCGGCAGGTCCGTCGCGCGTACTGAAGCTGCGTCGCCAGCTTTACGATCGCCTACTGTTTGCTAAGATTCGCGCAGCTATGGGTGACGCGGTGCAGTACACCATTTCCGGTGGTTCGGCTCTGTCCTCTGACCTCGGACACTTCTTCCGTGGCCTCGGTGTGCCTGTCTACGAAGGCTACGGTCTGACCGAGTCCACGGCTGCCATCACTGTGAACAACCCGAGCGAGCAAATCATTGGTACCGTTGGTCGTCCGGTAGGTGGCTGCTCCGCCGCCATTAATGACGACGGTGAAGTTCTGCTGCGTGGTCCGGTTGTATTCGACCGCTACTGGAAGAACGAAGAGGCAACCAAGGATGCCTTCATCGACGGAGAGTGGTTCAAGACTGGTGACCTCGGCGAGCTGACCGAGGAAGGCCACCTGAAGATCACCGGCCGTAAGAAGGATCTCATTGTTACCGCCGGTGGTAAGAATGTCGCACCGGGCCCGATGGAAGACCGCATGCGTGCGCACCCGCTGGTCTCCCAGGCAGTTGTCATCGGTGATGGTCGTCCGTTCGTCTCCGTGCTGGTCACCCTCGATGAGGAGGCGCTGGAGAAGTGGAAGATTGAGCACTCCGTCTCCGAGCACACCTCCATCCGTGAGCTCGCTGCCTCCAGCGCTGTTCTGCGCGCAGAGATTCAGGACGCCGTCAACTCCGCTAACGAGCTGGTGTCTCACGCTGAGGCCATTAAGAAGTTCCACATCCTGGACAGGGACTTCACCGAGGAAAGCGGCGAGCTGACCCCGACCATGAAGGTCAAGCGCAACATTGTCATGGACAACTGCTCGCGCGACATTGAGGCCCTTTACCAGCGCTAATACGCTATTGGCCCGCTGTCGGTAGAAAACGGCAGCGTGTTGTTACCGGGCTAGCGCCCCTCACCCCATTAAGGTGAGGGGCGCTAGAAATTTTTAAGGAGTTTTCAGTTTTCGAACGCCGAAGTTCGCCGATATTTTCCGGCATTCGCCGAAATTCGTCGAAGTTCGAAAGACGAAACGAAAATGATGTCACCGAGACCGAAGATGTCATGGGAGGGCGGGCAATGATTAACCACTTCGATGCTCGGCTACGCCTGCGCGAAGTGACCCAAGAGCTCTACGACATTGGTGACGAAGTTGCCGAGCACATCGAGCATCTCGCTCAGGCGGTTGCTGATGTAGATCGTGAGCTGGTTGACGAATGCGTCCTCGAGCTCGCTGACATCGTCGATGAGGCGGTTGAGGACTGCCGCCCTCTGATTGGTGAACTTGATGGTCTGCGACAAGCATTCACCTCCGGTATCCGCTCGGGCCGCATCGGCACTCTTTCTTCGGCTTCTACACCGCGACGGCACCCGCATCTGGCGCCGAAGTCACCAGATGTGCAGTCGCTGTCACTCATCCCCGCGCCGTTGCAACACCCCGTCGCGGTTCCTACGGTCACACAGGCCATGATTGCGCGCTCCGATGCCGTAGCTTCCTACCTCGAGGAGCTCGCCGATTGGGTTTCCGCTGAGAACATCCGAGGCGTGGAAAAGCTCGGTAGTGTAGTGCTTCCGCAGCTTTACGCGCAGTCTGGCCGCCGTGCACTGTCCGCTGCCGCCGCTTGGTGCGTTGCGGTTCCTGAGACTCATCCGGCAGTTGCCAATGCGCTGCGCGGCCGCAGGCCCCCGGAGTTTCTCATGGAACGCGCCCGTATCGATGAAATTGTCCGCCGCGTCAAGCAACGTCGAGCCAAGGAGCATGCGTGAGCGAAGTCTCCGCACACACCGATTCCTTCGGTGTCTACTTACACGTCCCCTTCTGCGCCACCCGCTGTGGCTACTGTGATTTCAACACGTACACACCAGGTCAGCTGGGCAGTGGCGCAACGCAGGGGGATTACCTCGATGCCATCGTGGCAGAGCTCGAGATGGCCGTCGTAAAGCACCCCGAACTCGCGCGTGGCGCCGACACGGTCTTTATCGGCGGTGGTACGCCGTCGATGTTGGGTGCGAGCGGTCTTCGCCGTCTGCTCGAAGGTGTGCGCAACAGCTTTGGGCTTGCCGACGACGCCGAGGTCACCACCGAGTCGAATCCCGAGTCGACCTCCCCGGAGTTTTTCGAAGGCCTGGCCGAGGCAGGGTTTACCCGTGTGAGTCTGGGCATGCAGTCGGCGGTGCCACATGTGCTGGCCACACTGGATCGCACGCACACGCCAGGACGTCCTGCTGCGGCGGTGGCGGAAGCACGCGCGGCCGGTTTTGAGCACATCAACCTCGACGTCATTTACGGCACGCCGGGGGAGTCGATGGCCGACCTCGATACGACGCTGGAGGCGGTCCTGGCCACGGAAGTAGATCATGTTTCGGCATACTCGCTGATTGTCGAGCCAGGTACCGCGATGGCTCGTAAGGTGCGTCGCGGTGAGCTGCCCATGCCTGACGACGACGATCTCGCCGACCGCTACGAGCGCATCGATGCCGCACTGAGCCAGGCTGGGTTCGACTGGTACGAGGTGTCCAACTGGGCAAAACCGGGCGGCCAGTGTCGCCACAATATGCTCTACTGGCGCGATGGCAATTGGTGGGGTGCGGGCCCCGGTGCGCATTCGCACCTGGATGGCACGAGGTTTTACAACGTCAAGCATCCGGCTCGCTACGCGGCGACCATTTCCGGCGGCGAGTTGCCGGTTAAGGAATCAGAGAAGTTGACGGCCGAGGATCGGCACACTGAGAAGATCATGCTGGGCCTGCGCCTGGCCGAGGGTATTGAGGCCAACCTGCTCGGTGAGGATGAGCTGGGGAAGGCACGTCGGCAAGCGGAAGCGGGCATGGTGGAGTTTGTTTCCGGCGAAGGTGGCCAGCGGATTCAGCTGACAAATCGCGGTCGTTTGCTGGCCGACGCAATAATTGTTGACATCCTTAGTTAAACTATCCGCATGTCATCTCAGACGGATAAGCGCAGGCAGGAAGTTCTTCGGGCAATTGTCTCGGATTACGTAGCCTCCCAGGAGCCCGTCGGCTCGAAGGCTCTGGTGGAGCGCCACAATCTGGGCGTGTCCTCGGCGACCATCAGAAATGACATGGCGGTGCTGGAAGCCGAAGGCTATATCCAGCAGGAACATGCATCGTCGGGGCGTATCCCGACTGAGAAGGGCTACCGCCTTTTTGTGGATAGTCTTTCGCAGATTAAGCCTCTGTCTCGGGCCGAGCGCCGCGCTATTCTCGAGTTCCTCGAAGGCGGCGTCGACCTGGAGGACGTTCTGCGCCGCAGTGTGCAGCTGCTGGCTCAGCTAACCCGTCAGGTTGCGGTGGTGCAGGTGCCGACGCTGGAGGTCTCCCGCGTCCGTCACTGCGAGGTCGTGCAGCTGGCCGACGCGCGACTGCTTCTGGTGGTCATCACCGATACCGGCCGCGTGGAGCAGCGCAATGTTGAGCTGCCAGCACCGATGGATCCCGATCTCGTGCCGCTGTTGCGCGAGCATTTCAACCGTGCGATGTCTGGACACACGCTTTCCGACGCGTCGATTGCGATTTCCGATCTTGCGGCTAACGCCCCGCGCGATTTGCGGGATGTAATCATCCGCTGCTCGACCGTGCTGGTGGAGTCGCTGATTGAAAAGCCGAACGACAGACTCATCCTGGCCGGGGCTTCGAACTTGACCCGTGGTAACATGTCCGGTCGCTTACCTTCTACGCTGCCCATGGTTCTCGAAGCTCTCGAGGAACAAGTGGTCGTGCTGAAACTTCTGTCTGCCGCGCAGGATTTGCACCATGTTCGCGTTTCCATCGGTGAGGAAAACGAGGACGAGGAGCTGCGCGCTACCTCAGTGGTTTCAACCGGCTATGGCACCGGCACCGAAATTTTGGGTGGCATGGGAGTAGTTGGCCCCACATTTATGGATTATCCGGGAACAATTTCCTCGGTTGCTGCTGTTGCACAGTACGTTGGCCGGGTATTGAAAGGAAGTAGCTAAAGTTGGCACGCGACTATTACGGCATCCTCGGAGTGGAGAAGGACGCTTCGGACGCTGAGATTAAGAAGGCGTACCGAAAGCTGGCGCTCAAGTACCACCCAGACCGTAATCCGGGTGATGAAGAAGCTGCAGAGAAGTTCCGTGAGGCCTCTGAGGCGAACGAGGTCCTGCTGGATCCTGAGAAGCGCCGGATTGTGGACATGGGAGGGGACCCTCTCGACCCGCAGGGTGGTATGCCAGGCGGTGGCTTCGGCGGTTTCGGTGGCGGCGGAGTCGGCGATATCTTCGAGGCATTCTTCGGCGGCGCCAGCGGTACACGCCAGCGCCGCTCGCGTGTACAGCCAGGCGCAGATGCGCTGCTGCGTATTTCCCTTGGGCTCGATGAGGCATTTACAGGTGTCCGCAAGCCGATCACGGTGGACACCGCAGTTCTGTGTGACCAGTGTGAGGGAACCGGTTCGAAGTCCAAGGCCAAGCCGAAGGTGTGTACCAACTGTGATGGTACTGGTGAGATTCAGCAGGTTCAGCGGTCCTTCCTGGGCAATGTGATGACCTCGCGGCCGTGCCCGACTTGTGAGGGAACCGGCGAGATTATTCCGGATCCGTGCAACAACTGTGGTGGTGACGGCCGCGTGCGCGCTCGCCGTGACCTGACCGTGAATGTCCCGGCAGGTATCTCTGACGGCATGCGTATCCGCATGGCCGGTCAGGGCGAGGTCGGCCCGGGTGGTGGCCCGGCCGGTGACCTCTACGTGGAAGTTGCCATGGACCCGCACCCCGTGTTTGAGCGCGAGGGCGATGATCTGCACTTCAATGTTCAGGTTCCTATGGCTGATGCCGCACTCGGCACCGAGTTTGAGGTCGAGGATCTGCTCGGTGAGCCGATGACTATCAAGGTCGATTCGGGAACTCAGCCGGCAGAGCAGATTCGCCTGTCTGGCAAGGGCATGCCGCGCCTGCGTGGCGAAGGCAACGGTGACGTGGTCGCACATGTCGATGTCACGGTGCCGACGAAGCTAGACCGCAAGTCCCGTGAATTGCTAGAGAAGCTGCGCGATCACCGCGATGACGACGCTAAGGTGTCAAATTCCAGTGAACGACATGGTTTCTTCTCCCGTTTCCGCCGACGTTAAACACGCCCTCCCGTAGCCCCCCCAGTGAGTGTGAAGCACGCATGAGTTTGCCCGTATTCCTCGGTGATTTCACCGAGCTGCCGCGCCCGGAAGAAATCATTCGGATTTTTGGGCCGGAGGCAAAGCACGTCAGCGTCCGCAGGTTGAAGGAGGGCTCGGAGATTCTCCTCGCCAATGGTGCGGACATGGTGGTGCGGGCACAGCTCATGCACGTGGATCCGCGGGAGGTCCACGTTCGTGTGGTCGCCGCCGATGAGCGTCCACGACCGCGCCCGCACGTCACCGTGGTTCAGGCGCTGCCGAAGTCGGATCGCGCTGAGCTCGCTGTCGATTTGATGACCGAGGCCGGGGTCGATGAGATTATCCCGTGGGCGGCCGTGAACTGCGTGGCTCGATGGCAGGGCACAGCTAAGGTCACCAAGGCCCGCGCTAAGTGGCAGTCGGCTGCGCGCGAGGCGGCCAAGCAGGCCCGTCGTGCATGGATCCCACCGGTCGCTGACCTGCATAGCTCGACCGATATTGAGCAACTTATCCGGGAAACCGTGGCAGCAGGCGGCGTGGCAGCCGTTTTGCACGAGGAAGAAACGACCCCGTTCGTGGACTTCGCCACACAGGCAGCAAGCGCTGACAAGGTCCTCTTCATCGTCGGCCCGGAAGGGGGAGTGAGCCCCGGGGAACTCGAGGCCTTCCGCGCCGCTGGTGCGAGCTCGGTAGTGCTCGGCCCGACGGTTCTCCGCAGCGCCCTGGCTGGAGCTGCCGCTCTTTGCGCACTGGGGCCGCTGACGAAGCGGTGGGGCGGCACACGCACAAGTGGTCAGTAGGATAGACGCATAATGACAAAGTATTCAGTAACTGCTCGTACCACTGCCGTCGTCGAGCTTGATGACAATCTCGCGCCAATCGTGGTGGGTCATGCGGATCAGAATTTACGGCTGCTGGAATCTCTGCTGGCAGCAGATATTCATGTGCGCGGTGGGGTTGTGACAATCAAGGGCGCACCGGCTGATGTTTCGTTGGCCGTCCGCGCTTTCAAGGAGCTGGAGGCCATGGCCCGTCGTGGCCATGAGCTCTCCCCGGAGTCGGTGCGCCACGCGGTGGGCATTGTGGACCGCGGTGAGAAGTCTGCCAGCGAGGTGCTCGGCGGTGGCATCGTGACACATCGTGGCAAGACTGTGCGTCCCAAGACCGAGGGGCAGAAGAACTACGTCGATGCGATCGACCGTTACAATGTCGTTTTCGGTATCGGCCCCGCCGGCACGGGTAAGACCTTCCTGGCCATGGCTAAGGCCGTTGCTGCGCTGAAGAATAAGCAGGTAGAGCGCATTATCCTGACTCGCCCCGCGGTAGAGGCCGGTGAGAACCTGGGCTTCCTGCCGGGTACTCTTCACGAGAAGATTGACCCTTACCTGCGGCCGCTGCACGATGCGATGCGTGAAATGCTTGAGCCGGACCTGATTCCAAAGCTGATGGAAACTGGGGTAGTGGAGGTCGCACCGCTGGCATACATGCGCGGTCGCACCTTGAACAATGCGTTCATCATTCTCGATGAGGCGCAGAACACTACTCCGGCGCAGATGAAAATGTTCCTTACACGTCTGGGCTTCGGTTCGAAGATGGTCATCACCGGTGACGCCAGCCAGGTCGACTTGCCCCGCGGGCAGCAGTCTGGTCTAGCGGTCGCCCGTGAGGTGCTGCGCGGTGTGCCGGGAATTGCGTTTCCGGCGTTGGCCGCCGCCGATGTTGTGCGCAACCCGCTGGTCACCGCAATTGTAGAGGCCTACGATGACTACGATGCCTATAACGAGGGCATTGAGCAGGGCGCCGAGTCCCCACACAAGCGACAGTCCGCCACGAAGCGATAAAGGACGCTGAAATTACATGAGCATTGAAGTTTTCAACGAGTCCGGTCAGGGCGTCAATGAAGAGTCGCTTATCGACGTTGCCCGTTATGCGTTGGGCCGCCTGGACGTGCATCCGGCAGCTGAACTGAGCATTCACATTGTCGACTTGAAGACGATTGAAGACCTCCACGTGCGCTGGCTGGATCTGCCGGGGCCGACGGATGTGATGAGCTTCCCGATGGATGAGCTCACCCCTGGATCTGGCCGACCAGATGCAGCTAGCCCAGGTCCGGCAATGCTTGGCGATATCGTGCTGTGCCCCGAGTTTGCCGCAGGCCAGGCCGAGCGCGCAGGCCATCCACTCAGCCACGAATTGGTTCTGCTCACTGTGCACGGAGTGCTGCACCTATTGGGCTATGATCACGTCACGGCGGAGGAAGAGCGGCAGATGTTCTCCCTGCAGAATGGCCTGTTGGCGGACTGGTACGACGACATCGATCGTCGTGGCGTGAGCTTTTCTGAAAAACCAATTAACCCCAATGCGTTCCCGGAGCGTTCTAACGAACGATGATCACTTTGGTAATTGTCGCCGTTGTGGCGATGATCTGCGCTGGCGGACTCAACACGGTGGAAACTGCGGTCTCGGGGATTTCCCGTGCACGCGTGGCGGAGCTGCAGCGTGACGAGGTCGCAGGTGCTAATGCGCTTCTCAAGGTCGTCGAGAATCGTGCCAGGCACGTCAATGTGCTGGTGATTTTGCGGACGCTGTGCGAATCCATCGGCGCCGTGACACTTGCGGCGGTCTGTCTCAAATACTTCGAGCCGGAGCGCTGGGCCATTGTGGCTGCAGTCGTGTTGCTGGCTCTGTTCACCTTTTTGGTACTCGGGGTATTTTCCCGCACGATGGGCCGGAAGAATCCGTACTCGATTTCGCTTGCCACCGCGGTCATCCTGAGTTTTATGGCCAAGGTGCTGGGTCCGCTGGAAAAGCTGCTGATTTGGTTCGGCAACATTATCACCCCTGGTGGTGGCTTCCGCGATGGTCCGTTTGCCACTGAAGTCGAGTTGCGCGAGATGGTCGATATCGCGCAGGAGCGCGGCATTGTGGAACACGACGAACGCCGCATGATTCAGTCTGTGTTTGACCTCGCGGAAACGTCGGCACGCGTTGTTATGGTTCCGCGCCCAGAGATGGTGTGGATCGAGGCGGATAAGCACTGTGGTCAGGCAGTGGCACTGTGCGTGAAGTCGGGTCACTCTCGTCTGCCGGTGATTGGCGAGAGCGTCGAAGATATCGTCGGCATCATTTACTTGAAGGACATTGTCCAGCAGACGTACTCGCGTACTGACGGCGGCCGCGGTGTCAGCGTCTCTGAGGTCATGCGTGACTGCGTTTTTGTGCCTGACTCCAAGCCGTTGGATGATCTGCTCGATGAGATGCAGCGCAGCCGCAATCACATCGCCATTCTCATCGACGAGTACGGCTCCGTGGCCGGCCTTATCTCCATCGAGGACATCCTTGAGGAAATCGTCGGTGAGATTGCCGACGAGTACGATGAGGCCGAGCAGGCCCCCATCGAACCGCTGGGTGATGCCTCCTACCGCGTGCAGGCGCGTCTCAGTTTGGGCGAGCTCATTGAGCTTTACGACGAGGCCCACGGGCGCGAACTCGTCTTCGATGATGAGGTCACCGATGAGGTGGATACGGTCTCTGGTCTATTGGCCTATGCGCTTGGACGTGTGCCATTGCCGGGTTCGTACGTAGAATATGCAGGACTGAAGTTTACCGCCGAGGGCTCCCGTGACCGTCGTGGTCGTATGCGGGTACGCACTGTGGTGGTGGAGCCGACTGCGGAGTTCTACTCCGAGGAAGAAGATATTGATGGGCAATCTTGATGACATGCTGGCTAATGCCGGACTTGGCGGCGATGCTGATGATTACAGCGCGCCGGAGGGCTTTCGCTCCGGGTTCGTCTCCATTGTGGGGCGTCCGAACACCGGTAAGTCCACGCTGACCAATGCGCTGGTGGGCGAGAAAATCGCCATTACCGCTAACCAGCCGGAAACCACACGTCATCCGGTCCGAGGTGTAGTTCACCGCGACAACTGCCAAATTGTCGTTGTGGATACGCCAGGTCTGCACAAGCCGCGCACACTGCTCGGCGAGCGCCTGAATGACATGGTGCAGGAGACCTACTCCGATGTGGATTTGGTCGCGATGGTCGTGCCTGCCGACGAGAAAATTGGTCCCGGTGACCGCTGGATCTACGAGAACGTCTCCAAGGGTTGCAAGAACATCATGGGCATTGTGTCCAAGGTGGATAAGGTCTCGCGCGACACGATTATTGAGCGCTTGATTGAGCTGCAGGAGCTGCTCGGTTCGGATGCTGAGCTGGTGCCGCTGTCGTCGAAGTCGGGCGAGAACATCAACACACTGATTGATGTCATGGCTTCCCAGCTGCCGGAGGGGCCGCGTCTGTACCCGAAGGATCACATCACCGACGAAGACCTGCATACCCGCATGGCAGAGCTGATTCGCGAGGCCGCTCTCGGTGGTCTGCGCGATGAACTGCCACACTCCGTGGCGGTTCAGATTGATGAGGTACTGCCGAGCCAGGACCGCGAGGGGGTCCTGGACGTCCACGCCGTTATTTATGTCGAGCGCCCGGGGCAGAAGTCCATCCTCATGGGCCGCGACGGTCGACGCATGGGCACCACCATTTACAAGGCGCGCAAGGAACTCATCGCACTACTCGGGCAGAATGTCTACCTTGACCTGCGTGTGAAGGTGTTGAAGGACTGGCAGTCGGATCCGAAGCAGCTGGGTAAGTTGGGATTCTAAAGAATTGGTCGAGCCGTATCGCGACCGTGCGCTGGTCGTACGCCGCTATGACCTCGGCGAAGCCGACCGCATCATTGTCCTTTTCACCCGTGACCACGGCCTTGTCCGCGGTGTCGCCAAGGGCGTGCGCCGCGCCAAGAGCCGCTTCGGCTCCCGCCTGTCACCATTCGTCGACGTGGATGTCAACATCTACCCACGCCGGGGGCTGTCCACCATCGCAGGCGCGGACACCGTCCGCACGTGGGCGGCACCGCTTGTCGACGACTATGCGCGTTATACCTGTGCGTGTGCAGTCCTTGACGTTGCCGAACGAATAGTCGGTGAGGAGCAAGTACCGGCTCCCGAACTGTGGGAACTCACCACCCAGTCGCTCGACGATATTGCAGCCGGGCGGCATCGACCCGATTTGTCGCTAACCTCCTACATCCTGCGGGCAATGGCGCAGGCCGGTTGGCAGCCAAGTCTCTTTGAATGCGCGGGCTGTGGCAAAGCCGGACCTCATCATGCGTTTTCCCCCGCGCTGGGTGGAGCAGTGTGTACTAACTGCAGGCCCCCGGGTGCGGATACTCCGCCTACTGAGGTTTTGCATCTGATGTGGCAACTCGCGCATGAGCAGTGGGCGGGCATCGATACGTCGTCAAGCTCTTTTGAGGGGCGGATGGCGACGGCGCGCACTTTAACGGCGAAGTACCTGCAGTACTACCTGGGTCGCCGGGTGCCGGCGCTGGAACATGTGGATGCTTTTTGGCAGTAAATAGTTGCGGTGGGGCACAATAGGAGGCGTGTTGAATCCTCCTGTACCGCAGCAATTCGTGCCTAATCACATCGCGCTCGTGATGGACGGCAATGGTAGATGGGCGCAGCAGCGTGGGCTCAAGCGCACCGAGGGGCACAAGCGTGGTGAAGCCGTGCTGATGGAATGCGTTGATGCTTGTTTGGAAATGGGTGTCAAGCACCTGTCGGCCTACGCATTTTCCACTGAAAATTGGCGCCGTTCGGTCGATGAGGTCCGCTTCCTCATGGGCTTTAACCGTGATGTTCTGCATCGACGTCGTGATGAGCTGGATTCGAAGAATGTCCGCGTGCGCTGGGCGGGACGCCGTCCGCGTCTGTGGCGCTCGGTGATTAAGGAACTCGAGATTGCAGAGGAACAGACGAAAGATAACGACGCGCTGACTCTGTACATGTGCGTCAACTATGGTGGCCGCGCTGAAATTGTTGACGCCGCCAAGGAAATTGCTCGTCAGGCAGCGGCGGGGGAGCTCAGCGAATACGACTTGACTGAGAAGTCTTTCGCACAGTTCCTGGATGAGCCGACCATGCCGGATGTCGATCTGTTCCTGCGCCCTTCGGGTGAGCAGCGCACATCGAACTTCCTAATCTGGCAGTCCGCCTATGCGGAGATGGTCTATCAGGACAAGCTCTTCCCGGATTTTGGTCGGGATGACATGCGTGCCGCCGTGGTGGAATACGCCAAGCGCGACCGCAGGTTCGGTAAGGCCTAGGGCCAGCGGTTGTAACAGCCGGTTCTTGTCGGGGTCGGCTCAAAAGGAGTTCTACTTCGCGGTCGACTTTTTCTGACAGTCCCCGCACAGACCGAAGACCTCGGCAGTGTGCCCGGTCAGGCTAAAACCGTGTTCCTCCGCCAGGCTGTGAGCCCACTGCTCGACTGGACCGCCGGCAACTTCGACGGTAGCGCCGCAATCGGTACAGACCAGGTGATGATGGTGGTGGTCACCGCACAGCCGATAGAGAGCCTCTCCGGAGGCGTTGTGCAGAACATCGACGATGTCCATTTCCGCAAGGGATTGGAGCGTCCGATAGACCGTCGTCAAGCCGACTTTGTCCCCACGTTCCGTCAGCGACTTATGAATGTCAGCTGCGGAGCGGAAATTCGGTGCCTCACTCATAATTGACACCACGGCGCGGCGCTGACGAGTATTGCGCTGACCGATGCGGGTTGCGCTCGGCCGTGCGGAGGCGTGGGCCCCGGAGCCAGCAGGGGAGCCCGTACCACGTGGGTTTTTGCCAGAACTAACTTCGTGCATATCTTCGCCAGCCATGTAAATGACACTACCCGGTATCGGTTGGACAAGATGCGCTAGAGTATAGGGGAACTTTTAACTGGCCTGTTGGGGTCAGTACATTTTGCTTTTCATTATGTCGTTCGCTGCGCGTTATAGGCAGAATTTGATTGTCTGAAAATGCGTGCGGTGTGCGATGCGAAGCCTTTTATAAGGAGTGGTCTAGACCGTGGCACCTAAGTCAGTTGTCGATACCGTCGCCAACCTGTGTAAGCGCAGAGGATTCGTTTACCCGTGTGGTGAAATTTACGGCGGTACCCGCTCGGCATGGGATTACGGTCCCCTGGGTGTGGAGCTGAAGGAAAACATCAAGCGCCAGTGGTGGAAGACTTTCGTCACTGGCCGTAAGGATGTTGTCGGTCTGGATTCGTCCATTATCCTGCCGCGCCAGGTCTGGGAAGCTTCCGGCCACGTCGCTACCTTTACTGACCCGCTGGTGGAGTCCCTGCACACCCACAAGCGCTACCGCGCTGACCACCTGCTGGAGGCCTACGAGGCCAAGCACGGTCACCCGCCGGCCAATGGTCTGGCAGACGTTCCGGACCCGGAGACCGGTCAGCCGGGCAATTGGACCGAGCCGCAGATGTTCTCGGGTCTGATGAAGACCTTCCTCGGTCCGGTCGACAATGAGCAGGGGCTGCACTACATGCGCCCGGAGACCGCTCAGGGTATCTTCGTCAACTTTAAGAACGTCATGACCACGGCTCGTATGAAGCCACCGTTCGGTATCGGTCAGACTGGTAAGGCATTCCGCAACGAGATTACCCCGGGCAACTTCATCTTCCGTACTCGCGAGTTCGAGCAGATGGAGATCGAGTACTTCGTTGCCCCGGACCAGGCTGAAGAGAAGTTCGATGAATGGGTCGACGCCTGCTGGAACTGGTTCATTGACCTGGGCGTTAACCCGGAGAACATGCGTCAGTTCGACGTTCCGAAGGATGAGCGCGCGCACTACTCTGCACGCACGATTGACTTCGAGTACCGCTTCCACTTCCAGGGCAACGAGTGGGGCGAGCTGATGGGTGTCGCCAACCGCACCGACTACGACCTCGGCTGCCACATCGAGCACTCCAAGGAGGACCTGCGCTACCACGACCAGGTCACCGGCGAAAAGTACGTTCCGTACGTCATCGAGCCGTCCTTCGGCCTGACCCGCGCTCTGATGGCTTTCCTGTGCGATGCCTACACCGAGGAAGAGGTGCCGAACGCAAAGGGCGGCACCGATACCCGTACCGTGCTGAAGCTGGATCCGCGCCTGTCGCCGGTTAAGGTTGCCGTTCTGCCGCTATCGAAGAAGGACACCCTGACTCCGACTGCTGAGGCTGTCGCGGACAAGCTGCGTCAGCACTGGGCTGTCGATTACGACACCTCCGGCGCCATCGGCCGTCGTTACCGCCGCCAGGATGAGATTGGTACTCCGTACTGTGTCACCGTTGACTTCGACACTCTCGAGGACAACGCTGTCACCGTCCGTGACCGCGACACCATGGAGCAGGAGCGCGTCAAGATTGACGAGCTGGAGAGCTACTTCGCCGGTCGCCTGGTGGGCTGCTAATGGCCGAAGAAGTTTTTTGGGAATCCTATAGTCTCGGCGACGGCTCTCGGGAAAAATCCGAGCAGACCTGGCCGATTCTGAAGGAAAGCACCGAAATCGGCACGTACATCCGTGATGAGCAGGGCGATCGCCTCAATACCCCGGAAGGGGAGTGGGTTATTGACGCCTCTGCTGACCATCGTGTTTCCGCCACGCTTCCCGACGGTCGTGTGTTCTCGACCGTTGCTTCTGACCGTGACAAGATTTCGCGAGCCAAGCAGCTTTCAGTGACCTTTGGGCCGGATCGTCCTGAAGGCAAGCTGGTGTGTGAGGGCTCGACGAATTACGTCATTGAGAATGCGAAAACTGGCGAGAAGTGGGGCCAGTTCACCGGTGCGTCCCGTGGTGTGCGCCACGCAGAGGTGCAGTTCGACACCGAAGAGGGACGTGCGCTGCCGGAAGAAGAGAAGATCTTCCTGGTCTACAGTGCCCGTCGGGTGCTGGAGTCCCGCATGGTTTCCTCTACCTGGATTCTCACTGTCTGCTTGCTTTTGCTGATTGCCTATATGATTTGGGTGTGGATCGTGTAGCAACCATTGCAGACGGCGTCGTTTACGACGAGAACAAAAAGACCCTGTCCGACGGCTGGAGCTGTCAGGACGGGGTCTTTAGTGCTTTCTGGATTGCGTCACCGCAGGGGCGCCGTTGGCAGGTGAAAGCTCGCTTCTTCAGCACTAACGCGCTGGTAATGACAAATCCGGACGAGGAGGAATCCTTCGTTCTCATCAGAGAAGGACGGGGAATCCGCACGATTTTCGATAGTGAGCGACCGGGCTACGAGCTCGCCCGCATTATCAGAGAGGACAGCCTCGGTCGCGGGTTGTTCGGTGTCTATGCGCGGGAGGGGAACCTCCAGGATGGTTTCGAAGAGTGGCTCATCGCTGCTGCATTGGCGACGTGGTCTGTAGATGGACCACGCCAGATGCGGATTTAGACTCCTGCGGTCGGCTGCCTTGACCGCCTAGAAACCCATGGTGCTGCCTGAGCCACCTGGCCGGCTCGACCCCCCGCCGAAACCTCCGACACTGCCACCAAAGCCACTGTTGTTGCTGAGCATGCTGCCCAGTACCATGCCGGCGATCATCGAGCCGTTGCTGCCGCCACCGCGGCGCTGATTCTGGTAGCGGCGGATGTCACGGCGAGCCAAGTCAGCCGCCTCGGCGGCGAGCTTGCGGGCACGGCGTGCGTAGGCCAGTGCCTTTCGGGGGTCATCATTGGCCAGACCCTGAGCAGAACCGTAAGCACGCTGCGCCTCTGCAAGGCGGGTGCGAGCCTCAGCCCCGACTACACGGCGACGGGTAGCAATCAGATCTGCTGCAGCGCGGATGTGATTGTCGGCATCCTGCATACTGTGCTGCAACGTGGCGGTGGCGCGGGCAAACGATGCGGCCTTGTCACGAGCGGAGTCCAGGGCTTCGTCGAGCAGCTCATCGGCATCGGTCAGCGAGGTCCAGGAACTCAGCGGATCTACTTCGGACTTGTTGGCCGCAACACCGAGTGCTTCACGGCCCGCTTCAATCGCAGCATTGAGGCGCTCGCGGTTGATTTTCGCACCCTGCGGGGCCGACATCAGGTGCGAGGCCTCATCGATCTCACCGCGAACCTCGGCGATAAGGGCAGACAGTCCAGCGACAGCGGCTTGAATATCGCTGTCGGCGTGTTCAATGGCGCTTAACAAGCTCTCTGCCTGTGTGAGTGCAAAGTCGGTGGCCGACAGTGCATCGATGAGACCAGCCTGCTCACCGGCGGGCAGGTCAGCCATGCGGCGAGCTTCAGCCATCGACTGGTCAGCCTGATTCAGGTGCTCCGTAGCCATGTCGACATTGTCAGTCACAGAGCTGAGCATCTGCGCGTCGTATCGTGCGCGCAGACTGTCGAGGATCTCGCTGGCACCCGGCATGCGAGAGCGCAGCTCGACGCTTCGCTGAGTGAGCTTCGAAATCGTCTCTTCGGCGTTCATCAGCTCTTGGCGGAGCTTCTGGAAGTTCGCAGCCTCGGCGTCGAGCTGATTATCGGCAACACCACAGGTAGAGATAATCTCCAGTAGGACACTGCGGCGCTCGATTTCGTCGGTGACGGAGCCGTCGTCAAGCTGTTGGCGAAGGGTGAATGCACGCTCGAGTGTGGACTGCGAGTGCTTCAGTGCGTTGTCGAAGCTGCGGATGCGCTCGGTACCGAATTCGGCGCGAGCGAGGTCGAGCTCGGTGCTGGCCTTGCGAATGGACTCATCAGTACTGACAATCTCATCGTGCGCAAGAACATCGAGCGAGCTGGTACTCAGCGAGTCCAGCGAAGAGACATCCTTGGGGTCGATGTTGCGGCCACGAGCAATCTCTTCCTCGTCCCGCTTCTTCTTGTTGCGACGGCTCACGGCCCAAGTGGTGCCACCGACAACGGCGGCACCACCGAGGCCGGCGCCGAGCGCCCACCCTCCGGCGGAGCCGCTGCCACCGCCTGCCTCGGCGATGGCAGCTTCACCCGCAGCCGCCCAGTTGTCGTCCTCTAACAGCTGTCCTTGAGCTGCGCTGTTGACGGCTTCTGCATTGCTGGGGAAGGAGTTGCCGACGAAAGCGCCGAGGTTACGGTCTTCCACGGCGACGACCAGGACACCGCGGTTGTCGGCAGCGCCGAGGTGCTCCCAGGCCTGCTGCGCCCATTGCTCGCCCTGGATACCGTCGAAGCTCTTGATATAAAACACCGAGAACAGGAGCCGCTTATCCGTCTTAAGTTGCTGAATCTGCTCCTTCAGGCGAGCCTCTTCGCCGCCGTTCAGCACACCTGCGAGATCGGCCACGTCACCGGAAACATCCGTCGGTGCCTCAGCGTGCGCCAGGGATGCTGACGGCGCGAGCGCTAGCAGCGATGCGGGCGCATGAACTGGCGACTGTGTTGGAAGCGCAGCTGTGATGAGCGGCATGCTCAGGCCGAGGAAAACACCCGATGCGGCAAGGTAAAGGGGGCGAAACACGCGATTCCTGTCAGACATATCTACAAGGATACGTAACAATAATTACGTGGCCGGTAAATTTTCGTATTCATCTTTTGAACTCGCTCGTATTGTCGAGGAGTCTCCGAAGCAGTCATTGCTGCCCGGGGTGCAGTCCTTGGAATCCCACCGGGCGGCGTTTGCACGAGATCGCGCTCGCGTCCTGCACTCCGCAGCGCTGCGCAGGCTGGCTGACAAAACCCAGGTTGTGGGGCCGGGGGAGGGTGACACTCCGCGCACACGCCTGACTCACTCGCTGGAGGTCGCGCAGATTTCCCGTGGAATCGCCAGCGAACTCGGTGCAGATGAGGATCTCGCAGAGTTGGCCGGCCTGACGCATGACATCGGGCATCCGCCGTATGGCCACAACGGTGAGCGCGCTCTTAACGAGATTGCTGCCGGGTGCGGTGGGTTTGAGGGCAATGCGCAGACGCTGCGTATTCTCACTCGTCTGGAGCCGAAAGTACTCGATGGTACAGGTGAGCCCTGTGGACTCAATCTCACGCGGGCGGCGCTCGATGCCGCTTGTAAGTACCCGTGGACACCGATGGGTCCCGATGGTCAGCTGCGCCACAAGTACGGTGCTTACCAGGAAGATGCCGCGATTCTGCAGTGGATTCGCCAAGGCGTGCCGCACGGCAAGCAGTGTCTTGAGGCGCAGATTATGGACTGGTCTGACGATGTCGCCTATTCTGTCCACGATGTCGAGGATGGCATCGTCTCCGGTCGCATTAACCTAGGGGTTCTGTGGGACACCGTGGAGCTGGCCGCGCTCGCTGACAAGGGCGCTGCCGCATTTGGTGGCGATCCAGCGGAGCTTGTCGAAGCTGCCGGGCGTCTTGCCAGCTTGCCGGTGGTCTCCGCTGCGGCATCCTACGATGGTTCGCTGCGTTCGCTGGTCGCGCTGAAACGTATGACCTCGGAGCTGGTTGGCCGTTTCGTCACCGCTTCCGTCGCGGGTACGCGTGCTGCCTCCGGATCGACGCTTCCGCTCGGGCGTTACGACGCGGACCTCGCCGTGCCCAGCTCGATTCTGGCGGAGGTCACCATGCTGAAGACCATCGCCGTGCTGTATGTGATGGATCTTCCGCGTCATGTTCGCCGTCAGGAGCGAGAGCGCGATCGCCTTTTCCGGGTGGCTGAGTATCTGCACGAGGGGGCTCCGGGAACGCTTGATCCGATGTTCCAGTGGCTCTACTCTCGCGCGGAGAGTGACCAGGCGCGCCTACGAGTAATCGTTGATCAGCTGGCGTCTATGACGGAATCGCGTGTTGCACGACTCGATCGCCATATCGCCGGTGTAGCCGCAGCGTGGGGATAGTTGTCTAGTCCTCCGCGTCTGGAATTTCGCAGAAGCTCTCGTAGTGGTCGTCGGTGTAGTACCAGACATCCGGGTCATTTTCGGTTCCGCCGCCGACAACAATGCGACGTGCACCGCGGCTGGAATTGCCCGGGGTGGTCACGGTGTATTCGCGGTAGTAGTCACCGCGCTGCCTCGGCAGGCGTCCCTCGTAGTTGCCGAAGTGCTTGCCGTCGTGCTGCGAGTAGATATGGTCCTGGTCGGTCAGGATGCGGTCGATAACATCGTCGGCCTCCTGCGGCAGGGTATCTACTGCGCAGGTGGCACCCTTGGCACCATCCTTGTTGCTGCCCGAGCTGGGTCCAGGTTTGGGATTCGACTTCGTGTTGGGGGCAGTGGAACTCTGCGATTCGGAATTCTGCGACCCCTGTGAGCCCTCGGATGCCGTCGAGTTCTGATCTCCGCCATCGAGCCCGAGATAACTTCCAGCCAGCACCAGGGCGGCAGCGCCCACGCCGCTCGCAATCTTCTTCCACTCAGCCATGGCTAGTATCTTTCCATATCTGTCGCCACCGGCACGTTATAGGTTGGGCGCGGGCGGCTCGTCGGCAAGCGAAACCTCCACGGCGGAGCCGATTGGACGGGTTGGGTAAGGTTATTTTCATGGCTAGGGGAAGAATTCCGGACTCCGATATCGCGGCGATCCGCGAGCGGACTCCGATTGAGGAGATCGTTGCGGAATACGTGAACCTCAAACCGGCTGGCGCGGATTCTCTGAAAGGGCTTTCGCCTTTTAAGGACGAGCGCACGCCGTCGTTCCACGTTCGCCCCAATCATGGCTACTACCACTGCTTTTCCACCGGCAAGGGCGGTGATGTCTTCAGCTTCCTCATGGAGATGGAACACCTGTCTTTCCCGGAGGCCGTCGAGGCTTGCGCAGAGAAGATTGGCTTCCACATTAACTATGAGGGCGGTGGCACGGGCCGTCGCGAGGAACCGGGAACCCGCCAGCGTCTCATCGCCGCAAACCGCGAGGCGCAGAAGTTCTACCGCGAACAGTTCACCACTCCTGCGGCAGCGCCTGCGCGCGAGTTTCTGGAAAACCGTGGCTTCACCGCCGAGCACGCGGCCCAGTTCGGCTGTGGCTACTCGCCGGCGGGCTGGGACACCCTGACCAAGCACCTGCAGCGCCTGGGCTTTAGCTTCGAGGAGCTGGACAAGGCGGGTCTTTCCAAGATGGGGCGTATGGGGCCGATTGATCGTTTCCACCGCCGACTCATGTGGCCGATTCGCAATATGTCCGGCGATGTCATCGGCTTCGGTGCCCGCAAGCTTTTCGACGATGACAACCTGGGCAAGTACATGAACACGCCCGAGACCATGCTGTACAAGAAGTCCAAGGTGCTCTTCGGCCTGGATCTGGCCAAGAAGGATATTGCCGCTGGTCATCAGGCTGTGATTGTGGAGGGGTACACCGACGTCATGGCCATGCACGCCTCGGGCGTGACCACAGCCGTCGCGTCCTGTGGTACCGCTTTCGGTGAGGAACACCTCCAGCTGCTGCGCCGGCTCATGCTCGATGACAACTTCTTCCGCGGCGAGCTCATCTACACCTTCGACGGCGACGAGGCAGGGCAGAAAGCCGCCATGCGCGCCTTCGAGGGCGAGCAGAATTTCACCGGCCAGTCCTACGTCGCGGTCGCGCCGGACGGCATGGATCCGTGCGATCTGCGTCAGAAGAAGGGCGAGGCCGCAGTGCGCGACCTCGTCGCTTCACGACGACCATTGATCGAATTCGTCCTCCGCACACTTCTGGCCGACTATGACCTGACCACCGCTAATGGCAGGGTCTCCGGGCTGCGCCGCGTGGTGCCTGTCCTGGCTCAGCTCAAGGACGCGGCGTTGCGCGATGAGTATGCCCGCGAAGTGGCCGGCTGGATCGGCTGGAATGATGAGGCCGAGCTGGTGCAGCGCGTCCGCGAGGAGGCCAGTCGGCCACAGAGCGAAAAGCGCACGCCCTACCAGCGTCGCCAAGAAGAGGCCCGTGCCCGTGAAGAGGCGGAGGAAGCGCGGCGCCGGCGCAACCCGGCACTGCCGTATCCAAATCCGCGGGACCCTGTGCTTTATGCGCAGCGTGAGGCCCTCAAGCTGGCAATTCAGGAGCCCGCCACCACCGGTCCGGTATTCGATGCGCTCGCACCTGAGACCTTTGGACATCCGACCTACCGAGCGGTATTCGATGCCATCATGGCTGCAGGTGGTGCCTGCGGGGAAGCGGCCACGCAGCCACATAGCTGGGCGACCGCGATTATGGATCGGGCGCGGGAGGACGTCGTCAAGCATCTCGTGACTGAGCTGGGTGTGGAGCAAATCGCCGTCGATGCAGAGACGCTGCGCCCGTATGCACAGGCGATTCTGGCGCGGTTGCAGGAAGTGTGGGTCGGGGACCAGATTGCACAGCTGAAAGCGATGCTCTCGCGGATGCGCCCCTCAGACGACGAAACCGCCTACAACTCGCTGTTCGCGGACCTGCTCGCGATGGAGCAGTACCGCCGCGAACTGCAAGCAGAGGCGGTCAAGGTCGTGTTTGAGTAGAGGCTAGCAGTAACAGCTAGTAGCCGTGGCGAATCCACTCTTCCAAGTGCGGAGCCTCGCGCCCAATCGTCGTGTGGTCGCCATGACCCGTGCGGACAGTCGTTTCCGCAGGCAGAGTCAGCAGGTTATCGCGGATGGAGTTAATGATCGTGTCGAAATCCGAGTAGGACCGACCGGTCGCTCCAGGACCGCCGGAAAACAGCGTGTCACCCGAGAACAGCTCCGCGGCCTCCGGCACATACAGGCAGCACGAACCAGGGGAGTGGCCTGGAGTATTAATAATGACAACCTCCGTGCCTGCAATCTCCAGGCGCTGACCGTGTGCGAGGTCCTCGTGCGCCAGGTTCGGCCAGGACTGCTCCCAAAGCATCTGGTCGCCCGGGTGGACCAGCAGGGGAGCGTCGAGCTTTTCCTGCAGCTCAGGTGCCACAGTGATGTGGTCGTTGTGTGCGTGGGTGCACACGATGGCCTTTACCTTGCGACCATCCACCGCATCAATAATCGGCTGTGCCTCATGCGCCGCATCGATGACAATGACCTCACGGTCATCGCCGAGCACCCATACGTTGTTATCGACGTCCCACGTACCACCATCGAGCGAGAAGGTGCCCGACGTGAGAACGTGGTCGACCCTCAAATCCTTGTTCACAGCGTCACCACCGATCGCAGTACCTTACCGGCCTTCATAGTTTCGAAGGCCTCATCAACATCCTCAATGCTAATGCGCTCCGTCACGAAGCCCTCCAATGGCAGGCGGTTCTGCAACGACAGATCTACCAGCATCGGGAAGTCGCGCTCCGGCAGGCAGTCGCCGTACCAGGACGACTTCAGCGCACCACCGCGGCTAAACACATCCGCCAGCGGGATGTCCAGCTCCATCGTCGGCGCCGGAACACCGACCAGAACAACACGTCCAGCCAGGTCACGGGCGTAGAACGCCTGCTTGTAGGTTTCCGGACGGCCGACCGCATCAATCACGACGTCAGCACCGAAACCGTCGGTCAGCTCACGCACTCGCTTAACGACGGGATCCTCTTCCCCGGTGCCCTTATCGCTCTTAGCCAGCTCCGCAGAGTTAATGGTCTCGGTCGCGCCGAACTCGCGGGCGGTGTCGAGCTTCTCGTCCGAGATATCGATGGCAATAATCGTGCTAGCGCCAGCCAGCTTGGCGCCGGCGATAGCGGCGGTACCAACGCCACCGCAGCCGATGACGGCTACTGATTCACCGCGCTTGACCTCGCCGGTGTTGATGGCCGCACCGATGCCGGCCATGACGCCGCAGCCAAGCAGGCCCGCAACGGCCGGGTCGGCTGCCGAATCCACCTTGGTGCACTGGCCCTCGTGGACGAGGGTGGCATCCGCAAAAGCGCCGATTCCAAGTGCTGGGGTGAGGACGGTGCCGTCGGCAAGCGTCATGGGCTTGGAGGCGTTGAAAGTGCTAAAGCAGTACTGTGGCTCACCACGCTTACAGGCACGGCACTCGCCACAGACAGCGCGCCAATTGAGGACGACGAAATCGCCGACGGCAATATGCGTGACCTCTTCGCCAACCTCGGAGACCACGCCTGCTGCCTCGTGGCCGAGGAAGAACGGGTACTCGTCGGTGATGTCGCCGTCTCGGTAAGCCAGGTCTGTATGGCACACGCCGCAGGCCTGGATGTCGACAATGACATCGTTCGGGCCCGGGGTCGGGATGTGGATATCAGTAAGTTCTACCGGTGCGCCTTTTTCGCGTGCGATAACGCCGCGAACAACGCGTGCGGTTTGCTCGGTGTTTTCGGGTTGTTCGGTTTTGTTTGTTCCGTTGGTTTGTTCAGACATATGCCCCATCGTAAGAATGCTGTGCGGGAAGTGCATGATGGAAAGCGTTTTCAGTACGGCGGTACGGCGGTGTCAAATGTGGGTTGCTTGAGGCTGCATGGGTTGCGCAGATTGCATGGCTCCAAGAACTCACAACGATGTCATGGCCGATGGGTATAAGATGCTTAAATTAACCTTTGACCTGGCGATTTGTGAGTTTCAAGGGGTCTGGGTAAAGTATCTATCCGTCGCAAGGAACGGCGCGGCCAAAGTTTGGTTTAGCTGGTTCTGTGCGGTGGATATTCCTCCATAGCTCAATGGCAGAGCATTCGACTGTTAATCGAAGGGTTGCTGGTTCGAGTCCAGCTGGAGGAGCCATTACGCCAGGTCAGAGAGTTTTTCTCTGGCCTGGTTTTTTTATTCGCAGTGTTAATCGACTAAAAAATCATTAAATATTCGGGCCAAAGGACAAAATTCGTGTCTTTCCCCGACGCGCCCCAGCTGGTTATTGAGGGTTGGGCCGTGAGAGTGAGCGGTCTATTTTCTATTCCACCACTTATGGCCAAGTTTCGGGGTCTTGTCGATGGTGTCGGGGTCTTGTCGATGGTTTTTCGGCACTTATGCGCACGGTATTGGCCGGGTCTCTCACATGTCGATGAGGTATTCACTTATGGCCACGCTCCAGCGCATCGATAGGTGAATACCTTGGCCACAAGTCGCTGGAGTCTTGGGCCAGAGCGCTGGAGCCGAAAGCTTGCCACTTACTTGCCACTTATGCGGGGGTTCTAGAATCCCAATAGCGCAATGACAAGTGAAGAGGAGCCATCACGGCATCGCGGCAGCACGCCACGTATGGCTCGACAGTAACGTTTGGGTCCGTATACGCGACCATATGTACACATTTGCGCCACAGGTCACTTTTGAGCCATAAGTGGGGGAGGAACTTGGCCATATGCGCCGAGTTTCGAAAATCGACCACACCCGGGTCAGCGCTAGAACACGTTACAGCTGGTCCGGCGGCCAGGGCTTCCCGTCAGGGAAGTACCGGTCAAACTTCCAGCCCAGGCGGAAGGGAAGCACATACTTCCGTGGACAGTTGTTTGCTTCCCACATCGTCTTCGGCCTAGTTGCCCTCTCAGCTTCTTCTCGGTCGGTGTACACCCCATGACAGATAGGGTCCCAAAAGTCGCTATCGGTGATTTCAAGAGTAGGGGTGCCGCTAAAAACTCCGTAGAGGAGCTGGTCGCGGCTCTCGACTTCGATCTCAAAATCTTCCCAGGTGCCCATCATTCCGCCGGGTTGCGCGCGCCACCAGTTGTCGATTTCGAGGGCGGTTTCTTCGGATTCGACAAAGCCGCCTAGAGGTTCAGTGTTATCGGGGTAGCGCGGGTAAACGACGCAGACAGTGATTTTCATAGACATGACTACACCTAGAAGTTAGTGGGGACGGGCGCAATGACCGTCGTAAAGCTTAGACCTGATCCAGCAGATCCCAGAGCTTCGAGCTGTGGATAATGCGCAGGTCGTGGGCCTCGGGTGCGACATTGACGTGGCCCGGCATGAGCGCTACGGGTGAATGGGTGTGGCCGTGGATGATGCCAGTCCAGCGATTCGCATGTGGAGCCCAACGGACGGCATTCTTGGAAGCGGTGCGATTCATCAGCGCGGGGTAGTGATTGAACAGGTAGGCCTCCTTCTTGCGCCTGATTTGCAGATTCAGGCTGATGAGGTCGAAAACTTCCTGGTAGCGGCTCATCCATTCCATCTGCACCGCCGGCTGAAACTTGGGGTGGACTTGGTCGTGGTTGCCCGGAGTCAGAATCAAAGTGAGGTCGCGGGCAGCTTTGACCTCGGTCAGTTTCTCCAGCGCGTAGGCGTCTTCGTGGACTGAAATATCGCCAAGGCAGATGAAGGTCGAGCCCGATGGCAGATCCCAGAGCTGGCGGAGAATGGCATCGTCATGCTCGGTGGTGGTCGCGAAACCGCGGAGCTCAGAGACTAACTGGTGGCCAAGGTGGAGGTCGCTGGAGATGTAAAAGTCTTCTTGATCAAACACGTTCTTATCCTGTTTACGCCGGGCTTTTTCTAGGGCCTTACCCAAGCCTTTTCCTGGGCCTTTACCTAAGGCGATTCTATCTTGACCCGAAGTCGCTAAATCTGCCCCGACGTCGCCGTGAGAAATTCCAAAATTGCCCGCACACGGCGGTTTTCCTCGCCGGGCTCCAGGTGCAGCTTCATAAAGATGTTGGACACGTGTTTCGCCACTGCCGCCCCGGACAACACGAGGTCATCGGCAATCTGCTTATTGGACTTGCCACGTGCCATCAGCTCCAGCACTTCGCGTTCGCGGGCCGTCAAACTGGCAAGCCCCGATTTGCCGGACTGCATCAATGCCGTCGCCACATCAGGGTCAATCACCACGCCACCACCGGCGACGACTTCGAGCGAACCCAAGAAGTCCAGCACTTGGCCAACGCGGTCTTTGAGCAAGTACCCGGTCCCGCCACTCGAGCTGTTGCCACTCGAACCGACCCCAGTACCAACCCCAGCACCTCCCGGCGAGAACAACTCACGCGCATACGCCGGCGCCACATACTGCGACAACACCATCACATTCAGCTGCGGATAACGCTCGCGGAGTTCCACCGCGGCCCGCAGGCCGTCGTCACTCATCTTCGGTGGCATGCGCACATCGGTAATCACCAGATCTGGCAGCTCTCCCGTGTCATCAAAACGGTCATCGATGTCCGCCACCAGGCCGTGGGCAGTGTCGACCATCGCAATCACTTCATGTCCGCGCTTTTCGACGAGCCCCGCGACTCCTTCCCGCAGGAGTGCCGAGTCATCCGCAATGACAATTTTCATTATTTCGCTGCACCTTTCTTCTCCACGCTTTCCATATCCATGCCTTCTATTTCTCCAATGCCCGATTCCCAGCGGTTCAACATCAAGGGAATTCTGGCTATTACCTGCGTTGGCCCGCCTTCGGGAGAGTGCATGGTCATCGCACCGTCAAAAGTGGCCAGGCGCTCTTTCATGCCCCGCAATCCGCGCCCCAATTTTGCCCCGCCAGGGCCTTGGTCGGTAATTGAAATATTAAGTGTCTGATCTGAGGTGAGCAGCACAGAAACAGGAGCATTCGGCGCATATTTTGCTGCATTAGTCAGCACTTCTGCACAGAAAAAATATGCCGCGGCAAGCACACTTTCCTCCAGTTCCGGCAGGGGATAGGGAGTGTGCACAACCACGTGAGGGCCATATCCTTCAGCAATTTCCTCAACAGCCGCTTGCAGTCCGCGATCGCGCAATACCTGCGGATGGATGCCATGGACTGTTCGCCGCAAGGCCCGCAGGCCATCCTCCAAATGGCCGCGAGTTTCCGCCAGGAGCTGCATTAGTTCCTCATTGTCCGTATTGGAGGCCTCTAACTCCGCAAGCCCCAACTTCATTGAAGCCGCAACAATGTATTGCTGAGCTCCGTCATGGAGGTCGTTTTCAATGCGGCGACGTTCAATCTCGAAGGCTTCGGCAATTGTTCGTCGTGAAGCGGTAAGTTCGGCGATGCGAGCGGCGGCGGATTCCTCGTAGCTGCGTTTATGCGCCTTTTCGCGGCGGTTCGCGCCGACATATTTGCGGAAATAATCCTTCAGCTCCATAGTTTCCCATGGTACGAAAGCTCTGTGCGCGGAGGAATTATTTTCCGGCATGGTAGACCTAGCACTACCGCAAAAGGAAAGTGGGCACGGTGTTGAAATCGTCTCCGTGCGAGTGAAATGAGTGCCATGACAGAGAACAACAGCCCAAGAAACGCACGACTTTGTATCCGTGACATCACTAAGTCCTACAATTCCGCCCCCGTTCTCACCGGTATTTCGCTGAATATTGAGCCCGGCGAAACCGTTGCAGTCATGGGACCGTCCGGCTCTGGTAAGTCCACGCTGCTGCACTGCATGTCCGGCGTGTTGCTGCCGGACGACGGCGACGTCATCTTCGGTGACACCAAGATCAATTCGCTTTCCGACGCCGACCGCTCCGCCCTCCGCCTACACGACTTCGGCTTCGTTTTCCAGGATGGCCAGCTCCTGCCCGAGCTGACGGCACGGGAAAACGTCGCTCTGCCAATGATTCTGCAGGGTAAGAAGCGCTCGAAGTCGCTGGCGCTTGCCGACGATGTCCTCAGCCGCTTGGGGCTACAAGACCTCACGCGCCGCCGCCCAGGACAGATGTCCGGCGGTCAAGCGCAACGTGTGGCTATTGCCCGCGCGATGGCCGGTGAGCCAGGTGTCATCTTCGCCGATGAGCCGACTGGCGCACTGGACCAGTCCACAGGCCATGAGGTCATGCAGCAGCTCACCGCGTTGGTGGAGCAGACTGGAACGACATTGGTGATGGTCACTCACGATGTGAAGGTGGCGGACTGGTGCCGTCGGCGTGTGGAAATCCGCGATGGCCTGATTCACGACGACCGCATGCTGGCAGGATCGGAGGTTGCAAAGTGAGCCCTGTAACTGAAGCAACGAAACCTCAGAGAATTCCTACCAGTGCACTAGCGGACTTGAGCACGCGGCTGCAGCGCGCCGGGCGCGAATCGCATTCGGGAAACGGCTGGTTATCTGCACTGTCCGTGGCGGCTATGACCGTGAGTACCTGGTTGGCGTTGGTCGTCGTCGGTGGCACGGCGATGTTTTACCGCCGTATGCAGGCTGAGCCACCGTTGCCGCCAAACCCCACACCCGAGGATTACATGAATCAAGGTCAGGGCGAGCTGTACCTGCAGCTGGCACTGGTGGCCTGCGTTTTTGTAATCCCGGCAATGGTTTCGCTCGTGGCACAGTCGGCGGTGCTTGGCGCTGCAGGGCGGGAGCAGCGGTTGGCAACTCTGCGCTTGATTGGTCTCTCCAACGGGGCAGTTACGCGCATGGTGATTATCGAAACCCTCGTATTGGCGGCTGTTGGGCTTGTGGTGGGCACGTTCTTGTCAATTGCCACCGCGCCATTCTGGGCGATAATCAAGTTCGACAATGATTATCTGGATACCTGGGACATGTTGCTGCCCTGGTGGGGCTACCCGCTGGTCTGGGTTGCCGTGGTGCTCCTCGCGCTCTTTGCTGCTGTGGTTGGTATGCGAAGGGTGATGATTTCGCCGCTTGGTGTTACCCGCAAGGAAGTGCCCAAGTCGATGAAGGCATGGCGCATGATTGTGGCCGTTGTTATCGGTGCGGGTGTGCTGTATGTGGTTGGCAACTCCAATATCGCGGGTGGAACCCTCTCGACCATCATTGGTGTCGCGGCGATGATGTACCTGATGGTCTGGGCAGTTGGTCTGGTAGCGCCTTTCTTTATTCAGCTGGTGGCTGGTATCGGCAGCTTCTTCGGTACTTCGAGCGACTTTGTGGCCATGCGACGAGTAGCCACTAACGCTAAGGAATCGTGGCGTCGAGGAAGTTCCATGACGTTCTTATCACTGCTGCTCGGGTTCACAATGATGGTGCCTAGCGAAGACAAGATTGAAGAAGTCGCAGACGCCACACTCGCGCATGATATTGCAACAGGTGTGACTATTACCTTCGTAATCGGCTTCATTCTGCTGCTGGTATCGACTGTGCTGACTCAGGCCTCAGCTGTCTATGAAGAAGCATCGCTGACAAAGGCGCTGGATTTCATCGGTACGCCAATCACCTTCCACCGCACGGTCACTTTTAAGCAGACGTTCTTCCCCATGCTTGTGACCAGCATCTTCGGCTTTGCCATGGGTGCGCTGTTGGGGGCGTTCATGTTCGGTCCGGTCGCGAACGAAATCACTTTTGGTCAACGCTCACTCGTTGTTGCGCTGGCGTACGTCTTGGGAGTTTTGGCAGTTGGCGCTGTGACCTTGGCTGTCGATCCACTGCGCCGCAAGCTGCTGGGACGCCAGATTCGCTTGAATGACTAGTCGTGCTTTAGGCCGGTGTTAGGGCTGGTATTGGAAGCTTGGGCTTGGGAGGGGAGGGGAGCAGCGGTCGGCAGCGCCGGGGGGGGGACAACTTCCTTAGGGTTCAACTTGAGGATTAGAGCCTGTAACCAACTGTGGTTCAGCTGATAACCAAGCATTCATCTCACAACCACGTAATTTCTACCTCTGACTTTTAGCCTGAAGTCATGCGTACCTACGTGCTTGATACCTCGGTCCTGCTGTCCGATCCCCACGCCACCAAGAAGTTCGATGAGCACCAAGTTGTTCTTCCACTGGTGGTGGTGAGTGAGTTGGAGGCCAAACGCCACCACCCAGAGCTGGGGTGGTTCGCCCGAGAAGCGCTCCGTTTCCTCGAAGAGTTGCGCTATCGCTACGGCCACCTGGACCGGCCTGTGCCCGCCAATGATCTTGGCGGGCTTATGCATATTGAGCTCAACCACTCCGATCCTTCCATCCTCCCCGCTGGCTTCCGCACCGCCGAAAACGATCACCGTATTCTCGCTTGCGCCCTGAACCTTCAGCACGATGGCCATGATGTCGTGCTGGTCACCAAGGACATTCCGCTTCGCGTTAAGGCTGGTGCGGTGGGATTGCCTGCCGACGATTACCGCGCCCAGGACGTCGTACTGACTGGGTACTCGGGAATGGTGGAAGTGGACGTCGACCCGGAGCAAATTGATCGTCTCTTCGCCAATGGCTTTCTGGAGCTCGAGCAGGTTCAGGAGCAGCCGCTGCACTGCGGCGTGCAGCTCAGCGCCGGTAGCCAGTCTGCGCTGGCAAGGGTGAGCGCCCCGGGTGTCGTCAAGCTTGTGCGGGGCGATACGGAGGCGTTCGGGCTGAAGGGACGGTCGGCGGAGCAGCGCGTTGCGCTCGACCTGCTGTTGGATGACTCGGTGGGGATTGTGTCCCTCGGCGGCCGAGCCGGCACGGGTAAGTCGGCGCTTGCACTGTGCGCGGGTCTGGAGTCGGTGCTGGAGCGCGGACTACATCGCCGAATCGTGGTGTTTCGTCCGCTCTACGCGGTCGGTGGTCAGAACCTTGGTTACCTGCCCGGTAGTGAGGACGAAAAGATGAACCCGTGGGCGCAGGCTGTTTACGACACGCTGGAGGGGCTGGTCTCGGAGAACGTCATGGATGAGATTGCCTCGCGCGACATGCTGGAGGTTCTGCCGCTGACCCACATCCGTGGTCGCAGCCTGCATGACAGCTTCGTGATTGTCGATGAGGCACAGTCGCTGGAGCGCAATGTACTGCTGACGGTGCTGTCACGTCTTGGCAGCAATTCGCGGGTCATTCTCACCCATGATGTGGCGCAGCGCGACAACTTGCGCGTCGGCCGCCATGACGGTGTGCAGGCAGTGATTGAGAAGCTCAAAGGCAACGAGCTTTTTGCGCATATCACGCTGAAGCGCTCGGAGCGCTCGAAAATTGCCGAGCTGGTCACCAGCATGCTGGATTAGCGGTGACACCTAAGTTAGGCATCGCCGCCTTATAAGAAGGTAGGCCGTCGAAGCGCAGTTAGGCTTCGACGCTTATAGAGCGCTAGTAAACGCTGATAGCGGGAAAGTCCTCCGCCTCGACCATCTCTAGCAGCTTCTCGCGGCGGACAAACGCGGAGCATGCGCCGACCGCCTGTACGGCTGCTGCACCTGCTGCGGTGGCCAGTGGGACGGCGTCGTAAAGCGAGGTACCCTTAGCCAGTTCTGCGGTGAGCGTGCCGACGAACGCGTCGCCGGAACCGGTGCCGTCGACAATCTTCTCCTCTGGCAGCTTAAGCGCAGGATGCTCGTAGATTGTCGGCTCGTCATCGAGACCGTCGGAGTGCTGTGCGAAGAGACAGCCGTGGTCGCCCCGGAGCATGACGACGCTGGGGCAGTACTGCAGTAGTGCCTCGAGCTGTGCGCGGTAGTCGGTAGCGCGGATGCCTTCGGCGATGTCCAGGCGACGGATTGTTTCCCAGGCGCCCTTCATATTGACAATCAGTGGATCTGCATGGTCAATCAATGCAGGTGTAACGGTTACGACCGGATTGAGGTTCAACACCAGTCGCGCGCTGTACATGGATGCGACGGACGCGATGGCCTCAGTTGCTTCCGGGAGTAGCTCGCCCTGTGCGAGCACGACATCCGCGGATGCGAACTCGTCGACGAAATCGGTGGGATCGGTCAGTGCGTCGGCACCACGCTGGACAAAAATGACCGGGCGGCCCTTGCGGTTTGTTGCGACGAAAGCGCTGCCGGTCGGCAAATCCCAGGAAGTCTTGATGGAATGGACGTCTACGCCGTGTGCGTTGAGTTCCTCGACCACGACGTCCGCAGCGCGATCCTCACCAACCGTACCGGCCATGACAGCACGGACACCGTCGTAGGCAATGGCAACGGCCTGGTTAGCGCCCTTACCGCCTAGCGAATTAGTGCCGTCATCAACGATGAGCGTGCCACCTTCGGCGGGGACGCTATCGACCTGGACCAGGGTATCTAGGTGGATCGATCCGCATACAACAACGGTTGGATTCTCATTCAGGTCAGGATTCGGCTGCATAAAAATATAGGATAGTCGCGAATTGAAATCCGCGTTGGCCGCCCGGTTCCACGCCCGTCAGAGCTCGCGAATCCATGCCTTACAATCGATGGCTATGGCAAAACTGTACTTCCGCTACGGAACCATGAACAGCGGAAAATCCATCGAGGTCCTCCGCGTCGCCCACAACTACCGCGAGCGTGACATGCGACCGTTGATCGCCAAGCCGGCCGTCGACACCTTGGCTGACGGCGACGTGCACTCCCGCATCGGGATCGCGGAACGCGCGCACCTCATCCACGATGGCGATGACCTTTCCTCGCTTGCCGACGGCTACGACTGCCTAATCATCGATGAAGCACAGTTTCTTACCCCTGACCAGGTCGATCAGTTGCTGGGCATCACCCTGCGCGGTACCCCGGTGCTCTGCTACGGCCTGCGTACCGACTTTCGCACCCACGCCTTCCCGGGCTCCCAGCGATTGCTTGAAGTCGCCCACACCATTGAGGAAATCAAGACAATTTGCACCTGTGGGCAGAAAGCGATTTTTACTGCGCGGTTGAATCCGGACGGCAGCATTATTCTCGACGGCGAGACCGTGGAAATTGAGGCACTCGAAGCGCCGAAGTACATCTCCCTATGCGCCAGCTGTTACAACCGGATGTCGGGTAAATGGGCGTGAGCTGCCGAGGGCAGTCCCGAGAGCTAGAGCTAGACAAGAAAACGGGCGAAGAGAAATAGGGAACAAAAAAGGGAACAGCCCTGGCAGTTGAACCGTGGAAGTTCGCCCACCAGGGCGTTTAGTGCCCCCAGCAGGGCTCGAACCTGCGACAAAAGGATTATGAGTCAGGTGCTCTGCTTGACCTGCGGTTTTAGGTAACCGTCGTTTTTCAAAATTCCACGTTTTTACCTTAGGTGTTGTTATTATGCAATCGTCGAAAATGTTTTCTACCCCCACTGCCCAGCCAGGCGGAGCCGTAGTGGACGTGTGCAGCGACGAGCCGGGAGCAGAGCGCAGGGGCAAGGGCGCGCGAACGGCGGAACGCCGCATGCGCAAGCGCCCGCGGCAGCGGAGTGGCGCGGTAGGTGTGGGAGCGACCGCGCGCGGTAGCGGAGGTGTAGCCGACGGCGGGGCGTGGCGAGGAGCCGCAGGCGACGAGCTGGCACATGGCTTGTCCATATGTGCCAAAACACGACAAAACGACAACCGGCAGGAAAACACCAAGGTGGATAGGGGATTTCCCACGGTAGAAGAATGTCGGGACGCGGCAGGAAAACTGTCCTCACGGACGTGGGAAGGGGGAGAGGGGAAGGTCGCAACGATTCAGATTTCCCCGAGTTTGTTGCGGCTTGGTGCGTACGATTTCAATCTTCGGGAGAGAAGAGAAGAGCGGGCACGGGAGCGTGACCGCAAGATGCAAGATCAACAAAAGGTGTTGGTGAAAATTGAGAGGGAACGTACGCGGCATAAAGAGCGCGTTGCGGAGGTCGAGCGTCGGCTAACTGAGTTGGAGGGTGTACTGGATACCTCGACGGATACCGCTGTTCGTGCGGATGCTATCCGTGAGCACACTGTACTGCTGCGGGAGTGGCGCAATTTGGGTGTTGTCCCTGCGGAGGAAAAATTGGATGCGGCATTGAGGGCACTGCGGCATGCCCGAGAGCTGTCGGAGGGGATTCTGCCGACTCTAAAGGGGATGGCAACGGAAAACCTGGAAAAGGCGGGTGACCAGCAGGAACGTGACAAGTGGGAGGTTTACCTAGAGCAGCTGGCAATGTGCCAGAAAAAGGAAGAGGACCGCCGGATTTTGGAATGGTCGCAGAAGAGTCGAACGCGCATGATTTCGACATTTTCCGAGCTGGACTGGAACGCGTTTTTGGAGCAGCCGGGCAAAGTTGCCATGGCGACTTTGACGTACCCCGGCGATTGGCAGGCGGTCGCGCCTGACTCAAAAACGGTGTATGCGCATTTGAACCGGTTGCGGCTTCAGTTTCAGCGTGATTGGGGGCGCGAAATGCTTTCGGTGTGGAAAAGAGAGTTTCAGCGCAGGGGGGCTCCGCATTATCATCTTTTGATGGTGGTGCCAGAGGGAACATGTACCGTGAAAAATCCCGTGACCAGCGAAAAGGTGCAGGTGGATTTTACCGGCTGGCTTGCTGCAACATGGGCAAGAATCGTTGCCGCCGATCAAAGTTCAGGGGAACGTGCGCGGCATCTGGTGGCGGGTACTGGTGTGCACTATACGCGGCAGCGTTTTGAGTCCCCGCGTCATGCAAGTTTCTATTTTTCAAAGTATGCGGCAAAAAATGCGGATGGGTCGGGAAAGGAATATCAGAATCGCGCTCCGCAGGAGTGGGTCGAATCCGGTGCGAGCGTCGGGCGTTTTTGGGGTGTCTTTGGTCTCAAAAAGGTGATGGCGGTTGCGTTGATTTCTGCTGATGAGATGATTTTTTTCGGTAGGACGCTCGCTCGTTGGGCATACTCGCGGTTCGGTACAAAACGTCGCATGGTGGGTAAATGGCGCGCTGGGTGGATTCTCATGGATGATGCGCCAGGTATGGCAAAAGCCCTGTTCAGAGCGTTAAGCGCGTATCGTGCAGGTGGTGAAAAACTGCCGGTGGGGATGCGGGGGTCAGTTGCTCTCCGCCAGGCGACGCTGTAGGGCGGCGTCGTTGTAGCCTGCTTCGATTTTTGCTTGCTCCGCCTCAGTCATGCCATCCGGGTGACCGGACTGCTTGGCGTCGAAAATTTTAGGCACAAAATCAGCGTTGGCGGTAGTGGATGTGGCGGATTGTTCATTGTCACTGTGACGTTTCTCGGATAGTTCGGCATTAACTTCCTTGGTAATGCTGCGCACTTTTGTAGTGCTGATACCTGCCCACTCTGCGACCTGCCGTTGGGGGACACCAAGATCATCGAAGAGCAGGGCGACGAGCATGCGCTGTGCCCTTTGATTTTCCTGGATAACGTCGCGCGTTGCGCGAAGCATTGCGCCTATCTCCGCGATTTGTTGTTCGCGGGCTTCGGCGGCTTTTCGGATTTGCTGCGGGTCGATGGTCATGCGCCGAGCTTATCTAACCAGGCGGTTTATGTAAACCGCGTGAGATTTTAGGTAGGTATGAACAGGGCGAGTGGGTGCGTTTTGCGTTGGGTGGTTTAAAAAAATCGCGCGGGTTTGAAAGTGTGCTATACTGAAGTCAGTTCCAAGGGGGAACGAAAAACCATAATGGTTTTTAAAATTCGATTTGTGAGAGGAAGTAGCCAAAAAAATGGCACTCAATTCGTTTACTGTTCCAGCTGCAGGCTTGAAGCTGGTGACTCTGGCTGACATGGCGTCGCGTCAGGTGATGCAGTGGGAAAATCGGCGCCCTACCGATAAGGCGGCGCTGGATGATGCTGGTGATGAAATCCACCGCGTGATGGAGGTGCCCGCGCTGTGGCAGGGCGAGCAGACGACCATCGCAGTACAAAGCTCAAAGGAATTTACTCTGCCCGCGGGGAAGGTGCTGGCGGCTGGAAAGGGGTGCAACCTGCAGGTTCGCGCAAGTTCCGACCGTGACTCCACTTTTGCCGAGATGCGTCTGACTCTGCGCATCGGTGAGCTGCAGCAGGTGGCTGATTTTTCAGAGCAGCTGGCACGCTAAGACCGCTCTGGTGGTTTGTACCGCATCCCCCGGCTGTGGTTGTCGGGGGAGCGTCTAGGAATCACCAAAAATGGTATTCCACCCAAAACAAGAAGATTGGAGGACGCTGTGAGCGTCATATCGATTGAGCGGCAGATTGTAGGACTGCTAGAAGAGTGGGCATCGAAAGGCTATCCGATGACCTATGGTGAATTGCTTATTTGCATGTCTGACGTGTCGGATATGGAGATAGGAGAGGTCGTAGTGGAGCTGATTCGCCGAGGCTGGGTTCATGGAGAGCGCGACTATTTTCACCCTGAAATCGAGCGCCTCACTCTGACCGCTCGCGGACGTGACGAGGCTGCGGCTGGTCTGTGGGGAGGCGCTGAAAATGAGTAATGGCATCGATTTTGGAAGCCTGTTTCTCCTTGTGCTGATTATCGGCGGCATCCTTGCGGTGATTAGTCTGGCTGAGTCGTGGGGTGAAAATCGCCAGCAGCTACATGGGCTGAGCAAGGAGGATAAGGAGGATCTTCGCGCGGGCGAGCGCGAATTCTTCCGCCGGTTCGGCACGGATAAAAAGCTGCATACAGCACTGGAGGCGGTCGGCTGCTATGTCGAAACGATCCGCACAGTGCGCACTGAAGATGGCGAAGAGCGGCAGGAAGTGTCACGGCTGACCCCGACCGTAGTCCGTCGCCTGAGAGATGCGCGGGGGGTCGCGCTGGTGTGTAGGCTCCCGCAAGGTATGAGCGAAAAGGATTTCCGTGAGGGTGTCGAAAAGCTCGGCGCGTACGCCGATATTGAGGGGGTTCGCGACTATCAGGTAGAGCGTGAGCGGCCTGGTCAAATGCGCGTTTATGCCATCACCCGTGATGCTTTTGAGACGAAGCTGGGGGTCGATTTCCTTGACTGATACAGGGGCACCCCTCTGGTGGGCGCAGGACGAAGACGGAAACCTCGTATGCCTCGACCCGTATGCCTCCTATCATACGTTCATCGCTGGTATCACTCGCTCGGGTAAAAGTAAGGGCTCGCAGTCGATTTTAATTCAGCTGGCAAAACACTCCGATATTCAGGTAGTCGGCATCGACCCCGCATTCGGGCTGCTGCGTCCCTGGCGGGAGTATTCCGGCAGACCGCAGGACTTTGTTCTTGGTACCTCAGAAGCGTCGTTGAAAGCATCGATTGCGCTGGTTAACGCGGTGGTAGCCGAAATGGAAATTCGCATGGCGAACCTTGGGCGCCGAGAGAAAATCGACGAATTCTCGGTAAGCCAGCCAATCATTTTCTGCGTGCTTGAGGAATATTCCGGTTTGATTGAGTCGATGACCGCCTGGGATAAAAAGCAGGCGGCGGCATTTACTGGCGCTGTCGGTCGACTACTCCGCGAAGGCGCAAAAGTCGGCATTCGTGTTTTTACGATTTTGCAGCGTGCAGAAGCGAAAACGCTGCATGACCGGTCGCAGTATGGTCGCCGTGTCTCGTACGCACAGGATAATACTGACAGCATCAGAATGATGTTTGACCAGGCGCAACCGGAGGATGTGGCGCGCATGATTGCGCTCCAGCCAGGTCGCGGTGTGCTCCGTGAGATTGGTAAGCCGGATTTTGTGTGGTTTCAGTCTCCGGATATGGCTTATGACGAGTACTACGACCGTATCGGGCGGTACGTCTTCGATCAGCACACTCCGCTAGTGGGTGAGTCTGATGAGTAGGGGGCGGAAAATCGCTGGCGGTGTGCTCGCGCTGTTCGCTGGTATCGGTCTGGTGGTTGCCCAGGGTGGTGGCGACCAGGCACCGGAGAACATGACTCCGGGGGAGCCGGAAGAGTGCATGGGCTGGTTCGTTGACAAAAATGCCTGTGAGCTGGCAAAAGCTCAGCAAGTGGTCGATATCGCATGCAAGCCGTTGCCAGCTGCGCATACGGCGGTGGAGTCTGACCGGCGGTGGCAGGAGTGTCTGGGTGCTAAGGCTGACCTTAATCGGCAGCGGCAGCAGCTTCGCGGTATGTCGAAAAATGGGTCTGACCTGCAGATTTCGCCGGTTACGACTCGGTATGCTGTCCCCACAGAACGCGTTTGTCTGACCTACGAGGATGTGAATCGCGTTACGGGCGCGGTGACCCCTGGGCGTTGTGTTGTGCGGGTGGCTACCTAGCCCTACTCGGGGAGTACAGAGGGGGCGCAGCCCCCTTTGTCCTTGACCCGTCGTCTACGGTGACCACTGATTTTTTGTTCTCCGTCGCCTGCCCCCGGGTGACCCCCTGGTTCTTTGTGTCTTCTTCTTTGATTCGCGCCCGCGACGGCGGGCGCACCTATTACTTCGTTTATTTCTGATTTCGTTTCTTTTTTGAAAGTTGGTTTTAGAAAAATGGCTTCGTTGCTTACTCCCGGTGAGGTTGCTGCTCGCCTTGGCGTGTCTCGTCAGACTCTCATGCGGTGGCGTGACCGTGGCGTGGGTCCGGATTTTATGCAGGTCGGCGAGCTTGTCCGCTACGTCCCCGAGTCGGTGGATGCGTATGCGTCCGGTAAGGTGCGTGAGCCAAATGCCTAGTTCAGCGCCGTATTTTGGGGCTTATGCGGCTGAGTGGCTGTCAATGCATCCTGTGGCGGAAAAAACTGCGGAGGATTATCGGTGGCTGCTGGAGCAATATCTTAAGCCTGCGTTTGGAAGTTTGCGTCTTGATCAAATTACTTACCGTGATGTGCAGGGTTGGGTTATGGAGACCGCTCCGCACGCCTACCATCAGGTACGGCAGGCGTTGAGCATTGTGCGTCAGGTCTACCGGCTCGCGGAAATCGAGGGGTACGTTTCTTCATCGCCGGCGAAGTTGGTCAAAATGCCGCCAGCTACTCGTTCGCTCCCAGATCCTTTGAGTCCTGATGAAATTCAGCGTGTAGCCCAGCAGTTGTCGGGTCGTGACCTACTGATTTTTGAGGTACTGGTCTACGGTGGACTGCGGTTTTCCGAGGTCACGGCACTAAGACCGTCATCAGTGCATGACGATTACGTGATGGTCTCGGGCGGGCTTATCCCTGCCCGTGGTGGTGGCTGGCTGCGGTCGGACGGCAAAACCCACCAGCGTCGGCGGGTGTATCTCCCCGGTTTTGTCATGGAGCGACTGAGGGAGTACGTAGCCCAGTGTCAGACTGAGCTGTTGTTCACCTCGGCTGTTGGCACGCCGGTGCACAGAACGAACTGGACGGCAAGGTCTCTGCAGCCTGCGTGTGACCGCGCGGGCGTGAGGAAAATCACTCCTCATGCGCTCCGGGATACCTGCGCGACCCTTGCTCTCCGGTCGGGGATTGCTCCCCAGGTGGTTGCTGCTCACCTTGGACACGCTGACGCGACTACGACGTTGCGCCACTACGCGGGGGTAGTGGCAGGTGACCTCGAAAGTCTGTCCGTGTCGTTGCAGGATGCGATTTCGGGAGTAGTGCCCCCACCAGGGCTCGAACCTGGGACAAAAGGATTATGAGTCCTCTGCTCTAACCGACTGAGCTATAGGGGCAAGGATCGGGCGCTGTGAAGTGACAATTAAGCACTATAAACCAGTGCCCGAGGCCTCATAGCATCATAGCAATCTGCCACCGTGCGGTGATAAAAGCCCTATAGCCAGCAGGTTCTGCTGCCATCGCACGGATTCAATGAAGTTGAGTCTTCCGCAAAGTTACGACTTTCGGTTGATGAATCAGTACTTGGACACTTCTAGTATTAATCCTATGAGTACAAAACCTTCCTTGAGCAGCGCCGATGTCTCAGCCGACGCACAAGCCGGTGCCACAGCGAAAGCGAAGGGCGCTACCGCCACAGCGATCGCCAGCAAGGAGCAAATTGCTGAGTTCGCAGCCTCGCCACAACGCTGGTGGGGCCTGCTCGTGCTTGCGGTTGGCCTAGGCATGATTGTCCTCGACGGCACCATTGTCGGAGTGTCACTGCCGACCATCATTTCGGAGCTGGGCCTCGACATCGTCGGGGCGCAGTGGATCACCACGATTTACTCCGTCGTCTTCGCAGCATTGCTACTGACCTCTGGCCGTGCTGGTGACCGCTTTGGCCGTCGAACCCTTTTCCTCGTCGGCCTGGTCATCTTCACGGACGGCTCCGTCGTAGCTGCGCTTTCCACCTCATTGGCTCCGTTGGTCATTGCCCGCGTCATCCAGGGCATTGGTGGTGCGTGCATTCTGCCGTCCACACTGTCCAGCGTCAACGCACTGTTCCGTGACAAAGATCGCGCCACTGCATTCGGCATCTGGGGTGCGGTCATGTCCGGCGCAGCAGCAGTTGGCCCGCTTCTAGGCGGCGTCCTTACTCAATTCGCTGGTTGGGAAGCTATTTTCTGGGTCAATGTGCCCATCGCTGCGGTGCTTTTCGTCCTCGCACTGCGCTGGGTACCGAACACCGCGGGCGATACCAACGACACTGGTGGTTTCGACGTCCTCGGCCTGGTGCTGTCTGGAATCGGCTTTGGTGCCGTGGTCTTCGGCATCATTCAGGGCGCCAAGATAGGGTTTGCTTTTCCCTCCGCACCCGTCGTCACGCTCTTGATTGGCGCGATGGTGCTTGTCGCCTTCGTGCTGTGGGAAAACCGTCGTCGGAAGAATGCGGATCCCGCCCTTTTGGACGTGTCGATGTTCTCCTACGCCACGTTCAGCTGGGGAAATACCACGGCGATGCTCGTCGCAGTGGGGGAGTTCGCGCTGGTTTTCGTGCTGCCGCTCTACCTGGTGTCGGCGATTGGCTTATCGACGATCGCAACTGGCCTGGTTCTGGCAGCGATGGCTCTCGGTGCGTTTTTCGCCGGTGCCATGGCACGCCATCTGGCGGCCCGGATTACCCCGGCCGGTGTGGTGATTCTGGGGCTTGGCCTCGAGGTCTTCGGTTCGCTGCAGTTGGCGGCGGAAGAGCGCGTTGATTTGCCACTGTGGCTGGTCGTGTTTGCGCTGATTGTCTACGGTCTGGGTCTTGGTCTGGCATCTGCACAGCTGACCTCGTTGGTGCTTGGCGATATTCCGGTGCGGCTGTCGGGACAGGCATCGGCAACGCAGTCGACAATTCGGCAGATTGGTTCGGCTCTCGGTGCTGCGCTCGGTGGTATGGCGCTGACGATTGGGCTGGATCGCGAGATTGCGAAGCTGTCGCCGGGACTGGAACAGATGGGGCAGGGGCTGAAAGATTCCGCCGGTTCGATGCTGATTGGTCTGCGTGCGCAAGGTGCTCCTGACGAAGTCTTGGAGCCGCTGACCAATGGGTTTGCACATGCCACGCAGTTTGCGCTGTATGCGGCTGTCGGTGCGTTGACTATCGGTTTCCTCTGTTCTCTGAAGGTGCTGCAGTTGCGCAAGCAGGCTGAGAAATCGAGTTAGCTACTTGGAATATTCGGGTGAGGGGCCGCGTTGGGAATTGGTGTCACAACATCAATCGTGGCAGTCTTATCGTTTGTCTCTTAACCGGACTTGCAAGTTAGAAATGACCAACATGAAAATGCTCACAAAGCGGCGTTGGCTCGATTACGGCCGAATTTCCACTTCCTCCTGTCGCTAAACACTTCGGGCTTCCGCCCCCCGTTGCGCCTACCTCTTCGAGGCTGAGCCCAGCGGCCCCGGATACCCCATCACGCGTATATGCCAGACGGGCTTAGGGCGCGGCACAAGTGTTTTCAGAGAAATAAAATCCCAGGAGGAAAAGTGAATAAATTCAAATGGGCGACCGGTTTTGGTGCCCAAGTTGTCTATGGCCTGATTATTGGTCTCATTCTGGGCTTCATAGCCCGCAGTACTGGCGAGGATTCCTCGTTGCGCACAGCTTTGGACGAGGTCGGCAGCACTTATGTCACGCTGCTGAAGCTTCTCATCCCGCCGCTGGTAGTCACCGCAGTAGTGGTCTCGATTGCCAACCTGCGCCAGGTCGCAGGCGCAGCCAAGCTGGCTGTTTCGACGCTTATTTGGTTCGCCATCACATCCTTTGTATCGGTGGTTATTGCCATTGGCCTGGGCTTGCTTATCAAGCCGGGCGTTAACTCCGGCGTCGATGCCTCGGCTGCACAGGAACCGGATTCTGTGGGCTCGTGGTGGGGATTCCTGCAGAGCATTGTCCCGCAGAACTTCCTCGGCCTTGGTGTGAAGATCAGCGAATCTGACGGTGCTGTATCCGGCTCGCTGAACTTCAACGTCCTGCAGCTGCTGGTCATCGCGATTGTCTTCGGTATTGCCGCAGTAAAGGTCGGCCCGAAGGCTGAACCGTTCATCGAGTTCTCCGGCTCTCTTTTGACCATCGTGCAGAAGGTGCTGTGGTGGGTTATCCGTCTGGCACCAATCGGTACTGCGGCTCTGATCGGTCATGCTGTCGCTGAGTACGGTTGGGAAGCACTTGGCAGCCTGGGCAAGTTCGCCATTGCCATCTACATTGGCCTGTTCCTGGTTATCGCAGTTGTGTATCCAGTTGTGCTGAAGATTCATGGCATTAGCCCAATCGACTTCTTCCGTCGCGTCTGGCCAGTGACCTCGCTCGGCTTCTTTACTCGTTCGTCGATGGGCGTCATGCCGGTCACTGAGCGCGTTGTCTCGCGTCGTCTGGCAGTGCCGGATGAGTACGCCTCTTTCGCAGTGCCGCTGGGTGCTACCACGAAGATGGATGGTTGCGCTGCCATTTACCCGGCTATCGCAGCTATCTTCGTGTCGCAGTTCTACGGGGTACCGCTGGACTTCACGGACTACCTGCTCATCATCTTCGTCTCCGTTATCGGTTCGGCTGCAACTGCTGGCACCACCGGCGCTACCGTCATGCTAACCCTGACCCTGTCGACCCTCGGCCTGCCGCTCGCCGGTGTCGGCCTCCTGTTGGCTGTCGAGCCAATCGTGGATATGGGACGCACCGCGGTAAACGTCACCGGTCAGGCCGTGGTCCCGTTGGTCGTCGCAAAGCGTGCAGGAATTTGGGACCAGGGCGAGTGGGACGCAAGCGCCAACGCCGACCTGTCGCCAGCCGACGAAACAGCTGACGAGTCGGACGACGAGTCTGCGGACGCGGCTGCTGAGAAGTCCACGTCTGCCGCGCTTGCGTAGTCTTGAGGACATGACTTCTTGGAAGCCCTCTGTTCTAGCGCAAGTTGACCAGTGGCCAGTCGACGCGGTCGCGGCTGCCGCGCGTGCCGACGATGGCAGTTGGCACACCCACGGTGATAGCGGCCGAGTTTTTGAACTGGCCAGTGTGACCAAGCTGTTGGCGGCCGTGGGAATGCTTGTGGCCGTCGAAGAGGGTGCGCTGGAGCTCAATCAAGAGCTCACGCCACCCGGTCGTGGTGCGACTGTGCGTCACCTACTGGCGCACGCCGGCGGGGTGGGGTTTGCCAGCCGTGAGCTGGAAAAAGAGCCAGGGGAGCGGCGTATTTACTCCTCCGCGGGTTTTGACATCATCGCCGATGTAATCGCTGCGGAGGCAGACATGCCGTTTAGTGAATACCTGCGCCAGGCTGTGTTTGAGCCGCTAGGGATGGCGGATTCCGTGCTGGATGGCTCGGCAGGGCATGGCGCGCGCAGCAGCGTCGCTAATCTCATGGCCTTCGTCGATGAGATTCTCGCCCCGACTCTTCTGCATCCCGATACCGTGACTGAGGCGTTGACGGTGCAGTTCCCGGGGCTGAATGGTATTGTGCCTGGCTATGGTATGCAACGTCCGGCCGATTGGGGCCTGGGCTTTGAGATCTTCGGGCACCCCGATTCCAAGCAGGGGCTGTGGTTTGGTGCCTCGATGCCCAAGGATGTCGCAGGCCATTTTGGGCAAGCGGGCACACTCCTGTGGCTGCATCGTCCAACCGGACGGGCGGCAATCGCGCTGACCGACCGAGATTTCGGCGAGTGGGCAAAGCCTCTATGGGCCGACTTCAACGACGAACTCTGGAGTGAGCTGGAAGAACACGCTGAGGATTAAGGGGGATGTGGAGTAAGCCGGCGTCGCTTGCGGCGCCGATTTTTCGTCTCAGCGTTAAATCACATCTGGGGGATTAAGGACAACTTGAGGGTTGCCAGCAGCCGTCTTGGAAATAACAATCATAAACACGTGCAACGCAAACCTCAGAAGTGTTGTTTTACCGCAGTGCTTTTTCTGCAGTGTGGCAAGTGTCGTTGGATGAGTTCGTAGGGGAAGACGAATCTCGTCTTACACCAATTGACCGCAACCTTTCCGAGGACCTTCGTCTATGCGCACCCAACTTTCAGGCGTCCTGTGGATTCACAGCATGCCAGGGCCGCTGCAACCACACATCACGTGGGCGCTGGCCCGACTCAGCATGCCCGATGGCACTAAGCCAGGCCGGGATATTTGGCGTGCGACCGACCAGGATTCCACTTTGTGCGCTGAGGTGCCTTTCACTGCAAGTGCTGACACCATCGCCACACTGGTGGACAACCTGGCTAGGTGGCCGCGCCTCTATTTCGAGCTGGCGCAAGACCCAGCCGTGGATGATGACGGCTACGCCATTGACGGTATGCGCTACTGCCATACCCCGCAGCTGGGGACTTTCGCCGGACAGACCGATGCCGTCGGAAACATCGTGATCAACGAAGACGCGCTGCGTTCCATCATGGCGCGCGGCGGCGACATCAAAGGTGCCCTCGACGCGGCCATCGGTGGGCCGTGGGACCGCGTGTTAGAGCCGATGCGCATGGTGACCGCAGGCTACGCCCCCGGCGAGTGCTTTACGACGTCCACCCCTGCCGGGCCTGATAACACCAGCGGCAACTCGAACGCTGGCAACGCAGACCTCGGTGGGGCAGAGGTGGCTAACGTGCTGCAGCTCTACCCGCGCCGGGCGGCGATGTAGTCAACTACATCGCCGAGGGTCTTAAACGAGGAAATGTCCTCATCCTCAATGCGGACTCCCAGCTCTTCCTCGCAGCGGACGGCCAACTCTACGACGCTTAAGCGGTCAAAGCCGTAGTCGGTCAGCGGGGTGGAGAGTTCCAGGGACTCCACCTCGTCGTTAGCCATCTTTTTGACGATCGCTGCAACTTCGCCATGCACACCTGCGGGCAGGTCTGTGTCGGCGGAACCCTTCTTTAAGTCCGTATTCGCTGCGCTGGACGAGGTATCGGCAGCGTCGCCGGTGACTTGTGCGCCCAACAGGGCGCTGAGCTGATCTCCAAGGCTTGAGGTCATTATTCAGCGTCCTGGATGGTTGCAGTTGGGTCGGTAATCTGCAGCTCTTCAGCGGCTTCCTGGGCGACATCCATGTCGAGCTTGCCAGCGCGTGCCAGGGCGGCCAGGGCAGCGACAGCAACCGACTCGCCGTCGGAGTTGAAGTAGCGGCGAGCGGCCGGACGGGTATCCGAAAAACCGTAGCCGTCCGTGCCGAGGACGGTGTAGTCACCCGGAATCCACTTGCGAATCTGTTCCGGTACCGCCCGCTGGAAGTCAGTTACTGCGATGAACGGGCCATCTGCATCGGCCAGCTGACGGGTGACGAAGGCATCCTGGACCTCGTCAGTCGGGTTGTGTAGACGCTCAGTGTCGCGTTCATGACCATCGCGTGCTAGCTCATTCCACGAGGTCACCGAGTAAATCGAGGAAGCCACACCGTAGTCTTCCAAGATGTCCGCGGCACGCAGGGCCTCCTGCATGCCAATGCCGGAAGCCAGCAGATTGACGTGCTTGTCGCCCTCGGCCTTGCGGAAGCGGTAGATGCCGCCGAGAAGTCCCTCGACATCGAGGTCCTCCGGCACAGCCGGCTGCGAGGTCGGCTCGTTGTAGATAGTCAGGTAGTAGATGACATCTTCGCCACGCTCCGGGCCGTACATGCGGTCGATACCGTCGCAGACGATGTAAGCAATCTCGTAGCCGAAGGCCGGGTCGTAGGAGACCACGGACGGGTTCGTAGCTGCCAACAGCTGGGAGTGGCCGTCCATGTGCTGCAGCCCCTCACCGGTCAACGTCGTGCGACCAGCGGTAGCGCCGAGCAGGAAACCTCGGGACATCTGGTCACCGGCAGCCCAAATGGAATCCGCCGTGCGCTGGAAACCGAACATCGAGTAGAAGATGTACAGCGGAATCATGGCCACGCCATGGGTGGCGTACGCCGAGCCGACAGCGGTAAACGAGCTAACGGATCCGGCCTCGGAAATGCCCTCATGCAGAATCTGGCCGTCCTTCGCTTCCTTGTAGGACAGCATCAGCTCATGGTCGACCGGGGTGTAGTTCTGACCGTGCGGGTTGTAAATCTTCAGCGTCGGGAACCAGGAGTCCATGCCGAAAGTACGGGCCTCATCAGGGATGATGGGCACGAAACGGTCCTTGAGATCCTTATCGCGCATCAGATCCCTGAAAACACGAACCGTCGCCATAGTGGTGGCGACCTTCTGCTTACCTGATCCCTTGAGGATGTTCTTCAGGCTTTCGGGCTTTGGCACTGTCAGAGGCTCGTAGCTAGTGCGGCGCTCTGGCACGAAACCGCCGAGCTCCTTGCGCCGCTCCAGCATGTACTGCACTTCCTCGGACTCCGGACCCGGGTTGTAGTACGGCGGCAGGTACGGATCCTTCTCCAGCTCCTCATCAGAGATTGGGATGCGCTGGTTATCGCGGAAGAGCTTCAGATCATCAAGCGTCAGCTTCTTCATCTGGTGGGTCGCGTTGCGGCCCTCGAAGTTGTGGCCGAGGCCGTAGCCCTTAACCGTGTGTGCCAGAATGACAGTCGGCTGGTCCTTGGTCTCCAAGGCCTTCTTGTAGGCAGCGTAAATCTTACGGTAGTCGTGGCCGCCGCGACGGAGGTTCCAAATCTCCTCGTCGGTCATGTCCTCGACCAGCTTGGCCGTGCGCGGGTCGCGACCGAAGAAGTGCTCTCGCACCCAAGCGCCGTCGTTAGCCTTCAGCGTCTGGTAATCGCCATCGCAGAACTTATTCATCAGGTCGACTAGTGCGCCGTCCTTGTCCTTGGCGAAGAGCTCGTCCCACTCGCGGCCCCAAACGACCTTGATGACATTCCAGCCAGCACCGCGGAAGAACGACTCCAGCTCCTGGATGATGCTGGTGTTACCGCGCACCGGACCGTCGAGACGCTGCAGGTTGCAGTTAATGACGAATGTCAGGTTGTCCAGGTTGTTCAGCGCCGCATGCTGAATGGCACCACGGGATTCCGGCTCGTCCATCTCGCCGTCACCGAGGAAGGCCCAAACGTGCTGCTGGGAGGTGTCCCTGATGCCTCGGTCATGTAGGTAACGGTTAAAGCGTGCCTGGTAGATAGCGTTAATAGGCCCCAGGCCCATCGACACCGTCGGGAATTCCCAGAACTCCGGCATCCCGTGCGGGTGCGGGTAGGAGGGAAGGCCATTGCCCTCGCCGAGTGAGACTTCCTGGCGGAAACCGTCGAGGTCCTCTTCGGTGAGACGTCCCTCCAGGAATGCGCGGGCGTACATGCCCGGCGAAGCGTGGCCCTGGAAAAAGACGTGATCACCGCCGCCTGGGTGGTCCTTGCCGCGGAAGAAGTGGTTAAAGCCGACCTCGTAAAGCGGTGCGGCGCCCGCATAGGTGGAGATATGGCCGCCCACGCCGATCCCCGGGCGCTGTGCGCGGTGAACCATAATTGCCGCATTCCAACGGATCCACTTGCGGTAGCGGCGCTCAATGTCCTCATCACCTGGGAATTCCGGCTCCATCTCGGTCGGAATGGTATTGACGAGGTCTGTCGATGTCAGCGGCGGTAGAGCCACACGCTTTGCTGTGGCGCGTTCCAGCAGGCGCAGCATAAGGAAACGGGCGCGCTCTGGGCCTGCCTCCTCCAGCAGGCCGTCGAGAGACTCAAGCCACTCCCTAGTCTCTTCGGGATCTGCGTCCGTGAGATAGGAGGCAACTCCATCACGAATAAGGGCGAAGTTTGATTCATCAGAGTGGGCTTGTGGCGTACCTGACGATGTATCTGACATTATGAGCTCCTTTCAGTCCCTGAAGGAAAGGCAAAGTTTATTTTTCTCCACTCTACTTCTGAATCGTCTGTCGTGCCCCTGCCCGTTTCTCGCACACGCTTTCACCGAATAATCCTCTCCGCTTTACGACGAACATTGCGAAAAACTGCACCTTTTTGGGGAAATTCTTATTTTGGAGCTGTGAAAAATGCATTTGAACGGTAAAATTTCTCGACATAGTTCGAAAAATCGAGCTGAATTATCTTTCTAGAGGAGGAAAAGGGAAGTGGTCAACGCCACAGGCGCTGTTCGTGACTATGCGAGCAGGCTCGGCATCAAGGAAGGTCAGCTAGTCCAGGAGGTTGGCTGGGATACAGACTGTGACTCAGCAATCAGTGAGTCGGTCGAGAATTTCCTGGATGCAGACCTGCTCGACGAAGACACGGATGAGGTTGTCGACGTCGTTTTGCTGTGGTGGCGCGAAGAAGACGGCGACTTGGTCGATGGTCTAGTGGATGCTTCCCGCCCTTTGGAAGATGAAGGCCGCGTTTGGCTGCTGACCCCGGGCGCTGGCCAGCCGGGTGCCATTGAGCCGGGCGTAATTGACGAGTCCGCACAGCTGGCAGGTTTCTCCAACACCTCGGCGCTTCGCCTGGGTGATTGGCAGGGTAACTGCCTAGTGCAGCGTTCTAGCTAACCGGCTCTAGCTGATCGGCTTTAACTAATCAGTTAAGTTTGGTCACTAGCTGAGCTGTTGCGGTTAGGGTTGCCGTGAGGCGGGCTGTCATCGTTAAGAAAGCCCGCTTAAATGAACTGTATAAACGCGATGTGTAGTGCGCAATTGGCAATCTATGTTTGCCGTGTGTTAAAGTTTCGCAGCAGCGCGGCGATAGCTCAGCGGTAGAGCTCTGGTTTTACACACCAGCGGTCGGGGGTTCGAAACCCTCTCGCCGCACGTCATAATCCGTCCGGATTCTCGTAATGGAGAAACCGGGCGGATTTTTTGTTTGTGCTAAACTCTCGGGCTGTGCGTTTTACAAAATCGCTTGCCACTATCGTTTTTGTCGGATCTCTTCTTGCGGGCCCACAGGCCTACGCAATTGGCGGAGATGGTAAACCGATAATTGATGCCGCCACCTGTAAAGCAATGGTCAAAGCCGCAAATGCAGGCGAGCCGGTGGAAGATCCATCGATTCTCCATCTCTCCGAACAGATGCCTTCCTACCTTGCCGACGGCACTTTGGATTACGTTGTTGCCCCAGACTTTCCGTACCGCGCGCAGCTGGATGCTGCTGCCAAAGAGTGGAATGAAAAGCTCGGTGGCAAGGTCGTGCTTCGGGAAGTGACCAAGGACAAAGCTGATTCGGATACCGTGAGTGTGCGCTACGTGCCTAAACCGAACTCGCACGTTTTGGCGTCTGCATCGGAAATTAGTAAAGAAATGACGGTTTTCGTTACTTCCACACTCTATCCTGATGCAATTCGCAGCACGCTTGCACATGAGTTTGGGCACCTACTAGGTATCCGGCACACCTGTGATTACACCTTGATGGCTGCATCTCAGCACCGTCATCCGGCAGCGCATGTCACTCCGCTCGATGTCGTAGCCGTTCTGCAGGGACAGTTTGATTAAATTGCGTATAAAAGCCAGAAGTCGACGCCTCTGGCGACGCGGTGTAGCCATCGCTGCGGGGTATACGCTTGACCGCATTTTCGCAGATCCCACCAATCACCATCCGGTGGCAATCTACGGGCAGGCCGTCAGCAAACTTGAGCGCCGAATCTACGCGGATTCCAAGGCGCGCGGTGTAGCTTTCACCACCATCGCAGTGGCCACGCCGGTAGCGCTTACCGCCGCAGTCAGCACAGTCGCCCCGACCCTCGCACTGACTGTCACCACGTGGGCATCGCTCGGCGGCACTACCCTCCGCCGCACGGGCGAACGCATGGCCGACCGGCTCACAGCCGGAGATATCGATGCTGCCCGAGAGCTCGTGCCGTGGCTGTGCTCGCGTGATCCGGAAGCTCTCGACGCTGATGGCATCGCCCGAGCCACCGTCGAATCGCTTGCCGAAAATACCTCCGACGCAGTCACCGGCACGCTCATGTGGGGTGCCATTGCAGGAGCTCCTGGCGTGATCGCTTATCGAGCGGTCAATACCCTCGACGCGATGGTGGGATACCGCAACGCTCGCTATCACCAGTTCGGATGGGGCAGTGCACGGCTTGACGACGTCGCCGGGTTCCTCCCTGCGAGACTTACAGCTGTCGCAACTGTGGTTGCAGGCCCGAATCGTCGTCAAGCATTGGCGGCGTGGCGGCGAGACGCCAGCAACCACCCAAGCCCGAACGCGGGCGTTGTGGAGGCGAGTGCAGCTGGCGCGCTGGGTCTGCAGCTGGGCGGCAAAACGGTGTATCCGAGCGGGGTAGAGATGCGCCCAGTGCTGGGCAGTGGCCGGGCGCCTGCGGTGGCGGATGTTCGGCGTGCGGCTGAGCTGAGCAAGCGAGTACAAGACATTGTTGTGCTCAGCTGTGCGGGAGCTGTGGTTGTCGCCGGATGTGTCCGGCACGCGAAGGCGCGAACGGCGAGCTAGAAGCGTTCGTCGTAACGGTTGTCGCGGTAGCCTGCGGCGCGGTGGCCAGTGTTGCCGTAGCGCTGCGCCATGCGCTGGCGGTGCAGCTCGGCAGCGCGATCCTCTTCGGGCTTAGCCTGCGGAGAGTTGGGCGTGGTGGTGTCATTGTTCGATTCGGGTGCTGTGTCCTCGGTGTCATCAGCGTGATCGACTGGTTCTGCGGCTTCGGCATCGCGGAGATTCTTGGCCATTTCCGCTTGCTCCGCGCGGTCGCGTTTGCGTTCGATAATCTCGGCGCGAATGAACCAGACGACGGCCAGCGGCACGAGAGCGCCGAAGAAGATCCACTGAATGCCGTAGGAGAGGTAAGGGCCGGACTCCAGGGTGGGCAGCGGAATAGCCTCGATGACGGCATCGGATTTGTCCGAGAGCTGAAGCCAATCGGGGTTGAGCTCAGTGCCGACTAGTTCGGACAGTTCCTTGGTATTGATGCCGTAGACCTGCGGCGGGGTGCCGGGGATTGGGGCGGTTTCGGCGGGAATCTCGTTTCGGCGGGTAAAGGCCGAGATAGTCAAGGTTCCCTTCGGAGCTGGCTCAACATTGGGTGTGCCGGAGTCGGTAGGGCGCACAAAGCCGCGATTGACCAGGTAGTTTTCACCATTGTTAGCGACGAAGACATCGAGTACCTGAACGGCGGGGGCACCGTTGACTGGGCGGTTACGCAATAGTACTCGGGTATCCGGCAGGAAGGATCCTGTGGCAGTAACGCGTCGCCATTCATTGCCCTCGACGAAACCCTTGCCCTTGGGCATCAGCTCATTGACATCCACGGGATCGAGTTCGAATGAGTGCTCAAGCTGCTGATTGCGATGTTGCGTCGCGGTGTTCTTGCCCAGCTGCCACGGGGCTAGAACGGTAAACGCGAGATAGGAAAACGCAATGGCGACAACGGCAGTGAGAACCCACCCAGGGGTCAGAAATTGGCGCACATTCTTTAACACATTCATTGAGCTTACCTGGTGGTGCGGATGGCACTAGTGCGGCTGGTGGTTGGCGGTGCGGAGTTACGGTGAACTTCAGGTAAAATTGTTTGAGCGTATTTGACGGGAAAGCTACCCGGGATAGATGGAAAGAGAGGTGTCGTGGTGGGCACGCAAACAGCGAATACTTCGCCTTCACGTCGCTTCAGCACGGTCTCGCGCCAGTTCATTAAGTTCGGCCTGGTCGGCGGCACAGGTGTGATTGTCAACCTGATTGTCGTGATTATTGCTCGCAAGTTCGGTCTCAGTCTGGGCACCAATGAGCATGATGTGTTTATGAATCTGTTCGGGACGCGGTGGAACATCCGCTACTCCCACGTCTATGCAACCCTGGCGTTTGTAGTGGCCAATATCTGGAACTTCCAGCTCAACCGGTCCTGGACTTTCCGAACTGACAATCGCCCGAACTGGTTTAGGCAATTCTTCCCGTTTTTGTTTGCCGGTATTTCAGCGCTGATCGTGAACCTGATTGTCATCACGCTGCTGACAAACCCCACCTCGCCGCTGGCACTGCCGATGGACATTTTCGATGACTCCACCGGATTTAGGAACCGCCTCTACTGGGCAAACCTCATCGGCGTCATCTTGGGTACGCCTGCTAACTTCATCTTGAATAAGATTTGGGCGTTCCGAAATCGGGGCAATGCCAAAAAGGGAAAAGAAAAGGTTGTGCTGAAACCTTAACGCTCAGAGGCCAGCGCCAGAGTCTCACGCAACCATGCGATGATGCCTGGAGTCGCGGCCTCAATTTCGTTTCGAGTGCGGACGAACCCCTCCGGGCCGCCGTAGTACGGATCGGCCACGATGGCGCCCTTCGGGGATGCCGGGTCGAAGGAGCGCATCAGGCGAATTTTCTCGTTGGGCACGCCAGCGTGGAGTAGACCATTGACGTGCGATTCATCCATGGCGATGAAAAGGGTTGCATCCATGTGTTCATCGCCCAGCTGTGCTGCGGTGTGGTTCGGGTCGTAGCCAGAGTTCTCCAGCTCGGCTTGTGCCCGCTCATCGGCTGGCTCGCCGACATGCCAGCCACCAATTCCGCAGGAGGCGAGCAGGACATCTCCGGCAAGCGCATTGGCTTCAACTGCGTCACGGACGATGATTTCAGCCATGGGGGAGCGGCAAATATTTCCGGAGCAGACAAACACGACGTACACGGACTCAGTACGATGCGACGAGTTCATAAGCATAATAGGCAAAACCAAACTTCTCGGAAAATAAAAATAGGATTGTCACTAATCGTTGACGAGTCTTAAAGATACAGCATTTCCCGCACAACACGATTCAGAGCCTCTGGCGACGACGCCACCGCCGTAGCCGCAGCCAACTCGGACTCCGGGCCATATCCCCATTCAACAGCGATAGCGGGGATGCCGAACTGCGCGGCGCCCTCGAAATCATGAACGCGATCGCCGACCATTACGACCGAGCCGCGAGGTCGCTGTGCTTGATCAGACTCAATGCCCAACTCCTTGAGCGTGTACTCAATGACCTCGGTCTTTGTTTGTCGCGAGCCGTCATCGCCAGCGGCGCCGATGAAGTCAAAGGCCTCGAGAAGCCCGAAATTGTCCAGGGTCTTGCGGGCGAAGTACTCTCCCTTAGAAGTCGCGGTGGCTAGCTGTACGCCTGCTTCCCGCCAATCGCGCAGAAGCTCCGGCCAGCCAGGAAACATCTCCGCGCGTTGCCAACCGCCAGCGTGTTGATGGTCCATATACACCGAGAAGGCACGGTCGACTTGTTCGTCGGAAAGCCCAAGCGATGCGAGCGTCTCCACCATTGGCGGGCCGGGAATCGTGTTGATGAAGCTCTCAGGCGGAAGCGGGTGGTCAATTGCCTCCAGTGCAAGGCGAAATCCATGTGCGATTGCGGGGAGTGAATCGGCGATTGTGCCGTCAACATCGATGAGGACAGTGGGACGATGGTCAGTGGACATATTGTTCATCCTAAAAGGTCATTAGGCTGGATGGCATGTTAGACGACCCGCTGCGCTATCACGGCGACCAGGCCGCCCACGACGCTGACCTGGACTTTGCCGTCAATGTTCACGGCACCACACCGCAGTGGTTGCAGGACTCGCTGGCCGCCACCCTCGGAGAGCTCGCCGCGTACCCATCTGTGCAGTTAGACGCCGAAGTCCGAGCCAACATCGCGGCTAACCACAACCGCAGCGCCGACGAGGTACTGCTTCTCCACGGGGTCGCCGAGGGGTTCTCGCTCTTGCCGCACCTGGGTTTGCCAGCCACCATCGTCCAACCGCAGTTCACCGAACCCGAAGCCGCGTTCCGCGCCGCTGGAGTCGAGGTGGATTCGCTGGTACTGCCACCGCCGTACACACTCACACCCGCGCTTGCCGACGGACACGAGAACGCGTCCTCCCCGCATTCGAGGCAGCTTGAAAGCCGGATGGTCATCGTCGGCAATCCGACCAACCCCACCGGAGTTGCACATTCGGCAGATGACCTGCGGAAACTCGCCAGTCGCTGTGCGGTCTTGGTCGTTGATGAGGCGTTTATGGATGTCGCCAATGCCGGGACTATCCAGCGTTGTTCGCTAGCTAATCGGGAGGCGGGGGGAGATTTTGAGCTCCCTGACAAAAATCCTGACAACGTTATCGTTTTTCGCAGCATGACCAAGACCTGGGCAGTCGCAGGCCTGCGCTGCGGTTACGCACTCGGTCACCCGGAGCTCCTGGCGCAGCTGGCGCGACGGCGTCCGCACTGGCCGCTGGGCACGCTGCAACTTACCGCTATGGCGGCAATCGCTCAGCGCGAGGAAGAGCTGCTACCAGAAATTCGCGCCGCGATTCGTCAGCAGCGAGAGTCTATGACACAGCTGCTAAGAGCAGCCGGTTGGCAAGTGTTGGATTCCGAGGCTCCCTTTGTCCTGGCACGTCCGGGAGGTGACCGGAGTTCTCACAATGGGCAGGGCGCTGTGGAGGTTGACGTCGTCAAGCATGAGCGTTTGCGGCAGGAACTTGCGGAGCGTGGAGTGGCCGTGCGGCGTTGCGACACCTTTGCCGGCCTGGACGGTTCGTGGTGGCGGCTGGCCGTGCGGGATGAAGCGAGTGTGCGGCGACTAATTGCGGAGGTGGCGGATTTACTGTCGCAGAACTGATGCGGTGGGGCAGAGTTCACTACGCTGGAGGAGAGGCTGGAGAGAAATGCATGTTGAAGGGATGGATGTATGACGGACTCTGCGCAGACCCGTGCCGAGGGCGATAACACGGTGGTGACCGTTGCCGACGTGCGTGCGGCGATGGACGCGGCCTATCCGCCGGCGCTGGCGGAGAGCTGGGATAAAGTCGGCCTGATCTGCGGCGACCCGCAGGATGAGGTGCGTCGCATCGCGCTGGCGCTGGATTGCACCGACGAGGTCGCAGATCGCGCGATTGCCTCCGGAGCCCAGATGCTCGTCGTGCACCATCCGCTGCTACTGCGCGGTGTGAATTCCGTGGCCGCGGATACGCCGAAGGGGCGGATTCTTCACAAGCTGATCCGCGCGGGCGTGGCTCTCTTTGCAGCGCACACCAACGCCGATAGCGCACGACCGGGTGTGAACGACCAGCTGGCCACGGTGCTCGGAGTAGAACCGGGTGCGCCGCTGGCACCGCAGCCGGCCCCCGGTCTGGATACCTGGACGGTAAAGGTTCCGGCAGATCACGTCGATAAGGTCGCGGAAGCCATGTTTGAGGCTGGCGCTGGCACCATCGGCGACTACGACAGTTGTGCATTCCGTATTAACGGCCACGGCCAGTTCCGTCCGCTGAGCGGGGCAAATCCCTTCATCGGCGCCGAGGGAGAGATTGAGTACGTTGAGGAAGTACGCCTGGAAATGGTCGCACCGAGGTCTGTGCGCTCGGCAATCGTCAAGGCACTCCTCGCGGCGCATCCGTACGAGGAACCGGCCTTCGACATCGTGGACAATCAGGCCACCGGCCTGGATCCGCAGCAGGCCGTAGGCATTGGACGTGTGGGCACATTAGATACGCCGATGCCGTTTAAGGACTTCGTCGCCCGTGTGGCTGAACGTCTACCTGCAACAGCATGGGGCGTGCGCGGTGCAGGCGACCCGGAGCGGATGATTCGCACGGTGGCCGTCGCATCTGGCTCGGGCGACTCTTTCCTGGATACCGTGGCGAAGATGGGCGTCGATGCATTCGTCACCTCTGACCTGCGTCATCACCCTGTAGATGAGACATTGCGAACGGCGGACTTCTGTGTCGTGGACACGGCTCACTGGGCCAGCGAGTTCCCCTGGTGTTACCAGGCCGCAGACATGCTGGCCGAGAGACTCGGGGTAGCGACCGAAGTCCTTGAGGTGCGCACCGATCCCTGGACAGTGGCAGAATCGTCGACACAGGCAAGGAAGTGAAGACCATGAGGCTTAGCCCACAAATTCAAGCGGCAATGTTGGAAAAGGCGGAAAACCAGACTCTGCTGGATGGGCTCACCGCCCGCCAGAACGTTCTGCCCGAGCGTGCCGAGCTGCAGGAGCTGCGAAAGAAGCACAGCCGTCAGGCCAGCGAGGCGGCGCGCTCCAAGCTCAGCGCGTCCGATATCGGCCGCGATATTGCCAAGCTGGAATCGGACATCAACAAGCTGAAGGCCCGCGAAAAGGCCGACCGTCTGTCACTCGGTGCTGCAGAAGACGCATCTACGCGCCGTGACCTCGAGCACGATCTGCGCTCCACCAAGCGCCGTCGTGAACGCGCTGAACAGGAACTCCAGCAGTATGAGCGAATGCAGGAGGCCTACCAGGTCGACGCCGAACACGAATACGACGCCGACGAGGCGCACGATGACATCGTCGCCGCCAAGCAAAGGCTTAACGACGCCGAGGTTGACATCATTGCGCGCATCTCCATCGCGGAGACCCGAATCGAAGAGGCTGACAAACTCATTGATGGTTCGGCAGCCAATCTTTACCGTCGTTTAGCGCTTGCCAACGGCATCCCCGTCGCCCGCCTGAACGGACGCACTTGCGGTTCCTGCTTCATGGAGCTCGACGTCGGATCCGTTCATGAATTCACCACGCTCGCGCCGGAGGAAGTGACGTTCTGTCCTGAATGTGGCGCGATGATTGTGCGTGCCGAAACGCTGGGAGCGGTGAAAGGCAAGTAAATGAGCCAGGCTGAAGAGAAGCGCGATAGCGCGCCGGGCTGGACGGGGGCGACGACGGACCCCACGCGACTGGTGCTGCTACGTCACGGGCAGTCGCCGATGTCGATTCGCCGGGAGTATTCAGGGAGCCGTTCCAACCCCGACCTGACGGAGCTGGGCAGACAGCAAGCAGAGGCGGCAGCACGCCATCTGGCAGCGCTGGCCGATAGCGGCAGCGTGAACTTCTCGGCCATCGTGGCCTCTCCACAGCGGCGTGCACAGCAGACCGCGGAGGCGGCAGCGAAGGCGCTCGGCCTGGATATGCACGTTGACGATGATCTGCGGGAGACCGACTTCGGTACGTGGGAAGGTATGACCTTCTCTGAGGCGCGCAACGCCACACCCGAGTTGCACAGCTCTTGGCTTGCCGACCCGACCGTGGCGCCACCAGAGGGGGAGGACTTCCACACCGTCGATAGCCGAGTGAGCGCCGCGCGTGAGCGCATCGCTCAACAATTCGGTGCCTCTGATGTGCTGGTAGTCAGCCATGTCACGCCAATCAAGTCGTTGCTGCGCCAGGGGCTCGGCTGCGGCTTTGAAATCTTCACCCGCCTGCACCTAGACCTGGCCAGTCTCTCTATCGCGGAGTTCTATGCAGATGGGCCGACATCAGTGCGGCTGATCAACGACACCAGCTACCTGCGTGACCAGTGAGTTACCACCGCGGGTTATTTGAATTGCGGTCCCGGCGGGTACACTAACCATTCGAGCGAGCCGGCCGGGTGATCGCGGCAGTTAACGGAACCAGGTGCCTCTTTTACAGAGTGCGTCCAGGCCGCTGTCGAGGAAAGTCCGGACTCCACTGGGCATGGTGGTTGCTAACAGCAACCCAGGGTGACCTGCGGGAATAGTGCCACAGAAAATAGACCGCCGGGCGCACAGCCGATGTCTTTGACGTAAAGCTGTGGAGACCCGGTGAGGGTGAAAAGGTGCGGTAAGAGCGCACCAGCGGGGCAAGTGATTGCACCGGCTAGGTAAACCCCACCAGGAGCAAGGCAAAATCGCGCATGCATTGTCGTGCGCGTGCGCGGGTGTTCGAGGGCTGCCCGCCCGATACTCGTGGGTGTGCTGCTTCAGGCTGTCAGCAATGGCAGACCGAGATGGATGATCGCCACCCGGCGCTTTCCGAAAGGAACGCCGAGGGACAGAATCCGGCTCATAGGCCGACTCGTTCGCACAAGCTTTTTTACTCGACCACTGCGTTTTTCCCGGTGGTTACTCGACCACTGCGCCGGCCGACGTATTCGCCACGCGGATGGTTTCGGAACCGCCGTCGTTAAGCGCGGAGGAAATCCGGTCGGCATCGTCGACATGGGACCACATCACTAGCGACGCACCCGGACACGGCGCACAACGAGTAATCTTCTCGCACTCGATATTGTCGGTCAGTTCAGCAATCTGCCCCAGCACGGAGCTTGCCGACGGCGCGGAGCCTCGCTCGCTGACATCGCGCGAAACCCCTGCGATGGCTGCTTGAATATCGCTGTGTCGGATGTGGCCGATGACTGCGCGGGCGCGGTCGGAAGACGCGTCGGCATCGTCAAGCCACTGAATCGCACGGCCGATGGTTGGGATGTCTTCGTCGTCCGGATGCACCTCGTGACGAGCGCGCACCCAGTCAGCAACCCGCTCCTGTGCGTCAGGGAGACTAGCGAGAGTCGGCACGCCGAAAGCAGCACAAGCTTGCTGGAAGAACTCGTAGCGCTCTTCGTCTGGCGAACCGCCGGTGACATCCGGGGAGTAAGCGATAGTCAGCGCCAGCGACTGCGGGAACGCCGTCTGCGTGACTGCCTCATCGGAGTGGTTGATGCACAGCAGGCTGTCCGGGCGGCTGCGCAGTGCCGTGGTGTAGGGGTACAGCGGCCACGACTGGCCCTTTACCTGCACCATGGTCTCGTGGATAGCGGTGGCAATACGCGTGCGAGTAGGGACATCATCGCGGTCGCCGAAACGCGCATTCAGTGCCAGTGCGAGAGCACACTGAATCGCCGGAATCTCTCCAAAACCACGACCTGGCGCGATAGTGGAGGCAATGGTGACCTTCAGGCCATTGCTGTTGCGCGGGACAAGGTGCAGTGAGTGCTGCAGTGCGACGATAGTAGCCGCGACAGCGGTCGGCACCTGAGAAAAAGCGGCGGGGACACTGTCCGGGAAATCCATCGTTGTGGTTTCGCGCTTGTATACGACAATGAGCTGCTGCTCGTCGATCTCTTCAATACCGACCGCGGCATAAGCTGGAATGGCGGTGGTCAGAAGTATGCCGCCGGAGGACGCGCAGTCCTCACCTAATAGGTTGATGGAACCCGGGGCGTATGCAACTGAAGCATTAGAACCGACGGCATCGAAGACGTCGTTTACGACAGCGGGTGCGGCGGGCATGGGTGAAACCTCTCCAGAGATTGGACTCATAGTGCTTGTGTGCAGTGTTTGTATTTAGCGCTCGGATTCAGCGCTTGCGTTCTAAGGCGAACAATTCCGTCGATAATACCCGCCTCCGAGGGGAGTGACAAACCTATATACTGGGATTTTACGTCGCCGCAGCGCACATGGCAGACAGATGGTTGTCTCTGGCGCAGGTTTGCTTATGGGTGCTGTTAGCGGTGGCGCAAGTGCTCGATAACTCGATATGAACTCGATGTGGAAGAGGAGAAGAATCGTGAGCGACAACAGCAGCAAGTGGTACTACCAGCCGTCGACAGGCACGGTGTTTCAGGGGAAGAAAACTGGTTGGGACGACCGAATGGGGCCCTACGATTCAGAAGAAGAAGCCCGTGCTGCTATGGAAAAAGTCGCCGAGCGCAACAAGGCGGCCGACGACTGGGATGAAGAAGATGACGACTGGGGCGTAGCCGAGAAGTAAGAGGGGGCCTCGTTTTTAGGACTTCTTTTCCTTCTTGATTTTCTTTTCCATCTTGCGGAATGCCTTGAAAACCTTGGCCACGGCGTCGTCGTACTCGTCCAGCGCCTTCAGGCCGTCGTAGTACTCCATCTGGTAGAGCACGCCGTAGCCAAAGGTATCCCTGCCCGCACGGGAGGCACGCTTAGCACGAGCCAGCACGAAGCCACGCGCAGTGCAGGTGTCCTGGAAGTCGCCGAGAACCGACTGCAGGTTTTTGCAGGCAGCGTAGAGCTTCTTGGTCGGCAAATCTGCGTTCTGAGCAGCCTCGGCGCTGTAACGCAGCTTCTTCGCGGCCTTGCGCACATCGTGGTAGCGCTCATCCAAGTCGGCCTCTGCCAGGTCAGCATCCTCACGACCATCGAGTACCAGATTGTGGCGACGCCTGAACTTAGAAAATGCGCTGCGCAGGTGGTCAAGCAGTACTGCAGTGGTATCGAGCTCCTTCGGAGCTTCAGTTTTTGCAGATTCCGCCTTGTCTGCGGACTCAGAAGCAGCCTCGTCCTCAACCTCAGCCGCGCCCTTGGAGTCGGCTGCCGAAGAATCTTCTGCGGCTGCGGTCTCCACGCCGTCGACAAGCGATTCGTCCTTCTTCTTGGACCTCTTCTCGGCAGCCTCGGACTCGTCCGCATTTGCGGCAATTGGCGGATTAGCGAGGAAATCATCGAGATCGTCGAGAAGTTGCAGGTACTCGCCGGAATTTAGCGCGAAAACGACACGCTGATGAGCGCGGTCGTAGTCCTTCTGAACATCCTCGACGAGATTCGCACGCAGATCTTCGCCTAAAGCGGCGCTTTCACGATTGGCCAGCAGCTCTTCCCAGCGCATAGCGACGACCTCAGCGTCACGAGCCACACCGAGAACACCCGCCAGCTGCTTGAGTTTGTTCTCCAGCTCTGCGACCTTATCGCCCACGACGATGCCGTGGAAGGTCTGCATGTGACTGCGCAGCTCACGAGTAGCGACACGCATCTGGTGTACCGAGTCGAACTCATCGCGGCGAACCTTCGGGTCGTACTCGACCATCTTGGCTACGTTAGCGGCCAGCGCATCGACCACGGTGCGTCCCGGAGTGCCCTTCGGTAGCTTCGCCGGGGCAGGCGGCAGGGGAGCAGAGTTGATGGAATCACCCAACGCCGTCGCCAACTTCGACGGGCTTTCCGACGGCACGGCGCCAGCCACCTCAGCAACCTTGGACATCGCTGCCATTACAGCCTTACCGTCCGGGTGATCTGCCCAGTCGCCCAGCAGCTCGATTTCCCATTCACGCCAGGTGGTGGTTTCGCCACCGTCAAGGAAAGAGGTGGCCGTCACGTGGTCGTCGGCAAACTCCGCCATCGGAGTGCCGTCGAGGGAAAACACCGTGGTGACGTGGCGTTCATTGTCCACCTGTGCAATTGGAAGCAGCGGGTGATTGCGCACAATTGCGCGAACAGGGGCGAGCAAATCGGTGGGCACGACGTACTCGGCATCGCGGCCCTCACCGTTAACAGAGCCCTCTTCCAGGCCAACACCGTATTCGAGACGGCCACCGGTGCTCGGCGCCTTTAAGTGCCAGCCCTCATCGGGGCCGCCTGTGCGGCGACGCAGGGTGTGCTTGGAGCGGGTCAGCCGCAAGTCCGCCGTATCCAGGTAGATAGCGGAGAGATTTCGCACCTCAGTATTGGTGGAGCCAACCTGTGGAACGAAATCGAACGACGGGGCTACCACTTCCGGGGTAGCTGAGAACTTAGATTCCACCTCCAACGCTGCAGTTGGAGTTTTGGACTTAGAACCAGACTTAGATGCCATAAGTATTAATTCTACCCCCGAATCGAAGAACTTTTAAGTTACAGATGTCCGGTTTTCGTCCACAGGGTGTTCGTGGACTCGCCAGGGTGCGTTGGGGGGGGAGAGAGAGACCTGGTGCCCGAGAAAGGTGAACCCTATAACAACTACCCCGAGAAGTTCTGCGCCTCAGTTGGGAACTCGCGGGAGTGCACCTGATCGACGTACTCCTTCGCGCCCTTGGTCAGCATCTCACCGACCTCTCCAAACACCGAACTAAACGACGGCCTGCGACCATCGGCCGGAACGGCAAAGGCATCCTGCCAGACAAGTACCTGGCCATCGCACTGTTTACCAGCGCCGATGCCACAAGTTGGGATGGACAGCTCGCGGGTAATCTCCGTCGCCAGATCCGCAGGCACCATCTCCAGGACCACGGCCGCGGCACCCGCATCGGCTACCGCGTGGGCGTCGGCACGCAGCTGTTCCGCGCCCGCGCCGCGTCCCTGCACCTTGAAACCGGACAGTGCGTTGACGGACTGCGGGGTGAAACCGATGTGCGCCATGACCGGAATGCCGGCATTGACCAGTGCACGGATCCGTGGAGCGATGCGCACGCCACCTTCGATCTTGACCATGTGCGCGCCGGTTTCGCGCATCATCTTCGCGGCCGACAGCACGGCCTGCTCATCGGAGGCCTCGTAAGTGCCGAAGGGTAGATCGGCAACCACCAGTGCGTTGCCAGCACCCCGGACGACACCGCGGGCCAGCGGAATCATCTCTTCCAGAGTGATTTCGGTGGTGGTGTCGTAGCCGTAGACAACGTTTGCTGCAGAGTCGCCGACCAGCAGCAGCTCGACACCGGCGGCGGAAAAAGCGCGCGCGGTGGAGTAGTCGTAGCAAGTCAGCATCGCCCAGGGGCGAGACTCAGCCTTCCATTCGGCAAGATTGTTCAGACGAATCTTTTTTCCGCTCATGTCAATAGAGCATGCCATAGTCACATGCAATTCGAGACCACGAGGGCAGCGGTCATGACACGGGTGCGGCAGTTGGCCTGCCACGCCGGATGGTCAAAATGTGTACCGCGAATCCGGGCACCTGGGTAACGTTGGAAAGTATGAACAGTCAGCAGGAATTCGTCCTCCGCGCAATCGAAGAACAAGATATCCGCTATATCCGCCTGTGGTTTACCGACATTCTGGGATATTTGAAGTCCGTTGCCGTCGCCCCGGCTGAGCTCGAGGGGTCCTTCGAAGAGGGCATCGGTTTCGACGGTTCCGCAGTGGAGGGGTTTTCCCGCGTCTCCGAGGCTGACACAATCGCACAGCCGGATCCCTCGACGTTCCAGGTCATGCCGCGCCTGCATAAGGAAGACACAGTCACCTCCGCGCGCATGTTCTGCGATATCGTCATGCCCGACGGTCAGCCGTCATGGGCGGATCCGCGCCAGGTGCTGCGCCGTCAGATTAAGGCGCTTGCCGACGAAGGCTTCCACGCGTTCATCCACCCGGAGATTGAGTTTTTCCTGGTAGAGAGCCTGACTACGGATGGTAAGCCGCCGGTGCCAACGGACAATGGCGGTTACTTTGACCAGGCGGTCTACGACCGCGCACCACGTTTTCGCCAAGAGGCCATCACGGTGTTGGAGGACATGGGTATTCCGGTGGAATTCTCCCACCATGAAAACGCGCCGGGTCAGCAGGAAATTGACCTGCGTTACGCGGATCCGCTGACGATGGCGGATAACGTGATGTCCTTCCGCTACATCATTAAGCAAATTGCAATGAGGAATGGCGTGCAGGCGACGTTCATGCCGAAACCCTTCCAGGATCTGCCGGGCAATGGCATGCACACTCACATTTCCCTCTTTGAGGGGGACACCAATGCCTTCCACGATCCGGATGATGAAAACCAGCTCTCCGACACCGCAAAGGGCTTCATTGCTGGCATTCTGACTCACGCCAGCGAAATCTCCGCTGTGACCAATCAGTGGGTCAACTCCTACAAGCGCACGGTCTTTGGTGATGAAGCTCCGACGTCTGCGACCTGGGGCATGGCCAACCGCTCGGCTCTTGTGCGTGTTCCCATGTACTCGCCGGGCAAGGCGCACTCGCGCCGGGTGGAAATTCGTTCCCTGGACTCCGCATGTAACCCATATCTTGCGTACTCGGTAATTTTGGCCGCCGGTCTGAAGGGAATTAAGGAGGGCTACCAGCTGCCGGAGCAGGCAGAGGACAACATCTCCGAGCTGACCAAGCGGGAACGCCGTGCGATGGGTTACCGCGATTTGCCAACATCGCTGGAAGTGGCGCTGCAGGAAATGGAGCGCTCCGATCTTGTGGCCGATGCTCTCGGCGACCACGTCTATGAGTTCTTCCTACTCAATAAGTGGCGTGAATGGCGTGAGTTCCAGCGCCAGGTGACGCAGTGGGAGCTGCGCGCAACGCTGGATTACTAATTTTCCCGAACCGCTCCCTACCTTTTTCGTCTTTAGTTTGTTGGGTGACCAGTTTCAATGGTGATGAATCGACCTCGCACATCCCGCCAATCGGTGCCGCGGCCCGCTGCGCTGGGTTTGCGTAACGACGATCGGACGCGCGCTGACCTCGAGGATTTGGGGTGGTATAACGAGGAGTCCCTGCACCTGTTGTGGGGCCTTGCCGGGGCCAGCGATCCCAAACTGGCGCTTGTGGCGTTGGTGCGGCTGAAGGGCGCTCTCGATGAGCTGGAGGAGCAGGGCAAGCTGGAGAGCTGGGCCAGCTGGTCCGGTCTCGATGAGGCCATGCGTGAGCAGGTGCCGCTGCGTACGCGTATGTTTGCACTGCTGGGTGGCTCTAGCGCACTGGGGGACCACCTGATTGCCCACCCGGACAAGTGGGTTCTTCTGCAGGCCGATCTCCCCACTGAGGCGGATATGTTCCGCGAGATGCTCTCCAGCGTCGGTGCGGAGCCAGAAATCATTGAGCTTACTGATGAAGCCAGCCTGGACAAGCAGGAGGATCCAGAGTACCGCAAGCCCGTTGTCGCGCCCGCCACGCTGGAAGGTCCCGGCTTGTACCGCGCGAAACTCACCGGCCGTGAGGCCGAAGTTGCGATGCAGTGTGCCTACCGCGACTTGATTATGCGCATTGCGTGCTATGACTTGGCTGGCACGTACCCGCGGGGTCCTCGTCGTCCGGGGCAGCCGCAAGTCCCGTTCCGTCAGGTTTCGGAGGCACTCAGTGACTTGGCGGATGCAGCGTTGACGGCTGCACTGTCTGTGGCTGTTCAGCAGGTCTTTCCTTCGTCGCCGGTCTCAACACGCCTGACCGTCATTGCCATGGGTAAATGCGGTGCGGAAGAGCTGAACTACATCTCCGATGTGGACGTCATCTTCGTTGCAGAGCCGGCGGATGCCCGCGCTACTCGTCTGGCCAGTGAATTTATCCGGATCTCTTGTCATTGCTTCTTTGAGGTCGACGCGAATCTTCGCCCGGAGGGCAAATCGGGTGCGCTGGTGCGAACGGTGGATTCCCACGTCGCTTACTACAAGCGATGGGCGGAGACCTGGGAGTTCCAGGCGCTGCTGAAGGCCCGACCAATGACGGGCGATGTGGAGTTGGGCCGCGAGTACATCGATGCGATCGCCCCGATGGTGTGGACGGCATCGCAGCGGGAATCCTTCGTCGACGATGTCCAGCGCATGCGCGCTCGTGTGGTGCAAAACGTCCCCGAGGATCTTCGATACCGAGAGCTCAAACTCGGCCGTGGCGGTCTGCGCGATGTCGAATTCGCCGTGCAGCTGCTGCAGCTGGTCCATGGTCGCTATGACGATAGCCTCCGAGTGCTGCCAACTGTGATGGCTCTGGATGCCCTTGTCGAGGCCGGTTATATTGGCCGCGAAGACGGTGCCGCGCTGATTAATGCCTACGAGTTCGTCCGCTTGTTAGAGCACCGTCTGCAGCTGCAGAAGATGCGACGAACTCATTTGCTGCCTGCTGCCGACGACACCGAAGCCCTACAGTGGCTCGGCCGCGCCTCTGGCATTGTCGGTGAAGGTGGTACCGATGCCAGTAAACCGCTGGCCAAGCAGGTTCGGCTGGCCAGCTCGCAGATTCGCTCCCTGCACAACAAACTGTTCTACCGTCCACTGCTCAACTTTGTGGTGGAGCAGGACATCGGCACCCTGCAGTTGTCCGCCGACGCGGCTAAGCGCCAGCTGGCAGCGCTGGGCTATCAATACCCGGATCGTGCTTACGACCACCTGTCTGCTCTGGCAGCGGGCACCTCGCGCAAGTCGCGTATTCAGGCGATGCTGCTGCCGACGCTGATGGAGTGGCTGTCCTCAACGCCAGACCCCGACGCGGGTTTGCTCAATTATCGCAAGCTCTCGGAGAAGCTCCACGATGAAACCTGGTTCCTGCGTACGCTGCGGGATGAGGGCATCGTCGGCCAGCGGCTGATGCGTGTGCTCGGTTCTTCGCCGTACGCGTCTGATTTGATTATGAGTGCGCCGGAGGTCATCAAGCGGTTTGGTGACGGTGCGTCGGGGCCGAAGTTGCTGAATACAGATTCCGATGCAGTCGGGCGTGCTCTGGTCGCAGCTGCTGCTCGCCACAATGATCCAGCTAAGGCAATTGGCGTGGCACGTGCATTGCGCCGTGCAGAGCTCGCTCGTATTGCTTCTGCGGATCTCTTTGGACTGATGGACGTGCAGGAGGTCTGTCATTCTCTGTCGATGGTATGGGACAACGTTCTCGAAGCAGCCCTTGCCGCTGAAATTCGCGCATGGTCGCTGGCGCACCCTGACTTGGAAGCTCCGGGCATCATCTCCGTAATTGGTATGGGGCGACTCGGCGGTTCTGAACTGGGCTACGGCTCCGACGCCGACGTGATGTTTATCTGTGAGCCCCGCAAGGATGCCGATGGCACACCGCTTGTCGACGATTCCCAGGTGGTCAAGTGGGCAACCAGGATTTGTGACTCGTTGCGTCGTCGGCTGGCAAAGCCAAGCCAGGACCCGCCACTGGAGGTCGATGTGGACCTGCGTCCAGAAGGACGCTCGGGTCCAATCGTGAGAACTCTGGATTCCTATGTGACCTACTACGAGCGCTGGGGCGAGACTTGGGAAATTCAGGCGCTTCTGCGTGCTACGTGGATTGCCGGAGATAGAGATCTGGGCATTCGTTTCCTCAAGGCCATCGATCCGCTGCGCTACCCACAGGGCGGAGCTGATGCCAAGATGGTCCGCGAGGTCCGACGTATGAAGGCACGTGTGGACTCTGAGCGTCTGCCGCGCGGTGCCGATCGCCGAACGCATACCAAGCTCGGCTCCGGTGCGCTGACCGATATTGAATGGACTGTGCAGCTGCTGATCATGCTGCATGCCCATGAGGTGCCAGAACTGCATAACACTTCCACGCTGGAATGTCTGGAAGTGCTGAAAGACAACGAGATTCTGGATGCGGAAGATACCGACGCACTTCGGAATGCTTGGCTGATGGCGACGAATGCTCGCAACGCGCTGGTGCTCACGCGCGGTAAGCGGACAGACCAGCTGCCACAGCCGGGCCGCCAGCTGACTCAGGTCGCAGGTGCGGCCGGGTGGGATGCATCGGATTCCAACGGTTTCATTGAGCACTATTTGCGTCTGACTCGCCACTCCAGCCGTATCGTCAATCGCGTGTTTTGGGGTGAGGAGAACCCCGACCACGAGTAGCTGGGTAGAGGTCTGCCGGACTCCGCTGTGAGGTCCATCATGTCTCAGTGGGGTGCAGCCTTTGTCTTAGCACGGCGACCGGGCATAATGGTGGGCTATGGAACGCAACGTCGATTACTCGGTTCGCCCTAGGTATGAGGATTTCATTCTCAACCTCGACGGCACTGACCTGCGTTTTTTGTTGAGCCGCACGTGCCCAGCAGCAGACACTTCAGCTGCTGGGCAAGACGCTGTGGAATTGTTGATGTCGCAGGATTCAGCACATACGGCGCTGTCTTTTTGTGATCCCGATGTTCTCGATGTGGCCCATTTGGTTCATATTCTGGAGGACTCCGCATCACTGGATACCCTCACGGAAGTGGCTTTTTGGGCATCGGATGCGGACGTGATGGCGCACGATACGCCGAAGGGTGTTGACCGCAAGCGGCGTCGCGTCGGCAAGCAGCAGCTTGAGCATGTGCTGCGCCGTGGCCAGCGTCAGGGGCTCGTGTGGGAGGAACCGGCGGGCGTATGGCATGTGCCGCCACATATTTCGGAGGTGTTCCCGGCCGAGCCGAGTCTCAGCTTCCGCGTCGCCGACTTGGTAGCGAATATGCCAGCGGACGTGCTGAGCCGCCGCATGGAGCGCATGGGACTGGAACCGGATAACACGCGGGAAGAGGGCACATTGCGAACACTGAACGCCAGCGATCTGACGGTGCGAAATGTGCAGGCTCGCCAAGTCGAGCAGATTGCGGGCTTCCTCTGCGATCCGGCGAAGGTGCGAGCTCTGGTGATGACAGCGCCGGTGGATATTCGCAATGAGCTGCGCTGGATGGCAACCGATGAGAAGTACTTGCCTTCCTACATGTGGTCTGAGCTGCGTGCCGACGCGGTGCGCTGGGCCGAAGAGCGGCTACTGCTGACTGTGGTGGAAGAATCGGCGATGCCGATATTCGAGCAGGATCCGGAGGCGCACAACGGTCCGGTAGAGGTCGCTCGTCTGGTGGGCGCTGTGGCGTTGGCGCTCAAGGGTGACATGTGGTCAATTCGTAAGCCGCACCCCACGGAGTCGTTCCCGGCAACGTTGGAATCAAAGGAATTGACCGAAGCTTCTGTGGCTGCGGTGGCGTTCGCTTCCGCGTTTATGGATGCGGCTGGCAGTGGAGACGGACGCCTGAAGGATCCGTTGCACATGTATGAGGAATCGAGCCTGCTGTGGATTCAAGATTTCGCAGCATCGATTGGTGCGAGTGGCTTCGCGGCACCCTGGATTGTGGAAATGCTGGTCAATGCGGGATTGATTCACGCGGACAGCGGGCATCCGACTCCGCGCGCGCTGCAGTATTGGTACAACGCCGATGCCTCGACCCGCTGGGCGTACCTCGCGGCGGGCTTTCTGGTCGGTCGCGGTCCGTGGCACGGTGAGTTTCCGTGGGTGACGATGGGAGTCGATGATCTGTCGCATGCCACCCTTGCTTACGGATACCCGTATGCCGCGCGTGAAGTAGTGTCGCTGGCCGCACAGCTGGAGGAAGACCAGAAGTTCTACGGCTGTTGCGTCGAAGGACACATGGCTTGGAAGGTCGATAACCTCTGCGCCCGCAACGGTGCCGACGGGGAAGCGATGGTCGGCTGGCTGCTGGAGCAAGCCGGCATTTTGGGCATTCTCTACCAGGGACACGCCTCGTGGCAGGCCATGGCCATCATGTACGCCCTGCACGACATTTGGCTGACTGATCAGCACGTCGGCGCTCAGCGCATGGCCGAACTCATCGCTGAGTATGCCGCTGGCCAGGTGCCGACGGCCGAGGCAATCCAGATCGCCCGTCTGTTCAAGGACGCCGCTCCCAACGAGCGCCTAGCCGCCACACTGGATGGTGTCGCCAGCAATCAGGTTGCCCTCGCGTTGGACTTCATTGGCGACCGCGAAACCTGCGCTGAAGATTCTCGCTGGATTATTTCCGAGGAGAGCTTGCGCCGCGCATGCCTCGCGGTCGACGGCGACGTCGATGTCCTGTTTTCCCAGCTGGGCCCATTGGTCAACAGCTCTATGAAGCTGGTCATCTACGCTGAGCTGGTTCGCATCACCAAGACTGAGAAGCTGCAGGAAATGTATGAGCGCGAGGCCGTAGAACCAACGCCTTCGCTTGACGACGTCCCGGAGAGCGCCACCTCTGAAACTGACACAGGTGAGCGCGCTGTTGATGGCGCTCAGACCGATGACAGCGAACGCACTGCGGATAGTGGCCGCGCAGGCTCATCCGAGCAAGCGGAGAACTCAGACGACTCGGAGGGACTGGACGGACCAGAGCAGCTTTCGCTGTTCTAGTCGCGCTGCCGCTCAGCTTTCTGCAATTCCTACTCTGTAGGTTCCAGCTCAAAGCGGCTCTGTTGGGTCACAAAGCGTGCGGCCGCACGCTTTGCCACCAGCAGGCCAACGAAACCAATCAGCCACACACCTACGACGGCCAACCAGCCAATGCGGAAGGTCTCCCAGGTGTAGTTTCCATCGGGAGCTGCGATATCCAGCAGGAAGCCGACACCTTGGGCTGCGAGCATGGTGGCCACAAAACCGCCCATATTCGCAAGCCCTGTGCCGGTGGCGAGTACCTTGCGGTCGACCTCTTCGCGCACGGAGTCGAAGCCGAAGTTGGACATCGCGCCAAGCCCGGCCATCAGGATGTTGACCACAATGATTGCCCAGTATGCCGGTGGGTTACTCGGTGCTAGGAACGCAATCCAGACGACCATGTTGATAAACGCGATGGCGACAACAACCTTGATGCGGTCGCGACCCGTGCGTGCCGACACCATGCCCATCAACGGCCCGGCGATAATCACCGATAGCGTGTTGATGACCAGCACCACACTGGCCTCGGAGGGCTTAAGACCCATCCCCAGCGTCATCAGAGGCATGCCCCACAGCAATGTGAAGATGCACTGATGCATCAAACCGGTCCAGTGCGTGAAGAAACCCTGCCAGCACACTGGGTGAGTGGTGACAATCTTCAGCGTCTGGCCGATAGCCAGCTTTTCATCGGCAGCGGCAGAAACGCCGTCATCAGCTCCAGCTGCCTTCGCGGCTTTCTTGGCGGCACGGCGTTCGCGAAGTGACATCTTGACCGTGGAGGTGTCCTCCGGGGCCTCGGCAAGCGCAATCATGCCTACGATAGCGATGAGAAGACCCGCGGTGCTCAGTGACAGGAACGCAGGCACCCACCCTGCGGCGTGGAGAATCGCGAGAAAAGGAACAGCGGAGATGAACTGGCCGAGCTGGCCTAGACCTGCCGTTAGCTGCGTGAACAGGGGAGTGACGCGCAACGGGAACCAGGCCGGCAGCAGTCGCATAGCTCCGAGGAATGCGGTGGCATCGCCGGCGCCGATGAAGACGCGAGCGATGACAGCCAGCGGATACGACGTTGAAAACGCGATGATGACCTGGCCCAGCGCCATAATCAACGCGCCCACAATCATGGTTTTCTTCGCGCCGACGCGGTCAATGATGATGCCCGTCGGAATCTGCGCCAGGGCGTAGACACCAACCTGCACGGCAGTGAACACCGCGAGTTGAGAGGCGTTGATATGGAAGCGATCGAGCGCCTCAACTCCAGCGACACCCATGGAGGTACGCCCGACGATGGCAACGATGTAGGTAATCAGCGCCGCAAGCCAGACGGCAATCGCACGGCCAGTGACGTGCTCGCGCGGATCCTTTGCCACGGCGGTGGCTGGCTGATTCGTTGATGAAATCTGATCTCTACCGTTACGCTGCTTTACCACTCGCCACATTGTAGACCCCATCAACGAATCGGGCTGAAGCGGGGTCGTGCCGGGGAGTTAGGCTGCCCCGACCATGCTCACGTCCAACTAGCGTTGCGCCTTTGCCAGAACCTCCTTCACGAAGTCCGCAACCACCAGGCGTGAGACCTTGAAATCAATCACGGCGACGGAAGCCTCATCGGAGTTGAAAACGTTGCGGAAATAGGCGTCTAGCTGTGTAAAGTCCGCCGGCGTCCGAACACTGAAACCTTCGGCGCCATAAGCACGCCCGACTGCGGCGAAATCGTAGTCGGCAATCTCCATCGACGAGGTGTCCAACCCGGCATCGCCAAACTGGTGCAACTCCGCGCCGTAGGCAGCATCGTTAATGAACACCACGCAACCACCACGGCCACGTCGCAGCTGCTCAATTGCCGCAGGCATATCCGCAATGCCCATCGTGCCACCACCGTCACCGGCGACCAGCACGCAATAGTCCTCGGGCCGCGCTGCCGCGAGCCCCACGAGCGAGCCCATGCCCAAACCAATCGACTGAATCGCCGTGCCCACAATCACCTGCTGCTCCGGGCCAGGCACATCGAGATACTTCGGCACCCACCCCAGGAAATGGCCGCCGTCGGTACACACAGCACGCTGATCAGGGAGGACACGATTCAGGTACTGCAGGCACGCCCGCGGGTCCAACCTGCCATCCGCGCACGTTAGTGACTCGACCTCCGCTGTCGTCGGCAGTGTCTTCAGCTCCGCACGCCATGTGCTTGCCGAAGATCCCAGCGCCTCACCCATTGCGCTATCTTCGCCCGTCTGCGCCGGGGACCCCGGTGCATTTTCTAGCTGCTTTGCCAGTATGGGCAGAAGTTCCTCCAACTTAGCCAATAGCGGTGTCACCGATGGCTGCGCGGCGGGATGGGGCTCGTCGACGACCTGGATAATCTTCGCATCCGGTGCAAACATGTTGCCGCCACGGTTTTGGAATGCATTGAAACTCGCTCCCAGGAACAGGACCACGTCGGCCTGTCGAGCTAGCTCCACCTGCCACGCGTGTGCAAAACCGCCAACAGTGCCAATCAGCCACGGACTGGAAAGCACGTGACGAGCCATCGCTGAGTGCATAAACAGCGCCCCCACGCGGTCACCGATGCGGCGAACAAGTTCTGCAGTATCGGAGAGCAGCACACCTCTACCAGCAATAATGAGAGGGCGACGGGCGGCCTGCAGTTCCTCGGCCAGCGACGAGACGGTCGCTTCCACCCAGTCTGGCCGGCAGGTGTGGAGGTGTTCCTGATTAGCTGGCTGAGTCTCAGGTGCGGCTGCCGCTATCGGTGCTTCTTGAATGTCATAGGGGAGCAGCAGCACAACAGGCTGCCGCGAGCTCAGCGCGTGCTGAACCGCAAAGTTCGCGTCGTCACGCGCGGACTCGGGAGTGATAGTGCGATGACAGACGTCGAGGGCATCGAGGAGCGCCGCCTGATTGAGGTCAAAGGGGCGCGGGCGCGCCGGGTGCGTGCCGACGACAAAAATCAGCGGAATACGAGCTACCCGTGCCTCGGCCAGAGTAGTCAGCGCATTGGTGAATCCTGCGCCGCAGGTGGCGGTCGCGATTGCAAGCCCTCCACCAGCGCGGTGGAAGGCATCGGCGGCACCGACAGCAGCTGATTCGTGTCGGACGGAGGAGTAGCCGAATCCCGATTCGGTCAGGGCTGACGTGAAGTGGGAGTTCGCGTTACCGATGAGGCCGAAGCAGTGGTCGCAGTGCTGAGCCAGTGTGTCGGCCAGCGCCTGTGAGACCGTAGTGGTCTTTTGTGAACCTTCCTCCTTGGAAGGCGCGGGCGCGTGGGGCATAGGGCGGCTATTAACTCGAGTGAAACTCATGCGAACAATTGTGAGGTAATCACGGGGGTAATAACAGCCCTATAGCCCAAGATAATGCCGTTTGCCCTTAAAAAATAGGGCACTTTTCCACATTGGCGCTGCGCGGATGGGGGAGCTAGACCGGTTTTAAGCCACGTTGTCGTCGATGAATTTCTTCACCACATCGACATCGTTCGGAAGCTCGGTAACGCGGCGTGGGGCATCCATGATGTCCGCGAAACGCTCCGGGCAGTCCGGCTCGCGGCCGGTGGCTTCCAGGATGGTCTCGGAGAACTTCACCGGCAGGGCGGTCTCCAGGCAGACAATTGGGGTGGCCACCTGATTTACCAGGCCGCGGGCGACGTGGATGCCGTCAGCGGTGTGCGGATCGACCATGACCTCTAGGCGCTCCCAGCAGTCCTTGATGGTCTCAACACGGTCGGCGTGGGTGGAACGACCGGAGAGGAAACCGTACTGGGCAGAAGCCTCCGGGAAGATTGGATCAGCAGTAAGAGAAAAACCACCCTCCTTGACCTTGACACCGAAGAGATCTGCAGTGCGCTCAGCATCGCGACCCAGTAGGTCGAAGATGAAACGTTCGAAGTTCGACGCGCGGGAGATATCCATCGATGGGGAAGAGGTCGCCTGCGTCTCCGCAGCGCTGCGCACGCGGTAGGCACCAGTGCGGAAGAACTCATCCAAGACATCGTTTTCGTTGGTAGCCACGATCAGACGGTCAATCGGCACACCCATCTGACGTGCAATGTGGCCAGCGCAGATATCGCCGAAGTTGCCTGTCGGCACACTGAAGCTGACCTTCTGCGAGTTATCGGCCTTCGCGCCGTTGCCACCAGTGACACGAATCCAGGAGGAAACGTAGTACACAATCTGCGCCATCAGGCGAGCCCAGTTGATGGAATTGACCGCGCCAATGTGACGGCTGGCCTTGTAATCCAAGTCCCCGGAGACAGCCTTAACAATGTCCTGACAGTCATCGAAGACGCCGTCGAGAGCAACGTTGTGAATGTTGGCGTCCTGCAGACCAAACATCTGAGCCTGCTGGAAAGCGGTCATTCGGCCAGCCGGAGTCAGCATGAACACGCTGATTCCCTCACGGCCGCGCATTGCATACTCGGCCGATGATCCCGTGTCCCCAGAGGTGGCACCGAGGATGTTCAGGGTCTCACCACGGCGAGCCAGCTCGTACTCGAAGAACTCACCGAGTAGCTGCATCGCCATATCTTTGAACGCCGCAGTGGGGCCCATGGACAGGTGGCCGATGTAGAGCTGATCCTCCAACTTCGTCACCGGCACAATATCCGGGTCGGAGAACTTCGGGTAGGTGTACGCACGCGCACAGATACCGCGCAAATCCTCTAGTGGAATGTCGTCCACAAAAAGGCTGACGACCTCTGCAGCCAAGGCTGCGTAACCGTCGTCGACAAGCACGGAGCGCCAACGAGTCAAAGTGGCATCGTCAATCTGTGGGTACTCGACCGGCAGGTAGAGGCCACCGTCGTCAGCGAGACCTCCCAGGAGAATGTCTGAGAACTTGTGCGGCGTGCGCTCTGGGTCGCGAGTCGAAATGAAGTCCAAGGCGGGCCCCTTACATGTATGCCAACACCCGCCACATTGGCCTATGAAAAGACCTTGAAAGATTGCGACGGGGGTTTGACCGGTGGATGTTTTCTTTAATTTTTACATATACCCCGAAGCCTGTTAGGCCTCGGTTGCGGAAGATGCGGAATTGGCCTCTTCAGCGTCGAAGCTGAGCTCTTCGGAACGGTCGATGACATCGTCCTTAGCGAAGCGGTTAACAATCATGGCAATTGCACCGTCACCAGTGACATTACATGCGGTGCCGAAGGAGTCGATGGCGATGTAGGCGGCAATCATCAAAGCGACCTGCTCCTGATCGAAGCCCAGCATGGACTGCAACACGCCGACAGCGGCCATAATTGCGCCACCCGGAACACCCGGAGCAGCAATCATGGTGATGCCCAACGTGAGGATGAAGCCCACGGCCATGCCCGGCGAAACCGGCTTGTCCGCCATGAACATCACCGCAAACGCGAACAGGATAATCTTCATCATCGAACCTGCCAGGTGAATGGTTGCGCACAGCGGCACGGTAAAGCCTGCGACCTTCTCCGAAACACCATTCTTCAGCGCAGCCTTGTAAGTCACCGGAATAGTGGCGGCCGAGGACGACGTACCCAGAGCGGTGGCGTATGCCGGCAGCATATTCTTCAAGGAGTTCCACGGGCTGCGTCCAGCGATAGCGCCCGCGATGGAGAACTGGATAGCCAACAGGAGCACGGTGCCGATAACAGCCAGAACGAGCACCTTGAAGAACATGGACAGCGTCGTGGTCAGGTTGCCGTTCATACCCATCGCCAGGAACATGCCGAAGATGTAAATCGGCAGCAGCGGGATGATAAATGCCGAGATGATCTTCATGATTACTTCGCGCAGCTGCGTCGCACCGCGGAAGAGCGAGTCGGACTTCACGGTGGTCATCGCTACTCCGACTGTAAAAGCCAGCAGCAGGGCGGTCATGACATCAAACGGCGGTGGCATTTCCACATTGAAGAAGCTCTCCAATGCGCCTTCATCAATGTCGACCGATGCACCGGCCTGATCAGAGCCGAGCAGCCAAGGGTAGAGGCCCTGGGTGGCAGCGTAGGCCAGTAAGCCCGAAAACACCGTCGAGCCGTAGGCGATAGCAGTGGTAATACCCAGCCACTTCCCGGCGCCACGCCCCAGGCTGGCGATTGCCGGCGTAATCAGGGCAAAAATCAGCACCGGGATAAAGAAGCCCAGGAAGTTACCAAACAGACCATTGAAGGTGACAAAAATTCGTGCCAGCCATTCCGGGAAGAAAAAGCTGCAGATAATGCCCAGAATAATCGCGACAATAACGCGGAAAAGAAGCGTTTGCGTAAAACGCATTCGGGTACTCATAGTCAATCCTTGTTCGGATGGAATTTACTTCTCTAGCGTGCGGTATTTACGTTATGCAACGCAAATAACCGGGTGTGGTTTTACGCCCTTTCGGCTACCTCTTCTTCGGCGGCAGCGTCGTCAAGCACGCTCGCCGGGCGATGTGCGCGCTGCTTTCGCGTGACGACGTCAATTGCGTAACCGATCACCGCCGCTGCCAGAGTTGGCAGGAACCATCCGAACTCAATGGCCTGGCCCGGTACAAGACTGAGGAAGTCCGCCAGCGCAGTTCCACCAACACCCAAGCCGGAGAGCACCGAGATACCTGACCAGACGGTGGCAACCCAGACACCCAGGCGGTAGGTGTAATACAGCTTGAAGGAGTAGGAGATCAGCGGGTCGAGAAGTGTCAGCGCAATCAGCGTGATAGCCGGCGGGTAGATAAATGTGATGATTGGTGCGGCAATCGCCAGTACCTGCGACAGGCCCTGTGTGGCCATTGCGAAGGACATGACTGTGAAGATAACTGCCCAGACCTTGTAGCTGACCCCCGGAAGCAGCAGATTGAAGAACTCACTGGTTGCGGCAATCAGACCGACGGCCGTGGTCATGCAGGCCAGCAGAACGATGAGACCGAAGACAATCTGACCGCCCTGACCCATGGCCTGCTTAGAAGCCTCAGCGAGGATGCCCGAGCCGTTGTCGAATGACGCGGCATTCGGCAGCACCTGGCCGACGTAGCCCAAACCCAGGTAGATGATAGCCAGCAAGATACCGGCGAACAGTCCTGCAATCATGGTTCCGCGAACCATGCGCTTGCCCTCGGGGACGCCGCTGACGCGCAGGGCGGAAATCACAATAATGCCGAATGCCAGGCCAGCAATGGAGTCCATGGTGAGGTAGCCCTCGACCAGGCCGGAGGCAAAGGGGGTAGAGGAGTACTTTTCAATTGGTGCAGCTGGAGTGGCGTCGAATTTAAATGCCGACAATCCGACCAGCACAACCAACAGAATCAGCAGTGCAGGGGTGAGAATCTTGCCCAGCTTGGACACAATTTCACTCGGATTCCACGCGAGGGCTAAGGCGATACCGAAGAAAACAAAATAGAAAGTTGCAGCGACGGCCAGCGAATCGCTGCCGAAAATCGGCTGGACACCGGTTTCGTACGACACGGCACCCGTACGCGGCAGAGCGTAGAAAGCACCGATGGAGAGGTATGCGATTACTGGGAAGCCCAGGGAAAAGATGCGGCCTGCGCGGAAAGCAAGGTCACGCAGGTTGTTGCCTGAAATGGCGATGGCGATGATGGCCAGAACTGGCAATGCCACACCCGTGAGCAGGAAGCCAGTGATTGAAGGGCCAAAGTTAATACCGGAATCCACCCCGAGTTTCGGCGGGAAGATAAGATTGCCCGCGCCGAAGAACATTGAAAACAGCATGAGGGCTGTAACAACGATGATGGAAGCGAAAGACTTCGGGGACTCCACTCCGCTCGACTTGGTCATGAGAATTGTGTTCTTTCTAAATTATTTTCGCCCAAAAGGTCAAGGGCGATGCTGCCTGCTGCTGTGGCGACGCCGTTGTTGCCGGCGCTGCTGTGGCGCAAACGCCCATCACATCAGCGCAATTGCAGTTCGTGTGCCCCTATAGATGAAGGGCCACGATGTCGAAAACTGACACTTTTAATTTGAAATTATGAGTTTTCACGGGCTGGGTGGAGCCTGATGCGTGAATTAAGTTGCGGCTTGTATGAGCCGTCTTTTTGAATTATTGAAGGGCTTCGGCAGCATTGGTGGTGCTGACGAAGGCACTCTATTTATCCTAATGGGGCGTTCAAGAGAGGGAAAATCAAGAAATCGCCCAGAAAGTTTTCCGCCTGTGGTATCTCAGGGAGCGAAAAGAAAGAGCCTGGAACACATTTCGCTGACCGAGTGTGTGCTCCAGGCTCAGTATTGTTTCCGTCGCTCTACAGCAGATCCTTTACCTTCGGATCCACCAGTGCGGTCACTGCGGCCTTCGCATCGGCCGCAGTTTCGGCATCGACAGCGTATGCTGCCATCTGCTGGCAGGTAGCGCGGTCGTGGAGGCGGAGAGCGGCGCGGACAGCCGGCACCTTCTTGGAGGCCATGGACAGCGAACTCACACCGAGGCCAACCAAGACCAGTGCCAGCAGCGGGTCTCCGCCAGCTTCACCGCAGACACTAATGGGCTTGCCGGTAGCATCGCTGCCCTTGCACGCGGACTTAATCATCTGCAGCACCGCCGGCTGCCACGGAGACAGGAGATCCGCTAGAGCCCCCTGCATGCGGTCGGCGGCCATGGTGTACTGCGACAAATCGTTAGTACCAATCGAGGCAAAGTCCGCAATCGATAGCAGCTGCTTCGCCCGGATTGCCGCAGCGGGCACCTCAATCATGATGCCGACCTTCGGCAAGCCACGCTCACGCGCTTTGTCCGCAAACCACTTCGTCTCTTCGACAGTTGCGACCATTGGAGCCATAACCCGCAGGTCAGCCTTTCGGCCGGTAGCTTCAAACGCAGCGGCGAGTGCATCTAGCTGCGTATCCAGCAGATCTTCCCGAGCCTGTGACAGGCGCAGTCCGCGGCGACCCAGCGCCGGGTTTTCTTCCTCGCCTAGGTCGGCAAAGCTCAGCGGCTTATCCGCACCCGCATCCAGTGTGCGCACAACCACGCGTCGCTCACCGAATGCCTTCAGCACACGAGTGTAGGTTTCCGTTTGTTCTTCCAAACTCGGAGCCTTGTCGCGGTCGAGGAAAAGGAACTCAGTACGGAACAGGCCAGTGCCCTCATTATCCTGCGCTGCTGCAGACTCACCATCTTCCGCCGTACCAATGTTGGCCAGCAGATTCACAGGGTAACCATCAGCGGTCTTGCCTGCGCCCACAGACTGTGCCAGGGCGGCTTCCCGGCGACGAGCGCGCTCTTCCAACTCGGCGACCTCATCGGCGGTCGGATTCGCAATCACCTCACCGGCGCCACCGTCAATGGCGACAAAGGTACCGGCCTCAAGTTCCATGACGCCCTTCGCCTTAACGACGGCCGGAATGCCCAGCTGAGCTGCGAGGATAGCCGTGTGGCTGGTAGGCCCGCCACCAGCGGTGGCGATGCCTACGACCAACTCGGGATCAAGCCCCACGGTTTCGGCGGGAGCGAGATCGTCGGCAAGCAGAATAGTGGGGGTGGAGACATCCGGGACGCCCGGCTTTGGCAGGCCGCGCAGCTCGCAAATCGTGCGGTCGCGAACATCGTAGAGGTCGGTGACACGTTCAGCCATGTAGCCGCCGAGGCTTGCGAGGAGCTGCGCGTAGTCTTCAACGGCATCGTGAACTGCCTGGGTGACGCCGGAGCCCGCCTTGAGTTTCTTCACCACAGCCTTGGCGAGTGCCCTATCGGAAGCCAGTTGCGCAGTGGCCTCCAGAATCGGACGCGCCTGCGGGCTGGAATGCTCAGCCTGCTTCTTCAGCGACTCTGCGACGTTGGCCATCGCTGCGCGGACGCGCTCACCATCGGCGACAGGGTCGGTCGACGACGGCTCTTGGGTATCAACTCCCGGAGCGGGGAGTACCTTTACTACTTCAGCGCTGGCCGTACCGGTCGAGACACCGATGCCATAGATGACAGTGTGCTGTTCGTTCATTGCTTCCGATCTCCTTTTCGGGACCTCTGCGGGGAGACCCGTCGGTCGTGGTGTGCCGTGGTGTTATCCAGGAGTGTTGTAGCTGGGCTTACTCGGCATCCAGGTCGCGCTCGAGCATGGCAGCGAGCTCGTCCAGAGCTGCAGCAGCGGAGTCGTCCTCGCAGCTCAGAGTGACCTCGTCGCCGTGCTTAGCACCGAGAGTCATAACCTCCAGAATCGAAGCGGCATCGGCCTCTTCGTCGTCCAGGGAAATGACAATGTCGTAGTCGTACTCAGCGGCAGCCTGAGTGAACAGGGAAGCCGGACGAGCATGCAGGCCGACGGAGGAACCGATGGTAGCGGTGCGAGTAATCATGGTTGAATCCTTTCGGGTCGAATGTGTGAAATTTTCTGACTCAGGCACAGTGCCTGTACACCCCACCACAGATGCGCTGTCCGCTGGTGCTTTTTCAGCACGGACGTTGCGCACGCCCCGGTTAGCCCCAGAGGCGGTGGGAGATACAGCCGCTGCCTGCACAATGCGTGCAATGTGCAGGGTGAGGTAGGAGATTTCGTCCTCCGTCAACCCCGACCCCAGACGCAGTTCAATGACCGCGGCGATACGCTGAGCGCAGCGATACGCCTCCGGGGAGGAGCCACGGATGGCCTGGCCAATAGCGGAGGAGTAGTCCTTCAACTGCTCATGCTTGGCAATCCGTACGAACAGGTAGCGCAGGTGCGTGATGAAGCGCCCCACATTGACAGTCTCCGGCGCCAGCGCGATACCAAAATCGCTTTCGATGATTGTTAGCAGCTGCTGCAGCACGCCCGTCATGGTGTAGGTGAAGCTCAGATCACCCGTGGCAAAACCGGCATTGACCAGATGCAACGTAATCGCCACCGCTTCTGAACGGGGCAGTGGCGCTATACGACGGTCATTGAGAGCGCGGTTGATATGCGACAAAATCGCCTGCGCCTGTGCGTACTCTTCACTATAAAGTTGGCTGACTTCTGCGAGCAGTGGGTAATCAGCTCGCTGTCCGTTAGCTGCCCTCATGATGGCGAAACCAATGTGATCGGCCAACGCCACAAGAAGAGAAGCGTTCTTCGTCATTGACTCCGGCAGACCGGCCGCGATTACCGCATCAGTCACAAGCGTGATGTGCGCCAACGGAATTTCTGTGAGCATCGTGGCAATGTAGTCCGGATCACGGCCTTCTGCCGGGACGAAGATTCGGACAACTTTGCTCGAATCAACCGGCTGCCCCGGGCGGGCCTTGAACCCAATGCCGCGGCCGGTGATGATTTTCTCGCCGGTCGCGTCCTTGGCCAGGACCACGTTGTTATTGAATACTCTCAGGATTTCCATGTCGGTAACCGTGAACTCCTCGATAAGTTGAGGGATTTCAGGCCGGTATGCCTCCTAGAAATCAATTATGGCTGAACTTCGATGACCGTGTCGCCGGCCCGGACGGAGTTGCCGGTGAGCGGAGTGACCTTGGTCATCTTCTTGGTATTGGTGATGGTCATTAGCGTCGTGGTGGAGTATCCAGCTTCCTTGACCTTGTCGAAGTCGACCTCGGCGAGAACATCGCCGGCCTCGACTTGCTGCTTCTTGGAAACCTGGACATCGAAGCCCTCGCCGGCCATCTTGACCGTGTCGATGCCGACATGGACGAGAACCTCCACACCGTCATCGGTCTTGATACCGAAGGCGTGACCGGTCTTGGCCACTGTCATCAGCGTGCCGGATACGGGTGCGACCACGGTGGAGCTGGTCGGTTTGATGCCGACCCCGTCACCGAGAGCACCGGAGGCGAAGACCGCGTCGCCGGCCTCGGCAAGAGTGATAACCTCACCGGAAACCGGGGCTTGCACCTGTGCGGGCTTGGTAGCAACGGAGGCTGCTACACCACCTGCGCCAGCGGCTGCAGCCGCTGGAGCTGCAGTCTCGACGCCGGAGCCGTTTTCGCCTGAAGTCCCAGCGGGAGCGGAAGCGGAGTCACCTGAGGCAGTTTCCCGGGTGTCGTCGCTGGGCTCGTCGTCAAGCTCTGCGGCGCGTGCGGCCTCGGCCTCAGCCTTCTCTTCTGGCGTGCGGTAGTCGGTGAGAATGATGGCGAACATGGCAACGAAGAACGCCACAGCGATGGAGATCAAGTAGACCCAGATCGGCTTGAACACGACAGTGGTAATCAGAGAGGTAAAGACGAAGGCGTTGGTTGTCACGCCACCGTACGGGGCGGAGAGGATGGCGATCGTCAGACCGCCGGCGAAACAACCGAGCAGCATACGCGGGTAGATCCTCTTAAAGCGCAGGTGAATACCGTAGAGGGACGGCTCGGAAATACCGCCGAAAAGACCGGCAGCGAGTGCACCCGTTGCAGTTTGGCGCATCTGAGTGTCGTGGTCGCGCATGGAAAGAACCAGCACACCGGCAGTTGCGCCGAAGCAGGCGAAGTTCCAGGCACCCATCGGGCCTTGGATGAAGTCGTAGCCGAGAGTCTGGATATTGACCAGCATCAGCGCATTCAGTGGCCAGTGCAGGCCAAGCGGTACGAGGAACGGGTAGAGCATCGGGATGAGAATTGCGAACACAAACGGTGCGTTCGAGTTCATCCATGCTAGGCCAGAGCCGATGCCGTTGCCCAGCCAGATGCCCAGTGGGCCGATGAGGAAAGCGGTCAGCGGAATCATAATCAACATGGAGATAAACGGCACGAAGACCATCTGCACATTCTCCGGGAAGACCTTCTTCAAACCGTGGTAGACCACTGCCAGGATGGCCACCATGATTAGTGGTACGAAGACCTGTCCGCCATAATCATTGAGCTGCATTGGCAGGCCGAAGATGTTGGCGGTGAAAGTTTCGGTGCCCAGCTCCTCGTTGACTGTCTTGATAGTGTCCGAGAAGCGCTCAGTATCCTGCAGACTCATAAACTCTGGCGTCATTAGTGCAGCCATGATAGCTGCGCCCAGCCACGGATCGACCCGCAGCTTCTTCGCTGCGTTGTAGGCGACCATGATTGGCAGGAAGTAGAAGACACTGCGCCACATGGCATCGACAAAGATCCAGGTGGCGGACTTATCTTCAGCGCGGAAGTCGACGATGTTCAGGCCGTCGAGAACTGCGGCAATCGCGATAATCAGCGATGCACCCAGCAGCACGCCCAGAATCGGGCGGAAGGAATCGGAGAGGTACTCGAAGAAGTTATCGAGCCACGAGTACTTACCGCGTGCCTTCGAGCGGGCTTCTGCCTTTACGTCTGCATCGGACTTAGTGGCAACTGCGCCTGTCCCCTTCATCTCTGGCAGGTGCTTAATTGCCGTGTACATCGACTCGACACCACCGCCACAGATGACCTGGTAGCGGTTATCGCCCTGGTGAACGACGCCGAGCACGCCCGGCACCTTGTCAATTTTGTCCTCGCTGATCTTGGAGACATCACCGAGTTCAAAGCGTAGACGCGTCGCACAGTGCGTCAGGCTAGTGATGTTTCCGGGCCCACCGAGGTTTTCAACTATTGCCCTCGCGCTGGAATCTTTTGACGACCCCATCGTGACCTTCTTTCACGGTAGAACAGGGCCGTTAAACGCAAAAAGACCCGAGGCACCACGAACTGTGGGCCTCAGGTCTTGCCTCAAAAGAGTAACAACCCTGGGTTGATATCTATTAATTTTGACCCTACTCCGCTTTACATAGTTTTGGCAAGGGAGTAATTCAAGCTCAAATTTCACATTTGGGGATAGCTCAGATTTCCTGTGGACAACCGTGTGCAATCACCTTCGCTCTCGACGCAGAAGTCGTAAGGTGTCAGCTATGAGAATCGGAATTTTAGGTGTAGGAGCTGTCGGTGGCTGGTTTGGTGGTCGCCTTGTGCAAGCGGGGTATGACGTTGTCTTTCTCGCCCGCGGTGAGACCCTGACACGTCTCCGTGAGGTGGGGCTCACGCTTATCGACGAACACGGGGAGCGCAGCATTATCCCCGTCAAGGCAGCTGATAACTGGGATGAACTCACCGCCGATGGCATCGATGTCGATGTTGTGATTGCGGCGACCAAGGCGCTGCCGGGCAACGATCCCTTCCCGCAAGCTCCGGCCGGAGCGGCGGTGATCACCACCCATAACTCGGTGGAAATCCCGTACTTGGCAGCACAGCGTTTCGGCGAGGACAAGGTGTTCCCGGGCGTTATCCGCGGTTTCTTTATCCACACCGGCCCCGCGGAAGTCACTTTCCGTCCTGGGCCGATGAGTTTGAACATCGGCACATTTGATGGCTCCACCAATGACCTAGTCGGGGAAGTTATCGAGGCGCTGCATGCAGCCGGACTGGGAGGCGAGCAACTGCCGGATATCTGGGTCGATATCTGGGCAAAGGCGATGTTCGTGGCCAACCTCGGTGCCCTGGGTGCCCTGGCTGATAGCCCGATCGGCTACCTGCGTGAGGAAATGCGTGACAGCCTGACTCGGATGTTTGAAGAAACCGAAGCAGTTGGTCGCGCCTGTGGTGTCGCGCTTCCGGACGATATCGTGCCACGAACCTTGGCCTTTACTGATGCACAGGGCTACGACAACACCTCGTCGATGCAGCGCGACTACACAGCAGGGCTTGCCAATGAGCTCGATGCCCAGATTGGCGCAATCCGCCGGATGGGGCAGAAGGTGTCAGTGGAAACGCCGACACTGGATCTGGTGCATGGTGCTCTGGTTGGACGTCAGCGTGAGCACAAGGATTAAGCGCTGCAGCGAAGTACGGCTGTGGCATTCAGTTAAGTCAAACCGAAATTGGGGGATTGGAAAGACTGATGAAAATTGGATCGGACTACACGGAAAACAACGGGCTCATCATCGGCGAGGATGGATTGGCTCGACCTGCTTGGGCAGCTCACAGCGAGCTGCTGAGAGACTACTACGACACTGAGTGGGGGATGCCGGTGCGTGATGAGCAAGGGCTGTACGAACGGCTCAGCCTGGAAGTATTTCAGGCGGGGCTGTCGTGGGAGACAGTTCTAAAGAAGCGGCCCGCGTTTCAGGAAGCCTTCGCGAACTTCGACCCCGATGCGGTTGCTGACTTCGACGATGACGATGTCGAACGGCTGATGAATGATGAACGCATTATACGAAACCGCAGGAAGATCACTGCGGTAATCAACAACGCCGCGGCGACTATTGCTCTGCGTGAGCACGGTGGCTTAGCCGACCTGATGTGGTCGTTTAAACCGGAGAAGTCTCCGGAGCCACGTTCCGTCGAAGAGGTGCCCAGCTTTTCCGAAGAATCCAAGGCGCTTGCCAAGGCATTGAAGAAAGCTGGTTTTAAGTTCGTAGGCCCCACTACGGTCTTTGCATCAATGGCTGCCGTGGGGATTGTTGATATTAACATTGTCGGCGCACACAGGCGTGGGGTCTCTGGCGTCTTTAGCTAGACGAGATGGAATGTGACAGCCCAGGGCAAAGAAAAAGAGCGTGCCGCCAGGCACGCTCAAAATCTACCGGTTCGTGTAGAACTACTTGTTCTCGTAAGAGTCGGTGTAGTTCTGGCCATCCTCAGAGGTCCACTTCATGGTGCCCTTGGTGAACGGCTGCTCCCAGCCGTTTTCAATCTCGGACTCCGGAGCGGTCGGCAGACCAATCTCGTTCTCCAGTGCACCGTCGGCAACCCAGGTCTCGCGAATCTTACCGATTAGTGGCTGTGCACCATTAGTCTCCGGGGACTCAACGAAGGTGACGTTCTCGTACTCAGCGGCAACTGCGTCGCCGACCTTCTTAGCGGACTTGAATTCGCCAGCCTCAGAGTTGTACGGGGAGGTGAAGGAAGAAGCTGCCTCAGTAATGGACTCAGGAAGATCGCCCTCTGCCACGTCATCGCCAGCGGCGTCGCCCAGACCCAGACCGTCCAGAGCCTCGTTAGCCTTGTCCTTAGCACCGTCGGCAGCATCGCCAGCCTTGTCCTTGGCGTCGTTCATGGCGTCGCCAGCCTTGTCGGTGGCATCGGTTGCTACCTGACCGGCCTCATCCTTGGCGTTGTTAGCAGCATCCTGTGCGTCATCGGAGGAACAGGCAGCCAGGCCACCGAGAAGAGCAGCGGAGCCAACGATTGCGGTAGCGATACGGGTCATCTTCTTGTTCTGCATTACAAAACCACTTTCTTTAGAACTAACTAAGTTACTTATTCAATTAGTGGAATCTTCCGCTATTGCCTGATTGAAATTCAATGAGAAACTTGACAAGTCTTTTGAATATCAGGCAATGGAAGAAGAAGTTGCGACTTAAAAGCCGTACAGAAGAGACATTAGGGAATTCTGGGGCTTGTGCAAGTCAAATGCTGGGAAACTGTCACTTTGTTCACTGTTTGTTACCTAATTTGCATGGTTACGAAATTGGAATAGTGCTGGTGAGAGCGTTGCACGTAACGGAAAGATATCAATCTTATTAAGCTTGACGTTTATTGCTTATTTGTTTTCCCGGTGGAGCTGGCCGTCGCGGGCATCGTCGTCAAGCGTGTACATGCCATCGGGCAGTACGAACCAGGCCAAGAGGTAAAGAGCCAGGAATCCTGCGCCGATTTCCCAGCCAACCATGGACCCGATGCAGGGGAGGATGATATAGACCATGCGTGTGAAGGTGGTATCCCAGCCTTGGCTTTCCGCAATACCTGCGAGGACGCCTCCGAGGAGGCGGTCATTGCGCGAGCGGTAAATTTTCTTGGTGGATTTCTCGGGAGTGGTGTCACTCATTAGATAAATGCTCCAAGGTTTGGCTATTCAAATTCCTCTAGTAGGGCGCACTGATAATCGCACTTAGGAGAGCATCATTTGCAATATAAAAATCCAGACTCTGTTTTTACCTCAGAATCTGGGGCAACTTGGGATGAAGGAAATTTAGGTAGGTCGCGTTTATACGTAAGTGTCCTTCGGCATGATAATCCATGCTGCGATGTAGAGAAGAAACTGCGGTCCGGGCATCAGAAAAGATGCGACAAACACAACGCGTAGCAGAGTCGCATCCCAGTTGAAGTACTCAGCGAATCCACCGAGCACACCGGCAACCATCTTGTTATTGGTGGAACGAGTCAGTGACTTGTTATTCATAACTATCAAGGGTAGCTGTGATCGGAGTAGCTCGCAGTAGTGCTAGCTCTACTGCGAGCCTGATAAGAACCATGCACCGACGAAAACACCACTACCCCAAGATCTTTAGGTGGGGTAGCGGTGTGGGCGTCGTCAAGCGAGCTTTACTGGGCGCGAACTAGCAGTCGTAGTAGAGCTCGAACTCCTGCGTCGTCGGGCGCAGACGAGCCGGCATGATCTCCTGCTCGAACTTGTAGCGGATATGCGCGTCGATGAGATCCTGGGTGAAGACATCACCGGCGAGCAGGAACTCGTGGTCCTCCTCCAGTTCATTAAGCGCACCCTCCAGCGAATGCGGGACGGTGGGAACGTGCTTGAGTTCCTCTGGCGGTAGCTCGTAGAGGTCCTTGTCAATCGGCTTGCCCGGCTCGATGCGATTCTTGATGCCGTCGAGACCAGCCATCATTGCGGCGGTGAAAGCCAAGTATGGGTTGCCCGATGGGTCCGGAGCGCGGAATTCGATGCGCTTAGCCTTCGGGTTTGCGCCGGTAATCGGGATACGGATGGCAGCCGAGCGGTTCTCCTGGCTGTAGACCAGGTTCACGGGAGCTTCGAATCCTGGAACCAGACGGTGGTAGCTGTTCATCGTCGGGTTGGTGAATGCCAGGACTGCACCGGCGTGCTTCAAGATGCCGCCGATGTAGTAGCGCGCCATGTCCGACAGACCACCGTAGCCGTTTTCATCGTGGAACAGCGGCTTGCCATCCTTCCACAGCGACTGGTGAATGTGCATGCCAGAACCACCATCGCCAGCCAGCGGCTTCGGCATGAAGGTGGCCGACTTCTGGTTGAACTTGGCGGTGTTCTTCACCACGTACTTGAAGGTCTGCATGTCATCGGCGGCGTGCAGCAGGGTATTGAAACGGTAGTTAATCTCCTGCTGACCACCCGAGCCCATCTCGTGGTGGGAGCGCTCAACATGGAAGCCAACATCTTGCAGGTGCTCACCGATTTCGTCACGGAGATCCTGCATGTGGTCGTACGGAGCGGTAGGGAAGTAGCCACCCTTGGTACGCACTTTGTGGCCCAGGTTGCGCGATCCGTCCGGGTTGACCTTCACACCGGAGTTCCACCAGCCCTCAACCGAGTCAACCTCGTGGAAGGACTTATTCGAGGTGGAGTCGTAGCGGACAGAGTCGAAGATGTAGAACTCTGCTTCGGCGCCGAAGTTACAAGTATCGGCGAAGCCCAGCTCGTTCAGGTAGTTCTCGGCCTTGCGGGCAATATTGCGCGGGTCGCGGCTAAACGGCTCGCGGGTGTGCGGGTCGTGGACGAAGAACTTCATGTTCAGCGTCTTCGACTTGCGGAACGGGTCGATGAAAGCTGTGTCCAGGTCGGGCAGCAGCATCATGTCGGAGTTATCCACCGAGGTGTAACCCGCAATGGACGATCCGTCGAATGCGAGGCCCTCATAAGCGGAGTCCTCATCAAACTCGGATACCGGAACAGTCAGGTGCTGTTCAATGCCGGGAACGTCGGTGAACTGGACGTCTACCCAGCGGATGTCATTGTCCCGGATGAATCGTTGGATTCCTTCCGGAGTTGTCTGGTCACTGCTGGGTTTGAACTTACCCATTGGTAAAATTCGCCTACTTCGCGTCTAGCTTGTTGAGCTTGTTGGTCGTCTTGTCGAACTTGCTGGTCACTATGAAATTGTGTGGTTTTGGTGTGGCGGAGTTTTGAGGTGGGCTCGAACTAAGTGTTAATCGAGCCCCTCGGACCGCGTTAGTTACTTCAGCAGCGGAACGTCCCACAGGTTCAGCTTGGTGCCGATGCCCTTATCCAGGGCGTTGTCGTAGACATCGGTAGCCCAAGCAACGTCCTCGACCGGCATACCGCCGATGGAGTAGCAGAAAATCTGCTCGTCGTTCTCGCGGCCCGGAGCCTTGCCGGAAGCGATGTCACCGATGTTGACAAGCTTCTCGGCGGGCAGGGTGCCCTCTTCCTTCATGTCCCACCAGCGGTTACCCGGAATACCGAGCAGGCGTTCGTAGGTCACGTCCGGGCCGTTTTCGTTGAACCACTCTTCGTACAGGCCGGTGTAGTCAACGACGAGGTTGCAGTCGTCGGAACGCACGAAGTCGTCGTCGAGGCGTGCAGCGGCCGGCATGAGCAGTAGTGCGCCGGGCTTCAAGTACTCCTTCTTGAAGTACGGGAAACCGGACGGGCCATCGGAGGAAGTCGAGGTGCCGGCGATGAGGATGTCGGAGTCGCGGATTGCTTCTTCTTCGGTCTCGACGATGCGGACCTCTTCCAGCTGCGGGAACTCGTTCTTGATCCAATCGACAGCCTTCTGAGTCGAAGCCTGGGAACGGCCCTTGACCTTGACCTTCTTAATGCTTGGACGCTGCGAGATGGCCGAGCCGAGAATGGTGCGGCTCATAACACCCGGGCCAATGATGCCAACGACCTCGGCATCTTCGACGGCCAGGTGCTTGACTCCGACACCCGGGACAGCGCCAGTGCGGTATGCCGAAAGGAGGTTTGCCGACATGACAGCCTTCGGTGCACCCGTAATTGCATCGTTGAGGATGAACAGGTGAATCGAACGTGGCAGGTCGTTCTGGCGGTTATCAGCGTTGGATCCGTACCACTTCACACCCGCGCCATTGAAGCGGCCACCGAGGTAAGCCGGCATTGCCATAAAACGGCGGTCCGGACCATTTGCAGGCATGCCCTCGTGGATTGGGTTATCCGGGAAGTTGATCTGGGCGCCGTGGGAGTTAGCGGAAGCGCCAGCCATGCGGTAGTCGCCGTCGGCCAGCAGAATCAGGGTTTCTTCCATGGTCTCAACGCACTTGCCGAAGTCCGTGACGCCAGCTTCTACCATGTCGGGTTCGCTGAGGTAGAGAAAATCAATGCGGGTTGAGTTTTCTGGGTTGGCAGCGTTTTCGTTAGTCAAGAATGCTCAAATCCTTCTTAATATTCATCGGCCACCATGTGCGGCGGCTGTGCTTAAGAAATTCCAGATGCATGCTCTCCAGAATCAATCAAATGCCTCGGCGCGGTCTCTCCCCGACAGCTCTCACGAGCCGCAAGTCAAGCCACGCCCTGTCCACAGGGCGTTTTAGGCTGGTGCGCTAACGCCAATTTCCGAGGGCTATGTTGTTTAACCATACGGAAGAACCACTTCGGTGTACGGCCAAATAGTTATTTTCATGCAATTTCGGGCGTGCCATTCGCGCTTTACGACGGCCTCAGCGACACAACCTTTTTGCATCAATAAGCCAGTCGTAATAACGGCTTCGACATGCACAATTGATTCGTATTGAGAACGATTACCGCTGAGTGAATTATCCCCCCGCGCATCAAAGTTTATGAAATTTGTCACATGTCATTAATCTGCGACACATTTCTGGTTCAACGGGCGTGATTGCCTGGCATCCTACCTTCGCAGCATGCCCCATCCACCCTTGGTGGCAGCCCCCTCGCATCCGTCCCCCGCGTTGTCCCTAGTGCCCCCTCGCACTTATGGCCAGTTTTCTGGCACTTATGGATGATTTTCCTTCACTTGTCGACGATATTTTCGTCATCTATCGACGACTTTCCGGCTCTTATGCGCACGGTATTCTCCCCACCCAGTCACTTGTCGATGCGCTGTTCACTTATGGCCACGCTATAGCGCATCGACCAGTGAATATTGCATCGATAAGACTGGGGAGGAGAGGGTGCGACTCTACTCGTGCAGGAGGTGTGGCCCTTTTGCGGTGGTGCATGGTTCTGTTCAGGGAAGCGGCCAGGAACCGCGCACAAATTCGTGCTCACATACGCGCGTATGCGGGCCCAGGCACCCGCAGCCAGCATGGCCGCAACGAAAAACCGTCTGACCACAATGAGCTGTGGTCAGACGGTTTTTGGGTATTCACTTCAAGGTCGCTGGGCAGCCACTAGGTAGCCACTAGGAGCAGGGGAGTGACTGCTCGCTGCGGCCGTCGTAAAGCGAAAACTTTAGCAGTCGTAGTACATTTCGTATTCCTGCGGAGTCGGGCGGAGGCGAACCGGCTCGATCTCGTTTTCGTACTTGAAGTCGATGTAGGTCTGGATGAGGTCCTCGGTGAAGACATCGCCTTCGAGTAGGAACTCGTGGTCGTTGCGCAGGGCTTCAAGTGCAGCCTCGAGAGAGGTCGGAGCCTGTGGGATGTCTGCGGCCTCCTCTGGTGGGAGCTCGTAGAGATCCTTGTCGACCGGAGCGTGCGGCTCAATGCGGTTCTTAATGCCGTCCAGACCGGCCATCATCATGGCGGCGAAGCCCAGGTACGGGTTGCCGGATGGGTCTGGAGCGCGGAACTCGATGCGCTTTGCCTTCGGGTTGGAGCCGGTGATTGGAATGCGCACAGCAGCGGAGCGGTTACGCTGCGAGTAGACCAGGTTGATTGGAGCCTCGAAGCCCTTGACCAGGCGGTGGTAGGAGTTCAGGGTCGGGTTGGTGAAAGCTAGCACGGCGCCTGCGTGGTGCAGGATACCGCCGATGTACCAGCGAGCGATATCGGACAGGCCCGCGTAACCGGCCTCATCGTGGAACAGCGGCTTGCCGTCCTTCCACAGAGACTGGTGGGCGTGCATACCCGAGCCGTTGTCGCCAGCCAGCGGCTTCGGCATGAAGGTGACCGACTTGCCCTCTTCCCAGGCGGTGTTCTTGATGATGTACTTGAAGGACTGCAGGTCGTCTGCAGCGTGCAGCATCGTGTTGAACTTGTAGTTGATCTCCTGCTGGCCACCGGTGCCGACCTCGTGGTGAGCGCGCTCCAGCTCGAAGCCTGCGTCGGCGAGCTTAAGGCACATCTTGTCGCGGAGGTCCTGGTAGTGGTCGTACGGGGCGACCGGGAAGTAGCCGCCCTTCAGGCGGGTCTTGTAGCCCAGGTTTGCAGATCCGTCCGGGTTCTCATCCTTGCCGCGGTTCCACCAACCTTCGACGGAATCAACTTCGTAGAAGCCGCGGTTGGTGTCGGTCTCGAACTTGACGTTGTCGAAGACGTAAAACTCTGCCTCAGCACCGAAGAAGCAGGTGTCGGCGATGCCGGTAGAGATGAGGTATTCCTCTGCCTTTTTTGCGACGTTGCGCGGGTCGCGGGAGAACGGCTCGAGGGTAAACGGATCGTGGACGAAGAACTTGACATTCAGGGTCTTCGCCTTGCGGAACGGGTCAATGCGCGCGGTGCTCAGGTCAGGCAGCAGCGCCATGTCGGACTCGTCGATGGAAGTGAAACCACGAACAGAAGAGCCGTCGAATGCCAGCCCCTCAGCCATCGCATCCTCGTCGAATGCGGACGCTGGGATGGTGAAGTGCTGCTCGGTGCCGGGAACATCCGTGAAGCGGACGTCTACGAATTCGACGCCTTCTTCCTTGATATACGCGGCTACTTCCTCGGGAGTTTTGAAGGACATGTGCGGTCTCCTTAGTTGGCCTTGTTTATTACGCAGCAGGGGATGATTCTTGCACGATGTTTCGTGCGCCTGCCGCGCTGTCAAGGACTGGCCGGTTGACGCTCTTAAGCTTAACGAAACGCGCATTCATTCTGGAATTAGAACGAAGAATTTCTGCCGTGGCGCGTGAACAATTCGCCAATACGGAATGAGTTACGCAAATAGGGAAAAGGTTATCTGGTTGCGGAAACAGTGCAATAGCCTGGGCATTTCCCTCGCACACGCTTTACGACGAGCCTTTGACTCCCTCGCCGGAAAAAATTGGAAAAGGCGATGCAGCTTCGCCCCCGAATTACCCCCGCGTGTGCGGTGAGCCTGCCCCAACCCGCGATTTGATACATCGATTGCTGCATTAGACTATGAACCCATGGAAGAAAAGCACAGTTGGCTCGATGGCCCACAGATTCCGGGTGAGTTCGATAATCCGAACAAACTCTCGGACTATCCTGGCCAGGCATTGGGTCTTGCCCCCGACGGCCCAGGCTCACAGGCGACGCTGATGCGTCGTGTCGGCGGCATTCTCATTGACTGGATTATCTCCCTGATGATTGCCGGAGCTTTTTCGATGTTCTTCGGTCCGAGTCAGGAACAGATTGAGCAGTTCGGAGATGCGTTTATCGCCTGGCAGTCATTCCTTGCGACCTACACGCCAGTTATCTTCCTCATTATTGGCACAGTGTCGGTCTGGCTGTTTGCCCGCACCCCGGGCCAGTGGATGATGAAGATGGGTGTCGCCCGCGTGGACAAGCCGGGTGAGCGAGTCGGCTTCGTCCGTGCCTTCTTCCGCAGTCTGCTGACTCTCTTCTTGCTGCCGCCAGCAATCACTGACTCGGATATGCGCGGTATGCACGACCGCGCCACTGGCACGGCCGTTATCTTGGGCTGACCGTAGTGTGAGCTAAAGCTACAGCACCAGCACGACCAGGACCTGGGCGAGAATGATCTTCATGATCATGGCCATCGGATACACCGTTGTGTATCCCATTGCCGGCAACTCGTTCTTGGCCTGGTCGTTGACGTATGAGAGCACTGCCGGGTGGGTCTGTAGGCCCGAGAGGATACCCGCGGTCTGGCCGAACGGAATCTTCAAGACTCGGTGACCGACGATAAGAGTCAGCAATGCGGAGCTAAACGCGATGATGGCGGCAAGACCGAGAACAGTCAGTGATGCCGGGTCAGACAACGCTGCCTGGAATCCCTTACCAGCTGTGGTACCAATGCCGGCCAGGAACAGTGCCAGACCCATCGTACGGAAGGCCAGGTTGGCCGAGTAGGGGATAGGCCAGACCAGCGGACCAGTGCGGCCGACAGCACCCAGAATCAGTGCCACAACCAGTGGGCCACCAGCAGATCCCAGGGCGAGCGAGCTGCCGCCCGGAAGCGGAATCTTGATGAGACCCACCAAAACACCCAACGTAAGACCCAGGGTGAGCGGCAACAGGTTCACGTCGGAAAGCTTCTTGTAGGAGTCTCCGAAGAACTTTGTTGCGTCCTTGATCTTCTCTGGCGGTGCAACCACGCGGACGCGGTCGCCGAGCTCGAGGCGCATGTTCGGTTCCGCAACGATGTCGTGGTCGCCGCGGCGGATACGGGTAATAATCATGCCGTCCATGCGTGTCTGGAGCTCCGCGATGGGTACGCCAACCACGTCAGATGCGGAGACAAAGATGCGGCGGAAGTCCAGGCGTCCATCGTGAGTCGGGTCACCCGGCATAAGCTCACCGATGTGCTCGGCGGCGCGGGCAATTTCCTCCTCGGTGCCGACGACGGAAATGACATCGCCGACCGAGACTGTGTCACCCGGGGCGGGAATGTAGAGGTGATCCTTGTATTCGATGCGTGAAACCGTGATGTCCAAACCGAACTTCGACGGCAGGTCGGTAACGGAAGGTAGGTCATCCTTGAGAACCTTGATGTCGCGAGTGTGCAGCGGAAGGGCGGCGACACCTGCGTCAATAGCTTCCTGATCGTGGTCGACGCGGAAAACCTTCGACATGATGCCGATAGAGGCAATCACCGCCAGCACACCGATTGGATAGGCCAACGAATAACCAATAACTGGCATATCGTGGGCTGCGGCCAGCTCGCCCTTATCCGAAATTAGGCTAGGAAGAGCATCGACAATTGCAGCCATCGCCGGAGTGTTGGTCAGAGCGCCTGTGAAAGCGCCTGCGCCCTCCACCGGGTCGATAGGCAAAAACTTGATCAGCAAGAACGACTCGATGGTGACAACTGCGAGTACACCAATGCCGAACAAGTTGTGTTTGATACCGCGCGAGCGTAGCGAGCTGAAGAACTCGGGGCCCGCCTCCAAGCCGATTGTGTAGACGAATAATGCCAAGCCCACGATGTAAATCAATGGGGAGATTTGAATTTCCGGCTCAATCGTCGCCAGGATAAGACCGACGAACAAAACGGCGGCTACGCCAAGTTTGAAGCCGAAGATCTTGATCTGGCCAATTGCCAGGCCAAGAAACAAAATCACTAGAAGCGCTAAGAGTTCATTTTCAGCCAAGAGTTGCACATACCCCATCGTGGCACAACTGGCGGTATTCTTCATTAAGCATTGTTTCCAGCAAGAATGCAGCCATTGCTGGCAGTGCGGAGACTTAAGGGAATCATCTTTGATGAGACGCCAGAAACTGTGTTTTAGGGCATAGTTTTAAGATTGGTGCCAACGCACAAAAAAAGGGGCTCGTAAGCCCCTTCCTTACAACGCAGAATGCTCTAGGCAAGATGTCTTAGGCAGTCATGCCCTAGCAACGACGCCTTAGCCAAAACTCGCTAACACCTAACTCAAACTCTTAGTGCTTCTTGCCGCGGTTTGCTGCACGACGAGCACGGCGGTTCATACCGGCCTGCGGGTTAGCGCCCTTCGGCATCGGACCCTTTGGCATGTTGGCGCGCGCGTCACGGATGCGGTCCATCGACTGAATGCGCTCATTCAGCGCATTGGCCTGATCCTTATTCAGGTTGCGGGGCAGACGCATGAGCTCACGCTGTAGCTTCTTCGGCGGAACCTGGCCCTCGTCGCTACCAGCAATCATGTCGTAAATCGGAGCTTCGCCCGCAATGCGTGCCAGTGACTTCTTCTCACGAGCAATCATCTGCTTAACGCGGTTGGGGTCACCTTCACCGACTAGCACAATGCCGGCGTTACCAATAACACGGTGAACAGCATCCATGTGCTGATTAGCGACAACACCGGTCTTGACGTGCCAAACATAGCCAACGCCCTGGCGCATATTGTCCAGCGTCCACGCCGCAGCGCCGGCCTGCCCTTCTGCTTCCGTGAAGAAGGAGGCCTCAAGACGCTTGGAAAAGATGTACATCGCGACCATGAAACCGATCGAAATACCAATAATCGTCAGAATCCACGGCCACACGCCACCAATAAGCAGGCCAAGCAGTAACAGCAGGATAATCGGTCCAAAGAAGCCCAGCGCCATGTACGGCACGAGCTTGTTGTCCCGCGAGCGCTGCAGCTTAAACGCCTGCCACATCTGGCTACGGGTCTGCTTACGCTGAGCGCGCTTGGCGGCGCGGTTCGCCTTCTTCATTTCTTTCGCATCATTGGTCGCCATAATCACCAACTTTAGGGCATGCGATGCGGTTTTAGGCAATAGACCGCGCCGTAGCGTCGTTTCGCTTTACGACGGTCCCACGGCCGTCAACCCCTAGGAAACCGGAGCAGCCGAAGTAACTGGTGTGTCCTCCGATGCGCCATAGCGGTCGAGCAGGGTTGAGGCCTCCTGCAGAGCGAGGTCGCTGCCGCCGTCGTCGGCAAGCGCGGAGAGATGCTCAGGCAGCTCCTGACCGCGGTGCGCCAGCGCGCGGGCGTAGAGCCGTCCAGCGCGGTAAGAGGAACGGACCAGCGGTCCTGACATGACGCCAGCGAAGCCCATCTCTTCGGCAGCCTTGGAGAGTTTGACGAACTCTTCCGGCTTGACCCAACGGTCAATTGGGTGGTGCAGCGGGGTGGGGCGGAGGTACTGCGTAATTGTCAGGATGTCGCAGCCGGCTCCGTGCAAATCTTCCATAGCGGAGACGATTTCGTCGTAGGTTTCGCCCATGCCCAGGATGAGGTTGGACTTGGTAACTAGTCCAGCTTCGCGAGCACGAGTGATGAGTTCCAAGGAGCGCTCGTAGCGGAATGCTGGACGGATGCGCTTGAAGATGCGCGGCACCGTCTCCAGGTTGTGAGCAAAGACCTCAGGCTTGGCGTCGAAGACCTGCTGTGCGGCGGATTCGTCGCCACGGAAATCGTCGACCAGGAGCTCGACCCCCGTATTCGGGTTGAGCTCGTGGATCTGTCGGCAGGTCTCGGCGTAGAGCCAGGATGCGCCGTCGGGCAGGTCGTCGCGGGCGACACCGGTGATTGTCGCGTAGCGAAGATCCATCTCGCGGACGGACTCGGCGACACGGCGCGGCTCGTCCTTGTCCAAGGGGTCCGGCTTGGCGGAGTTAATCTGGCAGAAGTCGCAGCGGCGGGTGCACTTGTCGCCGCCGATAAGGAAGGTGGCCTCGCGGTCTTCCCAGCACTCGTGAATGTTTGGGCAGCCAGCCTCCTGACAAACTGTGTGCAGGGAGGCGCCCGAGACACGGTTCTTCATGTCTTTGTAGCTGGGGCCCGGGCGAACCTGGTTGCGGATCCACCGTGGCTTGTTTTCGATAGGGGTCTCGGCATTTCGTGCCTCGACGCGCAGTAACTTACGTCCTTCTGGCTTAACAGTCACAGGTTCACCCTACTTGTTTGTTGATGAGTACTCGAATATGCCGGTAGTGGAGTTGTGCTTCACCCGGTGTGGCAGGCCCTTCGTGGGGTCGGGCGCGGAGCCGAAGGAATGGTCGGCAACGGTCAGCCGGCCTTCCAGCGCATCGTGCAAATCCGCCAGAAGCGGTTTTGTCATCTCCGACACGCTAACATCTCGGTCAAGTTCACTGGACAGGGTGGTCACGCCAGCGTCGGAAATACCACACGGGACGATGTAGTTGTAGAACTCCATCGAATTATCGCAGTTCAGGCTGAGTCCATGCATGGTCACACCATGAGTGACGCGAATGCCCAGTGCGGCGATCTTTCGATCGCTTTTTCCGTTTGAGGCCGGAATCCATACTCCAGAGCGGCCGTCTATACGACCGGCGGCTGCAATGCCGGCTCGCCGAACGGTTTGAATGAGAGCTTCTTCTAACCTGCGGACGTAGTCCACCACATCGACCGGTTGAGCGAGCTTGATGATTGGGTACATCACCAGCTGGCCCGGGCCGTGCCAGGTGATGCGACCACCGCGGTCGACATCGATAACTGGCAACCCATTAGTGGGCCGGTCCTCCGGCTGGGTGCGCTTTCCTGCTGTGTAAAGACTCGGGTGCTCGAGCACAAGAACCTGATCTGGAATCTCATCTTTTGCACGCTTCGCAGCGAGGTCTGCCTGCAGGTTCCAGGTCTCCTCATAATCGACTCGACCAAGGTGTTGAATCTCAATGTCGGAGCTTGATTCCCGAATGGATTTATCTGCGCGAGTAAAAGGTTTTCTTGGGGCAGTCATGGTGGCCTATAGGATACGCCGATTTTCTCGGGGGCTCAGATTTGTGGTCAATCTAAGGAGGCCAAAACGCCAAACGCCCCGGTGGTCACTGCCAAGTGACCGCCGGGGCGAAAGTGGCGTGCTCTTGTTGGGTTTAGCCGAAGACGACGCGCAGTATGGAAACGGTAATTGCCGAGATAGCTGCAGCAGCCGGCAGAGTGATAACCCAGGCCAGAGCGATCGGCTTCATCAGGTTCCAGTTAGCGGCACGGTTAACGATACCGACACCGAGAACAGCACCAATCAGAATGTGGGTGGAAGAAACCGGCAGACCCAGCAGGGAAGCGATCATAACGACCACAGCAGCAGAGAGCTCTGCGGCGAAGCCCGACGCCGGGTGCATCTTAGTCAAGCCGGAACCGACAGTCTGAATAACGTAGCGACCGATGAACCACAGACCGGAAATCAAAGCGACACCCATGGTGGCCATGACTGCCAGCGGAACACCAGACTCAGAAGCAATTTCGTTGGTCTTCAGAACATCCAGAATTGCCACGAACGGGCCAAGTGCGTTAGCGATGTCGTTCGAACCGTGGGAGAAAGCGAACGCAGAAGCGGTGAAGACCTGCATCCAGCTGAACAGCAGGAAGGTCGAGCGGTCGAGGTCCTGGCGCTTCAAAGTGCGGGCAAAGATGTAAACGGCGAGCCACACGGCGGTGGCAATCATGCCCATAATCAGGAAGTTGTCCAGGCCGGACAGACCCAGGTGCAGGTTCTTGAGGCCCTTGAACAGCATCATCGCGGAGATGACGACGGAGCCCAATGCGGCCAGGCCTGGAACCCAGGCTTCTAGCGCGCGGTGAGCGCGGACGTCATCAACCTTGGACTCGATGTCAACGAGCTTGCGGAAGTAGTCAGACTCCAGGTCATTCCGCTTCCAGTCGTCGTCACGCATCGTCGTCGCGTCGCGAAGCATTGCGTTGGTGTAAGCGATCTGCTCGTGCTCAGGCAGCTTTTCGAACTCTTCACGGTGCTGAGCCTTAAGATCCGCCTTTTCCTGATGGATGGCCTGCAGCTGCTGAGAAGCCTTGTCGTTGTAGACGAGAATCGACTTCTTAATGCCGCCGAACAGAAGGAACGCGACCAAACCGCCAAGGAGCGGAGAGAGAACCCAGGAAATTGCAATCTGGCCAATCTGGTCCCACTGAACCATGCTCCAGCCACCCTTGCCGGTGATGAAGCCGACAGCCAGTGCAGCACCGACGATACCGCCGACGATGGAGTGAGTAGTGGAAACGGGCCAACCCATGCGGGTTGCAACGAGGAGCCAGACTGCCGCGCCGAGCAGCGCGGACATCATGATGAAGGCGAACTCCATCGGGTCCAGGCCATCGATTGCGTTAAGGTCCACGATGCCGGAACGGACGGTATCGGTAACCTCGCCACCAGCGAGGACGGCGCCCGAAACCTCAAAGACTGAAGCGACAACAAGTGCCTGCTTCATGCTCAGGGTGCCGGCACCGACCGAAGTACCGAAGGAGTTAGCGACGTCGTTACCACCGATATTGAACGCCATGAAGATGGCGAAAGCGATGGTAATGAGGAGAATTGCAGTATTTGCCTGCGGGCCGACAAAGTCATAAGCCCAGAAGACAAAGATAACGATGTTGATTGCGAGAAGGCCGCCGAAGAAGAGGTGCCACCACTTATCTGAGGAACTCGACTGTTCAGATGATGTGGCCCCGGTCGACGAACTAGTATCCGCTGGAGCCGAGGACATGCTCCACCTTTCTAAGTTACGTACAGAGAGCAAAAATAGGCACGCCAAAGAAGCCTGCCGCCTAATGATTTCTTAGATTGGTAAAGGCTAATTGCTAACTAGATGACGTCGAGGTTAACAGCGAATGAATTTAGTTATCGCAGTCTTCGGAGTGGGGTGTCGCTGCTGGAATGTGTAACTGTATTAACGTGCGGAAGGTGTATGAGGTTTCCGCATTTCCGCAGTGTAGAAGGAATGCACATCTGCTACTTTTTCTTCTTTTTAGTTATATCCTCTCGCTGGCTTTTATATGCTTAACGACGAAAAAACAGCGCGTGAATTCTTTGTGACACTGAGTGGCTGTGTTAGGTGTGTGGCTTCGATGATTCTCAGCATTAGCCAAGTATGTGAGTTGTTACCTCCGAAAACGTTGAGCAATCAACTCCGCGTAGGGAACGCGCGCTCGGAGTGAGGAACTCCAAGCGAGGAAAGTGTTTGGCAAAAAGAAAACCCGCGTCAGCCGCAATACGCGACTAACGCGGGTAGGGAAGAGGCAAACCTTGTGCTAGCAGCTAGCTAGATTCCCACCGCGCTGCCCCCCCCGGGAAGGGAACAGACGGCCTAGAGCTGCAAATCCGATTCGAAGTTGGCAACTTCGAGGCGGTCAACAACGGTCGTCATGAAGCGACCTGCATCAGCGCCGTCGATAAGGCGGTGATCGTAGGTAATTGGCAGGAAGACCATGGCACGAACACCAATGGCATCTGCGTCATTTTCAGTGACAACTACTGCGCGCTTCTTGATTGCGCCGGTGCCGACCATTGCAGCCTGCGGCGGAACCAGAATCGGGGTGTCGGTCAGAGCGCCCTCAGAGCCAATGTTGGTGATGGTGAAGGTGCCGCCGGACAGATCCTTCGGGGTCAGCTTGTTGTTGCGAGCGCGGTCTGCGATGTCCGCGATAGCAGCAGCCAGCTCCGGCAGGGACATGTCCTGAGCGTTGTGGATGACCGGGGAGAGCAAACCACGCTCGGTATCGACAGCGATACCCAGGTTGACCTGCTCGTGGTAGGTAATCTCCTTGGTCTCTTCGTTCCAGGAAGCGTTGACGTTCGGGTGGCTGACCAGAGCCTCAACTATTGCCTTTGCGAAGAACGGCAGGAAGGTCAGCTTCGCACCGTGCTCCTTCTCGAACTCAGCCTTCTTGGCAGCGCGCAGATCCCAGATAGCCGTCATGTCGGCCTCGTGGACCTGGGTAAGCTGTGCAGAAGTCTGCAGAGACTCGAGGGTCTTGGCAGCGGTGATCTCGCGGATGCGGTTGACACGCTGGGTGGTGCCGCGCAGCTCAGCGAGCTCAGGGCGAACGCCCTTGGTGGACCAGTTGGAGCCGGACTCAGCAGCAGGCTCCTGGCCGCCCTCGGCAGCGCGCAGAACATCCTGCTTACGAATACGGCCACCAATGCCAGAGCCCTCGACCTTGGTCAGGTCAACGCCGTGCTTGTCAGCCAGCTTGCGAACCAGCGGGGTGACGTAAGGGACGTCCTTGTTAGCGGAAGGCTTGGATTCAGACTTCGAAGCCTCAGCCTTTGGAGTCTCCTTCTTTGGCTCTTCCTTCTTTGGCTCCGGCTTGGACTCTGCCTTTGGAGCCTCCTTCTTAGGCTCTTCCTTCTTCTTCGAGGTAGCCTTCTTTGGCTCACCACTGCCAACGCGAGCGATGACCTCGCCGACGTCAACAGTGTCGTCCTCGTCGTAGAGGACCTCGAGCAG
>NZ_JVVM01000019.1 GCF_001054325.1 Corynebacterium vitaeruminis | reverse complement strand
TGCCTTCAGTGACGGACTCGCCGAGCTCCGGCATCTCAACATCGGTGGCATCGCCAGCGTCAACGTCGGTGGAGTCTTCCTCGGTCTCTTCGTTAGCCTTGACTGGCTCATCGTCCTTTTCAACCTCGGCAGATTCCTTCTCCGCCTCTTCCTCGGCCGACTCGTCGGAGTCCGGAGCAGCGTCTGCGTCGCCGACGCGCGCAATAACCTCGCCGACGTCAACAGTGTCGTCCTCGTCGTAGAGGACCTCGAGCAG
>NZ_JVVM01000018.1 GCF_001054325.1 Corynebacterium vitaeruminis | reverse complement strand
CACCCACAAAACAACCACCACAACCAAGCAGCAGCCACCCCGTGAGCAGCAGTTGGAAACTCTACCTTCGCTACAAACACAAGTCAAATTGACTGTGAATACTAGGTAAACTTTCCCCTTGCCATTGCGACTAGCGACTTCATCACCCCGTCGCGCTGACCCCGAATACATTACACACAATTGCCAGATAAGGCGAATTCGCTGGTCATGTAGCTTTTTCACTATGTGTGTAAGTACATTCACAGGCTTGATGCGACGCGACTACAACATACATAAGGAGATGCGTCGCAATGCCCGTCGTAAAGCAGTAATGGCGCACCGGAGGTTTATATAGAGTTAACCCCATTTCAATCTCTAAGAAATTCTCATCCTCGACTATAGATTTGTAACTTTTATTTCTAATAGAGCAGGTTTGCTCTTGTCAGGAGAGAACTCATGAACCGTATGTTCAAGATGGGATTGGCGCTGAGTACTGTCGCTCTAATGGCTGTTGGTTGCAGTTCAGCAGACGAAACAACGCCGAGCAATACCGCAGCCGAGAAGGGCACGGCTGCAGACCTGGACTCAAGCATCGCCAACCGCGAAGCAAAGGGTGACCTTTCCGAGCATGGCGGCGCTCGACGTCTAGACGGCGATCAGACTGAATTCGTGCGCAATGCTGTCAGCCAGACCGGTGCAAAGAATGTCATTTTGTTGATAGGCGACGGCATGGGTGACTCCGAGATCACCGTCGCTCGTAACTACGCATTGGGAGCAGGCGGATTCTTTAAAGGCATCGATGCACTACCAGTCTCCGGACAGTACACTCACTACGCTCTCGACAAGGACGGTAAGCCAGACTACGTAACGGACTCTGCAGCTTCCGGTAGCGCATGGGCAACTGGCACCAAGACCTACAACGGCGCTATCTCCGTCGATATCCACGGCAATCCGCAGAGCACGCTCCTGGAGATTGCTAAGGCTAACGGCAAGAAGACTGGTAACGTCTCGACCGCCGAAATCCAGGACGCCACTCCTGCTGTCTTGGCAGCCCACGTATCCGACCGCAAGTGCTACGGGCCAGAGGACGACGAAAAGTGCGGCGACGATCTTAAAGAAAAGGGCGGACGCGGCTCGATCTCAGAGCAGATTGTAGACACGCGTGCCGACGTCACGCTCGGCGGTGGTTCCGAAGCCTTCGATCAAACCATCCGCGCTGGCGAAGGCAAGGGAAAGAAGGTTATCGACTACGCACGGGAGAAGGGCTTTAACGTTGCGTCAGATGCCACCGAACTCGACGCAGTAACCGAGGCGAATCAGGATAAGCCTGTTCTAGGCCTCTTCTCTGAGGGCAACATGCCTGTTCGCTGGGAGGGACCAAAGGCTGAAAAGAACGGTTACCTCGAGGAAGCTGCAAAGTGCACGGACAACCCGGAGCGAACTGCTGATGTCCCCAAGCTTGCAGATATGACGGAGAAAGCAATTGACCTGTTGAAGGACGACGAAAATGGGTTCTTCCTCCAGGTAGAGGGCGCTTCAATTGATAAGGAAGACCACAAAGCAAATCCGTGTGGCCAGATTGGCGAGACCGTTGACCTCGATGAGGCAGTCCAGAAGGCTCTGGACTTCGCGAAGCACGACGGCGAGACCCTTGTGATTGTGACCGCTGACCACGCTCACACTTCGCAAATTCTCGGTAACGCCAGCCAGGAAGACCTGGAGAAGATTTCCGAAAAGAACAATATTTCCGTTGAAGAAGCGCGGGAGATTGTTTACCCAGGCCTGTCCCGCAATCTGACTACCGAAGATGGCTCGATGCTTACTGTCGGGTATGCGACCAGTGAAGACTCCGACATTGAGAGCCAGGGGCACACAGGTGCGCAGCTGCGTCTCGCGGCCTTCGGCCCCAATGCCGCAAACGTAGTTGGCCTGACCGACCAGACAGATCTTTTCTTCACTATCTCTGATGCCCTTGACCTCGACCACAGCAAGGTTACGCTGGAAGAAAAGTAAAAGTTCCGGTCAGCAACGGAGCGAATCAAAATCATGCGGGTGCGGATACAGCAACCGATGTAGTGATTGATTGACTATTAAAACCGGTAGCAAACAGTTCTGAGAGTAGAAAGACCGCAGATATTCAACCAGGTCTTTCGTAACTGAACGGTGCGCTACCGGTTTAGTATTCAGAGTCAATTTCCGTCGATTTGTGAAATTGAGAAGCAAAGCATACTCACGGTTCATAAGGCCGTAAGATCCTAGGCTGCCATATCGAAACCAGTAAGCCCAGTCATACCTTCCTAAATCCACTCCTATGCTTTAACTGACAACCCTCACTTACAAGAAAACCGCAACGGCAACCGAGCATCGTATAAATAGCGTTTACTGTTGGGTGTAAAAAAAAGGGGCCGTGGCACCCACCCCACACGGGATGAGCACCACGCCCCACCACAACAAAAAAATTCTATGCCGGCGGCGACCTACTCTCCCACACCCTCCCGAG
>NZ_JVVM01000017.1 GCF_001054325.1 Corynebacterium vitaeruminis | reverse complement strand
CGACCTCCGCCGTGACAGGGCGGCGCGCTAACCAACTGCGCCACAGGGCCATTGTGTTTTTTAGTGGTACTCCCAACGGGATTCGAACCCGTGTTGCCGCCGTGAAAGGGCGGAGTCCTAGGCCTCTAGACGATGGGAGCCCGACTTGACGCTGCAAGAGAGCGTGCCACCATGTGGCAAATCTGCGTGCAACTGCAATACATTCACATTGCATTTGCGCGCGCTCTTGGCAACGTAAAGAACTATAGAGGATAAGTACCCTTTTCCCAAAATCCACGGCTGAACTGGAATTTCTTACTATTTCCGAGAGCACTACTAGCGCTCCGATAAGCTCATCACTATGGCAACTCCGGATTTCATTGTTCAGCTCCGCGAAAAAGTGGGCCACGCTCCGCTCTGGCTCCCCGGCGTCACGGCTATCGTCATTCGCGATGTTCCGCCGAATGCACCAATGTACGCCCTGCCCGAGGTCTTGCTGGTTCGTCGCTCAGATAATGGCGAATGGACTCCGGTCACCGGAATCATCGACCCGAACGAACAGCCTCACGACGCTGCCGTGCGCGAGGTAAAGGAAGAAACGGGACTCGATGTCACGGTCGAAGCACTGCTCGGCACTGGTGCCGTTGGCCCTGTCGAGTACCCAAATGGCGATGTCACCTCATATGTGGATGTCGCCATGCGCTGCAGCGTTGTCGGCGATGATGTCCCATATGTCGCTGATGACGAATCGACCGAAGTCGGATGGTTCCAGATTTCACAGATGCCACCTATGAAGCCGCGCTTCCGCCTGATCGTCGCCGATGCTGTCGCGCAGCTCAAGCACCCGGCGGGCTTTAAGCCGCGCATGGGCTACCACAAGCGAGAGAAGTAGCATGCCGCAGCGGGTGACGTCGTAAAACGTTGGCTTAGCGCGCCGCCCTCCGGAGATTTTCGAGCTTTTTTCTCGTATCTCGCTGAATTTGTGCCCCAATGCGTGCCCAATATGCGCCCCTTTCCCCGGGCACTCGGGCGACTAATACACCCCGGGCAAGTTACTGCGAAAAACGCCCTGAACAGGGAACAAAAAGGGAACAGCCCCCGGTAGTCGAACTATGAAAGTCCACCTACCAGGGGCTTTCGTGGGCCCTGCGGGGCTCGAACCCGCGACCTGCGGATTAAAAGTCCGTAGCTCTACCAACTGAGCTAAAGGCCCGCGCAAGAAAATAGCCTAGCAATTGCGCGCTTGTTTTTAATAATTGCCCCTCGAGAGTCGACTAGTTCACACCCAGGAACTTTTTGTTTCTCCTATCCGACTGAACTAGTAAGCAGGAATACTGCGGACACTTGATGCAAACTTCGGTAAACCCAAACGGAGTACACGCATCTTTTATGTCTACTTATTCAGTCGAGGAAACATGAATGTCGTCGATATATCTCGTTGGCAATTTGGCATAACCACCGTCTACCACTTCATTTTTGTCCCGCTCACGATTGGCCTTGCCCCGCTGGTCGCACTCATGCAGACGCTGTGGGCCACGACGAAAAACGATGTTTGGTACCGCGCGACACGGTTTTTCGGCACCATCTTCATCATTAACTTCGCCATGGGTGTGGCCACGGGCATCGTCCAGGAATTCCAGTTCGGTATGAACTGGTCGGAGTACTCCCGCATGATTGGTGATGTCTTCGGCGGTCCACTGGCACTGGAAGGTCTCATCGCGTTTTTCCTGGAATCCACTTTCCTGGGCCTGTGGATTTTCGGCTGGGGTCGTATCCCCACCTGGATGCACACGCTCTCGATTTGGATTGTTGCCATTGCGGTGAATATCTCGGCGTACTTCATCATTGTCGCCAATTCGTTCATGCAGCACCCTGTAGGTGCGGTTTACAACCCAGAAACCGGCCGCGCTGAGTTAACGGACTTGGGCGCGCTGTTGACCAACTCCACCGCCTTGGCAGCTTTTCCGCATGCCGTGGCCAGCTCTTTCCTCACCGCCGGCACGCTTGTTGTCGGCGTCAGCGGCTGGTGGTTGGTTCAGAGCCGCCGCGGTGGTCAGCGCGATAATGTCCACGAGTGCACGTTCCGCAAGGCTATGAAGGTCGGGCTCTGGACTACTGTGCTCAGCTCACTGGCCGTGTTTATCACCGGCGATATCCAAGCCAAGCTCATGTTCGAGCAGCAGCCGATGAAGATGGCTTCGGCCGAGTCCCTGTGCCACACGCAGACGGATCCGATGTTCTCGGTTCTGACCGTCGGCACGCACAACAATTGTGATTCAGTGCTGCACCTTATCGAGGTACCGTGGGTGCTGCCGTTCCTGGCGCAAGGAAAGTTCAGTGGCGTCACGCTCCAGGGCGTGCAGGATCTGCAGGAAAAGGCTGAGGCGCTCTTCGGCCCGGGAACTTATTCCCCGAACTTGTTCGTCACGTATTGGTCTTTCCGCGCCATGATTGGCCTGATGGTCGGTTCGCTGGCCATCGCGTTTTTCGCCTGGCTGTTTACTCGCAAGGGGCGCGTGCCGACGGGCAAGCGAGCCCGCATTTTCGCTACTTGCAGCATCCTTGCAATTCCGTTCCCGTTCCTGGCCAGTAGCGCTGGCTGGATCTTTACGGAAATGGGCCGTCAGCCTTGGATTGTGCACCCCAACCCGGATCACATCGGAGATCCGCGCACGGAACTGCTGCGCATGACCGTCGATATGGGTGTGTCCGACCATGCACCGGCGACGGTGATTATCACTCTGGCGGGCTTTACCCTGCTCTACCTGATTTTGGCAGTGGTGTGGTTCTGGTTGATTCGCCGCGCAGTTATTGCCGGACCGCCAACCGAATCCGCTGAGGCAATCAACGCCATCGGCAATGACCCCGAGCACGCTGGTCCATCGTCGCCAATCGCTACCGATCTGGGCGCAATCGTCTCGTCCCCGGTTCGATTCAACAAGGTCCATGCCCAGTCCGCTGCCGGCCCCGACTCCGAAGTCTCCGCGACTGAGGACACAAAGTAGATAAGGATGTACCTCTGACATGTTCGGATTAGATCTTCCCGTTTTGTGGTTTATCCTGATCGCGTTCCTCTTCGCTGGCTACTTCTTGCTCGAGGGCTTTGACTTCGGCGTCGGAATGCTGTTGCCGTTCATTGGCCGCGATGAACCGCGTCGCAAAGCGATGCTCGGCACTATCGGGCCGGTGTGGGACGGCAACGAAGTGTGGCTAATTACCGCAGGTGGCGCGCTTTTCGCAGCTTTTCCAGAGTGGTATGCATCCATGTTTTCCGGCTTCTACCTGCCGCTCTTCCTGATCCTGGTGGCGCTAATTGTCCGTATTGTCGGGCTGGAATGGCGCTCCAAGGTCAACGATGAGGGCTGGCGCGCCTGGTGTGACCGGGCGATTATCTTCGGCTCCTGGCTGCCGCCGATTCTGTGGGGCGTGGCCGTGGCCAACCTGGTGCGTGGTGTACCGCTGAACGCCGACAAGAACCTGGACTCCGGTTTTAGTGCCCTGCTGGGGTTGCTGAACCCGTACGCCCTGGTTGGTGGCATCGCGTTTGCGGCTGTGTTTGCGCTTCACGCGGTGACTTTCCTGCGGCTGAAGACCGCCGGCAAGCTACGCGACGAGGTCGGCAATGCGGCTCGAATTCCCGCCCTGTCGGCGCTGATTTTCGGTGGCGCGTTCCTCATCTGGACACAGCTGGTCTATGGAAAGACCTGGCTGTGGGCTGTTGTGGTCATCGCAGTAGCAGGTTTGGTCATTTCCATCTCCGCAACCGTGGCCAACCGCGACGGCATCGCTTTCACCGCCACCGCCATCGCCGTTATTGCCGTCACGACCGTTGTCTTCGGCGCTATGTACCCGTATCTGATGCCGACGACGCTTGCCGACGGCGTCTCCCTCGATATCTGGAATTCCGCCTCTAACCCCTACACGCTGAAAATCATGACCTGGACCGCGCTGGTGATTACCCCACTGGTGATTGCCTACCAGGCGTGGACATACTGGGTATTCCGCAAGCGACTGATGGCTGAGCGTAAGGTCTCGTAGCCGTCTGTCCGTTGGAGGTTAGTTTCTAAAAAGTGGCTCCTGTCGATCCGAAACTCTTCAAGCTGTCAGCCCCAGCGTGGCGTTGGGTCATTTTCGCGGGTGCACTGACTGCCGCGAGCACAGGTGCCACAATCGCGTTGGGGCTGGCCATTGGCACTATTACAGCGCAGGTTCTGGGCGAGGCGACTCCGAACTGGACAGTGTTTGCGCTGGTAGCAACCGCGTCCGTGCTAGTTCGGGTGGCCTGCTCCTACGCCCTGGTGCGCTTCGGCCAATCAGCTGGCGCACGTGTGGCAACAGACCTGCGCAGCCGTGCGCTGCGAGCCCTAGCTCTGCGCGACCCCCGCACGGTCGACACCGCACACTGGCGCGCGCTGCTTTCGGTCGGGCTCGATGGCGTGGCCGTCTACGTGGCGGAATTCCTCCCCGCGCTGGTGGCCGCAGCACTGGCTACCCCGATGGCCCTGGCCGCGGTCGCGTGGTTGGACCTCCCGTCGTTTGCCATCGCGGTTGTTACGCTGCCCCTAATTCCGCTGTTCATGTGGCTGGTGGGCCGCCTCACTGAGGGGCGCACAGAACGCCGCCTGGCCGATATCGGTACAGTGCGCGGCCAGATTCTCGACCTCGTCGTAGGCCTGCCGACTCTCAAAGCACACACCATGGCCGATGCCCCCAGCGAGGAAATCAAGCGTCTGTCGACCCGCCACCGGAAGTCCACCATGGAGGTCCTGCGCATCGCCTTCCTGTCCGCGTCGGTTCTGGAATTCCTCACGACCCTGTCAATTGCCCTCATCGCCGTCGGCATCGGATTCCGGCTCCTGGGAGGCCACATGACACTGGCCACTGGCCTGGCAGTGCTCATCATCGCCCCGGAAATCTATGGCCCCGTGCGCCAGGTTGGTCAGAAGTTCCACGCAGCTCAGGACGGTGTCGTCGCTGCCACCGAGGTCACGGAACTGCTGGCCAAGGACGCCAACCAGACTCCGAACTCCACAGACACCACCTCTGAAGCTGTGGAGGGGGCGACCGAAGGGACGTCGTCAAGCAGTGCTCCCAGTGCCCCCACGGTCGTGTTCGAGCACCTTTCTGCACCGGGGCGAGACGGCGTGCGGCCCAGTAATCTAAGCGCCATCGCGCGGCCCGGCGCGGTAACCGTGCTGGCAGGACCGAACGGCGTGGGCAAGACGACAGCGCTACTCGCGGTCGCCGAAATTGTGCACGAGGACCTGGAGGGTTCCGTAACTATCCGCGACGGCAAGCGCATGCTCCACGGTCAGGACCTGCTGCAGCGCATCGCGTGGCTGCCCCAGCGGCCCATCCTGGACGCGGCGGCGGTCGGCGATAATTCGCGGCGCTCGCTCGGGCAACGTCAGCGGGAGGCGCTTCGGCGCGAGCTTGCCGACGACACCCGCGACCTCGTCCTCCTCGATGAACCGACGGCCCACTTGGATGCCGACAGTGCACAGTCCGTGATTAGAATCCTGCGCACACGTGCCCGACGCGGAGCCACGGTGATTGCCACCAGCCATGATCCGCTACTGATTGCGGCGGCCGACGACGTGGTGGAGGTGCAGTCGCGATGACTATCCTGCAAGCGCTTCGTCGACTGGTGAGCCCCCGCGACCTGGTGTGGCCAGTGTTGGCGGGCACCATCACGCTGCTGTCCGCACTGAGCCTGACCGTGGTGTCGGCGTGGCTGATTACGCGTTCCTGGCAGAAGCCGCCGCTGATGGACATCACTCTGGCGGTTACATCTGTGCGCGCGCTGGGTATTTCGCGAGCTGCGTTCCGATACCTCGACCGGCTGGTCTCCCATGATGTAGCGTTGCGTACCGCCGAGCGCTCCCGGGTGAAACTGTGGGAGCATTTCGTGGGCGATCGCACGCTGGCGCTGCGTGAGCGTTCCGATATTGTCACGGCGCTGGGCACGAATATTGACGCGCTTGCCGATGTCGTCGTGCGCTCAATCGTGCCCGCGCTTGTGGCGTTTATGACCTCGCTCATCGCCATTATCTTCGTAGCGCTGCTCTCCCCCACCACTGCGGTTCTCCTGGCAGTGGGGCTGTTTCTCGCAGGCGGGGTTGCGCCCTACCTGACATATCGTGCCACTGCGCACTCGAGTAAGCGTCGCACGGTCGCACTGCAAGCGCATGCCGGTGCCGTCGAGACGCTGCTTTCCGACGCCGCGGGTCTGCATATCCACGGTCAATTGGATGAGGCAGTCTCTGCCGCCTCGGCCTCCAGTAAGAAGGTTGCGGCCATCGATGACGCCACTGGCCGGGCAAATGCCCGTGCCTCAGCGCTGAGCACCGCGGCCAGCGTGCTGACGGCTGTCCTCACCGTGGTCGTCGCCTCGTGGTTGGTGACGGCCTCTGCCGCGGGCACCGGGGGCTCTGGGGGCGCCGGGGTCAGTTTGGTGCACTCCCCCGAGTGGCTGACGGTTCTGGTTCTGGTGCCGCTGGCTGCTTTTGAGTCAGTTGGCCCGTTACCAGCTGCGGCGCAGACGCTGGCGCAATCGCGCGAAGCATTGCTGATGCTCGCCTCGAATACAGGCGACTCAGCTGAGGCAGATATTGCTGCGGTGAATACACCGGCTGAAAAGGGCACACCAGCGCCCACGTCCATGCGGCCCCAAAGCCAGCTGACACTCCAGCCCACGCTACAGGTAAAAGACTTGATTGTGGGCTACCCCGACGACCACAGTTCGAACATCACGGACGGGACCGCTGCCCAGCCAGCGCATGCCGCAGCATCCCAGCCAGCTCAATTGCCGATGCAAAACTTCGAGGTCACCTTTGGCGGATATCGGGAAATCACGGCGCCGTCGGGAAGCGGAAAAACTACGTTGCTGAAAACCATCGCCGGGCTGATGCCGCCAGTTGCGGGCACGGTTGTTGTCGCCGACGGAGACGGCCGTGAGCTGTGGCGCAGTGAAGCAAGTGCCGGGAAGGCTCACGAAAGTATTCACCCATGCGACCTGGTGCGCTTCATCGCCGAGGACGAGCACATTTTCGCCACCACGGTGCGGGACAACATCTCCATTGGCAACCCGCAGGTCAGCGATGATGTCATCTACTCCGTACTGGATGCCGTAGGCTTGCGCGAATGGGTCAACGCCGCACCCGCCGGCCTGGACACGATTCTGGACAGCGGCGCGGACAGTCTCTCGGGTGGTCAGCGACGAAGGCTCATCCTCACCCGCGCGCTGGTCAGCACAGCGCCGATTCTGCTTCTCGACGAACCCACCGAGCACCTCGACGAGGACTCGAACCGCATCCTGGAGCTTCTCCGCAACACCACCGAGCTCCCCGGCGGGAGGGGCCGCCGAACGGTGGTCGTCGTCAGGCATCCGCGCACGCAGCGCTAACCGACCGATCCAATCAGCCTGCCAAAACAGATTCGAAAACGGCAGTTCAGCGTGACACAATACTGTACGTGTTAGATACCTCCACGAGTCCACTCAGTGCCGCCACGCCCGCCGATGCCACGTCCTCGCACATGCACATCGGCCCCTTTGAACTCGCCTCCCCTGTGGTACTCGCACCGATGGCCGGTATCACCAACGTGGCATTCCGCACCCTGTGCCGCGAGCAGGAGCTGCAGCGCACAGGCACAGTCTCCGGCCTCTACGTCTGCGAGATGGTCACCGCGCGTGCGCTGGTCGAACGCAACGAGAAGACCATGCACATGACCACCTTCGCGCCCGACGAGAACCCGCGCAGCCTGCAGCTCTACACCACCGATCCAAAATGGACCTACGAAGCTGCGAAGATGATCGTCGACGAAGACCTCGCCGACCACATCGATATGAACTTCGGCTGCCCGGTACCAAAGGTCACTCGCAAGGGCGGCGGCTCGGCCCTGCCGTATAAGCGCCGCCTCTTCGGCAACATCGTCGCTGCTGCGGTTAAGGCCACGGAGGGCACCGACATCCCGGTGACAGTGAAATTCCGCGTCGGTATCGACGACGAACACCACACGCACCTCGACGCCGGTCGCATTGCCGCCGAGATGGGTGCCAAGGCTGTGGCTCTGCACGCCCGCACGGCAGCGCAGCGCTACTCCGGTCACGCAGACTGGTCGCAGATTGCGCGACTGAAGGAGCACATGGTCGACTCCGGCTTCAGCAATATCCCGGTGCTTGGCAACGGCGATATCTTCGCCTCCACCGATGCCCGCAAAATGCTCGACGAGACCGGCTGCGACGGTGTCGTCGTCGGTCGCGGCTGCCTTGGTCGCCCGTGGCTGTTCGCGCAGCTATCCGCCGAGCTGCGTGGCGAAGAAGTGCCACCGGCACCAACTTTTGGTGAGGTCGCGGGGATTATCCGTCGTCACGCGGAACTGCTCGTGGAGCATGAAGGCGAACGCAAGGGCTGCCGTGACCTGCGCAAGCACATCGCTTGGTACCTGCGCGGATACCCCGCCGGCGGTGAGGTCCGTAAGGCTCTCGCGCGCGTCGATTCGCTGGCAACGCTCGACGATATTCTCGCACCGCTTTACGACGGCCCCAGCGCCCACATCCTCCCGGAGGACGCTGACGGTGCCCGTGGCCGACAGGGTTCCCCTGCAAAGGTGGTTTTGCCGGAGGGCTGGCTGGACGATCCTGAGGACGACACCGTGCCCGAGGGCGCGGAAATTATGCACTCCGGTGGCTAAATCTCGATTTTGAACAATTGCCTTGGGCAAATCGGCGAGGGTAATTGGGGGCTCCCCACTATTGAGCGACTATCGCGCGAGCTTGCCGGACATTGCCTAATATGTAACGCATGCGCACTGTCTACCGAGAACAAATGGACAACTTGGCCCACAGCCTGATTGTGATGTGTGACCGAGTTGGATCCATGCACAAGCTTGCGAACAAGGCCCTCTTTGAGGCTGATTTAGTCTCGGCTGAAACCGTTCTTTCCCAGATTGATTCTCTCGAGGACCTGCGCCAGGATGCGGAGCGGCGAGCCTTTGAGCTGTTGGCACGCGAAGCTCCTGTAGCTGGTGACCTCCGGCAGATTGTCAGTGGTCTCTACATTGTTGAGGACATCTCCCGCATGGGCGCGTTGAGTGTGCATATTGCCAACGTTGCCCGGCGTCGCCACCCGAACAAGGCACTGCCGGAGCCCGTGGAGGGATTTTTCCGCGAGATGGCCACTGTATCTGAGCAGATGACGCACGAAACCCGTCAGGTGCTCATCGACTACAACGTTGACCAGGCATTGGCCCTGGACAAGACCGATGACAGCATCGACGACATCCACCAGCACCTGTTTACGCTGACCAACGACGATAATTGGCCACACACCCCTGCGCAGACGGTGGATGTCACCCTGCTTAGCCGCTTCTACGAGCGCTATGCGGATCACGCGGTCGAGGTTGCTGCCCGGATCGTTTACTTGGCCACCGGCTACAAGCGAGATGTCTACTTGGACAAGCTTGAGGACGAGCGCGACCAGCGCAGCTTTAACCAACGCCTGCAGGCCTTGGAGCGTCACCTGCGGATGTAGGTTGCTGGGGCTGTAAGGATGGGGTCGGGTTGAGACCACGTTGGGGCCAAGGTTGAGGCGGGCTGGGGGCGCATTGGGGCCGAGCTGGAGCCGGTTTTTAGGCCAACCCGGACCAAACACCGTCCCCTCCCGAGAAAGTGATTAAGTTTATAGCACTTGAACGCCATTTACTCGCAATATAGTGTCATAAACTGTGTCAGTAACTGCTTGCCCCGCCACAAACCGCTCGCGCGACTAAGCAACCGCCTGGCAAAACACGTACGCGCTCTAGCAGTCGCGCAACAAAAAGCCCAGCACCTCACCTGGACAATGGCGAAGTGCTGGGCTTTTGCCTCTTTGTTTATTTGGCTTGATCAGTGCGAGATTCGCACCTTTCTTTAACCGAAGCCACGATTTAGCCGAAACGACCGGAGATGTAGTCCTCGGTTTCCTTCTTATCCGGGTTCTCGAAGATCTTCTTGGTCGGACCAACCTCGACCAGGCGACCCGGCTTACCGGTTGCCTCGAGGGAGAAGAAAGCGGTCTGATCGGACACACGAGCAGCCTGCTGCATGTTGTGGGTCACAATGACGATGGTGAATTCTTCCTTCAGCTCGTGAATCAGGTCCTCGATAGCCAGGGTGGAAATCGGGTCCAGCGCGGAACACGGCTCGTCCATCAGCAGAACTTCTGGCTCGACTGCAATAGCGCGAGCGATGCAGAGACGCTGCTGCTGACCACCGGAGAGGCCACCGCCCGGCTTGTCCAGGCGGTCCTTGACCTCATCCCAGAGGTTGGCACCACGCAGGGACTTCTCGGCCACCTCCTGGAGATGAGCCTTGTTCTTAACACCAGACAGCTTCAGACCAGCCACGACATTGTCCTCGATGGACATGGTCGGGAACGGGTTCGGACGCTGGAACACCATACCGATGGTGTTACGAACAGAGACCGGATCAATCTTCGGGCCATAGATGTTTTCCCCGTCGAGAAGCACCTCACCGGTGACGTAGGCACCTGGGATGACCTCGTGCATACGGTTCAGCGAACGGAGCACGGTGGACTTACCACAACCGGACGGGCCGATGAATGCGGTGACGGAACGCGGTGGGACATGCAGGTTGACTTCCTGCACGGCGTGAAAGTCACCGTAGTAGATGTTGACATCGTTAAGGTCTAGGCGCTTAGCCATGGTCTTTCAAAAACCTTCCTTGAAATAGCGGACGTTAGGCGCCCAGAATTAACTGCTCTTGACAGAGAACTTGGCGGATACGAAGCGCGCCAGGATATTGATGAGGGCAATGATGAGAACCAGCGTGAGCGCTGCGCCCCACATCTTGTCGAATGCCGCACCGGTATTACCGGCCTTGTACATGTCCAGCATGAACAGTGGTAGCGAGGACTGCGACTGGCCAAACGGGTTGTAGGTAATGATTCGCGAGGTTGCAACCAGGATCAGCATCGGCGCGGACTCACCCATCACGCGGGCCACGGCCAGCATGACACCGGTGACAATGCCCGACAGCGCGGTCGGAAGCACAATCTTCAAAATGGTCTTCCACTTTGGAACACCCAGCGCGTAGGAGGCCTCACGCAGCTCGTGAGGAACGATGCGCAGCATTTCCTCCGTGTTGCGGACGACGATTGGCAGCATCAGCAGAACCAAAGCCAGCGACACCGCGAAGCCCGAACGGCTCATGCCGAACATGACCACCCACATCGAGTAGATGAACAGCGAAGCGACAATCGACGGCACACCGGAGAGAATGTCGACCATGAAGGTGGTGATCTTACCCAGGCGGGAGTTTCCTGCGTATTCGACCAAGTAGATTGCGACGAAGATACCGAACGGCACGGTCATGATGGTCGTGACCAGGGCCTGGATCAAGGTACCTACGATTGCGTGAGCAACACCACCAGCATCCGCACCAACGGTGACACCGCGCTGGGAGGCGGACCACCACTCACCGCTCAGCAGCGATGGAGTTCCTCGAACGACAAGCTCGAACAGAACCCACACCAGTGGAATTAAGGCAAGAGCCATGCAGAGGTAAATCAAGACGGTGGAAACGTTGTCCGTCACCTTGCGGGAACCCTTGATTTCAGTGAATGCCGACTCGGAGGTGGGAACCATATCGGCGGGGCCGTGAGGTGAAGAATCAGTAGTTGAACTAGTCATTGTTACTTCTCGTTTCTTTTCCTACGACCTTGCTACTTCTTCGCAATCAGTCGAGCTGCGGAGTTGACCACGAAGGTCAAAAGGAACAGCACCAAACCTGCGGACATGTAAGCGCCGGCCTTGAGGTTGTCATTGAACTCCGGTGCCGCGTTAGCAATTGCAGTCGCGAAGGTGGTACCACCGTCGAAAAGCGAACCGCGGAATGCCGAGGACGGGGAGATCACGAGGTACAGGGCCATAGTCTCACCGAGCGCACGACCCAGACCCAGCATCGAGCCGGAGATAAAACCGGAGCGTCCGAACGGGAGAATGGCCAGCTTGACCATCTCCCAGCGGGTAGCGCCGAGAGCCAGCGATGCCTCAATGTGTCCACGTGGGGTCTGAACGAAGACCTCACGGGTGGTAGCGGCGATAACCGGCAGAATCATAATTGCCAGCACAATGCCACCGGTAAAGAGATTTCGACCGGTTTCGAAAGCCGGCGAGTTCGGGTACACGGCAAAGATCGGGATGAAGCCCAATGTATTAGCCAGCCAGCCGTAAAGACCGGCCAGGGCCGGACCGAGGGCCATAAAGCCCCACAGGCCGTAAACAATCGACGGCACTGCAGCCAGCAGGTCCACGAGGTAACCCAGCGGCTTGACCAGCTTCTTTGGGGCATAAGCGGTCAGGAAGATGGCGATACCCAGCGCAACCGGCATAGCCAGAACCAGCGCCAGGATGGAAACCGCGACGGTCACCAGGAACATGTTCGGAATACCGAAGTACATGGCGGAGGTGTCCGCCAGGTCCCATCGTTCGGTGTAGGTGAAGAAGTTCGCTTCGTTACGGGAAAGCGCCGGAACTGCACGCAAAAGCAGGAACACTGCAATTGCGATAATGGAAGCAGTCACCAATGCTGAAGACCCCACAGCCAAAATCTTGAAGATTCGGTCACCAGGTCGAACAACGCCGGTCTGAATGGCTTGTTCTTCCGAGCTCTCGTCGCCGGAGGAATCCACCTGCGGTGCTGAGGACTGCAACAGACTGCTGTCTACAGCCTCCTGCTTCCCGTCAATGGGAGTCGAGGAACTCATGATCTCATTTCCTAAGTAGAAGTGATTTGTGCTTCAACGCACATGAAGACCGATTGGCCTCAGTACCCTTTACAAGCGGTACATAATCAACTGAGGTGTCGATTTATATAGCCAACCGGTCTACATCAGATTTTTCGGCCTACAGCTCAAACCTGCGTGGCCGGCTGAAGTTATCCTCGCGCCAACTGAGGCAACAACAGAGCTTGCTCTGCAATCACCCGCGTTGCACGCAACGGATTACTTGATAGCGTCAACAGCTGCGGACAGCTTGTCCTTGAACTCACCCTGAACCGGGATGTAGCCCAACTCTTCGAGCTCCGGACCCTGACCCTCTTCCAGAACAATCTTCAGGAAGTTCTTAACTAGGTCACGAGTCTGCTCGTCGTAACCAGCGGAGCAGACAATCTCGTAGGTGGTCAGAACCAGCGGGTAAGCGCCCTCTTCATCCATTGCGAACAGAGCATCGGTGTCAACAACCATGTTGTGACCCTCAGTCTCGAACGTGACGGAATCCAGAGCCTTACCAACGGTGTCGTTGTTCAGCTCAACCGGGCCGTGGCCAAAGTCCATCTTGGCAATACCCAGATTCTTGTCCTCAGCGAAGCCAGCCTCGACGTAGGTGATAGCACCGTCGATGTTGGAGACCTCGTTAACAACACCAGCCGAGCCGTTGGCACCCTGGCCCGTAGCGGTCGGGAAGGACTTGGAAGCCTCGTGCTTCCACTGCTCCGGGGCAGCAGCGCTCAGGAACTTCATGAAGTTATCAGTAGTACCGGACTCCTCAGAGCGGTAGACAACCTTGATGTCCTTCTCCGGAAGATCGACGCCTTCGTTGGCCTCAGCAATCTTCGGGTCATTCCACTTGGTGATCTTGCCGTCGAAGATCTCGGCAACCAGAGCCGGGGTCAGAGCGACATCGACGCCCTCGAGGTTGTAAGCAACTGCGACCGGACCGATAACCATCGGCAGGTGCCACGCTTCGTTGCCCTCGCAGCGCTTCTTAGCCTCCGCGATCTGGTCCTTGCCGTCCTTCTCCTTCAGCGGAGAGTCGGAGCCAGCGAAAGCGACAGTGCCAGCGATGAACTGAGTCTGGCCGGAACCCGAGCCAGATGCGTTGTATGACAGGGTCGAACCAGTCTCTTCGAACTTGGTGGCAAACAGGTCCATAGCGCGCTGCTGCGAGGTAGCACCCTCACCCTGCAGCTCACCGGTGACGTCAGCCAGACCCTCAACGTTAGAAGCGCCTTCTCCGCCCTCTTCAGAGCAAGCTGCCAAGGTAAGGCTTGCAACAGCGGCCAGGCCAATTACGGATGCCGCACGGTTCTTCTTCAGCACAGTAAATCCTCCGGGAGTTAACACGTTTGAGTGAAACAGTTCTCGTGGAACCGCCACACTCCGGTCCACTGAGCCGAAGTTATCCGGTGATAGTAACCGGAACCTGTTCGGGACATTAACAATTGGTGAACGACGCAAGTAATTCTTTAATTTTTCTCATTTCCCCTGTAAGAAACCCTGAAACATGCCCATGGAATTCTGAATTTAGGCTAAGCGTGCCCCTTTCAAGCCCGGACCAACGAGCGACCGACATCTAAAAACTGTCGAAAACCTGAGACCAGCCTAAGCCCCTCCCGATTGCCTCGCTTGCCCAACGCTTTTCAATCCCCCCAAAAAATGCCCCCTTACGCGCCGTACATCACATCGCGGCGCGCTACCTCAAAACCGACCGCACGATACGTACGCACTGCCGGTGCATTGTCGCCTTCAACGTAGAGAATTACCTTCTCCGCTCCCCGATTCCGGAGATGGGAAAGACCAACATTGGTCAACCATCGCCCGATACCACGCCCGCGCGCCTTCGAACTCAGCCCAATCACATACACCTCACCTGTCGGTACCGACTCCTCGGCGTGCCACTTCGTCCAGTGGAAACCGCAAATTTCCTCTGCACTGTCGCTCACTCCGGCCACATCCGCAGCAAAGAACACGCCCTCCGGATCGAACCACTGCGTATCCCTTGCGCGATCGAGTTGCGGCTGCGACCATCCGCCCTGCTCCGGGTGCCAGTCAAACGCCTCATTATTCACGGCCAACCACGCCCGATCCACCGCTGCCGCACCCCACTTTGCCCGTGCCCCAGTCAGGGTCAGTGCTTCAACATCATCACGCTTATCGACGTCCCCCGCGACCTTCTCCAACGCCGAACCCGAAATGGCCATCTGCAACAGCTCGCGGACGACCTTTCGTCCCGTCAGCTCTGCCAAGCGGCTGGCACCGGCGACATCACCGTGAGCCCACATGGGCAGACGCTCGCCCACCTCGGCATCAATGTGCGCAAGCAACTTCGCTCCCACTCCTCGCCTGCGAAATTCCGGGTCAACGACCATTTCCATGGCATCCGGAGCAACTGCTGCCAGGCCCAAGTAACGGTCGTTGTCAACAATCGCAAAGTGTCGATGCCCGAAGGAGTCGTCGTCAAGCCCTCGGACGAAAGCCTCGCCGAACGCCTCCACGCCGTCAACAGAGTGGGCGCGCTGCAGCAGCGTGCTGGCGGCGGTAGCGTCTACGTCAAGCAGTTCGGTTACGTTCATACGCCCCACCCTATACACAGCAGCGGATTCAACACTTGCCGATGTCGTCTGCGCCAAAAGCAATGGGGTACTAATAGAGTGTGTCCATTTCCCGACGACAGAAGAAAATCGGTGGCTCAATCCTCGCCGTTGCCGCACTGGTGATTGCCACCGACATGGGTTTCGCCAGCCACGCGGAGTACAGACTCTCCGAGCATATTCAAGAGACTGCGCAGCTGGAGATGACTCCATATGTCGCCATTGGCGGCAAGGCGTACTTGTCGTCGTTTATTACGGGTAAGTGGAGCTCTGTAACTTCGCGCATCCGCGACGTAGAGGTGCCCGACTTCGGCCTGGTGTCTCTGGAGTACGGTGCGTCCAACGTCAAGATTCCAACATCGGCTGTACTCAGCGGCGATTTTCCGGAGTCCCCGACGAAGCAGTACTTCACCAAGCTCTCGCTCGACGGGGTCTCTCTGGGCAATAAGCTGGGGCTGACAGACTTGAGCATCCAGAGCTTGAAAGACTCCTCCCCCACCGGAGGCTGGGAGACCGAGGCCCTCTTCGAAGCCACACCACCTGGATGGCAGGCGAAGGCTCAGGTTGCTGCCAAGTTGCGCATTGTCCGTCGCGACGTAATCATCACACCGCTGGAGATTATCTCCGCACCTTCTTCCCCGACAGATGCCAAGAGTCACAGCAAACCTGAGCTGTCTAAGGCTGATACGCAGCACATTATGGACACCTTCGCCCTGACACTGCGGGATTCAGATATACCGATGGGCATGCCAGCGACTCGTGTATACGTGTCTGGCGGTTCTGTCGCCATCGAGGGCGAACAGATTCTGTGCACCGTGTCGGCGACAAACTTCATGCCACCGACGTCTAGGCAAGACGCGGAGGCAGCGGCTCATTCTGTGGAGCAGCTACCGGAGAAGAACTGTCGAGTGCGTCGCTAGGGCCGTCGTCAAGCATCGCCGTGAAAGCATCGTTGCTGCAGCATTAGCGCCGTTCGCGAACAGCCCTTACATGGCCGCCCGAGAGTCAGCGGTAGAGTATGGGGCATGACCGAGAACAATGGCAGCAACCAGACAGATGCCGCTGCACAGGAGCCTGCGGCTGCGGCAGCACCTCGCCTCGACGGCAACGAGGCCATCAACCGCGCAGCTGAGCAGGCCAAGAGCACCGCTACGCGCAACATCACTGAGCTTGAGGGGCTCCCTATCCCCGACGAGACCGCAAATCTGCGCTTCGGCCCGAACATCCACGACGGCCTGCTGGCACTTCTGCCACTCGTCGGCGTGTGGCGCGGTGAGGGGCAGGCGAACACTGTCGTCGACGGCGAGTACAACTTCGGCCAGCAGCTCATTTTCAGCCACGATGGCGAGAACTACCTAAAGTATGAGTCGCGCATCTGGAAGCTGGATGAAGACGGCAAGCCAACCGGACCTGACCAGCGCGAAACCGGATTCTGGCGGATCAACGACGAAGACGAGATTGAGTTCATCTGCGTCCACTCCACCGGCGTCACCGAGATTTACTACGGCAAACCAGTCTCCGAGCGCGCATGGGAACTGCAAGCGGCCTCCACAATGGTCACCGCAACCGGTCCGGCATCGCTCGGCCCGGGCAAGCGCCTCTATGGCCTGATGCCGAACAACGATCTCGGGTGGGTGGACGAGCGCCTGCGGGATGACGAGTTCGTCCCCCGCATGTCCGCGCAGCTCAAGCGCTACGCCGGCTAGGTTCTCCCCGCTTTACGACGGGCGCTGTGTAACCCTATTGCGTCGCCAGCGCCTCGTCGCACAGATCGCGGAACTCCTTTTCCGCGGCTGCGTCCGGCTGGCGGATGGGCTCGCCGTCGATGGACTTAACCACGACCGCGATACGCACCGACGACACCAGCCATACCGCATCGGCGGTGAATAAATCCCCTGGCACCAGGATCGTCGGTGTGACTTTCCACCCGCAATTGGCCGCTGTTTCAAATAGCGCCGCCTGAGTCGTGCCCGGCAGCACTCCTTCACCGGGGTTGGGAGTCAGCAATTCCTTGCCACGCTGAACAATGATGGTCGATGTCGGCCCTTCCAAGAGGTTACCCTCTGCGGAGGTGAAGATAACATCGTCAAAACCCTTGGACTTGGCATAGCGCAAAGCGGCCATATTCGCCGCGTAGGAAAGGGTCTTCGCACCAATAAGAGCCCACGGCGCACGGGAGCCAAGGTCGAGCGAGAAACCGCGCTCTGCAAGCATGACCGACACCGGCTTCAGGCGGTTCTCCGCCACCTTCTCGGCAGAGCTTGCCAAAACGTAGCCAGTCGGTTTTCCGGTGGACTCACGACCACGCGAGTAAACCCACCGCAACGTTGCATCCCCCTCAATTGACCTAGCACGCAGCTCCCGCAACGCAACATCGGTCGCCGCCCGCCACTGATCCAGGTCCGGGGTGGGCAAATCGAGCATCAGTGCCGAGGATGCGAACCGCTTCTCATGCCGGTCTGTATTACAGGTACGACCACCTCTGACCAGTAGAGTTTCAAAAACCCCGTCACCGCGAATAGCCCCGAGATCATCCGCATAGAGGAACGGCTGTCCTGCTTCGACAGCAACCGGACCACCGTCTGCGAAGACGTCGATAAGCACTAGAGAAGAAAGCGAATCCGTCATACCTCCAAGCTTAATCCATGCTAATTTCAAGGATTTCTGGTTAACATAAGGGAGTGAGTGTTGAGTATGTAAGTCCTTTGATGTCTCACGTGGCTGGCGCCGCTGCTCTCGAATCGGCTCGGCGGACGGAAACTTTGGAGAACGTCCCAGAGAAAGCCTCCGGGGGAACCTCAGAGACAAACTCTGAGCAAACCACAGGGCAAGCCAGCGTGGCATGGCACTACGGCCAACCGCTGGTAGAGCAACGTCACCTGCAGGAGGACTGCGGAGTAGTAGATCGCTCTTACTACCGCGTTATTGAGATTACTGGCGAGGATCGCCTGACCTACCTCAACACACTTTTTTCCCAGAAGGTCGATGATGCCGCCCCCGGCACGGTCACTGAAGCACTGAACCTGGATGCTAACGGTCACGTTCTCCACCACATGACGCTAACTATTCTGGATGAGTCCGTGCTTATCGACGTGCCCCCTGCCGGCTTCGACTCCCTGCTGAAGTACCTGAACATGATGGTGTTCTGGTCCAAGGTGGAAATTGCAGAGGTAGAGCGAGCGGTAATTTCCGTCATGGGGCCGAAAGCCCCTGAGGTCCTGGTAGCCGCCGGCCTCGCATTTCCGCAGGTAGGTATGGCCACGACAGTGGGACATTCCTACGTCCGGCACCTGCCGTGGCCACGAGGCGGGCGTGTGGATGTGCTCGTGCGCCGACAGGATTTGGTCGGAGCCTGGGACGCACTGGTCACTGCCGGCGCTGCTCCAGTGGGGCTGATGGGCTGGGAAGCCGAGCGGGTAGTTTCCCTGCGCCCAGAGTTGGGGCTCGACATAGATGAGAAGATGATTCCTCACGAGGCTCCACGTTGGATTGCCTCTGAATTCGACACCGCTGCCGTGCATCTGGAAAAGGGTTGCTACCGCGGCCAAGAAACGGTATCGCGCGTCCATAATGTTGGTCGTTCCCCACGAGTTTTGGTGATGCTACAGCTCGATGGCTCAGCTACCCTGCCGGAAACCGGTGATTCGGTGATGATGGGCAAGCGCGCAGTAGGACGTGTGGGCACCGTCGTGCAGCATGCCGACTACGGCCCGATCGCTTTGGCTCTGCTGAAGCGCTCAGCCCAGGAGCGTGACGGACTTGTTGTGGGCGACTGCGCCGTGTCCGTCGACCCCTCCTCCATCGACCGTGTCGAACAGCTGCCGCCGGGCCGCGTGGCCATCAACCGCCTCCGCGGGAAATAGGTAACGGAAAATAGGTAAAGCCACCAGACAGAGTGGTGAAAAAATAACTTTTTCCATTCTTTTTCAGAAAGGCTATTTCCCCAGGTCGAAGCATATATTGAGCCATCAGAACGCGAGGACACAACCCACCATGGGCCTCCCCGCGTAACCCCTTGGTCTAAAAATCAGCTATGGTGTCTTACAGGAATTAACGCAATAAGACATAAGTGGGTCGGCCGTATCCCCGTGCCGTCCCACGGATTACACAAGGGGGTCAGGCCATGGGTCGCGGCCGTGCGAAAGCAAAGCAGGCGAAGGTTGCCCGTCAGCTCAAGTACGATTCACCAGAAATGGACTTGGAACGTCTGCAGCGGGAACTCGTCGGCAAGTCGAACGAGTCCGATCGAGACGACTATTACTCTGACTGGGAGGAATGGGCCTCAGGCGCTGGTCGCGACAGCTAGCGTAAGCTAACTGCTGTCGTATTTTCCGCAAAGCGTTTCTATTTCAATAAAACAAGCACCCGCCAACGATTCTGTTGGTGGGTGCTTGTTTTTGCTTAGCTGGCCAGAGGTGGAGGCTTAGTGACCGCATTTATGTGTGGTTTATGTGCGGCGGCGGTGGGGCCAGGCGGACCAATGCGAGTTACTGACTGCGTTTATGACAAAAATGACCCGAAAAATGGCCGGAAAGTGTCATAAACTCACACAGTTTCACATTTGCAGCCCCACGTTATTTCTGGGTTGTCAGTTTTGTAGTCCAAATCCAGTCCCGACCAACCCCAGGCCCGACCGACTACAGGCAAACACCTAGAAGCGTGGGTGGCTGCCGCGCAGGACAGCGCGGTCCTCGCCCTCTTCGCTCTTGCGGACGGTACCCAACTCCCAAGCGTTGATGTGGCGAGCAGTCAACAGAGCCAGTGCACGGTCGCGGTCCTCTGCGGAGACAATCGCAACCATGCCAACGCCCATGTTGAAGGTCTTCTCCATCTCCTCACGGGAGACGTTGCCGAGCTCAGCAATGGTCTTGAAAATCGGACCCGGGGTCCAGGTTGCACGACTCATCTCAGCGGTCAGGCCCTCCGGCATGATGCGAGCCATGTTGCCCGCCAGTCCACCACCGGTGACGTGGCAGAAGGTGCGGACCTCGGCCTCGTTCATGAGGGCCAGGCAATCCTTGGCATAAATCTTGGTCGGCTCCAGCAGCTCTTCACCGAGGGTGCGGCCGAAGTCCTCGACGTAGCCGTCGAGCTCCAAGCCAGCCTTTTCCAGGAGAACGTGGCGCGCCAGCGAATAGCCGTTGGAGTGAAGCCCAGAGGACTCCATGGCAATGATGACATCGCCCTCACGCACACGGTCCGGACCAAGCAGCTTGTCCTCTTCTACGACACCAACGCCGGTGGCAGAGACATCGTACTCGTCCGGATCCATCACACCCGGGTGCTCTGCGGTCTCACCACCGAGGAGGGCGCAGCCAGCCTGGACGCAGCCCTCGGCGATGCCGGAAACAATTTCGGCGACGTGCTCCGGCACGACCTTGCCGATGGCAATGTAGTCCTGTAGGAACAGCGGCTCTGCACCGCACACAACCAAGTCATCGACGACCATGGCAACTAGGTCCAAGCCGATGGTGTCATGCTTGCCGACGGCCTGTGCCACAGCCAACTTAGTACCCACACCATCAGAGGACGCGGCTAGCAGCGGCTTTTCGTAGTTTCCCAGCGCAAACAGGCCTGCAAAACCGCCGAGTCCACCACGGACCTCTGGGCGAGTGGCCTTCTTTGCAATCGGGGCGAATAGTTCAACGGCGCGGTCGCCGGCTTCGATGTCGACACCGGCGGCAGCGTAGGAAGCACCAGAAACGTTCTCGGTCATTAGAGGCTCTCGCTTTAAACTTTCTCCCCCGGCGGCATCACGGCCGTATCCGGGAGTATTGGCGGACCAGGAACAAAGCAACGGCTGCGGTATGCAGTCTGCAACCCACAGCAACCGCTACGCTTCGTTCTCAGTTCAGTTCTCGTAGTTCATTCTAAGGAGGTTTCGAGACTAATTGCTCGTTGCGGCCTTAGCAGCCTGCGCTGCTTGCATTCTTTCCACAGCAGCCGCATTCGGATTGCCCTCCGGCAAACCCAGCGGGTATCTGCCATCGAAGCAGGCACAGCACACTTCGCTCTTTGCCTGCTCGGAAGCGGCAACCATGCCATCGATAGAGACAAAGCCCAGACTGTCGGCACCGATTGCAGTTGCGATACCGGCAACGATGTCGTTTTCATCCACACCGTTGGCCAACAGCTCCCCCGGGGAGGCAAAGTCGATGCCGTAGAAACACGGCCACTTCACCGGCGGTGCGGCAATGCGCACGTGTACTTCCTTCGCACCGGCCTCACGCAGCATGCGGATTAGCGCACGCTGGGTGTTGCCGCGGACGATGGAATCATCGACCACGACCAAGCGCTTGCCGGCTATAACTTCCTTCAACGGATTCAGCTTCAGGCGGATGCCGAGCTGACGAATCGTCTGCGAAGGCTGAATAAAGGTACGCCCCACGTACCCGTTCTTGGTCAGACCCTGGCCAAACGGAATGCCCGATTCCTGGGCATAGCCAACCGCCGCCGGGGTTCCGGATTCCGGCACCGGCATTACTAAGTCACCGTCAGCCGGGAACTCACGCGCCAACTGGCGACCTAGCTCAAGGCGCACGGCGTTGACAGAGCGACCACGAATGTTGGAGTCCGGGCGCGCCAGGTAGACGTACTCGAAAATGCATCCTGCGTGGGTAGTTTCGGCGAAACGCTGCGAACGGACACCGGAGGCATCAATGGCCACCATCTCGCCCGGCTCGATCTCGCGGACGAATGATGCGCCGACGATATCCAGCGCACAGGTCTCAGACGCAACTACCCAGCCACCGGACAGGCGGCCCAAGCACAACGGACGCACACCGTGTGGGTCACGCGCAGCGTACAGCGTTTCGCCATCGGTGAAAGTAAGGCAGAAGGCCCCCTTCAGGCGCGGCAGGAGCGTCAGCGCAGCCGCTTCCACGTTCGTGCTACAGCCGTGGTCTTCTGGGTGATCAACCTTGCCGGTTTCGTCGGCAAGCAGTGCGGTCATAATTGCGGAGTCGCTAGGCAGCTCTCCCTGATCGCGCATCAGCCCCTTATCCACCGCCTCGTGGAACAAAGTGAGGTGGTTGGTCAGGTTGCCGTTATGCCCCAGGGCGATATCCGTACCGTCGGAAGCCATCTGGAACATGGGCTGCGCATTCTCCCATGCAGGAGCGCCAGCGGTGGTGTAGCGCGTGTGTCCCACGGCTACGTGCCCCTTCAGGGCATCGAGCGTCTGCTCATCAAAAACCTGGGAAACAAGCCCCAGGTCCTTGAATACGAGAATTTGATCGCCATCGCCGACTGCGATACCGGCGGCCTCTTGGCCGCGATGCTGCAGGGCAAACAAGCCATAGTAGGTGAGTTTGGACACGTCTTCGCCAGGTGCCCAAACGCCAAAGACGCCACATTCTTCGCGCGGGGATGTCTCCCCCAGATCGTCGTAAGGCGAAATCGGCAAAAGTTTTGTCTTTGGTGCACCTGAAATGTTGGTATCGGCCACGTCATTCACACTAATAGCCCCACCCGCCTGTGTACCAATTCAGCATCCCCCCACGGGTTTTAAGAAATGCGCGCCACCGGCAAGTGCGCACCAATCTCTGCCGCACGCGTGCCCGACAAATCGATGTGCGTCTGCACCTGCTCCAACGTGATCATTCCGCAGGCGAGTCCCAGCCAAATCTCCGGCGACATCTCCACGACATTGGGCGGCGTACCGCGTGTGTGTCGGGGCCCCTCGATGCACTGAACTGCGACGAATGGCGGCACGCGCACCTCGACGCTATGCCCCGGCGCCTCTTGGGCGAGCATCCGCACCGACAGTCTCACCGCTTTGGCCAGGCTCGCACGGCTTAACGACGGCCCCCGCGCCCCATCCTGCTCGATGAAGGAGGCTGCCCTCTGGTCGCAGAGCAGTCCGCGGTCGAGAAGCCGCTGCGCCGCCCAGGGTGCGGCGGAGGAAAGGGCACTGCGAACGTCGAAAGGCGAGATTTTGGCTACCATAACCTCATCCTAGAGTTATGCTTCCATATATGAATACGCAGTCGACTGATAAAGCTGAACAGGTGCATGCCCCGGCATCGCCTTCTCTAGTGCTCCGTTTTATGGCCTCGCCGACCGACGTCATCATGGCCGGCACCAATTCTGTCCATGGTGGCCGCGTGCTGCAGTGGATTGACAAGGCCGCTTACGCCTGCGCGACCGGCTGGTCGGGACGTTACTGTGTGACTGCGTACTTCGGTCACATTCACTTCACTCGCCCAATTCCGAGCGGCCACATCGTGGAGGTGCGCTCTAAGATTGCGCATACCGGTCGCAGCTCTATGCACATTGTCAACGAGGTGCTCTCGGCGGATCCACGCGAGGGCAAGTTCACCCGCGCAGCTGACTGCCTGGTGATTTTCGTGGCCATGGATGAAAACGGTAAGTCGACTCCGGTTCCTAAGTGGGTTCCGCAGACAGAGGAAGAAGAGCGCGTTGAAAAGGCCGCTCTTTCTCGTTTCGAGCTCCGCCGGGACATCGAAGCCAGCATGCGCGCACAGACCTATTCCGCAGACTCCTCTGCACCCGAGCTGACCACCCGTTTCCTGGCGAAGCCAACCGATGTCAACTGGGGCGGCAACGTCCACGGTGGTACCGCCATGGAGTGGATTGATGAGGCCGCCACGGCAGTTACCACGAACTGGGCGGGACGCCAGACTATTTCCGTGTACGCCGGTGGCATTCGCTTCTACAATCCGATTCACATTGGTGATCTAGTTGAGGTGCGTGCGCGCATCCTGCGCACCGGTACGACCTCGATGCACCTGTCGGTGCAGGTCTACTGCTGTGAGCCGCGCAAGGGTGTTGGCGGACTGCGCAAGGCGCTGCATTCGACCATGACGTATGTCGCAATTGACGACGACTTCAACCCGCAGCCGGTACCGCACTTCCAGCCGACCACGGATGAGGACAAGCGTCTATACGCTCACGATCTGTCGCTGAAGGCGCTGCGCGACAAGTACAGCCCGCTGCCGCTGATTGAGCGTGAAGAGGACTAAGCTGCCTGGCCACCCGACTTCTTGTTCTTCCACCAAATGGACAGGAACATCCAGCCGATTAGTGCGAAGGTGATGTAGGTGACGTACCTGTCAATAGTCTGCAGGGAGCCCTGGATGCTTGGGCCAAACTTCAGGCCCAAGTACAGGTAGAAACACTTAAGCATTGCGGCGCAGAGGAAGAGGTACACACCCACTACCCAGCCGCGCACCTTCGCGATACCGCCAATAGCCACCACAATCGTGGCCGGAATCGGCGAGAACGGCACAAAGGATGCCAGCACGCTCAGCCCGATGCGCTCATAGATGAAGTTCTCCATCTTCTTAAACCATCGCGGTGGGTGGCCGCCAAAGCTCATCGTGATGAATTCCGGCCCCCACTTCTTGCCCATCCAGTAGAAGAACGGCATGAACTTGATGGTCGACAGCGCCGCAATCACCACGACAGCGAAGAGGAAGAGCGGCCGGTCTTCGTTTTCCGACGCCAGAATCAGCACCGACAGATTCGAGCCTGTCAGCCACGTGTGCAAAAACGTGTACTTGAGCAGCAAAACCGCGCGAAACGGAATGATTGCAAAGCCATACACTGCAATCAGCATCAGCGATGCATAGAGAATCTTGTCTATCTTGTCCGGCTCACGCAGGAAGCTCGGTAGATCCTCACGGGGGTCACGCTCGGCCTCGTTACGCATGTCGGGTGAAGTCATGCACCACAGTCTAACCGCCGGTGAGTTCACCATCGGTAAGTACTGGCTTGCCTTCGGGCCGAGTCGCTCTCGGTGGCGTAAGTATCACTCCATCCGTACTCGCCAAGGACGCGCTCGAGGCCTCCTACTATCCTATGAAGATATGACCACCGACTCACCCGCGCCAGAGCCTGCGCAACCTCCTCACGAAGCAGGGGCTGAATCTTCCTCAGCACCGCTTAACGACGGACAGGAGACCGCAACCTCACCGAGCACCCTACAACGTGTTCGTGCTGCTATCCCGCCTGCTTCTATCTTGGTGCTGACAGCTATTTTTCTCTTCGCCGGGTGGTTTACTCTCTTCGGCCCCATTAATGTTCTGGCCTGGCGAGGTGGCACGTTCCCCAGCACCGAGGCCGACCGACCCTATTATCAGCAGGCGCTGAAGGACGTAGCCCGCTACCAGTATGATGAGCAGCCCTCCCCCGATGTCTACTTCGGTCTGGCTTGCGGAGCTACCGAAGACGACATCCGCAGCGTGATTCCCAAGGTTGGCGACCACCCGGATTCTAACGCTGACCCAACCGCTGATGAAGATGCCGTTGCTGCCGCTGCTGCCACCAGGCCGGGTTCTGCGAGTACGGCTGCAAACCAGACCTCGAACCGAGATCCAAACCTCGACGCATTCGGTAACACGGTCGACTGCTCCGGGTCCTGGACTGCTCCATTCTTGTCATTCCTGCTCGCATCCGCGGGTGTTCCTGTCTTTGACGTGCCTGAGGATTCGACTACCAACCGCACCGCCGATACCAATGGCACCGACAAGACCACCTCCACCGCGAATCCTTGGCTGGTCACGGATGTCGAACAGCTCATGGATGCCTACAAAGCGCATGATGCTTTCGTCACCGACACGGACTTCTCTCCCCAGGTGGGTGACATCATCTTCTACCGCTACCCCGCAGGCCTTGGGATGCACGCCAACATGGTTGTCGCAGTTAAAGGTGATTGGGTCACCATCGGTGGCGATGAGCTCGGCAAGGTCGGTCTAGCCAGCATGACGCTGCGCAACCGAGGTGGAATCGTGGGTTACGGTGCCACGGGCTACTTCGAACACGCACCACTGGAGGCCACTAAATAGTCAGCTCGCCGCTGGAAGCCGCTAAATAGGCAGATTTTCCTCGATGAGGTTGTGCAGCGAGTCGTCGTCAGGCGAAACCTTAGAGCGAAAACGGCCGATGACCTCGCCTTCGGGCGAGACGACAAACTTCTCAAAGTTCCACTTAACGTCCCCGGCCTCACCGTCGGCGTCCGGGGTTTCCTTCAGCAGCTTGTACAGTGGGTGAGCGTTGTCGCCGTTGACCTCCGTCTTTTGGAAAAGCGGGAACGTGACGCCGAATTCGCGTTGGCAGAACTGCTTGATTTCCTCTGCGCTGCCGGGTTCTTGCCCACCGAACTGGTTACAGGGGAAGCCGAGGACAAAGAACCCGCGGGGAGCGAATTCGTCAAAAAGACCTTGTAAATCGTCGTACTGATCCGTGAAACCGCACTCAGAGGCAGTGTTGACGATAAGCAGGACGTGGCCTGCCCAGTCGTTCATCGTTGCTTCATTGCCGTCGATGGTCGTTACTGGGATGTCAAAGAGATTGCTCATAAACCCCACACTAGGGCAGTCCCGCGATAACCGTCAGTGGCAGCAGTTAACCGACCTGCTCCATCCCTTCAAAGAGATCGCGCCCCAGTGGCACCGCAGAGTGGTTGACCGGCTGCGCGCCCCCATCGACAGCCTGATCGATGATGTCAACGACGTCCTGACGCAGCTTGTGCTCGCGCAGCTTCGAAGCATTGACCGAGATGCGCACCGCACGCCCCTTCTCCAGCGAGCGCTGCACCGAGGAACGCACTGCACGGCGCCACCAGCCCGCGCCGCCGAACCCCTCACCGATGGCCAGCACGCGAGTCGGATCGACCGCGCCGGTAGCCAGGTCACGGACACCATTTCGATCCGCTGCAACACGGAAGCCCAGCTCTGGGAGCACGTTCATGGTCTCTGGCGACATGGTCCACTTCGGCGGCGCAAACACATCCGTCTCAAAACCCATCGCACGCATCTGGCGCGTCGCCGCGGTCAGACGCAAACGCGCTTCGTGCTCGCTTAACGACGCAAATTCCGCGCCCCGGCCTCGAACTGACTGGTCGAACCCAGCGAGAACAATCTCGATGCCGTCATCACTACGACGGCGGAGCCAATCCAGCACCGCCGGAGCTTCCCGAAGAGACCAGTTCTTGCCAGCATGAGGAGCTACCAGCAAAGACGGTGTAATACCGCGCTGCTCCATCGCTGCCACGAAACGAGCGACATCGAGCAACGTGCCATCACGCAATCCCGATACCGACACCAAAAGTGGCGAACCAACCACACCGCCGTCAACAGCTACGAGCTCTTTGCCCGCCGGGCGGACAACCTGGTCAGTCGTCCGAATCTGTTCCTGCACCCCACTGCCTGCCATGGATTCAACAAAAACAGGTGTATGTAAATTCTTGGTAACACCGAGAACAAAGCTAGGCGAATACTCAAAAGCCTTTCAGGTAAGGGGCATATAGGGAACAGCGTGAGCGTAATTGTGCGTCTGCTGCACGGCTTATCCCCAGTGCACAACCTCATCGAGCACCAGCCCCTTGCGCCAGCCGAACTTCTCCAGATCCCGCTCCGCAGCCAGGTGCGTAACCGGCCCAATGCACAACCAGGCTACCGGCCGCACTGGAGCCTCCACGCCGACAAAGTCGGCTAGGAAGTCCTCGTGGTAGAAGCTGACCCAACCGACACCGAGCCCCTCTGCTGTGGCAGCCAGCCACAGATTCTGAATAGCCAGAGCGACTGACATAAGACCCGTGTCATCGACTGTGTCGCGCCCGAGAATGTTCTTGCCGCCGCGGGTCGGGTCATAGGTGACGACGATGCCTGTGCCTGAGTCCACAATTCCTTCAATCTGAATTGGATTGAAGGTCTCGCGCCGCTCCCCTTCCAGCTTGGCTGCAAATTCAGCGCGGCGTCCGGCAACGTGGTCGGCGAACTGCTGCAGGCGATCCGGATCCTGGACGATGTGAAAGTCCCATGGTTGGGACAGCCCCACCGAAGGTGCGGTATGAGCGGCCGCCAGCACGCGCATCAACCGCGCCTTGTCCACCACTTCTCCGGCGAATTCGCGGCGAACATCCCGCCGCCGAAAAAGGGTGTGGTAGACGGCCAACTGATCGTCGGAAAGCGAATCGGTGTCGATGCCTTGCGCGGACAGCAGCGTGCGAATATCCATGCCGTTACTTCACCGCACCAGCGATGTGGACAATCCAGGCGTACTCGAAGGCAGTCTGACGCCAACGCTCATAGCGTCCGGAAACACCACCGTGGCCAGCGGACATCTCCGTCTTGAGCAAGAACTGACCCGGCTCGCCACCGACAACCTCGCGCAGCTTGGCAATCCACTTTGCCGGTTCCACATAGAGCACGCGGGCGTCATTTAGGCTGGTAACCGCGAGAATCTTTGGGTACTTCGCATCGGCCGAGATGTTCTCGTACGGCGCGTAGGAAGCCATGTAATCATAGACCTCCGGATTGTGGTACGGATCGCCCCACTCATCCCACTCCACCACGGTCAACGGCAGCTCCGGCATGAGCATGGATGTCAGGCAATCGACGAACGGCACCACTGCCTGGATGCCTGCGAACCTATCACCGGCGATGTTCGCGACCACGCCCATCAGCATGCCTCCTGCCGAACCGCCGAGCGCCACCAGCTGCTCGCGCGTGGTCCAGCCGGAATCCAGCAGGTAGTCGGCAACAGCGACAAAGTCAGTGAATGTGTTCTTCTTCGTGGTTGCGCGACCGTTCTCCCACCAGCCGCGACCCATCTCACCGCCACCGCGAACATGCGCGGTAACAAAAATCATGCCGCGATCCAACAACGAAAGGCGTGCGATGGAAAAGCCCGGATCCATCGACGATTCATAGGAACCGTAGCCATAGAGCAGCGTCGGGTTCGGCGCGTCCAAGTCGAGGTCAGCGCGGTGGATAATTGACACCGGAATCTGGGCGCCGTCGCTCGCACTCACCCATTCACGCTTAGCGACGTAATCACCGCGATTAAACTCTCCGCGAATCTTCTGTTCCTTGAGCAAAACCCGCTTGCCAGAGTCAATATCAATCTGCCAGAGCTGTGACGGCGTGGTGAAGGAGCCGTAAGCGTAGCGCAACACCGGAGTATCCCACTCAGCGTTGCCGGTGGTACCTGCGGAGTAGAGCTCTTCGTCGAACTCGAGCTCGACGAAGTTCACAGCGGACGCTGGCACTGGCGCAGCAGCATCAGCCTCATCCTGTGCTAACACTGCCAGGGCCACGCGACCAATACCGCCGCGACGGTAGCCAAACGCAATGTGCCCAGCGAAGCAGTCGACGCCCTCAACGCGGACGTCATCGCGGTGAGGAACCAGCTCGGTCAAATCGGTAAGGCTGTCAAAAGACCCTACCGGCACCATGGCCAGTGCAAAGTTCGAGCCGGTCATATTGTGCGTAATCAGCCACATATCCTGGCCGCCAACGACCGCGTGGTCGACGTCGTACTCAACACCAGTCTCACGCGGGCGCACACAGGTGAACTCTCCGGTCGGGTCGCTGACTTCCAGGTACCAAACCTCGGAGGTGATCTTCGAGGAGGCCTCAATAATCAGGTACTTTTCGCTGCGTACCGTGCCGACCCCGACCCAGTAGGCTTCATCGGGCTCATGGAAGACACAGACATCGTCCTCCGTGGAGGTGCCCACGCGGTGACGCCAGACGGAGTCCGGACGCCACGCTTCGTCGACCTTCTGATAGAAAATCCACTCCGAGCCGACCCAGGTAGCACCTGCGGAAATGCCCGCAATTTCGTCGTCAAGCAGTTCGCCCGTGTGCAAATCCTTTACGCGCAGCGTGTAGCGCTCGTCGCCTGTGACGTCGGTGGAGTAAGCCAGCAGATTGCCGTCCGCGGAGATGCTTGCTGCACCAAGGGCGAAGAAATCATGCCCTTCGGCAAGCTCGTTGGCATCCAGGATGACCTGTTCTCCTGGTGCCGGGGCGTCGTCGGCGATGGTCGGCGGAATCCATGCATCAAGACCGTCACCGGCCTCCGCGCGCACACGACAGCTCATCCCGTAGGACTTGCCCTCCTGGGTACGCGAGTAGTACCACCAGCCATTCAGGCGAGTTGGGACCGACATGTCGGTCTCCTGCACGCGCGACTTGATTTCCTTAAAAATCGTGTCTGCGGTGCCATCGAGGTCGGAGGTAAAGGCCTCGGTGTAGGCATTTTCAGCCTCTAGGTATTCGATAACCTCGGGGTTTTCCTTATCGCGGAGCCACTCGAAGTTATCGGTGAAGTCCCTTCCGTGGAAGGACCGAGTCACCGGCTTCCGCTGTGCACGGGGTGCGGGCAAATCCTTTTTTGCAGGCTTGCCGACGGATGCCGAGTCCAAGGTCACTTCGCTCACGCAGGTTCTCCAATCCAGTCCGAGAAGCGGCGGCCCGACAGTCGTTCGTAGGCCTCGACGTACCGCTCGCGAGTTGCTTCCACAACACTACCCGGCAGCGCCGGCGGCGGAGTGCCCTCGTCCTTCTTCCAGCCGGACTTGGAGCAGGTCAGCCAGTTTCGGACGTACTGCTTGTCGAAGCTCGGGTTAACCGAACCCTCCTGGTAGGAGTCGGCTGGCCAGTAGCGGGAGGAGTCCGGGGTGAGAACCTCGTCGGCCAGCACCAGGTTGCCGTCGGAGTCGAGGCCGAACTCGAACTTGGTGTCAGCCAGGATGATGCCGCGCTCTGCAGCAAGTTCAGCCGCCTGGGTGTAGATACGCAGGGTGGCATCGCGCAATTCTTCGGCACGCTTCTGGCCCAGGGACTCCACAACGGCGTCGAAGGAGACATTTTCGTCGTGCTCGCCCAGCTCCGCCTTGGTGGCCGGGGTGAAGATTGGCTCTGGCAGCTTGGAGCCCTCGACGAGCCCTTCAGGCAGCTCAATGCCACAGACAGTGCCGTTTTCCTTGTACTCGACGAGACCCGAGCCGGTCAGGTAGCCACGTGCAACACACTCGAACGGCAGCATGTCCAGCTTCTTGCACACCAGCGCACGGCCGAGGCACTCTTCCGGAATGCGCTCATCGTCAGCCGGGCCAGCCATATGGTTCGGAAAGTCAATCTCGTCGAAGAAGAACACGCTCATCGCGGTGAGCACTCGACCCTTGTCAGGAATCGGGGTCTCCAGAATGTGGTCGAAGGCAGAAATACGGTCACTGACCACAAGCAGTAGAGTCTCAGGGTCAATCTCGTAGATTTCCCGGACCTTGCCCGCGGAAAGATGGTTATACGAGGAAAGTTCAGGTCGCATGGCGATAAAGTCTAAACCCCTATACGCCTTTGCACTCTATTGATACCTCCGGCCGCCACCCCAACTAGTGGGGATTGACGCAATTACCGTCGTCAAGCGGGAAAAATTTTGCGATTTCGGAGTGCTGTCTGCCGAACTTTTCACAGATAAATGACAGCGTTTACCCCTACCCTCCCCCACTCGGTAGATGACTGGGCAAAAATATTTCTAAAAACGTGACAGAAAACACCGATACCAGTATTGTCTAAATTTAGTAATTCACGTCACACTTCAAGGATTTTGAAGGGAACAATCACATGGCAGCTCAGGCCAACAATAACTCTCTGCGCCGCGCAGTCGTCGTCGGCGGTAACCGCATTCCGTTCGCTCGTTCTAATAAGGAATACGCTAATGAGTCGAACCAGGACATGCTGACCGCTGCAATCGACGGCCTCGTCGCCCGCTTCGGCATCGGCGGCGAACGCCTCGGTGCAGTCTCCGCCGGCGCCGTGCTGAAGCACTCCCGTGACTTTAACCTCACCCGTGAGTGTGTCCTCGGCTCCGCGCTGGCTCCGGACACCCCGGCCTTCGACATCCAGATGGCATGTGCCACCGGCATGGAGGCCCTCAACTCTGTCTCCAACATGATTAAGCTGGGCCAGATTGACTCCGCTATCGCCGGCGGTGTGGACACCACCTCCGACGCTCCGATTGCTGTCAACGACCGTCTGCGCAAGATCCTGCTGGAGGCCAGCCGCCAGAAGTCCACTCTGGACATGGCAAAGGCCTTCCTGAAGGCCCGTCCGTCCGACCTGGCTCCGGACACTCCGTCGACCGGCGAGCCCCGCACTGGCCTGTCCATGGGTGAGCACCAGGCCATCACCACCGCCAAGTGGGGCGTTACCCGAGCTGAGCAGGATGAGCTCGCCGCCGCTTCCCACCAAAACATGGCAAACGCTTACGACGAGGGCTTCTTCACTGACCTCGTCACCCCGTACAAGGGTGTTTCCCGTGACACCAACATGCGCCCGGACTCCACCCCGGAGAAGCTGGCCAAGCTCAAGCCAGTCTTCGGCCGTGGCCTCGAAGCAGAGCCGACCATGACCGCCGGTAACTCCACTCCGCTTACCGACGGCGCCTCCGCCGTCCTCGTCTCCACCCCGGAGTGGGCCGCTGAGCGCGGTCTGCCGGTGCTTGCCGACGTCGTCGATTCCGAGGCAGCCGCAGTTGACTTTGTCCACGGCGACGAGGGTCTACTGATGGCTCCGGCTTACGCCACCCCGCGCCTGCTGGCCCGCAACGGCTGGACCTTCGACGACTTCGACTTCTTCGAGATCCACGAGGCTTTCGCCGGCACCGTCCTGTCCACCATGAAGGCATGGGAGGACGAGGAGTTCTGCCGCACCAAGCTCGGACTGGAAGGCCCGCTGGGCTCCATTCCGCGCGAGAAGCTCAACGTCAAGGGCTCTTCTCTGGCAGCCGGCCACCCGTTCGCCGCTACCGGCGGTCGCATTGTGGCAGCTCTCGCCAAGATGCTGCGCGAGAAGGCAGACGAGACCGGCAAGACCACTCGCGGCCTGATCTCTGTTTGTGCTGCAGGCGGCCAGGGTGTTGTCGCAGTTCTCGAGGCTCGCGTCTAATAGCGCACCACCGATAAAGACACTTTTACTTTCAAGGAGAATTTTCCATGACCGATAAGTACCAGGAACTCGTCAACGGTGGTCCGCTCACTGGACTGGCTAAGGCCGCTGGCCTGCCGCAGCCACCGTTCCTGCGCCGCCACAAGCCGGGCGGCCCGCTGCTGAACAACGACAAGGTGCTCGTCACCGGCGAGGGTGCAGATGCAGACGCAGTTGCAGCTCAGCTGACTGAGTGGGGCCTGCAGGTTCGTCGCGACAACGCCGCTGACGACAAGGTTGGCGCCATCGTCATCGTCGTCACCGAGGCTAAGCGGCCAGCAGAACTGCAAGGCCCGGTGCTCGCTGCTGCAAAGCACATGCGCAAGCTGGACAAGGGTGGTCGCATTGTCACCATCTCCCGCGCCAAGGATGCTCACCACAACGCAACTCCGGCTGAGATTGCTGAAAATGCTGTCGCCGGTGGTATTGAGGGCCTGATTCGCTCCCTCGGCCACGAGGTTCGCGGCGGTTCCACCGCTAACGGCATCCTCGTCGCCCCGGGTGTCTCGGTCACCGCTCCATCCGTGATTTCCTCCCTGCAGTTCTTCCTCTCCGGCCGCTCGGCCTTCGTCGACGGCCAGTTCCTCCGCGTCTCCTCTGACGCCGGTGAGATTCCGGCCGACTGGGACAAGCCGCTCGCTGGCAAGGTTGCCGCTGTCACCGGTTCCGCCCGCGGTATCGGTGCCGCTATCGCTCGCCAGCTCAAGGCTGACGGTGCAGAGGTCATCGTCATCGACGTCCCGCAGGCTGGCGAGGCTCTGTCCAAGGTTGCCAACGAGCTCGGTGGCCTGGCTCTACAGCAGGACATCACCGCTGACGACGCCGGCAACGCCATCGCCGATGCCGCTGTGGCCCGCTACGGTCGCCTGGACATCGTCATCCACAACGCAGGTATCACCCGCGACAAGATGTTCGCCAACATGGACGACGCCAAGTGGGGCTCCGTCATCGCCGTCAACATCGAGGCCCAGCTGAAGATGAACGAGCAGCTGCTGAACCATAAGGCCTTCGAGAAGGCTCCGCGTATTGCCACCATGGCATCTACCTCCGGTATCGCAGGTAACCGCGGTCAGACCAACTACGCCACCTCCAAGGCCGGTGTTATCGCAATGGTCGAGGCTTACGCTGAGGAGTTCGCTAAGCGCGGCGGCAACATCAACGCTGTTGCTCCGGGCTTCATCGAGACCGACATGACCGCTGCTATTCCGTTCGTCAACCGCCAGGTTGCTCGCCGCGTGAACTCGCTGCAGCAGGGTGGCCAGCCGGGCGACGTCGCCCAGGCAATCGCCTTCCTGGTCTCCGACCGCGCTCTTGGCGTCAACGGCCACGTCCTGCGCGTCTGTGGTCAGAACATCGTCGGCGCCTAAGCGAAGTCGCGACTTCCGCATAGGCTCCCGATAAGGAGGAAAGAGGAAAACTTATGGCTAAGACCCTGGATGCCATTCCCAATCTGGTTCCGCTCTACGCCAAGGCAGCTGCCGGTTCGGCGAAGAAGCGCCCGAACTCCACCGAGATCAAGGTCAATGAACTCGTGGTCAAGGGTGTCACTGTCGACGCTGACCGCGACCAAGACTTCCGCGACGTCGTTGGCGCCCCGAAGTCTGAGCAGGCTTTCTTCGGCCACATCCACGCCCTGATTATGCCCATTCAGATGGAACTGATGGCTGCGGATGACTTCCCGCTGCCGATGATGGGCCTGGTCCACACCGAGAACACCTACCGCGAAATCTCGCCTGTCACACTCGGTGGCAAGGTTGATATCTCGGTGAAGGTTGCCGCGTTCCGCGCTCACCGCTCGGGCACTGAGGTTGTTCTGGAGTCGACCGTTACGTCGTCCACATCCGGCGCTACCTTGGTCGAGGAGCAGTCGGTGTACCTGGCCAAGGGCGTTCGCCTGAAGGATGCCGAGGGCTTCGAAGAGGTCCAGGCACAGCGCGAGGCCATCAAGTCCGGCGCCGAGACCATCAAGCGCGAGCAGTTTAAGGTTCCCTTCCCCACTGCTCAGTGGAAGCTAGCTGGCAACACTGGCCGCCAGTGGGCCAAAGTTTCTGGCGACTGGAATCCGATTCACATCACCTCTGTCTCCGCCAAGGCCCTGGGTATGCCGGCAGCAATTGCACACGGCATGTACACCGCCTCCCGCGCGCTGGCTGAGGCGCAGGTTCTGCCGGGTCAGCCATACGAGTTCCAGATTTCCTTCGGGGCACCAGTCGTTCTGCCGACCACGATCAATGTCGCCCTCACCCACACCGGTGACGGCGCGGGTGCCGCACACGACCTGACTGATGGCAGCTCCAACATTGGCCGCGCAGTCAACATCGTCGCATGGGACCGCAAGAAGAAGCGTCCGCACTTCACCGGAAGTGTTCGCCCACTGAAGTAGTGGATTTCGCTATGCATCTGTAGTTATTCCATAACGCATTGATGCTAAGCGCTGTAGAAAAGGCCGCACTTTGGAAACCCAGTCATCTCGTTGACTGGTTCATTCCAAAGCGCGGCCTTTTTGTTTGCCCTGTTTGGCTCCGCTGAGAGGCCTCTGGAATCTCCCTCCCCTCGTTGGGGAGACACCCCCGCTGCCAGCCCCGCTATCTTTCTCGCCTTGAAAATCAACTGCTGGATTTTTCTGCCGTTAATACAGAGCCGCGGCTTTACTTCTCAATTGCATTACTAAGCACGTTCAGTCTTACGTAAGCAGCACCTTGTTGACACCACGTTCACTCCTCTATGTTATTGTTCAACCCATTGAACACAGGAGGTAATTGAGTGTCTTCATCCTCGAAGACGCCGCTGACTTTCACGGAACTCCCACTGGAGGAGTCACCCAGAATCGTGTACTTCTCCAGTGCCTCTGAAAACACTCACCGGTTCGTCCAAAAGCTTGCTCAACCCGCAGCACGCATCCCGTTACATCCGCGAAAAGACGGAATGATTCGCGTCTGCAGACCATTTGTCCTGATTACACCGACTTATGGCGGCGGATGTCGTCGCCGCGCAGTACCCAAGCAAGTCATCGCTTTTCTCAACGACGAAACCAATAGGAGTTTCATCCGCGGTGTCATCACCTCGGGAAACACGAATTTCGGCACCGACTATTGCATAGCCGGAGCCATCATTTCTGCAAAATGCCAGGTCCCGGAGCTATACCACTACGAGCTACTGGGGACAGACCACGATGTGGAGAACGTCCGAGAGGGCCTGGAAAAATTCTGGAGGAGCGCTACTTCTTGAACATCTACAGCTATTCAACTACGCCACCGTCTTTTCGGAAGGACCCATCTGCACGCCTTCGGCCAATCAACTGGAACCGAGTGCAAGATGACAAAGATCTCGAAGTGTGGAATCGCCTAACAGCAAATTTTTGGCTGCCTGAGAAAGTTCCGCTGTCCAATGATCTTGCAGACTGGCGGCGTCTCACCGATCTAGAACGCGAGCTGACTATGAAGGTCTTCACAGGACTGACCATGCTCGACACAGTGCAGGCGTCTGTCGGAGAGATTTCCCAAATTCAAGATGCCCGCACTGAACATGAAGAGGCGGTCTATACCAACATCGCTTTCATGCAAGCAGTGCATGCAAAGTCCTATTCTTCAGTTTTTTCAACGCTGTCCAATACCCCTGACATCGACGCTGCCTACCAATGGGCAGTCGGCAATGACATCCTGCAGGCACGTTCAAAAGCTGTGCTCAAACACTATTACGGTGCCGTTCCACTCAAGCGAAAGGCGGCAGCAACGCTTCTTTCGTCTTTCTCGCTTTACGCCGGTTTCTACCTCCCGCTGCACTTCGCATCACGAGGCATCCTGACCAACACCGCCGACATGGTGCGCCTGATCCTGCGTGACAAAGCTGTGCACGGCTATTACTCCGGCTACAAATTCCAGCGCGGCGTAGAAACCTACGACGCCACCACGCAAACGCAGATGAAGGCTTTCGTCTTCGAGCTTCTCGACGAGCTATACCAGCTCGAACTGAGGTACTCCGAAGCTCTATACGAGCCACTCGGGCTTTACGACGACGTTGCCAACTTCATTCGATACAACGCCAACAAAGCGCTTATGAACTTGGGATATCCGCAGCGGTTTAACCATGATGAGACCGCTTTCAAACCCGAGATTCTCGCCGCCCTCACCCCGGGATCAGATGAAAACCACGACTTTTTCTCCGGTTCCGGCTCCGCATATGTCATCGGAAAAGCCGAAGACACCGCAGACGAAGACTGGGATTTCTAAACCCGCGTCTTTCCCCATACATCCTAAGAAAGGAACATTCGCATGACTGCACAGATTTCTATCCTGGTAGGAAGCTTGCGTCGAGCCTCCTATGCACGAAAGATTGCACTCAAGGCAGCCACGTACTTCCCCGATGACTTCAAAGTCGACATCGTCGAGATTCGTGACCTCCCTCTCTACAACTTCGACTACGACGACCCCGCAGTGTCCGATATTGCGACTCCCGCGGAATACACCAGTTTCCGGGAAACCATTAAAGCCAGCGATGGCATCCTATTTGTCACCCCAGAAAACAACCGCACAATTCCTGCAGCTCTGAAGAATGCCGTTGACATCGGATCTAAGCCCAACGGTGATGTGGCATGGAAGAACCTGCCCGCGGGAATTATCAGCCACTCCGTCGGCCGTATGGGAGGTTATAGCTCTCAGAAGAACTTGCGACTCGCGCTGTCGTACTTCGACATGCCGATGCTCGGTCAGCCAGAGGTCTTCCTGGGACAATCGCCAACACTCATTGACGAACAAGGAGAATTCACGTCGTCAAGCACTGAGGACTTTGTTCGCGACTACATCAACAGATTTGCAGACCTAGTTCGCGAGCAGAGCCCACGCCACTAACTGAAATCCCCTAATCAGCGCAGCGTTACTGGGGATATCACCGTATGAGGATTCTTCACTGACTAGGATCAAACGCTGCGTTCTCTGCGCGGTTAAGCGCTCGTCGTTAGGCTCATTTTCATGACTGTTTCTATTTCGGCCGTGATCGCGCTTAACGACGACCCTCGCGCCGCTGCGCGGTTTTACGCCGAAGGTTTTCACTCCAACATCAAGCCCAACTCCACCACGCTCACCATCGGTGGGATGGACTTCGAGCTCATTGAGGACGGGAACCGCCGATTAACCCCCGCTGTGTCTTTTTTGGTGCGATTTGCCCCTGGTCAGGAAAACCAGCTGCGCAGACTGTGGGAGCATCTGATGGCGGGTGATGAAACCATCAGCGGTGGTGCTGCACTCATGCCCCTGACCAGCTACGATTTCTCGCCGCTCTTTGGCTGGTTGGTAGACGGCAATGGGGTCAACTGGCAACTGATGATTAATTCCTTAACCAGCGGGGCTGCAAGCACGGACGCTGCCGCAAAGACAGCGAATCCCGCCGTTATTCCCTACTTCATGTGGACAGGCGAGGAACCACAGGCTGCCGCCGCCACCGAGGTATACAACCAACTTTTCGGGTCAGAGAATTTCATGACGCTCGACTCGCCGGGCATGCACAATTTCACCTTCGGCGACGGTGTGGCGATGCGTCTCTCCAGCGATTCTGCCGAAGAGATCGAAAGCGCCTGCCAAGCGCTTGGCCTTACAGGCGCTGAGGTTGCCGAGGGCACGGAAGCCGTCGTCAAGCCTGACCGATTCGGCGTGTACTGGACGCTCTAGAGTTACTTACGGGTCAACGCGATTGTCGCGCCGACGACCAAGACCAGAAGCACCGCCCCCATAGAGAACCACATCATCTTCGAGGAGCCGTCATCCTCGTTTTCTTCGGTGGTCTTCGGATTCTGCTGGCTACTAGTCGGGGTTTCGCTACTTGGCGACTTGTGCGCGACCTGTTCAAAAGCTGGGCCCGGAATCTTCTCGCCGACCAACTCCGTGGTTAGCTGATAAGTCACCGGGACATTTTGAACATCCGCGACATCGTGGGATTTACCGGCGCCCCAACTGTTGTTGAAGAAGACAACGATGTACTGGTCACCATCCAGCCACGCTCTTTCAGCCTCGTAATCGCCCGACTTTTCACTATCTTCGCCGATCCGATTGCGGTAGTTAATCCGGGCCGAGTTACCAAATGTTGTCTCTTCGCCGATCTGGTGTTCATTTACAGGACGGGTTTCCTCGCTACCGGCGAGTTGGCGTGCCGAATTCAGCGTCTTGATATCCAGGCCGGAGATCTGTGCAAGCTTGTCCGCTTCTGGGGCGTCAATGAGTTTGACGGCGCCGCGGAGCTGCTGCCCATACTCGGACTTGATCTTGTACACGTGCGTCTCACCAGGAACAATGTCGGCCGTGACGCTGCTGATGTTGTCGACAGTAAGTTCCGTGGCGTCATCGAACCACGAACCTGGGGTGACCTTCTTAGCCTGATCTGCTTCCGGTGTCGCGGGCGGAGGGTTCAAGCTCTACACACTCGACGAGCTGAACTTCTGGCTAACCGAAACCGGCTTCATGCCGCCACCATCGTGGAAGCGCACCCGCCGCAAAAACCCCGTCGGACTAGGGCGCAACTGCGCCCTATTCGAATCAGCACGCACCTGGGCATACCGCGAAATCCGCCACCACTTCGGCAACCCCGACGGACTCGGCCGCGCAATCCAAACCACCGCACAAGCCATGAACCAACAACTCTTCAGCGAACCACTGTCTACACGCGAAGTCGACCAAATCGCCCGCTCCATCCACCGATGGATCACCACCAAATCCCGCATGTGGGCAGACGGCCCCGCCGTCTACGAAGCAACCTTCAGCACCATCCAAAGCGCACGAGGCCGCAAAAGCGGAGCGGTTAGGCGTAAAGCTACTCAAGAGAACTGGAGAAGTGCCCTATAAGTGAGGTTTATGCTCGCTATCCGCGTAACGGAAAAACAGCTCGCGCTCTTGCCGAGAAAATGGGCGCGTCTGTTAGAACCGCTCAACGATGGACTAGTGAATCGCGCGAAGACTACCTCGCACGCGCTAACGAGAAGCGTCGCCGCGTCCGAGAGTTACGTGCTCGTGGGCTAAGCATCAGGGCGATAGCAAAACAAACTGGGTACTCCGTGGGAACAGTCCACCGCTACGTATCAGAGTAAAGCCAGATGCTACGTTCTTCTACTCATCATCAGAGTGATTCTCCTTGAGAAAACCCATGAAACTGAAGTATGGGACATCTTCTGTAGCTCGTTGAACGGCTTCGAAAACAGCATCACTAATAGGGTCAATTATCTTGTCACTTAGGTTTAAGACTTCCAGGAAGAAATGCTGAGTAATCATGTACGGACGAAAATTTTCCTGATTACTACCAGGGTCTAATTCTTCAGCAAGCTGATACTCGTCTTCATCGCACTCATCAACTGTGAAATCAGGAAGATCGTCAATTTCGGGAAAAGAAACTTTGAGTTCCTTCTTGAAACGCTCGGCAACCTGGTAAGAGTCTTTTTCAGAGCAATAAACGTAAAGGTCTTCGTAAAAGCCTTGCAGCTCACCATTTGACAAGGAAGAAGGATTGGTCATGCGAAAGTCACTCCGTTCATTAGTAGTCGGGATAGTAAGCCTAGCTTTAACGGGGGCAGCGTTCTCTGTTGCGCCGAGTGCTAGTGCGTATGCACCGAAGCCAGCATCGGAAGTCTTCCTAGCGAAGAAAAAGCCCCCACGAGGAAAAGGCGTCACGCTGAAGTGCGCTGTCGTAAATATTCGGAATGAAGCAACTGGGCAATACATCTTTGGCAAAGGCAAGGACAGGGGCGCCGCTCAGCGAGATGCAAATAATAAACTGGGGAGGATGAAAGGAAAAGGATTCAAGCTCAAGCACTGCCGAGCAATCTAGCGCTCAACCTACGTTCCGCTTTCATCGAAAGAATCCGGCGCTTCGTTCCATGTGTTACCTCGCCGGCGACATCGCGCGAGCCAACGGCTTAACCGTCGCGCTTGCGCTCTGGCCGCGGCGCACCGCGCTTCCTGCGCGGGCGCACACCAAAAACAACTCCCGCGCTGTCAGCGACAGCCTCAGCCCCAAGCACACGACGAGGATGCGACTGCACCGAGCCTTGATCGCGATCAGCGCCCCGTAGAGCGTTCAAAGCATCCTCCACGCCTTGGAGTGCCAACTCGCGCTGTGACGCGCTCAGCGTCGCGTCTGAGGCGATTTCTGAGCCAATTTCACGCAACCGCCCGATGTACGAACCACTCACACGCCCAAACCTCCCAAAAACCGGTCAATAGCCCCATCCTGCACGCCGCCCGCGCCACACACGCACCCAGTCCCGACCCTGCCAAGTAACGAAAGTGACCCGCCAGGGTCGACACACCTCTTGCAGATGAGCATCTGCGACTTTTTAGGGACTGCCGCGGTGGTGGGACCGCCTTGCCGAGGGGCCGGTTTAGTGGTCGATGAAGTCGGGGTGCGTAGTGCGCGTTGGGGGCCTCTCGGGGCGCCCAGGGGGAGGAACTCGCTTCGCTCGTGCAGTGAGAAAAGCTCTCCAGGGGATCCCCCCTGGAACCCCGGAAATATCTGACTTGGTTCGCGACGTACTTTGAACACGCTGGGGAGAAATCCCCCGAGCACAAAACACCCCTGTGCAAGGATGAGCACCATGACAGCTCCCACCGACCGGCCAGACGGCAAATTCGAGCAGCTATGGCTGCCACTATGGCCGCTAGCGTCGGATAATCTGCGCGACGGAATCTACCGCACCAGCAGGCAAAAAGCACTCGGGAAACGATTCATCGAAGCCAACCCCGATGCGATTTCCAACCTGCTTGTCGTCGACATCGACCACGACGACGCACTCATCCGCGCCATGTGGGATCGCGAACAGTGGCGATCCAACGCAGTCGTCGAAAACCCCACCAACGGCCACGCACACGCCGTATGGGCGCTAGAAGCCCCATTCGCACGCACCGAGTACGCCCACCGCGCACCACTGGCCTACGCTGCCGCAGTCACCGAAGGACTACGCCGCAGCGTCGACGGCGACACCGCCTACTCCGGGCTGATGACCAAAACCCCGAGCACACCTGCTGGACAAGCCACTGGGTCACCAACCACCTCTCCTTGTCGGACGGGAACGCCTCCGGCACATCAGTCAGGTTTTCGTTGGCGAAACGCTTGATGGTCACTTCTGCAGGAATGTCCTGACCTTCGAAGGGGCCTCCTTTTCGGGCCACGGAGAACACCATATTGCCCGACTTACAGTCCCCCTCCGCTCCTCCGGACTGCTTGGTTGTTATCGATGCGAAAAGGGGGCCATTGGAGTCGATGATGCCATTGCCGAAATCATTGGCAAGGAAGCAACTGCTGTCCTCCAAATGCATAGTGAGCGAGAAGTTGCGGACATCTAGGTCCATCAAAGTCGCGCCTGACGACGCTCCCGGCACCGTGGCCGCACTAATTGCAAGCCGCTCTCCCTCAGCGACCGGGACGGAGAAGTACTCAGCACCGTCGCCTTCCTGATTACTGATGCTGCGCTCGGACTCAGGAGTCTTTTCCCGCAGCTTGGTCGAGAACGTTTCCACGTCGGCAGGCACCTGGGGAGCGCTCGTAGGAGCGTCGCCGCCCTGTATCTCTTGCGCGCTGGACTTCGCGGTGCGTGCGGTGCGGGTCGCCAGCGTCTTCATGGACTCAGCCAGCGAATCGGAGTCCTGGGCATCTAGGTACTCGCAGCCTATTGCGCCTGTGCACGCCCTGCTTTGATTCCCGCAAAAGAGCCTACGAGCACCAGCAACATGGAAATAGTGGGCACGACCGCCGAGAGTTGTCTTGTTCTGATCATGTGGTCGGTTCCTTTTCTTCCAGCGTGAAAAGAACGTTACCCGACAAAAGCATCCGCGCAATGGAAACTTATTAGAAGTGCGGTGGCTTTCTAGGGCTCACACAAGCAGCGCCACTCGTGGCGCACTCCGAGCTAGCGCACACGTTCTTCCAGCACCTCTGGATCGACAGACAAAAAGTGTGTCTGATTCTCAAGATAATGACTGGGCAGACACCAAAAATTACGGACTCCACACGTGAATACGGGCTGCAAATGTGAAACTGTGCGAGTCTATGACACTTTCAGGCC
>NZ_JVVM01000016.1 GCF_001054325.1 Corynebacterium vitaeruminis | reverse complement strand
GGCCTGAAAGTGTCATAGACTCGCACAGTTTCACATTTGCAGCCCGTATTTACAGGTGCAGCCCCTTCAGTCACACCCAAAATCCGCCCGATACTTGAGGATTCCACGCGACAAACTAGATTGTGTGTACGGTATTCCTTATATTCTTCATATTCTTTCCAGATATTCTTCCGGGAGAACGTGGCCGGGAACTGATTTGAACTAATCGGAACCGGTTGGAACCGATTGCGGGCTTCTCACAGCTGAAGCTCGGCCAGAGTCCGGCCAAGAACCCCAAGGTATAAACCAAAACCAGAATCTAAACAGTTAAAAACAGTCAACGTTGCAGGATAGAAAAACTTCTATGGCGAATTCAGACGGCCTCAAGCGCCTTGTAATTGTCGAGTCGGCGACGAAAGCTCGCAAGATTCAGCCGTATCTCGGCGATGATTACATCGTGGAGGCGTCGGTGGGACACATTCGCGACTTGCCCCGTGGCGCAGCCGACGTTCCGGCTCGTTACAAGAAGGAACCTTGGGCTCGTCTGGGCGTGAATGTCGACAATGGGTTCGCCCCGCTGTATGTCGTCAGCGCTGATAAAAAGAAGAAAGTCGCCGACCTGAAGGCCAAGCTCAAGGAAGTCGACGAGCTCTATCTCGCAACTGACCCCGACCGTGAGGGTGAGGCCATTGCCTGGCACTTGCTGGAGGTTCTGAAGCCCAAGGTGCCGGTGCGCCGCATGGTGTTCCATGAGATCACCAAGCAGGCCATCTTAGAGGCCGCCGCCAACACCCGTGAACTGGACCAGAACCTGGTCGACGCCCAGGAAGGTCGCCGTATCCTCGACCGTCTCTACGGCTACGAGGTCTCCCCGGTGCTGTGGAAGAAGGTCATGCCGCGCCTGTCGGCAGGCCGTGTGCAGTCGGTGGCAACGCGCGTCATCGTCGAACGTGAGCGCGAGCGCATGGCGTTTATCTCCGCTGAGTACTGGGATGTCGCCGCAACTTTGGACACCGGCTCGGCTTCTGCTGATGCCAACCAGCCGAAGGAATTCGTTGCAACCCTGACCAGCGTTGATGGTCAGCGCGTAGCGCAGGGCCGAGACTTCGATGACCGTGGCCAGCTGAAGAAGTCCGATGGCATCCGGGTCGTCGATAAGCAGCTCGCCGAAACCCTGGCGGCGGACCTCGTGGGCTCTGAGCTCAAGGTCGCGTCGGTGGAGGAGAAGCCGTACACGCGCCGCCCGTACCCGCCGTTTATGACGTCTACGCTGCAGCAGGAGGCGGGCCGCAAGCTGCATTACACCTCTGAGCGCACGATGCGTGTGGCGCAGCGTCTGTACGAAAACGGTCACATTACCTACATGCGTACCGACTCCACGACACTGTCCAAGGCCGGTATCGATGCCGCGCGTAAGCAGGCGCTGGAGCTCTACGGTTCGGAGTACGTCGCCGATGCGCCGCGCCAGTACTCGCGCAAGGTGAAGAACTCGCAGGAAGCCCACGAGGCAATTCGCCCGGCGGGTGAGACGTTCGCAACGCCGGGGCAGCTGGCGGGATCGCTGGATGCCGAGGAGTTCAAACTCTATGAACTGATCTGGCAGCGCACGGTCGCCTCGCAGATGGCCGACGCAAGCGGCACGTCCATGAAGGTCACCATCGCCGGCGCCACCGCCACGCACGCCGTCGAGTTCGCCTCCACCGGACGCACGATTCGCTTCCCGGGCTTCCTCAAGGCATACGTCGAGGTCTCCGCGCTTTCCGACGGCCGCAAGGTCGCCGACAACGCCGAGAAGCGTCTGCCACAGTTGACGGAAGGCCAGGGCCTGACGGCCACGGACTTCAGTGCCGACAGCCACTCCACCAACCCGCCTGCGCGCTTCACAGAAGCTAGCTTGGTGAAGAAGATGGAGGACCTGGGAATTGGTCGTCCGTCGACATACGCGTCGATTATCAAGACCATTCAGGATCGCGGCTACGTCTACTCCCGCGGCAACGCACTGGTGCCCTCGTGGGTGGCCTTTGCCGTGGTGGGGCTGATGGAGGAAGCATTCTCCGATTTGGTCAACTACGACTTCACCTCCGAGCTGGAGGATGAGCTCGACGACATTGCTGCGGGCAATAAGGATCGCACGACTTGGCTGACCGGTTTCTACTTCGGCGATGAGAAGGACCACCGCCACAAGGGTGCCGATGCCATTGCGACCCACGGTGGTCTGAAGAACATCATCGACGTGAACTTGGAGTCGATTGATGCTCGGAAGGTCAATTCGCTCTTCCTTTTCGACGATGCGGAGGGAAACCCCATCGTCGTTCGCGTTGGCCGCTATGGGCCGTACCTGGAGCGTACGCGCCCGGGTGCCGGTGAAAACGGTGCCGACGAGGTGCAGCGCGCCAACATTCCGGAGGCCATGACTCCGGACGAGCTGGATCTGGCCGCCGCCGAGAAGCTGCTGGCGATGCCGCAGGGCGGCCGTGAGCTGGGCATTAACCCGGCCAATGGTCGCATGATTGTCGCTCGTGATGGTCGCTACGGTCCCTACGTCACCGAGCTGGTCACCGATGAAGAGCGTGAAGGTGTCGTAGCCAAGGCTGAGGAGATTATCGCAGCTGAGCGCGCTGAAGAGGATGCCCAGCGCGCTGCGGAGGGCAAGCGGAAGAAGAACTGGGAAACCAAGACCGCTGCCAAGCAGAAGGAAAAGCGCACCGCGGAAATCATCGAGGAAACTCTGAAGCCGAAGACGGCCTCGCTGTTTTCCTCCATGGAGCCGTCGACTGTCACGCTGGAAGAGGCTCTGAAGCTGATGAGCCTGCCGCGCGAGGTCGGTGTCGATCCGGTCGATAACGAGGTTATTACTGCTCAGAATGGCCGTTACGGCCCGTACCTGAAGAAGGGCACGGACTCGCGTTCACTGGCTAACGAAGAGCAGGTTTTCACCGTGACTTTGGACGAGGCTCGTCGTATCTACGCTGAGCCGAAGCGCCGCGGTCGTGCTGCTGCGAAGCCGCCGCTGAAGCAGCTGGGCGACAACGATGTCTCCGGTCGCCCGATGTCGGTGAAGGATGGCCGCTTCGGTCCGTACGTCACCGATGGTGTCACCAATGCTTCGTTGCGCAAGGGTGATACGCCTGAGACGCTGACCGATGCCCGCGCCTGCGAGCTGCTGTCTGAGCGTCGTGCGAAGGAAGCCGCCGATGGTGGCGCCAAGAAGGCTGCGAAGAAGTCGACTCGCAAGACCGCGAAGAAGGCTGCGAAGAAGACCACCAGGAAGGCGGTCAAGCGCACCACCAAGCGCGTGGTTAAGGCGACCCGCCGGGGCAAGTAGGGCCTGACTGATAACCGCTGCAGAGGCCAAGGGGTCGCTTAACGCTTAAGCGCCCGGCGCCCGTGGCGCATCCGCCGCGCCCGGCGTCTCCTTTGGAGCTGGCTTGGGGCCGCCGACCCCGGCCAGCTCCGCCCGCATCGTCGGCCCGTAGGCCAGTCGGCGATGGACCTTCTCAAACGGCCCCTGCATGCCACGACGCTCCATTGCCCACGCGGCCAACAGCGTCACCAACCAGACGCCCACAGCGATGAGCGTTTGCACGAACGCGCCCATGTCGCGCGGGATATCCAGCATAAACGGGTACACCAGCACAAAGAAGATGACCGACTGCATCAGGTAGCCCGTCATCGAACGCTTGCCGAGCGCCACGATCGGCACCAACCAGCCAGGCACAGCCGCGCCCTCGTTCAGACGTCGCTGGAGCGGCTGCAGCGCCAGCGCCAAACCGGCCAGAATGCCAGGACCGGTGAAAGCTCCGGCAAAGCTATTGATGACCAGGAAGACCATGTGCTGTTCGGCTGGCAGGACACCAATCGCGGTCAGCCCCATAGGGATGCCGACGCCGAAGGCGACGACTACAGCCACCACGAGCCACCGAATAAGCAGGGGGCGGTGCGCGTCGACGTCGTCAAGCACGCCCTTACGCGCCCACACGAAGCCAATCATCATGACCGGCAGGTAGAGGAACAGCTGCAACGGCAGGGTAGTGATGCTCATTGCCAGCACATGAAGGTTCTCGGTGAGCATGTCCAGGTAACTCGTTTCAATCGCGCCGCCGTTGACGAACTCGCTCATGTCTGTGCCGGCGAGCTCGGCGTCGGGAATGACAATCGCGACCACTAGAAACAGCAGGCTCAGTGCGGCATTAATTGCCAGTGCTATCCACGCGAGGATCGTCAGCACCTTGTTGCTGGCGGCCATGAGCAGTCCCAGGATGATGCCGCAAAAGCCATAGAGAAACATGATGTCGCCAAAGAACAGAAACAGCATGTGCACGATGCCGAACAGGCCCAGGAACGCATATCGCTTGACGACGACCACCAGCGCCCGCGACAGTGGAAAATTCCTCCTGGCCAGACTGCGGACGATGAGTCCGACACCGAAGCCGAGCAGTGTTGCGAACATCGGCAGCCCGCGGTTATGCGCGGTCACAGCGGTAAAAAGTACGGTGACCTTGTCGGCGACGCTGTCGTTTATGACGCCGCCGAAGAATGCTCCGGGCAGCTCGGGGCTGGCAACCAACCAGGCAGTGGCAATGTTTGCGATAGCGATGCCGAGGAGAGCGAATCCGCGCGCAGCGTCGGGGACGAGCATGCGAGGTCTGGGGCTGGTGCTAGAACTGGGGCGGTGGTCAGTCATTCCTCCAACGTAAAGGAATCGCGGGAGGGTGCGCAGGTTGGCGGCGGACATCGATTGTTGTAGAAGTCTTGCGGTATATCGAAAAGCGATATAGTATCGAAAATCGATACATCGAATAACGATGTGTCGGGGTTTGGCTGCAGCTCCAAGCGACCCGTAGGAAAAAATTCACTAACCGCGCCAATGACGGTGCAGCAAGGAAACTAGCTATGGCATCTCCCCAGGCCAAGAAGCCAAAAGACCCATATGTCAATCAAACTAAGGAACGCCGGGATGTAGTTGCAGGCCTTTTTGTCGGAGTAATCGCGCTGGCTTACATCCTTCTTGAGCTCCGCCATCCGGTTCTTCACCAACAGTTCCCCAGCGATCTGACTCTGCTCCTGCCCGAAGTCCTGGGAAGTGACAAAGGGGTTCCTATCGAGGTTATGAGTGGTGGAGCCCTCTCCTTGTTTATTGCCGCGACTGTTGTTCGATGCGCTATCGTCGCCGCGATTGCCGTGCTCTGCGTGTTGTTCTCAGTCTCGTACCTGAAGGGCGAGTTCTTTACGGTTAAGACTGCGCGACGCGTTATGGCTATCTCCTGGCTGGCAGTGATCTATCCGGCAAGTGGTTTCCTGCAACTTATGGGCGAAAACTGGGTCGCGGGTGACCTGAATCTGAGCACGTGGTTCCAGCGCGACCATGCCGATTTCTATCAGCACCTAGGAATATGGTTTGTCCTTGTGATGGTCATCTCCACTCTCGGAGTTATGTTGTTCCGAGCCGCGCGAATGCAGGAAGACCAGGAAGGGCTCATTTAAATGGCGAAGGTTGTGTGCCACTTGGATGAGATACTGGAAAGCCGCGGTATGACGCTCGCAGCCCTTTCCGAACAGGTCGGGGTCACACCGGTCAACCTCTCAGTGCTCAAAAACAACAGGGCGAAAGCCGTGCGCTTCACGACGCTCACTATGTTGTGTGAAGCCCTGGACTGCCAGCCAGGGGATTTATTCTCGGTGGAGTAAGTGCGCTCGCCGTCTGAGAAGTCTAGGGATGCTAGGCGTCCAACGAGCACAGCATGAGCACAGCGAGACCAACGAGTCCGCTGCCCCCCCTAGGCCTCGTCGGCAAGCGTCGGACGCACCGGGCGCGCAAGCTGCGTCATGTGCGTGCGGCCACGCAACTCCACGGACTTCAGGGTGGTCCAGCGAGCCTGCTCGTCCTCGTTGGCCAGGCGAATGGTGGAAGCTGTAGCGAGCACGCGGCCCGGGGTGTCCTTAGCCAGCTCGGTCAGACGGGCAGCCTGGTTAACCGCGTCACCAATAACCGTGTACTCAAAGCGGTCGCGGGCGCCGATGTGGCCGGCGACGACGTGACCGGCGGACACGCCGATTCCGGCAGTGAGTTGGAGGTCGAGCAGTTCCTCGCGCAGTTCACGGGCTGCGGTGAGAGCGTGACCAGCAGTGTCATCGAGAGGTAGGGGAGCGCCGAAGACAGCCAGAGCCGCGTCACCCTGGAACTTGTTGATAATGCCCTTATTGCGGTGTACGCAGTCGACAACGTGGTCGAAGAAGGCATTGAGTTCACGGACAACGACCTCTGGGGAGTTCTTCTCCGCGAAGTTAGTCGAACCAATCACGTCCACGAACAGCACTGCGACGAGGCGATTCTCGCCGCCTAGAGTCGGCTTTTCTTCCAGAGCCTTACGGGCGACTTCAGAGCCGACGTAGCGGCCGAAAAGGTCACGCACCCGCTGACGCTCCTGCAGGCCACGCATCATTTCATTGAAGCCCGCTTGGAGGACGCCCATCTCGGAGCCGTCGTAAATAGGCACGCGCGTTTCCACCTGCCCCTGGCGGACCTTATTAATCGCGCCCGTGAGATCACGAATCGGGTCGACGATGGACATCGTGGCCAGCATCGTGCCGAAATAGCCGGTGATCAAAGCCAGAATTGCCAGCGCGGTGATGGTGGGTAGCAGGTCTGCCGCATCATCTGTAAACATGCCGCGACGCTGCCCCAGCAACACAAGCAAGATAGCCACCACTGGAACACCGCTGGTCAACACCCATGTCTGGCGAAGACGGTGGCCAATAGGCGGTTCCAGTGAAGAATCCGGTGCCCTACGCGCCAGCGCCTCCACCGCGACCGGACGCACCATGCGCTCCGCAATCAGATAGGTCAACAGCGCCACCATGGCGCCACCGAGCACCGAGGTAATCAGCACCATCATGCCAATCTTGCTGTCATAGGTGAACGCGACCGCGCTGAAAACAATCACGCCCAAAGACCAGATGACCGTGCCCAAAAGTGCCTGGTAGACCGGCACACGCATGACCAGGTAGCGCACCCGCCGTGGATCGTGCACTTCTGGATGGCGCTGCCACTTCAACAGCGGTTTGAACAGAATCCACGTGGTGCCGATGCCCGCGATAATGGCCAGAATCAAGTATCCAGCCAGGGCATAAATGACCCCATTGGCCAAGCGCGGCAGGTGAGCTTCCTGATTCAGTGGCAACAGCATGCCCAGGAACAAGCCGACAATCATGGCTCCGACAAGGTTACAGACGAAGATAAATGAGGCATAAGCAGGCCACATTGTCCCGCTTAGCCATTTCAGATTTCGCCAGAGCCGTTGCATGTCTTCTACCTTAGTGGCAAGCCCGGATTGCAGGGAGTAGTTACCTCACAAGAGTCCCGAGGGGCGCGCTAGAGTTGTGGCCATGACAGAGCCCATGACAAAGCGCAGCGTGTTTTCTCGTATGCCCGAAACCGGCGGGGTTCGCCAGCGGCTGCGGGCTGCTGTGCGCGCTGCGCATTATCGCTTTGCCAATGGCCAACCGCTGGCAGGCGATGGGGCGGAAGTTTCGCCGGAAGTTGGGGGCGCGGGGTCGTCGTTAAGCGATGTGCCACGCGACTCGGACATGACGCACGCCTGGCTGTTCACTGGCCCTGTGGGGTCGGGGCGGTCGGTGACGGCGACTGCGTTTGCGGCGGGGCTGCTGTGCACGCGGCATGACGACCCCGGATGTGGCGAGTGCGAGGGTTGCCGGACGGCGTTGGCGGGAACGCATGGCGATATCAAAATCGTGCGCCCGGAGGGCACCATCATTTCGGTGGCGACGGTCAGGGACGAGCTGCGGCCCTGGGCCTACAAGATGCCCACGACGGCGGATTGCCGCGTGCTGATCATCGAAGACGCCGACCGTCTCAACGAATCCGCCTCAAATGCGCTGCTCAAGGTGGTGGAAGAACCGCCGCTGCGCACCGTCATTATCATGTGCGCACCAACGACGAACGCGGAGGATTTCTCCGTTACGCTCCGTTCGCGCTGCCGCCACGTCTATGTGCCGACGCCGCATATCGACGACGTCACAAACCTCCTGCGCGCCGAGCGGCCAGAGCTTACCGACGAGCAAGCGGTCTGGGCCGCGACGGTGTCCAACGGTCATATTGGGCGTGCGCGTGGCTTTGTCTCCGATGAGGGTTCGCGTACCTGGCGGGGAAAGGCCTTGGATTTCGTGGAGGCTGTGTTCGATCCGGCGAAGTCGTATGTGGTCGCACGAGAGCTGGCCAACGACGTGGCCGGCGAGGTCAAGCGGCGGATGGAGCCACTGGAGGCTGAGGAGCTGGCGAACCTTGAGCGCTCGTTGGGTGTTGGTGCGTCTGGAAAGGGGGCGCAGGCGGCGCTGCGCGGCTCTAAGGGCGTGATCAAGGAGCTGGAGGAAAATCAGAAGCGGCGGCGCAGGCGTGCGGAGTCAGATCTGATTGACCTGTCGTTGACCGACATTATGGGGCTTTACCGTGACGCCCTGGTGCTGGCGTTTGGGGCCGAGCGTGGTGGTGAGACTGCTTCGGGGGATTCGGGCTTTGGTGCTGGTTCTGAGTTCGGCGATGGCGCGGTCTACCTCATTAATCCCGATCGTCGCCGGACAGCCACGGAGCTAGCCCGGCGCCTTCCTCCGGAAGCGATATTGGCCTCCATCGATGCTGTCACCGAGGTGCGCGGCATGCTCGTGACTGCAGTGAAGTTGACGGTCTTGATGGATGAATTGATGGCTAAATTGCAGATCGCAGGGCAGGTTGGTCGCAGGTAAGCCGGTAGCTGCGCTTAATTCAGCGGACTGCAGGCCCCATTTTGGTAGCGATGGGGGCAGTGCAGTAGTATTACCGCTTGTACATTTTGTGCAGGGTTATTTCTGCTTGCTTGAAAGCTCAGCGCAATGTGCGTGCCGCCTTAGCTCAGTCGGTAGAGCGTCTCACTCGTAATGAGAAGGTCGCGAGTTCGATTCTCGCAGGCGGCTCGGTTTGAAACGGGATCCTTTAAAAAAGGGTCCCGTTTTTATTTCTTGGATCGGTCAAACATGAGGAGAGCGAATCCAGCGGCAGGCCGACGTGCGGTGATTCCCCGAAACGAAGGGGGAGGAACTTTCGGAGCTGGGGACTCTCAATCGAGTGTTTGGTACTGTTACTCAGCACATGGCAGGTACGCGGATACTAGGAGAGCGCACAATGCGGCAGCCCGGACACCAGCGATTAGTAGTGCGACCATCAGCGGGACGACTAGCTGTGGTTTTGGCGGCCGCGGCAATCTTGCCTGCCGGTCTTGTGGCCTGCACCATCGACACGGAGGCGTCCAACGCAGGAAGCGCTCAGCAGGCTGCGTCTACGGAAACTCAAACCTCCTTGGCTGCTGAGGAAGAGGCCATGCCGATGCCGAACCCCACTCCACCGAATGAGGAGTCTGCAATGCCTGATTCTGCTAACCCCGACGCAGTCGCTCCTAGCGATGCACAACAACAGCAAGCTAATCGCGCTACTTCGCGTGCCGACGGCTCCAGCGCTGTAGCCGGCAAGGTCATCTACCTCGACCCGGGACACGCCGGCACCCCACCACCAGCGGACATGATGGTCACTGATGGCCGTGGTGGCCAAAAGCCGTGCAATACCTCCGGGACTGCTTCCAATGACGGTTTCCCGGAGCACGAGTTCAACTGGCTGATGGCACAGGAAATCAAGCAACTGCTCGAACAGCGCGGTGCTCAGGTACTACTCAGTCGCGTCGATGACACCGGTCGTGCAGATTGCATCGATGCCCGTGCGGAGAAGGAAAATGCCTCCAACGCCGATGCCGTGGTGAGCCTCCACGCAGATGGCGCTGGAGAGGGCAACCGCGGATTCCATGTGTCTGCGATCTCTCAGCCGCTCGCCAATAATGACGAGCAGGGATCTACCGCGCTGGCAACCGCGCTGCGCGATGCTTTCGTCGCAGCCGGTTTCGCTCCATCCAACTACCTCGGTAGCCAGGGGCTGAATCCGCGTGCAGACCTCACCGGACTCAACCTATCGACGAAGCCAAAGGCACTGGTCGAATACGGCAACATGCGCGACAGCAGTGATATTGCCCTCTTAAACTCCAACGAAGGCCGTCAGCGCTTGGCAGAGGCCACTGTGGCTGGGCTGGAAGGATTCTTGGCGCAGTAGCCAAGCTGCTAACTAGCTGGGTTGGCCTTAGCCTTCGGCGTCATTGCGTCGTAAGGCTCCATCATGGGGATATCCAGCATGGTTCTGGGGGTGCCAAAGGCGTCGACAAGCACCTCAGACCAGGGGCCAAGGGAGTCAACGAGATCGGCCAGACCCGCTCGTGCGCCCTTGGTCCGAGTACCGGTGAGCAGTGACTGCTCCAAGAACCAGCCGGCGTTATCGCAGACCACCGACAGGAAGAACACATCGCGAACCTGCTCGAGCACCTCTTGGGCGCGTTCATCTGCGAGCGTGGATTCGGCTTCAAAGAACGCTTCCAAGATGATGCGATCGATATGTGCCCACGCACAGGAAATCATGTGGTCCTGAGCCTTGTCCACCAGCTTCGCGGCTTTCTCAACAGGCAGTTTCCGCGCCGGGCGCAGCCTGCGGGCAAGGGACTTGAGAAGTCGGTTCTCGCGCTCGATAAGTAGCTGCATCTGGCTGGCGGGGTCAAAAAGCGAAGCCTCGTCAGCGTCAGTCAGCGCGTCCAAGAGGTTCTGGACGACGGCGTCTGCACCAGTGCGACGGCGCAATGTACCACTGAAACTGTCGAGACCGAAGCGCACCATTTCCAGGTTGGAATAACTCTGCACCTCCCGAGCGAAACCGCCCAGGAGCTCCTTGGTGACCAGCTGCAACATCACCACGTTGTCGCCCTCAAAGGTGGTGAATACGTCAGAGTCCTCTTTGAGAATGGTCAACAGGTTCTCTGCCATGTAGCCAGCTCCACCGGTGGCCTCACGCATCTCCTGGATGGCATCGGTGGCATGCGCGGTGTTCGCGACCTTCAATGCAGCGGCATGCGCCTCCGCTTCACGCAGATCGCGAGCCTGCTCCGGGGTTAGATTCGCACGGTCCAGCCCTTCCGCTTCGAGATCGTGAATCCGCTTGATCAGCAGGTTGGTGGCAAATTGCAGACCGTACGAACGCGCAATGCGGGGGAGTAGCCGGACTCGGTGCTGGCGGTGCTCAATGAGTTTCTTTTCCGGCAGCGAATCGTCGGGAGCAAATTGACGCCGCAAGTGTGCGTACTTGGTGCCGATGGTCAGTGCGGTGCGGGTTGCCGCACCAGCGGCCGCACCGACTGTCACGCGGCCGCGCACGAGGGCACCGAGCATCGTGAAAAACCGTGCATTGGGGCTGTCAATATCGCTGGTGTACTCGCCAGCAGCTGACACATCTGCAAAACGGTTGAGCAGGTTCTCCCGCGGCACGCGGTAATGGTCGAACATGAGCGTGCCGTTGTCCACGCCCAAGAGGCCACCCTTGGTGCCGTGGTCGCCAATTGCAACCCCGTCGACAGGCGAACCGTCATCATTGCGGATCCGGGCAACAATGCAGTGCACGCCATGGGATTCTTCCTGCCCTGGTGTGTAGAGCTGGCAAAAGACCGCAGCCCAGCGCCCATCGCGCGCGGCGTTGCCCAAAAACCATTTCTCAGAGGAAGCTGTCGGCGAATTGAGGATGAATTCTTCCGTCTCGGGGTCGTAATGTGCCGTGGTTTCGAGTGATTGCACGTCCGAGCCGTGGCCGCGTTCGGTCATCGCAAAGCAGCCGAGAGCCCGCAGCTCAATGAGGTCACGCACCAACTCGCCGTGACGCTCAGTTCCCAGATTGCTGACAGCGCCACCGAAAAGGCCCCACTGCACGCCGGACTTCACCATCAACGACAAGTCGGTGTGGCCGAGCATTTCAATCCCAGACAGAGTCCCACCGGTATCTCCTGTGCCTCCCTGGTCAGTGCGGAAAGCGCCATAGGGCATGCCGGTCTTAAGCACCTTGGACAACGCCTCGGTGGTGTGCTGCCTGGCCTCCTCCACTGTCAGCCCAGAGGTGGGCCGCAGGGTGGGGTCTTCTAAAAGGGCGCGGACATCAGCGCGTGCTTCGGAGAAATAGCCGTCCAAGACCTTTTGCAGTGTGCTTGCCACTTCCGGTTCAGGACGGGAGGGGAGTGTCTTCGGAGCGTCGGTTGAGCGCCGGCGGGGGATTCGCGTGGAGCTGGAAGAAGTCTGTGCCATAACCCAACGTTAATGGGATATCTGGGGCTTGTCAGTCGCTTTCGACTGAGAAACTCATGAGGAAATCGGGACCGAGGAAAGAGAAAACGGGTTACCGGGAGAAAAAGAAGGTGGAAACGCAAAAGCCGTCGTCAAGCAAATGCTGCGTTGTGCAATGCTTGACGACGGCTTGCGCAATCAGATCCCCTCGGTGGGGCAGAGCCCTTAGCTGTGGGAACTAGACGCGCGACTTAACTTCGCTGAGGTTAGTCTCCGGGTGCTCGATGAGGTCACGGTTTTCGAGGCCCTTCGGCAGCAGGAACAGGGCGATCAGAGCCGGGATGGTCATAGCCATCAGGTAGACGGAGATGTAGAACGGGTTGCCGGTGGCGTCCATGATCATCTGAGCAATCATCGGTGCGAATGCACCACCCAGGACGGCGCCGATGGCGTAAGCGATGGAAGCACCGGAGTAGCGGACCTCAGCCGGGAACATCTCGGAGTACATGGCCGGCTGCGGGCCGAAGGTCAGAGCCAGCGGCAGGGTGAGGACTGCGACGGTCATGATGTAGAGGAACGGACCCTGCTCCAGGAGGCTCCACATGACGGCTTCCCAAATAATAATCAGGACGTAGCCGATGATGAAGGTCTTAGCGCGGCCGATACGGTCGGACCAAGCGCCAGCAATGAACATGAAGATGGTCCAGCAGATACCGGCGACGAGAGTACCGGTCCATGCAACGGTTGCCGGGTAGCCCAGTGTCTTCTGTGCGTAAGCGCCGAAGAATGCAATCACGAGGTAACCGGTAGCCTGCTGAGCAGCGAAGATCAGGGCACCCTGGATGACCTTGCCCCAGTGGTTGCGGAAGAGCTCTGGCAGCGGAGCGGAGCGCTCGGCGGACTCAGCCTGCATAGCCTGGAAGACCGGGGACTCGTCGACACTGCGGCGAATCATGTAACCAATCAGAACCAGGATGAAGGACAGCAGGAACGGCACACGCCAGCCCCACTCCATGTAGGCTTCCTCGCCGACGATAGCCATAACAATCAGCATGGTGCCGGTAGCCAGGGTCAGACCCAGCGGAACACCGGCCTGCGGGAATGCGCCGTAGAGACCGCGCTTTTCCTTCGGAGCGTACTCCACGGACATCAGGGCTGCACCGCCCCATTCGCCACCCGCGGAAATACCCTGGAAGACTCGGAGCAGAACCAGCAGGATAGGTGCTGCGATGCCGATTGACTCATAGGTCGGCAGCAGACCGATGCAGAAAGTAGCTGCACCCATACCGATGAGGGTGAAGACCAGAATCATCTTGCGGCCGTAACGGTCACCGATATGGCCGGCGACGATAGCGCCAAGCGGGCGGAAGAGGAAGGAAATACCCAGGGTTGCCCAAGCGAGGACCTGGGCCACCTGTGGATTCGACTGTGCAGCAGGCTCGATGAAGTGCGGAGCAAGCACGATAGCTGCGGCCTGAGCGTAAATCAGGAAGTCATAAAACTCGATGGTCGTACCCACGAGAGTTCCCGTGAGCACCTGACGGCGCTGTTTGGGATCATTCGCGATGATCGAAGTAGTCATAAAAAACAAGACTTTCTTTACATACCCGTCCGCACGGCCATCGAGGACCTCGGTTGTCTCGGCGGTTACACAGAGAACACTCCAGGTTTTTCTCAGCCAGCGTTTGGGGAAAGGACAGAATGTTTGACGGTGTCGAATTCTTACACAGTCAGACCGGTAGCGACCAGCGTTTGAACTTCAGGGAGCAACGGCAAAAAGTGAACGACGGGGGTAATGGGGGTCGGTGAATGGCGGTATATTTCCTTTGTTTGTGACCGATTCGCCCGTCCGTGTGTCTGAAAAAGGTGGTATCGGGGGTATGTAAAGGGTGTGGGGAAGGTGTTGCTTAATGACGGGCGGTTTCTGACTGAATTTCCGTGAGTTTGTGGTTGTTTGCATGCGAGGTTGTCTCAAATAGGGGAAATCTGCGTTTTGTGGCAGTTCGGCTACCCCCATCTGAATTGATTTGTAATTATATAATCAGCAATATTGTGAATCTTGTGACAAAAGTGACGCAAGATATGGTTGAAATAACGGAAAAGTAACGATGTAGTGTCGAAAAGGACAATGCCCCCGGATGGGGCAGGCGACTGCAGCTGTTAAATTGCCCCCTGAGACGGGGGTGTGAGCCCCAGGTTTTAGGGGCATTTTGGTCGGAGGTGGCCCGAAGCGCCGAAACCACCCCGACACACCTTTTGTGGTTAGCCCCTGTAGCTCAATTTCCACCATTGCGCGTAAGGCGCAGGGGACCGTCGTAAAGTAAACGGCATGTCTTCTCACGCAGGAACTAACGGCAACGAAAATGAGGTACCTCACGGCAGCGCCAAGGCTAATAAAGGCATGCCGATGTGGTTGCTCTCCGCAATTGCGGTCTTCGCCGTCGCGTGGGGTGGCAATGAATTCACGCCACTGATGGTGATGTATCGCGAAAACGCTGATCTGGCGCCGGTGTTCATCGACCTCCTATTGCTGGTCTACGCCCTCGGCATTGCGCCGGCACTGCTGATTTCCGGCCCAATCTCGGACCGTATCGGCCGTAAGCCGGTGATGCTCACCGCGCCGGTGCTCTCGATTTTGGGGTCGACCCTTATTGCGCTGGGTGAGACTACCGCCCCACTGATTCTCACCGGCCGTTTTATCTCGGGCTTGGCGGTCGGCATTGTCATGGCTGTGGGCGGTTCGTGGGTAAAGGAACTTTCCGATCCGCGCTTTGACCCCACGGCCAAGTCCACCTCGGGCGCGAAGCGCCAGTCCATGGCGCTGACCTTGGGATTTGGTCTGGGTGCGGGAATTGCCGGCACGCTGGCGCAGTTCGCACCGCTGCCGGGGCAGCTGGCTTATATCATCCACATCCTGATTTCTATCCCGACAATCTTCGGTCTGTTGGCTGTGCCGGAGACCCGCCAGTCGCCGCACCTGGGCGGCAGCAATGCTCCGCGCGAGACCCTCTGGGAGTCCCTGCGTACCCCATCGGTAACTAACCGTCGCTTTCTGCTCGTCGCCGCAATGGGCGCACCGTGGGTCTTCGGTGCAGCCGGTGTTGCCTACGCAATCATTCCGTCACTGCTGCAGGAGCATGTCTCTCAGCCAGTGTTCTACTCCGCGATGGTCACGCTGTTCGCACTGCTCTGTGGTTTCGGCATCCAGCAGATTGGTCCCCGCTTTGTGACTGATTACAACGCGCGTGGCTCGCTGATTGCCATCGGTATCGTGATTATCGGTATGGGCTTGGCCGCCTGGATGTCCACCAACCCCACCGCAGTGACGGCGTTCATTGCCGCGCTGGTGTTGGGCGCCGGCTACGGTCTGTCCATGTTTACCGGCCTCAACGAGGTACAGCGCATCGCTGGCCCACGCGATATGGCTGGTCTGACCGGTATCTTCTACTGCCTGACCTACATCGGCTTCGCATTCCCGGCAATTCTGACCAAGCTCTCCGAGTCCATCTCCTGGATGACCTACCCGGTTATGCTCGGTGGCGGTATGGTCATCGCCATCTTGATGGGTTTGGTTATTTTCTTCAATTCCACCGTCAACCTGCCGCAGCGCGCTGAGTAATCTCGCATTCTTCGGAAAGCTAATCAACCCCGTCGACGTGGGGTTGGCATACGTATAAGCGGTTTTCCTTACCAAGCGCCTATAGTTCTTCCTATGGAGAAGCACAAGAACGAATCACCGGCCACCGCGATGACAGTATCGTCGGCAAGCGCGAAACCCCGCGCGCTGGTGACGGGCGGTGCGGGATTCATCGGTTCGACGCTGGTTGACCGGCTGCTGGCGGAAGGGTACGCAGTCACGGCGCTGGACGATCTCTCCCATGGAAAGCTGGAAAACCTCCAGCAGGCATCGCTTAACGACGATTTTGAGTTCGTAGCCGCCGATGTGTTGGAGGTGGATTGGGACGAGCTGCTCGAGCGTAGCCGTCCGGAAGTCATTTTCCACCTGGCAGCGCAGATTGATGTGCGGATTTCCGTGGCCGATCCGGTGCGGGATGCGACACTGAACATTATCGGCACCATCAAGCTCGCCGATGCGGCCCGAAAGCAGGGGGTTCGCAAGATTGTGTTTACTTCTTCGGGTGGATCTATCTACGGCACGCCGGAGAAGCTGCCGGTGTCGGAAAGCGTGCCGGTCAATCCGCTGAGCCCCTATGCCGCCTCGAAGGCGACGGGTGAGCTGTACCTGAACATGTTCCGCAACCTCTATGGTCTCGAGTGCTCGCACATTGCCCCGGCGAATGTGTACGGCCCGCGGCAGGATCCGCACGGCGAGGCCGGAGTGGTGGCTATTTTCGCCCAGCGACTGCTGGCGGGGGAGTCGACCAAGGTGTTCGGCGACGGCGGAAATACCCGCGACTATGTGTATGTAGACGATGTGGTGGATGCGTTTTACCGCGCATCCGGCGAGGTTGGTGGCGGAATGCGCTTTAATGTCGGCACCGGTGTAGAAACTTCGGATCGGCAGCTGCACTCGTTGGTGGCGCAGGCTGCGGGTGCTGAAGATGATCCGGAGTTTGCACCGCCGCGCACTGGTGATGTGGCGCGGTCGGCGTTGGACCCCACACGGGCGCGTGAGGTACTCGGCTGGGAACCAGCTATGAGTATTCAGGAGGGCGTGGCTCGCACTGTCGAATACTTCCGGAATCAGGGTTAGCGCAGCTTACTTGCCAGCTTCTTCCATGCGCTTAGCGTGGATGAGAGCCAACTCGATGTTGTCCTCGAACACGTCGCGCGGCTGTGCGCCCGAGACGAACTGAGTGCCAACGAGGAATCCCGGAGTGCCGGAAATGCCCAGCATGGAACCGAACTGAGTGGCATTCTCGACCGCTTCGGTCCACTTGCCGTCCTTGAGCTCCTTTTCAAAGCGCTTCATGTCCGGAACACCGGCCTCACGAGCAGTGGCAATCAGGTCCTTTTCAGTGAACTCCGGGTGCTCGTAGCCCTTTTCCTTGGCCTTCTTGAACAGTGCGCGAGAGAACTCCCAGAACTTGCCCTGAGCGGCCGCGGCACGTCCGGCCTCAGCATCCTTGATGGCCTTCTCGCCGTTGATGGCCATGTCGTTCCACTCCAGGCGGACCAGTCCCTCATTGACGTACTTTTCCACGAGGTCAGGCTCGGTTTCATTCGCGAACTTCGCGCAGAACGGGCACTCGAAGTCCGAGTAGATCGAAATCACTACCGGAGCATCCACGGCACCGAGAGCAAAAGGATCATTTTCATTGCGGCGGTGGACATTGTCCATATCCTCGGGGGATTTCAGCTGTGCTCCCGCCTTGGGCCCGTAGATGCTGGCATCAAATTCCCCGTTCGGGCCAGGCACGGGCGCAATCTCACCCTTACCCGCCGAGGCGCCGGCCATGTTTACGGTACTTGTACCATTGAAGCTAGCCGAGCGCGAACCAGCGTAGAAGCCCGCTGCGCCGACAATAAGCAGCGCGACGACGGCCAGTGCCCACGCTGCGTTCGGAATTGAGTACCACGACTTGGTCTTCACATCGCTGCCGGCAGACCAGGACTCCAAGTCCTGCTCAGAGGGCGTGGGCTGAGAATCCTGTTGTGAATCTTGTTGCGGGTCCTGCTGTGACTCCTGCTGCGCTTCGTCTGCCGAGGGCTGCTGCGGATCGCCACTGTTATCAGCGGCGGTATTGTCCTTATTTGCTTCGCTCATGGCTTCTATGGAACCACAGTCGCCAGATGCGCATGCGCTTAGCGTTCCGCTTAGTCAGACGGGGCGTTCTTCTCGACATCCGTCGCGCTGTCTTTCTGGCTGCTGTTCTGGCTGCCCGGAATCACAATTTCTTCTTCCGGACGCACAGCGGTCTTCAAGGCCACCGCACGAGCCAGTCGTGCGTAGCGCAGCTCCTGTTCACGGAAGCGGATGTAGGACGACACCGTGGTAAACACGAACGCCAACACCAGTACGTAGAGCAGCAAATCGGTGCCTCGGTTCACACCAATCCAGTTGGCCACCACGGTCAGATCGTCGGGACGCACGATTGCCCACAGGCACGCGATGACGAAAACGACGAATCCCAGCTTGACGCCCGCCTTGGCGCGCGCTTTCCGACGGTTAGCGACGAAGTACGCCACCAGGCCCACCATCGCCAGCAGCAAAATAATTTGAACGATGGATGCGGTCATGGCAGCCTCTTCGAAATCAGGGAGTCGGCAAGGATATTGACGCCGTTGAATAGGGATTGCCCCTTGGACATGGAGTACTCCGTATAGAGAATATCCACCGGCTGCTCGGCGACACGCCAACCTTTAATGTCCATGACCTCGACAAACTCGGAGGCGTGGCTCATGCCGTTCATACGCAGATTCAGTTGCTCTGCCACCGTGCGGTTGAAGGCGCGCAGGCCGTTGTGGGCGTCGGTAAGTCCGAGTCGGCGCGTGCGTGGCGACAGCATGACCACCGTTTTGAGCACAATTCGCTTAATCAGTGGCACCTGGTCATCCTCGGCGCGAGGACGGCCGAAACGGGTACCCACAATGATGTCGATCGGCTCGGTGCGCAGTCGCTGCACCATGGCGACAACGTCCTTGACCTGGTGCTGGCCATCGGCGTCGAAGGTGATAAAGTACTTCGAACCGGCCTGCGCGCGGGCGTACTCCACGCCGGTCTGGATAGCAGCGCCTTGTCCCAAATTAACGGGGTGGTTGACCAGGTGAGCGCCGGCCCTGTGGATTTCCAGACTGGAGTTATCCGAAGAGCCGTCGTTGACCGCGACAATGTTGGGGAAGGTTTCGCGAGCGTGCTCGAGAACCTCACGAATAACCTGACCCTCGTTGTAGCACGGCACAATCAGCCAGGTGTCCGAGAAATCCATGTTGTCAGTCATCGCTCCGAAGCCTACCGCACAAACAATCGTCGATATGCGCGTGACATGAGTTGGGTTGGCAAAAGTCGGAAAAGTGTCCGCGCTGCCAAATTAAACGCCGCCCGCGGCCTGGAAATCAGTCCCTCATCAACGAGCGTGCGCTGGAGCTGTCGTTCACCGCGGATGATGCCGCGCGAGGTCCGCCGCTCGAACATGCCGTCGGCACGGAAGTACACCAGCGGCTCGGGTAGATTCTCGAATTTCGCGCCCGCAGCCATGAGTCGCACCCAGAGGTCGTAGTCCTCCATCAGACGGATGTCGCGATACCCACCGACTTCGCGTACCTTCGCCGTTCGCAGCATCGAGGAGGGGTTATTCACAGGCGAATTGATCTTGATGTAACGCGCAAGCTCGGCGTGCGTCTGCGGCAGAGTCCGCACACGCACCACGTTGTCCGGCGTGCCCTCGAACTCCGCCATGGCACTGCCCAACACATCCAACTCCGGATCAGCGGTCAGCGCGGCCCACTGCTTTTCAAAGCGGTCCGCACGCGCAATATCGTCCGCATCCAGTCGCGCCAACCAGGGTGTTTCCACCAGCTGCAGCCCCGCCTGCGAAGCCACGCCCGAGCCGCCATTTTCCGCACACCGCAGCACTGTCAGCTCCGAATGCGCCTGCTCATGCTTGACGACGACCCGGTCGAGTTCCTGCCCAATCGGACCATCAATGACCAGGATGACGTGCGCGGCCGGACGAGTCTGGTCCCACAGCGACTGCAGCGCAGTATCGAGCTGGTCGGGGGCGACGCGGTGGTAGACGGTCATGAGAACCGTGAGGTCAGTGATGGTGGACATGTGAGTCTCGAGCCTTGGGAGTTGCAGGGTGATTCGGACGATGAGGGAGGGGATACGGTATCGGCTGCGGATGGTGCTATTCCATCGCAAACGCCTCCGACACCGCCTCTCTGGCAGCACGCGGGGAAAGCTTGCGCAGTGCAAGCAGGTGAATGGCAACACCTACTGCAGAGCCTACGGCGATAGCCGCGACCGTGCGCACCGACAGGTGACCAGGGAAGAACAGAATGGCTACGGCAATCGTGGTCGCAGCCAACCAACCGGCCAGATACATGTAGTGCTTTTCCACGGCCAGAGTGACCGATCCGGTGATCATCAACATGGCGGTCAAGGTCGCGCCGAGTGTCAGCGCTGCGAGTACCGGCCCGGACACGTGATAGCTCTCGTCCAGGATGAGAGTCATGATCCACGGGCCGATGAGCCATGCCAGGCCCGCCCCAAAGGTGCCGAAAGCAGCCAGCGCTCCCAACGGCTTGACCAGCGCTGCGAGCACGCCCTCGGAGCGGTGTCGGACAAAGCTCACAATGATGGCGTTTTGGAACTTCTCCAGCGGCATCAGCAGCGGAGCACGGGTCAGAGTCACGGCGTAGGCGATACCCGCAATGGTCACCGCTGCGGTGAAGTTGTTGGCATGGGGTGGGGTGAGCGACTCGGCTATCCCGGAGCCAGTGGTCACGGCTTCGCCGGCAATCTTGACGATTGTTGGAAAGCCCGTGACCAACACCGCAGATGCGCCGGAGGCACCCATGGCCGTCACCATGAGCGCGACGAAGCGGCGCACCGGGACGTCGGCACGCGCGAACATGACAGAGCGAGTGGCCGAGGAAAACAGCGCGAGGATAAGCCAACTGACCGTGCCGAAGACCGTGATAATCAGCCAGGCCAGCAGACCCCAGCCGAAGTACCAGGCGACAAGTGCCAGCGCCACGCGCACGAGAATGTCAATCATGATCAGCGCAGCGTAGGGGCCCCACAGTTGACGGCCGCTGAGCAGACCCGAAGTGGTGGCTTGCATGGAGTACAGAGCAAGGCCAGAGGCCATGAGCAGAATTGCAGTACCGGCATCATCCTGCACGACCAGTGGGGCCCACAGCGGACCCGTCACTGCCATGGTGATGAAAGTAACTGCGGCGACGCCCAGCGAAACTGTGATGGGACGAGCGCCGAGAGTTTGACCGGCTTCCGCAGCTCCCTGCTCCTGTTCCTGCTCTTGTCTCTGTTCCCGGGGCCGTTCACGGGGCCGCTCCCGCTCCCGCCCCCGGTTCCGCGCTTCCGCAGACCCAATCGCGCGCGTGGTCTCCTGCATCAACCCGCCGAGGACACCCGTGAGCGCGAAGAACAGTCCCCAAAATGCCACGAACTGCAGGTTTATAGCATTGGGAAGTGCGCGGGCCGAGATAATCAGCACCGCGAAGCTGCCTATCGCGGCGACAATCGTGGCCAGCGACAGCCATTTGAAACCGGACATTGACAGGCCTCTAGCTCTCTAATCCTTGGCCTTCGAGTAGCCGAGTTTTTCAAACTGAGCAGCCAGCTCGTTGTCCACGATTGGAGCCCCATCATTGTCGATGCCCTGGTCAACAGGGGAGCGCGTTGGGTCAGTGGGGAAATCCGGCAAGGAGCTGCGTGACAGCCAGGAGTCAAAGATGACATCCAGGTGCGAGGTAGTGATGCCACGCTCACGGCACACGCGGTTGGCCAGTGCGCGGAAGTCCACCGCATCAACCACACTGTGGCGGTTAGTGGTGGTCCACTTGCGAACCAAGTCGAAGAACACTTCGTCGCCCAGCAGCAGACGCAGAGCGTGCACAGTCAGTGCACCGCGCTTGTACAGGCGGTCGTCGAACATCAGCTTTGGTCCCGGGTTGGCAATCACGATGTCCTGGTCTTCCTCAAGCAGATCCAGGTAGTGCTTGCGGGCGTGCACATCCGCGCTGGCACCGCCGCTGACCTCGGACCATACCCACTCGGAGTAGCAGGCAAAGCCCTCGTTGAGCCAAATATCGCGCCACTGCGAAATGCCGACGCTGTTGCCAAACCACTGGTGCGACAACTCGTGGGCAATCAATCGGTTCCATGTGTCCTTGCCGTCGGCATGGTTGGCGCCGAAGATGGACAGCCCCTGTGCCTCAATGGGAATCTCCAGGTCATCCTCACAAATGACCACCTGGTAAGCGCGGAAGGGGTAAGGGCCAAAGAGCTTGGCGAATTCATCGAGCATGCGCCCCTGATCGCGGAAGTCATGGCGGGCATTGGCTACCAGCTCAGAGGGCACCCACGCCACGACGGTTGAGGTCTCGCACGGCAGCTCGACCTTCTTAAACTGGCCGACATTGATGGTGGCCAGGTAGGAGGCCATGGGCTCCTCGGTGACAAACCGCCAGCGGCGGCGCGATCCGCCCACGTTCACCGGAGCGTCGGCAAGCCCTGGTGCGACGACCTCGTAGGGAGCATCGGTTACCATCGTGAACTCGTAGAACGCCTTGACCTCGGGATCGTCATCGCAGGGGTACCACGACGCCGCGCCCACCGGCTGCGATGCCACGAGCGCGCCGTTTTCCAGCTCCTCCCAGCCAATCTCTCCCCACTTCGAGCGCACCGGACGTGGCGTGCCCGAGTAAGTGATAATCAGCCGCAGCGTCTCGTCGGGAGCTAGCTCGCGGTCAAAGGTGACTCGCAGCTTACGACCCGAATGACGCCAGCGCTTCACATCGATAGAGTGTGCCTGCGAATCGGAAATCGCATCCACCGAATCGGCCCCCAGCGCATCTGCAAAGTCGAGCGTGAGGTGCGAAGTCCAGGCATTAATCTCGATGTGCAGAGTCGCCGTCGCCTTCAGACGATTCGGCCCGACCCGATAATCGAGGTCCAGCTCGTACTTGTTCACCCGGAAACCCAGGTTGAACGCAATACCGGTATATGGATTAGTGAAATCAGCGCTACTCACGGCTGTTACCTTACTTGAGCTTGTTCCACAGCCACGTAGATATGAGTGCCTCGACGAACGCGACCTGCGAATTATCCGCCGCACCGGCGTGCCCTCCTTCGGTATTTTCGTGATAATCCACCGGCTGACCGGCTTCTTCCAACAGCCACGCCAGGCTCCGCGCGTGCGCCGGGTGAACGCGGTCGTCCCTGGTAGACGTCGTAATCAACGCCGGCGGGTAGGCGCGTTGCTCCCGCTTGACGACGCGCTGGACCGGCGAATACTGTGCAATCGCAGCCCGCTCGGTGGGGTCGTCCGGGTTTCCATACTCGGCCATCCAGGAGGCTCCCGCGGACAGCCTGTGATAGCGCATCATGTCCGCCAGCGGCACCTGGGACACCACTGCGCCCACCAACTCCGGGTAGGAAGTGAGACAGACAGCGGTCAGCAGCCCGCCGTTGGAGCCGCCGCGCACGCCCAGCTGCTCGCGGGTGCAGTAGCCACGTGCAACCAGATCGTGCAGCACGGCTTGATGATCCTCGTAGACCCTCATTCGCTCAGTTTTGACCACCGAGGAGTGCCACGTCGGACCGAATTCACCACCGCCGCGTAGATTGGCCTCCACGAAGTAGCCGCCCCGTTCGAGCCAGGTCAGGCCCCGGATTGCTGAGTACTGCGGGACCAGCGAAACCTCGAAACCGCCATAGGCATGCACGAGGGTAGGGGCTGGGGTTGGGGTGGTGGTGCTTGCGTCAACCTGCGCGCCTGCGTCAGCACCTGCAGATATGTCAGCCCCCGAGTCGAAGCGGCCGGTGATGCGATACGGAATCCGCGTGCCATCGGCGGAGGTCGCCCAGTGCTGGCGGGTCTCCATCCCCTCGCTGTCGAAGAGAGCCGGAGCACGCCGTACTTCCGTGAGCTGACTGCCGACCTGCCCATACCAGAGCGTGGCCGGCTGCGTTGCCGAGGTCGACACCAACCAAATCTCATCATCTCGCTCCGAGGCCGTATCAATCACGCTCACGGTGGCTTGGGCCGGCAACTCACCGAAGGTTTCCACGGACTCCCACGAGCGCTCCCGCAACACGACCAACCTCGTCGCGACATCCTCCAACAGCGTCAACACCAGGAAGTTCTTCGTCCACACCAGCTGCTGGAACGACGTGTGCGGATCCGGGGTGAAAATCACCTCCACCTCACGCGAGCCCGCCAGCCACTCATCGAGCTCCACAATGGCCACGCCGCCAGCCGGAATGCCATTGAACTCCGTGCGCGGCATAAGCACCAACCACTGCCTATGGACACTCGTCCGGCAGTCCTGCGGCACCTCCAGAATCTGCAGCGAAAAGTCCCCGTTTTGCTGCACCGCCAACTTGCCCGGACGCTTCGCAGCCACAAACCGCTGCGAATTATAAAAATCATGCGCACGCTCGACAAACAGCCGCTCGAAGCCGTCCGTCGCGTCGAACCAGCCGCCCACGGCCACATCATCACTGTGGCCCGAGAAAATCACGTCCGCGCTTGACGACGGCGTGCCGCGCCGCCACCTACGCACCTGCCGCGGGTAGCCCGAATCGGTCAGAGACCCCGGGCCAAAGTCACTGCCAACGAGAATCTCGTCACGGCCGACCCAACAGACATCGGACTTCGCCTCCGGGAGGCAGAACGGCTCATCTTCCACGAAAGTGCAGGTAACGAGGCCGAACTCCCGCACTACGGTGGCATCAGCGCCGCCGCGGGAGAGCATGATCAACGCGCGGTCATACTCCGGATAACGGCACACCGTACCCTTCCAGACCCAGTTTCCCCCTCGGCTTTCGCCAGCGCATCGAGATCGATGAGTACTTCCCACTCGGTTGCCTGCGGATCTTCCTGGCCAGCTAGATAGCTCTGCAAGGAGGTGCGCCGCCACAGACCCCGCGGATGCTCGGCATCTCGCCAGAAGTTATAGAGGTACTCACCACGGCGCACCGGATACGCGATTCGGGCATCGGTGTTGAGCGCAGCCAGGATGCGCTGTTCCAAGTTGGTGCGGTCGCGGGTGTCGTCGGCAAGCGAATCGACGCCTGCGACGGTGGCCTCCGACTGCGTGCGAGCCCACGTCAGCGCCTGGGAGCCGTCGATATCGTCCAGCCAATCGGGAACAAGGTCGGTGGAGAGGAAGGAGGAATCGTTACCCGTGTTGTTGCCGGTGTCGTTGCCCATGTCCACCACCGTAGCCCACCGCTGAAGGTAAAAAGTGGGGTTTGCCGGGTGGGCTTGCGAGGTGAAGTAAAGCTAAGTCGTGCGTAGACTTGTGCACGTGGCTGAACATTTTGATCTTGTAGTACTCGGCGGCGGTCCTGGCGGATACGTCGCAGCAATCCGTGCATCCCAGCTGGGTCTGAAGACCGCTGTGGTGGAGAAGCAATACTGGGGCGGTGTCTGTCTCAATGTTGGCTGTATTCCATCCAAGTCTCTGTTGAAGAACGCCGAGGTGGCGCACATTTTCAACCATGAGGCTAAGACCTTCGGTATCTCCGGCGATGTCTCCTTTGACTTCGGTGCCGCACACGCGCGTTCGCGCAAGGTGTCCGCGGGCATCGTCAAGGGTGTTCATTTCCTGATGAAGAAGAACAAGATTACCGAAATCAACGGTTTCGGTGAATTCACTGGCCCGACTTCGATGGCCATCACCGATGGCGATGATGAGGGCAAGGAAATTACCTTCGACAAGGCGATTATTGCGACCGGCTCTGTCGTTCGTTCCCTGCCGGGTGTTGAGGTCGGCGGCAACATCGTTTCCTACGAGGAGCAGATTCTCTCCGACGAGCTGCCGGACTCCATGGTCATCGTCGGTGCTGGCGCTATTGGTATGGAATTCGCATACGTCCTGGCCAACTACGGCGTGGACGTCACCATCGTCGAGTTCATGGACAACGTTCTGCCGAACGAGGACGCAGACGTCTCCAAGGTTATTGCCAAGGAATACAAGAAGCTGGGCGTCAAGCTCATGACCGGGCACAAGACCACCTCCATCGAGGACAATGGTGACTCGGTTGAGGTCAAGGTTGAGGCCAAGGATGGCGGCGACGAGCAGACTCTGACCGTTGACCGCGTTATGGTCTCCATCGGCTTCGCACCGCGCACCGAGGGCATCGGCCTGGACAAGGCCGGTGTTGAGCTGGGTGAACGCGGCGAGATTGTCATCGACGAGTACATGCGCACCAATGTCGACAACATCTACGCCATCGGTGACGTCACCATGAAGCTGCAGCTGGCACACGTTGCCGAGGCGCAGGGCGTTATCGCAGCTGAGCACATGGCAGGTCACGAGACCGAGACCATCCCGGACTACAACATGATGCCGCGCGCAACCTTCTGTAACCCGCAGGTTGGTTCCTTCGGTAAGACCGAGGCGCAGGCCAAGAAGTGGGCAGAGGAGAACGGCCGTGAGATTAAGGTTTCCACCTTCCCGTTCTCTGCAAACGGTAAGGCGCAGGGCCTGGCGGAGCCGGCAGGATTCGTGAAGCTCATTGCAGATGCCGAGTACGGCGAGCTGCTGGGTGGCCACATGGTGGGTGCCAACGTTTCCGAGCTCATGCCGCAGCTGGTTCTGGCTGAGAAGTACGAGCTGACCACTGAGGAAATCGGCCGTGCCGTTCACATCCACCCGACTATGTCCGAGGCAATGAAGGAAGCTGCCGAGGGCGTTATGGGCAAGATGATTAACCTGTAAGAGGTTCGGGTTCTGGCTTGGGATCAGCCTTCGCTGGTCCCGGCTCGGGCAGATACGAGTTAGTGCCCAGGTTTATAGCAGTTTGACCGAGAAATTCGGCACAAAAGTGCTATAAACCTGGGCACTTTCTTTTTGGGTCTTCCTTTTTGGGGCATTTTGCGCGAACCAAGCCCCCGCAAACCAGCCTTCGCCAACCAAGCTCAACCGCAGGTCGGCCCTGCGCCCGTCGTAAAGCGAATTAGTACGGCGAGACGGTGGAACGGTGCATGTTGATGTCGATATCGCGATGAATCGGCGGGAACGCGCGCTGCGGACAGGCCTCGCGGGAGCAGACCCTGCAGCCGGCGCCAATCGGGGTGGCGGCGTCGAGATCCGCGAGATCGAGACCATCAGCGTACACAGTACGCTCGGCGTGACGGGCCTCGCAGCCCAAACCAATGGCAAAAACCTTGCCTGGCTTGCCGAAACGCGCCGCATGATGTTCCACGGTACGGGAGATCCACATGTACGGCCGACCGTCGGGCATGAGCGCGACCTGTCGCATGACTTTGCCAGGGTAGGAGAAGGTCTCGTAGACGTTCCACAGCGGGCAGGTACCGCCCGAATGCGTGAAGTGGAAGCCCGTGGCGGATTGGCGTTTGGACATGTTGCCCGCGCGGTCGACGCGCACGAACGTCCACGGAATACCGCGCAAGCTGGGCCGTTGCATCGTAGACAGACGGTGGCAGATGGTTTCGTAGCCGACGCCGTAAGTGCGCGAGAGCAGCTCGATGTCGTAGCGTTTCGACTCCGCCATCGCATGGAACGACTCATACGGCAGAATCAGCGCCGCCGCGTAGTACGTCGCGACTCCGCGCTGCGCCAGCTTCCGCGACTCATCCGACATAAAATGCCCAGACGCGACGGCCTCGGAGATGGTCTCCCCCTGTTCCAAAAACCCCAGCTCCGTAGCCATGCGGAAGGCGCGCTGCCCCGGCGAGAGGTGTCGCGCGAGGTAGAGTGTTTTCGTTCGCTTATCCAGGCTGTGCTGCACATCGCCTAACGACGATTCCAGCGCAATCCGAATCCCATGGTCGCGGGACAGCCTGTTGGCCAGCACAGAGACGACATCGGTGGTCTCGTCGGTGATGCGCAGCTCGCGGGCCAGCTCTTCGGCGGCGGTGTCAACGGATGAGATGTAGTTCTGCCGGGCGTAAAAGTAGTCGCGGACTTCCTCGTGCGGCATGGTCAGCGCCTGTGAGCCGGAGGCGGTGTCGGTGCTATTGCCGAAGTTACGTTCTTCGGTAGCCAGGGAGAGTTTGTCGGTGACGTTGCGGTAGCGCCGGTGGATGTCCACCATGATGCGGGCGATGTCGGGGTGGTCGCGGACCATTTCCGAGATCTCCTGTAGGTCCATGGGGGACTTGGCGATTTCCTTGTCCATCACCACGTCCTGAACCTCAGCGAGGAGGCGGGAGTCGTCATCGCGGGAGAAGAAAGTCGCATCAACGCCGAATGTGTCTGTGATGCGAAGTAGAACGGGCACGGTCAGCGGACGAACGTCGTGCTCAATCTGGTTGACGTAACTAGCCGATAGGCCCAACGCCTGTGCGAGCGCGGCCTGGCTGAGGTCGCGCTCGCGGCGTAGCTGGCGGAGGCGGGATCCGACATAGGTTTTCGACATACTGCCCAGCATATCGCGGGCTTTGCTGAATTTGTGTAGAAAACCGTTGCAACCTTTGCTTAGGTGTTCAGACGCTCAGGTTGCCAGTCGCGCTTCACGACGGGGCGGAGTCGACATGTCGATGAATACACAAAAACACCCAGCGGTGGCTGCAGGTGCAGCCCTCGCTGGGTGTTGAAGCTAGGTCTTAGACCTAAGCTCTAAGCCGAGTGACTTAGAACTGACCCTCCTCGGTGGAGCCCTTCAGAGCGGTGGTGGAGGAGTTCGGGTCGACGGTGGTGGCGATGCGGTCGAAGTAGCCTGCGCCAACCTCGCGCTGGTGCTTGACAGCGGTGAAGCCGCGCTTCTCGGCAGCCTCGAACTCGCGGTTCTGCAGGTCGACGAATGCGGACATCTGCTCGCGAGCGTAGCCGTAAGCCAGGTCGAACATGCCGTAGTTCAGGGCGTGGAAGCCAGCCAGGGTAATGAACTGGAACTTGAAGCCCATCTTGCCCAGCTCGTTCTGGAACTTGGCAATCTCGTCCTTCTCGAGGTGAGCGGACCAGTTGAAGGACGGGGAGCAGTTGTAAGCCAGGAGCTGGTCCGGGTACTCAGCCTTGACACCCTCAGCGAACTTCTTAGCCAGCTCGAGGTCCGGAGTACCGGTCTCCATCCAGATCATGTCAGCGTACGGAGCGTAGGACTTCGCACGGTCGATGCACGGCTCCAGGCCGTTCTGGAGGTGGTAGAAGCCCTCAGAGGTGCGGTCACCGGTGATGAACTTCTGGTCGCGCTCATCAACGTCGGAGGTGATGAGGGTAGCGGCCTCAGCGTCGGTGCGGGCGATGATGACGGTCGGGGTGTTGGAGACGTCAGCAGCCAGGCGAGCAGAGGTCAGGGTACGGATGTGCTGCTGGGTCGGGATCAGGACCTTGCCGCCCAGGTGGCCACACTTCTTCTCAGAAGCGAGCTGGTCCTCCCAGTGGGTACCAGCGGCACCAGCGTTGATCATGGCCTTCTGCAGCTCGTAGACGTTCAGAGCGCCACCGAAGCCAGCCTCACCGTCAGCGACGATCGGCAGCAGCCAGTTGTCGACAGAGTCGTCGCCCTCGATGCGAGCGATCTCGTCGGCACGGAGCAGAGCGTTGTTGATGCGGCGAACGACGCTCGGCACGGAGTTAGCCGGGTACAGGGACTGGTCCGGGTAGGTCTGACCAGCCAGGTTGGCGTCACCGGCGACCTGCCAACCGGAGAGGTAGACAGCCTTCAGGCCAGCGCGAGCCTGCTGAACGGCCATGTTACCGGTCAGTGCACCCAGAGCGTTGATGTAGGAATCATCCTCAACGTTGACGCCTTCCCACAGGATCTCAGCGCCGCGGCGAGCGAGGGTGTTCTCCTCGACGACGGTGCCCTGGAGCTCAGCAACCTGCTCAGCGGTGTAGTCGCGGGTGATACCTTCCCAGCGCGGGTTCTCGTCCCAATCCTTCTGGATTTCGGCGGCGGTACGTGCCTTACCAACGTTAGACATAAACGGAGTCACTTCCTTTTGCTTGCTTTTTGAACTCCGGGTGCTGACTTAAGAACAATTCCAACAGAACCGATCTACAGGCTGACCCGATAGTGACCGCGGCGTCACTTGAATGCAGGGGACGGCAGGAAAGTGCTGTACCCCTACACACAAACACGTGGACAAAAACAATGTCCGCTTCCGCGTGCCATATTTCACATTTTGGGGCATAGCGCTGAGTTCGTCAAGCAGCTTAGGGTGTGAATTCAAGTATGTAACCCGAATAACACTTGCGAAGATTGCAAACATTGCAATGTGTAGCTTGGGTTTAGTGAATTTCGCCTGTGACCGGCCGGTACATTTGTACTGTTATTTCTCTGTGGTGGTCTCGCTAATAATGCTCCCCCCGCTTTGGGGTGATTTATATTTTGGTAAATATCGAATTATGTCGCTAACACTGTTGGGAGTTTAGGGGGGTGGCCAGTTACCCCCGAAATTGCGGCCGTGGAAGCAGAAACGGGCTTCCAAATACACCGCCAACATGCCGCCAATACCCCGACTGAATCTCCCTGGGGAGTGGCTAGAGTTCCGGCTGTCGTCTCGCATTCGTGGCGTGGCTCGAAGGCGGGTGCTGCTCCGGCGCGATTGGTCAGTGGCCCTTGAGATGCAGGTCACAACAGTAAAGCTCTGTGCGGGATAGGGTTTTCTCGTCGCGTGTGGTGTTCGGTGGTCAAGGAAAGAGCGGCAGGCGTGTCGGGGTCAACGCGGGTGGGAAGAGTGATTTGTGGCCCCCAAGATGGAATGCCCGAATGGTCATTTGGAAGGGGTGGGGTTTGCTCGCGAGGGGATTCGTCGTAAAGCGAAAGAAACGGCAAATGTGAGCGGCGCTATGCCGGCCCGGCGGGCGGCGGTTATGGAAAAAGGGGGTTCATAAGTGCGCCGAATCACATACAGTAGGGGAACAACGCATCCAGTGCGTGAGCCGCTGACGTGGCCGTGGCTGGGTGAGCAAATTGCAATCAATAGTTTTGAGGAGAGCAATGGCACAGCGTATTTCGGCAGGTGGAATGCAGGTCGCGAAGGTTCTTTACGACTTCGTTAATGACACCGCACTCCCCGCCGCCGGCATTGAGGACAAGGACGCGTTCTGGAGCGGCTTCGGTGATATTGTCGCTAAGTACACTCCGCGCAACCGCGAGCTGCTGGCCAAGCGCGACGAGCTGCAGGAAAAGCTCGACGCTTGGTACAAGGAGCACCCGGGTAAGCAGAACCAGGACGAGTACGTCGCATTCCTGAAGGAAATTGGCTACCTCGTTGACAACCCGGGTGATTTCCAGGTCACCACCGAGGGTGTCGACACCGAGATCACCTCCACCGCCGGTCCGCAGCTGGTCGTGCCGGTGCTCAACGCCCGTTTCGCCATCAACGCCGCAAACGCACGCTGGGGCTCGCTTTACGACGCGCTGTACGGCACCAACGCCATTGCTGAAGATGGCGGTGCGGAGAAGGACACCCCGGGCTACAACAAGGTTCGTGGTGACCGCGTTATCGCATGGGGCCGTAACTTCCTGGACAAGGCTCTGCCGCTGGTCGACGGTTCCCACGCGGACGTCACCTCTTACGACATTGTCGACGGTCACCTGCAGGCAACGCTGGAAGGTGACGCTACCTCTGGTCTGCGCGAGCCGGAGACCCTGGTCGGCTACACCGGTGACAAGGACGCACCGGAGTCCATTTACTTCAAGCACAACGGTCTGCACATCCAGCTGCTGATCGATCCGGAGTCCCCGGTCGGCAAGACCGACAAGGCCGGCGTCAAGGACATCATCCTGGAAGCCGCTGTCACCAACATCATGGACCTCGAGGATTCTGTCGCCGCAGTTGACGCTGCCGACAAGACCTTGGGTTACACCAACTGGCTCGGCCTGAACGTCGGTGACCTCGCAGTCGAGTTCACCCGTGGCGGCAAGAAGCTGTCTCGTACCATCAACGACGACCGCACCTACACCGCTCTTGACGGTTCCGAGGTCACCCTGCACGGTCGTTCCCTGAACCTGGTTCGTAACGTCGGTCACCTGATGCAGAACCCGGCCATCCTCGACCGCGACGGCGAGGAGATCTTCGAGGGCATCATGGATGCCGTCATCACCGCTGTGTGTGCAATCCCGGGCTTGGACCAGGACAACGCACGTAAGAACTCCCGTACTGGTTCGATTTACATTGTGAAGCCGAAGCAGCACGGCCCGGATGAGGCTGCTTTCACTAATGAGCTGTTCGCTGATGTGGAGAAGCTGCTGGGTCTGCCGCACAACACCCTGAAGGTCGGCCTGATGGATGAGGAGCGTCGTACCTCCGTCAACCTGGACGCTGCCATCAAGGCTGTCTCCGAGCGTGTGGTCTTCATTAACACCGGCTTCATGGACCGTACTGGTGATGAGATCCACACCTCCATCCAGGCTGGTCCGATGTTCCGCAAGGCTGTTCAGAAGACCGCTCCGTGGATGCTGGCTTACGAGGACAACAACGTTGACTCCGGCCTGGCGCACGGCCTGCAGGGCAAGGCCCAGATTGGTAAGGGTATGTGGGCTATGACCGAGCAGATGGCTGAGCTGCTGGAGCAGAAGATTGGTCAGCCGAAGCAGGGTGCTTCCACCGCGTGGGTTCCGTCCCCGACCGGTGGTGTGCTGCACGCTACTCACTACCACGAGGTCGACGTCTTCGGCGTTCAGGACAAGCTGCTTACCGACGGTCGCCGCGACACCTTTGGTGACCTGCTCACCATCCCGGTAGCAGCAGCTAAGGCTGGTGAGCCGGGCGCTGACTGGTCCGATGAGGACAAGGCTAACGAGCTGGATAATAACTGCCAGTCCATCCTGGGTTACGTTATCCGCTGGGTTGAGCAGGGTGTTGGCTGCTCCAAGGTGCCGGACATCAACGATGTTGACCTGATGGAGGATCGCGCTACCCTGCGTATTTCCTCCCAGACTCTGGCTAACTGGCTGCTGCACGGTGTTGTCACCGAGGAGCAGATCATTGATTCGCTTCAGCGTATGGCCGAGGTTGTTGACCGCCAGAACGAGGGCGATGAGGCATACCTGCCGATGGCTCCGGACTTCGACAAGTCCATCGGTTTCCAGGCTGCCAAGGAGCTCATCCTTGATGGTGTGAACCAGCCGTCTGGTTACACCGAGCCGATTCTGCACCGCCGTCGCCTGGAGTTCAAGAAGCGCGAGGGCATCGACCAGGACTAATTCTGGGTCAGGCTGTGGCATGCCGAGCCTGAAATAACAAAATAGCTACCCAAACTGCCGGTGTGTAGGTGGTATTGGCAAACCTCTGATGCCAATTCCGCGTGCGCGTCGGCAGTTTTATTTGTCGGTGCGGGGCGGGCTTGTGCTGGGAACGCCCGCGTTGGGTGCCCCCGTTGGAAGCGCACCATGTTCCCGCCGCCGAGATACCCGGGTTCACAAGCGGGGTAGGGGCAACGTTGCTAGCGTTGATTGAGAAGTTAATTGCGAATATGCAGTCTGCAACGTCCAAGGAGCTGCGACCCCATGACTAATTCCACGACCGACAGTGCTACCAAGCTTGCCAAGGCCAAAGAATTCCTCCGCAGCGCGGGCGCAATCCTGTTTGACCTCGACGGAGTGATTACCCCCACCGCCGATGTGCACGAGCAGGCGTGGGCGGACATGTTTAGCGACTACTTCGAGCACAAGGGTGTCTCGGCCTACACAGAGGAGGACTACTTCACCTACCTCGATGGCCGCCGCCGCGATGAGGGCATCGCAGCAATCCTGGAATCTCGCGGCATCTCGCTGCCACACGGTAGCGATGAAGACACAGCGAAAGACGAGACGATTGTGGGGCTCGGGAAGCGCAAGAATGATGACTTCCTGGCGCGAGTCGAGAAGGGAATTGAGGCCTACCCGGGGTCGGTTGCGCTGCTCGACGAGCTACAGGGCGCTGAGGACCCGTCGGCAAGCGAAAAACCGCAGTTGGCGGTGGTTAGCTCGTCGAAGAACGCGGTGCCGGTGCTGACGGCCGCTGGGCTGCGTGAGCGGTTCGTGGAGATTGTTGACGGCGTGGTGGCGCACGAGAACAACCTGTCGGGTAAGCCAGCCGCCGATACTTTCGTGTACGCGGCGGAGAATCTGGGGGTGGCACCGCGCGATGCTGTGGTGGTCGAGGATGCCATCAGCGGTGTGCAAGCGGGTGCAGCCGGCGCATTTGGTCTGGTCATTGGTGTTGACCGCGGTGCTGGCGCAGAAGCGCTGCGCCGAGCGGGCGCCGACATTGTGGTCAGCGACTTGGCGGAACTCGTCTAGGCTGGCTCGTGACAAATGGCTGAGAGAAAACCGGAAGGCATCATGGCCAACGATTCGACCACAGCAGCAGTCGACGAGACCGAGCGTGTGATTCCGCAGGGGCGGGGTCACGACGCGGAGACCGCCGAGGCTGAAAAACAGGAGGAGACGGTGTCCCCAGTTCGTCGTAAGCAGCGTCGCAACTTCCCGGCGGGTCGTGCGGATAAGCACCACCACCTGGTGAATGCCGAGGGGCTCATGGATCGAGACATCACTCCGGTCGATGAGTGGCGTCTGATTGAGACGAAGCCGAACGGCCTCCCGCTCGGTTTGGGCGAGACGCTGTTTGCGCTGTCGAACGGGTACATCGGCATGCGTGGCAACCCGCCGGAGGGCCGTGACTCCAGTGAACACGGCACTTATATCAATGGTCTGCATGAGACATGGCCCATTAGGCACGCCGAGGACGCCTACGGCTTAGCCCGCCAGGGGCAGACGATTGCCAACGCTCCGGACGCCAAGGCAATGCGTCTCTACATTGACGATGAGCCCCTGCGTCTCGGCAATGCTGAGGTCAGCGACTACGAACGTAGCCTGGATTTCCGTGAGGGTGTGCTGCGTCGTCGGTTCACTTGGCGCACCCCGGGTGGCAAGCACGTTCGCGTCACCTCTGAGCGCATGGTGTCTTTCCAGGAAAAGCATGTCGCCGCGATGAGTCTGGAAGTCGAGCTGCTGGATGCGGATGCTGCGGTGATGATTAACTCGCAGATCCTCAACCGACAGGACGGCGAGGACGAGTACCACGATGCCGCCAAGGCGCAGGGCACCGAACTGGATCCCCGTCGCGCCGAGGCGCTGGAAGACCGCGTTCTCATTCCGGCATTTCAGTCGGAATCGGCGCATGGGCAGCGCTCGACACTGGGCTATCGCTGCGCAAACTCCGGTATGACCGTGGCCACCTCCATGGACCACACCTTTACTGTCCGCACTTCCGACGGCACCGAACCGTTCGTGGAGGTTTCACAGTCGACCGAGCCCGACGCGGCCAGTGCGCTGTTTAACCTCGATGCGCCTGTCGGAACGGTCATCCGCCTGGAGAAGCTGGTGTCCTACCACTCCTCCCGCAAGGTGCGCGCCGAAGAACTCGCATTCCGCTGTGAGCGCACACTGAACCGCGTCGGCCGCATTGGCATGCTGGGTCTGATGGAAAACCAGGAGGAGTGGCTCGAACACTTCTGGGAGCGCTCCGACGTTGTCATCTACAACCAGCCGGAGATTCAGCAGGCAGTGCGCTGGAATATTTGGCAGATTATCCAGGCTGCCGCCCGCGCCGAATTCCAAGGTGTGCCGGCCAAGGGAATGACCGGCACCGGCTACGGCGGCCACTACTTCTGGGACACGGAAATCTACGTGACCCCATTCCTTACTTATACGTCGCCACAATTCTCACGCAATGCCATGCGCTTCCGCTGGGACATGCTCGAAGCCGCGTGGGCGCGTGCCGACGAACTGGCGCACGACGGTGCCCTCTTCCCGTGGCGCACTATCAATGGTCAGGAGTCCTCGGCCTACTTTGAGGCCGGCACGGCGCAGTACCACATCGATGCGGACATCGTATACGCAATGATGAAGTACGTCTATGCCTCCGGCGATGAGGAGTTCCTGCTCAAGGAGGGCACGGATCTGCTGCTCGGCACGGCCAGATTCTGGATGTCGCTGGGATTCTTCGATGCCGAGCATCGAGAGTTCCAGATTCACAGCGTCACCGGTCCAGATGAGTACAACACGGTGGTGAACAACAACCTGTACACCAACGTGATGGCGCAGTATAACCTGCGGGTTGCTGCGGACGTCGTCAAGCAGATGAAGCGTGATCGCCCTGCTGCCTATCGCGAACTGACCAACCGCTTCGACCTTACCGAGCGCGAGGTTGAAGAGTGGGAGCAGGCCGCTGAGGCGATGTACATCCCGTTCGATGAGAAGCTCGGCATTCACCCTCAGGATGACCAGTTCCTACTGCGCAAGCGTTGGAATCTCGACGATCCCGAGGTTGGCCCCCTGCGCCCGCTGCTGCTGCATTACCACCCGCTGACGATCTACCGTCACCAAGTCATTAAGCAGGCGGACGTCGTCCTTGCGCTTTTCCTCATGGGCAATCGCTTTACGACGGAACAAAAGCGCGCAGACTACATGTATTACGATCCGCTCACCACTGGTGATTCCTCGCTGTCCGCCGTTGTGCAGTCCATTGTTGCGGCCGAGTTGGGCCTGCAGGAGCAGGCAATGGACTTCTTCCTACGCGGACTCTATGTGGACCTGGCGAACTTGCATGGCAACGCTGCCGATGGTGTCCACGTCGCATCTGCCGGTGGAGTGTGGCAGTCCCTGGTCTATGGATTCGGTGGTTTCCGCGACCACGATGGCCGCTACAGTATCGATCCGCGTCTGCCGGAAGACTGGAGTGGTCTGACGTACCGAGTCACTATTCATGGTTGTCGTATCCGGGTGACGGTGCGTGGCCGCACGGTGGAAGTCGTTTTGGAGGAGGGCGACCACCAGGTTGGGCCAATCATGGTTGCTGGCCATGAGGTGATTATTGGGCCGGAGCCGTTGACCGTGGTGATGACTAAGCCGGAACAGAACGAGGGGTAGTCGGACGGTTTCGGCTGCACGGCGCCAATTGGTCAGTGTCTGTGCGGCCTACAGGGGGTTAGGAGTACGAATCCCGGGATTCTCCGAACGAAACTGCGAACAAGGCAGGGGGGGATTGCCTGTTGGGGGTGGCTATTTGGGCCGTTGGGGAATTCGGCAGGGGTGAAAAATAAAGAATTTCGCAACATAATTATTGAGAATTAAAATCGTCCACCTGAGAAAAGTGGGCGGTTTTTTATTTTCGTGCTATTTGTGTTGCGTTATTAGTTGCCTTGGGTCGGTAGAAAAACGGCAAAAGTCGGGGTAGGCGCGTTTTTAAGGTGGCGAAGAGGTTATATACAGCGACGACGTCAAAAGTCGCGAAAATGCGATAACCTGAGAAAAGGCGGAGAAAAAGCCTAGGTAACCTGTGAAAATCCCCACCCAAAAGGGGGAAAAATGTTTACCAGGCGCTGTGTGACTTTAGAGTGAATATGACACTGGAGGTGCCATGACTGTTAAAAGTTCAAACCGTGACGCAATCGCGCACGGCAAAATTAATGTAGAACCGCTGCGCGAGCAGCCTAAATACCCTTCATGGGCTCTGAAGCTGACCATGGCCGTCACTGGCGTGCTGTTTGGCCTCTTCGTTATTGTCCACATGCTGGGTAACCTGAAGATTTTCGCTGGCGAGGATGACTTCAACGCATACGCGACCTTCCTGCGCACTGTCGGTAAGGATGCAATTCCGGAAGAGGGCGTTCTGTGGGTCTTCCGCATCGTCCTGCTGGTAGCTATTATCCTGCACATTTTTGGTGGCCTCACCCTGGCCGCGCGTGCTAAGCAGTCCCGCGGCAAGTTCCGCCGTGAGGGCATGGTGTCCAGCTGGAACACCTTTACTGCACGCTCGATGGTCATTACCGGCATCGTGCTGCTGGCCTTCATCATCTTCCACCTGCTGGACCTGACCATCGGCGCTGGCGTTGCCCCGGCTTCCTTCGAGAACGGTGCCGCATACCAGAACGTGGTTGCGTCCTTCTCCCGTCCGGGTGTTGTTGTTTGGTACATCATTGCGCAGCTCGCTCTGCTGATGCACCTGTCCCACGGTCTGTGGACCGCTACTTCCGACCTCGGTATCACGGGTAAGCGCTGGCGCAAGGTTCTCTTGTTCCTGTCCGGCCTGCTGCCGCTGCTGGTTGTTGTCGGCAACATCATCATCCCCGTTTACGTGCTCGTCGCGTTGTAGGTCGAGGAGGAAAATTTACAATGACTAACACTGAAGCAACCGTCGCTGCGGACTTCCGCGCGCCGGAAAGCGTTGTCGACGGGGTCAAGATCGGCAAGGTTCTGACCGATAACTCCCCGGGCGACAAGGTCTCCATGAAGGACCACTGGCAGTACCAGAAGGATCACGCCAACCTGGTCTCGCCACTGAACCGTCGTAAGTTCCGCGTCATGGTCGTCGGTACCGGTCTGGCTGGTGGCGCTGCCGCTGCCGCTCTCGGTGAGCTCGGCTACGACGTGCAGGTCTTCACCTACCACGACGCTCCGCGCCGTGCGCACTCCATCGCTGCACAGGGTGGTGTCAACTCCGCTCGCGGTAAGAAGGTGGACAACGACGGCGCTTACCGCCACGTCAAGGACACCGTTAAGGGCGGCGACTACCGCTGCCGCGAGAACGACTGCTGGCGTCTGGCCGTCGAGTCCGTCCGCGTCATCGACCACCTGAATGCAATTGGTGCTCCGTTCGCTCGCGAGTACGGCGGTACCCTGGCTACCCGTTCCTTCGGTGGTGTGCAGGTTTCCCGTACGTACTACACCCGTGGCCAGACAGGTCAGCAGCTGCAGCTGTCGACCACCTCGGCTCTGCAGCGCCAGATTGGTCTCGGCAACGTCGAGATCTTCACCCACAACGAGCTGGTTGACATCATCGTCGCCGATGGCCGTTGCCAGGGTGCCATCATGCGTAACCTCATCAACGGTGAGCTGACCATTCACACTGCTCACGCAGTTATTCTGGCTACCGGTGGTTACGGCAACGTTTACCACATGTCCACGCTGGCCAAGAACTCCAACGCTTCGGCCATCATGCGTGCATACGACCAGGGTGCTTACTTCGCATCCCCGTCCTTCATCCAGTTCCACCCGACCGGTCTTCCGGTCAACGCGCACTGGCAGTCGAAGACCATTCTGATGTCTGAGTCCCTGCGTAACGACGCTCGTATTTGGACCCCGAAGAAGAAGGGCGACGAGCGCCCGGCCAACGACATTCCGGAGGACGAGCGCGACTACTTCCTGGAGCGTCGCTACCCGGCATTCGGTAACCTCGTCCCGCGTGACGTCGCTTCCCGTGCCAACTCTCAGCAGATTAACGCTGGCTACGGTGTCGGCCCGCTGAAGAACTCCGTCTACCTGGATCTGCGTGACGCAATTGAGCGCCTGGGCCAGCCGGTCATCAAGGAACGCTACTCGAACCTGATTCAGATGTACGAAGAGGCAATCGGTGAGGACCCGTACAAGGTTCCGATGCGTATTGCTCCGACCTGTCACTTCACCATGGGTGGCCTGTGGTCTGACTTCAACCAGATGACTTCCATCCCGGGTCTGTTCACCGGTGGCGAGGCATCCTGGACCTACCACGGTGCAAACCGTCTGGGTGCAAATTCCCTGCTGTCCGGTTCGGTCGACGGTTGGTTCACCCTGCCGTTCACCATTCCGAACTACCTCGGCCCACTGCTCGGCACTGACCGCCTGGCTGAGGATGCCCCGGAGGCCAAGGAAGCTCTGAATCGCGCTCAGGCTCGTCTGGACAAGCTGATGAGCATCCAGGGTAAGCACGGCGCTGAGTACTTCCACCGCCAGCTCGGTGAGATCCTCTACCGCGACTGCGGTGTGGCCCGTAACAAGGAAGACCTGGCTCGCGGCATCAAGGAGATCCGCGAACTGCGTAAGGCATTCTGGTCTGACCTGTTCATCCCGGGTGAGCCGAATGAGATGAACCAGCAGCTCGAGTACGCTAACCGCGTTGCTGACTACATCGACCTCGGTGAGCTCATGTGTGTCGACGCCCTCGACCGCGATGAGTCCTGCGGTGCTCACTACCGCGATGACCACATCTCCGAAGATGGCGAGGCAGAGCGCGATGATGCTAACTGGTGCTTCGTTTCCGCATGGGAGCGAGGCAACAACGGTCCTGCATGGGATCAGTCCGGTCACGAATTCATTCGCCACGCCGAGCCGCTCACCTTCGAAGCCGTCCCGCTCATGACAAGGAACTACAAGTAATGAAACTGCACCTTGAAATCTGGCGCCAAGCAGGTCCGAACGTCGAGGGACACTTTGAATCCGTTGACGTTGACGACGCCGTCGCAGAGATGTCGATCCTGGAGCTGCTTGACCACGTCAACTCCAAGTACGTCGAGTCCGGCAAGGAGCCGTTCGCGTTCGCATCTGACTGCCGTGAGGGTATCTGTGGTACCTGTGGTCTGAACGTCAACGGTCGTCCGCACGGCCCGGGCCAGAACACCCCGACCTGTCAGCAGCGCCTGCACCAGTTCAGCGATGGTGACACCCTGAAGATCGAGCCGATGCGCTCCGCCGCATACCCGGTCATCAAGGACATGGTCGTTGACCGCTCCGCTCTGGACCGTGTCCTCGAGCAGGGTGGCTACGTCTCCATCAACGCTGGTACCGCCCCGGATGCAGATACTCTGCACCTGAACCACGAAACCGCTGAGTTTGCACTTGACCACGCAGCCTGCATCGGCTGCGGTGCTTGTGTAGCAGCTTGCCCGAACGGTGCTGCCCACCTGTTCACCGGCGCAAAGCTGGTTCACCTCTCCCTGGTCCCGATGGGTAAGGAAGAGCGTGGCAAGCGTGCCCGCAAGATGGTTGACGAGGTCGAAGGCACCTTCGGTCCGTGCTCCCTCTATGGTGAATGTGCAGACGTCTGCCCGGCAGGTATCCCGCTGACTGCGGTTGCCGCCGTTACCAAGGAACGAGCTCGTTCGTTCTTCCGCGGTAAGGACGACTAAACTCTTTCTCAATTAGAGTTTTCCAGAAGGGACATAGATTATGGCGAATGCAGTCAAGCGTTACCAGGGCGAAGAGCACTTCGTCGACGGTTACGTGCCTCAGAGCATGAATGCTGAGTACTCCTCGCTCCACAAGAGCATTACCTGGATTGGCATGGGTCTCATGCTCGCCTCTCTGGCGGCCTGGGGTACCTTCATTTTCGGTCTCGCAACGACCATTTTTGCCGACCAGACTGCTGCCTCTCACAGCAACGGTTTCCTGGCTAAGGATGCCGCCAGCTACACCGACTACACCGGTGGTTGGAACTTCGACGGCAGCGTATTCATGTGGGCTGGCCTGGTAGTTGGACTGATCATGGTTATCGCGGGTGTTGCCTGCATCTCCATCGGTCGTCGTGACTACAAGGCCTACCGAAAGGAATTCGGCACTCACCACTAAAGGCGTGCCCCTGTTAAAAGGGGCTGGCCTCTAGGCGGATGCAGCGCTAGCCTTTTGAACTAGCACCTCCACAGCTGATGCCACCGCGCTCAGTGCGCTGGGGTAGGGAAGCACTCGTGTGTACCTCTCTCACCAACAGCACACTGAGGGGCGCGGTGGCATTTTCGTGTTTTCGACGCCTAATCTATACACATGGATAACAACGCCGCTAAGCTCCCGGCAGCTGCCGATTCGGCTTTGGATCGTCTCGATGTGCCCGGGCCATCGCCAGAGGTTGAAGCGGAAAAACGTGCGCAACTGCGTAAGGCAAAGACCTTCGCTACCATGCTGTTGGTCATCGCAACCGCCGTGTATTTCACATGCCGTGGTATTGAGTCTTCACACTTGTCTGCAGGAGAGGTCGTGCCCGCGTGGGTGGGCTACGTTCGCGCTGCTTCTGAGGCCGGTATGGTCGGTGCCCTCGCCGACTGGTTTGCAGTCGTAGCGCTGTTCCGCCACCCGCTCGGCATTCCCATCCCGCACACAGCTATCGTCCGCCGTAAGAAGGACCAGGTCGGTGAGTCTCTGGCGCAGTTCGTTGGCGACAACTTCCTGAACCCCACCCTGATTGTGGACAAGGTGCGTAAGGCCGAGATTCCAGAGCGCATCGGGGAATGGCTGGTAGCTCCCGGAAACGCCGACAAAGTGTCGGCGGAGGTTGGCAAGTTCACCGGCAACGTACTCGAGGCCATCGACCCCGATGACGCCGCTGCAGTGCTGAAGTCCGCAGTTATCGACGAGGTTGCAGCCCCAGAGTGGGGCCCTCCGGCGGGTAAAGTGCTCGAGCAGCTTATCGACGAGGGCCGCACCGAGCCTATCGTCCAACAGATGACCGAGTGGCTGCACCGGAAGTCTCTGGGCTCGCAGAACCTTATCGACCGCCTCGTCGGAGAGCGCGCCCCATCCTGGGCTCCTAGCTTTGTCAACGATCTCATCGGCGACAAGGTCTATCGCGAACTGGTCGATTGGACCTGGCAGGTGCAGCACGACCCGCAGCACGACGCACGTCTGGCGCTCCACCGCTTCCTCACGCAGCTAGCCAATGACCTGCAGAACGACGAGAAAACAATCGCCAAGGTCGAAGAAATTAAGACTGACATTCTTTCGTCCGCTGCCGTTACCCAGGCACCGGCGAAGATTTGGGCGTCAACATCCGCAAAGCTTGTCGACGCGGCCCGCGACCCGAACTCCCTGCTCCGCCGAAAGGTCTCGGAAACGGCCGCCCGCTACGGCGAGCGGGTCCAGTCCGATTCAGAGTTGCGCAAGCGAATGGACCGCCGTCTGGAAGCGGCTGTCGTCTTCATCGCTGAAAACTACGCAGGCGAGATCACCTCGATTATTTCCGAGACCGTCGAGCGCTGGGATGCCGATGAAGCTTCCGACAAAATTGAACTGATGGTCGGCCGCGACCTGCAGTTCATTCGCGTTAACGGCACGGTTGTCGGATCACTGGCCGGTTTGGCTATCTACACCCTGTCGACCTTAGTATTCGGGGTTATTTAGCAGCACAACCCAGCACGTCCGACGGTGTGCGTTAGCATGTAAAAAGCAATGCATACCTGTTAAAGGAGTTGTTCCCCCGGTGCGCCTGTTACCATCTTTGCCCAGCTTTACGGATTCGCCGCTTATGGCGATTTCCGTTTACGTGGACGTCCTGTTTCAGTTCGCCATCCCGTTTGTTATTGGCATTTTGGCGCTGATTGGTGCGGTGCTTGTCATCACCACCCGCGCGGACGCCTTTGACGCTGCAGACCGCAAGAGCCGCAATGTCTGGGCTGGCATGCTGGTCGGTTCGGCTATCTTCCTGCTGCTGCCGTGGCTCGGTTGGGCAATGCTGGGCATCCCGCTGATTGCCGGGCTGGTCATCACGGGTATTTACTGGCTCGATGTCCGCCCACAGATCAAGGACATTCTGTCCAACGCACAGGGCGGATACTAACCTCAGGCGGGTATTAGTCTCAGGCGGTTAAGGGCGAGTATTAGCCCGTAAAGCCGAGAAAGTGTGCGCGCTTATGGCAAAACAACTGGGTTTTTCACCCAGAAACTGCCATAAGCGCGCACACTTTCTTTGTGGCGTAGGCCGGGACCGGCTTCATAGGCGTGTAGACCCGACCGGCCTTGTGGACCAAGTCTGGCGCCCCAAAAACCTACTGAATCACCACAGACACCTACTGGAACACCACAGTGCGGTTGCCGTAGACCTGCACACGGTCTTCCAGATGCCAGCGCAGACCACGGGCGAGGACCTGCTTCTCCGCATCGCGACCCTCACGCTGCATGTCCGCAGCAGTGTACTTGTGGGAGACACGCATGACGTCCTGCTCGATAATCGGGCCGTCGTCGAGGTCTTCAGTGGCGTAGTGGCAGGTGGCACCAATGAGCTTCACACCACGTCGATAAGCCTGCAGGTACGGGCGCGCGCCCATGAACGACGGCAGGAAGCTGTGGTGGATATTGATGGCGCGGCCTTCCCACTTCTCGCACAGATCCGGCGGCAGGATCTGCATAAAGCGCGCGAGCACGATGGCATCCGGGTTCTCGGCGTCAACGATCTCGGCGACCTCGTCGAATGCCTTGCGCTTGCCGACGGCATCCTTGGGGAAGGGCACGTGGTGAAAAGGAATATCATACGCTGCGGCCAGGGGCTCCAGATTGCGGTGGTTACCCACGACTGCAGCGATTTCCATCGGGTAGTCGGACTGCGCGACGCGGCCGAGCAGGTCTTGTAGGCAGTGGCCCTCCTTCGTCACCAGAATGACAGCGCGCTTCGGAACAGCGTTGTCGGTGACCTTCCAACGGACCTCAGGACCCCAATCGCCGACGAGCTCAGCGAACTTCTCGCGCAGCTCTTCTACAGTCAGGTCGAGCGCGTCGGCGCGGACAGCCTGGCGAGTGAAAAACCATCCGGTCTCCGGGTCGGAGAAGAAGTCCGCCTCGGTAATCCACGCACCAATGTCGGACAGGAATGTCGACAGAGTGGAGACGATACCGGTACGGTCTGGGCAGCCGAGCGAGAAGATGTACTGGCGCTCGGTGGGAGTACCGCTATTTGCGGTGATGAGAGAGCGAGTCATTCTCGGTATCTTACCTGCTAGCTAAAGGTAAGTTCGCGCACGGTCGACAAAGGCAGATTTGCGCCCGTCAGCGTCAGCGCCAGCCCCTCCCCGGTGACATGTGCTTCCTCCACCTGCATGCCATGGCCGATCTCATAGCTCAGTAGGGTGCCGCTGGCTTCCCCGAGCCACCTGGCCAGGCCGTCGAGGTTCAAACCGAGAACGGAGCCGCCCTCCAGGTTGATTTCGATGTTTCCGCCGTTGGGTATCGGGCGGAATTTGGACGTCGCAAATCCGGAGGAAAACTCGATGTTGAACAGGCCTTCGTCCGGAAGCGGCGTGAGCGTGGTGGCGCGCGCTCCACTTTCCCGGTTAATCAGCGCCTGCAGCAGCTGCGGTGGAATTGTGACATCTACTCGCAGTGACCCTGCAGTCGGATCCGCGCGATTGCTCAGATCCACGTCTTCCAGGTGCACTTCCGTCGCCGGGTCGCCGGAAATTTCCGGCTCGCCACTCAGCGCCTCCGGATTCTTGACCTCCAACGTGTCCGGAGTAGTTAAGTCCATTGCGGGCACGGACTTCGTTGCCAACGCGAACAGCATCGGGCGGGCACCGAAGGAAACGCTCGGGTCCTCGGTCACGGTCACACCGCGCTCTTCGGCGGACGTGCGGTAACCGTCGGAAATCTCCTTGCTCACGAACATCCGGACGCCGATTTCCCCGGCAATCGCAATGAGCGCCACCACGACGATGACACCGAGGACAGTGGGCAGGACTTTGACGCTCGACGAGCGTTTAGCAGAACTCATGGTTCCCAGTCTTGCTTAACGACGGCCCCGTCGCTACCACTTTCCTCCACCCGGTATCCGCACGCGAGCCCGGCAAGCCCCCCGGTGCGCTACCTACTTAGCGACGTAGTCCGCCAGCACAGCGGTCTCAGCATCGAGGACACGCTCCAGGTACGGAGCTGCCTTTTCCTCGAGCTTGCCACCGACCAGCGGCACCTTGATGGCGAACTCGGAGTTGGTGGTCAGCACCGCGCCTTCGCCCTGAGCGGTGAGCTTCTGCGACGCGTTGAAGGATGCCGGTACGCCCGAGGTTTCCGTGGTCACGGTGGAGCTCGCGCCGTCGTCGGTAAGCGGGCTGATGACGAACGTGCGCGTCATGCCGACTCCGGACTTCACGAACTTCTGGGCCTGCGCCGGAATCTTGTCCGCAGCGACGGTCTGACGAATCACGACGGTCGTGCCAGCGTCAGTGGTCTCGAACTTCTCCACCTTGCCGTCAGCTGCCGAGAAACGGTTTGCGACCTTCTCCCAGAAACCGGCGTCGGTGAGGGCCTCGTAAACCTTCTCAATCGGCTGGTCGAAGTTGACGGTGTGCGTGTTAGTCGTAGTCATGCGCTTGATAATACGTAATTTGCACTACGCTAGGGGCGTGGAAAATCTCGACCAATCGCCGAACCCAATTCATCTGACCTCCGACATGGAAGAAGCCATCAATGGGCTTGCGGGGCTAGAGGGGGTGGAGCTCAGCACGCATACCGCTTTCTCGGATTTGACGACGCTCCGCCTCGGCGGGGTGCCGCGAGCGGTTGCCCGGTGTACCACCACGGATGCCGTTGTTGACGTGGTTCGCACGCTTGACGACGCTAACGTGCCCCTCCTCATCGTGGGAGGCGGATCCAACCTGGTGGTGGCCGATGAACTCGAGCCGCTGGTGGCCGTGGTGATCGAGGCTGACAACGTGACTATGAGCACTCGCGGACACGGGCTGGAGTCTGTGTCGGCGATTGTGGAGGCCGAGGCCGGTGCGGTCTGGGACGAGGTCGTGGAGATGAGTGTTGATGCCGGGTTTGGCGGCCTGGAATGCCTGTCGGGTATTCCGGGTTCGGCTGGGGCTACGCCGGTGCAGAACGTTGGTGCATACGGCGCTGAGGTATCGCAGGTCCTGGACTCGGTGCAGCTTTACGATCGCGCGACCGGCTCAGTCGAGTGGGTGGAACCGGAGTCGCTCGACCTTTCCTACCGCTATTCGAACCTGAAGTTCACCGCACGGGCAGTGGTGCTGGCTGTGCGGTTTGAGCTCAGTGTGGACGGCATGTCCGCGCCACTTCGCTATGGCGAACTGGCGCGGCGCCTGGGTGTCGACGAGGCCGAGGCCGCGGCTGGTGAGATTCGCAGGCCGGCTGAGCTGGTGCGCGAAAAGGTGCTTGAGCTGCGCCGCGGCAAGGGCATGGTCCTCGATGAGGCAGACCGGGATACCTGGTCGGCGGGTTCTTTCTTTACCAACCCGATCATTCCGGAGAGCTCGGTGGAGGCCGTGCGTGCAAAGGTTGCCGCGCTGCGTGGGGCTGACGAGGCTGCGACTATGCCCGCATTCCCCGCTGGCCCCGGCCACGAGGGGTGTGTGAAGCTCTCGGCGGCGTGGCTTATCGAGCGCGCCGGGTTCCCCAAGGGCTACCCCGGTGACGGTGCGCCCGCACGACTGTCGACTAAGCACACCCTGGCGCTGACCAACCGCGGGGAGTCCGGCGACGGTACGCCTACGACCGCCGCCGACTTGGTGGCTTTGGCTCGTGATGTGCGCGCTGGTGTGGAAAAGGCCTTCGGCGTGACCCTGGTGCCCGAGCCAGTGTGGGTCGGCGTGAGCATTGATTAGGCCCGCGGCAGGTGGCTGATGGCCAGGGGGGCGGACTGGAGAGACTGGCGTGACTGATGGGGTCGCTGGGGCTGACAGAACCGCTGGGTAGTCCTCAGCTTGCGCTCCCGGGCCTTCTCTCAATGGGCGGGGATAGAGAAAGTGACTAGGTTTATGACGCGTGAATTGCATTCACTCGCAGTTTTTTGTCATAAACCTAGTCACTAAGTCTGGGGGCCGGGGATCCGCCTTAAGGGGATAGGGGCCAGCACTACTCAGGCCCCTATCTCAGCTACCACCCCGAACTAATGGTGCTTGCGGTGGTTCAGCGAATCGACGCTCTGGCCCTTCTGCTCCAGCTGCTTGAGAAGTACGTCGCGGACGTCGCGGCGGCGGACCTTGCCCATCTGGTCGCGAGGCAGTTCCTCCAGGTGGAAGAATGCGCGCGGCACCTTGTATCGGGTCAGGTTGTCGTAGCAGTGGTCACGGTAGGCGTCGGAATCCAGGCGGGCGTAGTCAGCCAGAGTGATGGCGGCTACGACCATCTCGGAGCCGTCGCTCTTCGGCAGGCCGACGACCGTGGCATCGGTGATGTCCGGGTGGGAGAGCAGTACTTCCTCGACCTCGGCCGGGTAAACATTGAAGCCACCGGTGATGATGACCTCCTTGATGCGGGCAACCAGCTTGATGAAGCCGTCCGACTCCATGACTCCGACATCGCCGGTGCGGTACCAGCGATCGCCAGCGGGAAGCTCAGCAGGCCCATCGGTGAAGGACTTCTCCGTTGCCTCCGGGAGGTTGAGATAACCAGCGAAAACCTGCGGGCCTCGGACGATGACCTCGCCCTCCTCGCCATCAGCGCAGAGCTTGGTGGGATCATCGGGGTCAACGATGGCGACCTCGGTGTCAGGGAATGGCAGGCCAACGTAGCCTGGGCGGCGGTTACCATCCATGGGGTTGCCGACGATAATCGGTGAAGTTTCAGTGAGGCCGTAGCCCTCGACGAGACGACCTCCAGTGAGCTTCTCCCACTTCTGTACAAGGGAAACCGGCAGGGTAGCAGCACCGCAGAAGGCGAACTTCACGCCAGAGAGGTCGACATTATCGCGCTCGGCGGCTTCGACAATCTTCTCGTAGAGAGTCGGTACACCAGGAACCCACGTCGGGCGGTTGTTCTTCATCACCTTCATAATCAGCGGAATCTCTGGTGCCGGCACCAGCACCAGTTCAGCGCCAATCAGCATGGACAAGTTGGTGACAATGGTCAGGCCGTAGGCATGGAACATCGGTAGGATGCCAAGGGAGATTTCGCGCTCCTTGCCAAGGCCCGGCACCCAGGCCTTGCCCTGCAGAATGTTGGCGACCAGCCCGCGGTGGCTCAGCTGCGCGCCCTTCGGCGAGCCCGTGGTACCGGAGGTGTACATCATCACTGCAGTGTCATCAGCAGTGATGGAGTCATCGGCCTGGAGGTCGTGGCCGTCTCCGCCGACGGCGTCGTGAAGCAAGGCGTCAAAACCCATAACTTGCGGTGCGGAGGAGTGCAGCTTAGCGCGGGCGGCGCGGAGCTTCGGCAGCGGGATGGACAGGGCGGTGCGCATGACAAACGGCAGATCCTGCAGCATGTTGACCGCAATGATGGTCTCGAGCGGGGTGTTGCTGCGAAGGTCTTCAAGTACGGGGACAATCTTGTCCCAGCAGATGGCAAAGCGAGCGCCGTGGTCGTTGAACGGGTGGCGCAGCTCATGGGCGGTGTAGAGAGGATTGTGCTCTACGGCAACAGCGCCGAGGTGCAGAACTGCCCAGTAAGCGATGACATGCTGCGGGCAGTTCGGCATAAGCAGGGCCACGCGATCGCCCTTGCGTACACCGAGTGCACGCAGACCAGCGGCAACGCTGCGGACCTTGGCATCCAGCTCGGCATACGAGGTGGAGCGACCGAAAAAGGTCAGCGCCTTGCGGCGCGGATGGTTGCTCAGGGTGTGGCGGTAGACATCCAGGAGGGTATCGAAGTTGTAGTCAATGTGAGGCGGGGTCCACTCCGGATACAGGTTCAGCCAGGCCTTGGAAATAGCAGCGTTGGGTGTCGAACCGTTAGCTGGGGCAGAGTTTTTTTCGGCGTGCGAGCTGGATGTATCGGCCATGGGGTCCTCCTAGTTTTTGTGTGTGACCTGACCACGTCGTGAGGTGATAATAACTTACGACGTAGTAGGTATCGACCCCTATTGTGCCGTACGTCGCTCTGCATTGCCGGGATTTCTATACACGTATTTGAGGTACTCATTTGCGGGGTTGCCCTTGGAATAGGCACTCTGGGCAGTATGACCGAAACATTTCCGTCGGCAACGGCGGGCGCAGACGCCGCCACCCCAAACACCACCTCTAATTCCCCGGCCCTGCCGAACCGTATCGCGATGATTTCCATGCATACCTCGCCGCTGGAGCAACCGGGCATCGGTGACGCAGGTGGCATGAACGTCTACGTGCTGCGCACCTGCGAGGAGCTCGCCCGACGCGGTGTGAAGGTGGATGTTTTCACTCGCGCCACTCGTTCCAGCGATGGGCAGATTATTCAGGTCAGTGAGAACTTTCGCGTCATCAACATTGTGGCTGGCCCATATGAGGGGTTGGAGAAGTCGGATCTGGCCACGCAGATGCCGGCTTTTGCCGGTGGCGTCATTGAATTCGCCCGCGAACAGGGGATTGAATACGACCTGATTCATTCGCACTACTGGCTCTCCGGCCAGGTTGGTTGGTTGTTGTCGGATTTGCGCGACATTCCTTTCGTTCACACGGCGCATACGCTGGCCGCGGTGAAAAACCTCCACCTGGCGGCGGGGGATAAGCCGGAGCCGGAGTCGCGACGTATCTGTGAGCAGCAGATTGTGGACAACGCATGCCGCCTCATCGTCAACACAGATGCCGAGGCTAAGCAGCTGGCGGATCTCCACGATGCCGACCCGTGGCGCATCGATGTCGTTCCACCCGGGGTGGACGTGGGGCTCTTTTCCCCGGGTAGTGATCGCGCCACCGAGCGGTCCCGTCGTGAGCTGGGTATTCCGTTGCACACTAAGGTCATTTTGTTCGTCGGCAGGCTGCAACGGCTCAAGGGTCCGCAGGTGCTGCTGCGCGGGGTCGGCGAGCTCATGCGTCGCGATCCCGCAACCAATGTCCGCGTGATTATCTGCGGCGGCCTGTCCGGTTCGGGGCTGCACGCGCCCGACGAGTTCACCAATCTCGCAGCAGAAGAGGGTATCGACCACCTGGTTCGTTTCATGCCCCCGCGCCGGCCGCAGGACCTGGCGAAGCTCTACCAGGCCGCAGACATTGTCGCCGTGCCCAGTTACAACGAGACCTTCGGGCTGGTGGCGATGGAGGCTCAGGCCACCGGAACGCCCGTCGTCGCGGCGAATGTCGGCGGGCTCTCCATCGCCGTCGACGATGGGGTCAGCGGTTTGCTTGTCGACGGTCACGAGCCCGCAGCCTGGGCCGATGCCCTCGGTCGCCTGGTGCAGGACGACGAGCTGCGGATCAAGTTGGCCACGCAGGCACGCGAGCACTCCATGGAGTTTTCCTGGCAAAAGACCGTGGATCGATTGGCCGATGTCTATCATCGAACCGAACTCCAAAAGGAAAATTGTCCCGGCTCTATCCGGGATGCGGGCGGCTCCCGGTAGGTTTCGTTAGGTTCAGCAGCGCCAGGGCCGTAGCCACATAAACAGGGAGATGATTCACGATGAGCACGGACATTCAAGCACAGCTGAAATCCCTCGGCGAGCAGCTGGAACGCCTCGGTGTTGAGCATGGCATCGCAGACAATGCCGCTGTGGTGGTTCTGCCTGGCAAGAAGAAGTTGAAGACCGTCGTCGGCCTCATCCCGGCGCCTGACTCTCTGCGTGTCGAAGCCTTCGTCTGTCGCGCGGTCGAAGAAAACCACGAGGCCGTCTACAAGTGGTTGCTGCAGCGCAACCGTCGTCTGTTCGGTATCGGTTACACCATCGACGCCGCCGGCGACATCTACCTGGTCGGCCAACTGCCCGCCGAGCTTTCCGACGATGACCTCGACCGCCTCCTCGGTCAGCTGCTAGAGACGGCCGATGGGGACTTTAACCAGATTCTCGAACGCGGCTTTGCGTCGGCAATCAAGCGCGAGTGGGAGTGGCGGGTCGACCGTGGGGAAAACCTGGCCAATCTGGAGCAGTTCCGCCACATGGTTGAGTAGTCGGGGGTAGTAACCCACATAGCGGGGCAACGAACGGCGGACTTTCCAGTTTTGGGGCACAATTGGGGGCATGAGCAATGGAAAACTGATTCTTGTCCGTCATGGCCAGAGTGAGTGGAACGCCTCCAACCAGTTCACGGGCTGGGTCGACGTTGCACTGACCGACAAGGGCCGCGCTGAGGCAGTACGTGCCGGTAAGATGCTCGTAGAGGCAGGCCTGAAGCCGCAGGTTCTCTACACGTCGCTGCTGCGTCGCGCAATTAACACTGCACACATTGCCCTGGACACCGCTGACCTGGTGTGGATTCCGGTTATCCGTGACTGGCGTCTGAACGAGCGCCACTACGGTGCTCTGCAGGGTCTGAACAAGGCAGAGACCAAGGAGAAGTACGGCGAGGATCAGTTCATGTCCTGGCGTCGTTCCTATGACACTCCGCCGCCGGAGCTGTCGGATGACAGCGAGTTCTCGCAGGCCAATGACCCGCGTTACGCCAACCTGGATGAGGTTCCGCGCACGGAGTGCCTCCTGGACGTCGTCAAGCGTTTCATTCCTTACTTTGAAGAGGAAATCCTGCCGCGTCTGAAGGCTGGTGAGACTGTCATGGTGGCAGCTCACGGTAACTCGCTGCGTGCACTGGTCAAGCACCTGGATAACATCTCGGACGAGGACATTGCCGCTCTGAACATCCCGACCGGTATCCCGCTGGTCTACGATTTCGATGCTGAGGGCAAGGTTCAGAACCCGGGTGGCACCTACCTGGATCCGGAAGCTGCAGCTGCAGGTGCAGCTGCTGTTGCTGCTCAGGGTAACAAGTAAATATGTAGGTTATGGATAGGTCGATAAGGGGCGCAGCCAAGGTGGGCTGTGCTCCTTGGTCTATTTAGAGCTAGCTAGCGCAATGATTTTTCAGCGCGCGCGGACTGTGAAAAGAGCTTAGGGTAAGACCCGTGTCAAAAATCATTATCGCTGCTCTACTAGGTGCTGCGGTTATGGCAGCTGTGCTGATTCTCGGTGGAGCTGTCTCGGGCGCCTATAACGCCGCTCGGCGTCAGAAGAGCGACGAGGAAAGTTCAATAACCACCATGGCGCAGGTCATGCACCTGGCCATTCAGAAGTCTCCAACGGGCGTGGTGGTCGTTGACATTTCGCGTGATTTGATTTTGTCGAACTCCATGGCGCACAAGTTGGGGCTGGTCTATGAGCGTCACCTGAATGATGTGGGCTGGGACGCCGCGGTCAAGGTATTTGACTCGCAGGAGGACGAGGAGCTGACCCTGGTGCTGCCGTCGCGCCGGGCAGGAGCGCCGGACACGATTGTCCGTTGTCAGCTGACTCCATTGTCGCTGGTGGATGACCGTTTTGTGGTGATTTACGCGACCGATGTCTCCGAGCAGGCCCGCATGGAAGCCGCACGACGTGACTTTGTGGCCAACGTTTCCCACGAGCTCAAGACCCCGGTGGGAGCCATTAGTCTTCTGGTCGAGGCGCTAAATGAAGCTACCGACGACCCGGTTGCCGTGCGTCACTTTAGTGAGAGCCTGACGCAGGAGTCCAAGCGGATGTCGACGATGATCACGGAGCTCATCTCGCTGTCGAAGCTGCAGGGCGCTGAGCCTTTGCCGGATATGTCGCCGGTGAAGGTCGAAGATATTGTCCAGGGTGCAGTGCGTCGTAATCAGATGCTCTCGGAGCAGGCGGGGATTGAGATCACCGTTGACTGTGACCCGGACCTGGTCGTTGAAGGTGAGCGCAGTCTGCTAATTACTGCGGTATCCAATCTGATTTCGAATGCCATCAATTACTCGCCAGAGGCCTCGCCCGTGTCCGTGACTGCTGTCAAGGAGGGTAACGACACCGTTGCTATCCGCGTAACTGACCGCGGTATCGGCATTTCCCAGGCGAACCAGAAGCGGATTTTCGAGCGTTTTTTCCGCGCGGACAAGGCGCGCTCGCGGGCAACGGGTGGAACAGGTTTGGGCTTGGCAATTGTCAAGCACGTCGCAGCGAACCACAAGGGAACCGTCAAGCTGTGGAGTCGGCTGGGCACAGGATCGACCTTCACCATTGAGCTCCCGCTGATGGAAAAGAACGGTTCCGCGCCGAATGATGGCGATGTATCTGCACGTTTGCCGATCGGGCACACCCCGCCTGCGGGTAAACTTGCAGCTAAGAAAAACGCGCAGCGTGGTACGGGCAAAACCCGTGGCAAGGATAAGGATTCCCGGAACAAGGATTCCAAGGAAGGAATGAAGTAATCCGTGACTGAGGTACTTATTGTCGAAGACGAGACGGCTTTGGCGGAGCCGCTCGCGTTTCTGCTGCAGCGCGAGGGCTTCGAGGTGCGGATGGCCGCTGACGGTCAGGAAGCACTGGCAGAATTCTCCAAGGCAGAACCGGACATTGTGCTGCTGGACCTCATGCTGCCAGGAATGAGTGGCACTGAGGTCTGCAAGAACATCCGCCTCAAGTCCTCTGTCCCGGTTATCATGGTCACTGCTCGTGACACCGAGATTGACAAGGTCGTGGGCTTGGAAATTGGTGCGGATGACTATGTGACCAAGCCGTATTCCTCCCGCGAACTCATTGCTCGCATCCGAGCTGTGCTGCGCCGCGGTCGCCACGAAGAGTCCGACGATGTCGAGGATCTCTACGAAGAGGTTTTGCGCGGTGGCCCAGTTGTGCTGGACGTTGAGCGCCACGTTGTCACCGTTGACGGCGAAGATGTTGCAATGCCTCTCAAGGAGTTCGACCTGCTGGAGTACCTGTTGCGCAACCGCGGTCGTGTGCTCACCCGCGGCCAGCTCATCGACCGCGTCTGGGGCTCCGACTACGTCGGCGACACCAAGACGCTGGACGTGCACATCAAGCGCCTGCGCTCCAAGATTGAGCGCAATCCTTCCTCGCCGGAGTTCCTGGTCACCGTTCGCGGCTTGGGTTACAAGTTCGAGGACTAGCGCAGCCGACTGCTGCAGACGATTAGCGCCGGCGGCCAGGTTCGAACTCCAGGCTAAACCTCGTCTGGGGACAGCCCCTCAGCCGCTGCGCGCGTGGCCGGGTGAATCGCCAGCAGTGGGTAGCCACTCGGTCCGAAGGCCTTGGCCGCGCCTGCTGCCTCACGAGCCCGGCAGTGCTCCGCCAGAATCTCGTAGCACTCTTCGCCGATGAGCTCAATCAGCTCCGATTTGTGCGTGCGCCACATTGGCTCGCCACCGGCATGCGTGGCCGGCGCGCCCGTGCAGAACCACTCAAAGTCCTCGCCGCCATCGCCCCATGCGCGTCGGTCGTACTCAGTAATAGTTGTGCGCAGAATCTCCTGTCCGTCCGGTCGTTCTTCCCAGTCCTCCAGTCGACGCAGCGGCACCTGCCAGCACACATCCGGCTTGACCTTCACGGGGTCGATGTCGTTGGCCATAGCCCACTGGTGGATGGCACAGCCCGCACCATTTCGCCACCCCTCACGGTTGGCAAAAATGCAGGCGTTCTTCACGACCTTTGTTTTCAGAGCCGGCTCAGGCTCTCCGTTTTCGTCGTCAAGCTCGTCCCACACTAACCACGGTTCCAACGGTTCCGCGGGGTCGGTCTCGTAGGTCGCGAGCCACTTCAGCGTCTGCTGGGGACGGTTCTGCCACCACTGGGGCTCTGCGGAGTCGCCTTCCATTCGCTGTACGACGTCAATAACCCTCTCGCGGTCTTCGTCGTCGGTGATAAAGGCGCCATGGCCGCAGCATCCGACATCCGCGTTCGCGGAGTCGATGCCCAGACAAGCGGAGGTGCCGAAGGCACATTGGTAGGAGCTCATCAGCCAGGTTAGGTCGCAGGTGATGATGTGTTCTGGGTCCTCTGGGTGGGCGAACTCGAACCACTCTCGGGGAAAGTCATAGGCGACTTCCGCCGGGGAAGGTTGCGGTCCGCGACCGGGACGGGGGTGGGGTTGATTCACACCAATACACCGTAGACCGTCTAACCTACTAAGAGTGAGATTAGGTGTATTAGATGTAGGTAGTAATACCGTCCACTTGGTGATGGTGGACGCCCGCCGGGGCGGACATCCGACTCCGATGAGCGATTCCAAGTCGACGATGAAGCTGGTCGAGTACCTGGATAAGGACAACAACCTGTCCAAAAAGGGCATTGACAAGCTAACGGGCTACGTCGCTGAATCCAAGGAATTGGTTGAGCAGATGAAGTGCGAAGAGATGATTAGCTTCGCCACTTCGGCTGTTCGCGATGCCGCAAACGCGGACGAGGTTCTCGCCCACGTTGAGAAGGAAACCGGCATTAAGCTGCAGATTCTCTCCGGTGAGGACGAGGCTCGTCTGACATTTTTGGCAGTGCGCCGCTGGTACGGCTGGTCTGCTGGTCGTCTAATCAATCTGGATATCGGTGGTGGTTCTCTCGAGCTGACGTCGGGTACCGATGAGGATCCGGAGGCTGCGTACTCGCTGCTGCTCGGTGCTGGTCGTCTGACTCACGAGTGGTTCGAGACCGATCCGCCGGAGCGCAAGAAGATTGACTTGCTGCGGGATTACATTGATGCTGAGCTCGCTGAGCCGGCTCGTCATCTGCGCACGCTTGGCGACCCGGACTTAGCTGTCGCTACCTCGAAGACTTTCCGTACTCTCGCCCGTCTGACCGGTGCAGCTCCTTCCGCTGCTGGTCCGCGCGTTAAGCGCACCCTGACTGCCGCTGGTTTGCGCCAACTGATTGCGTTTATTTCGCGCATGACGGCCGCTGACCGTGCTGAACTTGAGGGGGTTAGTGCGAATCGTTCTCACCAAATTGTCGCGGGTGCCCTCGTCGCAGAGGCTAGTATGCGAGCATTGGGGTTAGAGAAGGTTGAGATTTGTCCTTGGGCTCTGCGCGAGGGCATTATCTTCCGACGACTGGACAGCGACCTATACGGAAAGGGTTGAGATGAGCGAGGAAAAGCTCACCGTTGCCGAACTGCTGGCGCGGCGGCAGAAGGAGGGAGCCCCCTCTGAACCACCGCGGCGCCGCCGTCGTCGCAGCCTAGAAGAAGGCGGTGTGTCCGTTCAGGAACTCACCGGCTCAATCCCTCGCGTAAAGGCTGACGAACCGCGACGTGGTGCTCACGCTCTTTCCAACGCCGACGACGATCAGACGACGGCGAGCGATTTGCTTGCCGACGAAGCTGCGGCCAATGCCGCCGAAGAAGCGCAGGCGACCGAGCCGGAGACAGAAGCCCCGGAACAGCCGGAGACCGCTGCCGGGTCGGAGGTAGTTGTCGAAGAGCCGGATTCTTCGGAGCCTGAGGTTCAAGCTGAAGCGGAAGCCGAAGCTGCTGTTCAGGAAGAGGATGAGCCAGAGGTAGCTGAGGCTGACGGCGAAGTTGCAGAGGATGAGGCCGAAGCTCCGGCAGCTCCGGCAGCTCCGCAACAGGAGCAAGCTGCACAGAGCGCACCAACTGCGCAGCCGACAGCTCCGGCAGTGCCATTGGCAATCCCGATGGAGCCTCGTCCGGTCATGGTTAACTCCGAGCGTTCGGAGATTACCTACACATTCACCGAACTGCGTGACATGGCTGACGATTCGCGCAAGATTGGAGAGCCGGGCCCGGTTGCTCGCGCAGTCCTCACCGGTTCCAATGCCTACGACGACCGTCCAACTGCGTCCATTCCGGTTGTCCAGGACAACCTCGGCGAAGCTCCCGAGTCGTCTGAAGTGCCCGAAGCGTCTGTTGAATCGGATGACACCGACACCGACACCGATACCGCTGCAGCTTCCGAGACGGCAGTAGCGGCCGCTGTCGCTCCTGAAGTCGCTCAGGCTGAGGGCGCGCCGTCTGATGCTGAGCAGGCTGAGGATGTACCGTCGGAGACCACACCGGCCGAGGCCACTCCGACGGAGGCCGCCGCTGATGAGAAGAAGCCGCAGTCTCGGGACGTCGTAAAGCGTGAAGAGTCCAAGAGCAAGGACGCCGCGCGCGAAGACTACGCCGAGGACAATTCCCTTTCGGTGCCTTTGCTGCTGATCCAGGTCTTCGTGGGCCTAATTGTCGGTGCGTTGGTGTTCCTGGGCTTCACCATGGCGTGGTCATCGCTGCCGAAGATTGTGGTTGTCATCATGGCTCTGGTGGTCACTGGTGGTTTCGCGGGAATTGCAAACTACGTGCGCCGCGAGAAGGACAAGCTAACACCGGTGCTGGCTGGTCTCGTCGGTTTGGCGCTGACATTTGGCCCCTGGATTATTTTCCAGCTGTAGTGGGGCAATAAAGAATCATCACCTGATGCAGGGGGCGGAAGCGAAGTTTTCCGGCTCCTGCATTAGCATGTGTGGGCCAGTTTTGGCACACTTAGCCACCATGACAAGAATTGCTGTAATTGGTGGCGGAAAGATTGGTGGCGCACTCGTCGGTGGTCTCATCGACGGAGGTGTCTCGCCTTCCTCAATTTATGTGGTGGGACGCACCAAGGAGAGCCTGGCCGGTCTGAAGGAGACCTACGGCATTGTCGATACCGACGACCCGGTAGGCGCAGTCGACGGTGCCGACGTGGTGTTCTTGTGCGTAAAGCCGTACCTGATTATCGACATGCTCGAGAAAATCGCCGACGTGCTCGATGACTCTGAGGTCGACACCATTGTGGTGTCGATGGCGGCTGGCATCACGTTGGACAAGATGGAAGGTGTCTGTGCTGTCGGCACTCCGGTGATCCGTGTTATGCCGAATACCCCGATGCTGGTGGGTAAGGGTGTCTGCGCAGTCGCGCCGGGTCGCTTTGTCACGGAGAACCAGACAGACGAGGTTGTCGGACTGCTGGAGAAGGTCGGCAGCGTTGAGGTTGTTGATGAGTCGCTGATGTCTGCAGTCACTGCAGTCTCGGGATCTGGTCCGGCTTACTTCTTCCAGTTCGTCGAGGCGATGACCGATGCCGGTGTGAATCTGGGCCTCAAGCGTGATCAAGCTAAGCGTCTCGCGTCGGCCACGGCTGCTGGTGCGGCTGAGATGATGATGCAGGAGGGCGCTGACCCGACTGCGTTGCGTGCCGATGTCACCTCGCCGGGTGGTACAACGGCTGCGGCCACCAGAGTTTTCGAGGAGGAGGGCATTCGCCGCGCGGTGCATCGCGCGCTGCAGGCTTGCTACGACAAGGCGAACGAGATGGGGAAATAAGCATTTCGCCGAGTGAGCGCGGGGTGTACAAGTAACCCCAATATTTGGGGCGTTGGGAATGGCGAGGGGGCAGTAGCTAATCCGATACGCAGGGACGATGGGTTAGTCACAACTGTCACACCATTCGCCAATGCCCCTATTTTTTATCAAAAATCGCACCGGCACCTTGCCTACCGGTAGGATATGAAAAGCACGTGCGTGTCACGATTTTCTGCAGGAGGGGAAGCCTGCAGCGCGTCGCGTGCGCTGAAGGGAATAGTTACTAATGCAGAATGCAGATAAAGGCACCTTTCTGACTGTTGCGGAAGTTGCTGACATCATGCGCGTATCCAAGATGACCGTCTACCGCCTGGTTCACGCTGGCGAGCTGCCGGCAGTGCGCGTTGGTCGTTCTTTCCGCGTCCATGAGTCCGCAGTCAAGGAATACCTGGACTCATCCTTCTACAACGCGGGTTAATTTTTCTGCCTTTAAGCGGGGCTGTTTGACCTGAACGCATATGTCCCCGCTATGATTAATCCGATTAGTACGTGGTGTCATGCTGCGCCCCTGTTTCCTATCGTCTTCAAGCCATGAGCTATCAAGCTGTGAAGGCGGAAGGAAAAAAAGGGCGTGACGTCTCGGCGGTTGTAAGGCCGCATTGAAGACGCCGCCATTGTGCAAGAAAAGAATTTTCCGTCAACGAATAGCGAGGTCGAGCCGATGGGTTCCGTCATTAAGAAGCGTCGCAAGCGCATGTCGAAGAAGAAGCACCGCAAGATGCTTCGCCGTACCCGCGTGCAGCGTCGTAAGCTCGGCAAGTAAGCCAGCATTCCTGCCGTTATCGCAGGAGCGCGCGTGCTGCGTCGCGTACACGTTTTTAGACAGCAAAACCCGCCCAGTCTCGTTGAGATCGGGCGGGTTTCGCCGTTGGGGGGGGTGGGCTGCCGAGTACGGGATAAGTAGCAAAAAGTACTCCTAGCAGCGCTTAGCTTTCCTTGTTCGCGTCCCACAGTCGCTTGCCGACGAGTCCCGCGCCCCCAACAACTCCTGCCAGTAGTGCTCCGATGGAGAGCCACCGCATCGTGGCAAAGGTCGCGGAGCGGAAGTGACGGTAGTCGTAGATAGTCCAGCCCATTTCCTGGGCGTAGTGGCGCAGTTTGCGATCCGGGTTGATGGCCACGGCGGTGCCCACCATGGACAGCATGGGAATATCGTTGGCGGAATCCGAGTATGCCGTGCAGCGCGACATGTCCAACCCGGATGAGGCCGCCAGAGCTGCAACCGCATGCTTCTTACCTGGGCCGTGGAGAATATCGCCTACCAGGCGGCCGGTGAACTTGCCGTCTTTGACCTCGGCAACGGTACCGAGCGCACCGGTGAGACCGATCCGCTTAGCGATAACCTGAGCCAGCTGCACCGGGGTAGCGGTGACCAGCCAGACCTCTTGGCCAGCCTGGATGTGCAGTTCCGCTAGATCGCGCGTGCCCTGGTAAACGCGGTCGCTGATCTTTTCTTCAAAAATCTCTTCGCCGAGCTTGACCATCTCATTCACGTCGTGGCCAGCGAAAAATTCCAGCGCCTGCTCGCGAGCCTTGGCCACGTCGGCGGCGTTTTCTGCACCCGAGATTCGGAATTTCAGCTGCTTCCAAATCATGCCGGCCAAATCGCGCTTCTTGATGAATCCGCGCTCGACCAAGCCCATGGCAAATAGGAAGATTGACGCGCCCTGGACAAGGGTGTTGTCCACGTCGAAGAAAGCGGCGGCACCTTGATCGCGTTCGACACCTGGAATGGGCTGAGAGAGCACACGCGCACCGCCTGCGGCATCCTCGGCGCCGGCTACACTGCGGAACCCAGTAGCCAACTCTTCGCCGCCGACGTCGTAGACCTCACCGAGTGCTTTCAGTGCATTGGCGGCCGCTGCAGCGCCAGCTTCCTCCTGTGCTTCGTCATTGAGCGGAGCGAGCGCTACCTGCTCGAGAAAATTACGGACGTTACCCTGCGAAGACGCAAGGTCTCCCAGAATGTCGATGGGGAAGGGGGAGCGGTTGTCGGCACTGAACTCACTCACGGCACGAAAATCTCTTTCCACAGTGATTTCGGATGGCTTTCAATTGTCTTCCAATAAAGATGCAACCGACATCCGTAATCGGAAGCTCTTGTTGAATAGTATCCGCTCTTTAGGCGAAGCTGCGCGCCGAAAGACAAGGAGCAGATCAGACACAGATAAGAAGAGTCGCATTTTTCGGGAAAAGGTGGAGAAGGGGGCGTCGTAAAGCGAGACGATCGACCTTTTAGACTGACCCTTATGGTGACTGTGACGGTGATGAGTAGGAAGACGTGCGGCTCGTGTGCGCGCGTAATTGCGCAGATCGAGCCACTGGTGCAAAGCCAAAATGCGCAGTTCCAGGTGGAAGATGTCGATACGGACCCAGATTTGGCCATGGAATTTGGCGATCGCGTGCCGGTGATTTTGGTCAATGATGAGGAAATCGCCTGCTGGGAGATCGATGATGATGAGCTCCTGGAAGCAATCGCGGAGGCTGAATAGGCGCGCAAGGCAGCTTTGTCGAACTGCGAAGAGCTGCGGAGACATGGCAGAATGTGTTTAGCAGTGACGAGAGTGTAGAGCGCTGCGAACAGCGAGGTAGAGGCTAAGTTAAGTATGCCTTTGTTGTGGCGAGATGCCAGAGTTGTCTAGCGTTAACAGTCATAGCTGTGTGAAAAAGCCCGTGGCGGGGCTTGTGAAGGAGCAATAGAGCGGTGATTGAGCGGTGAGTGTGCTTCTCGTCGGAATGTCGTACCGGTCTGCACCGGTGACCCTGCTTGAAAAGGTTTCTGTCGGTGAAGCTGAGCGAGAGGCTATTTTGGCTCGTTTGGTCGCAGATGAGGCGATTAGCGAGGCGATGCTGCTGTCGACCTGTAACCGCGTTGAGTACTACGTGGTGGTCGACGGCTTCCACTCGGGGCTATCGGCTGTGGTTCGTGAAATCGTCAGTCGAACCGGGCTCGATCTCGATGAACTGACACCGCATCTCTATGTCCGGTACGCACAGGCCGCAGCGGAGCATGCATTCTCGGTGTGTGCAGGTCTGGACTCGATGGTGCTGGGAGAGCAGCAGATTATCGGTCAGATTCGCAACGCTTACCAGGAAGCGGACGAAGCCGGCACGGTCGGTCGCCTGCTGCATGACTTGGCGCAGAAGGCGCTGCACACGGGTAAGCGCGTGCACAGTGAAACTCTGATTGATAACGCTGGTGCTTCGATGGTCTCCGTGGCCATCGACGAGGCGATTGCCGCACTACACCCAGGGTTCAACTCCGGTGTCGACGTGGCCGAGGGCACCGACATCCTGGCCGGTCGTTCGGCTCTGATTCTCGGTGCTGGTGCGATGAGCTCGCTGGCCGCCAGCTACCTGGGGCGATGCGGCATTGACCGTTTGATCATCGCCAACCGCACCGTTGACCGGGCGCAGACCCTGGCCAACCACTCCATCGAAGCAGGCATCCCCGCTACCGCAATTGCATTGGATGATTTCGCTGACGTTCTCGATGATGTGGACATTCTCGTCAGCGCCACCGGAGCCATGACTCCAGTGGTTTCAGCTGCCGACGTCATCGACCACGGTCCGCTCGCCATCGTTGACCTGTCTATGCCTCGCGACGTCGCGGAGGATGTCTCCGGACTGGCGGGTATCGCACTATTCAACATCGAACTGCTGCAGATGACCCGCACGGAGGTTCCGGGCCGTGATGATGAGGCTGCAGCGCGTGACATTGTGGCTGAAGAGCTGGAGTCCTACCTCACGGCGCAGCGCGCAAACGAGGTAGCTCCGACTGTTCGCGCTCTGCGTGAGCGTGCAGCGGGGGTGGCTGCAGCAGAACTCGCTCGCCTGGAGGCGAAGACACCGGGCCTCACTCAAAAGGAACGTCGCGAAGTCGAGTCCACGGTTCGCCGCGTCGTCGATAAGCTCCTGCATGCACCAACGGTGCAGGTTAAGAAGCTTTCTAGTCAGCAAGGTGGGGGCAACTACGCGCTTGCGCTGCAGAAGCTCTTCGACCTGCCCCTATCCACCCCCACAGGCCTGTATGCTGACACCGATATCCCCGCAGACCTCATGGTCGAGGGCCGAATTGGGCGGATGCAGGGATTTGAGCAGTACGGTCTTGACAGTAGTGCCATCATTGAAGGCGCTGCTGAAACCACCAAAAATTAACACCCGGAGGAAAACATGCCTGACCCAGCGACTATTCGAATCGGTACCAGGGGCTCGGAACTGGCCACTACGCAGGCCGGACACGTCCGTGATGCACTGATTGAGCTGGGACAGCCTGCAGAGCTGGTGATTGTAAAAACCGCCGGCGACCACAATCGCCACGATCCGGTGGAAAAGATTGGCATCGGTGTCTTCACTCAGGCGCTGCGTCACGCACTGCGCGAGGGTGTGTGTGACATTATCGTCCACTCGTTTAAGGATCTGCCGACCCTGCCGGAAGACGACATGAGCGTCGCCGCAGTGCCGGAGCGCGTCGATCCGCGTGAGGCGCTGATTTCCCGCGATGCCACACCGCTGATGGATCTGCCGGAGGGCGCTCGTGTGGGGACCTCCGCACCGCGTCGAGTCTCGCAGCTGCGCGCGCTGCGCTCCGATTTGGAACTTGTACCACTGCGCGGAAACATCGAAACCCGCATGGGGCGCGTCTCTGAGGACTTGGACGCTGTCATTTTGGCGCGCGCCGGCCTGGAACGCACGGGTCGCCTCGGGGAGATTGCGGAATCCCTGGATGTAGACGTCCTCATGCCGGCCCCGGCTCAGGGCGCCCTGGCGCTGGAGTGCCGCACCGCTGACCGTGAAATTGTGGATGTTCTGCGCAAGATCGACCACCCGGTGTCCCATGCCCGCGCTGTCGCTGAGCGCGCAGTACTCAATGAGCTGGAGGCGGGCTGCACCGCTCCCGTTGCCGCCTACACAACCGTGAGTGATGGTGGTGAACTCACCCTGCGGGCGGGGGTGTTTGCTCTGGACGGTTCGCGCCAGTTGCTTGAGACCGCTACCGCAACCGTGGATAAGGCCGATGAGCTTGGCCGGAAGGTTGCGGCAGCCCTGCTCGAACGGGGTGCTCATGAGGTAATGGGCGATACCCTGCGGGAATCTCAAAAGTAGCCGGTTAGTTAATTTGGCTCAAACCCTTTATGCTAATAGGCCTGTATGCATGCCGTTGGGATAAGGGCTCCCTTCGTGCGCTCGCATGTGAGAATTCAGGGGTCTGCCTGCCGCTCACATGCGCTGTCGCATGTCCGCTTTCTTCCTTAGTGACTCATCGGCACGAAAAGTGAACAACCAATAGAAAAGAAATCACTCCGCAACGATGAACACCTCCCTCCCCTCAGCAACGGGACGCATCCTGTTCGTCGGCGCTGGTCCTGGAAATCCCGACCTGCTGACGCTTCGCGCCCGTGAGATTCTCGCAGACACCGCTATCGCCTACGTCGACGCCGATGTCATGCCGGGGGTTCGAGAACTCATCGCTACCGATGTGCCCGTTCCTCCCGAGCTGCTGAAAGAAGCCGAGGAAGAGTACGAGCGCATGTGCGCCGCCGCCAAAGCCAAGGGATCTCGTCGTAAGCCGCCACGTCCGGCACCGCCGACCGCCGCAGATCTGCGCACGCCTATCGACGATTCCAAGAAGATGGCCGACCTGCTCGTCGAAGAGGCAGCCAAGGGCAATGATGTGGTGCGCCTGGTTGCGGGCAATCCGCTGACCAACGATTCGCTGCTGGCCGAGATCAACGAGGTCTCGCACGCCGAGGTAGAGTTCCAGATCGTTCCGGGCATGTCCGTGCCCTCCACCGTTCCGGCATTTGCCGGTATCGCGTTGGGCTCGACGTACACGGAAACCGACCTGGGACGAGCCGATGTGGACTGGGACGAGCTGGCACAGGCACCGCAGCCGCTGGTGCTGCAGGCTGTGCAGGATGATCTGTCCGCTATTGCTACTGAGCTCAGTGAACGTGGGCTGCCATCAGCATTGCCGGTGTCGGTGACTGTCAACGGTACGACTCGGCTGCAGCGCACCTACGATGTCACGCTGGGCACCTTGGCGCAGCTCTCGGGAGACCTGACCGGTCCGCTGGTGGTCACACTTGGCAAGGGCGTGGACAATCGTTCAAAGTACTCGTGGTGGGAAAACCGCGCCCTCTACGGCTGGAAGGTGCTGGTCCCACGCGCCAAGGCGCAGGCGGGACCGATGAGTGCTCGTCTCGTTGGCCACGGCGCTATCCCAATCGAGGTGCCGACCATCTCGATTGAGCCGCCGCGCAGCCCGGCGCAGATGGAACGCGCCATCAAGGGGCTTGTCGACGGCCGCTACCAGTGGGTTGTCTTCACTTCGGTCAACGCTGTCAACGCAGTGTGGGAGAAGTTCCAGGCATTCGGCTTGGATGCGCGCTCTTTCGCTGGGGTTCGCATCGCAGCCGTCGGTCACCGCACCGCCGCTGCTATTCGCGATCTCGGCATCACTCCGGAGTTGCTTCCGGATGACACCCGTCAGAACGCCGCGGGCATCGTCGACGTGTTCCCGGAGTACATCGAAGACCTCGATCCGGTCAACCGCGTTCTGCTGCCGCGCGCCGACATCGGCACCGACGTGCTTGTCGACGGTCTGATTGACCTGGGCTGGGAAGTTGATGATGTGGTCGCTTACCGTACCGTGCGGGCAGCACCACCGAGTGCGGATATCCGCGACATGATTAAGTCCGGTGGCTTTGATGCCGTGTGCTTTACCTCGGGTTCGACGGTGAAGAACCTGGTCGGCATTGCTGGCAAGCCGCATGCTCGCACTATCATCGCCTGCATCGGGCCGATGGCCGCAGCCACTGCCCGCGAGTACGGCCTGCGTGTAGATGTCGTGCCGGAGCGAGCAAGCATCCCGGAGCTGGTGGACGCGCTGGCAGAGCATGTTGCGCAATTGCGGGCTGCAGGGCAACTGCCACCGCCGCGCAAAAAGCGTCGTCGTTCGCGTAAGACCAAGGCCTAAGCCGGGGCGAATCGGGGCGAGTTCGCGTTTTGATTAAGGTTGTCTTTATGACTACATCTGGAGCTTCTGAATCATCCCGCGAAATCGATTTCGACCAGTTTGGATTTCCTATCCCGATTCGTCGCCCGCGCAGGCTGCGCACCAACCCGGTGATGCGTGCGATGACGGCGGAGACGACACTGACTCCGAAGAACCTCATCCTGCCGATGTTTGTGGCGGATGGGATTGATGAGCCGAAGCCAATCAGCTCCCTCCCCGGAGTAGTTCAGCACACCGAGGACTCCCTGGTGGAGGCTGTGCGAGAGGCTGTCGAGGCAGGTATCTCGGCGGTTGACCTCTTCGGTGTCCCGCTGGATGCGGATAAGGATGGTGAAGGCTCTGAGTCCTGGAATCCGGAGGGCGTTCTCAACCGCGCTCTGCGTCGTCTCCGCGACGAGTTCGGTGATGACATTCTAATCATGGCCGACACTTGCCTGGATGAGTTCACCGATCACGGTCACTGTGGTGTTCTGGCAACGGACCGTTTCGGCAACACGGTCGTTGAAAATGACCGCACGCTGATTAATTACGTCAAGATGGCGGTTGCTCAGGCCGATGCTGGTGCGCACATCGTGTCGCCATCGGGCATGATGGACGGTCAGATCGCCGCCATCCGCGAGGGCCTGGACGCCGCTGGTCATGAGGATGTCTCCATCATGGCGTACTCGGCAAAGTACGCCTCCGCCTTCTACGGTCCATTCCGTGAAGCCGTGGGCAGCTCGCTTAAGGGCGATCGTCGTACCTACCAGCAGGATCCGGCAAACCGTCGTGAGTCTCTGCTTGAAGTGCAGCTCGACGTTGACGAGGGCGCAGACATGGTGATGGTCAAGCCGGCCATGAGCTACCTGGACATTCTGCGCGAGGTTGCGGATATGTCGCCGGTGCCAGTCGCCGCCTACCAGGTTTCCGGTGAGTACGCGATGATTCACGCCGCTGCCGCCAACGGGTGGATTGACCTGGATGCTGCGATGATGGAAGCAGTACTGAGTATTCGCCGTGCCGGTGCGGAGCAGATTTTGACCTACGCAGCGGTGGACTTGGCGAAGAAGCTGCGTGCCCAGTTCTAATCCACTGGGGTGAAAGTGCAGTAATTAATATCGAGAAGTGGACGGATGACTAAAGAAGAGAAGAAGCCCGCAATTCCCGAGCAGGTCGAAGGCGCTAGGCAGGCGTGGCGGGTCACGGCCCTGTTGCAGCTGCTCCTTGCCGCAGTGGCGACGGTGACCTATTGGTTGCATCCGGAAATGCTGATTAGCCCCGAAACCGCCAAGGAGAATTTCCCGGGTTTCAGCGAGGGCCAAATCGATGCCGCCATGAAGGCGACTATCGTTATCGCTTTCCTTTTCGCGATGGGTATCTGCATCGCGTTCTTCGCCATCATCGAGCGCATGCGCAAGGGCAGCGAGGGTGCGCGCACGGTGCTGGTCATCGGCTCGATTTACCTGGCGTTGTCGGCGCTGATGTCTTTCTTCTCGTCTACGGCTTCTGAAGCGGGGGTGCCGGCATCTCTCGTGCTCATCAGCGGAATCGTGCGCATCGCCTCCGCCACTGCCGCGGTGGCTGGTCTGGTGCTGGCCGCGTCGAAGGAGTCCAAGGACTACTTCGACCATCAGCGGCCCTCGAAGCCATGGACTCCGCACGCCTCGGATTCGCATCTGCCGAAGGCTTCGAAGCATGGCGCTGATTCAAAGCAGAAACAGCAGCTTGATCAGCCACAACCCAAGCAGTCCGAGGAGTCCAAGCAATGATGTCCCTCCCGAGTCGCCCCTGGCAGTGGGTGCTCTTCGTCGCACTCATCGCCCAGATTGTCCTGAGCTTGATACTGGTCACCGGCGACTACTCGCAGGCTCCCGCCGCCGTTGGCCGCGACATCTACATCGTTGCTAGCGTGACGCTGGTCTGCTCGCTGATCGGCAGTGGCTGCTTGCCGACGGCCACCGAGTTCAAACTTTCCCGGAACTGCCTGCTCATCATGGTGATTATCACGGCTCTCGCCATGTTTTTCGCCATTATGGCTGGCGCGCTGACCGTGTGGGTTATTGTGCCAAGCTTGGTAATGGCATGTGGACTACTGTTGCTCTATCGTGAATTAACGCTCACGCGCGCCAATCAGCCGCAGGATTAGACGGAAAGTTTTAAAGGCCATGAGTAACACCGGTGAGTTTGATACCTCTCTGGACAATCGCGTTGAACAAGCGATTGTGGATGCCAAGGTCGCAGCTCGTAAGGCATTGCCACGAAGCCGTCAAAATATCGAGGATGAAAGTGCTCATCAGCGGCTTGCACACCGCAGAGGCCAATCCAACACAGCTTTCGCGCTCATCCTGGAAAACATGGAAAATGCCGAGAGCGCTGAGCGTGCTGAGCATGTTTTGGAATCCTTTCCGGGAGTGACGGCGTCTGTCGTGTACAAGCCCGGTCGTGCGTGGATTACCGCACCCGATGCCATCGATCCGAATCAGTTCATCGAAGCTCTCCGCGAAATTGGAGTCGATTCATATCTCACGCGCAGCACGCTTAGACGTCGCGCAACTCGGCTGGATGTGTCGCAGCACCGCCGTCCCGCTGTTCCGGCTGCCGCACAGCAGAATGAGGAAGAGCGCATTCGCCGTCGTGAAGCGGCCTTGCGCCAAAACGGCGGCGGTGCGGAGGTACTGTTCACAGCGCGTGAACTGGTGACCAAGCAGCGATTTTGGGGAAGTCTGCTCTTGTCGATTCCGGTGCTGGCGACGTCGTTGAACGTCAACTGGCAGTTCCCGGGCTGGCAGTGGATGTGCATTGTTCTGACCACGATTGTGGTGTGGTGGGGCGGCTGGCCGTTCCACCGCGCAATGGCGGCGTCCCTGCGTCGGCGGATGTCGGCGCTGGATGGGGCGAGCTCCATTGCAATTCTGCTGGCGTGGTTGTGGTCGCTGGTGCAGCTTATCTTCGGGCAGGCAGGGCAGATTGGATATACCACTGCGCCCACGTGGTTTGCCTTCAATTATCGAGAGAGTGCCTCGGCGGAGGTGTTCTTCGACGTTGCCTGCGGCCTGACCGTACTGCTGCTAACAGGCCGCATGTTTACGCGCTACAACAAGGTGCGCACTGGACAGATCATGCGCAACCTGCGGATTCCAGCTGAGCGAAACGTGACGGTGGTGCGCAAGAGCGCCAAGTCCGCAGAGCCAAAACGGGTGGAAGTGACGGTCGCGGAGCTCAATATCGGCGATGACATCGTGGTTCCATCAAACTCGGTGATTCCGGTCGATGGTTCGGTCATCGGTGGTGCGTCCACGATGGATGCGCAGCTACTCGGTATCGGCGTTGAGCCACAGAAGGTCAAGGTCAACTCCAAAGTTTGGGCCGGCGCGATCAACCTGGATTCGGAGCTCAAGGTGCGCGTGGAGCGCACCGGTTCTAAGACCCGGGCGTCATCGATGGCGCGCTGGCTGCGTCAGGCGGTTCGAGAAGAAACGGTGATGCACCAGACCGCAGTGCGCTCGGCATCAGAGCTGGTGCCGTGGGCGCTGTCGTTGGCGGGCGTGGCATTTTGCGGTTGGTGGCTGGCGACGGGCACAATGAGCGGTGCTCTCGCGGTGGCGCTGGCTATGCTTTCCGGCATCGCACCGGTGGCGTTGGCAATGTCAACGTCGACCGTGCAGCGCATCGGCATTCTGGCCGGTGCCAATAACGGAATTTTGATTCGTGGCAACGAGACTTTCCGCAAGTTGGCTACCGCCGATGTGGTGATCTTTAACCGCGTTGGAACGCTGACCGAGGGCGACACCCACGTGCTCGATGTCGCCGCCGAACGTAATGAAAACCCGGATTTGGTTCTGCGCGTGGCAGGCGCTCTCATGATGGAGAGCAACCACCCGGCATCGGCAGCTATCGTGCGTGCGTGCCGTGTTTCCCGCGATGCGGGCTCCGGTGGTGGCGAGGTGCCGCACTGGATTGAGACGGTGCATGTCGCTATTGCCGATGACGGTGCGTTCGTGGGCCAGGTTGAAATTCCGGTGAAGGACTCCGACGACAACCTGGAGATGCGCTTTGTCGAAGCGCGTGTTTGGCGTCCGCGTGATCTCACGGCACTCAGCGAGAAAATGGCCGTGGCTGCGCTCAGTGGCGGTACTCCGATGGTGGTGTCGTGGCGTGGCAAGGTCCGTGGTGTCATCACCATTGGTGAGGACATCAAGCCCGATGCGGTTGAGAGCATTGACCAGCTGGAGGACATGGGCGTGGACACCATGATGATCACGCGAGATCCGTACCCAGTGGCTCGTCGTTTTGCGGATCGACTGAATATCTCGCGCGTATTCGCGGGCATTATTGCTCCCCGCAAGGCCATTGCGGTGCGTTCAGTTCACAGTGACGGCGAGACAGTCGTGATGGTTGGTGACAAGGATGTCCGAGACTGTCTGCGTGCCGCTGATGTGGGTGTGTTGATGGACAACACCGAAGGTAAGCAGGACCTTGATGTCGATTACGCAGATGTTGTGGCACTGCGCAACAACGTGTTGTCGATTCCGGAGGCCATTGAAATCGCTCGCGCTGTGGCGCGAATGATGGACTCCAATATCTACTTTGCGTGGTTTTACAACGTTGCGGTCATCCTGCTGGGCATGACCGGTCTGATTCATCCGCTGTTGGCATCGCTACTGATGGTTTTCTCCAGCCTGTGGATTGATTGGCGTTCCCGTCGAGTGTCGTCTCGCCGCAAGCATCTGTTCAGGGTGAAGCTGGGGCGTTGGTAGGACAGGGTAGCCCTTGATCCGGGTGGCCGTCTACGATGGTCACCGTGACTCAAGACATTAATGCTCCTCATGTCCCAGAAAACGTCGAGCTCACCGATCGTTCGGCAGAGTTCTTTACGCAGGCTCAGGCGGTTACGCCGGGTGGCGTGAACTCGCCGGTGCGCGCCTTCGGCTCCGTCGGTGGCACCCCACGTTTCATTGACCACGCCACGGGCTCTCGTCTCGTGGATGTTGATGGCAATGAATACGTGGACCTGGTCTGCTCCTGGGGTCCGATGATTCTGGGCCACGCGCACCCGGCAGTGGTGGAGGCCGTTCAGAGTGCCGCCACCCGCGGTCTGTCTTTCGGCGCTCCGACGACGGCCGAGACCGACCTGGCTCGTCACATCGTTGAGCGCACGTCGGTGGATGAGGTGCGTCTGGTCAACTCGGGCACTGAGGCCACCATGTCCGCAGTTCGTCTGGCTCGCGGTTTCACTGGCCGTTCCAAAATCATCAAGTTCGCCGGCTGTTACCACGGTCACGTGGATGCGCTGCTGGCATCGGCCGGTTCTGGTGTCGCTACTTTTGGTCTGCCGGATTCGCCGGGTGTCACCGGTGCATCGGCCGCCGACACCATTGTCGTTCCGTACAACGACAATGAGGCCGTCAAGGCCGCATTCGCTGAGAACCCGGGCGAAATTGCCTGTGTTATCACCGAGGCGGCAGCGGGCAACATGGGCACCGTCGCACCGCAGGACAACTTCAACGCGAAGCTGAAGGAAATCTGCCACGCCGACGGCGCGCTGCTGATTCTCGACGAGGTTATGACCGGCTTCCGTACTTCTTACAACGGCTGGTACGGCATTGATGGTGTGGCCGGTGACCTGACCACCTTCGGCAAGGTCGTCTCCGGTGGTCTCCCCGCAGCCGCCTTCGGCGGTCGCCGCGATGTCATGGAATACCTGGCCCCGAACGGTCCGGTGTACCAGGCAGGCACGCTCTCCGGTAACCCGGTCGCTATGGCAGCTGGCCTGGCCAACCTGGAAAACGCCACGAAGGATGTCTATGACACCGTTGCGGCCAACGCAGATCGCCTGGCCACGATTCTGTCCGATGCCCTGACCAAGCAGGGTGTTGCCCACCATATTCAGCGCGCGGGCACTATGCTCTCGCCGCGCTTCGCCGAGGGCGAGGGCCACAACTTTGAGCAGATGCAGGCAGCGGATACTTTCCGCTACCCCGCCTTCTTCCATGCCCTGCTGGCCAATGGTGTCTACCCGCCGGCTTCCTGCTACGAAACCTGGTTCGTCTCCGCCGCACTCACCGACGCTGACTTCGAGATTATCGAGCGTGCGGCAGCCCGTGCGGCAGAGGCGGCGGCAGCTGCCAAGCCGGAGTAGGTGACACGTGTCGAACAAGACCAATTCGCAGGCCGCGCAGCAGGCAGCACAGCAGGAACCGCAGCCGACGCAGCCGGAGAATCAGACGTCTAAGCGTGCAACAAAGCACGCCAAGACCACGGTTGTACATCTCGTCCGCCACGGCGAGGTTTATAACCCGGATAAAATTCTCTATGGACGCCTGCCCGGCTGGCACCTGTCTGAGCGCGGTCAGCGCCAGGCAGCAGCCACGGCCTCGTCCTTCGAAGGCCACGGCATCCGCTACTTCGCCTGCTCTCCGCTGCAGCGCACGCAGGAGACCTCTAAGCCATTCACCGAGGTAATTGGTACGAAACCAATCCTGGATGAAGATCTCCTGGAGGCTGGCAACACCTTTGAGGGCTTGCACATCAAGGGCATTGACTCTGCACTGTGGAATCCGAAGTACTGGCCACGGCTGCGTCGTCCGAGTGTGCCGAGTTGGGGCGAACCGTACGAGGAGATCGCGGATCGCATGTTCTATGCCATCGAGCGCGCCCGTGAGGCCGCCGAGGGCGCAGAAGCAGTTCTGGTGACCCACCAGCTGTGCATCATCGCCGCTCAGCGTCGTGCGCGGTACTTGAAGCTGGCTCACAACCCGGCAACCAGACAGTGTGATCTGGCTAGTGTGACCTCCTTTGTCTTCGTCGGCGACACCATTGTCGACGTGCGCTACAGTGAGCCAGCCGGTCACCTGTAAGGTGAATAAATAGTTTTGTTGAAGTTTCACTGACCCCCGGAAGGTGGCACCCCAGGTGGCCAAGGTCTCATCGTCCCGAATTGCAGCAACGCTAGCGGCAGCAACTCTGTCTCTGTCGCTCGCAGCATGTAACCCCGGAGAGTCAGTGGGACACGACGCCGTTGCCGTCGGCGGTCAGTTCGAGTTCGTTTCTCCGGGTGGTCAGCAGATCATTGATTACGCACCGGAGGAGCGCAAGCCGGTCGGCAATGTCTTCGGTCCTTCTCTGGAGGACGACGACAAGAAGATCTCCCTCGATGACTTCAAGGATCAGATTGTGGTCCTCAATGCATGGGGACAGTGGTGTGCACCGTGTCGCTCTGAATCCGATGACCTGCAGTACGTCCAGGAACAGATGGAAGAGGAAGGCATCGGCACTGTCCTCGGCATCAACGTCCGCGACAACGTCCGCCAAGCCCCCGTCGACTTTGTGAAGGACAACGGTATTACTTACCCGTCCATCTATGACCCGGCATTCGTCAACGCCGCCGCGCTCGGCGGTATCCCGGCATCGGTGATTCCGACGACCATCATCCTGGACAAGCAGCACCGCCCGGCCAAGGTTTTCCTCCGCGAGGTCGACCACACCATGCTGATGAAGGCCGTCAATGAAGTGAAGGCGGAGGGCTAGGCCCCAGCATGGGAACTCTTGCCATGGACACGACCTTTCTTGCCGATGGCATCGGCCAACAGTTCGCCGATGCCGCCACCGGCGGCCCCATTCTGTTGGGGTTACTCGCCGCTGCGCTGGCCGGTCTGGTCTCCTTCGCCAGCCCGTGCGTCATCCCGCTCGTGCCCGGCTATGTCTCATATCTCACCGGTATTTCCGGAGCATCGGGGGCGCAGGGCAATGGCGTGACGACGGACATTGCGGACGCAACCGCCGTCGATAAGCGTGACAGCGATGGAGGCCGTGGCAAGCGTTCCGCAACTGCCCGCGTCGGCCTGGCTGCGTTGCTGTTCGTGTTGGGCTTTACTGTCATTTTCGTGCTGGGGTCGGCCTCGATTTTCGGGCTCGTGTCCACATTGCGTTTGCAGGCGCGCACGCTGACGATTGTCGGTGGCGTGGTGACCATCGTGATGGGACTCGCCTTCATGGGCATGGTGCCAGCCCTGCAGAAGGACACCCGCATGACGCCGAAGCGCTGGACCACGTGGCTGGGAGCGCCACTACTCGGCGCAGTGTTCGCGCTGGGGTGGACGCCGTGTCTGGGGCCGACACTGACTGCAATTATTTCGGTGTCCGCAGGTACGCAGGGCATGACCGCGGCCAGAGGAGTGGCACTTATTATCGCCTACTGCCTGGGGCTGGGGCTGCCGTTCATTTTGGTGGCGCTGGGGTCGGCACGTGCGATGCGGGGAGTGGATTTTCTGCGCAAGCACTCGCGAACCATTCAGATCATCGGTGGTGTGGCGCTGGTGCTGGTGGGAATTGCCCTGGTCACAGGACTGTGGGATGTTTTTGTTGCCTGGGTTCAGGCCGCTTTTATTACTGATACGGTAACGCCAATTTAATGAAAGATTTTTTCAATGTCGGTGAATTGGAATAAGGTACGACAGCCCTTCCAGCAGGTCTGGAACTGGTTGACCAGCATGCGTACGGCGCTGATTCTGCTGTTCATCCTCGCTTTCGCAGCGGTTCCCGGCGCCCTGTTGCCGCAGCGCTCGCTGAATAAGGACAAGGTCGACCAGTATCTTGCCGCCAACGGCAAGACCGCCGAGATCATGGATAAGCTGCAGCTTTTCGATGTCTTCTCGTCCGTCTGGTTCGTCGCCATCGTGGCATTGCTACTGATTTCCCTGGTCGGCTGCATTATTCCGCGCACCATCGACCACTACAAGGCCATGAAGACGCCACCGGCTAGGGCGCCGAAACGGTTGGCGCGTCTTCCGCTTCACGACGAAGCCGTGGTCGATGCTTCCGCGGACGAAGTTTCTGAGCGGGTGCGTGAGCGCCTGAACAAGTGGGCGTTGACCGAAACCCCAGCAGATGAAGACCGCGCCGGGGCACGCTCCTTTTCCGCGGAGAAGGGCTACCTGCGTGAGCTTGGCAACTTGGTATTCCACCTGGGCATTGCGCTGCTGATCATCATCGTCGGCTTGGGCCGCATGATTTATTACGAGGGCCAGGTCATTTTGCTGACCAACACCGGCACCGAAATTTCTGATGACAACGTCAACAGCGCGGTGGGCGTTCCGTTCTGTAACACCGCTGCGGCGAACTATGACTCGCTGCGCTCGGGCAACACCTTCGACGGTACGACTCTGAACCCGTTCTGTATTCAGGTCGAGGACTTTGCTGCCGATTACCTGCCGAACGGCCAGGCCAAGATGTTTACCTCGCACATCCGATTCGCAGAAGAGGAGGATATGCGTAAGCCGGTCGATGAGTGGGAGAAGACCACTCTGCAGGTCAACCACCCTCTGCGCATCGCCGGTGACCGTGTGTATCTGCAGGGGCACGGCTTTGCACCGGCATTCAAGGTGACCTGGCCGAATGGTGAGTCGCGTACCTCGATTGTTCAGTTCCGCCCGGATGACCCGACCTTCTTCCTGTCTTCAGGCGCGCTGCGCTTCGATCCGCCGGCAGGCATGTACCCGGACCTGTTCGAGCGCCGCCAGAACCAGATCGCCATCGAGGGCCTGTTCGCTCCGACGGCCGAGTTCACCGGTGAAAAGGGTGCTCTGCTGCAGTCCTCTTACCCGGCTATGCAAGACCCGGCCGTGGCTGTCGATATCTACCGTGGCGACGCGGGCCTGGACACTGGTCGCTCGCAGGGCCTGTTCTCCCTCGACCGCGACCTGATGCACTCGGGTCAGCTAGCCAAGGAAGCCCGCGTCAACCTCAAGCAGGGCGAATCCACCGAGCTTGCCGACGGCACCAAGATTGAATTCCTCGGCGCGAAGGAATTTGTCAACTTGCAGATCTCGCACGATCCCACGCAGTTCTGGGTGCTGGTGGCGACTGTGGCTGCACTGGCGGGCATGGTGATGTCGCTGGGTATTAAGCGTCGGCGCGTGTGGGTGCGCATGTTCCCGCTGGAAGATGGCCGCACTCGCGTTGAGTTCGGTGGCCTGGCTCGCACGGACAAGGCCGGTTGGGGCGAGGAGTTCCAGTACATCGTGGATGACATCCTGGAACGCGACAGCGATGACGCCGACTCTGCCGACCAGGACACTGTGGACATTGATGCGGCGGACAACGGTAGTGATGACGAGGACAGTAAAGGCAAGAGAGCCAACAACTAACTAGCCGCTAAGGCCGATTCATCCACTGCAGGGGGTGAATGCGCGGGGGTGAAGATTGCACCTCCACGCAACTCTTTCGTGTCCTCCGTGTCCGGCCCCCTTTTGCTTAGCCCCGCTTTAGTACTAGGGTTTGAAGAAGTATTCCGCTAATTCCACACTTTGGAGCCAAGTACATGCTCGTCAATAAGACACTGGCGCAGTTTTCGGACTGGTCGTACTTCACGGCCTTCGCCTTTTATCTTGTGGCCTTTGTTGTTTCCATTGCCTACTACAGCCGTCGTATCGCGGTCGCTGAAGCTAAGAGCCAGGTTGCGGAACGCGAGCTGGTAGCCGCTGGTGCTGGTGATGGAGCTACCACCGCTAGTGTCGCTAACTCGGTGGAGTCGGAGACGAAGGCATCGGCAAGCGTCGTTAAGAATCAGGCGCTGACACAGAAGCTTGGCGTTGTGGCGGAAATGCTGATTTACGTCGGTGTAGCCGTGCACTTTGCATCGGTGCTACTGCGTGGCCTGGCTGTGCAGCGTTTCCCGTGGGGCAACCTCTACGAGTACATTTCGGTCTCCATTCTGTTTGCGATGGTCGTTGGTGCGGGTGTCCTGCACCGCGAGACCATGCGTGTGTTCTGGCCGTGGATGCTGGCTCCAATTCTGGCTCTGATGTTCTACGGCGGTAGGAAGCTCTACGCTGAGGCTGCACCGGTGGTGCCGGCACTGCAGTCGATTTGGCTGCCGATTCACGTGTCCATCATCGCTATCGGCTGCAGTATTGCACTGATTTCGGGTGTTGCGTCGATTCTCTACATGCTGCGGATGTACAACCGCAAGGGCAGCGAAAAGGGTTTCCTGGGCAAGCTGGTCTCGCCGCTACCGGACGCGCAGAAGCTGGATGCGATTGCCTACCGCACCGCTATTTGGTCCTTCCCGCTGTTCGGCCTGGGCATTGTGCTGGGCGCTATCTGGGCGGAGTCCGCATGGGGGCGTTACTGGGGCTGGGATCCGAAGGAGACCACGGCTCTGATCTCCTGGATCGTCTACGCCCTGTACCTGCACGCTCGCGCAACCTCTGGCTGGCGCAACACTAAGGCCGCGTGGATTAACATCTTCGGTTTTGCGACCATGGTGTTCAACCTCTTCTTCATCAATATGGTGGTCTCGGGTCTGCACTCCTACGCTGGCCTGAACTAAGCCAATCACACACGTACAAGCCGGCATCGCCGGGTGAACTAGAATCGCTTCCATGCGCGTTCTCGTCACCGGTGGTGCCGGCTTTATTGGTTCCAACTTTGTTCTCCGCACTCTGGCTACACGGCCCGATGTGAATGTCACGGTACTTGACGCTTTCACCTATGCCGCGAACCCAGCGAGCTTGGAAGGCACGGACTGTGAGATCATCCGCGGCGATGTTCGTGACGCGGAGCTGATCGATCGCCTCGTGCCCCGCTTCGATGCCGTCGTCCACTTCGCCGCCGAGAGCCACAACGACAACTCGCTGGTGAATGCCGATCCATTTGTCACCACCAATGTGCTGGGCACCGTGAATCTGGCGAAGGCCTGCGCCACCCACGATGTTCGCCTCCACCACATCTCCACTGATGAGGTCTTCGGCGATCTTGCTCTCGACGATCCAGCACGCTTTACGACGGCCACCGCGTACAAACCCTCTAGCCCCTATTCGGCCTCTAAGGCTTCTGCGGACCACTTTGTCCGGGCGTGGGTGCGTAGCTTTGGGCTGGCTGCGACGATTAGTAACTGCTCGAACAACTACGGTCCTAGGCAGCATCCGGAGAAGCTGATTCCCCGGCAGATTTGTGGTCTGCTCCGTGGGCGCAGGCCTCGCGTGTACGGCACCGGTGAAAATGTTCGGGACTGGATTCACGTCGATGACCACAACGATGCGGTCTGGATAATCCTGGATTCCGGTGAGGTGGGGGAGACCTACCTCATTGGTGCCGATGGTGAGCGTTCCAACCTCGACGTGGTCGGTGACATCTTGGAGGGCTTCGGTCGCGCGCGCACTGACTTCGTTCATGTCACTGACCGCCCGGGGCATGACCGTCGTTATGCGATTGATCCTGCATCCATCCGCAGCCTTGGCTGGCAGCCGCGTTATCAGGACTTTTCGGCAGGCCTCGCCGAGACCATCGACTGGTATCGCGCCAACGAGTCCTGGTGGGCCGTGGCCTACGATGCCGCTGAGACTGGCTACGCTGAGCGCGAGCAGGAGTTGTAGTTCTGGCTGGGCTGGTTTGGGTTGGTTGGGCTGGTTTTGGGTTGGTTGGGCTCTGCCTAGCCAGCACCCCGGTTACCTGGTGCACCCCGGTTACTTGGTACGCCCCAGTTACTTGGTACGCCCTATGCGTCACTTCAGCCACGCCCTGCAATATAGTTCCCATGCGCACCAGGTAAAGGGCTCAAAACAGGCCCAAAATACCCAGACTCGCATGTTTGGTGGCATTTTCGGGCTTTTGGGTGAATCTGACCTGGGAGTTTCTAATCTGAAGCCCACCAAACATGCGAGTCTGCGTCAAAACACCCCTTGTGAATGGCGTTAAACGTTGTTTTCGTATTCAGGATTAACAAATAAGCCTCAAATTCGGGCCATTTTTCCCTAAGGTCTCGATTTGTGTGGGCTTCAGATTAGAAACTCCCAGGTCAAGAAGTGTGGGTTCACTTAAAAGGACACACAAATCGAGACCTTAGGGCAACAACCCCCGCATGAATGCCGTTAAACGCTAATTTCGGCTCGGCGACTACCCAGCCCATACCCAACCCACCACCAGTCCGAACCCGTCCCTCGCGTCTACACTTGTTACCCATGAGCCCTAAGAGCACATTCCAGCCCACTTCCATCGATGGCGTTTTCACCTTCGAGCCGGTCATCCACGGCGACAGCCGCGGTAGTTTCCACGAGTGGTATCGCCTCGACGCATTCGGCGAGGCCACGGGCTACCCGTTCTTTCCGGAGCAGGCCAACATGAGTGTCTCCGCGGCGGGTGTTGTCCGTGGCCTTCACTTCGCAGACGTCAGTACCGCGCTAGATGGTCACCCCGGCCAGGCGAAGCTGGTCACCTGTCCCGCGGGCCACATCCTCGACATTGCGGTTGATCTGCGTCGCGGCTCGGATACCTTCGGCAAGGTTGAGGTCTTCGAGCTCGACAGCAAGACCCGCCGCGTGGTCTATCTGCCCAACGGCATCGGTCATGGTTTCGTTTCGCTTGCCGACGACTCCGTGCTCACCTACCTCACTTCCACCGGCTACAACCCGGAGGCTGAGCGTGCTGTCAGTATCCAGGACCCGACTCTCGGAATTGACCTGGCCGCACTGCTGGCCAAGGGGGGTCTCATCGAAGCGGACATGATTCTCTCCGAGCGCGATCAGAAAGCTCCGACCATCGAGCAGTTCGAGGCGCAGGGCAATAAGCTCCCCAGTGAGTTTGACTGCAAGGACCTTGAGAACATGGCTCGCGACGAGTGGGCCATCGCCAACGAAGCGGCTGGGCAGTAAGGCAGAAAGGCGCGAGCACTATGAAGGGAATCATCCTCGCAGGTGGCACGGGTTCTCGGCTGTTTCCAATCACGCTTGGTGTCAGCAAGCAGCTGGTTCCCGTCTATGACAAGCCGATGATTTATTACCCGCTGAGCACACTGATGCTCGCGGGAATCAGGGACATCCTCGTCATCACCACGCCACATGATGCCCCGCAGTTTGAGCGCTTGCTTGGCGACGGCTCGCAGTGGGGCCTCAACCTCACCTTTGCCACCCAAGATGAGCCTCGTGGTCTCGCAGAAGCGTTCATCATCGGCGCGGATCACATCGGCGATGACTCCGTTGCGCTCATCCTCGGTGACAATATTTTCTACGGCGCCGGCCTGGGCACGCAGCTGCGTCGCTTCCATGACGTCGATGGCGGAGCAATCTTCGCCTACTGGGTCGCAGATCCCACCGCCTATGGAGTAGTGGACTTCGACCAAAGCGGCAAGGCCGTGGCGATTCAGGAGAAGCCGAAGAAACCTCGCAGCCACTTCGCGGTGCCGGGTTTGTACTTTTATGACGCCGATGTTGTTGAAATAGCTCGCTCGCTGGAACCGTCGTCACGCGGCGAATTGGAAATCACGGATGTTAACCGCGCCTACTTGGAGCGCGGAAAACTACGGGTAGAGGTGCTGCCGCGCGGCACGGCGTGGCTGGATACGGGCACGGTGGACAATCTGATGGCCGCGGGTGATTTCGTGCGCACGATTGAGCAGCGCCAGGGTTTAAAGATTGGTTCGCCGGAAGAGGTGGCGTGGCGCATGGGATTCATCGACGATGCAGCGCTTAGCGTGCGTGCCGATGCCCTCAGCGCCAGCGGCTACGGGGAGTACCTGCAGCAGTTGTTGCTGCGCGGTAAGGACGTTTAGTCGGTTTCGCCGGAATCATCGGGGCTATTGGGCACGTCGCCCTGGTTGCCTTGGTCGCGCTGCTCGCGTTCGCGACGTTCCTGTAGCTCTTGCTCACGCTTGCGGCGATCGAATTCGGCCTTCTTGAGCTTCCAGAGGAACTCCGGATCATCGTCGGGAGCGAGTGGACGGGGTTCCGGTTGCGGAGCAGAAATACGTCGCATGCCGTTGCCGCGACTGCCGGGGCCAAATGCTTTCCACAGCATGACTACGACAAGGATGATGAACAGCAGCAGAATGAGCCGACCCATGTAATAGCTAACCTCCTGGATTTACCGACTAGAATACGCAACGAGTCCCGTAGTGCCCACGAGGGGTATCGCACCGCAGGCGGTACGGCGTACAGAGCTCGTTAGGGTACAAAGGAACGTTGGACACTAACAGCCATGGGGCGCTAACAACGTCGGGCGCAGCACAGGCGTAACACGTAGAGGTGAGGGTTTAATGACCAATCCAGCAGAGCAGGACAAGTTGGCTTCTGAGGCTGAAGGGGAGTCGACTCCGGCTCCGGCTTCGACTAGAGAAGCTTCGAAGCCATCAACTCCTGGCTCCAAGAATGCTGGTCGCGGCAATGCCATGAAGGGTCTGTTCTGGTACGGCCTTGCTCGTCTGCTGCTGTTCCTGGTGCTTTTCTTCATTCTGCTCGCCATCATTTACTTCGTAAACGTGCGGATTCCGGCGGCAATTACGGCTGTGTTTGCGCTGATTATTTCGATGCCGCTGTCGGTTTTTGTGTTCCCGAAGCTGCGCGTCCAGGCCAATGAATCGGTTGCCGTGTGGTCGGAGAATCGCCGCGCACACAAGGAATACATCGCGCAGCAGATTAAGGACCGCGAGGAAAACTAGCGCTCTGCTCTAGCTGCTTTCCTGCACCTTTTCCAGCACCCGCTCGATTGCCCGGTTCACCGCATCCGGCGCTTCCAGCGGCAACATGTGGCCGGCACCGTCGACTTCCACCAGTTCGGCGTCCGGCCACTTTTCCATAATGAGGTCTGCTTGCTTGCGGGGAGTGACATCGTCCTTCGTGCCCACCAGCACCGCTCCCGGTAACCCCGCCAAGTAAGGTCCGGCAGCGAACTCGTCATGGTCCTGCAGGTCATCGAGGTAGCCTACGAAAGTCTCCAGCGGTGTCTCATTAATCATGGCCGCATGGAATTCGATGATTTCGTAGTCCGTGCGCCGGGCGAACACGGCGACTGCCAACGACGGCGCCATCAATGCTGCGATTGCCTCGCGGAACTTGCGAATCTCCTTCGGCGAGGACTCAATCGCATTGCGTGCCGCATCCGCTACCGGGGAAGCGAGAATCTGCGGTACCCCCTGGGCGGCAAGCTTGTCGATGGACGTGGAAATCAACACCACACCCGCTATCCGACAGCGAATGCTTTCCTCGGCAGCCCGCGCCATGTGCAGTGCAATCAAACCGCCGAGCGAATGCCCAACCACGATGAGTTTTCCGGTCGCGGCACGCTCCGCAATCACGGCTAGCGCATCGGCCGCAGCACCCTCGACCGTACAGAGTGAAGCCGGAACCGCACCGGTCTGGCCGTGGCCGCGTAGATCCATAGTCAACAGGTGTGCTTCCGGGTGTGACTTCCGCAGCGCGTTGAACTGCCGGTACCAGGACTCGCCAGCCAGGGTGAAGCCGTGGATAAAGACGATGGTCACGGGGTCGTTGGCGGGGTTTTCAGGCTCAACCTCATACCAGTGCACCGGAATATCGGTGGTGACAGTATCCGGTTTGTCACTGGCCTCCCGCTCATCATCCTTGGCCGCAATGTCGGCTGTGACCGGTGTGGTCTTGATATCTACTACACCGGTGGCCGTAAGATCAGTCAGGCCCGGTTCACGGGTCTGTGAATGCAGCGCGCCGTGCTCCAGTGCCAGTCGTCGACGTCCCGAACTGGTCAAACGCAGAGCAGCGCTGCGGACGAAAGCTGGAGCCTTGGCTGCTGTGTCACCTATTCGGGTTGTAGCCTTCTGGACGTCGTCAAGCGTCTTGTGCGTCAGTGCGCGGAAGTCCATCGGTACTCCTTAGCTGAGTGCAAGTGCCAGCGCCGTGATGACGGACCACGCGAGCATCATCTTGCCGGTAAGCCCCAGTACCGGGATGAGTGCCTTGCCCTTCTTATGCATGCGGATCGGCTCGGAGGCCTTCACCCACAGCGGCACGATGAGTAGACCCACCAACGCCCACGGATGCCAGAAAGCGATAAAAATGCTGGCCAGGGCAGGCATGATGGCGAGAATCTGCCAGACGATGCGGGTGCGGAAGTCGCCTAGGCGAACCGCCAGGGTGATCTTGCCGGTAGCGGCGTCGGTGGGGATGTCGCGCAAGTTGTTCGCCAGGTTTACGGCAGAGGACACCGAACCGATACCAATTGCGCAGGCCAAGCCGACCCAGGACAGCGAGCCAGTCTGAGTGAACTCTGTGCCAAGCACCGCGACGAGACCGAAGAAAACGAAAACCGAGACCTCGCCAAGACCGCGATAACCGTAAGGATTTTTACCGCCGGTGTAGAACCACGCCGCCGCGATGCACAGCGCGCCAACCAGAATGAGCCACCACGCGCTCATCAAAGACAGCGCCACACCGGCAAGACCCGCGACACCAAAGGCGCCGAATGCCGCGTACTTCACAACCTTCGGCTCCACCAGCCCAGAACCAGTCAGGCGCAGCGGGCCTGAGCGGTCATCGTCAGTGCCGCGGATGCCGTCGGAATAGTCGTTGGCGAAGTTCACGCCCACAATCAGCGCCCACGCGACAATCAGCGCGAGCACCGCACGCCCCCAAATAATCGGCGCGTGTGCCGATGCCGCTCCGACACCGACTATGACCGGCGCAAACGCATTCGCCCAGGTATGGGGGCGCGCGCCTTCCAGCCAATCGCTTAACGACGCCGTTGCAGGACTCTTTGGTGCTTCAGACATGAATTAATAATAGGACGTGACACCAAATGCCTTGAACTAACGCGGGTTCGAGTGGCTTAAAGGCTGGAAGGCAAAAGATTAAAAGAGCGCCGCGACTTTCTTCCGGTCGACCTTGCCCGGCCCAATCAGCGGCAGAGCATCCACGCGTCGCAGGTCCTTGGGAATCATCCAGTGATTGATTCGCCCGGCATCTTCGGCATCGCCGAGGCCGTCCATAATATCGCCGAGCTCCGCGGTACCTTCATACGCTGCGACAATGGCGTGACCGAGCCGTGGGTGTGGCACGCCCACCACGCAGGCTCCCGTAACGCCGTCGATGGCGAGCAGTTCACGTTCGAGGACTTCGGGATGCAGCTTCAACCCGCCGGAGTCGATAATGGTGTCCAATCGTCCCGTGATGACGAGTCGGCCATCGCGGATCTCGCCCGCATCGGAGGTGGCGAACCAATCTGGTTTATGGAAAGCCTCGTGACCGGGCGCGTTGCGGTAACCGTGTGCAATCATCGGTCCGCCCAGCCAAACGCGATCATTTTCGATGGCGACCTGTGCACCCTCGATGGGCTGTCCGTCATAGACGCAGCCGCCGGCTGTCTCGGAGGAACCGTAGGTGGTTACAACATTGATGCCGAGCTCCTCCGCGCGCGCTGCTACCTGCGGGTTCAAGGCCGCGCCGCCGACGAGGACGGCGTCGAAACGGCGCAAGGCGGCCGCACCAAAGGGTTCTTCCATGGCCTTGGCCAGCTGCATAGGAGCCAGTGAAGTGTAAGCGCGGTCGGCGGTGAGGGCCTCGGCGCCGTCGGCGAATGCGGCTACATCAAAACCGTCTGTCACATCCACGCACAGCGGATCCGTGCCCGCGAGCAGAGATCGAATGAGAACCTGCAGGCCAGCGATATGGTAGGCCGGCATCGCCAGCAGCCACTGTCCTTCACCGCCGAGCCACTGATGTGTAGCGGCAGCAGAGGAGACCAAGTTCTCCACCGTCAGCTGTGCACCCTTCGGTGTGCCGGTGGAACCGGAGGTGCCGACAACAAGTGCGATGGAATCATCAATCGGCTCACCTGCGCGTTGCGAGTTCCGCAAGATTGAGGCGCGCGTGCCGTCGTGAAGCGGAACGGGAAGCAAGGAGACCTCGCCGTCCAGCGCGGCGCGGAGGTCGGGCAGGATGGCGGTCGGGTCGTGGGGATTGACGGAAAGCAGACTGAGCGTACGCACAACCCAAACCATAGCCGGAGTTGTGCCGTAACTTCTGGTGACAGGAACGGAACAATCGATGCCTCGGACGCGTTGCGCAGACATAGGCAGTCATAGATAGAAAGGCATCGAAGATGGGTTGGTTTTTTGGCAGGTCAGCGGAGCTGGTGCCGGAAGGTGAGGCGCTGAAGGGCGGCTCGCACCCGGTGCTGGAAAACCCGAAGCCGCATGCGGTGCTCGGCACGCCGATTACCGGCCCATGGGAGGATGGCCAGGAGGTCGTCTACATCGGTATTGGCTGCTACTGGGGTGCTGAGAAGCTGTTTTGGGAAACACCGGGTGTGCTCAGCACGTCGGTCGGGTTCGCCGGTGGCGTGACGCCAAATCCTACTTACCGCGAATCCTGCACCGGACGGACCAACCACACCGAGATTGTGGAGGTCGTCTACGACCCGGAGCAGATTAGCTTCGACCAGCTGATCGCGAAGGCCTTCGAGGCCCACGACCCCACGCAGGGCTACCGTCAGGGTAATGACGTCGGCACGCAGTACCGTTCCGCGATTTACACGACGACGCCCGAGCAAGCGCGCCGGGCGCAGGAAATCGCCGATGCGTACGCGCCGAAGCTTGCCGACGCTGGCCTGGGCCCCATCACCACGGAGATTAAGCCACTCGCTGAGACTCCGGCAGGGGAGTACTACCGAGCCGAGGACGAGCACCAGCAGTACTTGTTTAAGAATCCGAATGGCTACTGCCCGGTGCATTCAACCGGCGTGGCCTGCGGGATTTAAAGGCGAAGCTTTTTAGAACGGTCAGCCGCGATTAGTAAAACTCACTGAGAAAAGTAAGGTGGTTATATCAATCAGATAGTCGAATAGGAGTGAACCCTTGTGGTGAAGCAAGTACTGCGCGTTGCATTCGCTTTCGTCGGCGTAGTCGTCGGCGCGGGCTTTGCGACTGGTCAGGAAATCATGCAATACTTCGTCGCCTTTGGCATCAATGGTGTCTGGGGTGCCGTTCTCTCAGCGGTGATCATGAGCCTGATGGCAATGATTATTCTGCAGCTCGGAAGCTATTTCCAGGCCACCGAACACGGCGAAGTTTTCCGACGCGTATCGCATCCAATCTTCTCGCGCGTACTGGACATCGGTGTGATTATCACGCTCTTCGCCACCGGGTTCGTCATGTTCGCCGGTGAGGGTGCCAATATGGAGCAGCAGTGGGGCATCCCTGTTTGGATCGGTGCCGTGATGATGGTGCTGGTGACCATTGGAGCCGGTTTCCTCGATGTTGACCGCGTGACCACCGTGATTGGTTCCATCACGCCGTTTATCGTCGGCTTTATCCTGCTGGCCAGTATTTATACGCTGGCGTTTACCGATGCCACCCCGGCCGCGGAGCAGGCAGCTGCCATCGCAGAAGTCCCGACTACTCTGCCGAACTGGGTTGTCGCCGCAGTGAACTATGTCGGTTTTAACCTGATGGTTGCGGTCTCCATGGCAATCGTTATTGGCGGCAACCTGTTCAATCCCCGTGCCGCAGGTGCCGGTGGTTTCGTTGGCGGTTTGGTGTACTCCGCAATGCTGCTGATTACCACCACCACGCTGTTCCACACTGTTGGTACCGTCGCCACCGACGCTGTGCCGATGCTCACCGTCATCAACCGCCTGCATCCGTGGCTGGGGCAAGCCATGGCCGTGGTGATCCTTGGCATGATTTTCAACACGGCACTTGGCATGTTTTATGCGCTGGGTCGCCGCGTCACCGCAAATCACCCGGAAAAGTTCAAGATCGTTTACGTCGGTCTGGTTCTGCTCGGTTTCGCCTTGAGTTTCATGGGCTTCCAGAATCTGATTGGTTGGGTCTACCCAATCCTGGGCTACATCGGACTGCTGCTCATTACCGTTATGGTCATTGCTTGGCTGCGCGGTCGTGAGCGCATCAGTGAAGAGACTTCTCGCCGTAAGCGCATCTTCCGTCTGGTCCGCCGTGGTCGGAAGAAGGAAGCTCGCGAGGAAATCGAAGACTCCAACCTCAGCGTCGAAGAAGTTCGCGAGGCTATCGAGGAGTAGGGGCGGTGTTCTTGGCTCCGCTGTCAGTCTTGGGATCGGATCGCCTTCAATGATGTCGCCCGCGCCCAGGCCACGAACGCCACAATCGCAATGGCGGATGCCAGAACCATCAGCGGCCACCGCTCGGGGTAATCACGGACCACCCAGGTCCATCCCCATTCTGAGGTCCACCACAGTGGTGAGGCACTGAGGACATCACCGCCAACCATCACCGCCCAACCGCCGAGCGCGACCGAGGCAAAAATTGCAGCCGCCACGCTTCGACGCGCGATTAAGCCGGTCACGGCCACAATCATTGCGGCCACAAGAGGTGCAACGATTGCCTGATACGGCCAGGGGTTAGTGCCGGTCTGGCTATTGGTCTCGCCGCCTGCGCTACTGATGATTACCGCAACCACGAGCACTGGTACGAGAAACGCCATATCCAAGGCAAACAGTCGGAGCGTGATGCTCCCCCGCGAGCGTCGATACATCAGCGCTGGCCAGGCATCAGCTTGCGAGGTCCACGTCATGATGGCGACCACGGTTGCGGCCGTCGGCACGCAGACGAAACTCAGTAGCCCCAGCGCATAATCCGGGGACCACACCACACGCACGACTGCAAGGCCGGCAAGCATTAGCGCTGCGAGGCTCCACCAGGTGCGCCAGGGCAAGGTCGCGCTCATGCCATGGCTTAACGACGAAGCGCTGCGCTCCCGGCCCGTCGGCAAGCTGAGGGTCTTTCCGTGTGCCAGCAATGCGATGGCAAAGAAGCCCAGTCCGAGGAGCAAGTGCAGCAGCGCTGGTGGCAGGATGGCGATGTTCCAGATCTCGCTGTTTGCGGGAGCCGTGATGGAATTGGCCTGCACGCCGTGGATGGGCAGTGTCGGACGAATGGCCCAGGTCCACGGGCGAAGTAGCCAGGACGGACTCATGGCATCCAGTGTTCCTGCGATGGCCCAAGCGATGGCTGTGAGTGGGGCGAGGAAGAGAGCTGAGCGGGGTATGAGGTGCCATAGGGCAAGACCGAATGTCCAGAACACGAAGAATGACAACGTGCTAAAGAGCGTGAATTGCAATGCGTTGGTCATGCTTCTCGCAAGGAGCGCAGCCATTAAGGCGTGACCGAGGGCCGCGGAGGCAATGACAGTAGCGGTGCGCGCAAGGAGCACTCGAATGCTCGAAATATTGCGCCAGATTAGGCCGCCGTGGCGGAGCTTTTCTTCACGGTTTTGGCCAATGACGGCCGTAATCGTCGCTAGCGGAGGAAGCAGAATCAGCGAATAGATGTGGGCGCTTGCCATGGGGGTGGCGTCAACACCTGTAGAAAAGACCATGCTGACCAAAGCGATTGCCACCATGATGGCGGGCAGAAACATGGTGAGTGACCACTTCGCCTGCAGTAGCTCGGCGCGGAAGTAGTGGCGCGTAGGAACAGCGTGCGTGTTAAGAGTGCGTGTGTGCGGTTGAGCGCTCATCGGTCAACACCTACTGCGGTGAAGAAAGCCTGCTCGAGGGATTGACCAGCAGCCGCAAAGCCAGTCAGCGGGCCTTCGTAGACCAGCCGGCCACCAGCAAGGACGCCAAGGTGGTCAACGCTCTTTTCGACCTCTCCGAGTTGATGGGAGGACACCACGACGGCCTTGCCACTAGCGGCGAGATTTCGCAACAAGGTGCGCAGGCCCACGATAGCTTCCGGATCGAGGCCGTTGGTGGGCTCGTCGAGAAGCACAATATCGGGGTCGGTGAGCAGAGCCATCGCCAGCGAGAGACGAACCTTCATGCCGGTGGAGAATGCACGCGCGCGCTTGTTGCCCGAGTGCAGGCCGACCATGTCCAGGACCTCGGCGATACGGTGCTTATCCGTGCCGGTCAAATGTGCGTGCACTTTGAGGTTGTCGGTGGCCGAGAGTTGTGGGTAGAACGCCGGGCCATTGATGGAGGCGCCGATGTGGTCTAGGTCTTCAATTGACCACGGGTGTCCCGCGATGCTGATTTCACCGGAGTAGGGAATAAGCCCAAGCACCGTGCTCATCAGCGTGGACTTACCGGCGCCGTTGAGACCCAAAAGTCCGTAGACCTCACCGGCACGAACGCTCATGTCGAGACCGTTCAGGACCGGTTCGTTCTTGCCGTAGGAGACAGTGATGCCGCGCAGCTGAAGAAGGGCAGCGGCGGCATCTGCGGAATGGCCTGAGGTAGGGCCTGAAGTAGGGATTGGTGCGGTCATGCCTTAAGTAGTAGGCATGGCCGGTTCGGTTCGCGCCCTCCTTAAGGATGAGTTGGCGGAAATATCCTCCCTAGGGAGGAGGCGCTAGCGAGGGTGACGGCACCAGTGAAGAGAATCTAAAGCATTCCGTTTTTCGCAGCCCAAATGACAAGATTCACACGACTGCGTGAGCCCGTCTTGGTCAACAGGGCTTTCACATGGGTTTTCACGGTCGTCGTGGCGACCACCAACCTGCGAGCGATCTCATCATTGGAAAGCCCTTGGCAGACGAGGTCCAAAATCTCCTGTTCGCGGGGTGTGAACTGGGGTCCTGCGTCGGTGGGGTCTGAGCTAGAGCCACTGGCCGAGGATGCGCTTGCTGGCTGCTCGAAAAGGGTTGTACGCGGTGAAACGTGTCGCAACACCATCGGTGTCACCTTCGGATCGATGACTCCTTCACCACGGTGGATGCGCATGATGGCTGAAAGTAGCTCGCGGGGATCGGAGTCTTTGAGTAAAAAGCCTGCGGCACCAGCCTCTAAAGCTCCGAGTACAAGGGATTCTTCGCGGAAAGTGGTCAGTACCAGGACTTTCGGAGCGGATGCGCGAGTCGCGCCTCCGGACGATTCCCCTCGCACGATCTGCCGCGTGGTCTCGATACCGTCCATCACAGGCATGCGAATGTCCATGACGACCACATCCGAGCCGGAGGCAAGGCGCACAGCCTCGGCGCCGTCGCCCACGGCACCAATGACTTTCATCTGTGGGTGGGCATCAATAAGTTGCGCAAAAGACTGTCGAATCAGCGCTTGATCTTCAGCGACTAAAACTCGAATTACACCCATTGCTCGTCTTTCTATGCAGTGTCAATAGTTAGACCTGCTTTGGCCAAACCGCTTACAGCCGAATACTGACGCAGAACATGCCGTCGCTTTCACCATAAGTCATCTCGCCACCCAGCTCCGCCACGCGCTCATTCAGGCCAATCAACCCGGCACCAGCTCGTTTTCCGTGCTCCGCGAACTCATTCTTAGCCCGGTTTACGGTTATCAAATGAACCCGTGCCGGGCTGATATCGGCATCGGCAGATGGGGCAATAGGCGACTCAGTAGGCGACTCAATCGCCAATGTGAACTGACCAGCACCCGATGAGTGCTTAGCCATATTCGCAGCCAACTCCGCAACGGCCCGCACCAAAGTCAAACGCTTCGCAAGCGGCCAATCCGCCAGCGCCGCATAAGACTCCGGCAGAGTCACCGATACATCGCGCCCCGGCGGACAGGTAGCCGCAACCAGACGGGGAATATCATTCGGGTCAGCGCTAATCTCGCCGCCATCACGTAGTGCATCGACAAGCGCATGCACATCTCGCAACGATTGTTCTGCGGTCTCGGCAATACCTTCCAGCGTGGTCTTTTCAGCAGCGCGTTCCGCTCGTGAGTCATTCATCTCCGCCAGGTACAGCGCGGTTTGGGACTGAACCTTAATAGAGGTGAGTCCGTGCCCCACGACGTCGTGAAGCTCCCTGGACAACTCCAGCTTGTTGAGCGCCACGACGTTCTCCAACTCCGCGGCATGTTCCTCGGCGTTGATGCGCAGCCACAGCGGCACTGCGTACGCGCTCGCCGTGATGAGCACCGCCGGCAGACCGAAAACCAACAGCCGTTCCGGAGTAAAACCGAAGGCTGGAACCGCTGGGTTGAGGAAACTGCCAATCAACCCTAAAAAGAGCCCAACTATGCCCCAGGTGCGATTCTGTTCCCACCTGGTCACAGCCCATAGTGATAGTGGGGCAGCAACAATAATAGGGTCTAGCCCAAGGTTCACCGGGGATAGCCACACCAGCAAGGCGAGGCCCGCTAGGGCGCTGTACGTAACCACAAACGATGCGCGCACTGCTTTACGACGAAACGCTGCGGCTCCGGCAATCATCGCGGACAGAACCACATTGGTGACATAAGTGAAGCTCGGGCCATAAGTAAGTAGCGGTGTCATGCTCACCCAGCAGCACAGCAGGAAGGTAGCCGCAATAGCGAGGTCGGCAGCTGGGAACGGGCCGACAAAGAAACGCACCCGGCTGCGCCAGTCGAGTGGGGCAGGAGTCTGCGTGGTGGCAGACTGTGCGTGCATGGAGGAAGCGGTGCGCTGCATGTGTCTAGGCTAGCGGTCGGTGGCTTGCGCGGTTTAGTGTGAGTTTTCCACTTGCCGAAACGTGATGTTGATGCGGCCCTCTTTAAGCCCGCACCTCTCCGGCAGAGTGCCCGGACGAGTCTTGGGCACACCGTGAAACGCAAGCCGCTTGGGGCCACCAAACACGATCACATCCCCGCTGGCGAGAGTCACGTCATCCCAGGGCTTGTTGCGGTTTTCAGTCCCGCCAATGCGGAACAGGGCCTCGTCGCCGATAGAGAGCGACACAATTGGGGCAGGGGAGTTTTCGTTGCGATCCTGGTGCATCCCCATGGTGGCCCCGGGTGGGTAGTAGTTGACCAACGCCATGTCGGGCCGAAAAGTGGCGGGCCACTGGCTGAGGGATTCGTCGTAAAGCGCGGCGGCACGAAGTGCTTCGGTGGCGAGCTGTAGCAGATTGTCAGGCACAGGCGGGACGCGAACGCCGCCTGCGTGCGTGACGTAGCGGTACGGATTTGTGGCCCACATGCGGCCGAGGTGCAGCATGAAGACTTGCATCTGACCACTTTTGAGCCGCGGGCGAGTCATAGCCAGGGGAGTGCCGGCAACGTCGCGGGCGATGTCGCGGAGTTGCGTGATGATGCCGGCCTGCCGGTCCAGTGGAAGCCACCCCGGCAGATGAACAACTCCCGGCGTGATGCGGGCATCGTCGCGCGGGAGTTGATCAAAGAGCATAGGTCTAGTTTGTCTCTTAACCCGCGATGATTGCGTTAACCGGGCGGGACAGGAACTGCGGGCCAATCTTGCCCAGGTAGCGCAGGATGAAGTCCGCTGCTGACACCGAGTAGAAGTGGCGCTGGCGCTCGATGAAGTTCTGCGGGTGCGTTGCCTTCCACACGGCATCAGCGACCTGGTCCGGTGTGATGCGCACGCCAAGACGGCGGGTCGAACCAGCGGAAACGTCCGCCAGCTTGGTCTTCGCCCACAGCGGCATGATTGCGACGACGCGGATCTTGTCCTTGCGCCATTCCAGATCCAGAGCCTGCGTCAGACCAGAGACGTAAAACTTCGACGCGGAGTACGGCGCGATGTGCGGCTGACCGTAGATACCCGAAGCCGAACCCATGTTGACCAGGTGAGATCCCTTGGTGCGCTTCAGGTACGGATGTGCCGCCTTCGCGCCCAGTGTCAGGCCGGTGCAGTTGATGTCCACCTGTGCGCGAATAATCTCCGGCGACTGGTCGGTGATATCGCCATCGCCGATGATGCCCGCGTTATTGTCCAGCACTGTCAGCTTGCCGCCGGTGTGGGAGGTGAAGTCCGCAAGCGCGTCCTCCCACTGCTTAAAGTCCGTCACGTCCAGCTTGCCGACGATTACCTCCGGGCGTTCAGCCTTGAGCTTCGCCAGGGCGTCCTCGTTGATGTCGTAGACACCTACGGTCCAGCCTGCAGCCAGGAACTTCTCGGCCACCGCGCGGCCAATGCCCTGTGCGCCGCCGGAGATGAAAATGGACGGGGAATCAGAAGTGGCCATGATGCCTCAATCCTGCCTTTTCTTGCTGTTTTTATAAGTGGATAAATGTTATTCGTCAGCTTAGATGAGCATTTGTTGTTTAACAGCGGATTGGCCAATCCGGCCCCTGTCGTACGCTGGAGGCATGACTCGGATGACAGCTCGCGACACTGTTCAGAATCGACCGGCGGCTGACCAACCCACGCACATTGAAGTGCACGGTGCCCGAGTTAATAACCTGAAGAATATTGATGTCGATATTCCGCTGCAGCAGCTCACCGCCATTGCTGGCGTGTCTGGTTCGGGTAAATCCTCGCTGGCCATGGGTGTTTTGTACGCCGAAGGCTCGCGTCGCTATATCGAGGCGCTGTCGACCTACACGCGCCGTCGAATGTGGCAGGCCACTCGGGCAGATGTTGACCGAGTCACCCATGTCCCGGCCGCCCTGGCACTGCGGCAGCGTCCGCCAACGCCGGGTGTGCGCTCCACATTCGGCACCGCCACTGAGCTGCTGAATGTCATCCGTTTGATGTTCTCCCGGCTCGGTCGCCACCGCTGCCCGAATGGTCACTACCACCAGCCAACCCTCGCCGTTGCTGCAGAGAAACCGTTGACCTGCGCCGAATGCGGGGTTGAATTCTATCCGCCAGGTGCGGAGGACCTCGCATTCAACTCCCGCGGCGCCTGTGAGACCTGCGAGGGCATCGGCACCATCCGCGAGGTCGACGATACCGCCTTGATTAAGGATCCAGACCTCTCCATCGACGATGGCACCGTTTTGCCCTGGCAGACTTTCGGCTTCAACGTTCAACCGGCCATCGCTCGCGAATTCGGTGTGCGCACCGACGTGCCCTGGCGAGACCTCACCGATCATGAGCGCGAAATCGTCTTCGCCGGTCCGGAGGAAAAGAAGCACATCACCGTCACCTCGAAAAAGGGAATCCACGAACTAGACTTCACGTTCCGCAACGCCCGCCTGACTGTCACCGAAGAACTCAAACGTGCCGACAACGACAAACGCCTGGCCAAAGTCTCCCGCTTCCTCACTGAGCGCACGTGCCCGAAATGCCACGGCACACGCCTGTCCGCCACCGCTCGCACACCGCTAATCGGCGATGACAACCTAGCTGACATCACGGCATTAGCGCTTGACGACGTCCTGGAGTGGTCAACCACCGTGGCCACTGAGGTGCCCGCACCGATGCGCAGCATGGCGGAGACACTCGTCGTCACGCTGCAGTCGATGGCGGAGCGACTAGTGGAACTTGGCTTGGGATACCTGTCGTTGGACCGCGCGGGGGCGACATTGTCGACGGGTGAGCGGCAGCGTGTGCAATTGGCTCGTGCGGTGCGCAATGAAACCACGGGTGTGCTGTATGTGCTTGATGAACCCTCGATTGGCTTGCATCCAGCGAATATTGAGGGGCTGCACGGCGTGATTCGCGATTTGCTGCGCGGTGGCAACACTGTGGTGATGGTGGACCACGATCCTGCGGTACTCGCAGCGGCGGACCATCTAATTGAGATTGGTCCTGGTTCGGGCCGCGATGGCGGGGAAGTGACCGCGCAGGGTGCGATTGAGCAGGTGGCTGACAGCCTGATCGGCGGCTATATCACCGGTCGGACGAAGGTTGCGGTGCGTGGGGAGGCTGCGGCCAATACTGAATCGGCGGCTGTGCCTGGTGCTGACGCTGACTCTGGTGCGCGCGCGGACGCTGATGTCGGCCTTGGCGCCATTCACATGGAAACCACGCCAATCCACACCGTGCAGGCCCTGGACGTTGACGTGCCACTGGGGAAGATGACAGTGGTGACGGGTCCTTCTGGCTCTGGCAAAACCACCATGGTGCTGGAGTCACTGGTCCCTGCTGTACAAGGCGCAGCGGAGGGCGGAAAACCAGAGCACGTGCGTGTAGTTGATGCTGCCGGGATTGATACCGTGCACGTCGTTGATGCCACACCTATTGGGGCCAATGTGCGCTCCACGGTTGGTACATATACCGGTGTGCTGGATGTTTTGCGACGCATCTATGCAGGTGCCAATGCCGGTACGCTGGCCAGCGATGGTAAAAAGCTGAAGCCCGGTGCGTTTTCCTTCAACACCGGCATCCTAAAATGCCCGGCCTGTGAGGGGACGGGCACCATTTCGTTGGATGTGCAGTTCCTGCCGGATGTGGATATCACCTGTCCGGATTGCGGTGGCTCTCGTTACTCGTCGGAGGCTGAGTCCTGCCTGGTGGCGGGCCTGTCGCTGCCAACTCTGTTGGCTAAGACAGTGGCGGAAGCGCTCGAATGGGTTGCTGATGTTGAGGCCGTCGATAAGCGTTTTGGTGCTGTTCGTCGCACTCTGCAGGCCATGAGCGATGTTGGTCTTGGTTATCTGACTTTGAATGAGGCCACGCCGGCGCTTTCCGGTGGTGAGGCGCAGCGGTTGAAGTTGGTTTCGCAGCTGCATCGCAAGCAGAACCGAGCGCTATTTGTCTTTGATGAACCAACGGTTGGTCTGCATCCGCGGGATGTGGAGACGCTGCTGCAGGTGCTGCAGCGGCTGATTGATAAGGGCGCGACAATCCTGGTCATTGAGCATGACGTGGATTTGATTCGCAATGCGGATTACATCATTGACCTCGGTCCCGGTGGCGGGGTCGACGGTGGCCGCATTGTCGCTACCGGTACGCCGAGTGAGGTCGCGGCCAACCCCGCAAGCGTTACCGGCCGGTACTTGTAGCTCAACTTGTGGCTAAATTCCTGGCCTCGGGAAACATCCGTTACCGAGCATCCGCTACTGAGCGCCCTGACTACACTGGCCATCATGAAACCCCTGAAGATTCCACCAGGTCCCGGCATCCCAAAGGGCCTTGTCATCCCCTCAGCGGAGCTCACCGAACGCTTCGCGCGCTCCGGCGGACCGGGCGGTCAGGGCGTTAACACCACCGACTCCAAGGTGCAGCTATCGGTCGATATTGCCGAGCTCACCGTGCTTTCCGACGTCCATCGCCGCCGCGCTCTCCAGAACCTCAGCCACCGACTCGACGGCACCACACTCACCGTGTCCGTCACCACGCAGCGCTCCCAAGTGCGCAACCGCGCGGAAGCCCGGCGTCGCCTGGCGGATCTCATTCGGGAAGCCGTGCAGCCACCGCCTCCGAGGCGCCGGCGGACTCGGCCGAGTCGAGCCTCGATTGCGCGTCGTAAAGCGCAGAAGCAGCGGCGCTCCGAACTCAAAGCCAGCCGACGTCGCCCCAGCGCCTACTAGGGGATATGGGATTTTCGTGCATCCGTTGCAATATAGAGGAATGAACGAAAATCAGGCCCCTACCGAAAAGGCAGCTGAAGCCGTCGCGGAGTTCAACCGCGTGCCCTCGATCCTGTCCATTCAGTCGCATGTGAGCTATGGCCATGTGGGTAACTCCGCTGCCGTCTTTCCGCTGCAGCGCGCAGGTTTTGAAGTGTGGCCGGTCCACACCGTCGATTTTTCCAACCACACCGGCTACGGCCAGTGGCGTGGCCCAATGATTCCAGCCACGGATGTGCGCGAGGTTATCAAGGGTATCGATGAGCTGGGCAAGCTTGACGACGTCGACGCGATTATCTCCGGCTACCAGGGCGGTAGCGATATTGCGGATGTCATCATCGAGGCCGTGGCGCTGACCAAGGAGCGCAACTCGAAGGCCATCTACTCGTGTGACCCGGTGATGGGAAATGCCAAGAGTGGCTGCCACGTCTCGGAAGACATTCCGCCGCTGCTGCGCGACAAGGTCGTGCCGGTGGCAGACGTGATTACGCCGAACCAGTTTGAGCTGGGATACCTGACGGGCCGCGAGGTCAGCGACCTGGAGTCCACCATTGCGGCAGCTCATGCTGCTCGGGAGCTCGGCCCGGAGGCCGTGCTGGTCACCAGCGTGCTGCGTCCGGAGCGCAAGGAGGACGAGATTGAGATGCTCGCCGTCAATGGCTCCGGTGCATGGCTGGTGGCGACGCCGTACCTGCCGCTGAAGCGCAACGGCTCCGGCGATGTCACGGCCGCGCTGTTTGCGGGCAACCTGCTGCGCGGTCGCGGTATTGACGGTGACCTCTCGGTCGCGCTGGGCAACACCGCGGCCAGCATCTTTGAGCTGCTGAAGGTTACGCACGAGTCCGGCTCTGGTGAGCTGGAGCTCGTGCGCGCGCAGGAGGCCTACGTCCACCCGGAGCAGCGGTTTGAGGTTACGAAGGTTCAGTAGGTGGGGTAGGGCTGTGGCCAGCCCCAGCACCTAGTAATAGAACGGGAACTCATCCCAGTTCGGGTCGCGCTTTTCCAAGAACGCTTCCTTGCCCTCGACGGCCTCGTCGGTCATGTACGCCAGGCGAGTGGCCTCGCCCGCGAAGACCTGCTGGCCCATCAGTCCGTCATCGGTCAGGTTGAAAGCGAACTTCAGCATGCGCTGCGCCGTCGGGGACTTGCCGTTGATCATGCGGCCCCACTCGACCGCGACATCTTCCAGCTCAGCGTGGTCGGCGACTTCGTTGACGGCGCCCATGCGGTGCATGGTCTCAGCGTCGTAGGAGCGGCCGAGGAAGAAAATCTCGCGGGCAAACTTCTGACCAACCTGCTTCGCCAGGTAGGCCGAGCCATAGCCGGCATCGAAAGATCCTACGTCAGCGTCGGTCTGCTTAAAGCGGGCCTCTTGGCGCGATGCCAGTGTCAGGTCACACACCACATGCAGGGAGTGTCCGCCACCTGCGGCCCAACCGTTGACCACGGCAATAACAACCTTCGGCATGGTGCGGATCAGGCGCTGCACCTCCAGGATGTGCAGGCGACCTCCCTCGACCTTGGCGCGCGCAGTATCGATGGTGGATGCGTCCGCGGTGGCGTCGTCATGCTCGTGTGACGTTGCGTACTGGTAGCCGGAACGACCACGAATGCGCTGGTCACCACCCGAACAGAATGCCCAGCCACCGTCCTTGGTGCTCGGACCGTTGCCGGTCAGCAGCACAACGCCGACATCCGGGGTGCGACGCGCGTGGTCGAGCGCGCGGTAGAGCTCATCGACAGTGTGCGGGCGGAACGCGTTACGAACCTCCGGGCGATCAAAAGCAATGCGCACAATGCCGTTTTCGCGGCCCTCGCCGACGTGGCGGTGGTAGGTGATGTCGGTCAAATCCTCAAAACCATCAACCGTCTTCCACTGCTCAGGGCGGAAGGGGTTATCGGTCGAGTACTTCGCGGTATCAGTCATGGCTTCCAGCATAAAGGTCTCTAGCATGAGGGGTATGTCTGTGTCCGCTGCGCCTAACGTCCCGCTTCCATCGATCGACGACATCCTCGACCGCGCCCACGTCGTGGCTCTGCCCATGGCTGTGAAGTTCCGTGGCGTCACCACCCGCGAAGCACTTCTCATCGACGGCCCCGTTACCTGGGGCGAGTTCGCTCCCTTCCTGGAGTACGAGGCTCGGGAGGCTTCCGCATGGTTGCGTTCGGCTATCGAATGCGCCTACGTCGGCCTACCCACCCCGAAGCGCGAGTTTGTCGAGGTCAACGCCACCATCCCCGCCGTCGCGCCCGAGCAGGTGCCGGAGGTCGTGGGGCGCTACCCCGGGTGCCGCACGTTCAAGGTCAAGGTCGCAGAGAGTGGCCAATCGCTTAACGACGACATCGAGCGCGTAGCGGCCGTCCGTACCGCGGTGGCTGAAGCCTATGGCTATGAACCTGTGGTGCGGGTGGATGCGAATCGTGGCTGGTCGGTGGAGCAGGCCATCCGCGCCGCTCATGAGTTGGGTCCGCTGGAGTACATGGAGCAGCCTGTTGCGACTGTCGCCGAGCTCCGCGCGGTCCGCGACGCAGTGGGGGAGTTTTGCCCGATTGCTGCCGATGAGTCGATCCGCAAAGCTGAGGATCCGTATTTGGTTGCGCGCGAACAGGCGGCTGACGTGGGCGTAATGAAGGTCGCGCCGCTCGGCGGGCCACGCCGTTTGCTTCGGTTGGCCGAGGAGCTGGAGATGAAGGTGACCGTCGCCAGCGCCTTGGATACAGGTGTTGGCATGGCCGCCGGTTTGTTCACGGCGGCGGCCCTGCCTGTGACCGAGCTGCAACCGGTGCCAAACGCAGCGGGTTTGGCCACGTCGTCGCTGTTTATTGAGGACGTCATCGAGCCCCGGCCGCTCATCGATGGCCGTTTGCCCGTCACCAACCCCGCGCCCGACCTTTCCCGCCTGGCTGAGCTCGCTGCGTCGGGATCCCGCCGCGATTGGTGGTTCGACCGCCTCCGCGCGGCGTATGCCTACCTGTAGTGGCGCACTTGGCGGTCTAATCCCACCTGTAGCTGCTCGCCACCTGCATCAACCCTCGGAACACCCAGAGTTACTGACCCCGTTTATGACACTTTGAGTTCGAAAAACGGCTCCAAACTGTCATAAACGGGGTCAGTAACTCCCAACAAGTCCGATATCTGACCAGACAAGTAGCCTATTGAGTGTGAACGACAACCAGGACACCTCCCAGACTTCGCACGCTCAGGGCGCCAACATCACCAATGCCGCCACCACCGATGCTGGTACCCCAGCCTCGGCAACCGACGCTGCAGCCAAAACCCCGGCGTCCCAATCCACCGCGGCCCCTGCAACTCCCGCAGCCCCATCCGCAGTGGTAGCGGGTCTCATCGTCGATGAGCTGCTGCGTCTTGGCATGGTCGATGCCGTGGTGTGCCCGGGTTCCCGGTCGGCCCCGCTGGCGCGCGCCCTGGTTCAGGCCGCCGATGCGGCGAAGGTGCGCCTCCATGTGCGTGTCGATGAACGCTCCGCCGCCTTCCTCGCCCTGGGCCTGGCATCGCGCACCCGCAAGGTGACCCCGGTAATTACAACGTCCGGCACAGCAGTGGCGAACCTCGTGCCCGCCATGGTGGAAGCCACCGCGTCGGGTATTCCGCTGCTGGCACTGACCGCTGACCGCCCCGCACACTACCGCGGCACCGGTGCGAATCAGACTATCGTCCAGGACCGCCTGTTCGCCGATGCCTCCGTAGTCGAGTTCGATCTCGACGGCACCGCCCCGGTCACGAAGGCCACCGCCGCGCAGATTCGTGCTCGCATCGACCGCGTCGTCGCCGCCATGGCATCCGGCGCCGGCCACCTCAATGTTCGTTTTGTCGAACCGCTTGTGCCTGACGACGACTCCGTCGCCGACATCCCCGAGGGCCGCGCCGACGGCGGCCCCTGGACCACGATTGCGCCTACTACCAGTAACAACGTCGGTGCGGCTGCCATTGCAACCAACTCGGTCACCGCAACCAGCCCGGCCACCGCGGCCACCACAGCCACAATTGACATCAGCCGCCGCACACTCGTGATCGCGGGCTCGAATGCCCCACATCTGCCAGAGCTGGAGGATCTGCCAACTATCGCGGAGCCGAATGCGTATGCGCCGGCGTACCCAGTTCACCCGCTTGCGGCAGGTACTTTCGCGCAGATTCCGCCGGAGCAGATTGTGTTGGTAGGGCGGCCGACGCTGCACCGAGGTATCTCGAAGCTGCTGGCCAATCCGGACATCGAGCTGACGGTCGTCTCGGATGCGGAAAACCACGGCTATGGGGTGGAGTTCCCGGATGTGACGGCGAACGCAAGGGCCGTCGTAAAGCATGTGCAGACTGTGGGGGAGCAGGACCCGCAGTGGACGAAAATCTGTGAGGCAGCCAGTGAGTTGGCGGTGAAGTCCGTGCGGAAGACGCTCGCCGAGTCGATCGAGGCGGAGGAGCCGCTGACCGGATTCCATGTGGCGGCAGCGCTGACGGACAGCCTGCGCACGGGTGACAATGTGGTGCTGGGTGCGTCGAACCCGGTGCGCGATGCGTCGTACACGGGCCTGCCTTTCCCTGGGGTGAGCACGTATGCGGGACGGGGTGCTGCGGGTATCGACGGCACGGTGGCGACAGCAATCGGTATTGCGCTGGCATCCGACCGCGAGTATGCCGACGAAATCCGACCACCGCGCACGATTGCGCTGATGGGGGACCTGACTTTCCAGCACGACTCCGCAGCGTTGGCGATTGGGCCGCTGGAGCCGAGGCCGGAAAACCTCACCATCGTGGTGGCCAACGATGCCGGTGGCGGTATCTTCGAGACGCTGGAGGCGGGCAGCCCGGCTCTGCGAGGAAGTTTCGAGCGCATCTTCGGCACGCCGCAGGATGTGGACTTTGAGGGGATCTGCCAGGCCTACGGGGTCGAACACGTGCGTGTTGACCGTCTCCCAGACCTGCTCGCGCAACTGCACCCGGATACCGATGTCGATGGCATCCGCGTCATCGAGGTGGCGACCACGCGCGAGACGCGTAGGCAGTTGCATCACAAGCTGGCATACAATGCGGAGATTGGAGTGCTGGACAAGCACTAGCTGGACAAGCACTAGCTGACTACCAACATCCAACCAGAGACAGCATAAGGAGGTCGCGACCGCCATGCAGTGGAAAACTGCCCTGGCCAATTGGCCGCGCTTCCTTCGGCAGGTACTGCTCTTTGTAATGATCTGCCTGCTGTTGTCGTGCTTGGCTATTGTGGTTGGCTGCTTCATCAATGACCGCAATATCGAGTCGAATATGGGGCAGTCCGTAGCGGATGTGCGCTCGGTTGAGGTTCTTCGCACCACGGTTGATTTCGTCGATGAGAATGGTGATTTTCAGTCGCCGCCATCCGGCTTGCTATATCCCGTCGGGCTTGAGGAAGGCCAGCGCGTCCGCGTCGAATACGACCGCACTGATCCCAACGTCGTCCGTGTCGCCGGGCGCACATGGACGCTGTCACTTCTCCCGGCGACCAGTATCGCTGTAGTTGCGTTCATTGTTGTCACGCCGCTGTGGTGGTTGTCGATGCGCGCTACCCGTCGTTTACAAAGAGATCCCCAAAAGGTAAACGGAGGGTCACTTTCGCTTTCCGACGAGATGGAAAACTAGCACCATGCGCGTTGCCATCATTGCTGAAAGCTTCTTACCCAATATCAATGGAGTGACAAACTCCGTGTTGCGGGTGTTGGAACATTTACGCCGTGAGGGGCACGAGGCGCTGGTGATTGCGCCGGGTGCTCGGGACGGGCAGGAAGAGGCAGAGTTCTACTGCGACTACCGCATTGAGCGCGTGCCCACTGTGATGGTGCCACTGATTGATTCGCTACCGATTGGTGTGCCGAACCGCAGGGTGGCTTCGGCGCTGACTCGGTTTAAGCCGGATGTTGTGCACCTGGCCTCACCATTTGTTCTCGGTGGTGCGGGCGCGCTGACTGCCAAGGCACTGGGTATCCCGGCTGTCGCTATCTATCAGACCGATGTGGCGGGTTTTGCCAAGAACTACAAGTTGGCGGGGCTCTCCACGGCAGCATGGTTGTGGACGCGCGTGATTCACAACTCCTGCGCACGAACGCTGGCGCCGTCCTCGCCGACTATTGAGGACCTGCAGGATCACAAGATTCGTGACATCTATCGCTGGGGTCGCGGTGTTGATGCGGTTCGCTTCACTCCGACAAAGCGCAGTGAAGAGCTCAGGAAGCAGTGGAGTCCGGAGGGCAAACCGATTGTTGGTTATGTCGGCAGGCTGGCGGCGGAGAAGTCGGTTGAGCGTCTGGCGGCGCTGAACGGACGCGATGATATCCAGGTGGTCATTGTCGGTAACGGCCCGGAGATGCCGAAGCTGAAGAAGCTGATGCCGAATGCCGTCTTCACCGGACAACTCACTGGTGATAAGTTGGCAGCCGCTTTCGCCAGCCTGGATGTGTTCGTCCACACCGGTGACTTTGAAACCTTTTGCCAAGCCGTCCAGGAAGCCCACGCCTCTGGTGTGCCGGCCATCGCTCCGAACGCAGGCGGTCCGCGGGACTTGATTACCAACGACGTCAACGGCCATCTGCTGGAGCCGAAGACTTTCACTCGCGACCTGTCGGCCGCTGTTGATAAGCTGCTGCTCGTCGATGATGAGCTGGCTCGCAAGCAGCTGCGCAACCGCTGCCGCGACACCGTGACAGAGCGCACCTGGGGAGCGCTGTGCGCTGACCTGGTTCGCCACTACGAGGAGGTCTCAGGAGTCTCCGCGGCCGAGACTTCCAGCAAGGTCGCAGCGGATGCCACGAACGCCTCCCACGCGGGCGTTGCTACGCGTCAGAAGTCGGTCGCGTAATCTGGACAGCGTGTCTAGGGCTGATTTAACGAAAAATCCCAGCGAAGTCGCCTCGATGTTCGACGGTGTAGGGAAGAATTACGACATCACCAATACCGTGCTCACCGGTGGTATTGACCACTACTGGCGCGTCCGCACGGCAAAGCGCCTGAACCTGCAGCCTGGCCAGAAGGTTCTCGACCTGGCCGCCGGTACGGCTGTTTCCTCAGTGGAGTTGGCGAAGTCCGGCGCATACGTCGTTGCCTGTGACTTCTCCCGCGGCATGCTCAAGGCCGGTGCGCACCGCGATGTTCCCAAGGTCTGCGGTGATGGTATGAAGCTGCCATTCCCGGACAACACTTTCGACGCGGTGACCATCAGCTTCGGTCTGCGCAACATTGTGGACTACAAAGCGGGCCTTGCCGAACTAGCTCGCGTGACCAAGCCCGGTGGCCAGCTGACAGTCTGTGAGTTCTCCACCCCCGTGGTGCCGGTGTTCAGCACCTTCTACAAGGAATACCTGATGCGGGCGTTGCCGCAGATCGCCAAGGTCGTCTCGTCGAACCCGGAGGCCTACGTGTACTTGGCGGAGTCGATTCGCGCCTGGCCAAATCAGCCGCAGCTCGCCCGCGATATCAATGCCTCGGGCTGGGAAGATGCCGGGTGGCAGAACCTCACTTTCGGCATCGCAGCGCTGCATTCGGCAACCAAGTCGGCGCAGTAGCTCGCTAGCTGGCAGCAGCGCAGCCGCATACAACTGCGCTCCAAAGTGCCGACCGCTGAGGCCGTCGTAAAGCGATTCCTACTGCCAAGGCTGGCGCCCAAACCACTTATCGGACGCCAGTGCCGCCTGCCCAGAAGCACGCCATAGGCGAGCCACCACATCGCGGTCGTGTTCCGTGACCAGATTGCCCATCAGACGTGCGGCGACTCCCATGAGCTGGCTGCCCCACGGGGCGCCGATGGTCAGCGGGCCGACGGTCGGCAGGAAGCTCGGGTACGTCAACGCCAACGCCAATTTACGGGCCAGTGAGAAGCCGGTGCCGTAGTGCTCGCGAAGCAGGGCGGGCCAGACATACGTCAGCCCATCGCGGCCCGCACCAACTGAGCTAATCAGCTCCACTGCCAGTCGCGCCGACTCCATACCGTAGTCAATCCCCTCACCGTTGAGCGGATTGACCAGGCACGCAGCATCACCGAGCAACGCCCAGTTCGGCCCCGCCACATTCGACACGGCACCACCCATCGGCAACAGCGCAGACGTTACGTGCTCCGGTTCGCTCATCTGCCACTGATCGCGCACTTGCCCGTGGTACTCGCGCAGCAACTTCTTCACGTTCGTGCGCGCCGGGCGTGACGACGTCGCCAGCGCCCCACACCCCACATTCGCCCGGCCTTCACCCAGCGGGAAGATCCAGCCATAGCCCGGGTGCGTCTGCCCCTCGGAGTCGCGCAGCTCCAGATGCGAGTGAATCCAATCGTCCGCCACATCCGCGCTGGCGAAGCTGACATACGACCGCGCCGCCACGCCAAAGACGCTGTCGCGATGCCACGCACGCCCCAGCTGCTTGCCGACGGTACTTCGGAGCCCATCGGCCACGAGCAACCAGCGGGCCGAGATGGTGTGTGGCTTGCCCTCGCGGTTGGAGAGCTCCACCGCGCGCACGCCATGACCCCGCGTGCCACCATCGCTCAGCGCCCCGAGAACCACCTTTCGCGCCGCGACACCATCAAAGACCTGTGCACCGGCGTCGGTGGCGGCGTTGAGCAGGAAGGTGTCCAGCTCAACTCGCGGCATAGCGGACCCGACAGCGGGAAAAGTGCCGGAGGCATCATCGGGCCAGGGGGCGGTGATGGAGCCGCCGAAGCCGTGAAGCTTGAGTCCTCGGTTGCGGTTGCGGCGCAGGAGGTCGTCGTCAAGCCCTAGACGACGCAGCTCAGCGATGGCGCGGGGAGTGAGCCCGTCGCCACAAGTCTTGTCGCGCGGGAAGCGCTGCGAGTCGACCACAGTGACCGAAAAACCGGCGTGGGCGGCGTGAATCGCGGCGGCGGAGCCGGTGGGGCCGGCGCCGACAATGAGCACATCAGTGCTGCTGGGTAGAGCAGTGGTGCCGTCGAACGTGGGGGAGACTCGCGAAATCGGGCTTGAAGTCATTGCCCCAGCGTATAACGACGTTGAAACGAATATGGGAACTGGTCTGCTAGCAACTATGCTCGTAAGGTAGTTTATTTAGCAGTTTCTTATCTTTTATCGTCAGTTAGGCAGGTCTCGAATGCGTACTGGAGACTACTCCGGGCTCAGTTCCGGAAGTGCTCAGGGCACTGGTGAGCACACCGCCACTAGTTCTCACTTCGTTGATGAAGCGCTGGAAGCAATAATCACCGAGGGAATGCGTAAGAGCGAAGACCTCCTGATTACCGAGCTGGGGCGCGGCGAGGACTTCCTGGTCGAGCGGGTCTCCCACTTAGCTCAAGCCGGAGGCAAGCGCTTCCGCCCGATGTTCACCATGCTGTCCGCGCAGTTCGGCGAGAACCCCGAGAGCGATAACGTCATCACTGCTGCGACTGTGCTGGAGTTGACGCACCTGGCGACGCTCTACCACGACGACGTTATGGATGAAGCGGACAAGCGTCGCGGTGTGCCCTCCGCCAACGCGCGCTGGGACAACACCGTCGCCATTCTGGCGGGTGACTACCTATTCGCCACCGCATCCCGCCTGCTGGCAGAGCTCGGCTCTGAGACCGTTGCCCACTTTGCCGAGACCTTCGGCGTGTTGGTCACAGGCCAGATGCGCGAGTGCCTCAACGACCTGGACCTGCCAATCGAAGAGCGCATCGAACGCTACCTGCAGGTCATCGCCGAAAAGACTGGCGTGCTTATCGCATCGGCCGGTTATCTCGGCGCCTATCACGCTGGCGCGTCCGCCGAGATTTCCAGCGCGCTGCGACGCTACGGTGAACTAATCGGCATCGTTTTCCAGATTGTCGACGACATCATCGATATCTCCTCCAACACCGATCAGTCCGGCAAGACCCCGGGCACCGACCTGCGCGAGGGTGTCTTCACGCTGCCGGTTCTCTACGCGCTGCAGGAGGACACCCCCGCCGCTGGCCGCCTCCGCGAGATTCTCGTTGGCCCTGTTTCTGACGACGCGCTTGTCGACGAGGCCCTCGAGCTTTTGGCCCAGACCAACGGTGTGGCTCGTGCGATGGAGAAGGTCAACGAACTGCTGGATGAGTCCGATCGCGTCATCGCCGATCTTCCCGACTGTGCGGCCAAGGAGGCCCTGCGCCACGTTGCCCGCTATACCGTGGAGCGCGTGGGGTAGCGGATTGAGCTCCATCGGCGTGATGAGCCTAGGGGCGAGCACTGCTCTGGATTGAGCTCTGCTGAGAGTTGAGCTCTGCTGAGGGGTGAATCCAAGTAGGAAAATATCCTCTCGACCTGCCGATTTGTGTAAATGACAGAGTAGTGGGTAGCATTCCATTCGCACCGTTTAAGAGTGCACGCCAGATTGCCCGAGCGGCCAAAGGGAGCGGATTGTAAATCCGTCGGCATTGCCTTCGTTGGTTCGAATCCATCATCTGGCACAGTGAAATCACCGCGAGAATTTTCTCGCGGTGATTTTTTGTTTGTAGGGGCTGTTGGTGGGGCAGGGTTCGGGCTAGGGGTTCGGGGGGTTAAGTGACAAAAAGTGTGTCCGCTCGGCGTGTCGCTGGGTGGGCCCTTTTTTATTGCATTGGTCCTTTTCTGATTCCTATGTTGTGTTCGTACTCGGTTGGGATAGCGTTGTCGTAGAAGGCTGGTCGTCCTATTTCCTGGTCGGCTTTATTGTGGTCTTCTTCGGCAAGATCGTTGACTTTGGCGAGTTGATCTTGGCCAAAATTGCACTGCCTGGCGATCTTGAGCGGGTCGTCAGGCAGTTGCGTTTTCGAGTGGAGGTACCACTCGAGCATTTTTCGTTGACGTTCTCCGGATCTGCCGCGATGCGCGTCGGCGATGCGTTTGAGCCCGGCGTTGATGC
>NZ_JVVM01000015.1 GCF_001054325.1 Corynebacterium vitaeruminis | reverse complement strand
GGTAATCTCTGGTGTTATCCATGATGCAATGACCGCCTGACCCTACCGGCTCTGAAACTTGTCAAAACTGACATAAACTAGGTCAGTAACTCTCGGTACTGTGCCAGGAACTCCGGACTCAGTCAGTTTCACTCCCGAACTCCCGGGCTCAGTCAGCATCATGGCCGAGCCAGCTAATCCGCCAGCTAACTCCCGAGGCGCTGAAGACACCAAGCACTGCCCCGCTAACCCCTGCGAAGTGGACATGACAAGTGTTGCATGCCTAGCATTTCCTACGTGAACAATGACCTTCTCGCTGCGATACTGGCTCTGCTGTCGGCACTCAGCATCGCGTGGGGAACCGTCATCCGCCACAACCTCTCCGGAACACTGGAAGAGGGCACCAGCACACTTCGCGGAGTGGCGAAGACCCTGAAGCTGCCACGCTGGTGGCTAGGCTCGACTTTGGCGATTGCCGGGTATGTATTTCAGGTCGCAGCGTTGGCATTCGGCACGTTGCTCCTGGTACAGCCGTTGTTGGTTATGAAGCTGATGCTCACGCTCCCGCTGGCAGCGAAGGTGAATGGTCGGCGGATTTCGCGGTCAGAGATGTTCTGGTCGATAGCGCTTACTTTTGCGGTGGCGACGTTGGTGTTGCTCGGCAAGCCAACTGCCGGCTCCACCGATATCCCCACCTACCTGTGGGGATGGGCTCTTGCCGCCGGTGGCGTGGTCACCTGCGGGCTTTACGCTGCCGCAGTTCAGTGGCCCAACACCGGCGCTGGTGGCGGCTCCAGCACAGGTGACAGCTCAGCCATCGCAGACCGCTCCAGCACCGACAACAGCACAGGCAGTACCTCAGACACCAAACAGCACGGAGTGCTGCGACAGAACCCGAAGGCTCTGCTGCTCGGCACTGCGACCGGTTGGCTGTACGGCTTCGTCGCGCTGTTGTCCAAGTCGGTGGTCGATATCTATGTCAACGATGGACTCGTCCAACTCCTACTGGCCTGGGAACTCTGGCTGCTGGTGGCACTGGCGGTTATTGGTGTCGGCCTGCAGCAGGCTGCTTTTAACGCGGGACCGTTGCAGGCTTCGCTGCCAGCTATGACCGTCGTGGAGCCGATTGTTGCCTTCAGCTTGGGATACATCGTTCTTGGTGAGCGCTTCCAAGCGGTCGGCGTTCAGTGGGTGGCGCTTTTTATCGCACTGGTGACCATGATTTCCGCCACTATTGCTCTGGCAGCTCGCCCGGCAGAAGCCACCTCCACCGCCGCCACTACCGCAAACACCGATAACACCGGTGACACCAACGCCGCAAACACCACCGATACCGCCGCGCACTGAATGGAATCACATGGAATAACACCGCACAGAACGCCGCGCGGTGAGTAGAGTTCAGCCCTCCCGGGCCGCATCACCTACATTGGTATTTGCACTTATTTAGTCGTTAGCGATTTGTCGGCCTGGCTATCCCCTGCCCGGGAACTATTCCCGGTGAGAAAGACTCCGTGGCCGCTATGCACAAGGTCACCAAAGGTAGGACTCGATGGGGCGTCATTCCCATTCCAAGCGGGCATCTAAACCGACATCTAAGCGGAAGTCCGAACGCGCAAACGATACCGACGCCAGCGCCACAACCAAAACCAAAGCAAAGCCGCAAAAAGGCAAAAAGCTCAACTCGAACACCATCATCGCTCTGCTGCTAATCATTGGTGGTTTGGGAGTGCTGTTGTACCCGGTTGTCGCAACGCAGTGGAACAACTTCCTGCAGGCCCGCGCCGCAGATGAGTACTCCAAGCTGGAGAAATCCGTCCCTCCCGAAGTCTTGGACACCGCCTGGAACGAGGCCCACGAGTACAACGCCAGTCTCGGCGAGGTCAATCCCGGCGACGCCTGGACCACCTCCGATGACGAGTCCTCCCCGGAGTACCAGCGCTACCGCCACTACCTCGACGTGCTTGCCGAGACCGACGCACTCGGCCGCATCGTCATCCCGTCCATCAACTCTGACCTGCCTATTTTCCACGGCACGTCGGAAAAGGCGCTGCAACGGGGTGTCGGACACCTCTACGGCACCGACTTCCCGGTCGGCGGCGTGGGCGACGGTGAAGGTCGTCACGCGTCGCTGTCGGCGCATACGGGTCTGCAGAATGCGACGCTGTGGGACAACCTCGACAAGGTCAAGAAGGGCGACGCGTTTTACATCGCAGTCGCGGGGCACAAGTTGAAGTATGAGGTCCACGACGTAGCCGTCGTAAAGCCGGATGAAACCGATGCTTTACGACGTGTCCCCGGAGAAGACCTGATCACGTTGATTACGTGCACGCCTTACGGCATTAACACGCACCGCCTGCTGGTGACGGGGCACCAGGTGCCGATGGATCCTGACGAGGAATCCGTGTTCGACGGCAGCGGTTCGCAGTGGCAGTGGTGGATGTGGGCCATCCTGGCGGCAGCGGCGGTGATTATTGCGCTGCTGATTTGGTGGCTGCGGAAGCTCTCGCGCGACGGCAAGGACGAACCGGAGGCCGAGCGTGACAGCGATGAGGCGGACGCAGTGCCGGAGGCGGAGGATTAGGCCACTTACGAGGTGGCCATCACCTTCGTATCCTCGATTGCGTCCTTGATGTCGTTGATTCCCTTTTCAAAGATGCGCTGGAGGCCCAGCGCCAGGATCAGCGACGGGATGATGAACAGTGCCAACATGAACATCAGCTTCCAGTAGTCGGCCTCGTAAATACCGGCGATGGAGCTGCGGAACATGTCAATCGCGTAGGTACCCGGCAGCCACGGGCTAATGTTCTGGACCCACTGCGGCACCAGAGGCAGCGGATACGCGCCACCTGCGGCCGAGACCTGCATCACCAGCAACAGCACACAGATGGCCTTGCCGGCGTTGTCGAAGGTGAAGACGAACGAGAAGACGATCATCATGAACACCAGCGAGATCATCCAGCCGGCCAGCAGCATCAGGAATCGGTGTGCGGGATCGATGCCCACGTACACCTGGAGTCCCAACACCATCAGCGTGGCCTGAACCAGGCCAACGGTGGCGAAGGTGGCGAACCGGCCGAAGTACTTCTCGGCGCGGGTGTAGTCATCGGTCTGGGCAGCGTTGATTTGCTGGTCGCTGGACTCGTCGGCCTCAGCGTCAGCATCATCGCCGACCTCAGCGGCTGCATCGCTCTGCGCCTCATCGACCGCCTCATCGCTCTGCGCCTCATCGACCGCGGCCTCAACCTCATCAGCACCGACCTCATCACCGACCTTCTGAGCACCGCGGCTACGCACCGTGGTGCGAATCAGCACCGACGACAGCAGCGCACCGATCCACAGTGCGAGCGTCGCATAGAACGGCGTCATGCCCGCACCGAAGCTCTGGACTGGGAAGACGGGGTCTTCCTCGACCTGCACCGGCGCGGCCAGCTGCGCGGCCATGGCACTTGGATCATCACCGATGGCGTCAGCAATCCGAGAGAGGTCACCGGTGTCCTTCGCCTCTTCCAGCGCGTTGTGGATCTCGTCGAAGCGAGCGGCCAGATCATCAAAGCGGTTGCTCAAGCCCATCGTGGCAGCGCTGGTCTTACGCAGCGTATCCACCGGCGAACCAGAAAGCGTACCGCGGATACCACGAATGTCCTCGCCAATGACCTCGATGTCATTGCTCAGTCGCGACACCGGCTCCGACAGCGCGTCGATCTGCGGGCGCAGGTTCTGCTCGTAGGAGTTCTTGGCATTTTCCACAGCGGCAATCGCAGCCGTGAAAGCGTCCTTCGCCTGGCTTATCGACGATCCCGTATCCCGACCACCACGCAAATCCGCCGCCACGGCGGAGAAACTCTCCTGCAGGCCGCGGGTGCGAGCGATTGAGGTGTTCAAGTCGGAGATTGCGCGATCATAGCCCGGCTTAGCGACACCCGGAACCACTGCCCCAACGGTGTCTTCCAGGTGGTCGCGCATCGCAGTCAGACCATCGGCCTGCTGGCCGAACTTGGCCGCCATCGCATCAAAGGTATCCGCGGCAGCGCCGCTGGTGGCCTGGCTGCCGTCGACAAGCTCGTTGACCCGGTCGCGTACGCCTTCGTAGCTCGCCTGCGTTGCGTCGAGCGCCGTGCTAACCGAGCCGCGAACATTGCCGACCGCGTCTTCCAAATCGCCAGCGACGTTGCCGTCACCGGAACCGTTGCGCAGAATGTCCATCCGTGCGCCAGCGTTTTCCAAAATGGAATCCGCGGTCTCCACCAGTGGCACGGTGGTCTCCACCAGCGTGGACAGCGAACGAGCAGTCTGCGCACCGGTGCGCAGTCGCGCGGCGGTGTCATCAACGCGGTTTTGCACGCGCGTCAGTGCCTGCTTGGAGTCGGAGGTGTCCAGGTACTCATCCAGCGAGGTGATTGCGCCCAAACCAACGCTGGCGACGACCTGCGTGAAGTTCTTATCAATCTCCTGAATAACGCCACTCGCGCCCTTGCCCGTAATGATCGACGACAGCGCGTTCTTCTTCTCATTCGTATAGAGCGTCAGCTTCGGCGCCTTGGTACCGCGGACGTAGAAGGTCATCAGTTCGGTACTGAAGTTCTCCGGAAGCACGATTGCCGCGTAGTAGTCACCGGACTTGGTGCCATCGATGGCGTCATCGGAATCCGTAATCCGCCAGTCAATGTCGTGATTACGGCTCAGCTTCGACAGCACCTCATTGCCCAAGTTGAGGTCAATCGCACCAATATCCGTGCGATGGCCACGGTCATTACTGGCGACCGCAATCTTCAGCTTCTCGGTGTTCTCAAACGGCTCCCAGCTGGCCAGCACGTTAAAGCAGGTGAACAGCAGCGGGATCAGCACCAGACCGAAAACCATGATTCCGGTCATCGTGTTTTGGCGGATCACCCGAAAGTCGTTCCGCACAATTTCAAGAACGTTTCTCATTAGGCTTCACCTTCTGGGGAAGTCTTCACGCTTGCCGACGACACCTTCGTCTGCGGCTCAAACGTATCGCCAGCATTTTCCAACGAGTACGCATGCGGATGGGAAGTCTGGTGCTCCATGTAGGCACGCAGCTCTTCCTCCGACAGCTCGCTGAGCTCCTGGGCGTGAATCACAGACTGCTTGACGTACTCGCGCACCGCGATGTAAGCGAGGCAGAGCAGCACGAACAGGCAGGCTAGACCGAAGAAGAGGGCCTTCTGATCCGGGTAGTTGCGAGCCAGAATACCCAGTACCACCAGGGCGACCACTGCGACACCAATGGCAATGCGCATGAACAGCGTGTAGCTGCCACGCAGGTTCTCCATCCGCTCATCGACTCGCGTCTGGTACTCCTCGCGGTTGCGCAGCGCGAAGACCAGGTCACTGAGCTTGTACCCACTACCGACCAGGTGGACTTCTTCGTTGTTGACCAGACCGCCCTCTTCAAGCTGGTGGTTAACCAGAATGTTGACCGAAGACAGACTGCGGCGCAGCCAGTAGCCGACCACGTAGGCGACCACTGCCATGACCATCAAGGTGAGCATGTTCTTCAGGTAGTAATTGGAGTAGAAACCACCAATTGTCTCGCGGAGAGCATCAATACCGTAGGTCAACGGCAAGAACGGATTCACTGCCTGGAAGAAGTCCGGAGTCATCTCAATTGGATAGAGACCGGCGGCACCAGGGATTTGAATAAACGCGAGCACCACGGCGATACCGCGTCCCACGTGGCCAAATGCCGCCACCAAACTGTAGATAATGGCGAGATAACATAGCTCCACCACGACACAGGTGAGGACGAACGCAACCGCGCTGACATTCTGTACACCAATGACAATGTCACCGATGGAGACAATCAGCGCCTGGAAAATAGCGATGATGCCCAGCAGCAAGGTGCGGCCCATGTACGCCTGGCCGACCGTGATTTCCTTGAAACCTTCCGCATCAACTTCCACGCGGAAAATCACAATCAGGATGAACGCACCAATCCACAACGACAGGTTGGTAAACAGCGCCGCCATACCCGAGCCGTAGTGATCCACCGGGAACACGGCCTCAGTCTGGATCTCGGCCGGATCGCTCAGGAACTGCGAAATTCCCTCGGGGTCGAGGTCATTGACCATGTTCATGGCTTCGCGCTCTTCGGTAGTACCCAGGGTAAGAACATCGAGACGCGCGGTTTCCAGGCCATCGCGCACCCCGTCGAGGTCAGCCTTGAAGCTATCGAGGACCTGATTCGCGGCGGAAAGCTGCCCACTCGTAGCGTCGAGAAGCGCGGACGTTTCCTTGACGGTGTCCTTTTGCGCGCCGAGCGCCGCCGCGTACGAGCCCACGCGCGCGTTGAGCTGATTAAGCGCCCTGCTCAACTGCGGGAGCGCGTCCTGGGACGCCTCGCGGATCTGATCCGAGGCGGCCTTGCCATCCTTGGTGGCCTGCGCCAATGCCTCGCTGGTGGCGTTGAGGGAGTCGAGAGTTCCCTGCGCCGAGCCGGAGACGTTCTTCAGGCCCTCCACCAGCTCTTTATTGGTGGCGTTGCTCTCGTCGAGCGCATCGATGGTGCGCTGGATTGCCTGTTTATCCGGACCGTTTAGCGGGCTGGCATCCAACAGGGAATTCAGACCGCCAATGACCTGATCCGCCTGCTTGACGATGTCCTCCGCCGCAGCCGTCGCGGAATCCGAACGGGAAATTGCGCCTTGCAGATTGCCGGTCATCGCGCCAATCGCGACATTGGCGTTACCGGTGCCCTCTACCAGGGCGGTACTGCCCTGCAGGTAGGCGTCGTTGAGATCCGCGGAGAAATTCAGGACCTCGTTGTTGAGCTCACCAGTAATCGCCTGCACCTGCGTCAACGCATCTTGGGCATCGTCGAGAGCCGTATCTACGCTGCCAAGAGTCTTCTTGATCTGCGCAATCGTCGGCTGCAGATCGCCAATCTGCTCCTGGATAGCGCCGACTTCATCACGACTACTAGCCACCGCATCAGCGACATCCTGGAAAGCGTCGGCGGAATTGAGGCGGGCAGCGTCGAATCGGCCCTGCATCAGGCCGCCGGCTTCCTTGACCTGCTCGGTGACCGCCTTCGCAATCTCCTTATTAAAGGCCGCGGAAATTTGACCATCCATACCGGATGCGCCCTGCGCCGTGATGTGCGGCGAGATTGCGTTGATCTTCTGGTTAGCGCGGTAGGTCAGTTTTGCTGGATGCCCCTGCCCTTGGATCAGATCGACCATTTCCTGCGAGAAATTCGGCGGAATGGTGATTGAGGCGTAGACCTCGCCGCGCTTTAGATCTCGGTCTGCCTTCTCGGCATCGGGGAACTGCCAGCCCAGTTCATGATTTTCTTTTAGTTGTTTGACCACCTGGTTACCGATATTGAGGCTTCCAGTAACCGTGGAACTCGCGCCCTTGTCCTCATTCACAATTGCCACGCCGATGTTCTCGGTGTGCTCATACGGATCCCAGAAGCCCGGGATGTTGAACCAGGAATACAAGGCAGGGGTAATCATCACGCCGATGACGATGACCCACACTCTTGGGCTATTGCGGAGACGGCGCAAGTCTCGCTTAAGAATAGACCAGCTAGTTTGCACCTTTAGGACGCTATCATCTTTACCCCGCTAAATACATTGGTACTAGTTTTAGAACTATTGGCGGGGCGGGTGGCTGAGGTGAGTGACACGGGTGGCTGTTGGTGGCGTGAGTGGCTGAGGTGCGTGGCTGTTGGTGGGGTGGGTGGCTGAGGTGCGCGGGCGAGGGCCGTCGGCAATGCCTTTCGCAGCGCGGAACCCCGAGGCACAGAACTTGAACACATTTCCCCCACTAAAACCCCCGAATGATGAAATTCATATAACCAACGGGGTAAGGTACATCACATGCAACGCGGACTACTGCTTCTATGCCGCGGCGGGGCTTGGATTTAAGGCCGGCTCCCCGTCGCGGGGTTAGTTGTGCCGGCCTAAAAGAAAAGTCCGAATTAGAAAGGCCCACAACATGACTCCCTCCGACGCTTTTATTTCCGCTCCCTCTGTAATTTCCACTCCTGCTGGCGAGATTCCGGAAGGGCAGCCTGCTTGGAATAAGCAGCGCAATTCCCAGATGGCAACCAACCGCTACCTGCCTTACGACCAGGAAGTTCAGGACTTTCAGCTGAAGGATCGCACCTGGCCGGACAAGCGCATTACGAAGGCACCGGTTTGGTGTGCCGTCGACCTGCGCGATGGCAACCAGGCGCTGATCGATCCGATGAGCCCGGAGCGCAAGCGCCGCATGTTCGAGCTGCTGGTCCAGATGGGCTACAAGGAAATTGAGGTCGGCTTCCCGTCCGCTTCCCAGACCGATTACAACTTCGTGCGCGAGATCATTGAGAAGAATATGATCCCGGACGACGTCACCATCCAGGTTCTGGTCCAGGCTCGCGAGCACCTGATTCGCCGCACCTTCGAGGCGTGCGCCGGCGCAAAGAACGTCATCGTTCACTTCTACAACTCCACCTCGATCCTGCAGCGCGATGTTGTGTTCCGTAAGGACAAGGACGCAATCAAGAAGATTGCCACCGACGCGGCGGAGCTGATTAAGACCATCGCGAAGGACTACCCGGACACCAACTGGCGCTGGGAGTACTCGCCGGAGTCCTACACCGGCACCGAGGTTGAGTACGCCAAGGAAGTTGTCGACGCCGTGGTGGATGTCATCGACCCGACGCCGGAGAACCCAATCATCATCAACCTGCCGTCGACCGTGGAGATGATCACTCCGAACGTCTACGCAGACTCCATCGAGTGGATGCACCGCAACCTCAACCGCCGCGACTCCATCATTCTGTCGCTGCACCCGCACAACGACCGCGGCACCGGCATCGCCACCGCCGAGCTGGGCTACATGGCCGGCGCCGACCGCATCGAGGGCTGCCTCTTCGGCAACGGCGAGCGCACCGGTAACGTCTGCCTGGTCACCCTGGGGCTGAACATGCTGACCCAGGGCGTCGACCCACAGATTGACTTCTCCGACATCGACCTGATCCGCCGCACCGTCGAGTACTGCAACCAGCTGCGGGTTCCGGAGCGCCACCCGTACGGCGGCGACCTGGTCTTCACCGCCTTCTCCGGCTCGCACCAGGACGCAGTGAACAAGGGTCTCGATGCAATGGCGGACAAGGTTCGCCCGGGCGCCGCCGTCAAGGAGCTTTCCGACGAGGACCTGCGCGCGGTGACCTGGGAGGTTCCTTACCTGCCCATCGACCCGAAGGACGTCGGTCGTTCTTACGAGGCCGTTATCCGCGTGAACTCCCAGTCCGGTAAGGGCGGCGTGGCCTACATCATGAAGACGGACCATGGCATGAACCTGCCGCGCTCCATGCAGGTCGAGTTCTCCTCCGTCGTGCAGGCGGTCACCGACGCCGAGGGCGGCGAGGTCAACTCCAAGGCCATCTGGGACATCTTCGCAGGTGAGTACCTGGACCGCGAGGCTCCGCTGGAGCAGATCGCCCTGACTGTCGATGCAGCTCAGAACGAGTCGGACGCCACCAAGATCAAGGCTCACATCGTCTACGAGGGCAAGGAGCAGACCGTCGAGGGGGTCGGCAACGGCCCGCTGGCCGCTTACGCTAACGCTCTGGAGAAGCTCGGTGTCAACGTCGAGGTCCAGGAGTACGTCCAGCACGCTCGTACCGCAGGTGACGACGCCGAGGCTGCGGCCTACGTCCTCGCAGATGTCAACGGCACCAAGGTCTGGGGCTCCGGCATCGCTGGTTCCATCACCTACGCATCGCTGAAGGCGGTCACCAGCGCGGTCAACCGCGCGCTGGCTTAAACTCCACAGAGTTACTGACTAGGTTTATTGCGCTTCCGGCCCGAATTTGAGGCCGAATCTGCTATAGACCGGGTCAGTTTCTTTTTGGGGCAAACTATCCAGCGGCCCAATTATCCAACAGCCCCTTGGCCCCGCTACCCAATCAACGGACCGGCATTGCGCACATCCGCACGAAAAGTCACCCCACCTGCGGCTACGACGCGTTCGCGCTCGATGAGGATTGAACGGAGCGTCGATAAGCGAATGGCGTGCGATTCCACTTCTTTCCACACCACCCGCGCGACATCGAGCCCCGTTGTGCGCAGCGAACGCTCGCGGTAAGTCTCCCGCGTGAGCAGCTCGGACTGGGCCGCAGGCGTCGGCGCGACCTCGCTCGCCGAATACTTGATGTGGCCATCGAACTCCACGACAAGCAGCAGGTCGGGGATATAAAAATCCACGCGGGCGAGAAAATGCGGCGGATTGTGGCTGGTGCCGCGAGTCCAAATTTCGGCTTGCTCGTGGAACTTCAGGCCGAGCTCGAGAAGCGCAGCTTTGGTCAGGGCCTCACCGGGCGTTTCGCAGCGACCATGACAGACCGCAAGCGCACGGTGAAACAGCTCCTGGCCCCGCACGCTGGGATAATGCGCTGGCATCTCCTCAAGCTGATCGCGCGTGGCGCCATGTCGCAGCGCACCTTCGACGGCCAACACCGCCGCCCGCCACGACACGGACTCCGACCCCTTCTGCCTGAACCGGACGCGACACTCATCGAACGCCGCACGCGCGAGCACCGCGACCCGCCGGTCCGCGAGCCCCTGTGTGTGATCCAGATGGATCTCCGAGCGCAGGCGCATGCAATAGTCGATGCCGTGGAACTTCTGACTCCCGCCCACGACCACGATCTTCGCGTCGCGCACCAGCACCCACGAACCGTGCAAGGCCAGCGCTGCAGCTCCCGATATAACGCCTGACGACGTCTCGGAGACCACCGCCAAAGCAGTAATAGCCAGGCGTTCCTCGCGGTGGAGCCCTTCCCAGGCTTGCGCGGCTACATAGTGGCCTCGGCAAAGTCGCTCCAGATAACCGGCCCGCGTTTGCTTTGCGACCTCGCGGTATCCGTCCCCCGGCTGGTTGTCCGGCCTAATGATTCCATACTGATCCGCCACCAGCTGCTTACGTTTCCTGTTTCTCACTTCTCCCCCGCCCTGTGGTTATTGCCCTGCCGTAGTAATTTCGGCCCCTGTTCGTGGCCTTGGTTCGTGGCCCTATTTAGTGGGATCCTTATTTAATAAGGCGCAGAAATCGTCCTCTCGGTTCCATTCCTTTTCGACTGGGTACCCTGCTGGGGGGGGAGAGAGAAACTTTGGGGAGTGCGTGGTTTGCGTGGTTTATGGGACCCATGTGGTCGGGCCCACGGCCCTTCCGATTGGGCACCCAAGTTACTGACCAGGTTTATAGCAGTTTCGTCGCAAAAATTTTGCTTAAGGTGCTATAAAGCTGGTCACTTTCTCCGCGGGTGAGCGCACCCGCTAGTCTTGAGGCATGACTGAATCGGCGCGCGAGGAGTGCAATGCGACTGGGGCCTCTTCTAAAACGAAGAGGCGGCGGCGGAATCGTCGCCGTTCTCAACGCGCGTCGGGAGCGGGCGCGAAAACGCCACCAACTGCACCGGCTTCCACTACAACGGACGCAGCCACGCCGACCGCAACCACCACCGACACGGCCCCAACCGACGCAGCCACAACGGACACGGCTACAACCGCACCGTCCGCAACCACCACCGACACGGCCCCAACCGACGCAGCCACAACGGACATGACTACAACCGCACCGTCCGCAGCCACCACCGACACGGCTACGACCAACGCGGCTGCAACCGGTGCAAGTACAGCTGCCCCACCCCCAACCGAAACCGCCGCGACAAAGGCCGCTGACGAGCACAAACAGTTCTCGTCAGCGGAGGAAGCTCCTTACGCAATCGTGTCCATCCAGGCCACGGGCATCCATCCCAAGACATCTCGGCTGGTCAGTCTGGGAGTGTCCACAGCCGACGCGCACGGCAACATCGTGGACACCTGGCATGTCGTCATCGATCCCACCGAAGACCCCGGCCCGACACACCTCCACGGCCTCGAGCCCGCGGACTTCGAGGGGGCTCCGAAGTTCGGGGTTATCCAGGCCAAGCTCGCGCACGCGCTCGATGGGCGCACGTTGGTTGCTCATAATGCGCCGCTGGTCTGGGGTTTTATAGTTGCCGAGGCAAAGAGGGCCCGTCGTCAAGCGAATCGTGAGCGGTCCGCGCGGAATAAGCGGGGGCGTCGTCGCACGCGCACTCGTGTCGCGCGGATTCCGGCGCCCGCACGGATTGCCGATACGTTGGAAACAGCGCGTCGCCAGGGAAAACGGCTTGACGACGCCCGCCTGCGCGCCGTCGCGCGCGCCTACGGCCTCGATGTGCCTTCGCCCGAGGCGTCGATTGCCGGCATCTCGGTGCCGGAGCGGGTGCGGACATTGGATGACGTCACCACCACGCTTGCGCTGTTCCGCGCACAGGGCGGGCTCGACGAGGGCACAATCCTGAACATGTACACGCCTGACCAGCTGCGCGAGGACATTGTGGGCCTGCAGCGCTCAGCAGTGCGTGTCGACGCGATGGAAGCCCCGCGGCCCGTGGAGAACCCCGGCCGCTATACGCCGGGGCGGAAGCTCGCGACGGGCATGGAGTTCGTCGTGGCACCAGAAGTGTCGCTGGACCCGGATGAGCTGATCGCGGCGGGTGTGCGGGCCGGGCTGGCGTACTCGGAGAAGGTCACTCGGGAGTCGTCGGTGCTGGTGTGCAACCGACCGGCGGATGTGACGCCGGACCAACTGACGGGCAAAGCCATGCATGCCCACCGGAAGGACATTCCGATCGTTTCCGATGAGGCATTTTTGCGGCTGGTTGGAGAGATGTCGCCGGACGCCGTGAAGGATGAGACTAACGACTGACTCGGTGACTACTCATTGCGTAATTGCAGTGGCACTGGGGCAACGGTCCTGCCGGATGGTCACCTCGCGGAGTCTAGTTTGCAGGCGTTAAGCCCCAGGACCGCACTGATTTTGTGACGGTTGGAAGCGACAACCTTATAGATAAAGCTCCACAGTTTTGTTAGTGGCGGGAAAAGCAGAAGTGTACCCGCACATCGGAATAGTGTCTTGGTGCCACCCTCACGCAGGGCGATGCCTATCGCCTCGTAGCCATACCGAAATTTGCGGCCACTTTTAACACCAGGTTCGACGACTGCCGCTTCGGCTGGGATCATGGCGACCGCCTCAGCTGAGATGTGTCGCCGAACTTCCGCTGGCAAGGACTGGTCATCGGGGCTGGCACCAATCATGCGGACACGACTGAGTTTGGCTAGAAGGGTCACACTTGCCTCGCAGAACCCACAATCGCGGTCGTAGTAGAAGGTGATGTCAGGGTGGAGAGTGATGTCAGGATTCATCTTTTTTCGGCGTCCTTTTTATACAGGCTCTTACCATTCAGTTTGGTGTGCTCAAAATTGACTAGGACATCAAATTTCTGGAGATTTTTCCAAATTTTCTTGGCTTGCCCACGCGAACCGATAGATCCCAACTTCACACATTGCAATAGCACGTGCTCGGTATTGAATACGTATCCGGCTTTTTGCTTCCGCGCTAGCTCACAGGCATCACCGTCATCCATGATAAGCGCAGTGACTACACCCTTATCCTGGTCTTTCGCATGAAGGCAATGGGCGATAGCGATGTACTCCCCCAGGTGTTTAGCTTTGCCCCCTTTAGATTTATAGCCAGGACCGGAATAAAGACGAACATATGGATAAAGCTTTTTGTAGTCATCGTCGAGCACTTCGACATTCGGTTGCCCCAGAAACCAATCCCAGTGTCCCTTGCCGCAGGCAAAGAGCTGTTTAGCCAACTTGCGTTCGACTTCATTTTTGACTGCGCCCGGAATGCTGATGGTTTTATTGCCTGCGAAGTCGAGCAAATACTGGTGATTCTTCGAACACACGAAATTAAGAAGTACGCTTGTATCAGCTACTAAGAGGTGACCGGCCATCGTTTATTGGAGGCTTTCTGAACTATCGGGACCATCGCCGAAGAAAGCGTCCAGTTCCGCGAAGGGATCTGCTTCCGTGTCAGCCACGTCCTGACCCTGTGCATTCACATCATGCATCAATGGCTGTAACTGTGACTGCGATGCACTTATCTGTTCTTTCACCTCGTCGACACTGCTCATTTCAGCAAAAGCAATGCTCGGAAGGTCGACTATCCCCTGTTCGTAAGCGCGATAGACGTCTTTCACCAACCGCGCCGATGGCTGCGCCAGTGCGGAGACCTTTACCGCACGGTCGTAGTCAGCTTTCCAGCCATACCGGGCAGCCAGAGTGGGGGCTGATACTCCTTTGAGTTCGTCTGACTGCGTTTCGCTAATGAGGTCAGCGTGCCTCATCTGAATAAGTGCCACCCCTGGCGAAATTTGATACTTGCGAACGACATGGGACAACGCAGCAAGGACGTCACCGCCACCGATAAGCTCACCGAGTTTTTGGTCCTTTTTCAGTCCATCAGTTGGGCAGAGCACATTACGAGCAAAAGTATCAGCACGAACTTCCTGATGATCACGCTTGCCGCAGACGTATATTCCAGGCTCAGGGCGCTCATCATCTGCAACTATTCTCGACGACTCGAAATCATCGGAAATAAAATGCCCAATTTCATGCGCAACGGTAAACCGCTGACGATAAGGAACGGATGACTGCGCAATTCCAATGACCGTCGCTCTCGTCACAGGGTCACGCAAAGCAAGTGCATCAACATTGGCTGGCAAATCCAGAATCATAAAATCTGCATCAACCAACTGCATAAAGTCAGTGATGTCAGCGATTGGATCATTTCCTAGGCCGTGCTTCTTGCGGAACCCTTTAGCAAGGTCGAGCCCCTCCTTGCTCGCACTGCACATGGGGAGCCCTCCTTAATTTTGAGTTAGCAGCACTCGAAGCTGCAGGTAGGGCAAAAGCATCTTCTGCGCTTCCTTAACACTCGCGTCATCCTGTGAAGTGCGAGCCACCGCCTGCACACGCTGGCTGACCGGGTTTTCCTCCACAAGTTCATCCAGAGGCACACCAAGAGCCCATGAAAGCGCCATAACCTGCTCAAGCGAGTAAGCCGCCTTGCCATTTTCCAGGCGACTAACTGCAGATTGCGACACCACACCATCAGTGGCGTCAGCCAAATCACGTGTGGTCATGCCACGATCTGTGCGCATCTGATGCAAGCGCGCACCGAAGAAGTTGCTTTCTGTGCTAGCCATTCTTCTTCCCCCTTGTCTCCTAGTGGAGAGTATATGGCAACGACTGAATCAGAACAACTCCTTTTTGATTCAGGGCTTGCAGGTGTTTCCGCAAATACGCTTTCTCACTTCGATAATCTCTTTCCTTCCTGCCTTTCTTCCGCCGCATGACCGCCTACCTCCCGAAAACCAACCTGCTCGCAATCACCTCACAATTCAGAATTCACGGACCTCGCAGGGAGATAGCTCACAAATCCCATCAGACCTCGCAGGCCTGCTTCTTAGGCCTAGCCCTTTCGTGCGCGTAATATTTACACACATGACAAATGGCACCTCTCCGCAATCGCATTCCGCTGATAGCGCGGATGCCAGCCCGCACGGTACTGCGTCGAGTGGCTCCCGCGACTCGAATAGTTCTCGTGGCCTGCGCGGCACCGGCGCCCGCCTGCGCGCACGGTTCGCCACATCCGTCGCTCACGCCGCCACCTGGGCTTCCCGGAAGTCCGGTCGTGGCGCGGGCGGCATGATCGGTGGCTTGATTGCGCAAAAGATTGACCCGCGCATTCTGGCTTCCCTCGGCAAGGGACGCCCGGCCGCGATCATCACTGGCACCAACGGCAAGTCCACTACCACCCGCATGTTCGCGGCCGCCATGCGCGCCGCTGGCCACAACGTGGCCACCAACGAGGGTGGCGACAACATGGACGCAGGCATTATCTCCGCGCTGCTGGCCACTCCCGATGCGGACAGCCTGGTCCTGGAAGTCGATGAGCTGCACGTCCCGCACATCGCAGCGGATCTGAAACCGCAGGTCCTGGTGCTGCTGAACCTCTCTCGGGACCAGCTCGACCGCGTCGGCGAGATCAACAAGATTGAGGCCACACTCCGCGCTGCGGTAGATGCGAACCCGCAGGCGACGGTCATCGCCAACTGCGACGACCCACTCATCGCGTCGGCTGCGTGGGATGCCAAGAAGGTTATTTGGGTCTCCGCGGGCGGTGGCTGGACCAACGATGCCACCTCTTCCCCGCGCACCGGCGGCCCCATCATCCAGGACGGCCACAACTGGTATGCCGTGAAGCCACTCCCGGACGGCTCGGAGTTCAAGCGCCCAGAACCGGACTACCGAATCACTTCCGAGGGCGTCATCACGCCTGCTGGCGACACCCTGCCGATGAATCTCACACTGCCGGGCAACGCCAACCGCGGCAACGCCACCATGGCAATCGCAGGCGCGGTCGATATGGGCGTGGAACTGGAGAAATCCCTCCGCGCCACCGAGACCGTCGACAACGTCGCGGGCCGCTACTCCACCATGATTGTGCGGGACGACAAGGGCGGCGAGAAGCACGTCCGCATGCTGCTGGCCAAGAACCCGGCCGGCTGGCAGGAAGCGCTGTCCATGGTCGACCGCACTGCGGATGCAGTGGTCATCGCAGTCAACGGCCACGTCGCCGACGGCGAGGATCTGTCCTGGCTGTGGGATGTCCGCTTCGAAGACTTCGACGGCATGGATGTGTTGTCCGCAGGCGAACGCGGAACCGACCTCGCGGTGCGGTTGCTGTATGCGGGCATCGATGCGAGGTTGGTCGCAAATCCGCTGCAGGCGATCCGGTCGTGTGAGGCGCGGGGGTCGTCGTCAAGCGTCACCCGAGTTGAGGTGCTGGCGAACTACACCGCCTTCCGCGATTTGAAGCGCGACATCGAACGAGCACAGGAGGAAAAGTAAATGAGCGAGCTGTCTATCGGCCTAATCCTCCCGGACGTGCTGGGCACCTACGGCGACGATGGAAATGCGCTGGTGCTGCGGCAACGCGCGCGGATGCGCGGGATTGACGCCGAGATTGCCCCGATTAAGCTGGGCGATTCCGTACCCACCAACCTGGATATTTACACCGTCGGTGGCGGCGAGGACGTCGCGCAGACCATCGCGGTGGAACACTTGATTAACGACGGCGGCATCAAAAAAGCAGCCGATGCCGGCAAGCAGATTCTCGCGATTTGCGCGGGCTTCCAGATCTTCGGCAATTCCTTCCGCGCGGGCGGACGCGACGTCGCAGGTCTCGGCCTTGTCGACTGCACCACCGATTCGCTGCCCACGCGCGCAATCGGCGAAATCTGCACTCTCGTCGATCCCACGAACAGTTTGCTTGACGACGTCGACGCCAGCCCGCTGACTGGCTTCGAAAACCACATGGGTCGCACGACCCTGGGGGCCGATGCGAAGCCACTTGGTCGTGTTGTCCGTGGCGTGGGCAACTCCGGCCCCGAAGTGGAGCAGGCGGACTCTGGGATTGCTCCGGGAGTGGATGTTGCTGCACTTACGCCGACCGGGGGCGCCGAGGGCGCGGTGCAGGGCTCGATTATCTGCACCTACCTGCACGGACCTGTGTTGGCTCGCAATCCGCAGCTTGCTGATCTGCTGCTGGCTCGTGCGACTGGTCAGGACCTGTCGAGCCTGGCTCCGCTCGACATCGAGGTTGTGGACAAGCTGCGCGAAGAGCGCATTTTGTCCAAGCCGCGCCCGAAGAGCGAGCGCTAGTTTTTGTGGTTTCGCGCGACCGGCCGGGCGGACTGGTCAGCGGCCGGTTGGCGGGCCTAAACCTTCAGCCGGCCCGTCAGCGCGCGGGACAAGGTGAGTTCATCGACGAACTCCAAGTCGCCGCCCAGCGGCATGCCGGAGGCCAACCGGGTGACCTCGAGATCCGGGAAGTCCCGCAGCAGCCGGGCCAAATAGGTCGCGGTGGCTTCGCCCTCGGTGTTGGGGTCAGTCGCGATGATGACCTCGTGGATTTCGGGGGGTTGGGTCTCGTCGACGTCGTCAAGCACGCCTGCGATGCGCTGCAGCAGCGTGCGGATGTTGAGCTCGTTCGGACCGATGCCGCCGAGCGGATCGAGCGCCCCGCCGAGCACGTGGTAGCGACCGTTGTACTCGCCCGTGCGCTCGATGGCCTGGATATCGCGCGCCTCTTCGACGACGCACACCAGCCCTCGGTCGCGACGTGTGTCCGAGCAGTACTGGCACACGTCGTTTTCCGATATGTTGCCGCAGACCCGGCAGAATTGCACACCCTCGCGCACCCGACCCAGCGCGGATTGGAGCCGACCAATGTCCTCCGGCTCCGCCTTCATCAGGTAGAAAGCGATACGCTGAGCTGACTTCGGGCCGATGCCCGGCAGGCGCGAGAACTCATCAATGAGATCTTGGAGTGGTCCTTCGAACAATGATAATTACCTACAAATACTGGCCTGAACAGCTAATTTAGAAACCGAGGCCGCCGAGACCGTCGAAGCCCTGAGACAGCGGACCCATCTTCTGCTCCGCCAGCGACTGCACCTTAGCGGTGGCATCCTGGAAAGCGCCGAGGACCAGGTCCTGCAGACCGTCCACGTCCTCCGGGTCAACGACCTTCGGGTCAATGGCGATGTCCGTGACCTCACCCGAGCCCTGCATTGTCACCTTGACCAGGCCACCGCCAGCCTCACCGACGATGGTGGAGGCGACGATTTCCTGCTGCGCTGCCTGCAGCTGCGCCTGCATCTGCTGTGCCTGCTGAAGAATTGCGTTCATATCTGGCTGAGTCATAACTAAAGTTCCTAACTATTGTGCTTTTTACGTGCTGATTTGTAGTTACGCGCACGCTTAAAGGCTCATCGCCCTTGCTTTACGACGCGCGTCGCCGCCCCATTCTAACGGCTCTAACGGTCATTGAGCGGTTTGGCTCCCAGCTCCTTTTCCAGCATCTCCATGACCACGTCCTTTAACGAACGGTGATCGAGCGACCCGACCTCGTTCGCGGCCTCGAAATACTCGGAGGTGTCCTCTTCGTAGTTGTTGTCCTGCGGGTTTTGGGAAACCGGGTTGTAGGTGGAGTTGTAGTTGGACGGGGTGTGCGAACCGTAGCCATCTGCGCCCTCTGGTGGAGCGAACTCCTCCATGGGCTCTGGGGGCAGCGGGACGCCGCCGAAGCCCGAGTCCTGATTGGCCTGAGCTTGGGCATTTGCCTGGGCGTTGGCCTGCGCCGCGCGCAGGAACGACTGCGGCTGCGGCTGGTTTGGCTGCTGTCGCGGCTGTTGATGGACCGGGTTCGGGTTCGGCTGAGTCGGCTGGGCCGGCTGAGCTGGCTGATTTGGCTGGCTTTGCTGATGTGGCTGCGCTGGCTGGTCGTGACCTGCCTGCTGACCCATCGCAGCACGCTTGGCAGCCTCGATTTTTGCGCGGCGCTCAGCAACAGATGCGTAGGCCGACGACCGCTGAGGACGCGGTGCTGACTCTGGCTGCGTCTGCTGTTCCTGCTGTACCTGCTGCTTAGATGGCTCTGGTTGTGCTGGTGCTACTGGTGTCGGTGCAGGGGCGGTGTCGTTCGGCGAGGACGAACCTCTTGACGACGAATCATCCTCCCCAGCAACACCACCAGTAGCTGTTGAACGCGGTGCGCGCGGGCGCGTACCGACGACACAGTGCACCTGGCCGTTGAAACCCGTCACCTGCTTCACGGCAGCAGACAATGCCTGAGCATAATCAGGCGTATTGAGCCTGGTAGCGAGCGCACCTGTACTGTGCCCGATGACGAGCTTGTCGTTATCAACATCGAGAGGTACCGCTTGCTCGGCCAACACGCGAATTGGGAACGCGTGCGGGCCGTCAACGGCTGAAAGGATGTCCTGCCAGTGCTGGCGAATCTGCTCGATACCAGCGGGTTCTGGTGTTGACTCTGGTTCGGGCTCCGGCTGTGGTGCTGGTTCCGGTTGCGGTGCTGGCTTTGGTGCTTGCTGAACCTGCGGTTCCGGCTGCGATTCTGGTGACTGAGTAGTCTGCGTTGGCTGTTCAGGCTGCTCGGGCTGGGCGACCTGAGTTGGCCGTGCCGGCTCGGCTGATTGCTCGGGCTGGGTTGGCTGTTCAGACTGTGCGGCCTGAGTCGGCTGGGTTGGCTGTTCAGAGTGTGTTGGCGAGGAAGAGACAACTGGCTCCTCCTCGACAATCGACATCGAGCCGCCTTCACCCTCACGCTCACGAGTCTGCTGCTCACGCTCCTGTGCAAGCTGCGCCCGAGTCTGCTGCTCGCTAATCCGGGCATGCTCCGCCATCTTCCGACGGAACTCACGAATCTTCTCTGCCTGAGCCTCTTCCTCGGACAACGGCTGCTCAGCCGATTCAGGCTGCTGCGGTTGTTCGGCCTGCTGAGGCTGCTCAACTGATTCGGCCGGCGTAGCCTGCGTAGGCTGTTCAGGCTGTTCAGGCTGCTCAGCGGGCGCAGTAGGTGCTTCTGGTGCAGGCTTCGGCTCAGGTGCCGACTCCTGCGACACCGCTGCCGCTGACGCCGATTGCTGCTTAACGGGTTCCGACTGAACCTTAGGCTGCGGTTCCGACTGGGGCTGAGGTTGCGACGGTGCCTGCGCTGGCGCTGCCTGCTCAGTACGTCCGCGCTGAGTGACCGAAGCCGACTGTGCCCCCTTCTTACGCTGGGCATTCCGCTGGCGCCACGCCTCCCGAGCCGACTGGCCAGACTGCATCGGCGACGCTTCAGCCGCACCCGCATCGGAAGACACCGGTGCCGCTGCGGGGGTTGCGGCCCCCGAGCCGTCGGCAAGCGCGGGCCTGCCGTGCTCCAACGCTTCTACGCGCTGCAGCAGCGACTCCACGGAGTCTTCGGTGGCGGGCAGGAGCATGCGCGCACAGAGAACTTCGAGCAGCAAACGCGGCGACGTCACGCCGCGGAAGTGCCGCAGACCATCAGAGAGCACCTGCGTGAAACGCGTCAGCGTCGCCGGGGGAATTGTTCCGGCCTGCTCCAGGACACCGTCGATTTGGCTCTCCGGAATCTCTACCAAACCCTGCTCCAGCGCATTCGGCACTGCGGACAGCACCAGCAAATCACGCACCCGGCCAAGCAGATCCGAGGCAAACCGCGCCGGATCCTGACCCGACATAATCACACGCCCGACCACGCTAAACATGGCCGCACGATCGCCCGCTGCCAGCGCCTCAATCGCATCCGTGATGATCACGCTGTCAGTGACACCGAGAATGGCCGCAGACGTTTCATAATCCACGCCATCCGTGCCGGAACCGGCAATGAGCTGATCCATAACCGACAGCGAGTCACGTGGCGAACCGCCACCGGCCTGGATGACCAGCGGATACACGTCCGGCTCTACCCGCACGCCCTCGGCCGTGACTACACGCTCAAGCAGCCCGCGCATATCCGGCGGAGTCAACAACCGGAACGGGTAGTGATGCGTACGCGAACGAATAGTCGGCAGCACACGCTCCGGCTCCGTGGTCGCAAAAATGAAGATGAGGTGCTCCGGCGGCTCCTCCACAATCTTCAAAAGCGCATTGAAACCCGAAGCGGTAATCATATGCGCCTCGTCAATAATGAAGATGCGATAGCGCGACTCCGCCGGCTGGAAGATAGCCTTTTCCCGCAGCTCACGCATATCTTCCACACCATTGTGCGAAGCCGCGTCCAGCTCAATAACGTCCAAATTGCCCGGACCACCCGGCGCCAACGCACGACACGACGCACACTGGCCACACGGTGTGGCCGTCGGCCCCTCCGCGCAGTTCAAACTGCGCGCCATAATGCGCGCCGACGAGGTCTTGCCACAACCACGCGGCCCGGAGAACAAATACGCATGGTTAATGCGGTTGGGACGCCCCTGCGCATCCCGAGATTCCAACGCCGCCGACAGCGGGTCAGTTACGTGCCGCTGCCCCACCACTTCGGCGAACGATGCCGGACGATACTTCCTATACAGAGCCACGTGCTCAGCCTACCTTCCACCCCGGATCGGCTAGTTCGAACCCTCCTGGGAAACAACCGACTCACGGCACCAATCCCGCAGGTCAGCATCCACTTCGGCCAACTTCTGCATCAGCGCCTGCGGCCCCTGCTGCTCATAAAACTCCAGCTCCGCATCCGTGATCGGCACCAGCTGCGTCATCGTGGTCATGCGTCCCTGCGGGGACTCCACATCACCCTCATGCAGGCTGATCTTGCCCGGCATCTCGGACACATTCGGCACCCCGTCGCTCCACACGTACGGCACCGTGCACAGCACGTGTGCCACGCTAAAGGCCGTGCTTGACGACGACTCCCCTACCCCAGCCGCCTGATCGGCCGCTAACCGAATCGCATTCGGGATGACACGGCCCGGAATTGGCGACAGGAACTCCGGCTCTTCCTCCACCAGCGCTCCCGCGGCCGCGACCATGGTGGCCACGGGAAAATCAGCGTAAGCGACGGCGAAAAGCTCCACCCGGATATCGGTCTCCGCTGCGCCGGTCAGGCCACAGTAGTTGCGGCCCAACTCCACCGTGGCGGCTGCCGTTTCCGGACGACGCTCGTTCGCTTGGCCGTCCGGCTCGTCGTAAAGCGAGAACTCAGCGACCCGAAGCGGATCCGAATCGTGTTCCTGCCCGTGCCGACCACTGGCCGGCAGCTCCGTCACATACTCACCGACCTGGGGTTCTCCGGGGAAAAGTCCGGAGATCCAAAACTTCGTCTCTTCGAAGTTCATACAGTCCTATCCCGACCCACTCGACCTACCTGGCCTACGCAGTCGCCTTCTCAGCAGCGGCGAGCAGCACACAAGTAGCGACGCCGTCCATAGCGACCTCGAGCTCCTCCATCGGAGGCAGCGACGGTGCCAGACGGATGTTGCGGTCATTCGGATCCTGCTTCAGCGGGAAGGAAGAACCAGAACCGGTTAGCGCAATACCGGCCTCCTTAGCCAACTCCACCACGCGACGAGCGGTGCCATCAACCACGTCGAGGTTGATGAAGTAACCGCCGGTTGGCTTCGACCACTCTGCCACACCGTACTCCGTCAGGCGCTCATCCAGAATCTGCAGCACCTTCTCAAACTTCGGAGCCAGCGAACCTGCATGACGGCGCATCTGCTCACGCACACCCTCCGCGTCACCGAAGAACTTGGCGTGAGCCAGCTGGTTGACCTTGTTCGGGCCAATGCCGCGGATACCAGCGTGCTTGAGGTAATCCTCCAAGTTGGCATCCGAAGAAGCGTAGAAAGCAACGCCAGCGCCAGCGAAGGTGATCTTCGAGGTCGAGCCGAAAGCCCACACGCGGTTCGGATTACCGGCCTCTTCCGCCCACTTAATGACGTTGTGAATCTCCGGGAACTCATCCGTCAGCGTGTGAACCATGTAGGCGTTATCCCACATCAGACGGAAATCCGGAGCGGCGGTTTCCATTTCAACCAGACGACGGCAGACCTCAGCGCTGTAAATCACGCCCGTCGGGTTCGAGAACATCGGGACATTCCACATGCCCTTAATCTGCGGATCGGAGGCAACCAGCTTCTCCACGACATCCATATCCGGACCGTCTTCGTTCAACGGCACCTGGATCATCTCAATGCCGAAGTGCTGCGTAATGGCAAAGTGGCGGTCATACCCCGGAACCGGGCACAGCCACTTAAGCACCGGCTCCTCGTTCCACGGGCGCTCCGAGTCGACGTTGCCGAACTGCATGGCCCAGGAAATCAGGTCAAACTGGATGTTCAGGCTGGAAGCATCCTGTGCCAGGACGTTTTCCACCGGCAGATCCATCAGTTCCGCCCAGATAGCGCGGATATCAGTAATACCCTTGGCGTTGCCGTAATTGCGGACGTCTTCCCCAGAAGCCGAAATGTAATCCGGCGCCGGGAGACCCAGCAGAGCGTTTGCGAAATCAAGCTGCTCCGACGACGGCTTACCACGAGTCAAATTCAACGCGAGGTTACGGGACTTCAGTTCCTCATATGCCTTCGCAAACTCATCCTTGTGTGCCGCCAACTGCTGAACATCAAAGGAATCCACGGCCATGGTGTACGCACCCTCCCAGGTATCGGACATAAGTTAAAACCTGACAAACCTGGCACGGAAAAACTTTTCCCGCGCCGCATCCGGCTTTGCAACTAAGTGTAAGGCATACCCCGGATTGGGATTTCTACAACTTCCCCGACAGAGCATCCAGACGCTGCTTACTCGGCCCCTCCAAACCGATAATTTCTACCTCTTTGCCCCGGTCAGCAAACTTACCCCGCACCGAATCCAATGCCGCCACCGTGGAAGCATCCCAAATTTCGGCCTCCGACATATCGATGACAATCCGCTGCGCAGGGTCGGTGTAGTCGAACTGGTACACCAGGTCGTTACTGGAGGCGAAGAACAGCTGACCCCGCACCTTGTACGTCCGGGAGTGGGCGCTGGGGTCGTCGTCAAGCACTTCGATCCTGACCAGGTGAGCGACACGGCGCGCGAACATCAGCGACGCCACGACCACGCCCGAAATCACACCGATGGCAAGGTTATCCGTCGCCAGCGTGGCGATGACCGTCACCAGCATCACCGCCGTCTCCGAACGCGGCATCAGGCGCAATGTCCGCGGGGAAATCGAGCGCCAATCGACAGTGTCCACCGACACCACGACCATCACCGCAACGAGCGCAGCCATCGGAATCGCACCGACTGCAGAACTGAGCAGAAGGACCAGAATGAGCAGGAAGACGCCGGAAAAGAGCGTCGTCAAGCGAGTGCGTCCCGACGATTCCTTCACACCCACCATCGTCTGACCAATCATCGCGCAGCCAGCGATACCGCCGAAGAAACCGCCCGCAATGTTCGCGACACCGAGCCCCCACGTCTCGCGAGTCTTGTCCGAATGTGTGTCCGTGATGTCGTCGACGAGTTTCGCCGTCATCAACGATTCCATAATGCCGACGATCGCCACGCCAACCGAATACGGCGCAATCAGCTGCAGAGTCTCCCAGGTCAGCGGCACATTCGGGATCAGCAGCTGCGGGAGGGATTCCGGGAGCTCACCCATATCGCTCACGTTCGGCACGCGCCAATCCGCCACCACCGCAACAAGCGTGACGACGAGCACAGTCACCAGCGGAGCCGGAATCGCGGTGAACACACGGGGCAGGAACACCATAATTGCAATACCCAGAGCGACCAGCGGATACACCAGCCACGGCACATCGATGAGATGCTCCAGCTGCGCGGTGAAAATGAGGATGCCCAGCGCGTTGACAAATCCAATCATGACCGCGCGCGGAATGAAACGCTGCAGCTTAGCGATCCCCAACGCCGCAAAAGCAATCTGCAACACGCCCGCGAGCAACACCGTCGGGATTAGGTAATCCATCCCATACGTCCGCGACAGTGGCGCCACGACGAGCGCAACCGAACCGGCGGCAGCGGTAATCATGGCCGGGCGACCACCCGTGAAGGCGATCACGATGGCCATAATCACCGAGCTAAACAGCCCCACCGCCGGGTCCACGCCCGCCAAGATGGAAAACGAAATGACCTCGGGAATCAGCGCGAACGACACCGCTGCGCCGGCCAGCAGCTCGGTGCGCAGGCGCTTCGGTGAAGAAACTGCGAACCGGAAGGAGTCCCACACGCCCATCGGGGCTGGGACTTCTCGGGCCTGTGGCTGTTGTGGTTCTGGAGTTTCTAGCGGTTCTCGTGTTGCCTGTGGTGGCACTCGCATGTCGTTGGCATCGCTCATGCACAGTATTCTTCCAGACCAGCGAACGCGAAACACGACCACTTGTGGCCAAGGTATTCACCTATCGATGAGCTGCAGCGTGGCCATAAGTGAATAGCTCATCGATAGGTGAAATGGCCTGGCCAATATCGCGGGGATAAGTGCCGAAAAACATCGATAGGTCACAGGAAACCGTCGACAAGTGCCCGAAACCTTGCCACAAGTGCCAGAAGAACGCTGGGGATAAAAAAAGGGGACCCCACGCACCCGTCAGAGCTCGCTGACCCTTGCTGCATTCCTGCCCTGGGGGAGTTCACGAGATGGACGCCACATGGGATCCGTGAAGACAGCCTACTACAGCTGCGTACAAAAAGTCACGCCGCTGTCTGGCCGACAGTTTTAGCCTTGATTCTTAGCCTTGATTCTTAGTCTTAGTTCTTAGCCTTCAACGCCAAGTTCTCACCCGACTCAGAATCAAAGACATTCAACTTGTCCGTGTTGATGGCCAACGTAATCTTCTGACCTCGACGCACATTCGACTCCGCATCGACTCGAGCCACCAACATGGCATGCGGGTTATCCGCCAGGCCAGCCTCCTCAGCTGCGGCATGACCCTTCAAATCAATTTCCGGGAGTGGGAAGTGAATGAACTGCTCGGAGCCCATCGCCTCCAGGACGGACACCTCGACCTCGACCGTTGGTGCATCGCAATTGTCGTCGGTCAGGGCGGCGTCTTCGAAAGCCTCTGGTCGCAAGCCGACGATTACCTTCCGACCCGGGGCAAATTTTTCCGGGAGTGGCAGGTGGCCCAGGGCGGTGTCGACGCTGTGGCCGTCGTCAAGCACAGTAGCAGGCAGGAAGTTCATGGCGGGTGAGCCGATGAAGCCGGCGACGAAGACGTTGACCGGTCGGTGGTAGAGCTCTTGCGGAGCGCCAATTTGCTGGATAACGCCCTTTTTCAGCACAACGACGCGGTCGCCCAACGTCATGGCCTCAGTTTGATCGTGTGTGACGTAGACAGTGGTGGTGCTGAGACGTTCCTGCAGCTGGGCAATTTCGGTGCGCATCTGGACGCGGAGCTTGGCATCCAGGTTGGAAAGAGGCTCGTCCATGAGGAAGACCTTGGGGCGGCGGACGATGGCGCGGCCCATTGCCACGCGCTGACGCTGACCACCCGAGAGATGCGCGGGCTTGCGGTCGAGGAACTCCGTCAGATCGAGAATTTCGGCGGCCTCGTTGACCTTCTTCTCAATCTCCTTCTTCGGCAGTTTTGCCAGCTTGAGCGGGAAAGCGATGTTCTCGCGGACGTTCATGTGCGGGTACAGCGCGTAGGACTGAAACACCATGGCGATATCGCGGTCCTTCGGAGCGACATCATTCATGCGCTCGCCACCGATGAGCAGGTCACCATCGGAGATGTCCTCCAGCCCTGCAATCATGTTCAGCATCGTCGACTTACCGCAGCCGGAGGGGCCGACGAGGATGATGAACTCGCCGTCGTCGATTTTGAGATTCGCGTCTTCCACACCGATGTGACCATCAGGAAAGCGCTTGTACACGTGCTTTAGTTCAATTTCAGCCATTTTTAGCTCTAACCTTCTTTAGCCCTTGACTGCGCCGGAGGTAAGACCAGCGACAATTCGACGTTGGAAAATAACCACAAAGATGACAATCGGAATGGTGATGACAATCGCGGCCGCCGCGATGGAACCGGTCGGCTCATCAAACTGCGACGAGCCGGTGAAGTTCGCCATCGCCGCCGGTGCCGTACGTGACGCCTCCGTCGAGGTCAACGACACCGCCAGCAGGAAGTCATTCCACGCGAAGATGAATACCAGAATTGCAGCGGTGACGATTCCCGGAATCGCCAGCGGCGCCACCACCAGGCGGAATGCCTGGAACGGGGTCGCGCCATCCATTTGCGCTGCCTTCTCCAGCTCCCAGGGAATCTCCCGGAAGAAGGAGGACAGAATGAAGATCGCCATCGGAAGTGCGAAAGTGATGTACGGCAGAATCAGGCCTGGCCAGGTGTCGAACAGGCCGAGCTTGCGCTCGATGTCGAACAGCGGGCTGACCAGGGAGACCTGCGGGAACATGGCGATTAGCAGCGAGACTCCCAAAATCACCGACTTGCCCGGAAACTCCAGGCGAGCGATTGCGTAGGCCGCCATCGTGCCGACAATTACTGCCAGCAGCGTTGTGATCAGCCCAATACCAATCGAGTTGATCAGCGCGCGGGTAAATTCACTGGTCTGGAAGATGCCGCGGTAGTTATCCAACGTCCAATTGCGCGGGATGAAGTGGCCATCGTGCAGATCGGTTGTCGGCTTGAACGACAAGCTGGCAATCCACAGCACCGGCACCAGCGCGTAAATGACCACCAAAGCGATGCCGATTGTCCATGCGACGCGTTGCTTCGGTGTCTTATCCGTATTGTGCACTGCAATCGCCTCCTAATTATTCTTGCCCGCGGCCGCGCTCGGCGACGAGGCCCCGAAGCCCTTGACGAACACAATTGCAATCAGCGCCACGCACACGAAGATCAACACCGAAATTGCTGAACCAATACCCAGGTTGAACGCCTTAAACAGGTTGTTGTAACCCAGAATCGACACCGAACCAGTGCCATTATTGCCCTTGGTCAGAATGTAGATGTTGTCGAATACTCGGAAAGCATCCAGAGTGCGGAACAGCAGAGCCACCACAATCGATGGCTTCATCAGCGGCAACGTGATCTTGAAAAAGCGCTGCCAGAAGCCCGCGCCATCCAACTCGGCCGCCTTCAGCGCGTCGTCAGGCACCAGCGCCAGACCCGCAAGAAGCAGCAGCGCCATGAATGGAGTCGTCTTCCAAATTTCAGCGCCGATGATGATAAATATCGACGGCCATTGCTCCGTCAGCGGCGCGGTGCCGTCGGGAAGCAAATTAGCGAGATAGCCCGTCCCCGGCGTCCACGCGTAATTCCACGAGTACGCCGCCGCCACCGTGACGATGCCGTACGGAATCAACACCACCGTGCGGATCAGGCCGCGGCCGAAAATCGCGCGGTACATCACCATCGCGATAGCCATGCCAAGCACCAGTTCAACCGCTACCGAAACCAGCGTGATAAAGGCCGTCACACCCAGCGCTTCCCACCAATAACTACTGGTCAACACAGATGCGTAGTTCTGCAGGCCGATAAACTCGCGGTCCTCGGGGAAACGCAGGTCATAGCGCTGCAGCGACAGCCAAATCGCGTACCCGATGGGGTACGCCGTCACCGCCAGCATCAAAATCAGCGCAGGAGCCACCAACAGCAGACCGAGGCGACGCTCGGCGCGACGCCCGTCGGAAAGCGTGGACTTAGTTTTCGTAGATTTATCAGACATTTACGGCACCAGGCCTTCCGAGTTCACGGCCGCCTGAAGTTCCTCATCAAGCGTGCCGACCAGCGACTTCGCATCAACATCCTCCGGTGGACTAATGCGCGACGCCATCAAAATCGACAACGACTGGTACGCAGGGGACTTCGGGCGCGTCACCACACCTGCCGTGCGTGGCGACGGCAACAGCGCCCGCTCCTCCTGCGACAGCTCAGCCGAATCGGCTTCCTCCAACGTGTTCAACTGCTCGTAGATCTCGCGGTAGAACGGGTATTCCTCCTTGAATTCATCCGTGGCCTGCGTGTAAAGCTTCGTCAACGTCGGCGGCAGACCACCCTTCAACGCGTTGTTGAGCTGGTTTTGCTCATTGCGCAGACAGTCGATGGCCTCGAAAGCGAGCTCCGGGTGCTTCGACGTCGACGGCACCGCAAGGTTAAGGCCACCAATCGTGACCTGCGCCGGTGTGCCCTCATCCATCGCAGGGTAGGTGGTCCAGGCCATGTCCTCGAAGACCTCCTTGGCCACCTGATTTCCCGACTCCGCCTTCTCCTTCGCACCGGCATAAACAAATGGGTAATTCACCTGCGCAAATGCATCGCCGCGGTCGAATGCCAGACGAGCCTGGTTCTCATCCGACTGCGAAATCGACGGGTCATGCCCCTTCGCCGTGGCCACGCGATGCATGGTGCTCAAGGCGCGCTCCGCGGCATCGTTATCCGCAATTGTGACCGACTGCCCATCCGGCGCGACCAGCTGACCGCCCGCCGACGCTGTCATCGAATTGAGCCACACCACCGAGCCCTCAAACTGGGCAGCCTGGACGCCAATCATCGACGGCTTGCCCTCATCGGCGAGCCTCTCCCCCGTCGCGATTAAGTCATCCCACGTCTTCGGCGGGCCATCTACCAGCGACTTTCGATACCACAGGAGCTGCGTATTCGTATTCAACGGCGCCCCGTAGAGCTGATCCTGCCACGTCGCAGTGTCCAACGGACCCGATAGGGTACCCTCCGTAACGCGCTCGGCCATATCTTCCGGGAGTGGGAGCGCCCAGCCCGCCTCCGCGAACTCCGGAGTCCACGTCACATCAAGGCCCATAATGTCGAACGAGGAATCCCCGCCCACAATGCGACGAGCCAACTGAAGACGCTGATCATCCGTCTGCTTCGCCGAAATGTCATACTCCAGGCGATACTTTCCGCCCGACGCATCCGAGCACTTCTGCGCCGCCTGCGTATACTGATCCGAACCATCCGCCGGACCCATAATCCGCAGTACCGGCGCCGAATCCTGCTGAGCCTCCGAACCACAACCCGCCACCAGCGTGGCGAGCGATACAGCCGACACCGTCGCGATGACAGCTCGTAATTTCCGGCCAGAACCTAAAGAGCCGAAACGAGCACCGGTACGGTCTCGACCAGCTCTTCGGATTCTCGGGCGCTTATTAAACATAATGACCACTCCGTGCTTCGACGTACAAAACTAACTGTACTCCAGGAGTGGCGTATATGGCTGAAAACATAAGAAAACCCCCGGCGATAACCGGGGGTTTTCAATCTGCGGAGGATGTGGGATTTGAACCCACGAGGGATGTGACTCCCGCACGCGTTCCAGGCGTGTGACATAGGCCGCTAGTCGAATCCTCCAACGTCGTTAAAGACTACCCAACAAATCCGATTTTCCCAAAACACGCCGACGAACAGGGGAAACGTAGGATTCAAGTGGCACTATCGACACCACCAGTGCAACCAACAACCGGAAGCAAAAGCCGGCACCCGACTGCTGACCGCTGACCGCTGACCGCCGTTTCGCTTCACGACGGCCACCCCACTCCCGGAATTTTTCCGGGAGTTACTTAGCCAGCCGAGCGATTGCCGCCGATGCCTCCTCCAACTTGGCATCCAACTCTTCCTGGCCGCCCTCAGCCGCATGTACCACACAGTGATGAAGATGAGCATCCAAAAGAGTCAACGCCAACGACTTCAACGCCGAATTCACCGCCGAAATCTGGGTCAAAACATCGATACAGTACTCTTCGTTCTCAATCATCCGACCAATGCCACGAACCTGCCCCTCAATGCGACGAATACGGGACTCATAGCGCCGTTTCTCCGCGAGATAACCGGGATCACTGGTGTTATGGCAGCAAGAATCGTCGTCAAGCGAATGCGATTGAGACGAACAACAAGACTCACTCATGAGTTACTCCTTTTGGTTATCTAGTTGACTCGGAGAAAAACCGCGCAGACGCAGACTGTTGCCGACCACAAAAACCGACGAAAACGCCATCGCAGCGCCAGCCAACATCGGATTCAACAACCCCAGCGCGGCGACAGGAATTGCCAAAACGTTATAGAAAAACGCCCAAAAAAGATTCGAACGGATTGTGCGGAGCGTCTGGCGAGACAACCGCAGCGCATCCGCAGCCGCCAACAAATCACCACGCACCAGCGTGATATCCGCGGCCTCCATCGCCACATCGGTGCCCGTGCCCATCGCCATGCCCAAATCCGCCTGCGCCAGAGCCGCAGCATCATTAATGCCATCGCCGACCATCGCCACGGACGCGCCGCTCGCCTGCAACTTCTCAATCGTCGCGACCTTATCCTCCGGCATCACTCCCGAAATCACATCCTCGCGAGCAATACCGACCTCATCCGCAACCCGAAACGCAGGGCCGGCGGCGTCGCCGGTCAGCAAAATCGGCCGCACCCCCCACTCCCGGAATTTCGCGACCGCAGCCGCCGACGTCGGCTTCACCGAATCCGACACCTCCAACGTGCCCAGGAGCTCGCCGTCGCGGCGCACCGCAACCACCGTCCCCCCACTCCCGGAATTTTCCCCGGAGCGGCCGACCTCGATGCGGTGGCCGTCTACGGTGCCCTCAACCCCCACTCCCGGAATATCCCGGAAATCAGAAACCGGGAGTAGGGAATCCGGATCTGCCGCACGCACAATTGCCTGCGCAATCGGGTGGTGCGACGCCGCCTCCACCGAAGCGGCAAGTGGCAGCAGATTTTCGGGAGTGGGAAGGACCTCCGTCACCTCCATCACACCGGTAGTCACCGTGCCGGTCTTATCCAGCACAACCGTGTCGACCTTCCGCGCCGACTCCAGCACCTCCGGGCCGCGCAGCAACACACCCGCCTTGGCACCTTCACTCGTGCCGACCAGGAGCGCTGTGGGCGTCGCTAAGCCAAGCGCACACGGGCACGCGATGATGAGCACGGCGACCGCGGCCGTGACCGCCTCACTCGCGCCGTGCCCCGTGAGCAACCACGCACCGAGTGTGACCGCGGCGATTGCGATGACGGCGGGCACGAACACTCCCGAAACCCGGTCCGCTAGCCGCTGCACCGGTGCCTTGCCTGTCTGCGCCGCCTCGACCATCGCTGCCATCTGCGCCAATTGCGTCTCCGAGCCCACGCGCGTCGCCCGCACGAGCAACCGTCCAGACGTATTGATCGTCGCCCCAGTCACCTCATCGCCAGGGCCGACCTCGACAGGCATCGGCTCGCCGGTCAGCATCGACGCATCCACCGCCGACGCACCCTCCACGACAACGCCGTCCGTCGCGATCTTCTCACCAGGCCTAACGACGAACACCACTCCCGGGCGGAGCTGCTCCACGGGCAGCCTCTTCTCCACTCCCGAACTTTCGAGAACGGAGACCTCCTTGGCGCCGAGCTTCATCAACTCCCGGAGCGCCTGACCGGCATTGCGCTTGGAACGCTTCTCGAAATAACGACCGAGCAGCACAAACATGATGATGCCGGCCATCGCCTCGAGGTAGATGTTCATATCAGCATCGCCGGGAGTGACCGTTAAGTGGAACTCGTGCTTAAGCCCCGGCAGCCCGGCGCGCCCGAAGAACAACGCCCAGACACTCCAGAGGAACGAGGCGGTCGTACCCATGGTGATCAGCGTGTCCATGGTGACTTCACCATGACGCAGGTTCTTCAGCGTCGCGCGATGGAACGGCCAGCCGGCCCACACAAAGACCGGCGCCGAGAGCGTGAGGCACAGCCACTGCCAATTAGTGAATTGGAGGGCAGGAATCATCGACATCGCGATGACGGGAACCGTGAGGATGACAGCGCCGACGACGCGATTGCGCAGGTCCTGCAGCTCCCGGTCTTTTTCTTCGGGAGCAGCTCCCGGTTCCTCTGCGGTCTCTTCCCTCGGAAGCTCAGCGGTGTAACCCGCCGCCACGATCGTGTCGATGAGTTGCTGCGGGTTGATGTCCGCCGGCGCCTCCACATGCGCCTTCTCGGTCGCATAGTTCACGCTCGCGTTAACTCCATCAAGTTTGTTCAGCTTGCGTTGAATACGGTTTGCGCACGACGCACACGTCATCCCGCCGACGGGGATATCAAGAGTGAGAAGTTGCTGCTCGGACATCTACTTTCCTCTTTTTTGGGGGTTAGTTTGCGACCGCCTTGTAGCCAGCTTCATCCACTGCTGCGATTACGGCAGCGGTGTCGACGTCTGCCTCCGAAGTCACGGAGAGGAAATTCCGGGAGCGGTCAACCTGGACATCCGTGATTCCCGGGAGTTCAGAGACTTCCTCCCGCACCGATGCCTCGCAGTGTCCGCATGTCATGCCAGTAACAGTAAAAGTTTGATTAGCCATACCCCGACATATACCCCCTATGGGTATATATGTAAAGCTATTCGCGCTGACGGTAGCCCGAGTAGGCCCGCCCCGCGAGAGCTGTCGGGAAGGCAAGGTTGAATTCGGGCGGCGCGTGCGGAGACGGCGGGTGACGGTAGACCGCGCCGGAGCCGTCGTCACGCTCGAGGTGCCCGTTGAGGCCTTGCCTGTCGTCATCGTTGGCGGCGTTGTGTTCTTTGCAGGTCATGACCATGTTTTCCATGGTCGTGGCGCCTCCGTTTTTCCTGGCGACCAGGTGATGGGCCTGTCCGGCGTGGGCGGGGCGCGGACACCCGGGCCAGGCACAGATGGGGTTGTCGAGGATCATCGCAATGCGCTGCTCCTCCGTCGCCAGGCGCGGGTTGTGCATCGGGAGTAGGTCGGTCGGGGTGTTGTGCTCGTCGTAGACCAGCACCCAGCCGGTGTCCGCGAGCAGCGCCTCGACGAATTGTCCGGGAGTGAGGACGGACCCGTTGGAGGTCGCCGCAAACCTCGGGCTGTACTCCACGATGTCCTGCGCGGTTACGATGAGCGCGGGCTGGTATCGGAGCTTATCGACGTCGTCAAGCGGCCCCTCCGACCCGTGCGCCAGGCGCTCTGCCAGCGCTTGACCGACGCACCGATCCCGGGTGTAGTCCTCGTGCGCTTTGGCGATTTCGGCTGCGCGCACGGTCAGCGGCGCGACCAGGTCGTCAATCATGTTCGCCGGACCGGTGACCTGCAGGTGCTTCATCCCGCGGATGTCAGGATTCCGGGAGACGTGGGCCCGCAGATGCTGCGGCGGCTCGTCGGTGCGGTTGAGCTCCTTGACTTTGGTCCGCATGTAGGTGTCGAGGCCCTCGAAGTCATAGGCCGCGGCGGCGCGGGTGAAGTCCAGGCGGTAGTACTCCCGGATTTCGACGTTGTTGAGCTGCCCGGAGCGCTTGTCAATCTGCATGACCGTGTCCAGCGACAGCTTCAGCTCCCGGGCGATTGCGACGGCCTTGTCGCGGGATTCGACGTCCACATCACCCTCGACGGCGCCGAACAGCCGCTCGGCGCAGCGCAGCAGGCGCTTGAGCCGGAAGGGGTCGAAGCCGATGCTGGCTGCCAACTCCCGGTGCCCGGTGGATTTTTCCGGGAGTGCGGCGCGCAGGTCGGCGAGCACGTCAATACCCCGTGTCGCCAGCGCGCTGAGCAGTCCCAATGTCGTCATGGGGCTAAGGCTAGTTTCCGGGAGTGGGTGGCTTCAATCGCTTTTTGGCGTTATCCACAGCCCGTCGTAAAGCATGCACAATCTGCACAAACGGGCTTGACGACGCACTCCCGAAAGTGCCCTATCGGAACGCGACCTCTCCCACCGGCCGGCGCAACTTCCGGGAGTGGAGGGTGTCGGGAGCGGCGGCCATGTCCTCGCACGCGCGCACTGCGGCCATGAGGTGTTCTTCCTTGGAGGATTGGTAGAACTCGCGGGCGGATTTCGGGAGTTTGGGTTTGTCGTGCAGTGGCATGTCGGAGACACTGAGCAGCGCGCCGTAGGGCACGCGGAAGCGGTAGCCGTTGGCGGCGATGGTGGCGGATTCCATTTCGACGCCGATGGCGGTGGATTTCTGCAGCTCCCGGTAGAGGTCGGCCTGGGAACGCCACTCCCAGTTGCGGTCGGAGGTCGACAGTACGGTGCCGGTGCGTAGGCGCTTTTTCAGTTCGTCGCCGGTGAGCCCGGAGACGCGGGCGAGCGCGTTGGTGACGGCGAGCTGAATCTCTGCGATGGGCGGGATGGGTTTTTCCAGGGGCACGTAGTTATCGAGGACTCCGTCGGCGCGGTCGTAGCCGTTGGCGAGAATCATGTCGCCGATGCGCATGCGGCCGTCGAGGCCAGCGCAGTGTCCAACCATCATCCAGCAGTGCGGACGCGTGACGGCGAGACAGTCGGTGATGGTCTTGGCGTTGGAGGGGCCGACGCCGATGTCGATGATGGTGATGCCGCATTGGTCGTCGCGAAGCAGGTGGTACGCCGGCATCTGCGAGGCGTGCGCGTGCTGACGGCAAATTCCGGGAGTGGGGATGGCGCCGACGTCGTACTGCTTCCCACCCGGGCACGCCAGCGCCGTGTACCCATGGGGATTTCCGGGAGTGAGGGTGGCGGCGTATTCGAGGAACACGTCGGTGTGCAACTGGTAGTTGGTGAACAGTACGAAACGCTGGATGTTTGCGGCGTGCGAGCCGGTGTAGTGCTCGAGGCGCTGGAGGGCGAGGTCGATGCGCTGGGCGGTAAAGAGGCTCAAAGGTTTGATGGGAAGGCCCAGGTAGTCAGCTTCGCCGTCGGCGATGGTGTCGTCGATGCAGGCGGAGTCGATGGGGGTGAACGTTTTCTCCACTGCCGCCAACGTGCTTGCCGACGCCCCTTCCCTCCCCGCCGCTTCCTCGGCGGCCGCATCGAAGCCGCGGCACATCCGGAGTGGGATGGGCTGGTCGGAGACGCGCACCTCGACTTCGCCGCCGTGGTTGGCGAGTAGGTCGGTGATTTGCTCGATGAGGTAGGTGCGGAACATCACCGGGCGGGTGATGGTGGTGGCGTACACTCCCGGGCGGTCGACGAAGCCGTGTGAGAGGGAGGGGTCGACGTCCTCGACGGCGCTGCCGGCCGGGACGGTGAAGCGTAGTTCGGGGTAGTAGGCGCGCACTGGCCCACTCCCGGAATTTCCTTCGGTGGCGGCGGTGTACTGCTCGACTAGGTAGGCCATTCCCGTCCGGTGGATTTCGGTGAGCCGGTCGACGGCTGCGGCGGCGTCGGTGTAGAAGTCACCTTCGCCTTCGGTGGGCCAGAACGGGGGTGTTGCGGAGTCTCGTACCTGCATATCCCAAGGCTAGGCGGAGAGTTACCCGCTCGCATCCGCGCCGCGCTCATCCCACCAGACGCACCACGCTCATCACGCCAGAGCCGGGCACGCTCACGAAACCACGCTCAGTGTCGGCTCCACACTCCTTCGCGGCTGCGGCGGACTTCAAAGACCTGGTGCACGTGGTAGCCGCCGACGGTGGGGATGGTGAGGAAGTGTCGGCCGTCGTCAAGCTCGTGCCAGAGGATGCGACCGTAGCGCACGCCGTCGCGGACGTGGGCGCTGAGGTAGTCGGCGCGTTGTTGGCCGCGGAGGGTGGCGTAGAAGGCGGGGTCGACGGGGAGTTGGACGAGATTCCGGGAGTGGGGGTCGATGTCGGCTTCTTGCAGCCGGATGGCGACGGGTCGGCCGTCGACGATGAGGTCAGCGGTGTGACGGCTGAGGTGGATGATGTGGACGTCGCTTATTGTGGTGTGCATTTTGCGCTCCTATTCGCTCTTCCCCGCAGGCGGTCTGTGGGGCTGATCTTCCTTTGGGGCACCGGGTCCGCGAATCGGGCGGTTGCCTATCGACGCTGTCAAAGGCCATTTCTCGTCGATATCTTGTGATCGTGTCGCCCACCCTAACACCAACTAGACAGCTTTGTCTACCATCTCCCGCACGCTTTACGACGAAGCCCCCACCTTCCACTCCCGAAAGCTACCGCCTTCCACCTCGCCCGCTGACTACCCCTTCCCCATCAGCACCAGAACCACCAGCGCCACGTTGAGCGCGATGATGAGTCCGCAGATAACCCACGCGACCCGGCGCAGTAGCGGGGTGTTGGCCCAGATACCCATCTCGGCATGCGAGGAGGTCATGCGCACCAGCGGAACCAGCGCAAACGGGATACCAATCGACAGCACCACCTGGCTGAGCACCAGCGCCCACGTCGGCTCCACACCGCTGGCGATAATGAGCAGCGCCGGAATGATGGTGACTACGCGGCGCACCAGCATCGGCACGTGCACCTTCAGCAGATCGCGCATAATCAGGTCGCCGGCGTAGCAACCGACGGAGGACGACGCCAGCCCGGAGGCCAACAACCCAACCGCAAAAAGCACGCCCACTACAGGGCCGAGCGCGCTGGTCACGGCGGCGTGGGCACCTTCGATGGAGTCGGTCCCCTCCACTCCCGGAAGTGCTTCGGCTGCGAGACACAGCATGCCAATATTCACCGACCCAGCCAGCACGAGCGCACCGAATACATCGATACGCGTGGCACGCAGGTGTTGGCGCAGCGAGGCATCATCTTCCACCTTGTACTCGCGGTCGCGCACCAGCCCGGAGTGCAGGTAGACCGCATGCGGCATCACGGTCGCACCCAACATGGACGCCGCCAGTACCACGGTGTGCGCACCCTGGAAGCGTGGCAGAATTCCGCTGGCCATCTCCCCGAGACTCAAGCCCGTGACAAACAGCCCGGCCAGGAACCCCACCGTAATGACCAGCAGGAACGCCACAATCACGCCTTCAAAAGTGCGTTGCGAACGCCCACCCTGCAGCAGCAACAGCCCCAGCGAGACCACGCCGACAATGACGCCGCCAAGCAGCATCGGCGTTCCGAAAAGCAGATACAGCGCCGTGGCACCACCAATAATTTCCGCCACATCCGTCGCTGCCGCCACAATCTCGGCCTGCACCCAGTACGCCAGTCGCCCCGGCCGGTTCGAACCAAAGCGGTCGGCAACGCCTGCGGTCAGCGACCGCCCCGTCACCAGGCCATACTTCGCCGACAGGTACTGCACAACCATCGCCATGAGGTTGGACACCACCAGCACCCACAGCAGCAGATACCCATAGCTCGCCCCCGCGGACAGGTTCGCAGCCACATTTCCGGGGTCCACGTAGGCAATCGCCGCCACAAACGCAGGCCCCAGCAGACTCATCATGGGCTTGCGGTTTTTCTCGCTTGACGACGTCACTTGTGCCCCTTGCACCCCTGAATCTTTCACCCGGCCATTATTTCACAGCCTCGACACAAAATCTTCAATCAGCCCAAAATTTGGGCAGCCATGGTGCCACCAAGATTTACCAGGCGGTCGGAGATGTCGTCGTCAAGCGAACCGACAAACACGACGGGTTCGGCCGCAAGCTCCCACTTGTAGCCGGTCGTGATGGCTTTCATGGCATTTTCCGCGCCGGTGGTGTCGAAGCCGCCACGGATCCAGTAGGAAAATGGCAGCCCCTTGGTGGCTTCCTGCGCCTCCCGGAAGGTGGTGTCGAAGAAGTGCTTCAGCGCGCCGGAGATATAGCCGAAGTTGGCGGAGGTGCCGAGCAGAATGGCGTCAGCACTGGTCAGGTCGTCGATGGTGGCATCGAGAGCCTCGACGACCTTGACATCCACGCCCTCTAGCGCGGGGTCGTTGGCACCCTCGAGCACGTGGCTTAAGACTTCCTGCAGAAGCGGGGTCGGGGAATGGTGGACGACAAGAAGAGTAGGCATGCCCCGAGGGTAACGAAGCGGACCCTAGAAAATCACCTGCCCGCGAGGAATTTCCAGACCCGCACGCAGGGCTTCAGGGAGGTCGGCAATGGAGTCAAGTTCTGCGCCACTATCGCCACCGTCGCTACCATTGCCACCATCGCTACCAACACCGCCACCGAGCGAATCCAGAATCCACCGCTGCACTGCATCCGCGGGCACCTCGCCGAGAGTCACGTCTCCATCACGCTTGGACAGTCGCCGTCCTTCAGAGTTCACCACCAGCGGCACGTGCACGAACGAAGGCGTCGCATACCCCAAAAGACCAGCCAGGTACGCCTGGCGCGGGGCGGAGGACATCAGGTCATCACCACGCACGACTTCAGTGACACCCTGCTCGGCATCATCGACGACGACCGCAAGGTTGTAGGCCCACATGCCATCGGCACGCTGGAGGACAAAGTCATCGATCGGGGCGGTAATCTCGCCATGCAGCTCATCGGTCGCAGTCCCCTCACTCACCTGAGATTTCAGGCGTATCGACGGCCTTCTCCCCGCCGCCGCAAATTCGGCCTTCTTCGCGGCGAGGTGCTCGTCGTCAAGCGAACGACACGTGCCGGGATACTGACCTGGCACGCCGTGCGGCGCGGAGGAGGCGGCGAGGATTTCGCGGCGCGTGCAGAAGCAGGGATAAGTCAGGCCGCGTTGCGTGAGGTCGGCGAGCGCGGATTCATACAGCTCAGAGCGTTCGGACTGGCGGACCGGCGTGCCATCCCAGTCGATACCGATGGCCTCGAGATCGGCAAGCTGCTGCGCCTCATACTCGGGGCGGGAGCGCTGGCGGTCGATGTCCTCGATACGCACGATGAAGCGGCCGCCCTGCGCGCGGGCGTGCGCCCAGGCCAGCACTGCGGTGCGCAGGTTTCCCAGGTGCAGCCGACCGGTCGGCGAAGGGGCGTAGCGGCCGGTGGGTAAAATGGAATTAGTCAACCGTTGGGAACAGGTCACAGGGATATGTTAGCGAGACCCCAAGATGATAGTTGAAATCTTGGGGAAAGATTTCCGGTTGAATAATTCAAATCATCTTGGAGGAAATTCATCTATTACTCGAAAGGCATTCATACCCTCTCAATAAAATCAAGGGTCTAATGTATGCGTGACTTTTTGTAAGCGGATCTTTTAGAGGAGAACAATGTCATCACGTTTGCGCGTAAATTGGATAGCATCGATTTCCATTATCGGACTAGTCGTGAGTCTCCTCTGTCTGCTGGGCATCGCAAATGGGATGTACACATTGAGCAAACTGGCCAACCAGACTGCCGTTATGAGTACAGCAACTATTACAGCTAAGACAGATCGCGCGCTGCTCTACTGCCTAATTGCTCTTGCCAGCATGATTGTGAGCTGTTTTACATTTATTGTTAACAGGATTCGCAGTAAGCGTGGAGCCAAGAAAACAAATAATTAAAATCCGCTCATCCTCTAACTCCCGCTGACTCGAGCTCACAGAGGAAGGCAAATTCGATTGTCTTCGCGGAGAGGCGCTCACCGTCAAGCAAACGGCACGTGACGGAGTACTGACGTGGCGCGCCATGCGGTGCGCAGGTTTCCCAGGTGCAGCCGACCGGTCGGCGAGGGAGCGTAGCGGCCGGTGATTGAATTAGTCGACATGGTTACAACGGTAGTTAATGTTGCGCGCGCTCTACGTTGCTGCCGTAGTTTCCGTAGCTGTCGTGGCTTTCGCAGCTTGCCGACTACCCACGACTGCGACCGCAACGGATAGCGCTGCGAATGCGATACACACAATTCCAACCACCGCGCTACTTCCGCCACTCAGCCCCGCCGCGAGCGGGCCAACTGCCGTTCCCACATAGCCCACGATGTAGTAGCTGGAAACAGTCGCAGCAAGGTCCTTTCCACGTGCCGCTTCCGAAACCCGCAGTAGCGAATACTTGAAAGAGATCCCTTGGCCAACACCACAGATAACGGTTGCGATAATCAGCAAAACAGCATTTGAGCTAAGCAAACTCACTGTTGCGCCACCCAACCCGAGCGCGAGAATCACCAAGCCCACCGGATACGATACCCGCTGAACCCTCCGCCCGAGCATCACCTGAGTCACTGCCGACACCCCGAGCATCAAAGCTGTAATCGACGCAATCTTTAGCTGCGTATCGAAGCCCATATCCTTCGCAGCCAGCGGGACTACGGACTGGAAGAGACCGTTGACTCCATACGCACAACCAATCGCTAACGCTCCCGGAATGAAAACTCGAATCACATCCCGAGCCACACCAAACTGCGGCCGCCAGCTCACCGAATTTCTCTCGAAGCTACGCTCCCGCACGCGGGCGACACCAACCATCGAAACCACAGTCAATGCTGCGTAAATCCAGTACGGCATCTGCAGTGGCGACGATGAAAACTGTGCCACCACAGCCGAGGCCAACGGCCCCAAAGCCAATGCCCCGGAGACCGCCACCGTACTTGTGAGCGCGCCGATATGCGTGAGCAATTTCTCCTGCAACAAGGCAGTAAAAGAGCCGGTTGCTAACCCTACGGAAAAGCCCGACACAATTCGCGCGAGATATAAGACGGCCTCATGTGAATCGACCAGCGCCGCCGCCAAGAACATCAGCGTTGAGGCCAAGGACAGCCCCATGCTGGTAAGCGCAATGGGTTTTCGCCCGAGCGAATCCGACAAGTGGCCGTAGGTCAGCGTAACGATGACTCCTACTGCGTAACAGGCGAAAACCACCACTGTTTTATCCGTGCTCAGCCCCCAGTCGCGCTGGTAGATGGCATATAGTCCGGAAGGCATCGTGCTACCAATCACTACGATGACCAGCCCAAGCGCTAGCGCTGCTCCATCTCGGACGTTGGCGGTTTTTGTAGCGCCCGCAGCCTTCATAGCGTTCGCTCGAGTATCAGCAGCATCTGCCGTACTCGCAGCCGTTGCAGCCTTCGCGTCAGCGCCACCTGCCTTACCTGCCATTCCTGCCATCTCCACCCCTCCAGCCAATTCATACTTTCTGATTATGGAAAGTATGTTTTCACAAAATGGTTTGGATGACTAGACTTTCGACAGAACTAACCCCGCAGCACCTTACGTCGACACGCCCAAACAAACCCTAAAAAACCAGTTCAGCCCACCATTTCGCGCGCCGCCACTTGCTTCGAACATCACAAAGTGATTCGCTAACACCATGAAACAGCCCACGTACTTCGAGCAGGCAGCCGCAATCGCTGCGGAATGCTCGTCTCCCGTGCGCCTGGCAATCCTGGAGTACCTTCTCAAAAATGGTCCCACTCGCGTGCGCAGCCTCGCCGAGTCCACCAACATCGCCGAATCGACGCTGTCCAACAATCTCCGACGCCTCCGCGAAGCCGAAATCGTCGATGTCGAACGACAGGGGAAAAGCGCGACCTATTCCATCGCTAACCCTTCAATACGCCAGGTAATTGCCAATCTTTTCCAGGCTGCCGGCGCCGACACTGCCGCGCCCATCCCCGAGCACCAACCAGCAATTACCTTCGCCCGGTCTTGCTACGACCATCTGGCAGGATCCCTCGGAGTACAACTCACGCGGGCTCTGTTCACCAAAGAAGCACTCATCACCGACGCCGGTGAAATCACCTTTGGCTCCAACGCCGAGAAATGCTTCGCCTACCTCGGCACAGGCCTATCCAGCCTCGATGCAAGCAGGAAGACAGCATTCCTCTGCAAGGACTGGACACACTCCGACTCTCACCTGGCCGGATCGCTCGGCGCCGCGCTCCTGCGTGGCCTCATTTCAAAGGGTTGGTTGACCCCAATCCCCAATTCCCGCGGACTCGAACTCACGGCAGAAGGCAAAGTCGGCCTCGAAGACTTCATCGGCACTCGCTTGGAGCCCTAAGCGGCAGGTAACATTCCCTCCCGTGACAAATAACGAAAACCTGCCCAAGTCTGGGCCGGGCAACGCCGAGGCTGCCGCTGTGAGCACCTCGCACGCGCCCGAGAACGCAACTAAGTCCGAATCCGCAGCAACTACGCCACGCCACATCCCGGTACCGAAATCGCTGTACCCGATGTTCACGGCCATTTTCATTGGCGTGCTGATTGTCTCCAACATCACCGCCACCAAGGGCGTGGAAATCTTCGGCCTGGCCACCGACGGTGCCTTCTTCCTCTTCCCCTTGAGCTACGTCATCGGCGACGTGCTTTCCGAGTGCTACGGCTACAAAGCCACCCGCCGCACCGTGTGGACCGGGTTCGCCATCCTCGCCGGCGCAATGCTCTGCTTCTTTGCCGCCATCAAGCTCCCGGCGGCGCCGTGGTACGAAAATCAGGAAGCATTCGCAACTGTACTGGGCACCGTCCCGCAGCTTGTTCTCGCAGGTCTGGCCGGTTATGTCGTCGGTCAGCTGCTCAACGCCTGGTCGCTCAACGCAATTAAGAAGCGCACTGGGGAAAAGGCTCTCTGGGCGCGCCTGATGGGCTCGACTGTGGTTGGTGAGTTCGTCGATACGCTTATCTTCTGCTCCATCGCCGCCACCGCCATCGGCATCGACACCTGGGGCACCTTCGTCAACTACGTCATCGTCGGCTTCATCTGGAAGACCGCCGTCGAGATCGTAGTCATGCCAATTACCTACGCCGTCATCGCGTGGGTCAAGCGCCGCGAAGGCTACTACGACACGCACGTTCCCGCTTAACGACGAAAAAAGTGCCGCGACCTCGCCTGAGATGCGAGTAGTCGCGGCACTTTTTGTTTTTCTACTTCACGTCCCGCTTGGCATTGGCCCAATGAGCAACGCCAACAGCCACAACGATCCAGGCCACCAGCACCACGATGTTGAACCACATCGGCTGCGTCATCCCGGCTTCAAAGCCGGTACGTGGATTCTCCGGATTTGCTATCACATTGCCCAGCTGCGTTGACACCTGCTGAATGCGCGCCCCCGGCGTGACCAGCCACAGTGGCCGGAAAATCGCATACGCCAGCGCCGCGAACTCCAGCATGCTTTCCACCACGAGGATCCACACCAGCGGGATGGCGACAGCGGCCACGCGCGAGCGAGTCAACACTCCCAGCGACATCGCGATCAGCCCAAACACAACAAAGCCAAACACTCCAGCGAGCATGTCTGGGGCCGCGTTGCCGCTCTCGAACTCCACGCGCGGCGAAACCGTCACCGACAACCAAGCGAGAGCCACACCGATGACCCAGCAGGCAGCAATCAACACAAGCGTCAGCGTCATCCGCGCGGACAGCCACAGGCTCCTTCGGTCCTGTGTCAAGAACGCATGCGCATTCATCTGATCGTTGTACTCACCAGCCAGGGTGGAGCCGCCAAAGGCAATCACGATCATGTTGAAGATCACCGTCCCCAACAGCAGCAATTCCCAATCAGCTGTCGCACCACCGTCCGCCGCCATACTGAAAGCCAACATCGGCCCAGCTATCGAACCGACCAACAGCACCACATAGACCCACGTACCGCGCAGGCTGGCCAGCTTCGTCCATTCCGACCGCAAAGCGTTTCCAAAACTCATCTCAGTCACTCCCCTACTGCCCAATCGCCTGCGCGCGGTACTCCTGCGAGTCCTGGGTCGCAGCCAGGAACTTCTCCTCCAGGTTGTCGCGCTTCGTGTTCAACCGCGTCACCAACAGCCCCTCGCGCAGGGCAGCGGCCGCAATGTCGCGGCGGAGTTGCTGCTCGCTGATGCCGTCGTTAAGCGGAATGCGCAATTGCTTATCGACGTCAACCCCACGCGCCACCGGCCCCAACGCCTGCAGCAGCCGAGCCGGGTCATCGACCTCAACTTCGACGACCGTGCCGTCGGCGAGGAATTCATCCATGCTGTACTCGCCGATCATGCGGCCGCGGCCGATGACGACGATACGGTCGGCCGTGAGCTGCATCTCGGAAAGGAGGTGCGACGACACGAGGACCGCGCAGCCCTGTGCGGCCAGCGCCTTGATGGTGTGGCGCATCCATGAGACACCTTCGGGGTCGAGGCCGTTGACCGGCTCATCCAGGATTAAATGCTGCGGCTTGCCGAGCAAAGCCGCCGCCACTCCCAGACGCTGCTTCATGCCCAGCGAATAGCCACCGACCTTGTCCTTCGCGGCCTCGGTCATGCCGACCTGCTCGAGGCACTCCTCCACACGGGTGTCGGGGATGCCGGCGCCGCGGGCGAGGGCCCGCAGATGAGCGCGGCCCGAACGAGCCTTGTTGTGCCACGTCGCATCCAGAATCGCGCCCGCGACGCTGGGCTTATTCTTCAGCGTGGAAAAGGGCTGGTTGCTGTAGGAGTTGCCCTGCGAATCCGTCCCGGTGAACAAGGCCTGGCCCGTGGTCGGGGCATCGAGGCCCAGCATGCAGCGCATGGTGGTGGACTTGCCGGAGCCGTTTGGGCCGAGAAAACCTGTCACTACACCGTCGGGAACGGTGAAGGACAGGTCATCGACGGCTAATTTCGAGCCGTACTTCTTGCTGAGTCGCTCAACCGTGATCATGCCCTCCATGATGCCGGTTGAGACTGCCTCGCGCAGTAGAGCTAGGTCTAGTTTTGAGGTCCCCGGGCCCAAGTTCCACTTGACGCCACGGGTGTCACCTCATGCCACCTCCATAGCTGGCACGAGGTGACATGGCTGTCGTGAAGTGCGAAAAGGTAGAAGCCTAGCCCCACCCCAGTCCTCAGCCGCTAATTCCCCACCGCACGACCACCGTTGGCGTAGTAGCGGCCCATAAACTCATCGCGATACTCGAAGAACCGGTCCTCCAGGATCGCCTCTCGGATGTTCTCCACCAGCTTGACCATGAAAAACAGGTTGTGAATCGTGCACAGCGTGCCGGCCAGATACTCCTTGGCCTTCAACAAATGATGCAGGTAGGCCCGGGAGTAATTCAGCGAAGTGTAGGAGGGCACCTCCGCGTCCACGGGGCGGAAGTCGTTCTTGAAGCGGGCATTGGTCAAGGTCATCCGGCCATCGAGCGTGTACACACCACCTCGGCGGGCAAGCCTGGTCGGAGCCACACAGTCAAAGGTGTCGGCACCAGCCTCGACAGCGGCGAAAATATCGTCCGGCTCGGAGATTCCCAGTAGGTGGCGGGCGCGGTCGTCGGGAAGCTCGTCATTGACCCAACCACAGATCAGGCCCAGATTCTGCTTCTCAATCGCCCCACCAATGCCATAGCCGTGGAAACCGAGCTGGCCCGCGTCCTCGAACTCGCGGGAGAGCTCGACTAGCCCACGAGCGGCCTTGCGGCGCAGGTCTTCGTACTGCGCACCCTGCACGACGCCGAATAACTGCTGGATGGGCAACTGGTCGTCGTCAAGCGAATGGACGTGCCCGTCGACCTGACCGCGCGAAACTGTCAGCTCGTTGTGAGCCTCCAGGCAACGGCGCGCCCAGCGGTGCGTGCGCTCGACGGATGCCTCCTGGTAGCCGCGGGTGTTCATGAGCGTGGTGAGCTCGTCAAATGCCATCATGATGTCTGCGCCCAGCGCGTGCTGAATACGCATGGAAACTTCCGGCGTGAAGCGATGCTCGGAGCCATCGATGTGCGAGCGGAAAGTCACGCCGTCCTCATCGACGAACGCGTTGCGCTCTTTGCCCTCGGCGACGATGTCGTCTTTCTGCATGCCGGTGACGTCCATCGCGAGGGTCTTTTTAAAGCCCGCGCCGAGGCTGAGCACCTGGAATCCGCCGGAGTCGGTGAACGTCGGACCGTTCCAGTTGGAGAACTTTGCCAATCCGCCGGCCTGGTCGACGATTTCCTCGCCGGGCTGCAGGTACAGGTGGTACGCGTTCGACAGCATCGCCTGCGCGCCGGTGGATCGCACCTGCTCGGGCGTGAGCGTCTTCACGGTCGCCTTCGTGCCGACCGGAATGAACGCCGGCGTAGCAATATCGCCATGCGGGGTGTGGATGGTGCCAGCACGTCCGCGCGCGCCTTCGATTTGCTTTACGACGTCAAAGCCCGTCGTCCTCGACTGCGACATGAAGCTCCTTGGTTGTGTTCCAGTGCTAATGCATTGAGGTTACCTGTGGTGGCAGGTGGAGTTACTCAGCGCTGTCGTTTTCCTCGGGTTGGGCAGCGTTTTCCGGGTCCCACACGGCGCGGCTACGACGTGGCGCTTCCTCTTCGAGTCCTTCGCGCTTCATCAGTTCCGCAACCGTAATCTTCTTCCGCTTGCGAGCCGGGCTGAAGTACGGGCGGACCTCGATGTCCTTGGCGTTTTCCGGGTTCGGCTGGGCGTCGGTTGGTTCAGCTGGCGCTGCCTGCATGCGCTGTGCGGTCGGCTCTGCCTGCTCCGGCTGTGTCGGCTCCGGCTGTTCGGCCTGCTCAACCTGGTCAGCGGGCTGGTCACTCGGCTGCTCAGCCTGGTCAGCGGATTCGAGCTCTTCCAGCTTTGCCTTCTTCCGCCTCGGAATCCAGCGGTTACGCTTCTTGGTCGCAACCGCCACAGCGGTACCACCTGCTGCACCCGCCGCAGCCGCCGCACCCGCTGCAGCGGCTGCGCCCTCTGTACCAGCACCGGCTTCACCATCGGCACTGTCTGCTTCGTCCTCGTCCGCGTCCGTGTCGCCAAAGCCACGCCCGGCGCCTTCGCTTTCGGGCAACAGGGACTCACCTCGAGCCATACGCTCGCGGCGGCCCTTCTCCACCAGCTCCTCGGAAATCTCTTCCAGGGCAGAACCTTCGACATCCACAGAAGGCAACACCTTGTCCAGCCACTTCGGCATGTACCAAGTAGCGCGGCCAAGCAGGAACATGGATGCCGGGATGAACGTCATGCGAATAACGAAGGCGTCGAAAAGCACTGCGGCACCCAGCGCGAAGCCGAATACCTTAATAATCGCCAGGGGCTGCCCGGCGAAAGCTGCGAAGACGGAAATCATAATAATCGCAGCGGCAGTGACCACACGAGCGCCGAGAGTAAAGCCCTCAACGACCGATTCTTCGACCGCGTTGTACTTCGACTCTGGTGAGGATTCACCCTTGTTGTGGGTGTAGTGCTCGCGCATTCGAGAGACTAGGAAGACCTGATAGTCCATGGCCAGGCCGAATGTCACGCCGATGAGGAAGATCGGCACGAAGCTGACCAGCGGACCCGGCGTGCTAATCACACCCCAGAGGCCGTCCTGGAAAAATGTCACGGTGACACCGAATGCTGCAGCGACAGAGAGCAAGAAGCCCATACCGGCAGTTACCGGCACCATCAGGGAACGGAAAATCATCAGCAGCAGAATCACGGCGAGGCCGACGACAACACTCAGGTACAAAGGCATTGCGCCCTGGAGTCGGTCGGTGATGTCAATTTCAATAGGAACCAGGCCAGTGACACCGGTGTATAGGCCGGTGGTTTGCTCAATCTGCTTCTGTTGATCGCGCACCGCGTTCATCAGCTGCTTGGTCGCGGGATCGAGCGGACCCGACTTCGGGGTCATAATCATCTTGACCGCAGTGCCGTCGTGATTCATGCCAATCATCTGGATGTGCTCGACACCGATGTTGGACTTGAACTGGTCGACAGCGTAGCTATAGGAAGCCTTGCGGGCGGCCTCGATGTCAGAGAGTTCCGGGTTGGTCTGCCTCAGGGACTCGATAAGTGGTTTGAGCACCGGTGCATCGGGCTTCACATCGTCCGACTTGGCAATAATGATGAGCTGAGAATTACGTCCCGCACCGAAGCCCTCTTCAATCATGGTGATGGCCTTGCGGTTCGTGCTGTCCTTAGCCGCAGTAGAGTCGGACGGCAGCGCCAGCTTCAAGTGCATGGCCGGGTAGGCCAATGCCAACAACAGGACGATACAGCCGATCAAGAACAACCCTGGGGCCTTGTGCACGAAAGTGACCCAACGTCGCCCCATCGTCATCTCACCGAAGAAGGAAGAGCGGCGTTCCTTGCGAGGATTACGCGAGGGGTTGCCAGCAACACCGGGCACGCGACCAGCGAAGACCCTGTCCCCCAGCAGAGACATAACCGCCGGCAGCAGGGTCAGAGAGACCAGCACTGTGAAGGCCACCGTGATTGCCGCCGAGATACCCATAAGGGACATGAACGGCACCTTGGCAACCGTCAGCGCTGCCAACGCGACAATCACGGTGAGGCCAGCGAAAACCACGGCGGAGCCCGCCGTACCGGTAGCCATGCCGATGGCATCTTCGTTGGTCATCCCTCGGGCTCTTTCGGCTCTGTAGCGAGAGAGGATGAACAGCGCGTAGTCAATACCGACTGCCAGTCCGAACATCACGGCCAGCACCGGGGTAATCGAGTTGACGTCAGTGAATGCGGTCATCAGCGTCACGCTGAAGACACCGATGATGATGCCCACTACCGCCGTCACAATGGGCAGGAACGAAGCCACCAAAGAACCGAAGGTGACAACCAGCACGATAAACGCCACGGTCACACCGATGATCTCTGAGGTCGGGGCTACTTCAATCGGGGGCTGCATGCCCGGGCCAGAGGCCTCGACCTTAATACCGGCGTCACGACCGGCCTGCATGGCGTCGAGAAGCGCCTGCATATTCCCCGGTTCGATGTCCTGCGGCATCTTGGCGTCGAAAACGAAGGTGGAAATGCCGTAGCGACCGTCCTCGGACACGGTACGCAGGGCATTGGCGTCGGCCTCGGCAACATCCTTGGGCAGGCCGGCAGCCATGCCCTGTTCCTTGACCATCGCCTGCATCTTCGGATTGAGGTCTACCGGGTTGTGGAGTTGCAAATCATCGGAGATTTGGCCGACATTGTCGCGAATGCCATTAATGACCTGGTCAACAGCTTCTTTATTTTGTGGGTCATCGAGCCTCTGCCCCTCGGGAGCCTCGAAGGCGACATAGACACGCTGCTCTCGAATTGGGTTCGGAACATCGGGGAACTTTTCCTCAATCACGTGAGAAGCCGTTGCCGACGGCATGCCGGGAATCGAGAACTGGTCGATGAACCCCTTCTGGAATGCGGCAACTGCACCGCCCAGCCCCGCCAAAATCAGCAACCACGCGATGATCACAGTCCATTTATGCAGGTAGGAGAACCTGCCGAGTTTGAACAAGGCCTTTGCCATGTCAAGTTTCCCTTACGTCTAATATTCGCCTGGACCGCCCCAACTGCCGCTTCCCCCGAGTTCGCGCTAACCAAGCACTCCCTCGGACTTCACCTGCAGTTCGAAGCCTCTTCGCTACTCCGATGCTAGCGACCACCCCGGATTGACCGACGTCAACTCTGGCGCTGGCGTAGTCACTGGGGGCGGGCACGACATAAAAACCGGAAATACTTTTGCTAAGAGTAGCGGACTTCCCGGATAAACGTGAACAATGGGGTGCGTGTTACTGATGTTATTTTTGTGATTTCGGCGCTCCAGGTCAGACGCCTCGCCATTTACCGCTTTACGACGGACACCTCCTGCACCCCCGCCACACCCAGGCAATCTGGGCCGATTAAATGCAAAACCCCCGGGGCTCCTACTTAAAGGAACCACCGGGGGTCTCATTGGCGGTGACGGAGGGATTTGAACCCTCGGTACGGGGTTACCGCACAAAGCATTTCGAGTGCTTCACCTTCGGCCGCTCGGACACGTCACCGCTAGAAAACGTTACAGGTAGCCCCTTTATCTACCAAATCCCCAGGTCAAAAGGCTCAGCTGTCCGCACAGTCGACACCGCCGGTCCTTCGCCAAGCCGTTCACACAGAACCACAACCCCCGCCACCCCAAATCACTCCATCTACTGCACTATCCACTTAAATCACCGCGCTATTCGGGGCAGCCAAAGCCGGCTGAGATATGAAGGAATAGTCTGTAGCTTGAAATCTAGAAACTGAATACACAAGTACAGCCTCACAGAAAGGGTTCTCCCTCATGATTCGTTCCGCCATCATCGGCTACGGCAACTTGGGCCGTAGCGTCGAAAAGGTTATCGCTGATCAGCCGGACATGGAGCTCGTCGGTGTCTTCTCCCGCCGCGATTCGCTGGACACGGAGGCCCGCGTACTCCCGGCGGCGGATGTCGAAAAGTACAAGGACGAGGTAGATGTCCTGTTCGTGTGCCTCGGCTCGGCCACCGATGTCCCGGAGCAGGCCCCTGAGCTGGCAAAGAGCTTTACGACGGTCGACACTTACGACAACCACCACGAGATTCCGAAGCACCGTGCGGCCATGGACGCCGCCGCGCGCGAAGGTGACAACATCGCGATGATTTCGACTGGTTGGGACCCGGGCCTGTTCTCCCTGAACCGCGTCCTGGGCGCTGCCATCCTGCCGGGAGCAGACCAGATGACCTTCTGGGGACCGGGCCTGTCACAGGGCCACTCCGACGCCGTGCGTCGCGTGCCGGGAGTGAAAAAGGGTGTCCAGTACACCAAGCCAAACCCGGAAGCCATCGAGGCCGTAAAGAAGGGCGAGGGCGCAGACCTGAAGGGTAACGAGTGCCACCTGCGCCACTGCTTCGTCGTCGCTGAGGAAACCGGCGACGCCGACGAGGATGCCAAGCTCAAGGAGCAGATTCGCGAAACTATCGTGACCATGCCGGATTACTTTGCCCCATACGAGACCATCGTGGACTTCATCTCTGAAGAGGAGTTCGACCGCGACCACCAGGGCATGCCGCACGGCGGCCAGGTCATTACCCGCGGCCAGGCCGGTACCTCCGGTCACGTCATCGAGTTCGGTCTCGAACTGGAGCGCAACCCCGACTTCACCGCAGCCGTCCAGGTTGCCTACGGTCGCGCTGCCTACCGCCTGAAGCAAGCTGGCGAGACTGGTGCCCGCACCGTCTTCGAGATTGCTCCGTGCCTTCTGTCCGCCGAACCACTGGATGACCTGGTAGCTCAGAAGCTGTAGCCAGCCCCAACGCTGACAACCAACCATCGAAACACAAAGAACCCCAACCATCTCCGCATATCAGAAGCGGAAATGGTTGGGGTTGTCTCTTCCCGAGAGCTAAAAGCTTTACTTGTCGGTCAGCTTGCCCAGGGCCTCAGTAGCCTTGTCCTTCAGGTCCTCAGCACCCTGCTTGACCTTCGACGCAGTCTGCTCGCCCTTGCCCTGGTTCTCCAGGTCCTCGTTGCCAACGGCGTCGCCAGCAGCTTCCTTAACCTTGCCGCCCAACTCGTCGGCCTTGTTCTGCAGCTCGCTCATAATGTAAGCCTCCTATGTAAACGACTTAATCTATTTCTATAGAGCCACCGTCTAGCAGCTCCACTGGTTTCGACAGTACGTGAAAATGAAGGTCCGGCACGGCCACAGCGGGAATTGTGACCTAACTGTGATTCCGTTCACTCATCCAACTGCCGTTGCCTTTCGAAGAATTCCCGCAGGTAAACGGAGCATTCGTCGGCAAGCACACCCCCGCGCACCTGTGGCGTGAATGCGTGGGCGGGATCGCGGATGACATCGGCGATAGAGCCGCACGCGCCGGTTTTGGGCGACCACGCGCCGAAGACCACACGCCCCACGCGCCCCATGACGCACGCGCCGGCACACATCACGCACGGCTCGAGCGTGACGACCAACGTGCACTGCTCCAGACGCCAGCCGTCACCGACGGCACGGGTGGCCTCGCGCAGTGCGATGACTTCGGCGTGGGCAAGCGGGTCACCATCCGCTTCCCGACGGTTCGAGCCCCGACCCACAACCCTGCCCTCGGCATCCACGACCACTGCTCCCACAGGTACATCCCCGGGTGCCGTGTGAGCAGCTTCAGCGATAGCCAGGCGCATCCACACCTCGTCGAGAATGTCCTGTTCGCGGCGGGGAAGAGCACTTGGCCGACCAGCTGGTTGGTCGGCCGCAAGGTCGGTTGGTCGCTCGGTCAGATGACCTTTCTCAGAGTTAGTCGTCATAGGGGTCGTAGTCGTCGTCATCGCCGTCATAATCCAGGTCGGCGACATCGGCGAGCTCCTCGGCACACCCCAGTTCCTCGGCGATGGCCAAGATCTGCTCAGACGCCCACAGCGACTGATCGTCGCAGATGGACTCCAGGGCTTCCTCCGAACAGCCCAGGTCAGCGAGGATATCCATGTCTCCTTCGGCCCAGGCATCGACATCGTCAAGCTCGTCTTCATCAATGTCCGGGATGTCCAGATCCAGCTCGTCGAACACATCTGCCGCAATGTCGTCGGTGACGGCGGCGGTGGCGTCGGAAAGCACTACGCGCAGAGACCCAACGCCCTGGCGCACGAGAATGAAGTAGTCGTCGTCGATGTTGAGCATTCCGACAGCGGCGCGTTCCGAACGCAGATTGCGCAGCGCCTGTGCAGCGTCAGCGAGCGTATCGGTGGCGTCGTCCCCAAGGTCGACGACGCACCAACCACGCTCCCCCATAGTTACGGCAACCGCGAAGGAACGGTCGTCATCGGAGGGGTATCCCCCGGAAAAGGTCGTGCTCATAACCCACAACGCTAGTCGCTGTATGTCATGCTTGTCAGGTGAGCAATTTCGAGTCCCCCTCCCCTGCTTCGTCCTCCCTGTCAGCTGCACAACTACCTGCGGTATGCATCCTCGGTTTGGGCCTCATCGGCGGCTCCATGATGCGCGACCTGCGGGCCCATAACGTCGAATGCTTCGGTTGGAATCGCTCGTCCGCAACGGTCGAGGAAGCCACGAAGGAGGGATTCGACGCCAGCACAGATCTTCAGGCCACTCTCGAACGCGCTGAGGCCAGCCGCGCACTCATCGTGATCGGCACCCCCATGACTGCAGTCGGCGCGATGCTCGACGCCATCAACGAGCACGCCCCCAGCTGTGGCATCACAGATGTGGTCTCCGTGAAGGCTGCCGTCGCCGCCGAGGTCGCTGCACGCGGGATGGAGGACCGCTTCGTCGGCGCGCACCCCATGGCGGGTTCGGCGCAGGCGGGCTGGTCCGCCACGCTCGAAGGGCTTTTCGACGGCGCCCCCTGGGTCATCACCTACGACCTGGCTGCTGCTGCCGACGCTGCGGGCGAGCCCGTCCCGGAGCGCTGGATCGAGGTCTTTTCTCAGGTCGCCAGCTTGGGTGCAGCGCTTGGCAGCCAGCTCATTCCAGCCCTGAGTGACCACCACGATGCCAGCGTCGCGCGCATCTCCCACATGCCACACCTGGCGGCCTACGCCATTGCCGCCGCTGGTGAAGCCGGAGGCCCCTTGGCCATCTCGCTGGCGGCAGGTTCTTTCCGCGACTGCACCCGCGTCGCCGCCGCCGCTCCCAGCATGGTCATGTCCTGGTGTGAGAACAACACCGAACCCGTGCTCGCCGCGCTTGACGACGTCATCGAGCGTCTCACCGCCGCGCGCAATCAGTTGGCCACCGAGGGAACCGCAATGGACCTGGCCAAAGTCGGCCAAATTGCCCGTGCCCGCTATGAGGCCCGCCCTTCTCATCGCCCCATTTTCCGACTGCGCGTTGGCGAGGGCGACTGGATTAATCAGTTGAAGTTGGCCGAAAACGTCGGCGGCCAGGTAGATATGTTCTAGTGTAGAACTATGTTTTTCACCGAGCTGCACACCAGCCTCGCAGGCATCACTGTCGTCAACTTCGCTATTAACGTGCCAGGGCCACTGGCCGCACAGTACTTGGGGCAGCTAGGTGCCCGAGTGATTAAGGTCGAGCCACCAACAGGCGACCCGCTCGCTGCCTTCGGTAGGCCCTGGTACGAAGCTATGTCCGCAGGTCACGAGATTATCCAAGCAGACCTAAAGAGCGATGAAGGCCGCGCACAGCTGAGCTCACTGATCGACGAGGCCGATGTGGTCATCACTTCGGTTCGCCCCTCCGCGCTGGAGCGCATGGGGTTGGCGGGTCTCCACGAACGCCCAAATGGGCCGGTGCACATCGACATCGTCGGTGATACCGAAGCCCCAGAAACCCCCGGCCACGACCTGACCTACCAGGCAGAGGCCGGAACGCTCACTCCCCCGGCCATGCCGTCAGTCCTGTTGGGCGACATCCTGGGCGCCCACTTCGCGGTCACCGCTGCCCTTGCCGGGTTGATTAAGCGAGCGGGTGCTGGGGCGGACGTCGTAAAGCAGGCTGGCCTACATTGCCGCATCGGCCTAAAGCAGGCCGGAGAGGCCGGTGCTGCGCCGCTGAAGTACGGCATGACGGCACCCGGCGGGCTGCTCGGTGGCGGACTGTGGACGTATGGCCTCTACCCCAGCGCCGACGGTTATGTGGCCGTGGCTGCGCTGGAGCCGCACTTTGCCACCGCCCTGACCGAGGCCACGGGTGCAGGTAGCCGCGAGGAACTTGCAGCCTTCCTCGGCAAGCGCTCCAACGCCGAAATCATGCAGCTGGCCAGCGAAAAGGCGCTGCCGCTGGCTGCGGTGGAGTAAGAGGGCGGCTTAAGGCCGCGTGCCTCGACGTACTCATGGGCCTGGCCTCTTACGCGCTCAGCCCCACGGCCTCCGCGGTAAGCTCCACCGAACGCAGGCGGTCAGGAACCTTCAGCGAGTGGTGAGCCACAATCAGCTCATCCGCCGTCGAGTACTCACCGAACTGCGCAATCTGCTCACGCACCTGTGCCACCGTGCCAACTGCCGTGTGACGGAACATATTCTGCACCTGACGGCCCTGCGGGGTATCCATCAGAATCTCCGCCTCATCGTCGGTGAGGTGATGCCCACCGCGGCTGAGGAACCGCCTGACCATGTTCCTGCGGGTAGCGAAGTACTGCTGCTGCGCGTCCTCTTCGCTTTCCGACGCAATCACGTTCATAGCCGCAAATGCGTATGGCTTATCCAGCTGTTCTGAGGGCTGGAACTGCTCGCGGTAGACCGCGATGGCGTCGAGAAGCGCGTCCGGCGCGAAGTGTGAAGCAAATGCGTACGGCAAGCCGAGCGCCGCTGCGAGCTGAGCACCAAAGAGCGAGGAGCCGAGAATGTACAGCGGCACATGGGTGCCGCGGCCTGGGATCGCGTTGATGCCCTTGATTAGCGACTCGTCGGAGAGGTAACCGCGCAGCTCCTGCACGTCCTGTGGGAAGGAATCGGAAGAGCGCGGGTCACGGCGCAGCGCACGCATAGTGGCCTGGTCAGTGCCCGGCGCGCGACCGAGCCCAAGCTCAATGCGGCCCGAGTACAGGTTCGCGAGAGTGCCGAACTGCTCCGCGACCGTCAGCGGTGCGTGATTTGGCAGCATGACGCCACCAGAGCCGAGGGTGATGCTCTCAGTTTTTGCAGCCACGGCTGCGATAAGAACGGCCGGCGCCGAGGAGGCGATGGCGTTCATGTTGTGGTGCTCTGCGTACCAAATACGCTGATAACCAACCTTTTCCGCAGTCTGCGCCAAATCGATGGAGCCTTGCAGGGCATCGGCATGGGACTGCCCCGAGGCTACGGTCGCTAGGTCAAGAATGGACTCAGTACGAATCATGGTTCCACAGTGTAGACCGTTATGCGGATATTGCGAGTTTGAGATGTTTCGAATACTGAGGCGCTGGGGTTTGGGGTTTTGGGGTGGCTCGTGGGTGGCTCGTGGGTGGCTCGCGGGTGGACGGGCTCATGGGTGCGAATGCCGGTGCCGATGCCGATGCCGGTGGCGGTGGCGGTTTGCGGATGCGGTTTGCGGGTGCGGGTGCGGTTTGCGGGTGCGGGTAGGCGGAAAGGCGGACTTCGCGTCGGCTTCGCGTACGAAAAGGCACGAATAATCTAGTTCCCTGCTTGATTCTCCGCTCCGACCCTCACCTGTCGATGAGGTATTCACACATCGATGAGCTATAGCCTGGCCACAAGTGAATAGCTCATCGATATGAGCGCAGGCAGAGCCAATACCGCGCGCATAAGTGCCGGAGAACCATCGACAAGTCGGGCAGACAAAAAGACCCGCACCTTATCGGTGCGGGTCTGCTTTGTGCGCCCGAAGGGATTCGAACCCCTAACCTTCTGATCCGTAGTCAGATG
>NZ_JVVM01000014.1 GCF_001054325.1 Corynebacterium vitaeruminis | reverse complement strand
ACCGTCGAGGTCGACGAGCCGCTGCTCGAGGTCTCTACCGACAAGGTCGATACTGAAATTCCATCTCCGGTCGCCGGTGTTCTCACCGAGATTCTCTTTGAAGAAGACGACACTGTTGATGTCGGCGAGGTCATCGCAAAGGTCGGCGAGCCGGGCGAAGAGTCGGAAGGCGCTGACGATTCCGCTGAGGAGAACGAGGACGAGGCTCCGAAGGAAGAGGCTGAAGAGCCAAAGAAGGAGGCTCCAAAGGCCGCTTCCGGTTCTGCCACCGATGTTGAGATGCCGGAGCTCGGCGAGTCCGTCACTGAAGGCA
>NZ_JVVM01000013.1 GCF_001054325.1 Corynebacterium vitaeruminis | reverse complement strand
TACCGGCCTGAAAGTGTCATAAACTCGCACAGTTTCACATTTGCAGCCCGCATTTTTACTACATAACCCTTCAACATTGGGCCAAAAAGGGGCGACGCCCCGCGCCGGGGGGGGATTGGCGCGAGGCGTCTTTAACCGGCTCGGGGGGGAATTGAGCCGGGGCGGCCTCGCAGTCTGTTTCTAAAAAGAACTAGAAGGGGCCAGCCACGTCCAAGTATTACATATCCCGAGGAATCTGCAAATACCTTTTAAAGGATTTAATGCCCAATATGTTCGATGTCACGATATTCGATGTCACGTCTCCCCGAGCCCGACATCCATGGGGAAGCTCAGAGTCTATGAACACCGGCGAGAACAGGGCTTCAACAACGCCGCAGCCGCACGTTTCTACGGACACACGCATCACGGAAGATGCCCCCGCCACCGCTGACGCTCGCGTCGCTGCGTTCTTTGACCTGGATAAAACCATTATTGCCAAGAGTTCGGCATATGCATTCAACAAGCAGTTCCTCGAGCGTGGCATCATTTCGCCGACGGACATGCTGCAGATGGCACTTAGCCATGCCCTGTACATGTCACAGGGACACGATGAGGTACAAATGGAGGCCACACGCGAGCAGTTTTCCGCTCTTATCGCTGGTCACAGCGCCAGGGAACTGCGCCAGGTAGCCATCGAAACCCTAGAGCAGAACATCACGCCGTACATCTACGCCGAGGCGCTGGACCTCATCCGTGAACACCGCGCGCAGGGGCACCAGGTGTTTATTATCTCGGCATCGGCTCGCCAAATCGTTGAGCCCATTGCGCAGGCACTCGGTGTCTACAACGTGGTGGCCACGGAGCTGGAGGTCCGCGACGGGGTCTTCACCGGCGAAACGGAGTTCTTCTGCCGAGGCGAGAACAAGGCCGTGCAGATGCGTCGGATAGCGAAAAAGCACCAACTTGACCTGGCCGAATGCTTTGCGTACTCGGATTCCATCACTGATGAGCCCATGCTGGCTGCAGTCGGCCATCCCGTTGTGGTCAATCCCGATCGCGCTCTGCGCAAGATTGCGGCGGAGCGTGAGTGGCCTGTGCGCCAATTCCGGAATCCCGTCCCGCTGTTTCGCGCGCCGTCGAAACGCAATGCTGCAATTCTTGCCGGCGTCACACTAGCGCTTGGCGCGGGTGCGACACTGTTGGCACTGCGCAAAAACGACGACGAGCCAAAGGCCGACTAACCCACCATCCAGCAGCCGGCCCGCCTACACCGCTTCGGCGATACCGCGCGCTTCCACGGCACCGGCCTTCAGCCCTTCCAGATGCAGGAGAATCCACGCACGCAGGCCATCGGCGCTTCCCGACGCGAACCCCTCTGCGGCCTCGAAATACTCCTGGCGGTGGCGAGTCCAGTAGACCTCGGGCACGGCCAAGCCACGCGGATCCAGGCCGGTTGCGACAGTCGTCAGCCGCGAGGCGGCGCGGGCGATGATGCCGTTGTGGTACTCAAAGGGGCGCAGAGTCAGCAGCTCACCGTGCACAATCGCCGAAAGCACGCCAGCGTGGATTTGGCTGCGGCCAGTGATGAAGTCACCGAGCACGTGCAGACGCTGCTCCTTCATCGCAGACGAGAGCTTGTCGTCACCAACCGGACGCCCGGCTTTCATCCGCGCCTCGGAACCGTCTTCAGTCTCACCTGCGGGCGATGCGTTCAACGCAAACTTGGCCAGCACCTGCTGCGGAGCACGCTGCCACACGCGGGTGGTCTCACCAATTGACTCCGGGGAAATGGTGTCCGCAACTCGCAAGGCTGCGGCGAGCACGGGGTCGGTGATGTTGCCGTCGTCGGGAAGCGCTGGCTCGCCGCCCTCTAGCCACGCCGATGCCCGAGCGCCACGAAGCACCGACTCGGAGCCGGTGACGTTGTGCTTGCGCAGGTTGGCCTTGTGTCGGTGGACGGCCTGGATAGCCTTGGCCGCGACATCAGCGGCGTGCGCAACGCCGTCGAGCTGCCAAAGGGGCGCGAGGGGATCCTTGGGATCAAGCTGAAGGGTGGCAGCGGCGGATTCCTCCACCGCTGCGGACGCTCCCCCTGCGCCGGAAGCACCGTCAGCACCGCCAGCGCCACCAGCAGATGCCTTCGCCTGCGCTGCCTCACGCTCTGCGCGCTTCTTCGCCGACACCGAGGACACGCCCAGACTCATGCCAGCTAGGCCACCTTTTCCGGCGCCCACACCATTGCCAGCACCGGCACCAATTCCATCGGCTCCACGCACGTTCTCAGGCTGATTGTTCATATCCCACACCCTAATTCTTCACCGCTAAGTAAGTGACAAACTTATATAGAAATGGTCAAAGATGAGAAAAACTTCAACGAGTTCTTGGCTTTTTCGCCCTTGTGGCGCGCTCTCCCCACAATGAGAGGTAGTATGGCAGTTTGTAACTGCAGTTTTAAAGTTTCAAACCATCTTTTCCAACCATCTGCGTAGGAGGAAGTACACGTGAGCAACGACGATACGAAGGGTCTCTTTACCGACGGCACCGAACCGCGTGTTACCGCTATCCCGCTGAGCGATGTGGATAGCAACGCTTCGGGCGATGCCAGCATCGGCCAGCTCGTGTCTAATGCTTCTACGCAGATTTCCGCTCTGGTTCGCTCTGAGATTGAGCTGGCCAAGGCTGAAATTGCTGGCGAGGCTAAGAAGGGTGCAGTTGGCGGTGGCTTCTTCGCGGTTGCCGGCGTCGTCGCGCTGTACTCCTCGTTCTTCTTTTTCTTCTTCCTCGGCTGGCTGCTGGATCTTTGGCTGCCGACTTGGGCTGCATTCCTCATCGTTTTCGTTCTGATGCTGGTCATCGCCGGTGTCGCGGCACTGCTGGGTCTGAAGAAGGTCAAGTCGATCCGCAAGCCAGAGAAGACCATCGAATCGGTGCAGGAACTCAAGACGGTCGTGCCGTCGGGGTCCGAGAACAAGTCTTCGCAGTCGAACGGTCTGTACACCTAAAGGCTTGAAAGAAAATGGGCGGGACTTTGTCAGTCTCGCCCATTTTGTCTTATTTAGTCTCGGTTTAAGCCCTTCGGATAAGGTATTTTCCCCTTATGACCTCCCTCAGCGATTCCCTCACTGGCCCCTGGCGTCATCGTCTCATTCACGTCCGCGGCCAGCGCCTGCACATCGCCGAGTGCGGCCGCCCCTCCGATCCGCTCGTGCTGTTCATTCACGGCTCGACTGGCGGTTGGTTTGAATGGCGCGAGGTCTTGCCACTGCTTAACGACGACTCGGGCGACCCCCTCCCCGTGCACGCGGTGGCTATCTCTATGCGTGGCTACGATCAGTCCGACCGCACCCCGAATGGCTACGACCCGTTTGAGGCGGCCCAGGACATCGCCTCGTCGATTCGCTCATTGGGGCACTCGACCGCGCTGCTGGTCTGTCAGGGGTTCGGCACGTGGGTGGCGTGGACGTTGGCTTCGCGGCAACCGAACCTTGTCGCTGGAATCATTGGTTGCGGTGCCGCGCATCCGAAGGTGTGGCTCAACCAGTTGAAGAGCCCGTGGTCGGAGGACTTCCGCAGCAGTCTGGCCCCGCTGCTGCGCCGTTCGTGGTGGGACGCGCGCCCGAGGATGCCGCGGTTGCGTCGCAATAAGCTCAGCACGCAGGCGGCTGAGGCTCGCCAGCAGCGACTCATTGACCGCATTGTGCGCGAGTCCATGTCCACCGCCGGAGAGGGATTTGCCGAGACCCCACAGGGGCAAGAGACCGCGGAACTCATGGCTGACAGTCTGGCTAGTGGCGCCCTCCGCCCGGCCCTGGCTCACATGAACTGGTGGACACGGCCGGCTCCGGCCGCTTTCCGCAAGTGGTTAGGCGCGATGGAGGGTTCGTCGAAAAGCGATGAGCGCACTGTGCTGCTCGTCGGCGAGCAGGACACGCGTACCCCACGTGCGCTGGTAGAGCTCAGCTCCGCCCATGTGCGCGTCGTGCCGGACTGCGGGCACTTCTTGCCGGTGGAGAATCCGCAGGCTGTGGTGCAAGCAATCAGCGACCACTTGGACTGGTTGCCGGAGGGGTCTTAGGCTCCGGTTCAGCTGAAGCTAGCCAGTAACTTCCCTGCAGCTAGGGACCCCCCCCGGACTTGCCACTTACCCCGCCACGCACTGCTGCGTGCTAATGACCCCGTAGTTATCCATCGCCTCATCAATGTGCGGCTGCACCTCAGCGTGCGGTAGCGCGTAACCAGTCTGGTCATTGTTCACACCAGCACCGAAGACCAGACCCAGGATCTGGCCTTGTGGCGTTATCAGTGGGCCACCCGAGTTACCGTGGCGTACATCCGCCTTCAGAACATACGACTGGCGCTCGTGCCGAGTCGACGAATAGATGTCCGGACCGCGAATAATGATGTTCTCTGTCACGCGCGCAGGCGTGGCTTTAAACGGACCGGACTCGGGAAAGCCCAGCACTACCGCATCATCCCCCGGACGAGCTTCCTGTTCAGCCCACTGCATGGGTTCCAGCGGCAGATCGGTGGTTCGGAGCAGGGCGACGTCGTCAAGCGGATCGTAGTGCACGACATTTGCGTCAGCCATGCCGACCACGGTTTCCAGCCGAACAGTAGTGGCGCCAGCGACCACGTGCGCGTTGGTCAGAATCAGATCCGGTGCGATGACAAAGCCCGTGCCCTGCAGCAAGCGTTCGCACTGTGGGGCCTCACCTAAGACGCGGACGATGGACGGTCGAATGCTGTCGACGACGCCTTGCGAAATCACATTGGGGTCAACGGGCTCATCGGGGACGTTCTGCTTGTGGCCGAATGGCGGAGCGATGGCAGGCATCCCATCATCGCGGAGCTGACGGACGATGCCGCTGAAGCCGTCGCTCCATTCGCCAGGCGCGACCTGATCAATGAGGTTCATGCCCTTGGACTCACGCACCCAATCGGCGAATTGTCCGGGCACGGCTGTGGCCAGCGGCACAGCAATCATCCATGTCACTACCAGCGCCGTCACGGACTGCACAATGGCACCGAGGCTGGAATCCAGACCGACCGCCAGCGGCGAGCGAATGGTATTCCGCAGCGACTGCCCCGTCACTGTTCCCACCGCATGACCGATCAGGGCAAGCAGAATAACCGTGCCAAGGCCCAAGAGGACCTTCCCCGACTGGTTTTCTACCTGCGTCATCGCCAACGGCGCCAAGGGCACACCAATAACCAAGCCCAGGACAACACCCAAAATGGCCATGACGGACGACACCGCACCCTGGTGCCAGCCGACGACGAGCGCGAAAACGAAAATCGCCAGCAGCGCAACATCAAACACAGCGATTGCAGGCATCATCGTCGGCCTCCCTTCAATATGGACAGTTTTTCACCATTAGCGGAACGCGCGAGCACCGGCAAAAGTTTCTGCACGTTGGTCTCGTCCCACGGTTCCGACCAGCCGGCCACGTCCAGCAAGTAGGACAGCACGCCGCCGGTGAAGCCCCAGACAACGAAGTCACCGACCTTAAAAGCCGGCCCTGTCCAGCCGTGATAGCCGAGCATCATGCGGTTGTCCGGATTTGTCAGGTGGCTTATTGGCACATTGAGCACCGATTCCGTCTCTCCCGGGTCGACTACACGCAGCGGATGCGGTGCATGCCAATACGCCAATACCGGATTGACCGCGAAGCCCGTTCGCGAAATATCAATCGAGTTCAGCACCCGCACCGGCGTCACCGTCTCTCGGTTCAACCCGGTCTCTTCCTCGGCTTCACGCAACGCGGTATCGACCTCATCCACGTCCTCAGGGTCAACGCGACCGCCCGGAAACGCCATCTGACCTGCGTGCTTACGCAGCGTTGTCGCTCTGTGTGTGAGCACCACACTGGCATCCTCCGGCCGCTGGTGCGCCTGCGCATCACCGCTGAGCAGCACCAACACCGCGGATCGCGCAGGATTTCGCAACGGTTCCTCCTGCGTCGATGAGTCTCGCCGCAACTTCGCAAACGCGCGCTTCACGCTTGACGACGCAACGGAGCGCCCGGCCACCTGCTGCTCCGAGTGACCTGTTGTGGCGTGGTTGGTGCTGTTGGTGCGACCTGTGGTGGAGTGACCAACCGCAACGCTGGCTGCCGCGTCTTGATCAGCTGTGGCGTAATCAGCGCTGACCAGATGCGGCGGCAAACTATTGGTCAGCCACTTCGGCAGATACAACCCCGAGCTTGCGTCGCGATTCCACGCTTGTCCCTGAGTCACTTCAATGCACCTCGCACGAGATCAGTAATCTGCTGTGCATCGGTGAATTCACCCGGATGCATGGCCGCCACCGTGCCATCTTCCCTAAACACCACAGTGATGGGAACAACTCGCGGAAGATTCAACACTGGCCCGATTACGTCGACGGTGTCCGAATAGGTCGGCAGATTCACTCCGATTTCCCGCAGGAAGGCCTGGCCACGCCCTGCCTCACGAGCCGCGTGCACCGTCACCACCTGCACATCTGGGTTGTCCTTAGCCCATTGCTCGATAAGGGGCAGCTCTTGGCGACACGGCGCACAGTTCCATGCCCAGACGTTCAGGACGGTTGGCTTGCCCTCGACGACCTGCCCCATGTCCACCAGTTCCGCTTGGTCGGCCTCGTGGTCTTGGCCTGCTGAGTCGCCCTGCTCCGTCAACAGCGGCAAGCGCACACCACTCAGCGAGCCGCTACCCGCTACCACTGCGATTTCGTCCTTCGACATTGCGGGCGCTGCGGGTTCGTCCCCCGCTTCGCCAGCACCGCCAACACCACCAGCATCATCCACCCCCACACTCACACTAGCTCCGGACTCACCATCATCGGTCTGGCCACTGCCGCCAGTGGTGTTCACAATCGCGAAGATCACCAGACCCACAATGCTAATTCCCGCGATGAGCAGAGTAATCAGCGATGCGCGACGATTAACGTCCGCCTGCCGGTCCTCATTGCGGCCACCATTGTGACTACGACCGTCCTGCTCATTCACAAAAAGTGCTCCTCGACTAGTCCTGTGTCGCTGTGGTGTTGCGCGCGCTGTGACCGTCGTCAAGCGCGGAAAGTTCCTTCCCACTGTAGCCGTCATTAAGACCGGCCAGGTAGAGAAGCCATTCCCTGTCGTCTGACTTAATCAACTTCTCCGCAGTCTCCGGCTCCGCCGGGCCCGCCACGCCATATGACGGGCAATCCGCCGCCAAGAAGCACGCCCCGCACGCCGCCCGGCGCGAATGGCACACCCGGCGACCGTGGAAAATCAGCCGATGCGAAAACCAGGTCCACTCCGCGCGCGGCAGCACCTCCATCATCTCGTGCTCCACGCGCACCGGATCCTCCTGCGCAGTGAGCCCCATGCGCCGCACAAGGCGCCCAAAATGCGTATCGACCGTCAATCCCGGCACCCCAAAAGCATTTCCCAACACCACATTCGCGGTCTTGCGGCCAACGCCCGGCAGCTTTACCAGCTCCTCCAACGTGCCCGGCACCTCGCCGCCGTGCTGTTCCATCACCCCCTGGGCAAAGCCGATGATGTTCGCGGCCTTATTCCTATAGAACCCCGTCGGCCGAACGAGCTCTTCGACTTCCTCCTGGTTCGCAACCGCCAAATCGGCTGGGCTGGGGTACCTAGCGAACAGCGCCGGCGTGGTCATATTCACCCGCACGTCCGTGCACTGCGCGGACAGAATTGTCGCCACCGCGAGCTCATACGGATTACGAAAGTCCAGCTCACAGTGCGCATTCGGGTACGCCACCGCCAGAGTGCGATTAATCCGCCGCGCGCGCCGCACCATCCCCAGACGCGTCTCCTTCCCCCGCGCCGCCGGATGCGCCCCCACCGCCCGACGTTTCTTCGACGTCAGGGTCCCCTGCGGGTGCGTGGGCTGAGGTTTGCTTATCGACGATGCCTTGCCGGTCGTATCCATGGTCGTAGTGTATCGGCTACCCCGGATTGCAATTAGTGCGCGTACCTTTCGTCATACCTTTCGCGGACGGGATCCTTAGGTTCGCCAGAGATGCGGATGCAACCAGTTGAAGCTCGGGCGCAATCGGTCAGAAAAGTCGAAAAAGGTCACGACCAACCACAACTTGGAACACCGTTAGCGCATTGCTATTTAGAAATACACAGTTCAGAGGCTTTTCACCAGAATTCTCCACAGGAGCAGTGACTCTTTTGCTACAGTGGTGCTTATCACATCTTGGTGACGGCGTAGTTTTGGGATGCATCTATAGAGGCGATTTGTCGTGAAATTCGCCCAGGGATGAACCTGCCTTGAAAGCTGGCAGCGGCGTTACCGGGAAAGACCGAAAGTAGTGGGATGGGGCAGATTCTCTTCCTGTTTGACCACTGCAGTCTGTAGTCGAGTGTAAATTTGGTGGCTGCTGGCCTGTGTTTACGGTGGTTAGCGGCCCAAGACAGGAGAATTTTACCGTGGATGACGTCAAGGAGATTCTCTCCCGGGCCGGTGTATTTCAGGGAGTCGACCAGGAGGCTGTGCAGGCCTTGCTCGGCGAGCTCGAGACGGTTCGCTTCCCGCGTGGAACCACCATCTTCAATGAGGGCGAGCCGGGTGATCGGCTCTACATCATTATTGATGGCAAGGTGAAGCTGGCTCGTCGCTCAGCCGACGGTCGTGAAAACCTGTTGACCATCATGGGCCCGTCCGACATGTTCGGTGAGCTCTCCATCTTCGACCCGGGTCCGCGTACGTCTTCGGCAGTCTGCGTCACTGAGGTTTCCGCCGCATCCATGAGCGCCGATCAGCTGCAGGAATGGGTTGCCTCCCACCCAGATGTTCCAGCCCAGCTGCTGCGCATGCTGGCCCGCCGCCTGCGTCGCACCAACAACTCGCTGGCTGACCTCATCTTCACTGATGTCCCTGGCCGTGTGGCCAAGTCTCTGCTTCAGCTCGCTAACCGCTTCGGTGTTCAAGAGGGGTCCGCACTCCGTGTGAACCACGACCTGACTCAGGAGGAAATCGCACAGCTCGTCGGCGCCTCCCGTGAGACCGTTAACAAGGCTCTGGCAGAGTTCGCCCACCGTGGCTGGATTCGCCTTGAGGGCAAGTCCGTGCTCATCTCCGATACGGAGCGTTTGGCTCGACGCGCACGCTAGCTTGTTGCGCTTGTTGCGCTTGTTGCGCTTGTGGTGCTTGTGGCGCTGCCCAAACGACTCACATCCCGCAGCCTCTGCTTTTGGTTCCTCGGTTCCCGTAGGAGCACATGAAACGCATGAGGCTCGCGGGATTTTTGTTGTCTTCCCCGCTGGCCTGCCATGCTGGCCCCACCCCCATTGGCCGAATTATGGCCAAGTTTGGCGCACTTATCGATGCGTCCCGCTTTTTCTGCCACTCATCGACGCTTTCCCGGCACCTATCGATGCACCATTCACCGATTCCTCCCCGCATCAATCACTTGTCGATGCGCTGTTCACTTATGCGTGCGCTATAGCTCATCGACAAGTGGATACCTCATCGATACGTGATTGAGCTGGCCCCGACTAGGCCATGCCACCGCCACGCATAGCTCAAAAGTGACCTGTGGCTCGAGAATAACGTTCGGCCGCGTATACAAAGCCATATGTTCACTTTCGAGCCATAGGTTATTTTTGAGCCATAAGTCACAGACTCAGCCCAGCACAACCACAGCCTCCCCCAACCCACCCCAACCAGCACTAGCCCAAAACCGGCCCAAGCAAAACAAAAAGCACAAAACAAAAAGCGCGCAACCTGCAGATGCACATGCAGGTTGCGCGCTAAATTATGCGGGCACTAAAACCGTGCCCCAGCCCGAGCTCGACCCAAGCCAGGCAAAGCAACAGCCAAAGCCCAAGCCAAAGCCCAGCAATTACTCCCCGTGATCGCGCAGATAGCGCAGGGTCACACGAGTCGACTGCTCAGCAGCATGACGCAGCACCGGATCGACATCGGTGTAAATCTCATCCACAATCTGGTCGACCGTAGCTTCGTCACCCAGCTTGGCAACGGCGTCCTTTACCTGCTGCAGGCGCAGCTTGCGACGCTCAATGTACTTCTGCGTCATAACAGTGATGTCCGGCAGGTCAGCGCCATGACCAGGCAGCAAACGAACGCCCTTGCCGCGCGAATCCAGCATTTCCAGGGTTTCCATGTACTTACCCAGGTCGCCGTCGGTCTCCGAGATCATAGTGGTGTGGCGACCAGCGATAGTGTCACCGGTAACGATGCCTTCAACATCGTCTTCGCCATCACCGCTGTGAATGAAGAAGCAGACGGAATCAGCGGTGTGACCGGGGGTTGCCACGACCTCAATCTGCGGGGTCACTCCGTCGAGGGCGATACGTTCGCCGTCGACAAGCGGATCCTGACCTCCCGCACAGTACTGAGACTCCAGCTCACGAATCGGGGCACCGGTGAGCTGGCGGAAACGTGCGGCGCCATCAGCGTGGTCGCCATGACGGTGCGTCAGCAGAATCAACGCAACGTCGCCAGCATAACGCTGGAGGACGTTCAAGTGTCCCTCGTCCTCCGGGCCTGGATCGATGACAATGCTACGACTATCCCCCTCAGCCTTAATAACGTAGGAGTTCGTGCCCTCCAGCGAAGAGTAGCTGGGGTTCGGGCAAAGAACGACGCCCACAGACTGAGAAATCTGACGCAGTTGGCTATACGCAGGATGCTCCATGTCCTCTATCCTACGTGGTTGCGCAATCCGGGGAGCGCGCTGCGTCCTCCAAATCGGCTCATTTGGGTGTAAGCACGCTTCACGACGTCCCGGAGAACGCAGCATCCTCGCTGCTCACGGCAGCCAATACAGTAGCTACTGGGCTACTTCAACGATGATTTCGACTTCCACGGGAGCGTCCAGCGGAAGCTGATTGACCCCCACTGCAGAGCGGGCGTGTTGACCACATTCACCGAAGACGTCGCCGAAGAGCTCGGAAGCTCCGTTGATAACGCCCGGCTGACCAGTGAATCCGGCGGCGGAGTTGACGAAGCCGACGACCTTCACGATGCGGGTGACATTGTCGAGACCGACCTCCGCATCGACTGCGGCCAACGCGTTCAAAGCGCAGGTGCGGGCGGCCTCCTGGGCCTCCTCGGCAGTAACCTCTGCGCCAACGTGGCCGACGTGGGTGAGCTCGCCGTTGACGAACGGCAGCTGACCGGAAGTGAAAACGAGGTTGCCCGTGCGTGTTGCGGGAACATAGGCCGCAACCGGCGCGGCAACCGCAGGCAGGGTAAGCCCCAGGCCCTCGAGAGCCTGGGACGGAGTGCGAGATTCAGAGTTGCTCATTTAAATTAAGCCTTTCCACGGTGACTAGGGCCGGGCGAATAAAGTTAATCAGTCTTCGGGCGCTTGAAGTAACCAACGTGATTTTCGCCGGTCGGGCCGGGGAGAACGGTGACGAGTTCCCAGCCGTCCTCACCAAAGTTGTCCAGGATGGCCTTGGTGTTGTGAATGAGCAGCGGTGCGGTGAAGTATTCCCATTTAGTAGTCATGGAAGCTACTTTATCTGTCCCCCAGCCTCGCGCGCTGGGGGTTCAGTTTTACTTCGGTTTTACCTGGCCCCTTAGCCAGCTTGACTTTTTACTTGGCCAGCTTTGCCTTGCGCTGAGCTGCGTACTGCTCAGCGTAGAAGTCGGCCCACGAAGTAATTTCCGGGTGCTCGCGCAGCATTGCGCGGCGCTGACGTTCAGTCAGGCCACCCCAGACACCGAACTCGACGCGGTTATCCAGAGCGTCGGCACGGCACTGCAGAACCACTGGACAGTGGCGGCAGATAACTGCGGCCTCGCGCTGTGCGGCACCGCGAACGAATAACTTATCCGGGTCAATATCGCGGCACTTAGCGCGCGGGACCCACTCCTGACGATCGCGGAAGCTCTCCACTCCGAGCTCATAGCCTGGCGTAGCAGCAGTGCGGTTGCGATCTGGAATCGTGGCGGTCATTGTAGCCTCCTCGTGCCTGCGATTTCGTTATTTCGGAATAGTTTCAACTAAATAGTGCTGAAATTTTGTTGTAAGTCTATTCACACCATCCAAATAATGTCGATTGGGTCACACTGAGAGGGTGGACGTGGCGCAGCTCTAAATACAACACTGCAGGTGGGACAACTTTTTACCGCAAAAGCACGGGGGTGATTTGCGTCACTATGGAAATCTTTTTCCGGAAACCACCACACGACGAGTTGCCCGGTATTGTAAGAGAACTCGCAGAACTCACCCCCGCTCGCCAGGCGTTTTACTGGGGTCACAGGACATACCTCTGAGTGAGATTTCAAAAACCCACTTCGGCTCAATCCGCCCTACCTTGTAGTGTGATTGCTGTGAATAAAGGTTCGACGCTGTTCAAGCTCTCCGTTGCCACTGTGTTGGCTGCGTTGATTACGGCCAGCGCCCTCTTTCCTCTGGTGGGCGGCTCGGCCTACCTCGTCGCACGCACAGCTGATGAATTCGCGTCGGCATCACGCTCGGTAATTTCTAAGGACGCACCAGGGGTCACCACTATTACGGATCGGGATGACCAGCCAATTGCGTGGCTCTATGATCAGCGACGGATTAATGTGCCATCGGAACGCATCTCACCAGCCATGAAGAACGCGCTGGTCAGCGTGGAGGATAGGCGCTTTTATGAGCACTCTGGTGTGGACTGGAAGGGTACTGCCCGTGCGGCAGTAAAGAACTTCATGTCTCAGTCGGTGCAGGAAGGCGCCTCCACGATCGAGCAGCAGTTGATTAAGAACCACACGCTGCTGGTGGACGCACAGTCGGAATCGGAGCGCCGCGCTGCCACTGCCACGGACTATGGGCGCAAGATCCGCGAAATCCGCATCGCGCTGGATCTGGAAGATGAGCTAACGAAGGACGAGGTTCTCACCAAGTACCTGAACTTGGTTCCCTTCGGCAATGGCGCTTTCGGCGTGGAAGCTGCAGCTCAAACCTACTTCGGTATTCCTGCGGCCGATCTGAATCTCCCCCAGGCCGCGCTGCTCGCGGGCATGGTGCAGCAGTCCTCCGGGCTCGATCCGTATACGAATCCGGACGGTGCTCATGCACGGCGTAACGACGTGCTTGCGGCCATGGAATCCACGGGGGCAATCAGCCATCAGGAGGCACAGGACGCCAAAGCTGCTGATCTCGGTATTCTCCCGGAGCCCCAGCGCCTACCGCAGGGTTGCATCGCGGCGGGCGATCGCGGTTTCTTCTGTGACTATGTGGTCTCTTACCTGGAGAATCACGGTATTGAAACCGAGAAGCTCAAGCGGGGTGGCTTCCATGTGAAGACCACGCTGGACCCGCGTGTTCAGGACAGCGTGCAGGAGTCTTTGCGTCAGCAGGCGTCACCGACTGCGAACGGCGCAGCCGAGGTCATGAGTTTGCTTGAGCCTGGGGATGACTCCAGGAAGTTGCTCGCGATGGCGTCGTCACGCGTGTACGGCCTCGATGCGGAGCACATGCAGACCGTGCAGCCGCAGCCGTTTACGCCGGTGGGCAATGGCGCGGGCTCGATTTTTAAGATTTTCGCGGCGGCGTCGGCAGTGGAAAAGGGATTGGGTGTTGATACCCACTTCCCAGTGCCGCGTCGTTATGAGGCCTCCGGGCTGGGCACCGGTGGCGCAGATGGCTGTCCGCCGGGCCTGTACTGCGTGGAGAACGTAGGTACTTTCCCGCCGTCGATGTCGCTGCGCGAGACGCTCGCACGGTCGCCGAATACGCCTTTTATTCAGATTTCAGAGCTGGTCGGTGTCGAGGGCGTGATGGACATGGCCGTGCGTCTGGGCATGCGCTCATACACGGATCCGGGCAGTTTTGACGGTGAGTCCTCGGTGGCGGAATATGTCTCAGAGCATAAGCTCGGCTCGTTCGTGCTGGGGCCGACGTCGGTGAATAACCTCGAGCTGTCCAATGTCGCTGCCACTCTGGCCAGCAACGGTCGTTGGTGCGAGCCCTCCCCGATTGAGTCCATCACGGACTCCAAGGGCAATGAGGTCAAGCTGAATGTGCCACCGTGCGAGCAGGCAGTGGAGCCGGGTGTCGCGCACGCGATTGCCAACGCACTCAGCAATGATGCCACCGATGGCACGGCAAAGGATGCCGCGAAGGAGCTGAAATGGGAAGGCCCGGTAGCGGCCAAGACCGGTACCACCGAGTCGAACCAGTCTGCGGCGTTCCTGGGCTTCACCGGCGGTTTGGCTGGCTCTGTGTACGCCTACAATGACACCCCGACGGTCACGGAGCTGTGCACGTCACCGCTGCGCCAGTGCCCGAACGGCAACCTCTTTGGCGGCCGCGAGCCCGCACGGACATGGTTCGGCGCAGTCGGCCCGATTATCGAGGACTACGGCGGAAAGAACCTCCCACCAATGGATTCGGACTACGGCCTGGGCACCTCAATCACCCAGATGCCAAACGTCGTGGGCATGCAGAAAGCCGAGGCAAAGGACGCCCTCAAGAAGGCCGGCTACAAGGTAGAGGAGCGCACGGTGTCCCGCACGGGCGAGTCGCGCGGAATCGTGGTCGGGCTGGATCAGCCGCCGCTGCTTCTCAAGGGCGGTACCGTCACCATTCGCGTGGCCGATGGCACTCGCCGCCCGGCACCGCCACCACCTCCGCCGTCGTCGCCACGGCCGGAATCGACGACGTCGCGGCCGGATCCACTGCCGCAGTTGCCTCGTCCAAACACTCCGCCGGTGCCGGACTTGCGGGATTTGATTCCGCTGTTGCCGTTCTAAAAGCTGCCGTTCTCGAAGCTACGGTTCTAAAAGCTGTCGTTTAAAAAATGGCCGCGGCAACTTACCAGAAGTCACCGCGGCGCTTTTAAAACCCCGAAAGGGCGCACTAGCCCTGCAGGGCAGCCTTAACGGCCTCGGAAAGGCGCTTGCCGTCAACCTGGCCAGCGGCCTTTTCCTTGGCCACCTTCATAACCTGGCCCATGATCTTCATGCTCGGCGCATCATCGCCAGCAACCTCGGCCACGGATTCCGCGACGAGGTTCTTCACGGCGTCGTCGTCAAGCTGTTCCGGCTGGTAGCGGGCGAAAACCTCTGCTTCGGCGAGCTCGGCGTCGGCGAGCTCCTGGCGGCCGTTCTCGGTGTACATCTCAGCGGACTCGCGACGCTTCTTGACCTCCCGCTCAATCACACGCAGCACCTCTTCATCGGTGAGCTCGTGCTTGGAGCCGGAGACCTCCTCAGTCTGGATAGCGGCCTTCAGCATACGCAGCGCCGCAACGGTTTCCTTGTCGCGGGCCTTCATCGCGGCGGTCATATCGGAGACAATTGTGTTCTTCAGTTCACTCATACGCCCTAGATTACCGCTGTAGTTGATAGTGTCTCTGTCATGACATCGCGCGCTTTTTCCAACCGAATTTTGCGGTCTACCGCAGCTCTCGCCACGCTCGGCTTGACGACGTTCATCTACGCGAACCAAATCGAATTGCGCGCATTTAAACTCCACCGTGTGCAAGTTCCCGTGCTGGCACCCGGCACGCTCGCCCGGGCGGGAAAGCGCGAGGGTGAGCCTTTCCGGATTCTGCATGTCTCCGACTTCCACATGCTCCCCGACCAGAAGTTGAAGCAGAAGTGGGTTGCCAGCCTCGATGCTCTGAACCCTGACCTGGTGATTAATACCGGCGACAACCTGGGAAGCGACAAGGCCGTTCCCAGTGTCCTCAACGCGCTCGGCCCCCTGCTGAACCGTCCGGGTGCCTTCGTGTTTGGTACGAATGACTACTTCGCGCCGCGGCCTGTCAACCCGTTGAAGTACCTGACGGGCGAGAAGCGCAAGCCCTCGCGCGTCGAGCTGCCGTGGCGCGGCATGCGCGCTGCGTTTATTGAGCACGGTTGGCAGGATGCCACCCATGCGCGGCTGGAGTTTGTAGCAGGCGGCGTGAAGGTGACGCTGTCCGGCGTGGATGACCCTCATCACGAGTTGGAGGATTATTCGCAGATCGCCGGCGCTCCGAATGCGGATGCCGACATCGCTATCGGCTTGTCGCACTCCCCCGAGCCACACGTGTTGGACGCTTTTGCGGAAGATGGCTACGACCTGGTGCTTTCCGGCCACACACACGGTGGCCAGGTCTGCCTACCTGGCGGGAAGGCCATCGTGACCAACTGCGGTATCGACCGTTCGCGAGCCTCGGGGCTGTCGCGCTGGACCGAAAAGACATGGCTGCATGTCTCTAATGGCCTTGGCACTTCCCCTTACGCCCCGGTGCGCTTGTTCTGCCGCCCATCCGCGACCTTGATTGAGGTTGTGGAGCGGGATTCGTAGTTCGTAGGGTGCGACAGGGCCTGGGGCTTGCCCCCCCCCCCCACAGCCCGTTAAGCAGGCGTTTTGCATTCTTGCTCGGCGTCGGGCTAAAGTAAGTCCTCGCAAGCACAGCACTGAGACGTATGTTCCCAGTTCGTGTCTGTGGCCTCGGGGTATGGCGCAGCTTGGTAGCGCGCTTCGTTCGGGACGAAGAGGCCGTGGGTTCAAATCCCGCTACCCCGACCAAGTAAAAACCCTCTCTCACCTGGAGTTATCCGGGCGAGGGAGGGTTTTGTCATTGGCTACTTTCCGCTGCCATTCAGGGACGCTAGACAAAAAGCGTGCCTGGTTCTCAAGGTAGTGACTGGTCAGGCGCCAACTTCGGCAGCACCACAGCCCGGGGTTACGTGGCAAAACTGACAGCCCGAAAAATCCGAGGCTGCAAATGTGAAACTGTGCGAGTTTATGACGCTTTCAGGCCATTTTTCGGGCCATTTTTGACATAAACGCAGTCAGTAACT
>NZ_JVVM01000012.1 GCF_001054325.1 Corynebacterium vitaeruminis | reverse complement strand
GCCATTTTTCGGGCCATTTTTGACATAAACGCAGTCAGTAACTCGGATTGGGCGTAAGTAGCGAAGGTGCCCACCCGCCGACGCACCGTTCATCACTCGTTCCACTATTTTTTCACTACTGAATCCGCAGAGCCGTACCCCATTCCCCCAAATGCCCTTTCACCCCGCGTGGAGCAATTTCGCGGCTGTTAATCTGTAGAAGTACGAACTTTTTTAACAGCAATGTGAAAGTAGCCCCCAAGTGACGCACCTGGCAGCAGCTCTGGCATCAGCCAGCTCCTTTACAGCCAGTCCTCCGTCGGCGACCGCACCACCAGACCAGACATTGGCTTCTGAGTTTGCGTCCGGCGGCGTATCGGCAACATTGAATTCTTCAGATTCCGTTCTTTTTGCCCCGGCAACTGTTTCTGCCCCGGTAACTCTTACCACCCAAGCAGGCAGCGCCGCAGAGCACACAACAACGCTCGCAGCCCAAGCCACCCAAGCAGCCCAAGCCACCCAAGCAGCCCAAGCCTCCGCCGACAGCCTAACCCTCCTTTCGGTCCCGCTGCTGGTCGCGGTCGCCTTAGCACTGACCCCGTTGTTTGTGAAGCTCCTTGGTCGTCACGCAGGCTGGCCCATCGTCGCGTTTTTTCTCGCATCGGTGGTCCAGCTTTCGCGTGTAACGGGCGATGTTCTCGACGGCACCACCTTCACCTGGTCGCGCGTCTGGTCCCCGGAGCTGAACGCGGCATTTGCGCTCAAACTCGATCCTCTCTCCATGGTGTTCAGTTTCTTGGCGCTGTTGGTGGGCTCAATAGTCTTTATCTACTCCACCGCGTATTTGCCGCCTAAGAAGTCCGCGATGAGTTTCTACGTCCTGATGACGGCGTTCATGCTGGCGGTTTTGCTCCTTGTGCTTGCCGACGACATCATGCTCCTCTTTATCGGGTGGGAGCTGGTCTCGATGGCGTCGTTCCTGCTCATCGCAAGGTCGGGCTCGTCGGGCGAGCTGGGCTCGTTGCGCACACTCCTGCTGACCTTCACCGGTGGTCTGCTTCTGCTAGCCGCCCTCGGCGGTGCTGTGTGGCTGACGGGTTCCACGAATCTCACCGAGGTTTTGGCTTCGCCTGAGTGGGAGGCCAACCCGACAGCGCGCAGTCTCATTGCCGCGCTGGTGGCCCTGGGCGCTTTCACAAAGGCGGCTCAGTTCCCCTTCCACGCATGGCTTCCAGAGGCTATGGCGGCGGCAACTCCCGTCTCCGCTTTCTTGCACGCTGCGGCCGTCGTCAAGGCGGGCGTTTACCTGCTGATGCGTTTTTCCACGGTCTTCGCGGACGTGCGCGTGTGGCAGTTGCTGCTGATTGTCATGGGTATGTGGACGGCTGTTGCCACGGCCTACTTTGCGCTGCAGCAGACTGACCTGAAGAAGCTGATTGCGTACTCGACGGTCTCTCAGTTGGGTTGGATTGTCGCCACGATTGGTGTGGGCACGAAGTTCGCCATTATGGCCGCGGTTGTGCACACCATTGCGCACGCGATGTTCAAGTCTTCGCTGTTCATGATGGCCGGTGTGGTTGATCACCAGGCGGGCACGCGCGATATTCGCCGTTTGGGTCCGTTGTGGAAGCAGATGCCGTGGAGCTTTGGTTCCATGATTTTCGGCGCGGCATCGATGGCGGCAATTCCGCCGTTCTTCGGCTTTATGTCGAAGGAGGGCATGCTCACCGCATTCGAGGGCGCGCCTTTGACCAACACTGGCGTGGTCATCCTACTGACGGTGGCGGCGATTGGTGCGATTGGTACTTTCGCGTACTCGGCACGTTTGGTGTTTGGTGCGTTCGTGGATGGCCCGCGCGATGTTGACCACATCAATGAGGCCCCGATTTCGCTGTGGCTTCCGGCCGCCATCCCCGGCGTGCTGAGCCTGCCTGCAGCCTTCGCTGCCGGCGCTATTTTGAACCGTCCGTTGGACCGCGTGGCGGATACGGTCGGTCAGCTTCCGGCTGGCACGACTCAGGAGTCGCACTTGAGCCTGTGGCACGGCGTGAATGTGCCGCTGATTATCTCTGTGATTGTGCTGGCTGTCGGCGTGGGCTTCATCTTCACTCGCGCCCGCATAGGCGCCGTCATGGCCGACCGCAAGCTCTTCCCGTTCACTGGCGTGGAGGCAATCAATGCGTCGCTGAGCGTCTCGCAGCGTGTGGGGCGCGTGCTGGCCAAGATGGCGCGTTCGCATCAGCCGTCGCGTCACCTGTTGCCGCTGCTTGGTCTGCTCGCGGTGTACGCCCTGGCCATCGCAATCGCTCCGGGTGTCGGCGGTGCTCCTGTGCTACCGAAGATCGACGACATCGACCACCTGACCGATCTGATTCCGCTGGTCGTTGTCCTGATTGGCGTGTGGGCCACGCTTCGGGCAAAGAACCGTCTGCAGGCGGCTGTGCTGCTCAGCGTCACCGGTGTTGGTGTCACGTTGCAGATTCTCCTGCTGGGCGCACCAGATGTGGCATTGACGCAGTTCATGGTGGAAATCCTGACTGTCGTGCTGATGATGCTGGTGCTGCGCTTCCAGCCGCGCGCGTTCTCTGAGACCTCAAAGAACCGCCAGGCTTCGGCCGCGGTCGTGGCGGTTGCTGTGGGCTTGGCTACGTTTGGCGCGGTGTGGTTCCTCACTGGCCGTCGTCAGTTGCCTGAGGTTGCGCAGTGGTACATCGACAACACTGAGAAGGTCACGGGCGAGACCAATATTGTCAACGTGATCCTGGTTGAGTTCCGTGCTTTCGATACCATGGGCGAGCTGGCGGTTCTCGGTATGGCGGGTGTTGCGATGGCGGCGGTTGTCACTTCGATGCCGCGTTTCCCGCACCTGCTCGATCAACCTTCCCCGCTTGCGGAGCCCGCACTGAACTCCATCATGATGCGCTGGCTGGTTCGCTGGCTGTCGCCGGTTCTGTTCGCGCTGTCTGCTGTGGTTCTCTACCGCGGCGGTACCGCTCCGGGCGGCGGCTTCAACGCGGCGCTGATTGGCGCCGCTGCCGTCATGCTGATTTACCTGTCCAAGGACCGCGACGAGCTGGTCTTCGGCAAGAAGACCCCGGTGGTGCTCAGCGCCGCGGGTGTCATCACGGCAATCGTCACGGGCTTCATCGGATTCGCCAAGGGGTCGTTCTTGGCACCGCTGTACGGCGAGTTCCTGGGTCAGCACCTCACCACGGCATTGCTTTTCGACGTCGGCGTGTACCTGGCCGTCATCGGCATTGTGGCAACCGCGCTGAATCTCCTGGGCGGCCCGAACCGTCCTGGTGTGACCGGGTCGGACGATGTGATGCAGGATCTCTATCCAGACCGCTCGAGCTTGCGGGTGCCGCCGGAGATGGGCGTGTTCGCCTCAGAAGCGGAAAGCGCTCCCGCCCCCGCTCACGCCACTGCTGAGGAGGCCAAGAAATGATTATCGCCATCATGGCTGCCGTCCTCGCAGGCGGTGGCACGTACCTGGTGCTACAGCGCGGCATGCTGCGCACCATCATCGGTATGACTCTGATTTCCCATGCCGCCAACCTGATTATTTTGTCCACTGGTGTGGGTGCCTGGCGCGGCGAGCCGCTGCTGGGCAATGAAGGCACCGCGGGCGCTGGCGCTATCGAACAGACGGCGGACCCGCTGCCGCAGGCGTTCGTGCTGACAGCGATTGTGATTACCATGGCTGTGACCGCGTTCATGCTGGCACTGGCTGGTTTGGGCCGTGACGACGACACCCGTATCCATGAGGATCGCGAGGCTATGCGACAGCTGTCGACGGCTGGTCGTCGTGCCGGTAAGAATGTTCCGGCGGACTCGGACTCCACAGTGACCGGCACCCCAGGGGTCACTCCGGCTCCGGATAAGTTCCCGCGCGAGACCCCGTACGGCGGTGACGAGAAATGGTAGAAGCCTCTGCAATGACCTCGGCAATGTCCCCTTCAACTCTGTCTTCACTGCTGCCACTATTTGCGGCAATCCCGCTGATTCTGTCGGCGGTCACAGCCATCCTGCCGAAGCTGTGGATGCGCGCGACTATGGGCATTCTGATCCCGGCACTGTCGTCGCTGGCTGCGTTTTGGGTGATGTTCTACGTCGCTGAAAACGGTCCGGTCGGCCACGGTGTGGGCGCGTTCCCCGGTGGTATCTCGATTCCTTTCCTGGCGGACACGTTCTCCATGCTGATGCTGGGTGTGGCCGCCGCGGTGGTGGCCATCGGTAACTGGTTCGCCCATGTCGCGGGTGAAAACACCTCTCGTTTCTTCCCCTCCCTGACGCTGATGATGCTGTCCGGTATGTCGGGTGCTTTCCTGACTGCCGATCTGTTCAACTTCTTCGTGTTCATGGAGGTCATGCTGCTGCCCTCCTACGGCCTGATTGCAGTAACCGGAACCTGGCACCGCCTGGCTGCTGGTCGTAACTTCGTGCTGGTCAATCTCTTGACCTCCACGGTGCTACTGATTGGTGTCGCGTTGATCTACGGCTCAGCGGGCAATGTGAATATCGCAATGCTGGCTAACATGGCCAGCGAGGGTGGCCCCGGTGGCACTGGTGTGGTCGCGTTGGGCATTGTCATCATCGCACTGTGCGTGAAGGCTGGTTTGGTTCCGGCACACACTTGGCTGCCGAGGACGTATCCGTCGACAAGCCCTGCGGTGATGGCGCTGTTCTCTGCGGTGCATACGAAGGTTGCGGTGTACATGCTGTTCCGCATCTACGTCGTGATTGTGGGCATGAACCCCTCCTGGCACTGGCCGATCATTATCATCATGGCGATTTCGATGCTGGTCGGCGCGTTTGCTGGTCTCGCGGAAAACACCATGCGTGAGGTGCTGGCCTACCAGATGGTCACGGGTATGCCGTTCATTCTGATTGTGCTGGCGTTCACGGATGCTAACGACGGCCAGGGCGCCAAGGCGGCACTGGCTGCGGGTATTTTCTACGCAATCCACCACATGGTGACTGTCGGCGCCCTCATCCTGGGCTCCGGCGCAGTAGAAGAAACCTACGGTACGGGTACGCTCTCTAGGCTTTCGGGCCTTGCCCGCCGCGACCAGGCAGTCGCTTGGGTGATGGCAGCAATGAGCTTCTCTATTGTTGGTTTCCCACCGTTTTCCGGTGTGTGGGGCAAGGTAGGCATTGTCTTTGCGTCCGCAGCTACTGGCGATGCCCGTTCGATTGTCGCAATTACCGCAATTGTCATTGCCTCGCTGGGCTCGCTGCTGGCCATGATTCGTCTGTGGCGTGCGGTCTTCTGGGGCCGGCCCATGCAGGGCGTGGATGATTCGGTACGTGTCCCGGGTGCACTGGTTGCGCCGTCTGCCATGCTCGCGATTGTTTCCGTGGCAATGTTCGTCGCAGTCGGTGCCGTTACTTGGGCGACCACCGGTGCCGCTGATGCGCTGCTGAATATTGATGGCTACCGCGAGGCCACTCTCGGCGGAGTTGAAAACGCCATCGGAGGTATTTACTGATGAAGTTCCTGCATATTATCCGCTATTCCCTCTGGCTGGTTTGGCAGGTCATTGTGGCTGCGACGGACGTGGTGCGCGATACTCTGCGCCCGAACCAGAAGCAGCAGCCGGTGCTCATTGGGCTGCCGCTGCGTGTGACGTCTGACCTTGAGGTCACTCTCTTTGCCGAGTCCATCACTATGACCCCGGGCACGCTAGTCTGCGGCGTCCGTGAGACCGACGCGGGACGGTTGTTTATCATCCACGCGATTTTCGGTGCCGATTTGGATGCGTTGTACGACTCCCTCTACGACATGGAGGAGCACCTCGTTCCCAGCCTCCGCACTGTTCCCCGCCCGAAGGCCTTCGTCTTCGAGGAATACGACGCAGACCAGTTCATCGACCCGGACGCCGTCGTCGGCGTTGCTGCCGAGGTCGACCGTGGTTTGCCACTGCCGGATGCCACCGTCTCCAACAGCAAAGATGAAGGAGCACGCTCATGAATGACACACTGATCGACCCCACCGCGGTGCAGGTAATTAGTGGCATTGGTATTGCTCTATGTTCGGTGGCGCTGCTGGTTGGCGTGGTGTTGATATTCCGGGTCAAGGGAAATGTTTCCCGCGCCGTGCTTTCCGACGCCGCTTTTTACCCCATGGTGGGAGTGTTCCTCACAACCGCAATGCTGCGGACTACGGCCATTACCTTCGATATTGCAATGCTGGCTGGACTTCTTGGCATTCTGTCGACCGTGGGTCTGGCCCGAGTTATTTCCCGTGGCCGCCGCTAAGCCCCAGTAAGGACGAATCGCAATATGAGTATCGCTTCAATTCTTGTAACTATATTGTTTGCCGTGCTGGTCATCGGCGGATCTTTGTACCTGCTCTTAGCTGGCGTGGCAATGTGGCGCTCTAAAGATGCCTTAAGCCGGTTGAATCAGCTTTCAGCAGGAATCATGGTGGGCGTCCCCGCGCTGGTAATCGCCAACTTGGTCTTAGAGGCTGACCAGGGCGACCTGACCTGGGGAAAGACCTTGACTGCCATTCTGGCCATTATCGCTGTTCTGGTCGTCGCCACTGTCGCATCCGAGGTGCTGGGACGCGCAGTCCTGGGTGCCCGTGACGGGTCCGCTGAAGACTACGAGCCGGAGCGGTAACTAGCGGAGCGGAAAGGGGCCTGAATACGCCGTCACAGTCCGGCTACAAATCGGCCTCTTAGGATGTTGCACTACGCCCTTAGGCCACCCCCTTCTACCCAGAAGGGGGTATTTTTCCCACACTTTCAAATCGCTACACTGTGACCTACCTCTCATGGCTATGGGTGGCTTGTCCGACCCCTTTATGCCCCTATTACGAGCGGCAGTTTTCGACGTTAACCACCCCTCGATCAACGCTACTTAGGAAACCCTTGGTTAACGCATTTTATAAAATGTTTGTTTGCCTGCACCTTTGCGGAACAAAGACTGAAACAATCAATGCACTCTCGGTAAATTTTAAGAAAACGACAGCGTTGTCATCCAGCATCGAAACCGCATGACAGGGTCACTCAAAGAGATACAAGATCGGCCTTAATGACACTCTCACTGAGCCGTTCTTTACAACCCCACCGCATGACTCTGAACAACTCACTTATTTTTTCATTGCAGCCTCTTGCCGCATCGGTTAACTTAATTTCTGTGAGTTCGCCAAGAGCGACTCAAAATCTTTACCCCCGAGAACCTAAGGATTTTCTCATGTCCTGCTCCGCAGAAGATATCGCAACCATCATCGAGGCACTCCCGGCAGTCACCGTCGAGAGCCCGCTGCCGGCTTTCGAGCAGCTGGCTGGCGGCGACATCAACTTCGCAAACGTTGGTGGCGACCTGAACCTGCCGTTCGGTAACGACTTCCTGGACATCTCCGTCACCGACGACAACTCCACCACCGACTCCCACGACGTCAGCGTTTCCGACTTCCTGAACCCGGAGACCGATGTCGACCAGTCCAAGGATCAGGAATTCCACTTCCTGAACCCGAAGGTTGGCGACCTGAAGCTCGTCTAAGCCGGCTCCGTGCTGCACGGCAGGACAATAGCTCTGCCAATCCTTGACACAATAAACCGCCAGTCTTTATTCAAGACTGCGGTTTATTGTTCAGTTAAAACCAATATTCTTCATTTCGACACTGTCTAAAGGAACACCAAAACATGGACGTCACTCCTATCGTTGAGGTTCTGGAAGCAATGCCTTCCGGCCCGACCGTCAACGTCACCGTCGAGATTAACCCGACCATCGATGGTGACCTGACCTTGCTAGAAACCGGCGACTGGAACGCTCCGTTCGGCCGCGACTTCATGGACATCCACATCACGAACGATCAGTCCACGACGAATGACAAATCCACTCACGTCACCGGCGTCGAGGCTGATAGTGTCTCCGACGCTGTCGAACAGGGCCAAGAGGTGTCCGAGTCCGCCGACGAGGCTGACGAGGCTGCAGCTGCTCCGAAGTCGTTTTTCAACGGCTCCCCGAGCCTGCCGCGCATCGGGGCCTAAAACAGCTCACACTTAGGGTTGTTCCTTAGCCGCCCCAATTGGGTCGGCGTGCAGGCAACCACCAAGCCCGTGGCTGTCATGCACAGACAGAATTTTTAAATAAGCGTTAGCCCTGCAGATGGTCAAACCACCTGCAGGGCTAACGCTTTTCTCCTTACTTCGATCTACCGCGTGGTGCGCAGCTCTACTCTGCAGCTTTACTGCGCAGCCCCCCCCCTACGCGGCTGTCTTACTTCGATGCTTTACTTCGTTGCCTTGAAACGCTTTTCCACCTCGGCACCGAGCCAGGAATCAACGTTGGTCCAGTACTGGTAGACACGCTGCTCCACCTCTGGGGAGACACCCTGCATGGCACCGACGATATTGTCCGCCAAGCGGTCACGCTCGGCGTCATCCATCACGTTGCGAACAAGGTCGCCTGCCTGCGAGAAGTCATCATCCTCAGGGTGCTGGACATACGCCCCGGCGTAGAACTCTTCGCCCACGCTCTCCCACTGACCAAAGACACCGGCATCGACCTGCCCGGCGTGACCGGAGCGCACTGGGCAGCCGGCGGCCTCAGCCGCAGCCGCGGTATCGGCCTCCGGGCCGCGTCCGGTGGCGTTGGAGCCATGAACCGGCAGTTTCGGGTCGGCGTAGTGGTAGGTGCCGTAGCCATCCTGCGAGAAGGAATTCACTGGGCAGCGCGGCTGGTTCACCGGCAGCTGGTCATGGTTGACTCCAAGGCGGTAGCGGTGCGCATCAGCGTAGGAGAACACACGAGCCAGCAACATCTTATCCGGGGAGAAGCCGATGCCCGGAACCGTATTCGACGGCGCGAAAGCGGCCTGCTCAATCTCGGCAAAGAAGTTGCCCGGATTGCGGTTCAAGGTGAAGTGCCCGACCGGAATCAGAGGGTAGTCCTTCTGCGACCAGGTCTTGGTCAGGTCGAACGGGTTCACCTTGTAGCTGGCAGCTTCGTCGTAAGGCATGATCTGCACCTTGACGTCCCAGGTTGGGTAGTCGCCGCGCTCAATTGCCTCGAAGAGATCCTGGCGAGCGTGGTCGGTGTTTTCGCCTACCAGCTCAGCGGCCTCATCATCCGTCAGGAAGTCCCAGCCCTGGCGAGTCTTAAAGTGGTACTTAACCCAGAAACGCTCACCTTCAGCGTTAATCCACTGGTAGGTGTGGGAACCGAAGCCGTCCATATGACGGAAGTCCTTCGGAATACCACGGTCACCCATCAAGTAGGTGACCTGGTGAGCGGACTCCGGAGAGGCAGTCCAGAAATCCCACTGCATATTGGCATCGCGCAGACCCGTATCCGGCAGGCGCTTCTGAGAGTGGATGAAGTCCGGGAACTTAATGCCATCGCGGATGAAGAACACTGGAGTGTTGTTGCCCACGATGTCGAGGTTGCCCTCTTCGGTATAGAACTTCAGCGAAAAGCCACGCACGTCACGCCAACCATCCGGGGAGCCCTGCTCACCAGCGACAGTGGAGAATCGCGCCAGCATCGGAGTGACAGTGTTCGGCTGGAAGACGGCAGCCTTGGTGTACTTGGAGACATCCTCGGTGACGGTCAGCTCACCGAAAGCACCTGCGCCCTTAGCGTGAACAACGCGCTCCGGAATGCGCTCACGGTTGAAGTGCGCGAGTTTTTCCAGCAGGTGGATGTCGTGGAGGTTAATACCTCCCTGTAGGCCGTTGGTTTGCGAGTGCTGCTCTGTAGGGACCGGCGCACCGTTGAGACGAGTAGTCGGACCATTGGAGCCTTCATAGAGATTCGACATGGGGCGTTTCCTCCTAAAGACAAGGGCTAGATGACAGTCACAACATGCCCTGACGTTTTCCACCCTACACGAAGTTCCATATTTTGCCTATTAGTCGCCCACAATTGATATGTGGCATTAATTATTAGTCCGATTAGGTTCGCTGTATCGGCGACGAGCCCTCGACCCCAAAAAGGGCAGACTTCCTCCACGAAAACCACACACGATGATCGTCGAAAAGCACTTACTGCGCTTTCATGCAATACCTATCAGCACTGAATCAAAGGTATAGCCAGCACTACCACTGCTCGCGTGGGTTGAGGGTAGGATTTTTCGCGTAACACGCTGTCATTTTGGATTCTGATCGGATACTTCTGCAGACATGAAAAAACAAGGGAGGGGCGCAAAAGCGCTCACAGTCTTCAAGTACACGCTGGCGTTGCTGGCGACCGTTGCGCTTCTCAAGATCGCATTCTTCCCCGCTAACGACGAGGACTATGCCCAAGCAACCGGTGATTTCTCCCAACCCACTACGGAGCTATCCCCTCAACGGATCAATAACACGCAGAAGCTGTCTGCCACCATCGTCCCGGATGAGCCCACCGTGATCCGCGCCAACGCGTCTGGTGAAATCACTGACGCCTATGTCAACAGCGGTGGCAACGCCGTAGAGGGGCAAAACCTGCTCCAGGTGAAGAAGACCTCGGTGTCCGAGACTGCCAGCACCTCCGGCGGCGCGGATTCCGATGATGAAGACGCCGCAGCCACTGCGCCCGAAACTACCGTGACCTGGGGCAACATCACCGCGAAGGCTTCTGGCACCGTGCAGTGGGATATCGTGATTGGCCAGACGGTTGAGATTGGCCAGGAAATTGGCACGATTTCGCCGAACAGCTTCCACGCCGTAGCACCTATTAAGCCGAGCCAGCTGTACACGCTGGGAGACTCGATTAACAATGGCCGCCTCGCCATCACCGACGGCCCGGCACCATTTTTGTGCGATTCGGTCAAGACTGTCACGGGAAGCGGCACGGGCGCGCAAGGCGCTGGCGCTGGAGACGGTGCTGGCATGGGTGCCGCCGCTGCGGGGAGTTCCTCGGGTGGCCCACAGTTGCGCTGCGATATTCCCGCAAATCAGACAGTCTACGAAGGCGTTCCCGCAACGCTGATTCTTGGCAGTGGCACCACCTCGGAGGTCCCGGCCCTGCCGGTTACCGCCGTGGAGGGACGCTTCCGCGAAGGTGTTGTCTACGCTCCGGCCAAGGATGGCGGCAAGCCCACCAAGATCAAGGTCGAGTTGGGCGCCAACGATGGCACTTTCATTGAGATCAAGCGCGGCCTGAAGGAAGGCCAGCAGGTTTTGGAGTACGTACCTTCCTACAAGGACGAGTTCGCTGGCGACGGCAGCGGCGACGGTACCGGCAACGGTGATGGCAGTGACACTGGCTTCGATGAGTCCGGCGATGACGCTGGCTCTGAAAAGTAGGCCCGCGCCATGCTTAGTTTGACCGCAGTCACTCGAACAGTGACGCTCCCCAACGGCGAGGAGCTGCCTATTTTGAAAGGCATCGACCTCGAAGTGCCACGCGGTGAGCACCTCAGCATTGTCGGCCAGTCCGGTTCGGGTAAGTCAACACTGCTGAACATCATTGGCATGCTCGATTTGCCGGATTCTGGCACGTACACATTCGACGGCACCGATATTTCCACCTTGTCGGATAGGAAACGCGCTGCGCTCCGGGGCGATAATTTGGGATTTGTCTTCCAGCAGTTCAACCTCTTCCCCTCCCGCACCACACTGGAGAACGTTGAGGTTCCGCTGATGTACGACCGGGGCGAGAAGTTCTGGAATCGCACCGAGCTCGCCGCCGCAATGCTGGAGCGCGTCGGTCTGGGAGACCGTCTAGAGGCCACGCCTTCGCAGCTTTCCGGCGGTGAACAGCAGCGTGTGGCTATTGCCCGTGCGCTCGTGCGCCAACCGCAGCTCATTCTTGCCGATGAGCCCACCGGTGCGCTCGATGTCGACACCGGCAAGATCGTCATGGATCTGCTCGAAGAAGTCGCCACCGAAAACAATGCTGCGCTGATTGTGATTACGCACGATTTAGAGGTCGCCGAGCGCGGCGATCGGGCACTTGAGCTTCGCGACGGTCAGTTGCACGCCGACTCCGTCCTGCTATCTGCTGCCAACGCCATGCACGGCTTCGAGGAGGTTGCTGATGACGACGAATAAAGAAACAGAATCGAAGTCACGGCCTTCCTTCCTCTATGCGGCAACGCCTTATCTCGGCGCCCTGTTGGAAGCGTGGCATGAGCTGCGCATTAACCGTGGCCGCATCATGCTGTCGTTGGTCAGTGTGGCCGCCGCGGTGTGGGCCATGACCACTGTGATCGCACTTGGCAATATTCTCACCAGCTCTCAGGATGCAGTTACCGCGCAGAGCACGGGCATCGCCGGCACGGTCACGTTGACTGCCGGAGCAAGTACTTCCGGTTCTGAGGAAGGCGGTGACTTCGGCGATGGTGGCTTCGGCGACGGCACAATGGCCGATAGCTTCGGTAGCTTCGGCGGCGCGGGCATCGGCGGAAACGGACCGGACGATTTGAGCGTCATCAACCCGGACGGGTCTATCAATGACGCCTTTTCCACTGCCACTCACCGCCTGGTGGAGACCACCCATGCCAACTTGTGGTCGCGGGTTCGCATGCAGCCAGCCACACCCGAGCAAAATATGGATGACTGCGCCCCGGATGATTACGAGTGTTTTTCGCCAGGCACTCCGGAGCTGATTGCCGCTGATCCCGGCTGGTTCGATATCTACGCCCGCACCATCGTGCAGGGACGCCGTTTGGAAGATGTCGATGGCCAGCGTCTGATGAACCCCGTGGTGGTCAACGACCAGTTCTACGAGACCCTGGGCAACCCTGCGCTGGCAGATCATCCCACCTTCACCTTGAAGGAAACGGGCGACACCACTTTCACCGTAGTGGGAGTGTATAAGTCTCTGGGCTCGTGGGACGCCCCGAGCATTGTCACGCACTACGATTCCTTCCTCAATGCCGGCTACGAGGGTCCGGTGGGTGAGCCGCAACTTCTCGTCGCAACGCCTGAGGAGTCCGCGAAGGAGAACCAGAAGGCGCTGCACAACATTTTCCAGGCGGAGCTCGGCCCTAGCTGGAAGGTGAATACTTCCCTGTCGGAGAAGGACACGGAGATTTCCCAGGAGATGAATAACACCATCACCACTGCGCTGGGCATTATCGGTGGCATTGTGATTGCACTTGGTGCGTTGGGCCTGCTCACGGTCTCGATTGTCACCATTGGCCACCGCGTCCGTGAGATTGGTATTCGTCGCGCAATGGGCGCGTCGGCAGGCCGGATTTTTATCTCTGTGTTCTTGGAGTCGATTGTCGCCACGACGGTGGCGGGCGTGGTTGGCGTGATTGCCTCGATCATCACGGTCAAGCAGCTGCCGCTGGATAAGATGCTGGCGTTGCCGCTGGAGACGGGCGCCGTGGCCTACCCTGTCACGGCCGCTGTAATCGGCGTATTGGTCGCGACATTCGTGGGCGCACTAGCGGGCATCATCCCGGCCACCATCGCAGTCCGCGTCAAGCCCATCGACGCCATCCGCTTCTAGTAATTGCCCCCTAGTTCGCCTGGCTGCGCCGCCGCCTGTTTCTTGCAGGTGAGGCCACGTGCAGTCAGGCGAATTATCTTTAGGTTTTAAGTTGCTAAGCTATTGCCATGACTCCCGCACGCCTCGTCTCTAATGACGAATACATCACGCAGCTGGCACTGAAAGCCGGTCGCGGTGATCAGGCTGCGCTGACGGAGTTCGTGCGGCTGACGCAGAAGGACGTGTGGCGTCTGGTCGCACATCTCGGCGGCGTTGATGCTGCGGATGATTTAACGCAGGAGACGTACCTGCGTGTGATGGGGGCTCTTCCCCGTTTTGCGGCGCGTTCTTCTGCCCGCACATGGCTGTTGTCGCTGGCCCGGCGCGTGTGGGTGGATTCGGTCCGCCATGATTCGGCGCGCCCGAAGAAGTCTGCGGTGGAAGTAGAAAACGCTGCCGAGCAGTTTACGACCGGCGAGTCGTGGTCAGAGCTCGCTGACGCCCGCGTGCTGCTAGAGCAGCTGCCGGAGGAACGCCGCGAGGCACTCATTCTGACGCAGGTGCTGGGTTACTCCTACGCGGAGGCCGCGGAAATCGCAGGTTGTCGCGTGGGCACTATTCGCTCACGCGTCGCCCGTGCGCGCCGCGATTTGGTTGCCGCGCTTGACGACGGCGACAGTGCCAGCGGCGACTCTGCTGCTGTTTAGGCCCGCTCTGACCAGGGCACCTAGCTAGCCGTTGTAGGTTGTCTCCCCCCGCGAAGCTGACTAGCTGACTAACGGTCCAGCTCGATTTTGTAAGTCGAGGCGATATCAGCATGCCCAAGGGCATCACGTATATCACGCTCCGCGTTTTTCAGGGCAGCTACAACAGCGGAGAGGCTCGCCTGCGGTGGCATTGCCACAGTCACTTCTAAGGTCGGGATTCCATTATCACGGTAGACCCGCGAATCCGCCTGGTTGATGTGGGCGTTGCGCTCTAAATCGGTGCACACCGCATCGGCAACATCGGCGACCGGCAGCGAAATCTCTCCTAACTTTTCCTGTGATTCTGATGCGGAAACCGTGCTGAACCGGTGCGATCGCAGATTAGCGACCACCAAGCTGCAGCCGACCACCGCTAGAATCGCTGTGATTACACCGAGGACGGGAACATACCAGCTTTGCTCAGGTATTTTTTCCCAGGATTCCATCCGCCCGGTGTCGTGAAGCCACTGTGCAGGAGCGACATCGAAGTAGCTAGCAATTGCCCATGTTGCTACCAGTAGTAACAGCGCTGAGAAGAGGAACAACACAATTCGGTCGAATACCCTTACTGATGTTTTCACTTGTCATCACCTTCGTATCCGCCGTGAGTTCCGGAAGCAAGTGCCGTGCCATTTTGGATTTCTTGGTAGTCAGACTTATGCATCCAAACTGGCAGGTTGCCATCGTCATCGACGCGTACATACCGGCGCGGGGCGGGAAGAAACACCGCTATGAGCTGTCCCAGCCCATAGATTGCAGCGAGGATTCCGACGAGGAGCAACACCCATGACGCGGCTGAGCCCTGTGGGTTGCTGAACCAGTCGAATACCGGTTGTAACCATGAGGTGTCACCTGAGCTATTGGCGCTAATGATTGCTTCTCTACCTGCGACTACGGCCGCTGCAATCATCAACAGACCGGCGAAAACTCCCAGCCCGCGAACCTTTGGTGATTGACGCGGGTCACGTCCCTGGCGAGTTTCGACTGACTCGTCCGAGACCACCGCGGCCGATGACCTCTCAGTCGGCGTCATAGGGTGTCACCTCAATCTTTTTCAGTGGGCGCGGCTCTGGCGTGCTTACCACCACGGTACGTGGTTGTGGCACGGATACCGGGCGCAGCTGCTCCTGTCGCGGTGCGCGAACTTGTTTCAACCGGGTTGGACGCGGCACTTTGACCGGCCGCAATAGCGCTGGTCGTGGCGCCTTAACACTAATTGTGCGTGGCGACGGCACTCGTACCGGACGCAGCTTTGGTTGCCGGGGGACACTCACCTGCACCAAGGACGTCGGCTTTGGTGCTGCGACTTTTCGCAGCTGTATTGGCCGTGGAGTTGGTGTGCGACGCACCTGTACCAGCTTCGGCGCCGAGGTGCGAGTCACTGGCAGCGGCGGTGGTGCAACAATGCGTCGGGCTGGTTGCGGCTTCGGTGCCTTAATAGCCACAGTTGGTTGCGGCTTCGGCGGCGTGATGAAGCGCACCGGTTGTGGAGCAGGTGCTGGGACACTGCGTACTCGTTCTGGACGCGGCGGAGTAATGCTGCGTACCGGCTGCGGTGCCACCGGAGTAATACTGCGCACTGGCTGAGGCTGCGGTACTGAAATATTGCGTACCGGCTGCGGCGTCGGTACAGCGATGGACTGCACTTCTGGGACCCACCGCACCTGTGGGGCGGCTACTACCTGCTGATTCACTCGGATAGGTGTCAGCTGCGGGTGATCCGAAAAGTGCGCCAAGTCCTCTCTGGTGACACGCACGTGCCCGGGTTCGACACTGTCGATGTCAACATCGACGGTGACATTTTCAAGACCGGCCATATCAACGAGCCAGGTTGCGACGCTGGAACGAATGCGCACTGCAATTTCCGCTGTCGGCGCTGGCCAGGATGCGACAGCGCGAACTGCGACTCGAACTGCACTAACGACGCTTGTCGTGGCAGAATTGGGGGCAATCTCACTGTCGATAGAGACAATTGGATAGTCGCGCCCTAGAACACGGGATTGGTCGAGCGTGCCGGGAACCGTGCGCACGGCCATCTCTACGATGCGACGGATTGCCTTTTCGCTTACGACAGTGGTGCCACGCGTTGCTGGAACGTGGATAGTCACCGTCGGCGGCCCCCTCGGTTGAACTTACGGTTGAGTTCGGGCGCATCGATTTTTCCATCGAGTACCGCACCGGCTGCACCGGCCAGACCCCCGAAGGCAATAACCGCAAGAAAACCCGTGAAACCACCAATCATTGCGGCGAAGCACAGGACAACGGCAATCGTCGCGAAGGTCTTTGTGTAATTATCGAACATGAAATTCCCCTTTATGCGGGCTTAAGTGCCCATTCTGCCCGGCCTCGACGCGCAATAGTTGTTAACTACTGAACGCGTGGCTGCTCCTTGGGCTCGTTAGCAGCCGCGATGGCCTTGCGCTGCTCTTCGCGCTGCTTAGCAGCCTCTTCTTCGCGCTCCTGCGGGGTCTGGTAGTCGGTGTGAACATCGGAAACATCAACATTGACTTCAGTGACCTCGAGGCCGGTCATACGCTCAACGGAGCTAATGACGTTCTGACGGATAGCCTCAGCCAGTTCGTGGATGGCAACGCCGTACTCGGCAATGATGGTGACGTCGACTGCAGCTTGGCGCTCGCCAACCTCAACAGCAATTCCCTGGGATACGTTGGCGCTACCGCCGGAGACAAACTCACGGACGGAGCCAGCGAAGCGATCCATGCCACCGCCAAGGTCATAAACACCGGAGACCTCGCGGGTAGCGATGCCGGCAATCTTGGAGACGACGCTGTCGTCGATAGAGGTGTGGCCGTGGCCGGTTCCCTTATTCGCGGAGTCCGAGCCAGCCTGAGTTGCCGGGGTGTTCTTAGCAGTGTTCTTTGTGTTGTCAGCCATGATGTGCCGTTCCTGTTCCTCAGTGATGTAGACGAAATGTCTGGACAAAGCCGATGCTATAGCGGCCACAGGCAACCTGCAGTGCGACTTGGGCTTCATGACTGCGCGAAAGCCCTTTAGTTGGGTTTTCGTTATGAGAAATTCTTAGAAAACTGCATTACAGGCTTGATGTGCTTTTCTTCCCCGGCATCACGGAGAGCTCTGTAATTTCTAGATTATCCCTGCTTGGCAGCAGGATATGACCTCTCATTTACTGTTCTGGTATTACGAACGAGCCCCACGTGCCAACCGTTTGCTAACAAATTCGACAACTTTGTATAACGATTGACAACTCGCAGCAAGATTCTGCATTTCGGCAGTGAGTTAGTGCCGTCCGTAATCGGAACTCGTGCACGCTGCGAACTCGTTGCCGCGCTTGACGACGGTGACAGTGCCTGCGGCAACTCTGCAGCTGTTTAGCCCGCTCCCCCGATGGGCGTTGACCTTTCTTCTACCCCATTTTTGGAACACTATCGCGCATGACTGCCCAGTTGAGCGTAGGTTCTGTCTTAACTGATAGGTTTATATATTTCCTTATATTCGCGATACGAAACGGGTATATGAACTGCCCGGCACGCATAAGTTCCATCTTTCGACGAGATTAGCTTTGTTTTTGCGCATCTTTAGGATGATTGGACGCTCACCATGCGCGTTCGTATTCGCCCTCTAGGAAACCCAACCAGAGGAAATGCTTTTCAATGTGCGGCCCGAAAACGCCACAACCAGTTTTTTGGGACGCCACCAACTAACACGCTGAGGAGCAGATTTCCCCATGAATAGACCTTCATGGATTTTCACTGTCACTGCCGTTATCACGGCTACAACCGGACTACCGGCCTACGCGGCCACCATTAACCAAGGTGATCCAGTTGTCATCGTTCACGCTAATGGGCCACAAGCTAGTGTCTGTACGGCTGGCTATGTCGACAAAACCAATTCGCAAATCTATACAGCAGGTCATTGTGGACAAGATGGAGACACAGTGACGGATGGAACCTTTCAGAAAATTGGTGTATTCCAACCGTCTCCCACCTATGACCACTCACTAGATACGGGAAACGATATTGGAGTTGTCTCGCTTGATGACCCCGCTACTGCCGGTGAAAATTCGTATTCGGGCGACTCAACGATATCCCCAACAGATGTTCAAACTGGCGAGACAGTCTGCATATACGGGAACACTACGGGGAAAGTTTCCTGCGGTTTAGCCGCTGATCGCGAGGCATACCAAATCGAGGACAACGCTATACAGGTTCAGAACGTACACGCTCAACGAGGCGATTCCGGAGGGCCTGTATGGGTTCCAGAAAAAGGTGCTGTTGGCGTTGTATCGACTAATTGGAACATAATCGATGGGAACGGGCAGCAGCTTGGTTCCTATATCACTGCGAACTCTCCCTGGTAAGAGCGCTCTATCTACCTAGGGCTTCCTGATGGGGTGGGAAGCGCGTCTAGTTCTTTTACTGTCTCATGGGTTCTGTGCAGTCGCCCGCACAGAACCCATTCTTGTTATTAGGACTGCTGGCGCCGAGCCCAGAACCAACCGCAAGCTGCGATTACCGCACCAAACAGTGTCCAGAGAAGGACTCCGTTTCCACCGGTCTTTGGCAGCTTGCCGGTCTTGGTGTCAGTCACCTGCATGATCATGAGTTCGCCGGAGCCTTCGGCCTTGATAAGCGGGTTACTGCCACCCACCACCGAGATGGTGTACTCCTTAGTCTCCTGGTCAATTGAGATTTCAAAAGCTACTGGCTCTGGCAGCAGGCTAAGTCCTGCCGGTGCCATCGTTTCTACAAGGTAGAAAGTGCCAGTTTCAGTGATTTCAATTGACTTCTGATCAGGCGTGATGGTGTAGACCGGTCCTCCACTATGATCCGGCTGACCACCAGCCGAGGGGTAGATATCGAAGGTCGCACCACCAAGTCCCGGCAAAACCTTGACTCCCTCGCCATCAACGTACTCCGCCTTTTCCAAGGTCAGCTTGCCTGGCTTGGTGTCCGGCGCTTCGTAGTTATCGATGACACAGGAGACGGAAGACAGCACCTTATTGGATTCCGACATCTTTACGCGGAAACCGAACTCGCCCACATTCTCCACCTTGAGAGGTGAGGTTTTCCCGTCGCGGGTTTGAGTACATACGGCGTTGAAGTCACCGGTGGAATCCAAGGTGTCACCGCGACGGAACAAGGTGTAGCCCTGCTTCTGCGTTTCAGTCAGAACCAACGACTGCTCACGCTCGCTTTCAATGTTCCACGATGCAGTACCCTTATCGGATTCAGATCCGGAGGTTACCTTCATCGACTGGTGAACCAACGGGCCGTTACCAGAACCGATGACATTGTTATTTGCGGACAGGGTGAACTCCCAACCAGGGGCACCGTCTTCAAGGACCTTGCCATTTTCATCGACGATCCTCTTCTTAACCTTCACTACACCGTTACATCGTGTGGTTACGTCTTGGGCGATTGTTTTCATCTGTTCGGCAAGCTTGCCGTAGTTAGACACCCTCACCGTGTCACCAGTACCGGAGATATCCTCGCCCATGGTCTTGACGTCACGTGTACCGTAGGTCCACCTCGATTGATTGAGAGTGACCGTCTCTTGCCTCCCATTGGGTAGACGCTCAAACACCTGCAGGGTCTGGCTGCCGGCCGCGTCGTACGCCATTTTCAGGTTCACCAAAATGTCGGTGCCAACGTAATTGGCTTTTGTAGCCTTCGCGATGTCGCTTCGAATCTTGTAGTACAAACCTGGATCTTGTCCCGGATCTGCTGTCCAGGCAATGCGCTTGGCGTCTTTGAGCACCAGATCATTCGTTACAACGGGGCGTTGGCTGCTTCGCCCGCCAAGAGTCAGGTCGACCATGAGCGGCACAACACGGGTACCGGCAGCTTTGAGTTCGTTGGCTGCTTTGATTGCGTCGTTGAGAGCACTAGCCTGAACGAATTCACCACCGATGCCCTTGCTCTTGATTGTCGAGGAGGTCGTGGGCATACCATCCGTGATGAAGTACACCACGTCGTAGTCGTTATCCTTGACCTGCTTCAGGCCCGCTTCCCAGTTCGTAGCACTGTTATTTGCGTTATAGCTCCAGTTCTTAACTACGTCCTTTGCTCGCTGGACGCCCTGCTCCGACAGCATTGAAATATATGGTGGGTTCTGACCGTGTGTCGTTCCAGCCTGATTAGCCGGACCGCCACTTGCGAAGTTATAGATGCCGAGCTCGGCTGGGGTGCCCTGCAGGGAATCGATAAATGCATTCGCGGCCTTTTTAGATGCTTCGAAACCATCAGTATCTGCGTAACGGAGCGATGTCGAAAGGTCTGCTACTACAGCAATGCGCAGGCCACAACGCTGCGGCATCGGGGGGTTAGGGACTCGCCCCTGCACCCACTTAGCTCCATCTGGTGGGGAGATGACTTCGGGTGGTTTTGGTGTGTCCTTTTTCTCTCCGTAGACATCAAGAGTGACCTTCAAATTCTTGTTCTGCGAGAGATTATTGGTGAAGGTGAATACCGCATCCTTCGGCACAACGGCAGAATCAACCGGCTTGCCATCCTTCACCGGAACAACGTCCATAGTGATGAAGCCGTTGCCAATATTGACGTTTCGTTTCTGCAAAGTCACACCAGGCTCGATCTGGTCCAGGGTGAGGTTGTACTTCTGTGGATCCAAGAAAGTCGCGTCAGTCTCGATACGCACCGTTGCGTACTTCATGTGAGATTCCTCAGTCACCTTAGCCGTAAAGGCGTTGGGCTTCTTCGGATCTACTGGGTCAGCTTTAACTGCAAACTCGTGGCCGATGGCATCAAAGTGGCGCCCTTCGACAGCCGGTGGCTTGGGGTCTTCAGAAGAATCTGAGCAGTCTTTTACCTCGCCGCTTAGGTTGAAGGTCCACTCGGTACGCGCGTTCGGGGCAAGCTTAAACCCTGGCTGCGCTACTGCAGTGACCTTGACTGTACCCGGCTTGTTCTGCTCGTAGACATGGGGGCCAGCTGGCTTCTTCTCTGCGTTGAGGTAGTAATCAACACCCTTGGTGTCCGGGATATTGATGTAAGCCTTCTCCACGCACTCCGGTGCAGTCGCGGAATCGACAAGGGTTGGGTCCGCGGGAGTTACCGTTCCGGGTTCTGGCTCCGGATCCTCCGGCTCGGTGGGCTCGGTGGGCTCAGCCGGATCTGTTGGCTCCGTTGGATCAGTAGGTTCCGTCGGGTCCGTTGACGGATCTGTTGGCTCACTTGGGTCGGTCGGCTCAGTGGAGCTGTCAAGAGTACCGCGAAGGGTGACGGATACATTGCCTGTTGCTGTCCGAGCAGCGTAGTAAAGCTCTAGCCTGACTTTATCGCCCGCATTGACTGTTTGGTTCAGTCCCTTGTGCACAACTTCAAGCGGGACCTGTCGAGGATTATCGCTGGTGGTAAACTGCGGGGCAATCTTCTTCCCATTAATTATGAGTTCGTACGTCAGAAGATGCCCTGAGCCACCAACATTGAACTGGAGGCTGTCAATCGTCGCATCATTATCGATAGTGAACTCAAATTTTGCATCGCCCGGATACGGCTGCTTCGTCTTAATATTCTTAAACTCATACTTCGGCGGAGACGTCGGAATGACCTCCGTCTGTGCCTGTGCCTGCGGCACGTTGGGAGCAAAAGCCTGACCGCTGACAACGAGAGCTACCGCTAGCAAAGCAGCCAAGAACATGCGAAGCGTAGTTCGCACTGAATCCGGCAAGCGGAATGTTGTCGAAAACATTAGTTCTTCCCACTTTCTGAGTTCTTCTTGCTAGCGACGATAATGACGAATCCTCCGCCGATTAGTGCTGCAGCGGCAGCTACCAGACCTGCTACCTGCACACCGGTGAGCGCCAAGGAGCCGGATTCTCCGCTACTTCCCGAGCTTGAGGATGAACCCGACGAGCCTGAAGGCGTCGAGGTACCAGGCTCATCAGGCGACGTGGAGGTAGTCGACGTTGTCGTCGAGGTTCCCGGTTCACCCGGAGTGGTCGGCGGCGTCTTCGGCGGGGTCGATGTCCCCGGCGTAGTCGGCGGAGTTCCAGGTGGCGTCGTCGGAGGGGTATTCGGCGGAGTCGTCGGAGGCGTCGACGGCGGTGGCGTCTCCCCCGGCTTGTGCGACTTCGCCACAATGACTCCCTCTACCGGAGTGGAGTCATAGTCCGCCCCATAGAATGGCACCGATACCAAGAAGGGGTTGATCTCCCGGTAACTGTCGTTCGGAGCCGTCGAGGTTACAAGGTAAATACCCTCCGGCAAGTCACTGAATTTAACAGAGCCGTTTTCGTCAGTGACCTGGCTGAAGTGGAGGTCTTTTGGCCACTCGGCAAGCTCAGCTGCGGTGGCGTTTTCCACCTTCTCGCGGTCCTTCTGGCTTGACGGCGAAATTCCCTTAAGACGATGCAAATGAATCGTCACGCCAGAAATAGAGCCCGACGCCGTCGAATTATCATCGTCCGGGTTTCCTGGGCTCAAGGTAATTCGCACAATGTCAGTGCCGCTTGTTGCTGAAACGCCCGGAGCATCCACGCGTCCAACAATCCTGGCCGCGTTGGCGTCATTCGCGCCGATTGCACCCATCACTGCAACCAGAGCGCAGGCAGCTAAGAACGCAGCTATCCGGTTCCAGGTGGATGTCAAATATTTATTCATTGTCGTTTTCCCACCACGAAGTGTTGTTATTATCCTCGGATGCCGATTCGCTGCCGTCAACGAGTTCATCACTGTCTGCGTCGCCATCAGCAGTCTCGACGTCCGCATTCTCAGCGTCGTCGTCAAGCTCTTCGGCGATGTCGTCGATGTCGTCAGAGTCGAAGCGCTGGCGCCAGAGCCACCACGCAAAGCCTGCGCCAAGCACAAGCACTGTTACGAGCAGGGCATACATCCACCACTGCCATCCAGTTCCGTGCGTTTGGTCGAAGACATTGCTTTCCGACGGATCCATCGGCACTTGGTGCCCACGCACTAGCAGACGATGCGTGTTAATCCCGTAAGGAGTGCAAGTGATGAGGGTGATGTAGTCCTGGCCTTCAATGGGACGAAGATCGTCGGTCTCATGCGGAAGTACGACCTTGATTTGATCAATCTCGTACTTCAGCTTGTGACCTGCGACCTGGATATAGAAGGCGTCTCCCTCTTTTGCTTTCCGCAGGTTATCGAAGAGCGTTACGTTAGTAAGTCCGGTATGACCGGTAATGATGGAGTGGGTTCCAGCACCACCGACTGGAAGATCGGATCCGTATAGGTGTCCGAGCCCCTTGGCGAGCACCTCATCGCTGGTGCCGTGATAGATCGGCAGGTCGGCCTTAATCTCTGGGAAGATTAGACGCGCCATCACGTCGGTAGCGTTTAGCTGATCGAGATAAGCGGCGTACTCGGGGTTGTGGTCATTAATTTCGTTAAGCCACGGGTCCAGGATCGGGCCGGTGGTGTGGCGCTCATTGTAAGAATGAGCACGCTCCCACTGTTCATCTTTAATTTCTTGGGGTACGGACTTTTCCAGCTTGGCGAACTCTTTGGCTGCCTTAGAGGTGCCGTAGTTATTCAATGCCGTGGAGACAACCGGGTACAGCATCACAAGTAAACCCACAATCACCAGAATTGCGGGGAGAACCATGCTGTTCTTTTTCGCCTGCTCAGGCTGATCAGACTGCTCAGCTGATGCGTCCCGCGTCAGAGTCGACGCAGAGTGTTTACCCACGGAGGAACTCCCAAGAAGTCAATCAAAAAGGGATGTGACCTTTCTCTTTCTCACCGGCATGGGAATGCCTGCTGTTGAAAAAGAGCACATCGAAAGGCCGCAACAGTAATTTCAGTGATGCGCAAACTACAGGAATGGCGTGCGCTGTTGAACGCACGCTATTCCCTCAACACTGGAGCTAAAGAGCTCCAGTGACCGAGCCTTTACTCGGATTTAGTTCTTGGAACCGCGGCGGGCGAACCATGCACCAGCTGCGACGATAGCTGCACCGATAGCAGCCAGGATGCCAACACCGGCGCCACCGGTCATCGGCAGGTTCGGGGTGGTGTCGTCAGAGTTAACAACCTCGCCCTCGTTAGCGCCGACCTGGACGGAAGCCAGCTCGTAGACGCGGTCCGGGTCAGTCGAGGTAGCAACCAGCTTGAACTCGAGAGCCTCCGGCAGCAGCTCCTTGCCCTTCGGAGCCTTGGTCTCAATCAGGCAGTAGTGGGACTGGTCTTCAGCGGCAACCTCAGCGTTGTCTTCGAAGTCATTGACGTGGAGACCAGTGATCTTGACGGTACCATCCTGGCCAGAGACGAAGGTGGTATCAACCTTGCCATTCTGCTGACCGTTTACCGGGGTCCAAGAGTCCTTCTTCTTGGTGTCAATCTCGGAGCACTGCTTGCCAGCCTCCTGGCGGACAATCTGGAACTCAGCGCCTTCCAGACCCTTGCGGTCGCCATCGACCTTCTTGAACTGCAGGCCACCCCAGTAGGTCTTAACCTCCGGAGTCTCCTTCGGAGTATGGTTCTCGGAACCGTCTGGGTTGTTCTGGAAGACCAAACCGGTGTTCGGCGCAATGTCGGTAGCATTCTCGAACTGCGGCTTCAGCTTGGTGGTGATGGTAACGACGACCTTGTCACCGGCGTTAAGGGACTTAGCAGTTTCCTCATTCAGGGCGACGTCGACCTTGTTGCCCTCGAAGAACTTCCCATCAACATCCTGCGTCGGCTGGATCTCCTTGCCAGCGACCGTCACCTTCACGTCGGTGATCTCCAACTTCGAGTCAATCTCGTCAGTGATCTGGAACTGGGTGCGCTCCGTGTTCGGCTTCAGCTGGCGAGCAGTACCTGTGACGGTGTAGACCAGGTTTTCATCACCAGCGTTCTGGTCCTTGTCCTTGACGGTCTTGGTCGGCTCTTCGTCCTTGTAGTTCTTCGGGAACGCATGGACATCGTAGTTCCAGCTAGTGCCCTGGTTATCCCCACCGTTATCCGCGGTCATCGGAACGAAAGCGATGAACGGAACAGCCGGGTCATAGCCTTCCTTCGGGCCGGTCTCAACAACCAGGTAAGCACCGAGATCGAGATTCTCGGAAACTACCCACTTACCATCCGGCCCAGTCGTGCCGGTTGCAACCTCCTTCAGGACACCGTCAGGCAGGCCATCCTTGAGTGCGGCACCCTGAGAGAAATCAGCGGCCTTCAGCTTCGAAGCAGCCAGCAGACCCTCGTTAGTGGTGACATCAATGTCGGTAGCGCCATCTGCAGTCTTGTTGATCTTGTAAACGGTGAAGCCGACACCGTCGAGCTTCTCGGCACCGGTGGCCTCAACATCCTTGACATCGGCTTCGGTACCAGACGGCTGGCCTTCGCTGGTCGGATTACCGAACTTGTGAATGGTGAGCGAGCCCTTGGCGTCCTTATTTACCAATGGGGAGTCGCCAGCAGCCTGGTTGATGGCAGTGTCCTGAGCGATTGCAGCCGGGGCGGAGACACCCATCGACAGACCGACGATGGCAGCGAAGGTTACCGACCGGGCGGTACGGGAGAACTTATTCACGAAAACAGGTCCTTTTCAGAAGTCCAAAATGAAGCAACACGCTTCAATACGTCTCGCGATTCACTTCAGACGGTGACATGGATATTCCCCGACCCGGCAAAGCTGAGATTTTCCTTAAAGAAAAGACCAGCCTGTCTAACCTTCTAGGCTTAAGCATCATGAACTTTTATGTTTATATGTCACAACACTCCAGTCCAAGCTCATTGCCCGCTCGGTTAACAGCGCTCAGTGAACCGCTTATGAATAACTTAACCGCTTAAGCATCTGACCGACACTTGAGGTGAATGCACCTTAACGCCCAAGTCGTAAAAAGCATTCACGCCCATGCTTCTCGCGACCGCTTGATGGCTTTTTGTACTGGTCACGGCGGGCCTTAGTCCAACTACCCAAGAAAGCGCAAAGATTTCCCGCAATTAAAGCCCCCCCCCTAATCAGGGCTACCCAATTGGTTTATATCAATAGCTTTTATCCCCTATCGTTATCTCCCCAGCGCATGCCAGGAAAATGGGGACTTATCAACGTTCCCGGATTTGCTGTCACGACAACGTCGTCAAGCGAAAGCAAAAGCAAAAGGACACCATCAAAAACCAAGAAACGCCCCGTGGCGCACTGCCTTGTGCCAGGACCTGTAAAAGCACGAAGACTGTAAGCGACACGGGGCGCACTGTGGCGTCACAAGTGGCGTTTAGAGAACCGCCCAGTAGTGAACATCGTTGTAGCCGTTGAGCTTGAGGACGTCACTGATCTGGTCGACCTTCTTTTTGCCCTCGGGGGTCATACCATCCGGCATGATCTGCACGTCAGCGCTGTGGTCACCGGTGAAGGTGATGTTGACGTAGTCCTTACCATCGCGATGCTCGAGCTCGAAGACGTAGCGGTTGACGGCCAGCTTGCCCGAGTGGAGGAATCCGCCCTTGCCCGGAGCGACAACTGCAGTGTCAGCAGAGTTTGCAGGTGCAGCTACCGCCTGTGCGGCAGTAGCAACCGGAGTGGCAAGCACAAGTGCGCCCACACCCCAGACACCGATTTTCTTCAACATGCTCATAGGTACTTCCTTATCTTCAGTGTTTCTGCAGGGTTTCTGCAGATTTGATCTGTGTTTTCTGTGGTCGTCGGCGCCGCCGTTGTTCGACGACGCTCGACAACCGCAGCCAATGGAATTGGTCAATGAATCGAGACTTGCGCCCTAGCGCCCTAACGCACTGGATTAGCGCACTGGGGTGGCCTCGACGATGATGTTGTCGGAGTAACCCAACGTGCCACCGACGAACTCGCCTCCGCAGGTAATGAGAACCAAGCGGTTTTCACCAACCGCATCGTTGACGGCCTCGGGCATCTCAGCACCCTTGACCACCTGGACCGGGTCGTGGCTGACGGTGAAGTCGCGGCTTTCGCCATCGACCTTCACCGTGACAGTGTCGCCAGCTTTCAGGTCCGCAAAACGTGCAGCGTAGCCATCGCCCTGATCCACCTCATTGACGTGGCCGGTAATGACGGACGATCCAGCAGCACCTTCCTCACCGGGAATTGCGGAGGCGGAGTACCAACCCAGTCGCGAAACATCGGTCGGTGGGATCAGAGATCCCTGATCAGTCAGCTGGACGAAATCGATTGGAGCCGACTTACCGTCAATGAGCATCTCCATCTCGTGCACAGACTCCCGAGAACCCTGTGCTGGAGTGGGAAGATTCTCCTGCGCACCGTCGAGTGCCGAATCATTGCGGTTGATCTGGGAAATCACCAGCAGAGCGACAACGCCGATTAATGCGATAGCGGCGATATACACCCTTGGCTGCTTCCACCAAGGCACGTCCTGCAGGTCTTCGACCTGGCCGTCGCCCTGGTCGTCGTCCTGGTCAAACGCATCAACATGGTCGGGTGCGCCGGTTTCGGTTTCCGGTTCGTAACCTGGTGCGTTTCCAGGTTCGTTTCCGGTCTCGTCCGAGCCAAACTGATCAGTCATGGAATCTCCTTAGTTCGTAGCTACCGTCGGCAGAGCGTGAGTAGCCAAACCGGTCGGGCCAGACGGAACCGAACTAATTGCACGTCGTTCCGAATTCGGAGCCAACGGCTTTCCATAGTTCTTCTGCTTGTCCTGGCCAGTGCCACCGATAACGGTGACGTTGGTGTTGTTCTGCTCCGAATGCTGATTAATCACAGTGTTCGGGGTGGCAGCATCGCTAGTAGGCGCGGAGGAATCGTCGTTAGGCGTGTTCTGCTCGCCCTCATCCTTCGGCTGCTCAGATGGCGTGTTCTCTGGGGTCTTGCCATTCGTGACAGTCTGCTCAGCGGAGTTGATGTCCTTGTGAACAGCAACTTCCTTGCCGTCGGCATCGGTCAGAGTCTCGAAGACAACCTGGGAACCGCAGTCGGCGTCAGTGATGATGATCGGAACATCAACCGTGCCTGCGGATGCCGTCGGTACAAAGTGCAGGCGGCTCCTAGCGCCAGTGGACTTGCCCGTCTCCTTGCACATCAGCTCACCGGTCAAGGTGTACTTCGTGCCCGGCTTCAGGCCGGTGAAGTGCACCGTGTCGATGACGACAGCACCCTTTTCAATCAGACCCTTGCCAGCAATACCGGCAGAAGTCGTGATAGCTGCGTTTTCCTCAGGCTGTGCTGGGGTGCTTGGGTGGTTTGGCTTGCTCGGCTTCTCCGGCTGAGCAGGCTTCGACGGCTTTTCCGGGTGAGCTGGCTTGGACGGCTTCTCCGGCTGGGCCGGGTGGATCGGCTTGGACGGCTTGCTCGGCTTCTCCGGCTTTTCCGGGTGGGCCGGCTTCGACGGCTTGCTCGGCTTTTCCGGGTGGGCCGGCTTGGACGGCTTGGACGGCTTCTCCGGGTGGGCCGGCTTGGACGGCTTGCTCGGCTTTTCGGACTCAGATTCGGACGGGGTGGTCGTCTCAGACGGCTCTTCCGGCTGTGTCGTCTCCGGCTGCTCGGAAGGCTCATCCTCGCTCGGAGTTACCGGAACGGTGGACGTGGTCGGCTCAGTCGAGCTGGTTTCCGGTACGGTCGTTTCCTCGGACGGAGTTTCGCTTTCCTCAGTCGGGGTATCTTCCGGAGTTTCCGGAACCTCGCCGGTCACGGTCTGGTTTGCATCGTTAATATCTGCGTGGTCAGCGATCTCATTAACCTGACCAGCGCTTTCCTGACCAGTTGAGTCAACCTCATCAGAGGTCAGGTGCTCGAATACAACAGCCTCAGCAACAGGAGTCTTAACAGAATCAGGCACCTCGAGAGTGACAGTCACAGTACCGCTTGCCGAAGTCGGCTTGAACGTCGCCTCGCCATGACCAATTACAGAGCTATCAGCCTTGTTAACCAGTTCACCGGAGAGGGTGTAGTTCTTACCAGGCACCAGACCTTCAAAATGTACGGTGTCGACAACCTTGGCATTAGCTTCAATACGGTTGCCCTCAAGCTCGGCTACCGTGCGCAGCTCCGGCTCCAGCGGTGTATCCGCTGGCTCGCTCGGCTGAGATGGTTCAGTGGTCTCAGTCGGCTCGGTGGTCTGCGACTCGGTGGTGTCAGTCGGCTCGGTCGGTTCCGTCGGAACAGCCGGCTTCGTGGACTCGGTGGTGTTAGGAGTAGTCGTCGAAGAGCTTGGCTGCTCTTCGCTTTCCGACGTCGTCGGAGTCTCAGACTCGCTGGTCTCAGAAGTAGCGGTCTCGCTGGACGACGGCTCCGTTGTCTCCTCGGTTGTCTCTTCGCTCGTCGGGGTCTCTTCAGAGGTCGTCGGCTGCTCTGGCTTTTCGCCATGAACAGTCTGAGCAGCGTCGTTAATGTCCTCGTGGGTGGCGATTTCTACCGACTGACCATCGGTGTTGTCCTGGCCATCGGCGGTAACCTCCGTCGAGGTCAGCTTTTCAAATGCAACAGCAGCGGACACTGGCTCATCCACATCATCGGAGACAGTAATCATGACAGCCTGCTCACCCGAAGAGGTCTCCGGAGTGAACTCGACGCTGCCGGTGCCCAGAATGCGGTCAGCATTGGTCTTGTCCACCAGAGTGGCGTCCAGGCGGTAGTTCTTACCCGGCACCAGGTCGGTGAACTTCACGATGTCCTTAACTACAGCGCCCGCAACAATCTTGTTGCCGTTGAGGCGAGCCTGAGTGGAGATCGACGGCTTAAGCGTGGTCGGCTTCTCCGGCTCAGACGGCTTGGTCGACTCGGACGGAGTCGTGGTCTCCGCAGGCGTGGTCGGAGTAGTTGGCTTCTCCGGTTCGCTTGGCTTTTCCGGTTCGGTTGGCTTTTCTGGCTCAGATGGCTTCGTCGGCTCAGCTGGAACCTCACCGGAAGACGGAGTGACATTGTCAATCACAATGATGTCTTGTTTCTTACCATTGTTGAAAATGTAGCCAGTGCGGTTCGTACCGTCGACGGTGCCCTGGCCGACGTTAGCCGGACCAGTGAGGTAGTCGTAGACAGCCTTCGTCGATGGGTTGTGAATGCCCTGGGAGAAGTCAATGTCATCGGAGAAGTGCCACAGAGCGAACTGAGTTGCGTTATTGGCATCCAGCACATTCAGGCGTCCTTTAACTCCAGCTGCCTTACCCAGTTCATCCAAACCAACAGCTGGAGAACCGTGGTGCGCAATCCAGTTGAGCTTCCGGTATCGGTCAAAGTCGTTCCGCAGCTTGTTATTGGTATCTGTACTGCGCGAGAACTGACTGAAGTTCTGCACACGACCGGTGTCATAAAGATCACCGCCGACGCTGGCCTCAATGCAGTAACCCATTTTGTGGCTACCAAATGGAGTTGCAGCCTCGTCAAATGCCGCAATGAGTGGCCCAAAATTACGGACATTTCCGTTGGCTTCAACACCCGCAACGGTTCCAGGAACACTCAAAATCTTCTGAATCGTCAGGGTTTCGCCAGTGTCCTCCGGCTCCTGCGCATGCGCAAGTATCGGAGATTTAGCGAAGAAAAGAGCGAGCACAGCCACGAAGCCAAAAAGTGCCAACCAGCGCTTTTCGTTTGTAAAACGACCGAACATGAGCCCTCCCCCTTCCTTCGATTTCAGTGCGTTATACACTTTTCGCTACCTTTCCAGCCTTCAATTAACAATCAATGACCACGCATAAGCGTTTCCAGCCCCCATCACAGGCAGCCCAGTTGATATCGCCTTCTAATTCTCATTCATAGCGTTGGCCGTCCCCGAATATAACAAATACATTTTATGTTTGTTGGGCCATTTAATTGATCCCCCAATTGTCCTTTATTTCAAGAGCAATAATTGTTGGTTGCATATTCTTTCCGGGGTAGCCGTCTGGCCACCTCACAAATACGAAAGTGCCACTTTCCCCCTACATCATCTAGCCATTCAGCCCGCACAAACCCCGCCTACCTGTATGTATGAAGATTTTTTAATAATTCTCCACCCTTTAATTCGGGTTAAAATGTTTCCCATGTCACGATTTTTATAATTGTGAGATAAGGCACAGTAAATACGCCACCCCCACCTAATGAAAATTGACCCCAATAAATATGCGGAAATAAAAATGACACCTCAAGACTATTTGCAAACAAGTCTCCAGACGCCATTTAATACGCCACATAATCGTGACCTAATTGCGACTGCATAAATATTCGTCTCTCCGTTCCGGACCTCTCCATCCGCACCCAATAGACAAAAGTGGGTCTGATTCAAGACATTCCAGCAGATCACGTTATGTAAATCGCGCCTGAATAGGGGACTGCAAATGTGAAACTGTGCGAGTTTATGACACTTTCAGCACATTTTTCTGGCCATTTTTGACATAAACGTAGTCAGTAACTCGGATCGATCCAACGTCGCCAGCCATAAACGCAGTCACTAACTCTCATTGGGCCGCGGTCGCCAAACATAACCGAAAAAAGCGCCTCCCCACTCCGCAAGGAGTGAGAAGGCGCTCGTGCGCTTGCGCATTAATAACCGCACTAGCCGCAATAGCCGCACTAACTGCGACAACCACGCAAGGCAGTTATCAAGCCAGCTTAAACGGTCTTAGTTAGACTGCTTTAGTTTAACGGCCCTAGGTTAACGGCCCTAGTTAGACTGCTTTAGCTAAACGGTCTTAGATAGCCTTTGCGCCGGTGAGATCCAGGTCAACCGGCAGGTTGTCACCAGCACCGTCCTCAGCCAGCAGACCACCCTGGTTGTTGCCACCGGTCTGGGCACCCTGCTCCTGGCCGCCCGTCTGCAGACCACCCTGGTTCTTACCGCCGGTCTGGGCACCCTGCTCCTGGCCGCCCGTCTGAAGGCCGTTCTGGTTCTTACCGCCAGTCTGCAGTCCCTGCTCCTGGCCACCGTTCTGGAGGCCCTGGTCGCCACCGACGTTCTGCAGGCTCTGATCCTGGCCACCGGTCTGGAAACCGGACTGACGCTCACCAATCTGGCCCTTGTCGTTGACCTGGTCACCGCCGACCTTGTCGCCCTTGTCCAGCTTGTCGCCGCCGATCTGGTCGCCACCGTTCAGCTGGTCGCCGCCAGCGTTCTGGAGACCCTGGTTGCCACCGACGTTCTGCAGAGCGTTGTCCTGATCGCCGCCGACGTTCTGCAGACCCAGGTTGCCGCCCTCAGTCAGAGAGTGGAAGTTCGGGAACAGAGAATCGACCTGAACCAGCGGGCCCTCCGGGAAGTTCACGTTGAACTCCGGTGCCGGCAGCGGAGCCGGTGCTGGCAAGGAGGAAATCAGTTCGCAGATGTTGCACAGGTTATCCATGATGATCCTTTAGAAAAACGAAGTGTAGATAGATGGTGTGGCGCGATGCCCAGAGCTGAAGGTAAAGGGCTTCTCGCCTTCTCCTTTGCGGCCACTGCCGTGCTCACACGAAAACCGTACAGGCGATGAAAAACGGTCACAATATAGAGTTTCGGCGCGCATCAGCCTAGAAATTGAAAATACAAATACGGCAAATTTCAACCTGCACTTATGCCCAAACGGTGCATGTCACACACCACAGCGGTAGCCATTTGGCCACCCCAAACCAGGCTCGCTTTTGAAAGCAGAAAAGCCCCGGCACCGAAGTGCCGAGGCATAACTTTTTGCGCTCTCAAGTACTGCGGTTAACTACTGGTCAGCGACCAACAACTCCGCAATCTGGATGGTGTTCAGCGCAGCGCCCTTACGCAGATTGTCGCCAGAGACAACCAACACCAGGCCACGCCCCTCCGGAACCGACTGATCGACGCGGATACGACCCACCAGAGACTCATCCACACCGGCGGCAGCAAGCGGATTCGGAACGTCGACAACCTTCACGCCCGGCGCGAACTCCAGCAACTCGGTTGCCTTTTCCACGGACAGAGCATTCTCAAACTCAGCGTGAATCACCAGCGTGTGGCCAGTAAAGACCGGAACACGCACACAAGTACCAGCAACCGCCAGCTCAGGGATAGACAGGATCTTGCGGGACTCATTGCGGAGCTTCTGCTCCTCATCGGTCTCCAGCGAACCGTCATCGACAAAGTTTCCAGCCACCGGCAGCGCGTTGAAAGCAATCGGAGCAACGTACGGACCAAAGTCCTCCGCAACCAGAGCCGAACCATCAGTGGTCAGCTTCTCCAGGTTGTCGATGTTCTCGCGCACCTGACCGGCCAAAGCCTGCACACCAGCAAGGCCCGAACCCGAGACCGCCTGGTAGGAGGACACACGCAGACGCTGCAACCCGGCCTCGTCGTGAAGCGGCTTAAGCACCGGCATCGCGGCCATCGTCGTGCAGTTCGGGTTGGCGACAATGCCCTTCGGGATATCCTGCAAAGCATCCGGGTTGACCTCAGAGACCACCAACGGGACCTCCGGATCCTTACGCCACGCCGACGAGTTATCAACAACGACAGCGCCAGCAGCCGCAAAACGCGGAGCCTGCTCCTTCGACAGCGTGCCGCCAGCGGAGAACACCGCGACATCAATGCCCTTCAGAACCTCATCGGAAGTAGCCGCGACATCCTCGACAACAATCTTCTCGCCGCGGAACTCCAATTCCTTGCCCGCACTACGAGCAGAAGCGAAGAAACGAACCTTATCTGCCGGGAAGTTACGCTCCGCCAGCAGAGTGCGCATCACACGACCAACCTGGCCAGTGGCACCAACAACAGCAATCGTGGTCATAAGAACTCCTTAACGTCCCGTACCAGCGTAAACAACAGCCTCAGTGTCGCCACCGAGATTGAAAGCGTCGTGCAGAGCCTTCACAGACTTATCGACATCCTGGTCATTAACCAGCACCGAGATACGAATCTCAGAAGTGGAAATCAGGTCGATATTCACACCCTCATCAGCGAGTGCCTCACAGAACGTCGCAGTTACACCCGGGTGGGACTTCATGCCAGCACCGACCAAGGACACCTTGCCCACGTGATCGTCGTAAAGCACGTCCTTCCAGTCGTTGTCAGCCTGCAGCTTCTTCAGCAACGCCATCGCCTTCGGAGCGTCCTCGCGCGGGCACGTGAAAGTAATGTCAGTGCGGTTATCCGCGATGGTGGAGACGTTCTGCAGCACCATATCGATGTTGATCTCCGCATCTGCAACCGCGCGGAACATCTTCGCCGCCTGGCCCGGATCATCCGGAATGCCCAGCACGGTCACCTTCGCCTCGGAGCGGTCATGCGCCACACCGGTCAACACTGCTTCTTCCATAGGGATATCCTCCATCGATCCATCAACAAGGGTGCCAAGTTCATTGCTATACGACGAACGCACACGCAACGGGACGTTAAACGCGCGGGCGTATTCGACACTTCGCAGCTGCAAAATCTTCGCGCCGACCGCGGCCATTTCCAGCATTTCCTCGAAGGAAATGTGGTCCAGGCGCTGTGCGTCCGGCACAATGCGCGGATCCGCGGTGTACACGCCGTCCACGTCGGAGTAAATCTCGCAGACGTCTGCCTCCAAAGCTGCCGCGAGAGCGACCGCAGTGGTGTCCGAGCCACCGCGACCCAGCGTAGTGACGTCCTTAGTCTCGCGGTTCACACCCTGGAAACCGGCCACCAGGCAGATATGCCCCTCATCGAGGGCCTCGCGGACGCGACCCGGAGTGACCTCGACAATGCGGGCGTTACCGTGGCGTTCCGTGGTGATCACTCCGGCCTGCGAACCGGTGAAAGACTGAGCCGAGGCTCCTAGACTTGCGATCGCCATAGCGACCAGCGCATTAGAAATACGCTCACCGGCGGTTAGGAGCATGTCCATTTCGCGTCCCGGTGGGACCGGGTTGACTTGCTCAGCGAGGTCCAGAAGCTCGTCGGTGGTGTCACCCATTGCCGAGCAAACAACCACTACGTCATTGCCCTGCTTTTTGGTTTCCACAATTCGTTCTGCAACACGACGAATGCGTTCGGCGCTCTCCAGGGATGAACCACCGTACTTCTGCACAACCAGTGCCATGGTCGGCAACCTCCAAAAACTAGGCAACTATATGCAAGTAACTATTATTGATTCAATTTACTTGAGTTGCATTCGTAATTACATAGTGGGTTACCAAAACGTAGCTTGTGGGGGTTGCGTGGGGGTTTTGGGGTGGGCCGCGTGGAGGTTTTGGAGGGTCGTGGTTGGACGGTTGGTTGGGCGGGGGGGGTGAGCGCGGCTGCGCGTTGATAGTGTGACGGCTGGGGTGTTTGGGGTGCTTGGGGTGTCGGTTGGGTGTGAATCGGACACGGCTGCGGGCTGCCAGCAGGCTGCAAATGTGAAACTGATTAAGTTTATGACAAAAATAGGCGGTAGGTTCAGGCGGTGAATGCATCACCACTTTCGACCAGGAGAAGTA
>NZ_JVVM01000011.1 GCF_001054325.1 Corynebacterium vitaeruminis | reverse complement strand
AATGGCTTGAAAGTGTCATAAACTCGCACAGTTTCACATTTGCAGCCCGTGTCCACATGTGCAGCCCATGATTTTGGGGTTGCAGCTGAATCCGAAGTTGGGCAGGGGGGGAGGGACACTGTGGCGCCTGGTATCGGTGCGGTCGGCCTCGAGCCGTCTTGCGGTAATTGGGTTAACCAAAATGTGCCGATAGTTGTTTTTCTACGATTTTCTGGAATTTTTAGCGTGAAATTACAAGGTTGTGGTGCGTGTGTGTACAACATCTTGTGCGCCAGAAATCCCCGAACAGGGAATATCATGCTTGTGACTACTACATCTAGTGTGACTAGAGTTTTTTAGACACCAAGTGTAGTGTTTCTCGTGTCGAGCCAAGGATAGTTACAAGGACCTGTCGGCCACCCGTACTCGGTTTCTCATGAATCCCGCGGGAGCTTTCAGCCAGTCAATCAGTTTGCTGATTCCTAGGCCGCTTCCGTTGTTTGTACGAAGTCGATTCGATTTATTGGTCTTAGTCAAAGCCAGAAAGTTTGTGAGAGTCATGGTTACCGTTTACAGCAAGCCTGCATGTGTCCAGTGCCGCGCTACCACTCGTGCCCTCGATAAGGCTGGAATTGCCTACGATATCGTCGACATCACCATGGACGATGAGGCTCGGGACTACGTCATGGCCCTCGGCCACCTCCAGGCGCCGGTCGTTGATACTGGCACTGAGACCTGGTCGGGTTTCCGCCCGGATCGCATCAAGGCTCTCCAGGCAGCTTAAAAATCACACACCTCCCCGCAGATCTCGTTGACCGCCCGGGAAACGGAGATCGCGGGGTTTTGCGATGTAAAAGGGTGAAGTTCTCATGCTGGTGGTGTATTTCTCCTCGGCGACGGGGAATACACACAAGTTTGTCGAAAAGCTAGGTATCAAAAACGCCCGCATTCCCATCCGTCGCAATGAGCCGGAGCTTATCGTCGATGAGCCCTATGTCCTCATTTGTCCGACTTATGGTGGCGGTGCCTCCATCAGTGGTGGTAACTCAAGGCCAGTTCCCCCGCAGGTCATCAAATTTCTTAATAACGAGCACAACCGCTCCTTCATCCGAGGAGTGATTGCCGCCGGCAATCTCAACTTCGGTGAGGACTTCGGCAAGGCGGGGGATGTCATCTCCTACAAGTGCAAGGTCCCATATCTGTATCGCTTCGAGCTGATGGGAACCGACCACGATGTGCAGCGAGTCCGAGAGGGGCTAGAAGAGTTCTTCCACGGTAAAGCCAGCGCCTAAGTTGGCGAGCCTCAGTGTCGAGGGAAGGGACACTGAGACCCACCGTATGGATACGCTCGCGGAAGCCGTCGTAAAGCGGTGCGCGAGGAAAATAGCTAGATTAGATTGTTCCGGGCAGTGTTTGAACAGACACTGTGCGGGCAAATGAATGTCAAAGGAGTCAACGTGTCGGAAAAGGGCAAGCAGGTTGCGGAGCCGGTGGGCGACGACAAGCTGGATTACCACGCGCTCAATGCGCTGCTGAATCTGTACGGTGAAGACGGCAAGATTCAGTTCGATAAGGACCGCATGGCTGCGCGGCAGTTCTTCTTGCAGCATGTCAATCAGAACACTGTGTTCTTCCACAACCTGCGGGAGAAGCTCGATTACCTGGTAGAAAACCACTACTACGAGGCCGAGGTTCTGGAGAAGTACGAATTTGAGGACGTCAAGGCGCTGTTCAAGCAGGCCTACGCCCACAAGTTCCGTTTTAAGACTTTCCTGGGTGCTTACAAGTACTACACCTCGTACACGCTTAAGACTTTTGACGGCAAGCGTTACTTGGAGCGCTACGAAGACCGCGTCTGCATGGTTGCTCTCACGCTTGCCGACGGCGACTTGGGGCTCGCGCAGCACCTGGTTGATGAGATCATCACTGGACGCTTCCAGCCTGCTACTCCTACTTTCCTCAACTCCGGTAAGGCCCAGCGTGGCGAGCCGGTGAGCTGCTTCCTGTTGCGTATTGAGGACAACATGGAGTCCATTGGCCGCGCCATCAACTCTTCGCTGCAGCTGTCCAAGCGCGGCGGTGGTGTGGCGCTGCTGCTGAGTAACCTGCGTGAACAGGGCGCTCCGATTAAGCACATCGAGAATCAGTCTTCCGGTGTTATCCCGGTTATGAAGCTACTGGAGGACTCCTTCTCCTACGCTAACCAGCTGGGTGCTCGCCAGGGCGCTGGCGCTGTGTACCTGCATGCGCACCACCCGGATATCATGCGCTTCCTGGATACTAAGCGTGAGAACGCTGACGAGAAGATTCGTATTAAGTCGCTGTCGCTCGGCGTTGTCATTCCGGACATCACGTTCGAGCTGGCCAAGCGTAACGACGACATGTACCTCTTCAGCCCGTACGATGTCGAGCGCGTCTACGGTAAGCCTTTCGCGGATATCAACATCACTGAGAACTACGCGGATATGGTCGAGGACCCGCGTATTCGTAAGCAGAAGATCAACGCGCGTCAGTTCTTCCAGACCATCGCTGAGATTCAGTTTGAGTCCGGCTACCCGTACATCATGTTCGAGGACACGGTTAACCGCGCGAACCCGATTCAGGGGCGCATTAACATGTCGAACCTTTGCTCGGAGATTCTGCAGGTCAACACTCCGTCGACCTACAATGCGGACCTGTCCTACGAGCACGTTGGCGAGGACATTTCCTGTAACCTCGGCTCGCTGAACATTGCGATGACCATGGATTCGCCGGACTTCGGTCGCACCGTCGAGACTGCCATTCGTGGCCTGACTGCGGTCAGTGAGCAGACTTCTATTGACTCGGTGCCGTCGATTCGCAAGGGTAATGACGGATCTCACGCCATCGGCCTGGGGCAGATGAACCTGCACGGCTACCTCGGCCGCGAGAGGATCATGTACGGCTCGGCAGAGGGCCTGGACTTTACCAACGCTTACTTTGCAGCTGTGCTCTACGCTGTCCTGCGGGCATCCAACAAGATTGCTCGCGAGCGAGGTCAGAAGTTCGTTAACTTTGAGAACTCCGACTACGCCAGCGGCAAGTACTTCGATAACTTCGACCCGGCAGAGTTCCAGCCGAAGACTCAGCGGGTCAAGGAGATCTTCGCGAATTCCACCGCACACATCCCGGATGCCGAGGATTGGGCACAGCTGAAGGCCGACGTCATGGAGTATGGCCTGTTCAACCGAAACCTGCAGGCAGTGCCACCGACCGGTTCGATTTCCTACATCAACAACTCGACTTCGTCGATTCACCCGATTGCCTCTCAGATCGAGATTCGCAAGGAGGGCAAGATCGGGCGGGTGTACTACCCGGCTCCGCACTTGGACAATGACAACCGCGAGTACTTCCAGGATGCCTACGAAATCGGCTACGAAAAGATCATTGACACCTACGCGGTCGCTACCAAGTACGTTGACCAGGGACTGTCTCTGACCCTGTTCTTCAAGGACACGGTGAGCACCCGTGACCTCAACCGTGCGCAGATTTACGCATGGCGCAAGGGTATTAAGACTCTGTACTACATTCGCCTGCGTCAGGTTGCGCTGGAAGGCACTGAAGTTGAGGGTTGCGTATCCTGCATGCTCTAAACGAGTGAGCTTGAGCCCTGGAGTGCTTGAATACTTAAAGGCGTGAGCAATTCAGCGCCGTGGCGCTGAAGGCGCGAGAATTTCCCCAAGTTTTGTCGGGAGATTCTCGCGCCTTTTTCGTTAATACACTTGTTAATCCACCCGATTGGGAACAAATGTAAATAACACTATTGACGGTTGTAAGGTGTGTAATTAACCTGGTCAGTGGCAGGTAAATGTTCGCATATTTCCCCCACGTCTCGTGGGAGAAGGGGATGGAAGTCATGTCCGATACCACTGGTAAGAGCACTCCACACATCAACCCAAAGGGTGCGCCCATCGCAGAGACCATTCTGTTGCCGGGTGACCCGCTGCGCGCAAAGTTCATCGCGGAAACCTATCTGGACGACGTCGTTCAGTTCAACGAGGTCCGCAACATGTTGGGCTTCACTGGTACCTACCAGGGGCAGGAAGTGTCCGTCATGGGGTCTGGCATGGGTATTCCGTCCATTTCGCTGTACTCCTGGGAGCTCATCCATGTCTTCGGCTGTAGGAAACTGATTCGTGTCGGTTCGTGTGGTGCGCTGCAGCCGGAATTGGATTTGTATGACGTGGTTATCGGTCAGACCGCGTCGACTGATTCCAACTTCTTGTCGCAGTACAACTTGCCGGGAACATTCGCCCCGGCCGCATCTTTCCGGCTGATTGAAGATGTTCGCGATCGTGCACGCGAGCAGGGCATCACTACACACGTAGGCAACGTCTTGTCCAGTGATATCTTCTACAACTTCCAGGGTGATGTGAACGATCGGTGGGCGCGCATGGGCGTACTTGCGGTGGAGATGGAATCAGCTGGCCTGTACGCCACGGCTGCGGAGGCCGGCGTGGAGGCAATGGGCATCTTCACTGTCTCGGACAATATTGCCACGCGTGGAAAGACCACTCCGGAAGAACGCGAGAAGGCCTTCACCACCATGATGGAGCTGGCTTTGCCGCTGGCTCGACTCTAGTGGCCCAGTCTGCAATCAATCGGCTTGAAGTGTGAAATAGGTACAGTGCGATGAGCAATCCCGCCAGCAATGCCAGCGCAAATGTGAAACCCTCCGCCAGCGCCGCGCCACGATCTGCCGCGCCAAATCCGAAGGCCGCAGTACCGGTCTTACTGTTTTCCTTTGTTTTCTGTCTGGTCCTGGACAATGGCTTTAAGTTCATGACCAAACCGATTGCGGAATCTCTGGATCTCAGTGTCTCCACGGCTAGTCTGCAGGCTACGCTCGCCGGCATTTTGATTGGCATTGGCGCCGTGGTGTACGCCGCATTGGCGGATAGCATCAGTATCCGCAAATTGATGATTGTCGGTATCGGCTTTGTCGCCGTGGGCTCTCTACTGGGATATTTCTTCCAGGGCGTATGGCCCATAGTGCTTACAGCGCGCATTATTCAAACTTCCGGTCTGGCAGCGGCCGAGACGCTTTACGTCATCTATGTCACCAAGTACCTAAGCCCAGAAGATCAGAAGACCTACCTCGGCTTTTCCACCGCGGCCTTCCAAGCTGCTCTGCTGATTGGTACGTTGACTTCGGGAATTGTGGCTACCTACATTTCCTGGCCGGCTATGTTCCTGATTTCGCTCATTCTGATAGTCGCCATTCCATTCCTGATCAAGACAGTTCCAGAGGAGCAGCAGGAGAAGAGTCACCTCGATATCTTCGGCCTATTCCTCATCGCGGGCATCGCCACTGCAGTGATGCTGTTTATGCAGCGATTCCAATGGTGGTGGCTGGCGGCCGCTGTGCTGGGGATTGCACTGTTTGCTTGGCATATACGGACGCATGACAACGCTGTAGTTAACCCATCGTTCTTCACCAATGCGCGCTACGTCTGCGCACTGATTGTCGTTCTTGTGGTTTACATGGTGCAGCTGGGCTATTCGGTCATCCTGTTGCCGTATATGGTCGATGAGCTCTATGGCATCAACCTCGACGGTGCCGCTTACATACTCGCGCCGGGCTATCTCTGCGCTGTCATCGTCGGTGTGATGTCTGGCAAGGTTGCGAAGTTCCTGTCCTCAAGGCAGGCTATTGTCGCTGCTATCAGCATTATTATCGTGGCACTGCTTATCCCCGCGGTGCTGCCGGGGGCTGGTGTTGCCACGGTTATTGCGTCCATGATTCTGTTTCCATCGGGGTTCGCGCTCATGTATGCCCCGTTGGTTGCGACCGCACTGCAGAATATTCCTGCAGCAAAGTCCGGTGTCGCTATTGGTTTCTATAACCTGACCATCAACATTGCCGTGCCGGTTGGCATTGCGTTGACGGCCATGCTTGTTGATTCTCGTCCGGCCTTCTTCAGCGCCCTGTCCCTCGCGCAGTCTGAAGCAGAAGGTGTCTCCGCTACTATTGCTTGGTTGCTGGCGCTCATGGCAGTCGTGGGTTTGCTGGTTTACGTCATCTCCGACCGCATCATCAGCTCTACCGCAGACAACCGCGAGAAGGTCTACGCCTAGGTTTACGCCGCATCTTGTACTAGGTGCTTGACGACGGACATTGCGTCGTCAAGCGCCTTTTTCTTTGTGTAGCTCAGTATTGGGGAGGGGAGACGCTTATAAAAGGCGTTCAATGGAGAGTTATCTCATAGAGGGGTGCTTAAAACTACCAGTGTGGGTAAGCTGCAAAGGGTAGTGGCTCCTTTCATCGGGAGCCTGACGTTTTGTAGCGGGACAAGGCTGAGATAACCACCGCTGCAACTGCTGTTTTTGAACTCGTAACGAGTGAAGAGTGTTCCTTATATATAAGGTGCGTTCTGAAAACGGCAATATCAATGAAAAGGGAGAGGTTTCCACGTGAGTTTCGATGATTGCCCACCCTCGACTCCGGCCCACCGTGAGAAGAATCCAGAAGCGCGTGCCTGCCCAGTTGCGGCTATTGACTGGAACACGATTCCTGATGACAAGGATCTCGAGGTTTGGGATCGTCTGACCGGTAACTTCTGGTTGCCGGAAAAGGTGCCGCTGTCGAATGACATCAAGAGCTGGAATACGCTCAACGCACTGGAACAGCGCACCACGATGCGCGTGTTCACTGGTCTGACCATGCTGGACACCATCCAGGGCACGGTCGGCGCAGTATCGCTCATTCCGGATGCGCTGACTCCGCACGAGGAAGCTGTGTACACCAATATCGCCTTCATGGAGTCGGTGCACGCAAAGAGCTACTCGTCGATTTTCCAGACGCTGGCGTCGACTCCTGAAATCCAGGATGCGTTCCGTTGGGGTGAGGAGAACGAGTACCTGCAGAAGAAGGCCAAGATTATCCTCGACTACTACGAGGGTGATAACCCGCAAAAGAAGAAGGTCGCTTCCACTTTGCTGGAGTCCTTCCTGTTCTACTCGGGCTTCTACCTGCCGATGTACTGGTCCAGCCACGCCAAGCTGACCAACACCGCGGATATCATTCGCCTGATCATTCGTGATGAGGCAGTGCACGGTTACTACATCGGTTACAAGTACCAGCGCAACCTGGAGCGTCTGACTCAGGCCGAACGTAACGAGCTGAAGGAATACACCTTCGATCTCATGTTTGACCTCTACGACAATGAGATTCAGTACACCGAGGAAATGTACGACGAACTCGGTTGGACCGAGGATGTCAAGCGTTTCCTGCGTTACAACGGCAACAAGGCGTTGAACAACCTCGGGTACGAGGGCATGTTCCCGTCCGACGAAACTCGCGTGTCACCGGCGATCCTGTCGGCTCTGTCGCCTAATGCTGACGAGAACCACGACTTCTTCTCAGGTTCGGGTTCTTCCTATGTCATGGGTAAGGCCGAAGTGACCGAGGATGAGGACTGGGACTTCTAAAAGCAGAGGTATAGGGGCATTCCGCCACGAAGTCTGCTGTAGTAATCGCACACACGGGGGTAGTAAACCTAACCTCGATGATTCCTGCTAAAAAGGCGTTAGCCCAGGTTAAGACAATTCTCAGGAAACTAATAGTGTGCTTAACTGAGTAGGGAAGTGAGCTGGAGTATTCCTTAGCCTTAACTTTTTCCAAGGTTCAGACTAGAATCTGGCACATAGCGGTAGGTGGGTTCGCCATCGCGTACTCACCTGCACTATTCTCACAAGGACAAAACTTAAAATCCCTGTAGTGAGTTACAGGAAATCTTCGCGTAGTAAGGAGGAAGAATGACTGCAGTAGCGCCTCGTCCAGATCATGGCGTTGTAGCGCCGGAACGGCCGCAGCCGTTCGGACATGAGCGTAAGGGCAGCTGGGCGTGGGATATGCTGACCACGACCGACCACAAGAAGCTGGGCATTATGTACATCATTATGTCCTTCTCGTTCTTCTTTGTCGGCGGTCTGATGGCTCTGCTTATCCGTGCTGAGCTCTTCGCCCCAGGACTCCAGTTCCTTTCTAACGAGCAGTTCAACCAGATGTTCACCATGCACGGCACGGTGATGCTGCTTCTGTTCGGTACCCCGATTGTTTGGGGTTTTGCTAACTACATTCTGCCGCTTCAGATTGGTGCGCCGGACGTGGCTTTCCCGCGTCTGAACGCTTTCGGCTTCTGGTTGACCACTGTTGGTGGCATTCTGATGCTGTCGGGCTTCCTGACTCCGGGTGGTGCTGCTGACTTCGGTTGGACCATGTACTCCCCGCTGTCTGACCCGATTCACTCCCCGGGTGTCGGTTCTGACCTGTGGATTGTCGGTGTCGGTATCGGTGGTGTCGGTACCATCGCTTCCGCTATTAACATGACCACCACTGTTCTGTGCCTCCGTGCACCGGGCATGACCATGTTCCGTATGCCGATTTTCACTTGGAACATCCTGGTCACCTCGATCCTGGCTCTGCTGATCTTCCCGATTCTGACTGCAGCTGCTCTTGGTGTTCTGTACGACCGTAAGCTGGGCGGTCACATTTACGACCCGGCAAATGGTGGCGCCATGCTGTGGCAGCACCTGTTCTGGTTCTTCGGTCACCCAGAGGTCTACGTCCTGCTGTTGCCGTTCGTGGGCATCATCACCGAAGTTGTTCCGGTCTTCTCCCGCAAGCCGCTGTTCGGCTACGCAGGCATGGTCTTCGCAACCCTGTCTATTGCAGGTCTGTCCATGGCTGTGTGGGCACACCACATGTTCGTGACCGGTGGCGTTCTGCTTCCGTTCTTCTCGTTCATGACCTTCCTGATTTCGGTCCCGACTGGTGTTAAGTTCATCAACTGGATGGGTACCATGTGGCGCGGCCACATGACCTTCGAGGCCCCGATGACCTTCGCTCTCGGCTTCATCGTGACCTTCCTGTTCGGTGGTCTGACCGGTATTATGCTGGCTTCCCCGCCGCTGGACTTCCACGTCTCTGACACCTACTTCGTCGTTGCACACTTCCACTACACCCTGTTCGGTACCCTGGTCTTCGCTTCCTACTCGGGCGTTTACTTCTGGTTCCCGAAGATGACTGGTCGTATGCTCGACGAGAAGCTGGCTAAGGTTCACTTCTGGCTGACCTTCATCGGCTTCAACATGACCTTCCTGGTTCAGCACTGGCTGGGTAACGAAGGTATGCCGCGTCGTTACGCCGACTACCTCGAGACTGACGGTTTCACCACCCTGAACATGATCTCCACCGTTGGTGCTTTCATCCTGGGTCTGTCCGTCATCCCGTTCGTCTGGAACGTCTTCAAGTCCTGGCGTTACGGTGAGGTCGTCACTGTTGATGACCCGTGGGGTTACGGTAACTCCCTCGAGTGGGCCACCTCTTGCCCGCCGCCGCGCCACAACTTCACCTCGATGCCGCGCATCCGCTCGGAGCGCCCGGCGTTCGAGCTGCACTACCCGCACATGGTTGAGCGTCAGCGCGCAGAGGCTCACGTTGGTCGTCAGCTCTAAGAGCTAGTCCTACATGGCTAATGCAACTCTGAGTTAATAACTACGCGAAGCAACGGCCCCATCACGGTTCTCCGTGATGGGGCCGTTGCCTTGTCTTTAAAAGGATTTCCAAAGAAGGTTGGGGGGCAGGGAGAGCTACCGGCTCTGCAACCGGCCACCCTCTGAAGTGCGGAATCCGCCTATGCGATGAGCACTCTGCCGCGGCTTCATGCGATACTGGATTGGTGAATGAACAGGTAATTTCCTCCCCCAATCAGTCTGCAGATTCCGATGCTCTGTCGGTTTCGTTAGCACCGGGCCTAGCTCCGGTTCTTATTACCGCTGTCGGTCGTGATCGTCCGGGTGTCTCGGCAGCTTTCTTCCGTGTGCTCGCTGCCTACGGAGTTCAGATTCTGGATGTGGAACAGTCGGTGTTCCGATCTAACCTGAGCCTCGGTGCACTTGTTGGTGTCACCGAGGAGAAGGTTGGTGTGCTCCGTGAGGGGCTCATTGAAACACTGAAGCCCCACGGCATGACGGTCAGTTTCCAGCTGGATGCCGCGATTGAACGTAGCGATGGATCTACCCATGCGCTTGTCGTATTGGGCAACCCGGTCAACGCCGAGGACATCTCCCGTATCGGCCGCACTCTCGCTGATTACGATGCAAACATCGACTCCATTCGCGGTATTGCTGATTATCCTGTTACCGGCCTGGAGCTGTTGGTCTCTATTCCGGATCCGAAGCCGGGTGCGGGTATTCCACTGCGTAAGGCACTGGCTGAGCTCGCCCAGGACCAGGACATCGATATTGCAATTGAGCGCGCCGGTTTGCAGCGCCGTTCCAAGCGCTTAATTTGCTTCGATGTCGACTCCACCCTGATTACCGGTGAGGTCATTGAGATGCTGGCCGCCCATGCTGGTCGTGAGGCTGAGGTTGCAGCGGTTACGGAGCGTGCGATGCGAGGCGAGCTGGACTTCGCTGAGTCACTGCACGAGCGAGTCAAGGCTCTGGCTGGTCTGCCGGTCAGCGTTCTCGAGGAAGTTACGAACTCCATCGAGCTCACTCCAGGTGCCCGCACTACCATCCGTACATTGAAGCGCCTCGGATACAAGTGTGGCGCTGTCTCCGGTGGCTTTATCCAGATTCTGGAGCCACTGGCAAAGGATCTCGGCCTGGACTTTTACAAGGCCAATACTCTCGAGATTGAGGACGGAAAGCTGACTGGTCGCGTGGTCGGCGGTGTCGTCGATAGGCAGGAAAAAGCACGTAGCCTTAAGGCCTTCGCCGAAGCGTCGGGACTTCAGATGCACCAGACCGTCGCCGTCGGCGATGGTGCCAATGACATCGATATGTTGTCGGTCGCAGGTCTCGGTATTGCATTCAACGCTAAGCCGGCGCTGAAGGAAATCGCTGACACGTCGGTCAACGTTCCATTCATGGATTCGATTTTGTTCATGCTGGGCATTTCTCGCGATGAAATTGATGATGCCGACCGCGAAGATGGCACCTTCCGCCGCGTGCCGTTGGAGCAGTAGTGCCAAGCGCGAATCACAACAATCCCGCAGCCACTGCCGAATCATCGGTTCCAGAGTGGTTCCGCATTGCCCATAGCCTCTTGCCGCAGCCCGATAGGGAAGATCGCGGTGAGGATGTGCCGTGGGCAATGGCTATTGTGCTTGAGGTTCCGAAGAAGGAACGCCCCTCGCGCACAGCGCTGCTCCGTGCCGCGGCGATGGCTGTTGTCGCGTGTTGCCTGGACGAACGCGCAGGCGATGCCACTTCGGCCTATCAACGAGGCCTGACATCTTGGTACGGTGCGCGCATCCGCAAGCTGTCACGCCGCGCTCGCAATATCGGCTGGCAACGCGCACAGCTTGCACCGGGTGTCACTATCGAAGTCGACGGCGCGCAGGCTCGCGCACTTTTGCCAACGCCGGTAGACGAAACTTATCCGGAGATCGCCAAACTACAAATTTCGGGCACCGATTTGCCTTACGACGATCCGGAGAACGCATCTACCACCAAACCGAGTGGACAGGGCAGCGCCGACACCTTTGCTCCGCCAGTGATTTGGGTGGACAAAAACCTGAATATGTCTGCCGGGAAGGTAGCCGCCCAGGTTGGGCACGGCTCAATGCTCTATGCGGCCACCCTGTCGGTCGAGGATGCTTGGGCGTGGGCGCAAACTGGCTACGCGTTAGATGTGAAAGAAACACCGCGGGAGCTGTGGCCAGCGCCAGAGCTCCGCGCGGTTGAAGTGCAGGATGCCGGGTTTACAGAGATTGCGCCCGGCTCAATCACCGTGGCGGTCACGCCAGGGGCACAGGGGCAGTAGCGGACAGCTAAGCGCGCGCTGCCTCCATGGCCTTAAGATCCTTGCGCAGGATCTTGCCGGTTGCCGACTTTGGAATCTCATCCATGAATTCGACTACTCGCACCTTCTTGTACGGTGCGACGCGTTCGGCAACAAAGTCCATTACCTCATCAGCAGTGAGTTGCTTTCCTTCCTTGAGCACCACATATGCCTTCGGAATTTCCTCACCATCGGAGCGAATGACACCACTGCAGGCAGCATCAGCGATATCCGGGTGCTCGAGAAGCACGGACTCAAGTTCTGCCGGTGGTACCTGGTAACCCTTGTACTTGATCAGTTCCTTGAAGCGGTCGACAATGTATGCATTCCCTTCCTTGTCGAGTTCCGCAACGTCGCCTGTTCGCAACCAGCCGTCGACAAGCGTTGCAGCCGTAGCTTCGGGATTGTTGAGATAACCCTTCATTACCTGAGGACCGCGAATCCACAGTTCTCCGGACTTGGAACGTCCTGATTCAGGAACTGGGATTTCATCGAGGTCCTCAGTATCGAGGTCAACGATTTTGTACTCGGTGTTCGGGACTGCTCGACCGATGGAATCCAGTGGGCTGTCGTGTCCGATACGAATGTGCGCGGCAGGGGAGGACTCGGTCATACCGTAGCCCTGGGCGACAGTGCAGCCGAGGCGCTTTTCCACCTGCTCCGCCAAATCCAACTGAAGCGAAGCTGCGCCGGAGAAGATTACTTCCAGGCTGGACAGGTCGAAAGAATCAACCGCAGGGTGCTTGGCCAACCCAACTGCGACCGGCGGTGCGATGAACGCAAACTTGACCTTGTGCTCCGAAATAATGGAAAGGAAATCCAGCAAGTCGAACTTGCCCATCGTGTACTGGGTAGTGCGTCGCCAGAGGCAAAGATTGAGCAGAGCAGTCAAACCGTAGATGTGGAAGAACGGCAGAATCGTAACCGCCGGGGTTGTCTCATCCAGTGCCTCGACAGTTGCTGCTCCTGCCTGAGCCACGTTGGCAACAAGATTGCGATGCGTGAGTTGGACGCCCTTTGGCACACCAGTGGTGCCAGAAGAAAACGGAATGACAGCAACGTCATCGGGAGAAACGTCTACATCTGGTGCCGCATGGCCTTCAGCAAGCAGCTCACCCATGCCGTGAAGACCCGTCAGACCAATGATTTTGTCTTCCGGAAGCCCGGCAGCCTCAGCGCCATTGGCGCCAGCCCAACCGATAGAAGAGGTGGTGAGCATCATCTTCGCGCCGGAGATGCGTAGCTGATTTTCGATGTCTTCTGCGGTTGCCAGCGAGGCAACAGTCGTGCAGATTGCACCTGCGCGAAGAACACCGTGCAGAGCGACTGCGAAAGTGGTGGAGTTAGGGCAGTGCAGGGCAACAACATCGCCCTTTTTAATTCCACGTGCAGCAAGAGCGCCCGCGAAGGCCTCAATGCTGGCCTTCAAATCCCCGAAAGTTACCTCTGAGCCGGAGTCAACTACTGCGAGTTTGTCCGTGTGCCGAGGCTCGATTTCGCCAAACAGAAAATCGAATAGAGAGGTTTCCGGAATATCGATGTTGGGAAGACTGCTAGTCAGCGGCATAGGGGAAAACAACCTTTCTGCACGTGCGTCAGGCTTCAGATGAATTCCTTGAACAAGGATCACCGTGTTAGCTTCGTTGTGTTTCACATCACAGTAGTAGGTGTGCTGACAGTTCGTGCAGATTTTGGGAAAAATGTCATTTCTTATGTGAAATGACTACCTAGCTAGCTGTCCCGCGTCAGCCTAGTCAGCGCACCAGCAGCGACATTGAGGTCAGTCGTACGCCAAAAGTCAGGCATCGAAGCCGCAATCCAGGAACCATAACGCGCCGTGGCCAAGCGAGAATCCAGCACGGCCACGACACCGCGGTCATCAACCTGTCGCAGCAGGCGACCGGAGCCCTGTGCCATTAGCAGCGCAGCATGGGTCGCCGAGACCTCCATAAATCCGTTTCTACCAGCAGCGTTAGCGGCATCGGAGCGCGCGGATAGCAGCGGGTCATCGGGGCGGGGGAATGGAATACGGTCGATGATGACACAGGACAGCGAAGGCCCGGGAACATCGACACCCTGCCACAGCGTCAACGTGCCAAACAAACACGTCTGCGGGTTAGCGGCGAAGCGATCGACCAGGGCACCGATAGAGTCATCGCCCTGGCACAGGACGTCGTAAGGCAGGCGTTTGCGCATTTCCTCCGCCGCTGCTTCGGCGCCTCGGCGAGAGGAAAATAGCCCCAGTGTGCGTCCGCCAGCGGCGCGGATAAGGCGCTCCATGATGTCGAACTGCTGCGGAGTGGCACCGTCGCGTCCGGGACGCGGCAGGTCGCGTGCGACGTAGAGGATGCCGGATTTCTTGGGGTCAAAGGGTGTGCCGACGTCCAAGCCATCCCACCCTCCGGAGGGAAGCCCCCAGGCCGCGGCCATGGCATCGAACTTGCCACCAAGAGCCAGCGTTGCTGAAGTCAAGACGACGGTGGATTCGCCGAAGAGGCGTTCGCGAAGCAGTGCTGCGATGGACAAGGGAGCGACATAAACTGTCTTGTTCTCGCCAAGCCATACGACATCGTCGCTGCTGAACTCGAGAATCCGGACGACAGTATCGTGCATATTCTCCACGGCTGCGCGCACGGTCTGGCGCTCCGTGCTGTCAGAGTCGGAACCCGAACCCCCGGAGCCCGACCCGCCCGACCCGCCAGAGCCGCCTGAGCTAGAGGTACCCAGCGTGGTCTGCAAGTGCCACAGGCTATCGCGGAGCGAAGCTAGCGCCGCTCCGAGCTCACCTGGAATTTCTTCGAGTGCGCCGCTGTAGGCATCGGAAAGCAATGCGACGGTCTCGCCGAGTAAATCCGTGGCATCGATGACATCATCGACCTGCTCTGTGGCGCCGAACTTGCGGGCACGGCGAGCCATCATGGTGATACCTGCAGGGGAGAGCTCGTCGGTGGCGACAGAAGTGATGCGGCCATCGAGCTCGTGGGCCTCGTCGATGACGACGCAGTCGTGCTGCGGCAGAATCATGGCGTCGGAGAGCGCATCGATGGCGAGTAGTGCGTGATTGGTGACCACGATGTCGACGTTGGAGGCTTCGCGACGTGCTTGTTCGGCGAAACACTCCTCGCCGAATGGGCAGGAAATGGCGCCGACGCATTCGCGGGCCGTGACGGAGACCTGCCGCCAAGCTTCGTTGGAAACGCCCTTGTCCAGGCTGTCGCGGTCGCCGGTGTCGGTGTCATTGGCCCACTCGCGTAGCCGCATGACCTCGGCAGCGGTTCGGCTTAGCTGTGCTTCGCTGAGTAGAGCAGTTGGGGCACCCATACTGGCCTGCTCGGATGCGTCACCGTCCACGACGGGATCTTTGATGACATTTCCGACCTTGGACTTGCACAGGTAGTTCGAGCGTCCTTTGAGGATTGCGAAGGTCGGCGTGCGGGACAAGTGTGGCTCTAGTGAACTGACCAGCCTCGGCAAGTCACGTTCGACCAGCTGACGCTGCAGCGCAATAGTCGCTGTGGAAACGATTACGGACTCGTCGGACTCCATTGCCTGCACAATGGCGGGTACTAGGTAGGCCAGCGACTTACCCGTACCGGTACCGGCTTGCACCGCCAGGTGCCGCTCGCGTGCAAAGGCTGAGGCAACCGCGCGGGACATCTTGACCTGATTGGGCCGCGTCGTTCCGCCGAGTCCCTCGACTGCCGCATCGAGAAGCGATTCGATGCTGTCGGAGTCATGGACGCTGGCGCTCGGTGGAACCTGGTCGTCTAGCTCATCTGCCCCATCAACGTCATCAAAGTCGTCCGAGAGGTCCGCAAGATCTGCGTGCTCGGGAGTATCCGACACAGTCCCGCCGCCTAGACGCCGTGGAAACGGACGGACAGCACCGGCTCGTCACGGGAAAGTGCGAGCCCCTCCCACGGGAGGCTGACCAGAGCCTTAACAAGGTGGTCGCGGGACTCCTCCAGCGTCGGCAAACCATCGACGACTTCGCCATCGCGCATCATCGGAATAGTCAGATCGCGGTACTGCAGGTTGCCCACATCTGGAATCTCAGAGCCGAGCGGGAAGGCGATTTCCTCCACAGCGGTACCGGAACGGCGGCAGGTACGAATCGCTGCCTTCACGCCACCGTGGCTCCGCTTGTCCAACGAACGCTTGGCGACGGGCACCCCATCAACTTCGACCATCTTGTAGACCAGCCCCGCAGTTGGTGCACCGGAGCCAGTGACTACAGAGGTACCCACGCCGTAGGCATCAACCGGCTCTGCCCGCAGCGCCGCGATGGCGAACTCGTCGAGGTCAGAGGACACCACGATGTTTGTGTTGTGAGCGCCCAGCGAGTCCAACTGCTGGCGCACCTGGCGAGCGAGAACACCCAGGTCGCCAGAGTCAATGCGCACACCGCCGAGTTCCGGGCCTGCGACCTCAATGGCAGTATTGACGCCTTCGGTGATGTCGTAGGTATCCACCAGCAAAGTGGTGTCCGTCCCCAGCGTGTCAATCTGAGCCTTGAAGGCTGCTGCCTCGTTCGTTGTGCCATCTGGGTTGGTGTGCAGCAGTGTCCACGCGTGCGCAGCGGTACCAGAGGCCGGGATGTTGTACCGTGCCGCTGCCTCCAAGTTGGAGGTGGCGCTAAAACCTGCCAGGTAGGCGGCGCGGGCAGCAGTTACGGCGGCCTCTTCATGAGTGCGGCGGGAACCCATTTCAATAATCGGACGACCACCAGCAGCGGTGACCATGCGGGTTGCCGCCGATGCGATGGCGGAGTCCGCATTGAGGATGGAGAGAATAACAGTCTCCAAAATGACGCACTCAGCGAAAGTGCCCCGAACAGTCAAAATGGGTGAGGCGGGGAAGTAGAGCTCTCCCTCGCGGTAGCCGTCGACCTGGCCACTAAAGGAATAGTTACGCAGGTAATCCAGCGTCCGGTCATCGAGGAAGTCCAGCGAAGCCAGCTGTTCCTCGGTGAAGCGGAAGTTGCGGATAGCATCCAACACACGTGCTGTACCAGCGACAACGCCATAGCGGCGCTCATTCGGTAGGCGGCGGCCGAACACCTCGAAGGCGACCTGGCGCTCGCCGGATCCGTCTGCAAGCGATGCCTGCAGCATCGTCAGCTCGTACTTATCGGTGAGAAGGGCGGTGGAGGAATGCTTATCAATCACGGTCAATAGTCTAGTCGGCCGAAGCTGGCTGAGGCAGTCGGTTCCGGCGAGCGCGCGTCACTCCGTACTATCCTGGTGGCTATGAGCATGCCAGCAGCAACACCGATGCCCACTATGGATGCCGATGTCGTGACGGAATCGAACCGACCCTGGCAGTGCATTGTGTGGGATGACCAGGTTAATTCGATGAGTTATGTCACCTACGTATTCCAGATGCTCTTCGGCATGGACCGAAAGAAGGCGCACGCGCTGATGATGACGGTTCACACCGAGGGCAAGGCAATTGTGTCTTCCGGCGAGCGTGACAAGGTAGAAGCCGATGTGAAGAAGCTCCACAAGGCAGGATTGTGGGCAACAATGGAGCAGGCTGACTAAGCCGATATTTAACAGCGGGAGAGAAATTATATGCGTCCTTGGAAGCGCAAGCGATCCCTTCTCGGCGGTGGCGTCAAGTACGTCACGGCTTTTGAAGGCACGGAGCGGGATTTGCTGCTGAATCTGGCTGCTACTGTGGCGGACTCGCTGATGGAGCGAGCCCGGTCGGCGCCGAAGGATGAGCTCGCTGAGATGACGGGAATGCCCGTCGGTCACTCCGAAGCCCCGTCCGATCCGAAGCTTGCGCGCCTGTTGCCGGATTTCGCCAAGCCAGGAGAGGAAAGCGTGGAGGGGGAAAACGCCCTCATGCGCCAACTGCATGAGTCGGAGATTGTAGAAAGCAAGCTCCACTCTCTGCGCGCGATTATCGACGCCCTGGAGCCCGCCGAGTCGGGGCAGGTATCTATTTCGGAAAGCGATGCCCACGCCTGGGTAGCAGGAATTAATGACCTTCGCATCTACCTGCATGTTTCCATGGAAAATCTCAACGGCTCTATCGAGCAGATTGAGCAGACAGATGCGATGTACCAGTGGCTGTCCTACAACCAGGAGTCACTGCTGGATCAGCTCATGGGTGAGTAGCGACTCCGAGTAAAACCCAAAAGATGCAGTGAGCAGCTGCGAAGAACTGTGGTGAAAGGTGCCGTGGTCGGCAATGAATTCTGAAATTTTCGCAATCAACCCCGCCGACATTCGACACCAAGCAAGCAGCGCTGCGCTGGGCACAAGCATCGACATCGGCACAGGCAGCCTCAGCTCCATCGACGGCATCTCTATCGGCCACGCCGCCGAAGGCGATACTGGAGTTACGGTCATCGCTGCTCCACGCGGTGCCGTCGGCGCAGTCGACGTCCGCGGCGGCGGCCCCGGTACCCGCGAAACCGACCTGCTCGCACCGGAAAACACGGTCGAACGCGCCCATGCCATCGTTTTAGCTGGTGGCTCCGCATTTGGTCTTGCAGCTGCCGACGGAGTTATGCGTGAGCTGCGCAATCGAGGCATTGGCTTTGAGGTCACGCCAACTCGCCCGGACGTCCTCGTGCCCATCGTTCCCGGCGCCGTCATCTTCGATCTGCTGTTAGGCGAGGCGACGCTCCCCACCGCTGAACTCGGGTGCGAAGCGTTGTCGCACGCGCTTGACGACGTCCCGGAGGACACCCCCTCCGGCACAGTAGGGGCTGGTGTTGGCGCTATGGCCGGGGCAATTAAGGGTGGTTTTGGACAAGCTCGGGTGAACTCCGCCGATGGTAAGTACTTCGTGGCTGCCGCAATGGTGGTCAACTCCTTTGGTGCGGTCATTGACCCGGAGGGCCGCCTGTACGGAATGCCTGCGGCTGCCGGTGCCAGTAAGGACGCGTTGGCACGGCTGGACCAGGTTTTCGTCGGTAGAACCAAGATTCTCGCAGATGTGGCTGACGATGGGGAATCGTCGGCAAGCACGCGAAACACAACGATTGGCTCGTTGATAACCAATGCGCCGGTGACAACTGCGCAGTTGAAGCGGTTGGCGATGTGCGGTCATGATGGGCTGGCACGAGCGGTCCGGCCGGCTCATGCGCCAATGGACGGTGACACGCTGTTTGCGCTCAGCACGGCCGAGGCGGAGGATAGCGAACACGTCGAACCGGTGGGCTCGGACGTAGTGGCACTGCTGGCTGCGATGGCGGCGGATGCGGTGCAGATGGCTATTGTCGATGCCGTAATGAGTGCAACTGGACGCGCGGGAGTAGCCGCGCTGTCAGAGATGCTGGACAAGTAGTGAGGGAAGTGCGCCAATGAATCCGCAATGGGGCTCGGCACAACAGCAGAATTACCAGAACTATGCGCAGTATCCGACGGGCGGTCCCGTGCAGAGGCGGCGGAATAATCAGGTTGTTCCTCAAGATCGTGATGGCGGGCTCGGGGCGGCCATCAGTACGGCTATTGGGTACCTGGTACTTATCTGGACCGTCTTTCTTATCAACGAATTCGCCTTCGGTGGCGCACTGAATAACTTCGGTGTGCGCCCGCGCGAAACCTCGACTGTGTGGGGAATCTTTACCGCACCGCTGCTGCATGCAGATTACGGGCACATTATGGCGAACTCTCTGCCTGGGGCGTTGTTCGCCGGTCTGATTGCAATGTCGTCGAAGCGACTATTTTGGCAGGTAACGCTTCTGATTACGGTAGTCGGCGGCGGTCTGACATGGCTGGTCGGCGGTGTGAATACTGTCCATATCGGCGCGTCAGGTCTGATTTACGGTTGGCTGGCGTTCTTGGTCGTACGCGGTTTTGTTAACCGGCGTGTGATGCAGATTATTTTGGGCGTGATTCTGGCCTCGATGTACTCGGGTCTTATCTGGGGAGTGCTGCCCACACAGATGGCTGTCAGTTGGCAGATGCACCTCTTCGGTGGGCTTGCAGGCATTTGGGCTGCGGTGATGTTTAAGCGCGGTCGTGTACGTCGCTAAGAGTGGGAGGCGCGAATGCCGCGCGTCGCGAATGCCGCTATTACTGTGCAGCACCCAAGTCCTCACGGGTTCGGCCTAGAATAGGAGTTTCGGTGTTTGCCGGAACATCGGTACTCGGTAAACAGTTCTATATGCGATAAAAGGAGTCCAGATAGCGGTGGGAGCAGAAGCGGAAACTCAGACTGTCGACAAGTTGCCGACACAGGATAGCGGCTTCCCCGACCGGACTGCGCCGATTGGCATCTTTGACTCCGGCGTCGGTGGCCTGACCGTGGCGCGTGCCATCATGGACCAGCTGCCGCACGAATCGATTATGTACATCGGCGATACGGCCAACGGCCCTTACGGTCCACTGCGGATTGCCGAGGTGCGTCAGCACGCTGAAGCGATTGCCGATGATTTGGTCGCACGTGGCTGCAAAATGATTGTCATTGCTTGCAATACCGCTTCGGCCGCATTTTTGCGTGATGCCCGCGAGCGCTATCCGGTCCCGGTTGTTGAGGTTATCTTGCCTGCTGTGCGCCGTGCGGTCTCGACCACCAGGAACGGAAAAGTCGGTGTGATTGGTACTGCCGCTACGATTCGTTCCCGTGCCTACCAAGATCTCTTTGATGCAGTGCCCGGTGTGGAAGTCTCGGCGGTTGACTGCCCGCGGTTCGTTGACTTCGTCGAGCGCGGCATTACCTCAGGTCGCCAGATTCTGGGGCTTGCAGAGGGCTACCTCGCACCGCTGCAAGCCGACGGCGTGGACACCCTCGTACTGGGCTGCACGCACTATCCGCTGCTGTCCGGTGTGATTCAGCTGGCGATGGGAGAGGACGTCGCCCTGGTGTCATCGGCGGAAGAAACATCGAAGGATGTCCTGCGCATTCTGACAAAGACGGACATGCTCGCCGACCCGGAGAGCAATCCGAACCCTGTGCGCACATTCGAATCCACTGGCGATCCCCAAGTTTTTGCAACATTGGCAAAGCGCTTCCTTGGGCCTGGTATTAGCCAGGTCACTATGCATTCACAAATGTGACCTTTCTTATTAAACCCAGGCACTCTACTGGTTTTTGCTCTGCTTTGGCCAATTACATGGCAAGCTTGAAGTATGCGATTGAAGGTTCTGGGATGTACGGGCAGCATGGGTGGTCCATCGGCGCCAGCATCTGGCTACTTCATTGAGCTGGATAACGGTCGAACCTTTGTCATCGATTTGGGCCCCGGCGTCCTCGCGGAATTGCAGAAAATTACTGATCCCGCAGCTTGCGATTTGTTCCTGACCCATGTGCACCCAGACCACACTGCAGACATCCCAGGGCTGCTCGTTTGGCGCCGTTTTCATCCGACGGCCCCAGCGCGTTCTCGGAACCTCCTTGTCGGCCCCGGAGACATCCACAGCCGCATTGCGGTTATGTGCGAAGCACTGGGAAGCGAAGAGGATGCGAACCTGGAAGATACCTTTGACCAGGTCGTCAGCACCCCCGGCGAGCCCCTGTTTGCCGGTGGGGGAGAAGCGGACGGAGGTGCTGTCGTCACGCCGTACAACATGATCCACCCGGTGCCAGCTGTCGGCTATCGCATTGAAGCGGACGGTCTGACTATTGCGTACTCGGGAGATACCGCGTGGACCGATGAGTTGGTGGAGCTGGCGCGGGATGCGGATATCTTCATCTGTGAAGCCACCTGGTGTAGCAACGAAGAGGGCACGCCGCCGGACATGCACCTGACGGGCTACGAGGCCGGAAGGGCAGCGACGCTGGCGGGAGTTAAGAAGCTGGTGCTGACTCATATTCCGCCGTACGCCGATGGTGAAGAGGCACTGCGTGCAGCAAAGACTACCTTTGCCGGTGACGTTGAATTGGCTTACTTGGGTATGGAGCTAGGCGGCTAGTCTCACCAATCCTGGTCTTGTCGCACGGCTGTCGCGCAACTTCCGCGCCGGGCGGTAGGGTAGTTGGCATGACTACAGCTAATTCTGATTTTCGCCGTGCCGATGGACGCGCGGTTGATGAAATGCGCAAGGTGACCATTACTCGTGGCTTCACCGACAATCCGGCCGGTTCTGTGCTGGTGACCTTCGGCAACACGCGCGTGATGTGCACCGCTTCCGTGGAGCAGTCCGTGCCGCGATTCAAGCGTGACTCCGGCGAGGGCTGGCTGACTGCTGAGTACTCCATGCTGCCGGCAGCCACGCACGAGCGCATGCCGCGCGAGTCGATGCGCGGTAAGGTCAAGGGCCGCACTCACGAGATTTCCCGTCTGATTGGCCGCTCCCTGCGCGCAGCTATCGACTTGAAGGAACTCGGCGAGAACACCATCAACATCGACTGTGATGTCCTGCAGGCAGATGGTGGTACCCGAACCGCTTCCATCACCGGTGCGTACGTTGCGCTGGCTGATGCCCTGACCTACCTGCATGCAGCGGGCGCTGTTCCAGGCACCCCGCTGAAGGCGCCGGTTGCAGCTGTTTCGGTCGGCATTATCGACGGCCGCGTCTGCCTGGACCTGCCTTACGAGGAGGACTCCCGCGCTGAGGTCGACCTCAACGTGGTGATGACCGCAGAGGGCAAGTTCGTCGAAATCCAGGGTACTGGCGAGGAAGGCACCTTCGACCGCGATCAGCTGAACGACATGCTCGACTCGGCTGAAAAGGGTCTGCGCGAGCTCGTCGCCCTGCAGCAAGAAGTTCTGCGCGCTCCGTACCCGGGTGAGCTGCCGTGAAACTCCTCGTCGCTACCCGAAACTCCAAAAAACTAGTCGAGCTCGACCGCATTCTGCGCGCTGCGGGGATTGACTCGGTGGAACTTCTTTCGCTTAGCGACGTCCCGGAGTACCCAGAGCGCCCGGAAACGGGTCGCACGTTTGCGGACAACGCCTACATCAAGGCTTTCGATGGCGCGACTCACACCGGCTACGTCTGCTTGGCCGACGATTCGGGGCTCAGCGTCGATGAGCTAAACGGCATGCCGGGTGTTCTCTCGGCGCGTTGGTCCGGCACTCACGGCGATGATGTCGCTAACTACGAGCTCCTGCTCGCCCAGATGGGGGACTGCCCGGATGAGCGTCGTACGGCGTCCTTCCGCACCGCCTGCGCGTTGGTTGTCCCCGGCGTCAGCGAGGTGCCGTCTGAGCTTGCCGACGGCGGTTTCCCGGCCGTCGTCGATGAGGCCGGTAACCTGTTGCTGGTTGTGGAGGGTCGCTGGCCTGGCTCTATTTTGCGCGAGCCCGTTGGGGACAATGGGTTCGGTTACGATCCGGTGTTTGCGCCTGCAGTGGGGGAGGGCAACGACGCGGAAGGTACTTTGTCTGCGGCACAAATGAGCGCCGAAGACAAGGACGCTTTTAGCCACAGGGGGCGTGCACTGCGTGCCTTGACTCCGGCGCTGAAAATTCTGGCTGAGGTTGAGGCTAAGGGGTAGCCCTGGGGTAAGCCCCCGGGCTGCCGAGAGCCCGCTACTTCAGCTGGAAAGCGGTCTCGACTTCCTCACGGCGCTTCTTCTCGACGAAGAAGGAGAGGAACGGGACCACACCACCGAGCGCGGTAATAATCCACTTTGATGGTTCCCAGCGGGCCTTGGTGCCCAGGTTTACGGTGGCAATCAGGAATGCCATGTAGCCGAATCCGTGAATTTGGGCGGTATAGAAGAACCACCGTGGCGCGTCGGCGGAGTTGTCGAGGATGAGGTACTTGTAAATCATCTCGGCACACAGCAAGAGCAGCATCACACCCGTGAAGTAGGCGGTGACGGAGAAGTACGTCAGGGCCTTCTTTACGCGCTCTTGACGATCGGGATTGATGTTGGTCACTAAAAGTCCTTTTCTCGATTAAGCAGTTGTCGCCTAGCCGTTGGTACCAGAGTCAGTTGGTTGTGTCTCATCCACGCGCGGCACCTTGCGTGTGCCATCTGGATTGGTCGGCAGGAATTCATCTGGGATTTCCGTCATGACATCGTCTTTAGCCTCAAATGCAGCTTCGCTATTGCCGCTCAGGCGTTCGCGTTCGTACTCCATGTACTTGCGGTAGGCCCAAATGAAGAAAAAGCCGAAAGCTGGCCACTGCAGTGCGTAGCCCAGGTTTTGGAAGGAGCTAGTTGTGTTCCACCTGCTGAGCTGCCAGTAGGCAAGTGCAAAGGTAGCGCCGACAGCAAGAGCCAAGAAGATTAGTTGAACCACGCGTGTGCGGGTGGGAATCTTTGCTGGCTTGTCAGTGGTATTGGAATGCTGTGAAGTGGACACATAACCACCATAGCTAGACTGTGACCTGCCAAGCTAGCCCGCTTGATGGATGAGACACTAGCTGAGACATTAGGAATTCTGCGGCAAACCCGTTAAAGTGTGTACAGTCCAAATGAGCTGTGAAAGTTCGTTGCGTCTGTAGGTGGCTAATATGTAGCCCGCCATGCTTACGGGAATTGCACGGAACTATCATGGACTCAACTCAGGCGCCTGTGGCGGAATTGGCAGACGCGCTGGATTTAGGTTCCAGTGCCTTCGGGCGTGGGAGTTCAAGTCTCCCCAGGCGCACCACTTTCCCTCTGACCGTACTGGTCAGGGGGATTTTTCATTTCTCAGCGATGCGGAGCCCTGCGTGGGAGCCAACGACCTGTCGATACAATAGCGCTAATCGTATATTGAAAGCAGGGAGGCAACATGAGCATCTCGATGCATCTGGATGAATACATGGCGCGTCGTGGCATAGTTCCCGACGACACCGTGGTCAACGATGATCCCTGCGCCATCTTCGATGGCAGCGTAGAGCGGGACGGCAAGTCGCAGCAGGATCTCGAGGAGTCGGTGCGGCGCTTAGAAGAAGCGGAGTCCGCGATTCTGGATGCGTTGGGTGACTAATCGGCACTGAGCGACTAGCAGCAGTCGCACCGCGCTGTTCGCAGCGTAGGTCACCTAACGCCCCAGAGAGGGGGATCGCTGGAGCCGTCGTGAAGCAGATGCTAATCGACGGACTTATTACGGCGACCAACCAGGATGCCGGCACCGAAGATTAGAGCACCAAGGATTGCGCCGGTTCCGGCGATTGCGGCGGTTTGGAGCGGCGAGTTGGCAGCGGCCTGCTGAGTTTGCACGTCAGCCTCGTCGAGCCCATTGCTGGAAGCGTTGGACTTCGCGGAAGCCTTGCCGGATGCCTTGGAAGCGCCGTTTGCCTTGGACTCTCCGGTCTTGGAAGCGCCGTTCTTCACAGCTTCTTCGCGTTCCTTGGCGGATCCGCCGACGGTGAGGTCAGTGGCCGTGTCCTGGCTACGGTCAGAGGAGCCGTGAGCAGCAAAGGTGTAGAGAGCACAGGCGTTTTCGACGCAGTTGGCGGCTGAGGTGACGGCTTCGACATTGATCGTTGTAGAGAAGCTGCCGTCGGAGGTCATCTGGGAGGTGCGGACAAACTCAGCGGCGGAGAAGGCGTCAGCGTTGGTGGTGGAGAACTTGCTCTTCTCGGCCACCGCGACGTAGATGCCGTTGCCGCTGGTCTTGAATCCGGTGCCGGAGACGGTAATTGCGGTGGTACCCGACGGGTTTAGTTCCGTGGTGGACAGACTTACCGCCGGGGTGCCGGTCGATGGGCTGCTGCTGTTGGAACCGTTGGAGCCGCTGGAACCGTTGGAAGCAATGGTGTTGCTCGATCCGCTAGATCCCGTGCTGTTGCCAGCGCTGAAACTTCCGCTGCCAGCTGACTCTGCGGAGCCGCCGCCGGACGGCAGGGTAGCGTCCTGCTTAGCAGCTCCGCCAGCAAACGACACAGCGGTCGCTGTGTCTTGGCTGCGGTCAGAGGAACCGTGAGCAGCAATGGTGTAGACCGAGCAAGCGTTCTGCATGCAGTCTGCCGAGCCAAACTTGGCGCTGACCGGCAGATCGACGCTGAAGCTGCCATCGGACTTCAAGTTGCCGCGAGAGGTCGATACAAACTGGGTATCCGGGCCGAAGGAGTCGGCGTTGGTCACATCCATCTGATCGTTTTGCGCGATCCCAACATAGATGCCCGGCCCCGAGGTCTTGAATCCCTTGCCTTCGACTCGAATGGTGTCGCCGCTCGGGTTCAAGTCCGAGGTCTTGGACAGGCTCACCGATGCGCTACCTCGTGACTGAGACGGGGCCTGAGAGCCCGACTGGGACTGCGAGCCCGGGCCGGATGCCTGGCCAGTGCTCTGGCTACCGCTCGGCGCTGCACCCGTGGCTCCCTGCGATTGAGCAGCCTGCGAAGTGGCACCCGACTTGAAAGTGATGGGGACCCACTGGTCATTGCTGCGGTCAGAAAGATTAGGGAACGCGGTAAAGGAGGCTACGTAGCACTGTGTAGAGGTGCAGTCGACATCGTCAAAGCTGGTCGAAACCTTCAGTTCCTGGGTAAAACTTCCGTCAGCGGCGACCGTGACCTTGGCCGCTTCGCCATAGGTCGAGGGGTAGCCCGACTTTGGCTTCTCGATTGTCTGAGCCAGGTAAATGCTGGCATTGGCGGGGTAGCCGACTCCCGAGACGGTCACGGTGGTGTCGTCGGAAAGATCAGTGGCGGGGGTCACGGTGAGCTGACGCTCAGACTGATTCGAGCTGCCGCCGAGAAGGCCACCGATGCCGGGGAGGGAACCGCCCAACTGTCCAATGGGTGGTAGCGACTGTGCCGATGCGGGGGTCGCGGGGAGGAATCCCGTACTCACTACGATTGCCGAAGCTAGAACAATAGAGCGGGGAAGCAGGCTCCGTCGGAAAGCGCCCTGCGTCGTGGACATGTGAACCTCTGATTCTGTTTGGGATCCCTGGCGCAGGCACAGCAGAAACAGGGACGCCACCGCGCTGACCAGAGTAAAGTTTAAACTAAGGCAAGCCTACCCTCTTCGTGTTGGTAAGGGCAATAAATGCCCATGTGGAGGTGGGGTAGCGGCACTTTGTTAGTCGGCTGCCTCTGCGACGCTCATCAGATAAGAGATTGTCATGCGTTTGATTTCCTGCACCGTCAGCTCGTAATGAGCTTCCCGCTCAGTATCGCTTCCCGGGTGGTCCACCGCATAATTCAGCAGGGCGTACGTGGCGTTAATCATGAGGTCGGCGATGAAGTTCAGTTCCGCATCGCTTGACGACGGTACCAGCGGGCGCAGCACCTTTGAAATCTCGTTGACCAGGCGTGACTTCGTATCTTCTGCAGTCGCGCGTGTGGCGGGCGTTGATTGAACGGCCAGCCATACGGCTCTTCTAGAAACGTCCTCGCGCCACAGTTTTGCCAGGTGATTGATAAACTCAGAGAGAAACTGCGGCCATTTCAGGGTGGGGACTGTTTCGCCGAAGCGTGAGACTTCCTCGATGACGGCCTCGGTGTCCTGACGGTCGAGCTCGCAAATCATCACATACTTGTTGGCGAAAAATTGGTAGAGCGTGCCGATGGGGATATCTGCAAGGCGAGCGACTTCGTCGAAAGTGAAAGACTCAAACCCATGTTGGACGAGAACCGCGCGTGCCGAGCTGAGCATGCGTGCGTACCGCTCTCGACTGCGCTGTTGAGCCGGCGTACGGCGGGGGGCGCAGAATCTCTGGTGAGTCCTGGGATTGAGTCACTACTACGAAACTGTCTAATCGGGATGATGCGAGATGAGAGTTTGGGGCCGGGGCTGGAGCAGGTCTTGCGGCCGCTAGCTTTCGGAAGCCTGTGATTCTACGCCCAAATCACGCAATACGCGCTGGACGTGGCCCTTGGCCCGAACGTTGTACCAGGCCTTTTCAATTGCTCCTTCGGCGTTGACCAGGAAAGTCGAGCGGATGACGCCCTGAACAATCTTGCCGTAGTTCTTCTTCTCGCCGAATGCGCCGAATGCGGTCATGGTCTCCTTATCCGGATCGGACAGAAGGGTGAAATTCAAGTCGTGATCCTCACGGAACTTGGCGAGCTTGGCTGGCTTGTCCGGAGAAATGCCTACAACGGGAATACAGGCCTCATTCAGGGCAGCGGATTCATCGCGGAAGTCGCATGCCTCGGTGGTGCAGCCTGGGGTGTTGGCGCGCGGGTAAAAGTAAATCAGGACTGGTTTGCCCGCGTAGTCCGACAGTGAGACCTGCTCCTCGGCGTCGTTGAGAAGAGTAAACGCTGGGGCAGGGTCGCCAGCTTCCAGTCGGATGTTGTTCTGGCCGTATTCTTTTTCGCTGGAGGAAGAAGTAGTCATGGCTTAATCGTATCGACTCTGTAGCGGCGCGTGTCGACTCTGAAGCATTGCGTGGAGTTTTTCCCAGTGCTCGCCCACGTTGCTGAAGTGGAAGTGTTAGTCTTTTAAGCGAACAATCACTTTAGATATTCAACTTTTAGGGAGTTTACGTGGCTCGCAGCATTGATGATATCCAGCGCGATATTGAGCGTAACCGTAACCAGCTCGCCCGTACTCTGGATGAGCTAACCGTGCGAACGAATCCGAAGAACGTTGCGGATGACGCAAAGACCCGCGTTCTCGATGCTCTGAATGAGCCGAAGGTGCAGGCAGCACTGGGCGTCGTTGCCGCACTCGTTGTTGGCGGCATCGCAATGGGCATTCGTCGCAACCGTAATCGCAGCAAGGAAATCGACCGCATTCGCGAGATGATTGAGGCTGCTGCAAAGTAGTTTTCTGTAAGGAGCGCACGAGCTTCGGGTAGTTACCTGGGCTCGTGCGTTTTTGTGTATTTATCCCGTGTTTGAGTCAAACGCGGGGTGCAAACGCGGGGTTTAAACGCGGAGTGCAAGTTGGCGCCGATTCGGCCGTCAAATGTGAATACGGGCTGCACATGTGAAACTGTCCAACTTTATAGCACTTTCAGGCTATTTTTCGGGCCATTTTTGCTATAAG
>NZ_JVVM01000010.1 GCF_001054325.1 Corynebacterium vitaeruminis | reverse complement strand
ACCTCGACGGTGTCGCCGACCTTCTTCAGCCAGGTGGTAATGGTGCCTTCGGTGACTGATTCACCGAGCTCCGGCATCTCAATAGAGGTCGCCATGTTTGTGCACTCCTCGAAAAGTAAAGAAATCTCGTTTTAAGACGGTTATTACAAATAAGCTTACAGGGTGAAAACTCTGCTTGCCCGTGGGCTGTGCCCGCCCTCGGCTGGTACGTGGAATAGCTCATTCCAGTCAGGATTTCAGCCGGGCGGGGCGTAGTCGGATGACCGGCTACTTCGTGGCCAAATCCTCAATCACAGAGAACATCGTACGAACCGGAACGCCAGTGCCCCGCTTCGGGGTATAACCATACTCCCCGGTCGTATTGAAGGCCGGGCCGGCGACGTCAATGTGAACCCATTCAACATCCTCGCCAACGAATTCGCGTAGGTATGCAGCGGCCACGCTCATGCCGCCAAAGCGGGAATTGGTGACATTCCGCAGGTCTGCCACCGGCGACTTCAGTGCCTCCGCCAGCTCAGTTGGAATCGGCATTGCCCAACCGTTTTCGCCAATGCCCTGTGACAGCTCCGCCACGCGGTCACGGAACTCGTCGTTACCCAGTACGCCCGGGGTGCGCTCGCCAAGAGCGACCAGCTGCGCACCGGTTAAGGTAGCGGTGTCGATGAGGTGGGTCGGCTTGTCCTCACAAGCACGGACAATGGCATCTGCGAGCACAAGGCGGCCCTCAGCGTCGGTATTCAGAATCTCGATGGTCTTACCGCCGTATTGCGTAATGACATCGCCCGGACGGTAAGCCTTTCCACCGGGCATGTTCTCGGCCATTGGAACGGTTGCGGTCACCGGAGTGGATACACCTAGGCGAGCAGCCAGTACGACCGTGGCAATAACAGCCGCAGCGCCCCCCATATCGGAGATCATGTTCTCCATGCTGGCGCCCGGCTTCAGCGAGATGCCGCCGGTATCAAAGGTAATGCCCTTGCCGACCAGTCCCAGCGACTTCTCTGCCGATTCATCGCCCTTCCAGACCAGGCGCACCAGGCGCGGCCCGCGCGAGGATCCATCACCCACGGCATTGAGGCCTCCGAAACCGCCGGCGCGCAGGGCGTCGTCGTCAAGCACCTCGACTTCGAGTCCTGCGTCACGACCCAACGCCGCAGCTGCATCAGCAAACGTCTCGGGGTAGAGGTGCGACGAAGCCGTATTGACGAAGTCGCGCGCAGTAGCAACCGCATCCACAATCGCTGCGGCGCGCTTTACGACGGCATCATCAGCGCCCAAAACAACAACCTTCTGGGTAACCTCGTCGGTGTCTTCGTCGCTCTTCTGACCGGAGTAAGAGTAAGCGCCCAGCGCGAAGCCCTCGGCAGCAGCCTGCGGGTCGATGGTGCCGAGAGTGTTAAAGACAACCTTGGCCTTTTTCATACGGCGAGCAGCGGCACCACAGGCACGGCGGATGTCCTCGGCATCCAAATCTTCGGAGCCCACGCCAACACCGGTGACACTGTCGACATTCAGGCCAGCTGGAGCCGGGATTGTGGTCACAGACTCGGCCTTAGCGCTTGCGGAAACTGCCTCAAAGGAAGCGAGAAGCTGCTCTGCAACCGAACCGATGGCCTCTGGCGCGACCAGTTCGAGGCCCTCCTCGCCGTCGATAAGCGCGACGAGAACCGCGTCTGTGTCCGCGGGCAGCGACTCGCCGCCGGCGATGACCACGCGAGTGCCGATGGCCGGAAGGCGATCGGACAAAATTGCGGCGTTGCGAGAGACGCCGAACTGCGCCGAATCATTGTTAGCGGGGACTGACATGTAGTTGCATCTCCTTGTAGTCGTACTATGTGGTACACCACCGTATCCCTATTTGCCGGCTCGTGTCCTTCACCCCTGGACAACGGACTGGCGAGACAGCGCCACGACAATTGGAATGTACCCGCGCCTAGTGCCCGCGACGCTGACATTGGCCTGACTAACACGGTCTTTCGGGGGCGAGTATTAATACGACTCGATCCTCGACGGTTTAGGATGAAAGACATGTCTGCTTTGGAATTTGCAATCGAACGTAACCCGAATCCACTCTCTGATGCCGAGCGCGAGGAAATTCTGGCCAACCCTGGTTTTGGTAAGCACTTCACCGACCACATGGTCCGAATTGACTGGACTGCAGACAAGGGCTGGCATGATGCCAAGCTGCAGGCCTACGGTTCGATTGAAATGCAGCCGTCCTCTTCAGTGCTGCACTACGGGCAGTCGATTTTCGAGGGTCTGAAGGCGTACCGCATGCCGGATGGTTCCATCGTTACCTTCCGCCCGGAGCAGAATGCTCGCCGCTTCCAGCACTCCGCTGATCGCATTGCAATGCCGCAGCTGCCGGAGGAGACCTTCCTTGAGGCTATCCGCCTGCTGGTCGAGGCCGATGCAGCGTGGGTGCCGCCAGCCGGTGGCGAAGAGTCCCTGTACCTGCGCCCAATCATGTTCTCCACCGAGAGCACCTTGGGTGTGCACCCGTCCAACTCCTACACCTTCTTGCTCATCGCTTCTCCTGCCGGTGCGTACTTCTCCGGTGGCATTAACCCGGTGACCGTGTGGATTTCCCACGAGTATGTGCGTGCCGCTCCGGGTGGTACCGGTGCTGCGAAGTTCGCAGGCAACTACGCAGCCTCTCTGGCGGCTCAGCAGCAGGCAGAGGAAAAGGGCTGCGACCAGGTTGTGTGGCTGGACGCTGTCGAGCGCAAGTACATCGAGGAAATGGGTGGCATGAACCTGGCGTTCATCTACCCGGATGAAACCGCTGAGGCTGGTGTTCGCCTCGTGACCCCAGAGCTGTCTGGCTCGCTGCTGCCGGGCATTACCCGGGCATCGCTGCTGCAGGCAGCTCAGGATCTCGGCATGAATGTGGAGGAGCGTCGCATCTCCACCGAGGAGTGGAAGAATGACGCCACTTCTGGTGCCATGAGCGAGGCTTTTGCCTGCGGTACCGCTGCAGTTATCACCCCGGTCGGTTTTGTGAAGTCCGCTGAGGGAGAGTTCAAGGTCAACGGTGGTGAGACCGGCGAGTGGACTATGAAGCTGCGCGAGCGTCTGACTGGTATTCAGCACGGTGAGATTGAGGATGTCCACGGTTGGATTTACAAGCTCGTTGAGGCCTAGTTTCGGCATCGAGCTTTGGCTCGGCCGGGCCTGGGTTTGGCCGAACCTTGGTTCGGTACAGACTTAGGTATAGGCATAGGTCGGCAAAAAATAAATAAATAATAGGTACTGAAGTTTGGTACTTTCGGGGCTCCTGCTCAGCGTGTGCTGGTCAGGGGCTTCTTTTATGCTTTGCGGGTTACCCAACGACTGCGCCGCTGTGCTCCGGGTTCATGCATTGTTCATAGGGCATTTGTTTAGCCGTTAAAACATCTCTAGCGTGACCAGAGTCACTGTGAAAAACTACCAACACGATTGGTTCTCTATAAGTGGGAGAAAGTTTGAGGCGCTGTGATGGTAGTAATTCGAAACTTATTTAGAGATAGTTCCTCGTCAAGTAGTTCAAAGCGCCTAACGGTAGCCGTCGTCGTCACGCTGTTGCTGGCGGTGTGGACAATCGGGTTTACTGCTATTCCGACTCCCGTGGCTGCAGCTCAGGATACGCCTGCACCGTCCGGAGCGGAGCAGCCCGCTCCTTCGGGCGAAGGCGGCTCGGGCGAAGCAAAGGCAGAGCTAATCATGGATCTGTCTGGCTCGATGCTTGCCGACGATGCTGGAGGTACCCGCCTCGATGCGGCAAAGCGCGCATCCACGGAGCTAATTGACTCCCTCCCGGAGGACGCGCTGCTTGGCATGCTGGTTTATGGCCAGCGTGAATCCAGTGATGAAGCCAACCGCGAGCGTGGTTGCCAAGACATCGAGGTGCTGTCGCCGGTTCAAAAGGTGGACAAGGAAGGCCTGAAGGGCAAGATTGCCGGGTTGCAGGCCAAGGGTTACACCCCGATTGGCAATGCACTGCGTAAGGCTGCCGAAGAGCTAGGACCGGACGGGGAGCGGTCAATTATCTTGGTCTCCGATGGTATTGATACTTGTGCGCCTCCACCAGTGTGCGAGGTCGCCAAAGAGTTGGCTGGACAGGGCGTTGGCCTGACCATTCACACCGTGGGATTCAAGGTCGATGAAGAGGCTCGCGCTGAGCTTGAGTGCGTCGCGCAGGTATCTGGTGGACAGAGCATGACCGCCGATGATGCCAACCAGCTCGCAGACCACATGAAGTTCTTGACTCAGCGGTCAGTGCAGGGCTACGAAACCACGGGTACTCCGTTCGAGTTCTCCGAGACTAAGGAAGGCGCGAAGTGGCTCGGCGAGGGCAAGTACCAGACGACGCTGGTGCCAGAGGTTGCCCAGCACGATCGCACTCCGCTTTATTACCGAATCGCAGTGCCGAAGGGGCACAACGCGATTGTTACCTCAAAGGTGTTAGCGAATATCGATGCTGAGGGTAAGGGCCAGCAGGATGTCCGAACTGAAGTTGACGAGATCATCAATGAAACCGGCGGAAAATGCCAGGACGACGGTCGCATGGGGGCGCTGACTGGCGCCGAAGCTAGTGCCGATTCGTGGACTCCAACGTCAGCTGATGCAAGCATTCTTGATTGGGATAGCGACCGCATCGAATCCAGTTGCGATCAAACCAAGTGGCTCGTCGCAAACAACATGTGGGTCTATGATAGCGAATCAGTAGCGGACTATCGTGATGAACCCGTGAAGGTCGAGGTTAGCGTTCAGTTTGAGCCAGTGCTGAAGAAGCAGGATGCTGACAAGCTAAATGAAGGGCGGTCTTCCTCGACCGGGGACAAAGCCTACAAAGAGGCCACCTTTGGTGAAGCCAAGCCCGTAAATGGCGGCAATAACGCAGCCCAAGCGCCGGAAGTTAAATCTGGGGATACTATCTCCGACACCATCGTCCCCGGTGAGCAGAAGTACTACAAGATCCCTGTCGAGTGGGGTCAGCGACCTGTGGTTGCTGCTCGCACTGGCAATTCGGAGCGCGACAATGCCGATTCCATGGGAGTTGCCCTGCTGAATCCATTCGAGGTTTCCGTTGCGGATGGAACGATGCACTTTTATAGGGATTCCGAGGCTCTGAATTTGGCAACAGATCGTCCGATTGAGTACAACAACCGAAACACCAACGTTGGTGGACGACCCGTAGCCAACGCCGGTTACTACTACGCGACTGTCCGAATGGCTAACTATCGCCCCGATGAAGAGATAAGTGGCATCGATCAGCCGTTCCAGCTCGCATTCCTCCTGGATGACAAGCCAACCAAGGGGCCTGACTGGCGACCGACCGACAAAAATGGCCCGACTCCATCCGACAAGCCGATTCTGGCCAAGGGGGAGTCGGAAACGGAGGCGTCAGGGGATTCCTCGGAAGATGCGTCGAAGGAATCTGATTCCTCGGATACGGATTCTCAGGCATCCGCATCCGCGTCGGACTTGGAAGACGGGGGCATGAACCCGCTGGTTATTGGCACCGTTGTTGCTGTTGTGGTTGTGTTCATCGGTATCGCAGGTGCGATTGTCTACCAGAACAAGAAGCGCAAGGATTAAAAAGACCGTAAGGGTTGGGAAGACTGTAAGGGGGGGAGCTCCCGAATAGTAGGGGGGTTAACCCGCAAGAATGTGTCCGCTTGGCATATCGCCGGGTGGACACACTTTTTCTGCTTAACCCCAAAGCTGACAACCTTAAAAATTACGGGGCTGCACATGTGAAACTGTAGGAGTTTATAGCACTTCAGACCATTTTTCGGGCTATTTTTGCTATAAACGCGGTCACTAACTTGCATTGGCCCGCCGTCGCTAACATAACCGCAGTCACTAACCCCCACTTAACCCAAGCCCGGGAGTACTAGCCCAACATAGAAAAGCGCGCCCCGTGCATTGCTGCGACGGGACGCGCTTTTTTAATTAGCTGGGAGGCTAGAAGGTGTGCTCGTTCTTGGCGCCCCGGCAAACGGTCGGCGCAAAATAATTTGGGCGAGCCCCGAAACGAGCCTCCTGTACTCCGCCTTCCCGGCGGTGTGCCCTCAGAATACGTCCGCGTCAAAGCGACCGTCAATAGTTCTTTTTAAAGAAAACCCCAACGGGGGCAACGGGCGCATTTTCCCTGCTAGAACGCTATGGCAAGTACCACGGCACAGACAGCGCACGTTACCTCAATGACCGCACCAAACACGTCACCGTTGACTCCGCAGAACCTCTTGACGCAGTGCCGTGTCAGCAGCAGCGTAACGCCCAAGCTCAGTGCACAAGCGACCACGCCCACGAGCCCAACCATCCAGCCCGACACAGCTAGTAACAGTGTCCACCAGCAAGCGACTGTCACTGTGGACTGAGTACCAGCAGTCAAAGAGCCGAAGCCGCTGCTCGAAAAAGGCGGAAAGTCACGCCAGCAGGCAGTCGTTGCCGCCGCGCGAGAGGCTACAAAAGGCAAGCACAGTGCAACCACCCCAGGCCACACCTGGCCGCCAGACCACTGCGCCAGCACACTCGCCACGATTGCCGCAAAAGCAGTGGTGGTGGTCAACATCGTTAGCACAATGGAGCCCACGCCCATCGGGCCTGTGCTGGGATCTCGCAGCACCTCCTGCGCCCCCTCCGGCGGCTTATATGAGCCCAGGGCATCCGCCACATCCGCCAGCCCATCCAAGTGCATCGCTCGGGTCAACATCTGCGCCGCCACCATGATCAGGGTGCCGCCGAGGATCGGGGTGACGTCGTAAAGCGGGGGCGTGCGTAACGACGTTGTTGCAAACAACCCCGCGGTGATGAGAACGGCGCCAGCGGCGGGGACGAGCCCGGCTACTGGCAGTGCGGCAATGGCGCGGCGGCCGGTAATGCGGTCGAACACGCTCGCGCCTTTGAAAGGCAGGATGGTGAGCCAGGACAGGGCAGTGGTGATGGCCTCGGCGAGGGCATTGCCGTGAGCGGAGAGATCGCCGTTGAGGTTGTCTTGGTGAGACGGGCCGGCTTTGTCGGACAAGTCGATTAGTCCTTGGTGCTCACGCCTGCGTCGGCGAAGGTGGCCATGTTGCGCAGGACTGATACGCCGGACTTAACCAGCGGTAGGGCAGCGACGGCACCGGAGCCTTCGCCGAGACGCATCCCGTATTCGAGAAGTGGTTCCTTATCCAGGTGTCGAAGGGCAAGTGCGTGCGCGGGCTCTGCTGACCTGTGGCCAGCGACCCACCAATCGCGGGCGCCCGGAGCGAGCTGGTCAGCCAGCAGAGCAGCGGAAGTGACAACCACTCCGTCCAAAATTACAGGAGTGCGACGCACAGCTGCTTGCGCCAAGAATGCCGCCATCACGGTCATATCCGGCGAGGAAATGCGACGGAGCACCTCAACCGGGTCATTGCGCAGCCGGCGGACGCGGAACATGGCATCGCGCACGGCAGCGACCTTGAGTTTCCACCCCTCGTCATCAATACCAGTGCCTCGGCCGACGACGACCACCGGTTCGGAATTGGTCACGGCACCAATCAGTGCAGCGGCCGGAGTGGTGTTTCCGATGCCCAGGTCGCCGGCAATGAGCAGGTCAGCGCCTTCATCAACAGCGGCGTCGGCAATAGCGATGCCCGTGCGGATTGCCCTATCGACCTCATCCTCGCTCATCGCATCCTCGCGGTCGATAGAGCCACAGCTGCGACGGATACGGTACGGCCCTTCGGCATCGTGATCGAGGGAAATGTCAACACCGGTGACAGAGGCCCCTGCGATGTCAGCGATAGCGTTCACGCCGGCCCCCTTTGCCTCGATATTGGCAAGCATCTGGATAGACACCTCGGGTGGATACGCGGACACGCCACCTTGGGCAACGCCGTGGTCACCAGCGAAGACGTAAACGCGGCAATCGTTCAGGTCACGCGGAGGGCATTCGCCCTGACAAGCAGAGATCCAAATACCAAGCTCTTCCAACCGGCCAAGTGATCCTGCGGGTTTAGTCAACTGCTCATGGCGCGCGCGGGCGGCCTGTTCAGTCTCTTCGTCAGGGCGTGCTACCGGTCCAAAATAATCCGCGTTCATACTCTCAAACGCTACCCGAAAATGATTTGTGTACCGACCATTGGTGGGCAGTTATTCGCCTTGTTAAGAAGACCGTCACAGGGAGAGGCGCGGAGTGAACCTAGCTCGCCGCCTTGACTTCCATGGGGCAACCAGCCACAACTAGGACAACACGATCGCAGACAGCTGCGAGCTGCTGGTTGAGAAGACCAATTTCATCACGGAAAAGCCGCCCTGAGCGGTGCTCGGGAATGACACCGAAGCCCACTTCGGGCGACACAATGAATAGGTCGGAATCTTCGGGGAAGTTGCGCACGGCGTCGATAAGCGAGTGCGTCCACTGCGCGACGCTGCCCCTGGGCGCCTCCCATAGCCCCTGCACGTCGATGATGTGCGTCAGCCAGGTGCCGACATCGTCGAGCAGCATGCGCCGCTCCGGCGACGCGAGAGCTTCCGCCGCATCGACGTCATCAATCGTGTACCACGACACTCCGTGCTGTTGTGCTTGTGCTTGACGACGAATGCGGTGCTCCTCGACCCTGGAGTGAAAGTCACTATCACCTGGCCAGGGCCGTGCCGTTGCGATGTAGTGGAGCGCGGTTGAGCCAGCGGCATCTGTGTCATCGCCGGTTGAGGCTGCGGCGGTGGCCAACAGCTCGTGCTCAGCCCATGAGGACTTGCCCGAGCGGGCGCCACCGAGAACCAGAGTGCGCATGGGGGATGGAGCTACTTAATCTCGTCGCCGATGTTGACCTGCGGACGCGGAGTACGCAGACGACGCGGCTGAGAAGCGCGGGAGTAAGCGTAGAAGCCCAGCCCCCAGGAGCCCTCCGTGGTCTTTGGGAAGCGCTCACGCGTCAGTTTGTTGGCACGGCGGCCGATGTAGATGCCCTCGATGATCAGGGCAATGATGAGAACCATCGCGATGAGAGATGCGATGTTGGCCAGTTTCGGCAGGGAAGTGCCAATCATCATAATCAGCAGCAGAATCAGCGCGAACGGGAGGAACACGTTAGCGAGGAAGCGACGGGAATCGACCCAGTCGCGGACAAACTTGCGCTCAGCGCCCTGGTCTCGTGGCAGCATGTACCGCGGATCGCCTGCGGCCATACGCTCGTCGGCGATGCGGCGCTGCTCACGGCGCTCGGCGCGCTCGCGAGCCTTGACGGCCTTGCGCTCCTCCTTGGACATGGATGCCTTGAGCTCCTTGCGGCGCTGGCGAGCTTCCTTAGATGTTAGCGGTGCTTCGACCGGGCCACGGCGGATGCCGCGTTCGCGCTCAACCTCGTTGCGTTTCGGGGTGGGGCGCCCCTTCTTGGGAGTAAAAGCACCGCTGTGCTTCTTCCCGGACTGCTGAGACTCTGCAGCGGTGTCCTTGGCTCCGCTGGTGGCTGCGTCGTCAGCGTTGGCTGCGGCAGCCTTAGTTGCGTCAGTTGCCTTGGACTTCTTGTCATTCTTTTTCCACGGTAGATCCACGACCCCAGATTATAAGGTCTCCAAGGTGCTTCCCTAATTAGGCTGCAGGTTGAGATCGGATGGGGCTTTGAGGGCGGCCGTGGTGCGGCTGCGGTGTAGTGACGGGGCGGCTGCGGTGTAGTGACGGGGCGGCCGTGGTGCGGTTGCGGTGTCGTGGCAAAAAGAGACTTCGGAAAAAGAGAACCACGAATTGGGAATTAAAGATTGGTCGGTAAGGTTGTGATAAATAATGACGTAGCCGACCTTGGGGTCGACTCGCACACTTAAACACTTCAACAAGGAGGACACGCGCTATGACTACTGCTCAGAGCACTGGCGTTACCCTGACCGAAGCTGCGGCTGCCAAGGCAAAGGCACTTCTGGATCAAGAAGGTGCCACCGACCTGGCACTGCGTATTTCCGTGGCTCCGGGCGGCTGCGCCGGCCTGCGCTACCAGCTCTACTTCGATGACCGCAGCCTCGACGGCGATGTCTCCGAGGTTTTCGGCGGCGTCAAGCTGGTCGTTGACCGTCAGTCGGTTCCGTACCTGTCTGGTGCCACCATCGACTTTGCTGACACCATTGAGCAGCAGGGTTTCACCATCGACAACCCGAATGCCACCGGCTCCTGCGCTTGCGGTGACTCCTTCAACTAAGTCATTAGCTGAGCAGAGCTGCTAGCAGGCGCTGTAAAAGCGACGGATAGTAAAAGGCTCGGACCCACCCGTGTTAACGGAGTGGAGTCCGAGCCTTTTTAGTTCCCGCAGATACGGTGGGTTAAAGGACAAAAGTGTGTTCATCCGGCGTGTCGCCGGGTGGGCATCTTTTGGTACTTAGCTCGCAATGCGAGTTGGCGACTGCGTTTATGTTTGGCGGCGGTGGGTCGATGCGGGTTAGTGACTGCGGTTATGGCAGGCGGTGGCAGGCCAATGCAAGTTAGTGACCTCGCTTATAGCAAAAATGGTCCGAATTATGGTCTGAAAGTGCTATAAAGTTGGGCAGTTTCATACTTGCAGCCCGTATTCACATGTGTATTCACGTGTGCAGCCCGTAATTTTTGGGGATGGTGCCGTTTTTCTTCATCTGGCCTGCGCATATGGGGCTTCGGGGTCTGTTTCGTGTCGTCTGGAAAGCAAACCAAGACCCCGTTACCACGTGCGCGTGCCAGTATGGTGGATTGAATGAAAAATGGGCTTATATATGGGCTTATATAAGGAGCGAGACCTTGTATAAGCTCTATAAGCCCAATCTATGGGGTCTGGCCAGTCACTATCTTGAGCGTCAGACACACTTTGTCTATTAACCGGATACGGTGGCGGCTGGCCAGGGCTGGTGGGGGCCAGCGGGCTAGGGCCAGGGGGACTTTTGACTCAAGCATGACCTATGGCTCGAGACTAACGTTTGGTCGCATATAGGCGACCATAGGTTGACCTTGGAGCCAAACGTCAGCTGTGAGCCATAGGTGCCAAGAGTGGCCATAGCTGCCGGGCTATAGGTGCCAAGAGCAGCCGGGAGCTACCGGGGGCAGGATGAGGTTGGCGCGCGGGGACCGTCGTAAAGCGAACCAGACCGTCCTAAGAGCGAACTAGAGCTCGACGGGGTAGTCGCGCTGCTCGATGTCCGGCGTGATGCGGTCTTCGATGAAGATGCCGTGCCAGACCATGAACGCCAGGATGGTCCAGAGGCGGCGGGAGTGGTCGCGCTCGGTCGGGTGGTGCTCGGCGAGCATCTTGAGCACGGCGTCCTTATTAATGAACTCATCAGTCTGGGACTCGCGGATGATGTCCTCGGCCCAGCCGTGGAGCTCGTCGCCTGCCAGCCAGTGGCGAATCGGCACTGGGAAGCCCAGCTTGCGACGGTTGAGCACGTGTGCCGGAACGATCTGCTCCATTGCGCGACGCAGTGCGTACTTGGTAGTGCCGTGGGAGACACGCATGTCCACAGGCAGGGTCTGCGCGACATCGAAGACCACACGGTCGAGGAATGGCACGCGCAGCTCCAGGGAGTTAGCCATGGTGATTTTGTCGGCCTTGACCAGGATGTCGCCACGCAGCCAGGTGAACAGATCCAGGTGCTGCATACGGGTCACCGGGTCCCAGCCTTCAGACTGCGCGTAAATCGGCGCTGTGACATCGCTGTGGTCCCATTCCTTCTTTGCCCACGGTAGGACTTCCTGCAGCTGCTCGAAGTTAAAGGAACGGGCATTGCCGTAGTAGCGCTGCTCCAGCGGAGTGGTGCCTCGCTGCAGCAGGGACTTGCCGCGCATGCCCTCCGGCAGAGCCTCACCGACCTTAGCCAGACCGCGCAGCAGGGGAGAGGGGACCTTCTCGAACGCCTTCAGCGACAGCGGCTCCTTGTAAATGGTGTAACCGCCAAAGAGCTCGTCTGCGCCCTCGCCAGACAGCACGACCTTAACGTGCTTGCGGGCCTCTGCCGCCACGAAGTACAGCGGTACCAGCGCAGGGTCAGCTACCGGGTCATCGAGGTACCACATGATCTTCGGAATCGCACCGGCGAACTCCTCCGGCGAGACGACCTTCACGATGTGCTCGACACCGATGGCAGCGGCAGACTCCGCAGCCACATCGACCTCGGAGAAGCCCTCGCGCTCGAAGCCAGTGGTAAACGTCAGCAGGTCCGGGTTGTGGCGCTTGGCCAAAGTTGCAATAGCAGTGGAGTCAATGCCGCCCGACAGGAACGAACCCACCGTGACGTCGGCACGCATATGCTTCTCGACGCTGTCCTCCAGCGCACGGGCAATGCGGTCAAATACGTCCTGCTCAGCGCCCTTAGCCACCGGCTGAATCGGGAAGTTCGGCTTGAAGTAGCGCGTCTGCTTAACCTCGCCACCGGGTGTAACGATGGCGGTGCAGCCCGATTCCAGGCGAACAATGTCGGTGTGCAGAGACTCCGGCTCCGGCACATACTGCAGGTCGACGTAGTGCTCCAGCGCGCGCTTATTCAGCTTCTTCGCATCGATGCCCATCTCCGGCGCAGCTTCGAGCAGGGACTTCTTCTCAGAACCGAAAATCGTGCCGCGCTCGGTGGTGGCGTAGTAGAGCGGCTTAATGCCGAACGGATCGCGCGCCAGGAAAAGCTTGCGCTCGACGCTGTCCCAGATAGCAATGCCGAACATGCCGCGCAGGTGCTTTACGACGTCCGCTCCCCAGTGGTGGAACCCAACGACAATAGGTTCACCATCGCCGGAGGTATTAAAGGTGTAGCCTACCTTCTCCAGCTCCTCGCGGAGTTCGACGAAATTGTAGATTTCGCCATTGAAGGTCATGGAGTAACGATTCGGCTGATCCTCCGGTCCCCACTGCAGCGGCTGGTGGCTGTGGGCGATATCAATAATGGACAGGCGGTTGAAGCCAAAAACGGCGTCCTCATCGTGCCAAGTGCCCGCATCGTCAGGACCGCGGTGCCGCATGCAGGGCAGAGCCCTTTCGACAACGGGAACGAGCTCCGCTGCGTCAGAGTTTGCAGTCAGGATTCCGAGAAGACCACACATGCTTCGTGCGCGCACCTTTCACTTAGTGTCACTTAGTGGATTTCGGCGGCTCCGTAGCCAAAGACTCAGCGCGACTGGTTGTCGTCTGAGCCGGTGGCCGTGAAGGACCGCCGCGTGGCTGAGTAGTTGGGTTGAACCAAGATTTGGCTGGGCTAAACCCTATATTGGCGCCACATAGAAATGCTGCACCTACTTTAATGCCTTTTGAGTCAAAGAGAGAATGTCTGAGTCTGCCGTGTCTAGGTCTCGGAGCGGATTGCGTGGAGCGGTACGTGTGTCGGTGCGTGGCGCAAACACTAAAAAATTCATAGAGTTGAGAGCGTCAACTGGGTGTAACTGGTGAGAATGCCACCCCCGATAGGCGGGTCTTTCTCAGTATTTTATTAGGGCAGATATACTCAAAGGCACCCCACAGCCATATTTATTGTGGAGAAAGCTTAAGAATCGACTACTCTGCTTGGGTAGGACGAAACCTTAATCGGTTATCGAAAATTGTGTGGATCAGGAAGGCAGACACACGTGAATCAGCGTAGAAAGTTCGGAGTCGCCCGTAAGCTTGGCGTCCTCGGCGTTGCCGCCGGTAGCGCAGCCCTGCTTGCCGGCTGTGACGTTAATCCTCCGGAGAACGGCTTCTTCAAGCTGCTCCGCTTTGGTTGGCCGGAAGGTGTTACCCCGGAAGCGCAGTCCATGGGTAACTTCTGGGTTTGGACCTGGGTTGCAGCTTGGATTATCGGCATCATCGTTTGGGGTGTCACCCTTTACTCGATGGCAAACTTCACGGCTAAGAAGGCTGAGAAGAAGGGCAAGGGCGAGTTCCCGCGCCAGACTGCATACAACGTCCCGGTTGAGCTGTCCCTGACCATTCTTCCGATTCTGATCGTGATGGCTCTGTTCTTCTTCACTGTTCAGACTCAGGACAAGGTCACTGCTCTGGATAAGGATCCAGAGGTCACTGTCGACGTCACCGGTTTCCAGTGGAACTGGAAGTTCGGTTACGCCAACATCTCCGCTGACCTGATGGGCGGCCAGGAGTACAACGGTCGTATTGAGAAGCCGGCTGATGAGCAGTTCTTCACCGAGGGCGGCCACGAGGTTCCGTCCGACGAAGACCGCGCAAAGCAGAAGGAGTACCCGGTTCACGGTCGCTCCAAGGAGAGCCTCGACTACCTGCACTACGACGAGATTGAGACCCTCGGTACCACCGAAGAGGTTCCGGTCCTCGTTGTTCCGGAAGACACTGCAATTCAGTTCGACCTCGCGTCCGCTGACGTGATTCACTCCTTCTGGGTCCCTGAGTTCCTCTTCAAGCGCGACGTGTTCCCGCACCCGGAGGCCAACAAGTCCAACCGTGTCTTCCAGATTGAGAAGATCGACTCGGAGAAGATGGCTAACCGCCCGGAGGACAACCCGAGCGACAAGGTCAAGAACGCTTTCGTCGGTCGTTGTGCCGAGATGTGCGGTACCTACCACGCAATGATGAACTTCGAGATTCGTGCTGTCTCCCGCGAGGCATTCACCGAGTACATCAAGTTCCGCCAGGAGAACCCGGAAGCTACTAACGCTGATGCTCTGAAGCACATCGGTGAGCCGGCATTCGCAGTCTCCACCTCGCCGTTCAACTCCGGTCGTGTCGACACCCGCGACATGGGTGACCGTGGTGCTAACACGATTGACCTGAACGCTACCGCCAAGTAAACCCAGCAAGATTCTTACCTAAAGGAAGTTCTCAAATGAAGTCTGCAGCAAAGCTCTTCTACGGACTTACCGTGTTCCTGGGGTTCATGGCTGTCGTCTACATCTTCGGCACTCAGTACCTCCAGGACACCGGTAACGTCATCAACGAAAGCCAGGGTCGCCTTGAGTGGGCCGGCGCAACCGGCCTGGTCCTCGCAGCTCTGATGACTCTGATGCTCGGTGGATACTTCCACTTCACTGAGCGCCGCTCCGACATCACCCCGGCCGACTTCGAAGAGGCAGAGGTTGCCGACGGTGCTGGAACCCTCGGTTTCTTCTCCGCTAGCTCGATTTGGCCGTTCGTGATGACCATGGGCATCCTGCTCATGGGCTACGGCATCGCATTCATGGCCTACTGGCTGATTGTTCTTGGCGCGGTAATCCTGATCGTCGCCACCACCAAGCTCAACACTCAGTACATCACTCCGCCGGAGAAGCACTAGTCCGAGTGCAAGCCGACTGAACCACAGTCGTAGATAACCGAAAAGTCTCTCCCACTAACAAGGACGTTAGTGGGAGAGACTTTTTTGTTTTGCGATTCGGCATTAAGCGAATTCGACAGGTTTTTGCCCCTTAGGTAACTCGACGACTTCGCCGTCGGTCACCTGCAAATGACGCGCCTCGAGCGAGTTGATCATGCGGTGATCGTGGGTAATCACAATAATTGTGCCTTCAGCAGACGCTATAGCGTCCTGGACCTGCTCGATTAGATCCACACTCAGATGGTTAGTAGGTTCGTCGAGAAGCAAAATCTCTGGTGGATTGGCGACAACGAGCGCCAATGCCACACGACGCTGCTGTCCGATGGACAGATCACCTACAGGCCGATTGGCGTCCTCGGGGCTAAGCAGCCCAAAATCGTCGAGAGGCACACGCGCATTGGGCGCAAGATCGTACAATTCACGGGCGGACTTCTTTGGATTCTCCCAGTCTTGTTCTTGCGCCAGCATGGCTACTCGACAGTCCTCGCCGATGCGCACCTCGCCAGCCTGCGTCTCAACTTGCCCCATGATGGTTTTGAACAAGGTAGATTTACCGGCCCCATTCGGGCCGGTGATGACAACTTTGTCACCGGGCCGAATAGTCAGCGAACCAACCCGAATACGATCTGGAACGACTACCCCGCGCATCTTGATGTGGAAATCTTCATCGCTCCCCGAAGCAGCGCGCTTGGTTGGCAGAGGTGCGGTCAGCGGCGCGTCAAAGCCCAACAGGGCCGGGGGCCGCTCTACCCCTTCCTCAATGAGCTCCTCGAGTCGCTGTTTAGCAGAACGCACGCGACGGGCGATTTGCCGCTCGACACGACCCCCACGGCGGTCATAGGCCATCTTGTTGTTATCAGTCATTGCACGCCCCGGAGAGACCTCACGCGCACCATTCTCGATGGTGTCCTCCAGCCGATTGCGCTCATGCTCCTCAGAGCGCCACTGGTGCTCCCACAACTCACGCTGGTGGTGACGGTGCTTCGCATAGTCGGAGTAGTTACCGCGGAACAGCCCAATGCCCGGACGCCCCGGCACCAAGTCCCCAATCACAGTACAAACGGCGTCCAGGAAGTCACGGTCATGTGTTGCCACCACAACCACTCCAGGGTGGTTCTGAATGGTGTCAATCACAAGCTGGCGACCGCGTTCATCGAGATGGTTGGTGGGTTCGTCGAGAAGCAAAATCTCTGGCTTTCGGATGAGCGTAATCGCGAGCCCCAGCCGCGCCCGCTGCCCGCCAGAAATCTCGGTGGTCAGTTGCTCTGTCAGGGGAGCACCGTCCGGAGCAGTGCCGGTCAGGCCGAGGTGATCGAGTACAATCTCCGCGTTATGTTCGGCGTTCCAATCGTCGTGAGCCATGACGTCCGAGAAGACCTTCGAATACGCCTTCTCCGCCGCTTCAGATTCCTCTGGGGACTCAGCTACGGCCATCGCCTCAGCTGCCTCTTCCAACTCCGCTAGACGACGTTTCGAGGGGCCGAGAGCTTCATCGATAAGCATTTGCACCGTGGAGTCGAAAGGCGCTTCCAGCTCTTGGGACCCGAGCACACGCGTGCCAATGTGAGTCACGGTACCGCTCGTGGGCCGACGACGACCGGACAGTAGCCAAAGAAGAGTGGATTTGCCGGCCCCGTTGTCTCCGACCAGACCGAGAACGTCGCCGTCGGAAAGCGTAAGCGAGACATCGCGCAGAACGGGCGTGGCTTCGTAGTCGAAGTTGACTCCGTTGGCGACCAGCTGCGTGGCGTTGTTGGAAAGATCGGTGGTGGGGGAGGGGCTCGTAGACATAAGTCCATTTTAGTACTGGTAGACAGCACATTTGGTATCCGACATTTTTGGGCTGTAGCGAAGCCAAAGGAATTTTGGGTAACAAAAAACCACCCCGGACAACATCCGAATTGAATGTCGACCGGGGTGGTCTTATTTGAGCGCAGTAGAAAAACTACCGCTGCGTTCTACTGCTCGAGCTGGCGACGCTCTTCAGCGTTTTGAGCTTCGAGGTCACGGAACATCTGAGCCTGCTGCTCGTGGTTCTCGTGCTCGATACGAGCTGCCTCTTCAGCGATCTCCGGGGAGTCCGGGGTGAAGAAGCTACCGCGACCCGGGCTACCAGCGGCGCCCAGTTCGTTCATGGTCTTCGGGACGTAAGCACCCTGGTACTCGAGAGGAACGGCGTGGCCGTGCTCGTCGACCGGACCCAGTGGCTGGTGGACCTCGATGAAGGAACCATCAGGCAGCTGGTTGATAACGCCGGTCTCAATACCGTGCTCCAGGACAGCGCGGTCAGAGCGCTGCAGGCCGATGCAGATTCGGTAAGTGACGAAGTAAGCAATCGGAGGCAGGATAATCAGACCGATACGGCCAACCCAGGTCATAACGTTCAGCGAGATCTGGAAGTGGTAGGCAATCAGGTCGTTACCACCGGACAGGGTCAGCAGGGTGTAGAACACCAGAGCCATGGCACCCAGGCCGGAGCGAACCGGCACGTCGCGCGGACGCTGCAGCAGGTTGTGGTGAGCGTTGTCGCCGGTAATCTTCGCTTCGATGAACGGGTAAGCGAAGAGCAGGACAACCAAAATACCACAGAGCAGGGCGACCCAGAAGACTGCCGGGATGGTGTAGGAGCCCAGGTAGAGCTCCCACGGTGGCATGACACGGGCAGCACCGTCAGTCCACAGCATGTAGATATCCGGCTGGGAACCAGCGGAGACCTGCGACGGGTTGTACGGGCCAAGGTTCCAAATTGCGTTGATCTGGAAGATACCAGCGAACAGCGCCAGGAAGCCGAAGGTAATCAGACCGAAGGAAACGGACTTGACTGCGAAGATCGGGAGAATACGAACGCCGACGACGTTGTTCTCAGTACGACCAGCGCCAGGGAATTGGGTGTGCTTCTGGTACCAGACCAGAGCCAGGTGAGCGGCAATCAGACCCAGCAGCAGAGCCGGGAGAATCAGCACGTGTGCAATGTACAGGCGCGGAATGATCAGGTCACCCGGGAAGTCGCCGTTGAACATCATCCAGTGCAGCCAGGTGCCGATAATCGGTAGGCCAATGATGATTGCGGACATAATACGCAGACCAACACCGGAAAGCAGGTCGTCCGGCAGGGAGTAACCCATGAAGCCCTCTGCCACGGACAGCAGCAGCAGGATGGAACCGATGACCCAGTTAGCCTCACGCGGCTTGCGGAATGCGCCGGTGAAGAAGATGCGGAACATGTGCGCCATGATGGACACGGCGAACAGGAGAGCACCCCAGTGGTGGACCTGGCGAATGAACAGACCACCGCGAACCTCGAAGGAGATCTGCAGGGCGGTCTCGTAGGCGCGAGACATCTCGACACCGTTGAGTGGCGCGTAGGCACCGTCGTAAATGACCTTCGACATCGACGGGTCGAAGAACAGAGTCAGGTAAACACCCGAGAAGAGCAGGACTACGAAGGAGTAGAGTGCAATCTCACCCAGCAGGAAGGACCAGTGGGTAGGGAATACCTTATTGAGCTGCTTACGCATGCCGCCAGACAGGGTGTAGCGGTCATCCATATTCTTAGCAGCGGTTGCTAGTTTCGTTGGATTACTCATGACTGACGCTCCCAGAATGCCGGACCGACGGGCTCAATGAAGTTGCCCTCTGCGTACATGTAGCCTTCTTCATCAACGCTGATCGGCAGCTCCGGAAGAGCGCGAGCAGCTGGACCGAAGACCGGCTTGCCGTAGTGCAGTGCATCGAACTGCGACTGGTGGCATGGGCAGAGAATACGGTTCGTCTGCTGTTCGTACAGAGAAGTCGGGCAACCAATGTGTGTACAAATCTTCGAGTAGGCGAAGTAGTCGCCGTAGTGGAAGTTTTCCTGACCCTTGCGCAGGATTGCCTTTTCTGCGTCCTGAGAACGCAGACGGATCAGCATGACCGAGTTACGGGAGCCGTGAATCGAGTGCATGTGAGCCTCGTAAACATCGGCATCCTTGGAGTACTTGTCGCCGTCGTTGACGTCCTCCTCCGGAAGCGGGAAGACAGTTTCCATGGAACCGGCGGACAGGTCCTCTGGGCGGAGGCGTACCAGGCGGGAGACACCCTTGGTGGTGTAGCCGTGCTCGCCCTCTTCAGCGATAGCACCGGTGTCGCGGCCCAGGTAAACCTTGTGGCCCTTTTCAACGAGGGTCCAACCGGTGGTCCACAGGGTGCCGTCACCAGTGACGTCAACGTCGTGGCGTGGCTTCCACGGGTTCTTAATCATGCCACCAATCGGCAGGATCATGCCGATACCAGCCAGGACGGCACCGGTGCCAAGGAGGCCCTTGATAGCGGAGCGACGACCCAGGGTGGAGGTCTGCCAAGAATCGTTCAGCAGGGCAACGATGGTCTTCTGGTCGACTTCTTCGGACGGACCATCGTGGCGACGCTGAACCGAAATCTCTTCTGGGATGAAGCGCTTGGTGAACTTAACTGCACCAATACCCAGGGTGAGAATGCAGCCGCCGAGAGTGATACCCAGCAGCGGGGTGTACATGGTGTACAGCCACAGACCCTCTTCGCCGTGACCCTTGTAGTGCCACGGGTAGAACAGGTAGATGGCGATGAATGCCAGGCCAAGAATGACCGACAGTGCCAACCAAATGGTGACACCGCGAGCCGCGCGCTTTTCAGCCGGGTCGTTGGCAATCGGGAAGCGTTCCTTGCGGTAAGCAATGGTCACGTCATCGAGTTCAGCACCCAGACGAGCGAGATCCGCATTGCTCATCTTCGACAGCTCTTCGGAGCTGTACTTCTTGTTTTCGTGATTACTCATCGGCGGGATCCAATCCAAAGAGCGGCCGCTACGAGAGCGACGATGCCTACAATCCACATGACAAGGCCTTCAGCAACCGGGCCAATGCCACCAATGCCCCAACCACCCGGGGTTGGAGTCTCCTTGGAGTTCTTGATGTAGGCGATGATGTCCTTCTTCTCGTCAGCAGACAGCTGGCGGTCAGAGAACTTAGGCATGTTCTGCGGGCCAGTCAGCATGGCCTGGTAAATCTCCTGCTCGTTAGCAGGATCCAGAACCGGTGCGTACTTACCGCTGGACAGTGCGCCGCCACGACCGGTGAAGTTGTGGCAGGAAGCACAGTTCAGACGGAATAGCTCGGAACCGCGAGCAACGTCAGCCTTGTCAAGCTCACCGTTAGGGCCGGCGTTCTTACCACGGAGGGACTCCATAGCGATGGAGCCGTCCTCATCGCGGACGATGCCAGCGCCGCCACCGTTAGCCTGGACGTAGGCTGCGATAGCCAGCGTCTGCTCTTCGGAGTAACGCGGGGTCTTACGTGCTGCCTGAGCTTCGTTGCGGAGCATCGGCATACGACCGGAGTGAACCTGGAAGTAAACCGAGCCCTCGCCGACGCCAATCAGGGACTTACCGCGGTCCTTAACGCCCTGAAGGTTGGCGCCGTGGCAAGTAATGCAGGCAACGTCGTAGAGTTCCTTACCCTGCTGAATCATGGCGGCTTCGTCCTGCTGTGCAGTAGCCGTCTGTGCATCAGGGGTCAGAGCATTCGCGAGGAAGCCTGCGCCGGTGAGGGCGAGAGCCATAGCCATAATGCCGGAGGCAGTACGGCGCATCTTGCGGCGGCCCTTTGACTTCGGGGCCGCAGCCAAGGACGTGGTGTCCTTGGTTTCGGAGGTAGTGTTTTCCATCTTTTTCCCTTTGAGACTGTTCGTGGAAAGTGGATGGGCTGTAGGCCGTACTCAACAAAGGACGGCCGATACGGCCTACTGGATGAAGTAGATGGTGATGAACAGGCCAATCCACACGACGTCGACGAAGTGCCAGTAGTACGAGACCACAATGGCAGCAGTGGCCTGTGCCGGGGTGAACTTCGCCTTGGAGGTACGGATCAGCACCACAACGAAGGCCAGCACACCCGCGAGAACGTGGGCTGCGTGGAAACCGGTGGTGATGAAGAAGACCGAACCGTAAATGGAGTTCTGGATGGTCAGACCGTGGCTGACCAGGGTGTAGTACTCGTAAGCCTGGCCAACGAGGAAGATCGCACCAAGTGCGGTAGACAGTGCGTACCACTTACGGAGTGCGAAAACGTCGCCACGCTCGGCCGCGAACACGCCCCACTGGGCAGTGAACGAAGACGACACTAGGATCACGGTGATCACCAGTGCGTACGGGACGTTGAGGTGGCCGGTACCCCAATCCCACGATTCGCCCTGGCCGTTCGCGCGTGACACGAAGTACATCGCGAACAGACCGGCGAAGAACATTAATTCCTGAGACAGGAACACAATCGTGCCGACACTGACCATATTCGGTCGGTTCAGTGTCGCAGCACGACGTGGTGCTGTCATACCTTGATTTTCAACTGCGCTCGTCACATCTAACAGTATGTACTGTTCTTAAGGAGTAGTCACGTTGCAACCCCCATTTTTGTAAAAAAATTCCTAAAAACCCAGGTCGCAAGGAAAGGTTTCTGAGAATTTCACTAATTTTCCCCCCGGTGGGAACTTTCCGGTGTCGCTATCCGACGCGGTCAAAATTCTGCTTTCTGCTCTACTGAGATACCTAGAGTCCATCCCCCTGGACTTTTCGGGCTCGCCTCTGTCTGGGCCAGCATCGGCGATACATGTGCGTTAGCTGTCGGTCAGTTTATCGCAGGTTTGGCTCTATTTAATACCGTATTTTTCCAGTTGCCCCAATGGGGGTGAGATTTTCGGCAGACGCAAAAGGCGGACCTGGTGATGCGCGCGATATGTGGGGGAGGTATCTTGTCTTATTACGTACATCATAGTAGAAGTTTCCCAATTTGCGACTGGCGTAGTGCACCTAGTGAGCAGTATAAGCAGCAGTACTAAGGTGCAGCCGTATTAATAAAGTACGTGTACAGACTTGACTATCTAGTGGAAGGGAGTGGCGATGAGCGAGATCGGCGATAAGAGGGCGGTCGAAAACTGGCGCCATGTTCTCTCCACGATTGGCGCTGGCCGCGAGGTTTCGGGTGAGGGCATTCGATTCGCAATGGATCAGATTATGTCCGGTGCTTCCGGGGATGTGCAGACTGCAACGTTTGCATTTGGTCTCCTCGCTAAGGGGATTACGGCTGCCGAGCTCGACGCTGCAGCTGAAGGCATGCTCTCATTTGCCCGTCCTGTCCATGATCCACAGCTCGCCGGTGTTATTGAGCGCGGTGCGGTCGATATCGTGGGCACCGGTGGGGATGGCGCAAATACCGTCAACATCTCCACGATGTCCATGATTGCCATCGCCGCCTGTGGTGTGCCGGTGCTCAAGCATGGTAACCGCGCGGCTTCTTCGAAGTCGGGCGGCGCTGACATGCTGGAGGCCTTTGGTATTGATATTGAGGACGGTCTCGTTACTTCTTCGGAACATCCGGATTTTTATGTTCGCTTCCTCTTTGCTGCTCGCTTTCATCCGGCCATGCGCTTCGCTGGACCGGTGCGCAAGGAGCTAGCGGTTCCGACAGTCTTTAACCTGTTGGGGCCGCTGACGAATCCAGCACGACCGCAGGCGAGCTTGATTGGTTGTGCTTTCGAAGATCAGATGGAGACGATGGCGAACACCTTCGCCCGCCGTGGTCAGCGTGCGTTGGTGGTTCGGGGCAGCGACGGTCTCGACGAGATTACCGTTACTGGCCCCACCAAGGTCTTCATTGTGGAAAACGGTGAAGTCGCCGAAGACGTCATCGATCCTCATGACTATGGCATGGAGTACTCCGAGATTGATGCTCTTCGAGGCGGTGACCCCGCTTACAACGCTGATGTTGCACGCCGCATTTGGGCTGGCGAACTCGAAGGTCCGATTCGCGATGCAGTCATCCTTAACTCGGCCGCCGCAATTGCCATTTCGCGTGGTCTGGGTGGCCGTCCGCTAAAGGAAGTCATGGACGACTCGATTGAAGAGGTCAAGGAAACGCTCCAGTCGGGGCTGTGCATGGACATCCTTACCGCTGCAATGAAGGGTTAAGGTTCGCGTCGCGCTTCACGACGTGCTTGCTGCGCGTCAATAGCCCACTGAAGGTATTTTCCTGCGCCCAACCTGGGATAGGAATACTCGCCTCCGGTGGGCTTTATTCGTACCTCTGGGCGTTGTAGCCATTTCCAGATAATGCTGAGTTCATCAATCGATGCTCCTTTATATAAGGAGTCATCTGGAGTAACTGTTTGAGCTGAATTCTCCATGAGGTCGATGATGTAGTTCATATCCGCGCCGCGTGGCGCGGTGCTGGCGCCGGCCAACCTGCCGTAGCGAATTTCCGCTAAATGCCAGCCGCCATTGCCATCAGGGAATGCTGCTTGTAGGGATGGGATGGCTGCAAGCATGCTCAGGCGCTGCTGCTTGTCCAAGCTGATGATGAATTCCGCAGTGCGGTCACGCTGCAGTGCCGCGCGTTGGAAGCGGTGTGCTTCGGCAAGTGCTGATATCTCCACAATCATGTCTGCGATTTCATCGGTGCCGGTGGTGGAGATCTGGGCGGTTGTTATCGCAAAGTCGTCGTGAAGCTCGGAGAACCTGTCGCGAATGGCGGTGGCCGTGTCGCGTGTGCGGAAGGGGCCGAGGCTGCGAGCATCGGTGGCTGCCCGGCTGATTTTGGCTGGCCGACCGGGGCCAGCGGGGACAATGTACCAGCCGCGAGTTGGTTCGGTGCGCTGCCGGTTGTAGGGCGGGCGGAGCGCGGAGATTAGACGCGCTTCGCGGATTTCGGCAGCGAAGCCGTGTGGGCACTCGATGATCTCGACACGTTCGGCCAGGGAGACCATTTCCGTAATTTTGCGACGCGAGTCAGTGCCGTTGAAATACTGCAGGAGTCTACGTCGCAAATCGAGAGCTGTCCCTATATATAAGGGGTCGTCGTTTCTCGAGCGAAAAACATAGACGCCAGGGGAGTGCGGGGCATCATCGGCAAGGTGTCGTTTAGCGCGGATCTCGGGAACGATGGTGGGCGAGTAATGCACTAGCTCGGAGGCTGTTTGGACTTCATCGCTGGCAAGTCTCTCCATGAGGTAGTGAAGAACATCGACGGTTGCGATTGCGTCGTCAAGCGCGCGGTGAGTGGGACGATTTGGAGAACCGACGTACCGTGCGAGCTGTGAGAGTTTGAAACTGCCAACTTGTGAGCGGTCGAGGACACGACGGGCCAATGTGAGAGTGTCTACGACGCTGGGGCTTGGCCAATCTACGCCCAAATCCGTGCAAGCCTGGCGGAGGAATCCAATATCGAACTTGGCGTTATGCGCGACCCAAACGCTTCCCTGGGCGAATTCTAGGAACTGAGCTATGACAGTGCCGAGTTGTGGGGCGGACTCAACATCGGCGGTGGTGATGCCGGTGAGAGACGTAATGTGGTCGGGGATTTCCATGCCCGGGTCGATGAAGCTGGAAAAGGTGCCAATTGTTTTACCGCCACGGGTTTTGACGGCCCCAATTTCAATGATGTGGTCGTTCTTGGCCTTCAGTCCGGTCGTTTCCAGGTCTACAACGACAAAGGTGGTATTGAACAGAGAATCATCGACGGCGCCTCCGAGGGGGAAGTGCTGTTGTCCAGAATTCACGTCAATAATCCTATTCTGAGTGCTCCTGATTGTGTTAAATCTGTGAAACTTGAGCAAATTGGGCTTCCGAAAAACTGAGTGTGATGCAAAACACATTCTGGGTTCGTGGTGAAAATGCGCCGACTTCGAAGTGCTAAGTGTAAAGTTCCCTACGAACTTCAAAACGCCAGGTAGTGATAGATTTATCAAACCGTTATCATTCTGTTGTGGGGGAAGTGTCTAGTTATAACGGGTTGATAACGGTTTAGTTCTATTGATGGTAACAACGCGTCCTAAGGCGGTTTTCTTGACGGATGGCTAGACAAAACTTGATGCCATTTCGTAACCTAATCGAGACATTGAAACGGGGCCACGAAGTTGGTGCCGGTCATTGATAAGAAAACACAGAGCCTTATCGAAGCTCTGGAGGGTCTAAGTAGTGAGAACCTCGAGAGATTCGAGCCGGGGACCCACCTCAAACCTTGGGGGTGAATCCCAAAGGGAAAATCCCGGAGGGTAGGAAGTCTTCCATTCTTCCGAACCCGTCAGCTAACCCGGTCGGCTAAACAGGAAGATTTTGGAGTTTCAAAACAATGGGCAAGCACCACCGCCGTTCTAACTTTGCACGCAACGCAGTCGCATTTGGCGCAACCATCGCAGGCGTTACCGCTCTGGCCGTTCCGGCAGCTAACGCTAACCCGCTGAATGACATCCAGGGCGCACTGAATGGCTTTGATAGCCCGCAGGTTGCAGGTCTGCAGGATGTTGTTGGCAAGGTCAACGAGGTCACCGGTCGGGTTTCCGCTGGCAGCGTTGCAAACGTTGCAGCACCGTCCACCGGTTCGGCAATCGTTTCCGCTGCACGTTCCAAGATTGGTTCCCCGTATGTTTGGGGCGCCACCGGTCCGAACTCCTTCGACTGCTCCGGTCTGACCTCCTGGGCATACCAGCAGGTTGGTAAGTCCATCCCGCGTACCTCCCAGGCTCAGGCTTCCCAGGGTGCCCCGGTTTCCAGCCCGGCACTGGGTGACATCGTCTCCTTCTACTCCGGTGCTACCCACGTCGGTATCTTCTCCGGTAACGGCAACGTGATTCACGCTCCGCAGTCCGGTGACGTCGTCAAGGAAGCTCCGATGAACTACATGCCGGTTCACAACTTCGTCCGCTTCTAATCTGTTTAAACGGACGACAACTTGCGGGGCCTAGTTGCTCCGCAAAGTCTTGGCTCTTTTTAGGGTCACCGAGGTGAGCGCCCGGGTGCTGACGCTATGTACGTCGTAAAGCACTGCGGGAGGCGCTTGCCTCGTTTTTGTTTTTGCACAACGTTTGCACGACGTATGGGGTAAAAGGCCATCCTGAATGCTCCCTTTGGATACCCCTTTACGCTGGTGGTTTGTCAGTGTGTCGTTTCGCGGCAAGGCTGCTACAATTTGCTCGGTTGCGTCAAGCGGTTTGATGTGTAGATTTTCGGGGAAGAAATTTGAATACAAAACTTGAAAAGGGTGTGGATTTGTCGCGTTACCGCGGTTCTCGTTGTCTCCACCACTCTCGTCGCGGTGTCGTCGGACTTACTGTCGCGACTGGACTGACCTTCGGCTCTGTGAGCCTAGCGCCGATTGCGTCTGCGCAGGATGAGCAGCCTGCCCCGGATTTGGCTACTGCCGACGGCATCATCGCCGAGCTGGAAAAGATTTCTCGGGATACCGAAGGGGTTTCTGAGGAAGTTACCGAGCTGGATTCCCAGGTTCAGGCCAAGGAAGAGGAACTCCGCCGCGCCGAGGGCGAACTGCAGAACGCTGAAGATCAGGTTCTTCGAGCGCAAGATGACCTCAAGGTGCTATCTGGTGAGATTTCGTACTTCGCTAAGAAGCGAATGCGAGGCGAAATCGTCGACCCGTTGTCCGCTGCGCTCGGATCTACCAGTGCCCAGGACGCTATCGACCGTGCGGGATATATCAACAAGATGTTCCGCGACAATGACGAAGTTGTCAGCCGTGCGGTGCAAGCCCGCAAGGATGCGGAGGATGGCAAGGCCAATGCGCTGCGTCTGCAGAGTGATATCCGCAAGCAGCTCGATGACCTGTCCAAACGCCGCGATGATTTGGACAGGCGCAGCGCCGAATTTGATGAGCGCGCAGAGCGCGTCAAGTCCATGGTTGATTCGCTGAGCCCCGAGCAGCGGGAAATTTGGATTTCCAAGAACAACCCAATCACCGAAGGCCTGGATAAGCTGCTCGGATCCTCCGGGGCAGTCGATGCCGCGATGTCCAAGCTGGGTTCCCCGTACTCGTGGGGAGCTGCTGGTCCCTCCGCATTCGACTGCTCCGGTCTGATGTACTGGGCGTACCAGCAGATTGGTAAGTCCATTCCGCGTACCTCGCAGGCGCAGCTCGCCGGTGGCACCCCGGTAAGCCGTGACCAGCTGCAGCCAGGCGACATCATCGGTTACTACCCGGGAATCACGCACGTGGGCATGTACATCGGCAACGGTCAGATTGTCCATGCTTCCGACTACGGCATTCCGGTCCAGGTCGTTTCCATCGACCAGGGCGGCCCGTACCAGGGCGCTGTCCGCTTCTAACTAGCGGCAGGCGGCTTCGCGTCTTTTTAGTCAAGGTAGATAAACTCGGCTCCATGTCTGCGCGCGTACTGCTCATTACGAATGACTTCCCGCCTCGCGATGGTGGAATCGAGTCCTACCTGCGTGATTTCTGTGCTCGTTTGGATCCAGAGAACCTCGTAGTCCTCGCGTCCTCGCGAGCCCCCGAAGAAAAGCTCCGCGCCTACGACGAGTCGCTACCGTACCGCGTCTACCGCATGTGTGATTCCGTGCTGCTGCCGCTACCGCACGTAGCTCGCCGCGCCGCTCAGATTATTCGCACCGAACGCATTGACACCGTCTGGTTTGGTGCCGCCGCGCCACTTGGTTTGCTTGCCGACGCGTGCCGTCGCGCAGGTGCAACCCGCATTGTCGCTACCACTCATGGACATGAAGTGGGCTGGTCGATGCTGCCATTGACCCGCCATATGTTGGGGTGCATTGGTAAAAGCTCCGATGTTGTGACCTATATTTCCCGCTACACCCGTGGTCGATTCGCCGCAGCTTTTGGCCCGCAAACCGCATTTGAACGCCTTCCCTCCGGTGTTGATATCAAGAGGTTTTCCCCGGACCCCGAATTGGGGCAGGAGATTCGGAAGCGCCACGGAATCGGTGAGTCCCAGCCACTTATTGTCTGTATCTCCCGGCTAGTGCGCCGAAAAGGACAGGACATGCTTATCCGCAGCATGCCTAAGGTTCTTGAGCGGCACCCAGACACCAAGTTGCTGATTGTCGGCGTTGGTTCGCTGGAACGAGAGCTGGAAAAGCTGGCGGAAAGGCTCGGGGTCGCTGACCAGGTTATTTTTGCCGGTAAGGTCTCCTTTGAGGATCTCCCTGCCTACTACAATGCAGCCAGCGTTTTCGCCATGCCGGCCCGGACCCGTGGTCGAGGTCTCGATGTGGAAGGACTCGGCATCGTCTACTTGGAAGCACAGGCCTGTGGTGTCCCCGTGATAGCTGGCAATTCCGGCGGCGCTCCGGAGACTGTCATTGACGGTGAAACGGGCATCGTGGTCGATGGGAGCTCGGAGCGCAGTGTCGCCACCGGTCTGGTTGAGATTTTGGATAATCCGGAGCGGGCGGCGGCGATGGGAGCCCGCGGTCGGGAGCATGTCGTGCAGTCGTGGACCTGGGAGGTCATGGCTGCGCGTGCTCGCCGAATTCTCCGAACCTGCGCAAGCCCTTTATAATTAACTGTTATGGCCATCGATATTCCGATTCATCCGAGCTCAGACGAGTCCACCACCGCTGATAGCCCGGCCATCGGTTTTGATATTGGTGGAACAAACCTGCGTGCTGCGGTGGTCAGCGCTGATGGGCAGGTGTTGTACCGAGTGCAGACCAGCTCTGATGGCAGCGTGGATGCCATCGAACGTGGCATTGTCCAGACTTCTGAGCGCTTGGTTGAGCGCTTCCCAGATGTCAGCGCCATCGGCTTAGCTGTAGCTGGTTTCTTGGATTCTGACCGTCAGACGGTTCGCTTTGCTCCGCATCTGCCGTGGCGCGATGCGAACGTCGTCAAGCGTTTATCCTTGCTTCTCCCGTGCCCCCTGCAGCTTGAGCACGACGCCAACTCAGCCGCGTGGGGTGAGTATCGCTTTGGTGCGGCTCGCGGTGCGGATAACTGGGTGCTTTTTGCGCTCGGTACGGGAATTGGCGGCGCGATGATGCAGGGCGGTGAGATTTATCGCGGCGCGTACGGCACGGCACCGGAATTCGGTCACCTTACCGTTGTGCCAGATGGTCGGCCCTGCTCCTGTGGGAAACGCGGTTGCTTGGAGCGTTACTGCTCGGGTACGGCATTGGTTACGACTGCGCAAGAGCTCTCTGAATCCGGTCGCTACTTCTCTCGGCTTACCGACGGGCTCGTGGCTGGCTCGGTGACTGGTACCGATGTCGTCTCGGCTGCTCGGCAGGGGGATGATTTGGCTCTGGCTGCGGTTGATGATTTCGCTACTTGGTTGGGGCGTGGCCTGTCGATGGTGGGTGATGTTTTTGATCCGGAGTTGATTGTCATCGGTGGAGGCGTTGCCTCGGCTTCTGATTTGTACCTAGACAATGCTAAGGCGGAGTTTGCCCGGAATCTCACCGGTGCCGGCTATCGTCCGGTGGCGGAGGTGCGAATCGCTGAGCTCGGTGCCGATGCCGGGTTGATTGGTGTGGCAGATATTGCGCGCAGCGTTGTGGCTGCTGAGGATGCGGCGTCGTCCTAAAGCGTAATTTGGGGGATTTTTGGGGACCCCGCCCGCGAAAAAGTGGGGGGGAATAGCTGCGGAGTTGGATCCCTGGACGATGTGAACCTGTATAGTTTTAAACTGTGAATAATCGCTGGTACAAGTTCTTTAAGTACATCCTCATCGGTCCTTGGCTGCGGATTTATAATCGCCCCTACTACATCGGTGGTGAGAAGATTCCACAGGAAGGCCCAGCGCTGATGGTGTCGAACCACCTCGCTGTGATGGATCACTTTTTCTTCCCACTGGTCTGCCGTCGTCAGCTGACGTTCCTGGCGAAGGCGGAGTACTTCACCACGCCGGGCTTTGTCGGCGGTATTCAGAAGTTCTTTTTCTCTTCGGTCGGGCAGGTGCCGATTGACCGTACGTCTGGTGATGCGGCTCGCGATGCGCTGAATGCCGGTTTGAAAGTGCTGTCGCGCGGTGACCTACTGGGCATTTCCTTGGAGGGAACTCGCAGCCCGGATGGTCGACTGTACCGCGGTAAAACCGGTGCGGCGCGTGTGGCGCTGGAGACCGGTGTACCGGTGTTTCCAATGGCGATGATCGATACGGAGAAGGCCAACCCGATTGGTTCGTGGATTCCGCGTCCGGTGAAGGTTGGCACGATTATCGGCGATCCAATCGATCCGTCGGAGTACAAAGCCAAGTACAGCGATGAGTACGAAGCGGCCAGGGCGCTGACAGATGATCTGATTAAGGAGATTCAGAAGCTCTCGGGTCAGGAATATGTCAATGCATATGCGACCGATGTGAAGAAGTCCTTGGAGGCCGGCAACGGCTATCCGGAAGGGACCGAGCCGGGTGGCGAGCTGACTATTCCGGCTCCGGGGCCGAAGCCGACCCCTCGTCGCTGGTTTCGACGCGCTCGCTAGAATAAGGCGCAGATAGTTTTCGCGACAGCGGGGCTGCACACTTCCTATGCCGATTTGGTGCGTGGGAAGAACTGCTCGGTAGGGCTCCACATTTTTTCAGTCGCGAGATAGCCGACGCGAGGCTGAGGCTGGAGAGGATTCCACACCGTGCGTTATTTTTATGACACCGAGTTTATTGAAGACGGCAAGACAATTGATCTTGTCTCCATCGGTGTCGTAGCTGAGGACGGCCGCGAGTACTACGCGGTGTCTACCGAGTTCAATGAGAGTAAGGCTGGCCCGTGGGTGCGGGCCAATGTGCTCAATCAGCTGCCCAATCCCTCATCCCCGCTGTGGAAGAACCGGGACACTATCCGCGAGGAACTACTGGCATTTTTCACAGAACCCGGTACAGGTAGCCCAGAGCTATGGGCTTGGGTGGGGGCCTATGATCACATTGCGTTGGTGCAGCTTTGGGGCGATATGACCAAGCTGCCACAGGTCATGCCGCGCTATACCCGCGAACTCAAGCAGTATTGGGAGATGGCAGGCAAACCACGGCTGCCCAAGCAGACCGCAGGCAAGCACGACGCGCTGGCAGATGCCCAGCACAATCTAGTGAAATTTCAGCGGATTGCAGAGAAGATGCCGCTTGATTAGGCAGCGGAATTCGAATATTTGGTGACCTGACTAACACCCTTCCGGCGTGGGCACTACAATGAACTTCTGTGAGTTGGACTATTGATCTCCCTGTAGATGACCTGCCCGATCTGCCGCCGCTTCCCGGTGACATGGCTGAACGCTTTGCTGATGTCATATCGCGCCAAGCTCTACAGCAGCCAAGCTGGGATGCCCGTGCCGCCGCTAACGTGCGACGCATTCTCGAAACGGTGCCGCCAATTGTGGTCGCGCCCGAGATTCGTAAGCTTCGCCAGGAGCTTGCCGACGTCGCCAATGGTAAGGCCTTCCTGCTGCAGGGCGGTGATTGTGCAGAGACCTTTGAGTCCAATACCGAACCACACATTCGCGCCAATGTGAAGACCTTGCTGCAGATGGCCGTTGTGCTGACCTACGGCGCATCCACACCTGTCGTGAAGATGGCTCGCATCGCTGGTCAGTACGCCAAGCCGCGCTCGAAGGACATTGACGGTGACGGCTTGCTCAGCTACCGCGGTGACATGGTCAACGGCGTTGAGCCGACTGAAGAAGCTCGGGTTCACGACCCGGCTCGAATGGTGCGTGCTTACGCCAACGCCTCTGCGGCAATGAATCTGGTACGTGCCCTGACCGGTTCGGGCACCGCTGACCTGCACCGTCTGCACGAGTGGAACCGAGAGTTCGTCAGCAACTCGCCGGCGGGGGCTCGCTACGAGGATCTGGCACGCGAGATTGATCACGCGCTGCAGTTCATGGCTGCCTGTGGTGTTGCGGACTCCAACCTGCAGACCGCGCAGATTTACTGCTCGCACGAGGCACTGGTTGTTGACTACGAGCGCGCCATGCTGCGCCTGTCTGAAAACGATGGCAACCAGGAGCTTTTCAACCTCTCGGCGCACCAGCTGTGGATTGGTGAGCGCACCCGTGGTATCGAAGACTTCCACGTCAACCTTGCCGCCATGATTGGCAACCCTGTCGGTGTGAAGATTGGCCCGACCACCACGCCGGAGGAAGCTGTCGCTTACGCCGACAAACTTGATCCGTTCTTCCAGCCTGGCCGTCTGACCCTGACTTCGCGTCTGGGCAATGACAAGGTTCGCTCCGTGCTGCCTCCGATTGTCGAGGCTGTGGAAGCTTCTGGTCACAAGGTCATTTGGCAGTGCGACCCGATGCACGGCAACACCTACTCGGCCTCCAATGGTTACAAGACTCGCCACTTCGACCGCATTGTCGACGAGGTTCAGGGCTTCTTCGAGGTTCACCGTTCGATTGGTTCGCACCCGGGCGGTATCCACGTGGAGCTGACCGGCGAAGATGTCACCGAGTGCCTTGGCGGTGCGCAGGACATTTCCGATGTCGATCTGCCAGGCCGTTACGCATCCGCCTGTGACCCGCGCCTGAACACTCAGCAGTCGCTGGAGCTGGCCTTCCTGGTCGCCGAGATGCTGCGCAACTAGTTCAGCTAGGTACAACGAGTGCAGCTAGCACAGTGCTGCACTCCTTACAGTGCTGCACTCTTTACAGAGTGCTGACCGAAATGCTGTCGCCCGCTGTGGCCTTCGCGCCCGGTCGGGGTGACTGCAACACGATGCGGTCGTCATCGTTCACAGAGCCGTCGATGTCAAGCTGAAGATGCTGTTTCTCCGCTTCACGACGTGCCTGCGCAACGGTCTTACCCAGCAGCTGCGGAACCTTTACTGCCCTGGACACGGTCAGCGTGACAGTTGCATCATTGGGGTTAACCAGACGGCCTGCACTCGGCGAGATTGCGTCAACGCGGCCATAGTCGCGCGATGACGAGGACGCGTCCTTTACCTCGCTAACCTCAATGCCCGCGCGCTGCAGCATCTTGCGGGCAGTATCCTCCGACTTGCCCACCACATTGGGCACTTCGATGCCGTTGTTAATGGTCAGAGTCACAGAACTTCCGCGTTCGAGGCCAGTACCTTCCTCAGGAGACACAGAAATAACCTCGTCCGGCTCAGCAGAGGACGAGAACTCTTCCGATACTTCCCGGACTTCCAGCCCGGCCTTGCTCAGCAGCTCACGAGCTTCATCCTCTCGAAGCCCCACAATCTTCGGTACCCTCACCGGTGCCGGGCCCTTGGAATAGTGCACGGTCACAACTGAGCCAACATCGACGGACTGGCCTGGAGCGGGGACCGCAAAGACTAATCCGCCGGTGGAGACATCATCGGAAAAGACGGGGTCTCCGACCTCTTCTTTCAAGGTTCGCTTAGCTAGGGCTGCGCTGAACACTTCCTTGGAGTGGTTCGCAGGATATGCGGGCACGGTTGGGCGTCCGAGGCTGACCAGAACACGCACATCATCACCACGGACAACCCGCGCACCAGCCAGCGGCTCCGAGCCAATAATCTGGGACACTGCTACATCGTTGTCGTAGCGTTCATCGACCACCGGTTCAAAGCCCGCTTCGCTGATTGCGGTCATCGCCTGTGGCTGTGACAGCCCAGTGATGGAAGGGACCTCGCCGTAGCGGCCAGAGCCCAGCCACCATGCACCGAGGCCCATGCCCAAGGTGGCAACCAGCGCGATAATCAGCCACAATGCGCATCCGCGACGCGTCCGCTGCCTGGTAGCACGACGGCTCTTCGGCGTCTGTGTCTGAGCAGATCGCGGCTGCAGATGCTGGGGCCCCTGAGAACCCGGCGGCAGCGGATATTCGGGTGGATCCGAACCTTCAGCTGGTATGACGGCTCCGCCCTGCGGGGCTGGGGTTTCCCAAGCAGCGGAATCGTACCCATCGTGGCGTTCGAATGCGCGCGTCCGACCCGCATCCGGGTCATCGAAATCATCGAAGAGCTTCGGTGGTCCCGGTGGTAGGGGAGAGACAGGGCCACCGGGTGTGTCCGTCGAGAAGCCATAGGCATCGTGACCGAATCGCTCTGGTGTCGTCTCTGCGGTGTCGTGGCGTTCATCCGCATGGCCGATGTCCGGGTGTACCGGACGGCGAATGTCCGGGATGAAGTCCTCGGCCGCGGCGGCGTTGGCGGCAGCCGAATTCACAGGGGAAGGCACGCGGAACGGCGGCAACTCCAATTCGTCTACAATTTCTTCGAGTGCGTCGGCGAATTCCTCGGCAGTTGCAAACCGATTTTCCGGCTTGCGGGAACAAGCACGGGCGACCAACTCGTCGAACTCCTCCGGAACGCCGTCGATGAGCTCGGATGGCGGCGGGACATCTTCGTTCAGGCGCTTCATAGCGACGCCCAGCGAAGAATCGGCGATAAACGGGGTAGTGCCGGTAAGCAGCTCAAAGAGCAAAATGCCCGCCGAATACACATCGGAGGCGGGGGAGATGGACTCGCCCGTGACCTGCTCTGGGGCAAGATAAGCCACGGTACCGACGATGACGGAGTTGGAGGTCACCTTGGCATCAGCGGCCGCGCGCACTAGACCGAAGTCCGCTAGCTTCACGCGCCCGTCCGAGGCAATTAGCACGTTTTCCGGCTTAATATCGCGGTGCACCATGCCACGGGAATGCGCCACGGACAGGGCACGAAGAACCGAGCGCATAACGACGGCAGCCGCGTGCGGAGGCATCGGACCGCGCTGACGGAGCAGTTCGCGCAGTGTGCCGCCGTCGACGAATTCCATAATGAGGAACACATGCCCAGCCGGGTCTGTGCCCTGGTCATAAACATTGACCAGCGACTCATCATTGAGATGCGCGACCGCGCGAGCCTCACGTTCGAAACGGATACGGAAAGACTCGTCGTCGACAAAGCGCGGGTCCATGACCTTCGCAGCCACCCTGCGATCGAGCCGCAAATCGGTGGCGCAGTACACGGTGCTCATCCCACCGTGCGCGATGGTGGCTCCAATACGGTAGCGACCATCGAGAATCTGCCCCTCGACAAGCTGCGACATAAATCAGCCTTCCCTGTTCTAATCAGTTGCTTCTAACAAGTATATGGGGACGTACCGGCTACGAAGCCAACGCGCTAAAGTGACCAGTGTGAGAAAGATTCCAACTTGCCACGATGTCCTGAGCGCCGACGAACCCACTCTTGCGCTACCCGATGCCGCTGACCTCATTGGCGTCGCCGTCACCCGAATTCACGCATTGCTGCAGGAAGGACGCCTTATTGCAGTCAACCGCAACGGCATTGCACAAATTCCCGCTCGCTTCTTCGAGGACGACGAGGTCGCGCGTTTCGTTCCTGGCGCACTCGCATTGCTTGCCGACGGAGGCTATACGCGAGAGGAAGCGCTGGAGTGGCTATTCACCGAAGATGAGTCTCTGCCTGGGCGCCCGGTGGACGCCCTGCACGGTCATCTCGCTCGCGAAGTAATGCGCCGCGCACAGGCTATGGCATTGTAAGCTCGGACAGCGTTCTACGCCCTCGATAGCTCCTGTCGCAATCGCCCGGTCACTGCTGCGAAAAGCAGTGGTAGGGCGATTTTTGCTTTTCGAGCGCGCCCCACTTGTGCGCGCTGCGCGAAGACGTTGTAGTTAGCTCGCTCAATCTCGCCGAGGATATCCGAGTAGAGAATCTCCGCAGCACGGATGGCCTGTCGGCCGGGCACATCCAACATGTCCACGCCGACGCTGGCTTCGGCATAGAGTGCGCGGTTGCGGGCGACGAAGTAGGCCAACGTCTGGCGCACCGCAGGGGTCGTCTGCCCAGTAGCGACACAGTAACTAATTTCTTCGGTACTCACACCGAAGGCCTCCCAATCATTCAGCGGTAGGTAAATGCGGCCACGCTGAAAATCCTCGGCAATGTCGCGGAGAAAATTAGTCACCTGAAAGGCTCTGCCCAGACACTCGGCGTAGGGGGCGGCTTCTTCACGGGAGACTCCTGCGCAGGTGCCCAGGATGGGCATCATCTCCAGGCCGATGACGGCAGCGGAGCCCCACATATACGAGTCGAGCTGCTCCCAGGTTTCAAAATGTGCGATGTGGCAGGATGTGTCGGGCACGTCCATCAGCATGGAGTGGATAAAGTCCGCAGAGAGCTGTGGATCGATGTAGTAGTCGCGAAAAGTCTGCGCGGCCGCCGAGATAACGGCACGGTCGCGGTCGCGGTGGACGTCGTCAAGCGAACCGGTGACGACGGCTGAGTGGAAGAGCTCGCTTAAGTGCGTGACCGTTGCTTCGATGTGCGCGGGGGAGCAATTGGTGTCGGCGGGGCAGTCGACGTAGTCATCGACTATCCGCGCCCAGGCGTAGAGGGACCAGACCGCGCGTTGCTGACGGGGTGTCAATAGTCGTGTGGCCAGGGAATACGTGCGACCGTGGGAGGTCATAATATCGCGGCAGAGCTCGTAGGAGTTCGGCAGCGCGATGGTTGAGTGGGGCTGTGGGGTGGGCATGGACAACTATGCGACCTCGGTCGATCGCGGCAAGGGCGGTGTCGTGGAATCCGTGTTGGCGGCGGAGTTATCGTCGCGCCACGGGTACTTCCAGCCGAATTTTCCAGTGGTCAGCCAGCCGGTGGCCAGCCAGCCGAGAACGGTGATGATAATCATCCAGGGCACGTCGTAGAAGCGGTGATTGCCACCGCCGGCGAACGACAGCGACAGGATGAACGTGAACATCACGGTGCCCTGAATAACCCATCGTGGCGGGCGAATTGTTCCCATGGGGGTCAGCAAACTGGCGTAGTACCAGGGCAGTGCCACGGCATTAAAGACGCAGGCCACGACGTAGGCGGCAATCATGCCAGCGACATTGTTACGTGGCGTGGCTCGGAAGTAGAACCAGGAAATCACAAGTCCCACCAGCATGATGACAGAAGAGACCACGCGTGTGTGGCTGACAACGACGTTAAAGCCGATGTCGTCGTTGAACCACACCATGATGCCGGAAATCACACCAGCGACCGCTGACGGTGCTGCCAGCGGATTAATGACCTTAGTATTGCCACTGATCTCGGAGACCCAGCCCCAGCTCGAACCGGTCAGCCAGGTCACCACCGCAAGCGTACCGACGCAGACTGCGACCAACACGATGCCAACACCGGCAATCGCCGGAATCTTCCGCAGCATCTGTTGAAGCGTGGTGATGGGCTCGCTCCTAGTCAGCACGATCCACACTACGAAGGGCAACGCCAAGACAGCGGTGGCTTTCAGAGCGACACCGATCCCGATGAGGACAGCAGCGATCAGACCACCCGGCAACCGCTCCATGCGCAGTGCGGCAACCAGCGCCAGGCTTACCAAACCGACCATCAGTGCCTCGTTGTGCATGCCCGCAATCAGATGCAGCAGCACCAGTGGATTGAGCACGCCGAGCCATTGCGCGAAAGCCGGGTTTGCTCCAAGCGCTTGGGCGATTCGCGGAATCGACCAGACAATGGCGGCGAAGCCCAGCAGGCACACGATGCGGTAGAGAATCACACCAACGGTGATGTTGTCGCCGACGATGCGCGTGATGGCTTCACCGATGCCCAGATGCAGCGGGCCATACGGAGTAGTGGTGTTACGCCAGTCTGCGGATACCTCCAGCAGCATTGGCCCCGGGTTGGCTGCCGCACCTTCGGTGTAGGGATCGAATCCGTCGCGGACCATCGCCCCCTGCATGAGATACGAATAAACATCACGGGAAAACAGCGGGGCAGCCAGTGATAGGGGAATTGCCCAGGCCAACAGAGTGGAATTGAAACGGCGCAACGTGGACTCATCGCTGGCATCACTTGCCGCACCTGTAGCACTTTCCGTACCGCCAGGGAGGGCGGAAGCGGTTACAACGTCCCGGATAGCCCCCTTCGAAAACAGCAGCTCCCGCCCGATGCGCAGCCACGAGACCAGCAAGAGGGCAATGCCCACCCAAATCACAATCTCACAGAAAATCTGACCGTGACCGTAGGTAATCCAGTCGAGACCGAGAGCGTGAACAACACCGCCACGGTAGCGATTCGCACCGGAACCGTAGGAGCCCAGAGCGATGAGGATGCCACCGTAAACACCCAGCTGAGCACTCCGCGATAAATTCATGTCAACCTAAACAATCGATAAATTGCTGATTCATTAATCTTAGTTGGTCAGTGACCACCGGCAGACATCCGGGAGACACTCGGGGAGCTACGGCGTTTCAAACCGCTGTGCCGCAAGTCGGCCGGAAATCATGACTGTCGGCACACCAACACCCGGCACAGTCGTCGATCCCGCCAGCACCACATTCCCCGGCATCTTCGGAGAGAAGTTGCGGGGACGGAACGGCCCCGTCTGTCGGAACAGATGTGCGAGCCCAAACGGCGAGCCAACGCCCATGTCGCGTTCTCGCCATTGCTGCGGGGTGTCTATCCGTCCCACTCGCCACTTCGTGGAGATTCCGGTCAGCCCGCGGCGCTCCAGCTCGGCGGTTATCTGCGCCACATAGTCCGAACCAATCCGTGACCAGATCAGATTGGCTGACTGCAAGTTCGGGCACGGCGCAAGCACACTGACGGGCTCCCACGCCACGCCGTTCGCATCTGTGACGATGCGCTCCGGTGCGCTCACTGCAGGCCTAGTGACCAGCAACGACGGGTCTGACATCAACTTTCCATGGCGAGGTGACGAGATTTCTTCGAAGGTTTCGTTCCACTTCTCGCCAAATGAAATCAGGTGATGCCGCTTCGGCCACCTTTCGGTCTCCGAAACCGGAATCAGTCCGTGCGCCACCACTGCCGATGGGGAAAATCGTACTGGGAACAGCCGTCGCGGTCCCGTCCGCTTTACGACGTCCCGAATGCCTCGCCACTTCGATGAACCGCTGGCGGCAGAGGTGGCGGCGTCATGAAGCCAGTTCTGCAGAACCGGTAAATCAGTAGTAGCGATGACAGCATCGGTGGAGCGCTCGCCAGCTGTCGTGGTGATGGCAGAGACGAGGTCGGTCTCGTCGAGCTTCAGGCCAGTGACATCAACGTCAAATTCGATGGTGCCGCCAGCTCGGCGGACGGCCTCGGCGAGTAGTTCGACAACTGCGCCCATCCCGGAACCGAATGCGGGGGAGTGCGGATAGTAAACACCCATCGAGGTGTCCATGTGGGAGATGCAGCCGTAGACCGCACGGGCCTTGGCCGGAGGTACACCTGCGTAAAGCGCCTGGAAGCTGAACACGCGAGCGAGGTCATCATCGTCGAGGAATGCACGAATCTTAGGTTCGAGGGCGCCGAAAGCGCCGAGTCGGAGGAGCGTAGTCAGATCGCGAAGCGCGCCGGGCCCGGTGAATAGGTCAGTGACGCGGTCAAAGCTGCGTGACATGAAGTTGTCGAAGCAGGCATTGAAAAGAGTCTGTAACCACGTGCGGAGTTTGCGGTAACCGGCGATGGTGGAGCCAGTGGCACCAAAGCGTGCGAGCTCATCGGCCATCATGTCTTCGTTGGAAAAAACGTCAAGTCCACCGCGGGTGGCAAATTCGGCGCGGTAGGTCGGTGTGATTGGGGAAGCCGAAAAGCCTGGGTCGATATCGCGCGCGTAGAGGCCGACGGCGGCGAGGGCATCGTCGACAAGCGAGGGCATGGTCCATACAGTTGCGCCGGTATCGAAGACAGCGGTGAGCGATTGCCCGTCGACATCGACAGAGATGGGTTCGCTGGCGCAGCGCCCTCCGACGAAGCTTTCCCGCTCGAGGACAGCGACGTCGTAGCCATCTGCGATGGCGTAGAGTGCGGCGGTAAGTCCGGACAGACCTGCACCGATGATGGTCAGTTGTGGTTTGGCGTCCTTATGAGGCCGAGCGACCGCACGGCGCAGACGTGGGGAACTAGTGGGGACATGAGCGTTGGAAGCGGCGGACATGACTACGCAACACCTGGTCTAATGCTGGCGAGCGGTGGCTCGAACTCCCATGGCGATGAGGTTCTCGCGCGAGGTTGCAGGCAGGTCGGCGTTTTCGATGGTGGCGAAGGCGCGGCTGGTCAGACGGTCGATTTCACGTTCGACGGCATCGGCAGCGCCGGAATCAGCGATGAGATTGCGCAGTTCATCGATATCTGCAGCAGACGTGACCGAACCCAGATGCTCATCGATAAAACGTGCCTTTTCAGGTGCGGAATCGCGGTAGAGGTTCAACGCTTGGCCGACCAGGACAGTTCGCTTGCCCTCGCGGAGGTCATCGCCGGCCGGCTTGCCCGTGATCTCGGGGTCGCCGAAGACCCCCAGCTGATCGTCGCGGAGCTGGAATGCCACACCGATGTCACGGCCGAAGCTGCGGTAGGCCTCAATCAATTCCGTCGGTGCTCCTGCAATCGCGGCGCCGATGTGAAGAGGGCGCTCAATGGTGTAGGCAGCAGTCTTGAACAGATTGATCTTCTCAGCCGTGCCGACGCGGCTGTCGCGGCTGGCCTCGGCAGTGATGTCAAGCAATTGGCCGCCAAGTACCTCGGTGCGCATAGCACGCCAGGGGATAAGTGCGCGGGTCAACGCTTCCGAGCTGAGGCCCGAAGCATGCAGCATGTCATCAGCCCAGGTCAGGGCAACATCGCCAATGAGAATAGCGGCGGAAATGCCGAAGCGGTCGGCGGCTCCATTCCAGGCATTAGCCTCGTGCTTGGCTTCAAATACCTTATGAATGGTCGGTGCACCGCGGCGCGTATCAGCATCATCGATGATGTCGTCGTGGATGAGAGCACAGGCCTGAATGAGCTCTAAAGCGCTCACTGCGTTCATCACAGCTTGGGAATCCTCTGCAGGGGCGAAACGACCTTCGAGGCCGGCTGCCCCCAGCCATCCCTGCCAGGCAAAAGCTGGACGCACTCGCTTGCCCCCGTTGAGGACGAAGGAATGGAGCGAATCTATGGCCTCGCTGTAGACCGCATCGACCGAGGCGACATCGTCGCCACGGCTTTTGAGGTAATCCTCCAGCGTTTTGGTAACAGCTGCTGGCACTTCGCGGGGTTGCAGCGCGGCCAAATCCAGTTCTTCGCTCATGTGGGCCTCTCGTCGATGACGGGTAATGCTGCTTTAAGGATAGGGCACCGCTTAGTATGAGTGACTATGTCCTCAACAATGCCACTGTCGCCAGGCCGCCAAGTGACAATCCGCCAGGCACTTTCAATGCCGAGCGCGGGCAGTATTCCATTCTCAGTCGAGTTCATGCCGCCGCGTGACGACGCTGCGGAGGAACGCCTTCTCCGTGCGGCTGAGGCCTTCCACGATCTCGGGGCCTCCTTTGCATCGGTGACCTATGGTGCCGGTGGTTCTAGCCGCGACCGCACCCTGCGAATCGCCCAGCGGGTTTCTAAGCAGCCGCTTACGACACTTGTGCACCTGACCTTGGTGGAGCACACCGTCGATGAGCTGCGGGAAATCCTGCGCTCCTACCTAGACGCAGGGTTGACAAATCTGCTCGTTCTGCGTGGTGACCCTCCGGGCGACCCGCTTGGCCCATGGGTGGAGACCGAAGGGGGTCTGCACTACGCCAGCGAACTAATCGAGTTGATTAAGGCGGAGCCGGAGTTCGAGAAATTCGAAATCGGTATTGCGTCGTTCCCGGAAGGGCACTACCGCTCGCCGGATCTGGATCATGACACGCAGTACACGCTGGCCAAGTTGCGCGCGGGGGCCGAGTACTCGATTACGCAGATGTTCTTCGACATTGAGCACTATCTGCGGCTTCGAGACCGCCTGGCAGAAGCGGATCCGGTGCATGGCGCCAAGCCCATCATTCCGGGACTGATGCCGATTACGTCGCTGCGCTCTGTGCGCAGGCAGGTTGAGCTCTCCGGGGCACATTTGCCATCCGATTTGGAGGAACGCCTAATCAAGGCTGCAGATGGTGATGAGCAGGCCAACAAGGATGAGATTCGCAAGATTGGTATCGATTTTTCGACCAACATGGCAGAGCGTCTCATCTCCGAAGGTGTGCCGGGACTGCACTTTATGACTATGAACTTCGCTCGCGCTTCCCAGGAGGTTTTGCACAACCTCGGCATGGCTCCCGCATGGGGCACCGGCCAGGATATGCTGCGTGGCGGTTTTTAACTGCTAAAAGTCCTGCATGTCGCGGACTCTCCGTGCCCACAGGATGCCTAGCGCCGAGGCCAGCACACCGGCGGCTGTGGTCACACCGGCAAACAACAGGAATTGATTCCGTTTGGTGGACCCAGTCGGCGACGATGCCCAGACGGTATGGTTCTCGCCACTGGCGAGTTGCCATTCGACCTTGTTCGGCTCTGTCTGTCGGCCATTGGAGTCAGTAACCTGCTCTGGGAACGTAACGACGAAATCAACCTTCGCGCCGGGCAGGTGGGTCAAATCCATGTGGCCGTTCATTGAAATCTTGCCACCACCTGTACGGTCCAGGTCGATGTCTATGCGGTCGTCGGAAAGCTGGCGGAGCGTATCGGTGAGTTCGATGAAGTGCAGCTCGTTAAACGCGACTTCTATCTTTCCTGTGGATGAGTCGATGACTTCCTGTGAGACACGGTCGGAGAGATCTTCCGGTGCTTTCCACTGCTCAAATTGGGAACGGAATCCTTCCTCGGGTGTGACGTGAACTGTGCCCGAGACCCGGTCGTCGCCGGAAATGGTAAAGCCAGCCTGCGCGTCGAAGCAGCCGCTGAGTGGAAAAATAGCGGCTATTCCGGCGAGTGCTGCGGTGATGCGCAGATGCCGATGCCGTCGACGCGTTTTGGTAGGTTCACTCGGCGATGGTGTCACGGGGAAGATCTACTCCTAGAACTGCAAAGGGACGGGAGTCACCTGTGAAATAAAAGTTCCTTAAAACATCCTTGAAACCAAATTGACGGTAGAGCTGCCATGCTCTATTGGCCTCATTTGGGTACTCCGGGGTGGACAACAACACCCGCGCTTCCGGTCGGGAATCAACCAACTCGCGCAGCAGCCGTTTACCGAGTCCCTGCCCCTGAAAACTTGGGTGAATGTGAATCTCAGACAGTTCGGCGTAGTTGCCCAAGAGCTTGACGACGTCCGGTAGCGAGCGCCCGTCCATGAGCAATCCATCCCTGACCTGGCGATACCACCAGTGTGTATCCAAGCCTGTTCGGCAGTAGCCGATGCCAACCAACCTGCAGCGCGGATCACGGAGAGCCTGGGCAGGGGAGAGTTCTTTGGGGTGGGCGATGGCTGCGGCAGCCATGAATCCCGGTTGCGTGGTCTGCTTCTTCCACTCGTGAAGACGGCCGGGCAAGATAGCTGGGTTGTACTTCATCGCGGTGATGTAGAGCGCCACTGCTTCTTGCAGCCGGAGATTGAAGTCTCCTGCTGTCATCGGAACCACGCTGTATTTCACAGTGACCAGATTAGCGACTTAGACGAACTTGGTTGTGCAATTACTGCAATAACATTTAATCGAACAAGTGTACGAAGTTGTATCGGGTGGAGTCCGGGGTTGGGGATAGATTGCAGTCGAACCCCAAAGGGGGAATAGAAAATCCGTGCTCATGTGAATGCTCAGGCGAAAAGGAGGGCAGTGTGGTGGCAAGGTCGAATGTGGTGGAGTTCAGGGCGATTTCGCAGTCGGGTTCGGTCGCCCCGGTTGGCGTCTCAAAGCAGTCGCTGAAGCTCTTGGGGCGGGCCGAGGTCCTGCTAGCGAATGCCCAGAAGGTTGACTCTGATGAGATGCTGGAGCTTTCTTACTGTGCAGCGCTGCGCTGCGCTGGGGCGTTGTTGAATCGCGACGTTGGGTCGGTAGCTGGGGGCTCTGGCACGGGGTCTCGTTCAGGTTCGACAGCTAAGCGCCGTCGTTCGGCAACACAGAGTGCGTGGTTGCGTTTAAAGAAAGAGCAGCCTGAATTCGACAGCTGGGTATTCAAATTTGAGCAGTTCACTGCGCTGCGTGAGGAAGTCCGGTTGGGTATCGCTCGCCGCATTGATTCGCAGCGGGCGCAGGAGTTGTGGGATTTAAGCTGCGCGTTTCTAGAGGTTGTTCGGGCTGAGTTGGGTGTTTTGCCTGCGGCAGCATAAGTTGGTGGGGTCGCAGTAAAAGTTGCTTTCCTAAATAAATGGGGGATTGTCCGAATTCATGGAACAATAGAGGTGAGTCGCCCGTTGAAGGGGTAAGAATGAAGCTAACGGACGCCGCGTTAGCAGCAGGTGGCCTGTGATTAACTTTGCCGTATCGGCATTGTTAGTTGGGGTCGAGGCTCGCCAGTATCGCGGTGGGCAATGCTCAAGTAGGCGATGGAGGAATTGTGGGACTATCTGAGCACGAACAGCGGATGCTCGACGAAATCGAGTCTGCACTCTACGCTGAGGATCCTAAATTTAGTTCGACGATGGCCGGAAATGCATTCAGCTTTCCGGAGGAAAATAGCGCACCCCGTGGGTTTTCCATCCGAGTGATTGCGCTCATGCTCCTTGGTCTGCTGATGCTGATTGGTGGCGTCGCTCTTTTCTCCGTGAGTGCTTGGTTTATTGTGCTGTCGGTTGCCGGCTTCGGGCTTATGTTTGGCTCTGGTGTTTGGGCTCTGACGGGCGCCGGCAATCCAGAGAAGGCTAGTTCCACTTCGAGGCTAAGCTTCGGAAAGTCCAAGTCCGGATCGGCAAAAAGTCGTCGAGGCGCCTCTGGTGGTCGTGGCTCCTCTGGTGATTCCACGCTGGAGTCGCGTTTCCGTGGTCGCTTCGAGGGACGTTAGGGGATAGGCCTCAAGATTTAAAAGGTGAGGGCAAGTCAGTGATGGCTTGCCCTCACCTTTTTGTTTTTCTAGCTGTGAATCATTCCTACGAAGCCCTTCCCACTTCGCCCCACTAAAATTCCCCACTTTCCCCCACCTTGATCTCGAGGTGGGGAATTTTAATATGGGATGGTTTCCCTTGGCTGTCTAGGACTAGGCCTAGTTTGAGTAAACATGCAGGCCAAGGGGTTAAGGTGGGTGGGCAATCGGGCTTTGGATAGTTTTTGATAAACAACCGATGGGTAGTGGGGTGTATGCCATATAGTGTGGCTGGTGGGGTTGATGTGACATTAGGAGCGTGGGGCTACGGGCAGGTTCCCCACTTTTTAGTCGCACTTTAATTGTCGGGGAGTTTCCGTAAAAGCCCATGTCGAACGTGCTAAATCAGGGATTGTGAAATCGAATTGGCTCTGGCGTTGAGGTAAATTTTCTCCTTCCGGTGTTGATAGTGGGGGATAGTGGGGTAAAGTGGGGCGTGATGTTGATTGAGGTTGTTCAGCATTGCAGAAGTGAATATCCGATTTGCGCTTAAGGTTTGGCGAGATTTTGGCATCGCAGGAAAGCACGGCCCTCCAGCTCTGCTTGAAAAGCAACGCCTAAATCCCTGAATTCGGTAAGCGTTTGTGCGTTGACATTGAGGTTGACACGGGGATAGGAGGCCAGTGACGCATGTTTCTGGGCACCTACACTCCGAAACTTGATGACAAAGGGCGCCTGACGTTGCCGGCGAAGTTCCGTGAGGATCTCGCAGGTGGCCTGATGGTCACTAAAGGGCAGGACCATTCTCTGGCGGTGTATCCGAAAGAGGAGTTCGTCAAGCTGGCTCAGCGGGCCACTAAGGCCTCTCGTACGAATGTCAAGGCGCGAGCTTTCATCCGAAATCTTGCGGCGAGCACCGATGAGCAGCGGCCTGATGGTTCGGGGCGAATCACGTTATCGATGGATCACCGTCGGTACGCGAATCTCTCGAAGGAGTGCGTGGTTATCGGCTCTATTGACTTTCTGGAGATCTGGGACAAAGAGTCCTGGGAGGCCTACCAGGCGGAGCATGAAACTGATTTCTCCGAAGGTGAGGATGACTCGCTGTTCGGCGTTTTATAAACCGCTTGGAATAACCGAAAAGAGGGAATGTCCGCATGGACTCTGCCTGATAGCCCCTGGTGTACTTCCCCGATACCAGGTTCTGTCAGGCGGGGCCCTGTGAACATCCCCGCTTTTTGTTTTAAGCGCCGATAGCAGCATTCCCAGTAGTGCTCATGAGGTGCGGTCTGGTTGCTGGCGCGGCACTCGTCGTTAAGCAAACCGGGAATACACTCGATAGATTCTCTGACCAGTGCAAACATACCCGGTGAGGAGGGGAAATGAACGGATCGGCACCTGCGGATGATCGCAAGTCCGGCGAGTTTGGTCATGTCCCCGTTTTGCTTCATCGAGTAACTGATTTGTTGCGCCCGGGCATCGAGGCACTGGGTGACGACGCAGTAGTTGTCGACGGCACTCTTGGTGCCGGTGGACACACAGAGTATCTGTTGGAGCAGTTCCCGAAGCTCTGCGTCATTGGACTCGATCGCGATGACAATGCGTTGCGCGGGGCAGAAGAACGTCTCGCCCGCTTCGGTAATCGCTTTGTAGGGTTCCGTGTGCGTTTCGATTCGCTCGCCGATGTGCTCAGTGGCGATATCCCCGCGGCCGCTGGTGAAGGTGACGCGGAGGATATTGTCGCCCGCGCCGCTGAGAAGGGGATCGCGGGTGCGCTTTTTGATCTCGGTGTTTCCTCGATGCAGCTTGATCAGGTCAACCGTGGGTTCGCCTACCGTGTGGATGCTCCGCTGGATATGCGCATGGATGCGAGCCAGGGCATTACCGCAGCGGATGTGCTCAACACCTATTCGCACGGTGATATCGCGCGCATCCTGTCGAACTACGGCGACGAGCGTTTTGCCGGCAAGATTGCCTCGGCAATCCTTCGTGAGCGGGAGAAGGAACCGTTTACCACATCCGGTCGTCTGGTCGAGCTGCTCTACGAAACCATTCCGGCGGCGTCGCGCCGCAAGGGTGGGCACCCGGCCAAGCGCACCTTCCAGGCTCTTCGTATCGAAGTGAATCGCGAGCTCGAAGCCCTGGAAAATGTGCTGCCACAGGTCTGCGCTGCACTCGCAGTCGGTGGTCGCGCAGTGTTCATGAGCTACCAGAGTCTGGAAGACCGCATCGTCAAGAAGGACTTTGCACAGCGCGTGAAGTCGACAACCCCGCCGGGGCTCCCGATGGAGCTTCCGGGGCATGAACCGCACTTTGCTCTCATCACGAGAGGTGCGGAGAAGGCGTCGGCAAGCGAAATCGAAGACAACCCCCGAGCCGCACCGGTGAGAGTTCGCTGTATTGAGCGAATTCAAGCCGATTGACCCCACCCTTTCCAACCGAATCAACCGCACTCTTCACAATCCAAGTACTGGGAGAACTTTCGAGCATGGCAACGACAATCACGGAGCACGCCCCCACCCGGCGCACCTCCCGCGGCGGATCGGCAACTGTTGCCGGTGCCAGGACGAAGACTCGTCAGCGCGGTCGCAGCGCGCGTACGGAACAGGATCTGTACCAGCGCCGGCGGTTTGGGCGTACAGGTTCTCAGCAGGTCATCTCGGTACGTGGGCGTCGCGTTACGACGTCCTCGAGGGATAACCACAAGTTTGCCGGTGCGGCCCTAATGATTTTTCTCGTCGTCGCGGGAATCGTGATGGCGATGTTCCTGTCGGGCATCTCGACCTCGACCTCTCTGCAGCTGGATGCTGCGCAGACCAAGGAAAAAGAGCTGCGTAACCAGCTTGAGGTTCTCGAGCGGGATGTTGCTTACATGAAGTCGACCGGCGCTATCGCGCAGCGTGCCGTGGAAGAGGGCATGGTCAATCCGGAGCAGCCTGCTGTTCTGGCTACTGACCCGGAAGGCAAGGTCGTGGAAGTGCGACCGGGCAATGAGAAGCAGCAGAAGATCGTCGACCTCAACAGCGAGTCGCCGAATAACCCGCACGCGCCGTCGTCGAACCCGAAGGACACTGAGCATGTTCCGGGGATGCAGGCACCTGCTATTGAGGAAGCCCACCCACGTCCGAACGGGCTGCCAGCAACTGCTCCGTATGCGCCGCAGAACCACGCGCCCGCTCCCGCACCAGCGCCCGCTCCCGCACCAGCGCCCGCTCCCGCGCCTGAAGCTGAAGCGCCTGCGCCGGCACCAGAAGCGCCAGCACCAGTTCCGGCACCAGAAGCGCCAGCACCAGAAGCTCCGGCACCGGAGTCGGCTCCAGCGCCGTAGGAACTTAGGTAGTAAACACAGCCAAACTGGTCAACTGTCCGATAGCCTGGCGGTTCCACTGTTTTTGGGCAGGCGACTGTAAACTAATTTATTCAGTACTCGCGATGGCAGAAAATACCGCCTAAAGCTATCGCGCGCGGGAGAATCGACTTAGTAGAAAGCACTAGCGCATGATTCGATCTGGAGACGACTACCCCAACCGTGGAGGGGGGTATGACTTCGGCGAACGTGCTTACCGAATTACATCCCGTGAGCGCAGGAGCCAAAGTCGCGTTCGGGATGGTCAGCGGAGTCGGAGGCGCGATACTAATACCAATCGAAGCGTGCCCCCGCGCGAAAAAATGCGCATTAGTAACAAGGACTTCATCCGGCGACGCAACTGGTTGCAGTTTATAGGCGCTATCGCAGTTGTGGTGCTGGTCTCCCGTTTGGCTTGGGTGCAGCTCGTTGCAGGTCCTGACCTGTCGGCGGCAGCGCAGAATCAGCGCACGGTGGAAGTCGTTGACGCAGCTCGACGTGGCGCGATTCTCGACCGTAACGGAGCTCAGCTTGCCTTCACGATGGAGGCACGCAGTATTACCGTTCACCCGAATACCTTGCGCAAGTGGATTGGAGACGCCCACAAGCAGCGCCCGGATGATGTCGCTACCTACGATGAACGCCTCGAACAGATTGCCCAGGATCTGCCGAAGTTGCTCGACGTGGCCGACATCGACGCAGAGAAGTCGGGAAGCAGCCGCCGTCGTCAAGCGGAACCCGAAACCGAGGAGAACTCGGTGATGAGCACGCCGTCCCGGGTGAGCTCGAAGGAGATTCTCGAGAAGCTGCGCAATGAGGACAGCACCTACGAGGTGCTCGTGCGTAATGTCGATCCGGACAAGGCCGCTGCCATCGTGGAAAAGTATCCGGAGCTGGTTGCGGAGCGTCAGGATATCCGCCAGTACCCGAATGGGGCGACGGCGGCTAACGTCATCGGCAAGATTGGCATGGACGGCGTCGGTCAATTCGGCTTTGAAGCCTCCCGTGACGCAACTCTGCAGGGTATTAACGGTGGCAAAACCATTGACATCGCCTCTAACGGTGTGGCAATCCCGGGGTCCACGCGCGATGTTCACGCGGCTGTGGATGGTACAACGTACGAGCTAACCCTGGACCTAGACATGCAGTACTTTGTCCAGCAGCAGGTCAACCAAGCGAAGGCCAACTCGGGAGCGGCAGATGCCTCGGCAGTTGTGCTCGACGCGAAGACCGGTGAAGTGTTAGCCATGGCGCAGGCGGATACGGCTAACCCGAATAAGGATATGGGGGTCGAGGTCGAGGAAGGCCGCACTATTGGTAACTCCGCCGTATCGAACCCATTTGAGCCGGGTTCTGTGGCGAAGATTATTACCGCAGCGGCTGCTATCGAAGATGGCAAGACTACACCGGATGAGGTTTTACAGGTTCCGGGCAGTATCGATATGGCGGGTGTCACCGTGCGCGATGCATGGGAGCACGACACTCAAGCTTTTACGACGACCGGTGTGTTTGGCAAGTCTTCCAACGTCGGCACCCTGATGCTGTCAGAGCGTTTGGGGCAGGATCGCTTCGCTGAGATGCTGCATCTCTTTGGCCTGGGACAGTCCACGGGTATCGAACTGCCGAGTGAGTCTTCCGGTTTGGTGCCGCAGCGTCCACAGTGGTCTGGCGGTACGTTTGCAAACCTGCCGATTGGTCAGGGTATGGCCATGACGCTGCTGCAGATGACAGGAATTTTTCAGGCAATCGCTAACGATGGCGAGCGCATCCCGCCACGTATGATTCGCTCGACAATTTCCCCGGACGGCACGAAGACTGCAACGGAGCGCCCGGAAACAGTGCGTGTGGTTAGCCCGGAGACCGCCCGAACTGTGCGTGCCATGTTTGAAGGCGTTATGCAGTCCGATCCCACAGGACAGCAGTCGGGTACCGCTGCCGGCAATAGCATTGAGGGATACTCGCTCACCGGAAAGACAGGTACCGCGCAGAAGGTCGACCCCGATACCGGCGCGTACTCAAATTCCAAGTACCACATCACATTTGCAGGCATCGCGCCTGCCGACGATCCCCGTTTTGTCATTGGCATCATGCTTGATGAACCCCAGCGTGGTGTCCATGGTGAAGGTGGCCAGTCGGCAGCCCCACTGTTTAAGGACATTGCCGCCTGGGCGCTCAACCGCTACAACGTCCCGCCGTCGCCACCCCGCGAAGGCAAGTTGCTACTACAGCCGTAATGAGGTCACCACCGCAATGAAGTCACAGCGACAGCACTAATACCCAGATTTTTAATACTTTGGTTTCTACCAAGTGAATCTCTTGAAATTTTCCAACCTGTTGTACACCAACAACTGACTTGAAAGAGGGAACAGCCAATGACCGCCACCCTTGCGAAATTGTGTAACCTCGCGCATGGTCGACTCGACGGCATTACCGACTCTGCGGCTGAGGAGGCGGATATCGCCGCAATTGAACTCAACGCTGCCGACGTACCTGAAGGCGGAATGTTTGCTGCCGTCCCGGGCACCCGCACGCACGGCGCGCGCTACGCGCAGCAGTCGGCTGCCACAGCAATCCTGACCGACGAGGAGGGGCTGAAAATCCTGCGGGAAGCAAGGGAGACTCGCCCAGTCCTGGTTGTTGACAATGTCCGGGCTGTCATGGGGCACGTTGCTGCCGAGATCTACGATCATCCCTCAGATTCGCTGACCATCATTGGAGTTACCGGTACCTCAGGCAAGACCACCACAACCTACATGCTGGAAGGCGCGTTGCTGGCAGCTGGATGCTCGACCGGCATCATTGGTACTACCGGTACTCGCATCAACGGCCGCGAGGTTCCGTCGAGCCTGACCACCCCGGAGGCTCCGGCACTTCAGCGTCTGTTTCACCAGATGCTCGCCGAAGGTGTGACGCACGTTGTTATGGAGGTTTCCTCTCATGCACTGTCGCTGGGGCGTGTCGATGGCGTCAACTTTGATGTCGGCTGCTTCCTCAACCTCTCGCAGGATCATCTCGACTTCCACAAGACCTTGGAACAGTACTTCCAGGCCAAGGCCAAGCTCTTTGACCCTGAAGGTCCGACGCACGCTCCGAAGGCTGTCGTGTGCATTGACGACGACTGGGGAGTCCGCATGGCGGATATCGCCGCCGGTGACCCGGACGTCCAAGTCACCACTGTCCATACTCAGCATCGCGTAACCGAGAAGGTGCCAGCTGCCAAGGTCTTTGCAGAATGGCACGCCGCTGCAGCTACCGTTGCCCCCAACGGTGTCCAGCATGTCGAACTGACGCGAAATGACACCGACACAGTTGAGGTGGACGTTCCTCTGCCGGGTGCATTCAATGTTGCCAATGCCGCGGTTGCGTGGGCTGTGCTCGATGCGATTGGCCATGCTGATGACGCGGCCAAGAGCGGCCTGGCACAGGTGCGTGTGCCAGGCCGCATGGAGCGTATCGATTGCGGGCAGGACTTCTTGGCTGTGGTGGACTACGCCCACAAGCCAGCCGCAGTGGCTGAAGTGTTGGCTACGTTGCGTGCGCAGACCGAAGGCCGCGTGCTGGTCGTCGTTGGCGCCGGTGGCGACCGCGATAGTGCCAAGCGTCCAATCATGGGAACTGAAGCAGCCTGTGGTGCCGATGTTGTCATCGTCACCGATGACAACCCACGCTCCGAGGTGCCCGCTGAAATTCGTTCCGCTGTGGTCGCCGGTGCGAGAGAAGCCGTTGCCAGCGGTAAGGCCGGTTCCGACACGGTTGTTGAGGAAATTGGCAACCGCGGCCAGGCAATCCGCCGTGTCGTAGAGCTTGCCCACAGTGGCGACAGCATCGTGGTGGCTGGCAAGGGCCACGAAACCGGTCAGGATGTTGGTGGCGTGATTCACCCGTTCGATGACCGTGAACAGCTGGCCGAAGCGCTCACCCAACGACTGAAAGGCTCCGCTAATTGAGATCGTTGGGTAAGAATGCCTCTCGGCCTGCCTACCGCGAGTTATTCGCAATAGGCGGATAAAATCAAGAAATTATCCTTTACTAGGCGCCTGGAACTCTAACTAACAAGGACTATAGACATCATGATTGCCCTGACCGCCGCGGAAATCGCTCACATCGTGGGAGGTGAACTTGTCCACGTCGACGCTGACGCCACAGTGACTCAGCCCGCGGAATTTGATTCCCGAAAGATTCGCAAAGGTTCACTCTTCCTCGCTCTGCCGGGCGCACGTGTCGACGGCCACGACTTCATCGGTCAGGCTGTGGAAGCTGGAGCGACGATGGCACTGGCGGCACGAGATGTTGGGCAGCCTGCGGTCGTCGTCAAGCCCCTTGGCAAGCAGAATTCCAACGCTGACGCTTTTGCACACGATCCAGATGGTTCTGGGGCGGCGGTGCTGGAAGCGCTCGGTAAGGTGGCGCGCTACGTGGTCGACGAGCTGAAGAAGAATCAGCTACATGTTGTCGGCGTGACCGGTTCGGCGGGAAAGACGTCGACGAAAGACATGATGGCGACGCTGCTGCGTACCGACGGTCCGACGGTGGCACCCAAGGGGTCGTTTAACAACGAAATTGGGCATCCGTACACCGTGCTCCAGTGCACACCGGAGACGAAGTACCTGGTAGCGGAGATGAGTGCGCGCGGAATTGGGCATGTGGCGCACCTGGCACGCATCGCGCCGCCGACGATCGGTGCGGTGCTCAACGTGGGTACGGCGCACTTGGGCGAGTTTGGCTCACGCGAAGTAATCGCGCAGGCTAAGGGCGAGCTCGTGGAGGCGCTGCCGGCTGCGGAGCAGGGTGGTGTGGCTGTACTCAACGCCGACGATGACTATGTCACCGGCATGGCTCCGCGTACCCAGGCGAAAGTGGTTTTCTTCTCCGCCGATGAGAACTCCGAACGCCACGCAAGCGCGGATTATCGCGCCACAAATGTGCAGCTCGACGATTTTGCGCGCGCGTCCTTTGACCTGCATGTGCCGGATGGGCGCACATTCCCGATCCAGCTGCAGGTCTACGGTGCGCACCAAGTGGCCAATGCCCTGGCAGCGATTGCGGTGGCAGTGGAATCCGGTATTGATCCTGAGCATGTCGCCAAGGCGATGGCCACGCATGTGGCAGCGTCGGAGCGGCGCATGGATGTCCAGCAGCTCACTGGCAATATCGTCGTGATTAACGACTCCTACAATGCCAACCCGGACTCGATGCGTGCGGGTATTGACGCTCTGGCACGTACCGCTGCTGGCCCAACGCACAAGGACGCCTCGTCGTGGGCCGTGCTGGGGCAGATGGGCGAACTTGGCGATTCCGCTGAAGATGAGCACTCGGCACTCGGTGAATATCTTGTGAGCCGCGGCATCGATCGACTTATTGCAGTGGGAAAGAGCGCTAATGTGCATGCCCTCGCCGACAAAGCGGAAGAGTTGGGGTTAAATACTTCTAGGGTGTCGGATACATCCGCGGCCGCTGATTTGGTGGCGGCGGAGGTGCATCCGGCCGATGTGGTGTTAGTCAAGGCCTCCTATGCGGACGGTATGTGGCGAGTCGCGGATTCGTTAGCTGCCAAGGTTGGAACTACGCCAAATGGTGAAAGCGGAGAGGAAAAGTAAGTGATTCAACTTATTCTCAGTGGTGCGATTGCATTCCTGGTGAGTGTCTTTATGACACCAGTGCTTATTCGCAAGTTCTCCGCTGAAGGCCTTGGCCAGGAGATTCGTGAAGAAGGGCCGAAGAGTCACCAGCGCAAGCGGGGAACTCCGACCATGGGGGGCATCGCCATCATCGCTGCGATTGTCGCTGGTTACTTCCTTTCTCACCTCATTACTTATTTCCAGACTGGCGTGGGGCCGTCCGCGTCCGGTCTGCTGGTGATGTTCCTTGTTCTGTCGATGGGCGCATTGGGTTTTGCCGATGACTTCATCAAGCTTTATAAAGGTCGCAACCTGGGGTTGAACAAGACTGCGAAGCTAGTTGGTCAGCTGGCTGCGGCGCTGATTTTCGGCGTGCTGCTGCTTCAGTTCCCGGATGCGTCTGGTCTGACTCCGGGTACGACGAACCTGTCGCTGATTCGAGATATTTCGTTCCTGAACCTGGCTCCGGGGCCGGTGTGGTTCGGTATGTTTGTCTTCCTAGTATTTGTCTTCATTGTCATTGCTGCGTGGACGAACGCTGTCAATCTCACTGATGGTCTTGATGGCCTGGCCGCGGGCGCGACCGCGCTGCTGCTGGCCACCTACACGCTGATTTCCTTCTGGCAGTTCCGTAACTCCTGCGAGGCCTCGCTGGGTAGTGGCTGCTACAACGTCCGAGATCCGCTGGATATCGCCGTTATCTCCGTCGCAGGTCTGGGCGCTTGCTTGGGCTTCCTGTGGTGGAACGCAGCTCCGGCAAAGATCTTCATGGGAGATACCGGTTCGCTGGCTCTCGGTGGTTTGGTAGCGGGTCTGTCATTTGTCACCAAGACTGAACTGCTGATGGTTATCATTGGCTTCATCTTCGTGATGGAGGTTGCTTCCGTGGCAATCCAGATTGCGGTTTTCCAGACGACTGGCAAGCGAGTATTCCGAATGGCACCTCTTCACCATCACTTCGAAAACGGTGGTTGGGCGGAGACAACTGTTGTCGTCCGGTTCTGGCTACTCGCAGGTATTTTCAACATGATCGGCGCAGCCATTTTCTACAGTGACTGGCTCTCTCAGGTAGGCGTATTTCAATGATTAACTCACCAGACCCGACCAATCTCACCGATATCCGAAATCTCGACTTAGTCGCTACGGTGCGCTCTGGTCGAGTTCTGGTGGCAGGAGCCGGAGTTTCCGGTCGCGGTGCCATTGCGATGCTCCAGGACATTGGCTGTCCGGACGTGGTCGTCGTAGACGATTCCTCCCTTGGCGCACTCGTCGCCGCTGACTTTTCAGTTCGGCATGTCACGACCGCTGACGCTCGCGACGAGCTTGCCGACGCGGTTGCGATTGTGACCTCCCCGGGGTGGCGTCCGACCAGCCCGCTGTTCGGCGCTGCTGCTGAGGCCGGTGTCCCAGTCGTCGGCGATGTAGCACTGGCTTTCGCCGGTGACTGTGCCCAGCTGTGGGGTCCCAAGCGCACCTGGCTGGTAGTCACTGGCACTAACGGTAAAACCACCACTACCTCCATGCTGGCAGCCATGCTCGGTGAGCAGGGCGCAGCTGTGGGCAACATCGGTGTAGCTCTGTACGATGCGCTGACTGCTGAGCCTCGCATTGAGACGTTGGCCGCAGAGTTGTCCAGCTTTCAGCTGCACTGGGCTCCGAACATTCGCCCGGATGCCGGTGTACTGCTGAATCTGGCGGAGGATCACATCGACTGGCACGGTTCTTACGAAAACTACGGGTTGGACAAGACCCGTGCGCTGCGTGGTGCTGTCGCAATCTATGGTGCGGATGATGCCGATGTTGTCGAGCACGTGGAAACGATGCTGAAAAACGATGAGCTCGGCAACTTGGTCGTTGGCTTCACGGACGCTCCGCCGGAGGCACACCAGGTCGGAGTCCGTGACGGCATGATTGTCGACCGCGCTTTCGGCGGCGGCGATGCCACCGACGACGAGTCCGAGCCGGGTATTGTCATCGCTCCGGTAGCGGGAATTTCTCCTCCCGGCCGAGCAGGCGTTCTCGACGCGGTGGCTGCCACCGCGATGGCACGCAGTATCGGTACATCGCCTGAGCAGATTGCAGCGGCACTGGAAACTTTCGAAGTCCGCGCACACCGCGGTCAGATCGTCCATAAGGCAAATGATGTCGTGTGGATTGATGACTCCAAGGCGACCAACCCCCACGCTGCCGACGCTGCACTGTTCGGTCACGAGCGCGTCGTGTGGATTGTCGGTGGTCAGCTCAAGGGCGCAGAAATTTCTCCGTTGGTGGCGAAGCATGCTCATCGCCTGCAGGCGGCCGTGGTTCTGGGCGTCGATAGGCAGCTAGTCAGCGATGCGCTCTCCCGCATCGCACCTGCCGTGCCGGTCGTTGTCATTGATGACACCGACAAGGTCGATGCCATGGCAAAGGTCTGCATGGCAGCTAGTGAATATGCCAACCCGGGGGACGTGGTGCTGTTAGCACCAGCAGCCGCCAGCTTGGATATGTACTCCGGTATGGCTGAACGTGGCGATTTGTTCGCGCAATGGGCGCAGAAGGTGACATCAACTGATGGATAACTCCCGCAAGGCTCGCAATTTAAGCGCTAGCGCCGCGACGGCGCAAAAGGGGACGAGGGCTACCGATTCACAACAGCCCTCGTCGTCAAGCTCTAGTGCTCGAGAGCGGCCGGCGTGGGTGGAGCGCTTTAACGACTGGAAGTCGCGTCCGTTGTTCGATTACCACCTGCTGATGATTATCGTCGCTCTACTGACATCGATAGGCCTGGTGATGGTGCTGTCGGCGTCCATGGCCAGCGCAGGTAATGACTCGGGCAGCGTATGGTCGGTCTTCTTCCGCCAGCTGGTCATGGTGGTGGTGGGATTAATCTCCATGTGGATTGTGCTGCGAATGCGGGTGGAGTTGATTCGCTCGCTATCGACAGCAGCGCTGATTTTGTCCTTTGTTCTGCTCATTTTGGTAGTAATCCCGGGCATCGGCATTGGTCTGGAGGAAACTGGTGCGCGTTCCTGGCTGAGTATTGGTGGTATCACCATGCAGCCATCAGAAATCGCGAAGATAGCGCTGGCATTGTGGGGCTCGAAGCTACTGGCTGAGAAGGTCCGCACTGCTGTGTCCTACACCGATTTGTTTGGGCTGTTTGGTGCGGTCAGCTTCGCAATGTTGGCGCTAGTGATGCTACAGCGTGACCTCGGCATGGTCGCCTCGATGGCGTTTGTCGTGGTCGCGTTGGCGTGGTTTGCTGGCCTGCCGCGCGTATTCATCACCGGTCTGCTCGCTGCTGCGGCGTTCGCCATGGCGATTTTCACCGCCACCGCGGGGTTCCGTTCGGCGCGAATCAGGGTCTACTTGGACTCACTGCTGGGTAACTTCAATGACGTCCAAGGCGATGCCTACCAGTCCTACCAGGGCTTTCTTTCGCTTGCCGACGGATCGCTCACCGGTGTCGGTCTCGGTCAGTCGAGCGCGAAGTGGGGATACCTGCCGGAGGCGAAGAATGACTTCATTTTTGCCATTATCGGTGAGGAAACTGGTTTCCTTGGCGCACTAATGGTTATTTTGCTCTATGCAGCGCTCGGCTGGGTGGGACTTCGTATCGCTGGTCGTCAGAATGACCCGTTCCTCCGTCTGCTCGCGGGCACAATTACTACTGCAACTGTGGTGCAGGCTTTCATCAACATCGGCTATGTCGTCGGTGCGTTGCCAGTGACTGGTCTGCAGTTGCCGCTGATTTCCGCCGGTGGTACGTCGGCGATGGTCACCCTGTTTTCGATGGGTCTGCTGGCTACGTGCGCTCGTCACGAGTCGGAGGCCGTCTCTGCAATGCAGACGTCGGGACGTCCGGCGCTGGATAGGTTCCTGGGGATTCCGGAGCCGATTCCTTATGACGAGTCGCGTCGCCACGCGCCGAAGGTGCGTGCTCACCGCGACCCGCAGCGTTTTGGTCCGCCAGTGGTGACCAGTGGAGCTCGTACTCCACGCGGAGAGGGCGTGCAGGTGCGGGAAACCTATGGTGGACGAGTTGACCGTCCCAATTCGGATGCCCGTAGTGGAGGTAGCCGCAGTGGTCGAGGTGCCGCCTCGCAGCGTGGCTCCCGAGCATCCGGAAGCTCTGGAAACTCGGGAAGTGTTCGTGGTCGCGAGGTGGACTATTCCCCTCGTAGTGACAGTGGACGGACGCGGGGATTCACAGAGAGGACGCCTCGGACTGGGCGGTCACGGGGCTCCTGGTCGTCGTCAAGCTCAAGCCGGGGCAGTAGGATTCGGAGCGAAGGTCGTGGCGGACAGTCGCGTTCGCGCCAGCGCCCGGGCCGAAACAATAGGAACGGCGGTTCAGCACCGCGGAGGAGGAATCGATAACACCATGGCAGACAAGAATCTGGGCGCAGCCGCTGGGGCGAAAGGCGCTTCGGAGTTTGAGCAGTTTCGCAAGGAAGATGGCTCTGCTCCGACCATTGTGGTGGCAGGCGGTGGTACGGCTGGCCATATCGAACCCGCGTTGGCCGTGGCGGATGCGATTTTGAACCTGCAGCCGGAAGCCCGTGTAATTGCACTCGGTACGAATCGGGGCCTGGAGTCGACCCTTGTGCCGGCACGAGGTTATGACCTGGAATTGATTCCGCCAGTGCCAGTGCCGCGCAAGCCGACTGCAGATTTGTTCAAGCTGCCGTTCAACGTCACTCGCGCGGTGCGTGAGACCCGCAAGGTCTTCAAGCGTATCGACGCTGATGCGGTCATCGGTTTTGGCGGCTATGTGTCGGCACCGGCGTATTTGGCGTGCCGTGCGGGAAAGAAAATTCCATTCCTGGTGCACGAGGCCAACGCCCGTGCGGGTCTGGCCAATAAGCTCGGTGTCGCACTCGGTGGTGTCGGTCTGGCCGCAGTGACTGGCTCGGGCCTGAAGGCCGAGGTCGTTGGCAATCCCGTGCGTGCCAGTCTCGCAGCGCTGGACCGCGACGCCAAGCGCGCCGAAGCCCGCGAATTTTTCGGTTTACCGCAGGAGGGTCCGGTGCTCTTTGTGACCGGCGGTTCGCAGGGGGCACGTTCCATCAATGAAGCTGTCAGCGGTGCTGCCGCAGAGCTCGCTAACGCTGGTGTGTCAGTACTGCACGCATACGGCAAGAAGAATCACGTCGAGGTCGAGTCCACCCGCGAGGACGCCCCCTATGTCGCCGTGCCGTACATCGACCGGATGGATCTGGCGTACTCCGCCGCTGACCTGATTTTGTGCCGTTCCGGTGCGATGACGGTGGCTGAAGTTTCAGCTGTCGGTCTGCCTGCAGTGTATGTACCGCTGCCACACGGCAATGGGGAACAGGCGCTCAACGCCACTGATGTTATCGACGCTGGTGGCGGTATTCTCATCTCCGACGAGTCGCTGACTACGGCATCAATTGCCGATATCGTGATTCCGCTGGTCACGTCCCCAGAAAAGCTTGCCGACGGACGCCGCGCCCTGGTCAACATCGGACACGGTAACGCTGCGGAGAACATCGCCCGTCGGGTGCTGTCTGCGGCTGTGAACTCTAAGAAGTAAAGCGAGCATAAACATGAACGTTAATTTCGATGACTTTCAGCCGGTAACAGGAGAGCTGCCCGCAAGCGTCCACATGATTGGCATTGGCGGTGCTGGGATGTCCGGTATTGCCCGCATCCTGCTGGCACGAGGTATTCGTGTGACGGGTTCCGATGTCAAGGAATCCCGTGCGGTGGTGGGGCTGCGTGCAATGGGCGCCACCATCGCCATTGGCCACGACCGCGCGAATCTTGAGCTGGCCGGGGAGGGGGACCTGCCAGAGGCAGTGGTCATTTCCTTCGCTGCTATTCCGAAGACTAATCCGGAGCTGGCTGGTGCGCACGAGCTGAATATTCCAGTGCTCAAGCGCTCCGATGTGCTTGCGCTGTTGATGCAGGACTCAAAGCCTCTGCTCATCGCCGGTACTCACGGCAAGACCTCGACTACGTCGATGACCGTCGCCGCTTTACAGGCAGCTGGTTTGGATCCGTCGTTTGCTGTCGGTGGTTTGATGAGCAAGGCTGGCGTCAATGCTCACCAGGGCAGTGGCGACGTCTTTGTCGCTGAAGCCGATGAGTCGGATGCCTCGCTGTTGACCTACCAGCCCGAAGTGGCTGTGATTACCAACATCGAGCCCGATCACCTGGACTTTTTCGGTGACGACGAGACCTACTACGCGGTCTTCGACGCTTTTGCGGAGCGCATTAAGGATGGCGGTCATCTTGTTGTCTGTGCTGAGGATGCGCATGCGGCCGCATTGGGTGAGCGTGCGGTGGACCGCGGCATTAACGTGTTGGCTTACGGTGGGGAAGAAGCCTTAGCTAAGCACCCGAAGCTGCCGGTCGGTGCCGTTTTGCATGGCTGGACCCCGGTCGGTGGCGGCGCCCGCGTGGAGGCCACCGTCGGCTCTACCTCAGTGACGTTTGAACTGCACCAGCCCGGCCGGCACATGGCGCTCAACGCGCTGGCTGCAATGGTCGCTGGCGACTGCGTTGGAGCGGATTTGGGTCGCATGGCTCGAGGCCTGGGCGATTTCACGGGCGTGCGTCGTCGTTTCGACTACCACGGCAGCATTGCCGAAGGTCCATTTGTCGGTGCCCGTATCTACGATGACTACGCGCATCACCCGACTGAAGTCTCCGCAGTTCTCGGCGCGGCTAGAGAGCTGGTCACCGAGGCTGGCCGTGGCGAGGTCGTCGCTGTGTTCCAGCCGCACCTGTACTCGCGCACTCGCAACTTTGCCGACGAGTTCGCCACCGCCCTCTCGCTGGCGGACAAGGCCGTCTTGCTCGATGTCTTCGGTGCGCGCGAGGAGCCACTGCCGGGCGTCGATGGAGCGCTCATCGCTAACAAAATGACCATCCCCGTGACGTACGAGCCGCATTTCACCAGCGTCCCGGCTCGCGTCCGCGAAATCGCCGAACCGCACGATGTCATCCTGACTATCGGCGCTGGCTCTGTGACGATGCTTGCCGACGAAATCGTGCGCGAGCTCAGCGGAGACAACGACGAACAGGTGGAGTCGTAACACTGTGAAACCCAGCCGAAAGAAATCTCAGCACACCGACGATATAGACCAGAACGCAACAGCATCGCGGCGTCAGCGTTTAGCGCGCGCCCCGCGACGTGGCTGGCTCATCGGCGGTGGCCTGGTCGCGATTATCGCCATTGTTGCAGCGGTGGTGTGGTTTTCTCCGTGGCTGGTTGTGAAAAGCATTGACGTTGAAGGCGTCGTCCACGGTGATAAAGACGCAATCGTCGAGGCCAGTGGTATCTCCGAGAATCAAAAGCTCATTCGCTTGGACACGGATACCTCAGCGCGTTCCGTGGCGGGGCAGCCGTGGGTCGACAGCGTGACTGTCAGTCGTTCGTGGCCACAGAGCGTGACTATTTCGGTGCGGGAATTTGTTCCTATGGTGTTTATCCGCGCTACTGACGGTGAGCACCTGTTTTCCGAAAATGGTCAGGAGTTTGTCACCGCACCGCCGCCGCCGGGTGTGATCGAGGTTGTCGATGCTCCCCGCGTGGATGAGCCAGCGGACGGCAAAGTTGACCCCGAACCGCGTGTAATCAAGGCGGTTTTGACCGTCGTCAAGGCGTTGCCAGAGCCCGTCGCACACCGTGTTGAGCGGATTAGTGCGCCTTCCGAGGCAGAGATCAAGCTATTCCTGACCGACGGCTACGAGGTGTACTTCGGTTCCTCGGATAATGCGGCAGAAAAGGCACGTGCGACGGAGACTGTGCTGAACCGTGGCGAGAAGACGTGGAACGTCTCGAACCCGAGGCTGCCGACCGCTAAGGGAGAGTAGAGAATGGTGGTGCCTGGAGTGATTTCTGTGGCTAAACACTATCCCTCAAGTGCAAGTTTAAGGTAGCGACACGCGTTAAAAGGTCGCTGAATTATTTGTAGTTTTCGACCACAATGGGGTCAACAGCTTTTCGGCCATGATGCACTTTTCCGTGCGGTGTCATGGAGAGCTGTACTGCCCGGCGGCGCTCATGCTGTCGTGTGGTCCATGTGCAACGTGGCTAGATGAAATTATTTAGGACCTATAGGAAAGGGCGAGAAACGCGCAATGACCTCCCCGAATAACTACCTCGCCGTTATCAAAGTCGTCGGTGTCGGCGGCGGTGGCGTCAATGCTGTCAACCGCATGATCGAGGAGGGGCTGAAGGGTGTCGAATTTATCGCAGTCAACACCGACTCACAGGCCCTGATGTTCTCCGACGCCGATGTCAAGCTCGACATCGGACGTGAGGCAACTCGTGGGCTGGGAGCTGGCGCTAACCCTGAGGTTGGCCGCACTTCCGCGGAAGACCACAAGGACGAGATTGAAGAGACCCTCAAGGGCGCCGACATGGTCTTCGTCACCGCAGGTGAGGGCGGCGGAACTGGTACCGGTGCGGCTCCGGTTGTGGCGAGCATCGCCAAGAAGTCCGGTGCCCTGACTGTCGGCGTGGTAACCAAGCCGTTCGACTTCGAGGGTAAGCGCCGCGCACGTCAGGCCGCGGAGGGTATTGAAACCCTCAAGGAGGTCTGTGACACCCTTATCACCATTCCGAACCAGCGTCTGCTGCAGATTGGTGAGCAGGATCTGTCCATGATGGACGCGTTCCGCTTTGCCGACGAGATTCTCTACAACGGTGTCCAGGGTATTACCGACCTGATTACCATCCCGGGCATGATCAACGTCGACTTCGCCGACGTTCGCTCGGTTATGGCTGAGGCTGGCTCCGCTCTGATGGGTGTCGGCTCCGCGCGGGGCGATGACCGCGTGATGAACGCCGCTACTCAGGCCATTAACTCCCCGCTGCTGGAGTCCACCATGGATGGTGCACAGGGTGTGCTTATTTCTGTCGCCGGTGGCTCCGACCTTGGTCTGATGGAGGTCAATGCCGCCGCGTCCATCGTGGAGGAAAAGGCTGACCCGGATGCCAACATCATCTTCGGTACCATCATCGACGACAACCTCGGTGACGAAGTTCGCGTCACCGTGATCGCTACCGGTTTTGAGCAGGGTAACGGCAACCCGCTGGACAAGCCAGCTGCAGGTGCGGCTGCGCAGGATACCGAGGCCCGTCCCGCCGCTGAGCAGGCGCCACGACAGGGCAGCGCGCTGCCAGGCGGCGACAACCTCGGCACTCCGGCTCCACGTGAGGAGGAAGAGCGTCCGGTTGCACAGCCGCGCGAGCGCGAGGACCGCGACCGCTTCGTCCCGCGCACGAACCCGAATAGCGGTGGCCTGTTCACCGATAACCCGACACCGCGTACGCAGGAAAATCGCAACTACCGTGGCGCTCACCGTTACGATGACCGCGATGACCGCGACGACCGCCGTGGTGGCTACCAGGCCTCCAACGACCTGCCGGAGTGGGGCTTCTAAGAACTCATGACTGAATCCCGCCGCAGCCGAAAGATTCTGACGAATCGGCGCGGCGGGTTTTCGCTGCCACCATATGATTCCTTCAATCTTGGGGATCATGTCGGCGATGACCCGTCCGCAGTCGAACGCAATCGTCAGCGCTTGGCCGATTCTCTGGGAATCGACCGCACCCGCTTTGTTTACATGGAGCAACTGCACACCAACACGGTCACTGTCATCGACGAACCGCAATCCGAGCCCGTCCCGGCCACAGACGCCATCGTCACGACCACGCCGGATCTCGCGCTGGTAGTTCTCGTCGCCGATTGCGTTCCTGTCTTGCTTTCCGACGATTACGCGGGTGTTGCCGCTGCGGTACACGCGGGGCGAACCGGTGCTCGCAACGGAATCGTGCGTAAATCTGTGGAGAAGATGATTGAACTCGGCGCCACGCCCGAGAACATTCACGCGCTTCTCGGTGCGGCCGCTTCTGGTTACAACTACGAGGTGCCAGAGTCGATGGCCGATGACGTCGATAAGCACTTGCCCGGAGCGAAGACTCGAACGAAGCAGGGGACTGCCGGTGTCGACGTGCGGGCTGGCCTGATGCGCCAGCTCTATGATCTCGGTGTGCGGCATGTCAATGTCGAGCCCAGCTGTACGATTGACAATGAACAGTATTTTTCCTACCGGCGGGACGGGAAAACCGGCCGTCAGGCGGGCATCGTGGTTCTGTCTGAACGGGACTAAATTTCAAAGTTGTAATTTTGGCTCGTGGAATTTGCGCGTGTCTATGCGATATCGCTGACCCAACCGGTAGGTTGTGGGGTAGCACAGACTCAAATTCGCACACTAAGAAGGACGTAGCAGAAGATGGCTGATTTCTTCCGTGGGGTTTCAAATTTCTTCGGTCTCACCCCGACCGATGACGCGGCTTATGACGAGCACTATGACGACCTTGATCGCCGTGATGAGGAGCGTTTTGACGACCCCTACGCTGGTGGACGTCGTCCAGAGCGCCACCGCTACGAGCTGCGCGAAGAGGATCCACGTGAGGCCCCGAGTATGGGCTCCCGCGAGGTGGACGATTACCGCTACGGCAACCTGCATTCCGTTGCAGAGACCAAGGAGCCGGAGCAGGTCTTCATCAAGCCGGAAAGCGGCTTCCAGGACAAGTACTCCAAGGCGCCGGACATCGGTTCGCACTTCCGCGACGGTGACATCGTTACCTTCGACCTCAGCGAGTTGGACCCGTCTGAGGCTAAGCGCTACGTCGACTTCGTTGCTGGACTGGTTTTCGGTCTGCGCGGTCGAATCAAGGCCGACGGCTCCGTGTTCACCCTGTACCCGCACGGCTACGACGTTAACGAAGGTCAGTTTGATCGGATGTCAGGCTAATCAGCCGGCTCGCGTGGCTCGTTAGTGTTTCGTATCCCGATTAATTAGCTAGACTGTTTATTCGTGTCTTCACTACTGCTAGTTCTGCTTATCCTGCTGAAGCTTTTCACCTATCTGCTGTTGGCTCGCATCGTGATTGAAATGATTCAGTCATTTTCTCGCTCCTGGCGGCCAGGCAGAGTGTTCTCGTCGGTTGGTGAAGTTATTTTTGTCATCACCGACCCGCCGGTGAAGCTGTTGCGCCGACTCATCCCGCCTATGCCAATGGGCAACGTGATGGTGGACATGTCTGTGCTTGTCCTGTTCTTCATCCTTATGATTCTGCGAATGGTGCTGCAGGTGGCTCTCGGCGCAGTGGCGTAAATACCGCTAACTGTTCGCTTGGGGTTCGCAATGTGGATTTCAGTGGAGCTGTGTTGTTTTAACTGTCCCATATGTGATGTTCTCGGGCATTGAATTGCTACCGGGGGTGTTAATCGGGGGCAATTATGGGAACCCGTTGGGGAATGTAATCCGCAACGGGTTTTTGTTGTGTCTGGGGTAAAGTTCTGTGACTAAAGGTGCAGGGTAATGGCGAGGTTTAACGTTTTACTAGAACTTTGCCACTGGTTAGAACGTGGGAGATAGAGTCCTGCCCAATATAAATGGGGTGAGGACTGTGACTAGAGCAGGTAGGATTGGCCGGGTAAACAGTACTACTGGAAATAATTCTCTTAAGATTTCTTAAGAACTGTCCGCTCAAAGTGTTAGGGGAACTCACCATGCCGTTGACTCCGGCTGATGTGCATAATGTGGCTTTCAGCAAGCCTCCGATTGGCAAGCGTGGTTACAACGAGGATGAGGTCGATCAGTTCCTCGACCTCGTGGAGGACGCACTGGGTGAGCTCCAGGATGAAAACGCTGAGCTGCGCCAGCGCGTAGAGGACCTTGAAGGTCAGTTGGAACAGGGCGGTGCAGACTACGCCGCTTCCGGTGCTGCTGCCGCCGCTCCGGCTGTCGATGAGGGCAAGCTGCGCAACGAAATTGAGCAGGAGCTGCGCGCTGAGTACAACGAACGCCTGAACGCACAGCAGCAGGAGATTGAGGCTCACTACCAGGAGCGCCTGGATGCTCTTGAGAAGCGTGCGTCTGAGGCAGAGGCTGCTGCACAGCAGGCTTCCTCCGCGGACGCTGAGCAGCCGCAGCCACAGGCAGATGTCGCAAGCACCAACACTGAGTCGCAGGAAGTTAGCCTCCGCGCTGCTCGTATCCTGCAGGCTGCTCAGGACACCGCGGATCGCGTCACCTCTGATGCTGACGCTGAGGCCAACAAGCTGGTCACCGAAGCTCGTGAGAACGCTGACCGCACCGTGGCAGAGGCCAACGAAGAGGCTGAGCGCACTCTCACAAACGCTCGCAACGAAGCCAACGCAACTCTGGCTGACGCCAAGGAGCGCAGCGAGCAGATGCTGGCTGATGCCCGCAACGAGTCTGAGTCGACCCTCACTGACGCTCGCCAGCGCAGCGATCAGATGATTAGCGACGCAGACGCTCGCTCCAACGCCACCATCACTGCGGCACAGCAGAAGGCAACCGCGCTGCAGGAGGACGCAGAGCGCAAGCACCACGAGATTATGACCACCGTCAAGGAGCAGCAGACCGCTCTGGAGGGGCGTATCGAAGAGCTGCACATCTTCGAGCGCGAGTACCGTACCCGCCTGAAGACCTTCCTGGAGTCCCAGCTGGACGACCTGAACTCTCGCGAGTCGGCTGCCCCGGCCGACGGCTACAACAACTAATCACGTAGCCAGCACGTACAAAGCCACTGCGCTTGACCGCCCTAAGAAGGGGAAGGTCGAGCGCGGTGGTTTTTGTTGTCTTCGCCTGTGAAACTCTCGTTCTCAGTTCTGGTCGGAGTTGTAGCAGTTCTTTGAGACACTGGTATACTGACTGCAACATACGCAATGAGTCGGCGATCACCGGGGAGCGTTTCGGAAGAACGGTTCAGCAGAAATAGTTGGGCCCAGTAGAACCGAACGGTTTGGCACCGTTACAAAGCCTTATTAAATAAGCGGGCTATCGCGTGAAACAGCATGGTTCTTGTTCGCAGGAACCGTCGTAAAGCGTGATGCCAAGCGGGGTGGTACCGCGCGAGACTCCTTTTCAGCGTCGCACGTAAAGCGCTGAGGGTAAGGCACGCGTCCCCGTGGTGAGTATTGATGATGTTCGACCACGGAAGTGACGTAAAACGGTGACTAATCCGAACGATGTAAACGCCTCTACTGAGGCCACTCCGGCAGGTGGCGCGTATCCGCGTACCGCTGACTTTGGCAAGTACACCTCGAGCCCGAAGTTCCCGGAGCTGGAAGAAAAGGTCCTGGAGTACTGGGGTAAGGACAACACTTTCCAGGCATCTATTGACCAGCGTGATGGTGCTGATGAATACGTCTTTTATGATGGCCCGCCGTTCGCCAATGGTCTGCCGCACTACGGTCACTTGCTGACCGGTTACGTCAAGGACATCGTTCCGCGTTACAAGACCATGCGTGGCTACCAGGTTGGTCGTGTCTTTGGCTGGGACTGCCACGGTCTGCCGGCTGAGCTGGAGGCGGAGAAGCAGCTCGGTATTAAGGACAAGGGCCAGATTGAGGAAATGGGTCTGGCGAACTTCAACAAGTACTGCGGTGAGTCAGTACTGCGGTACGCAGGCGAGTGGAAGGAATACGTCACTCGTCAAGCGCGTTGGGTTGATTTCGACGGCGGTTACAAGACCATGGACATGGGCTACATGGAGTCCGTAATCTGGGCCTTCAAGGAGCTGTATAACAAGGGCCTGGTCTACCAGGGCTTCCGTGTGTTGCCGTACTCTTGGGCAGAGCACACTCCGCTGTCCAACCAGGAGACCCGCCTGGATGACTCTTACAAGATGCGCCAGGACCCGACCCTGACAGTCACTTTCCCGTTCACCGGCGCCAAGTCCGGCTCCGCCGCGGAGAAGACCCTGGCGGACACCCCGGTGCTCGCTGACACCTCGGCTATTGCCTGGACCACCACGCCATGGACGCTTCCGTCCAACCTCGGCCTGGCCGTTAACCCGAAGGTCACCTACGCCGTAGTTAAAGTCGGCGAGGATTCCTCCGTACCGGAGTTTGCAGGTAAGACCTTCCTGCTGGCAGAGGCGCTGATTGGTGCCTATGCCAAGGAATTGGGCGAGGAACACGAGGTCGTAGCCACCTTCGCCGGCGCTGACCTGGAAGGCCTGACCTACCAGCCAATCTTCGACCACTTCGCTGAGCACCCGAACGCTTTCCAGATTATGGTCGCTGACTACGTCACCACCGAGGACGGCACCGGTGTCGTCCACCAGGCCCCGGCCTTCGGTGAAGACGATATGAACACCTGTAATGAGTACGGCATTGACGTCATCATTCCGGTGGACATGGACGGCAAGTTCACCTCCCAGGTGCCGGAGTACCAGGGCAAGCTGGTCTTCGATGCCAACAAGGACATCATCCGTGACCTGAAGGCTGCTGGCCGCGTCGTCCAGCACCGCACCATCGAGCACTCCTACCCGCACTCCTGGCGTTCGGGCGAGCCGCTGATTTACATGGCGCTGCCAAGCTGGTTTGTGTCCGTTACCAAGATTCGCGAGCGCATGGTGGAGCTCAACCACAACGAGATCGAATGGATGCCGGAGCACGTTCGCGACGGTCAGTTCGGCAAGTGGCTCGAGGGCGCACGCGACTGGAACATCTCCCGTACCCGCTACTGGGGTTCGCCGATTCCGGTGTGGGTCTCCGATAACGACGAGTACCTGCGTGTCGACGTCTACGGATCCCTCGACGAGCTGGAGGCGGACTTCGGCGTTCGCCCGACCACGCTGCACCGCCCGGAAATCGACGAGCTCGTTCGTCCGAACCCGGACGACCCGACCGGCAAGTCCATGATGCGTCGCGTCCCGGATGTTCTGGATGTCTGGTTCGACTCCGGTTCTATGCCGTTTGCGCAGTTCCACTACCCGTTCGAGAACAAGGAGTGGTTCGAGTCCCACGCACCGGCCGACTTCATTGTGGAGTACATCGGCCAGTCCCGCGGCTGGTTCTACCTGCTTCACGTCCTGTCGGTGGCACTGTTTGACCGCCCGGCGTTCAAGAAGGTCGTCGCCCACGGCATCGTGCTGGGCGATGACGGCAACAAGATGAGTAAGTCCAAGCGCAACTACCCGGACGTCAACGAGGTCTTCGACCGCGATGGTTCCGATGCCATGCGCTGGTTCCTCATGTCCAGCCCGATTCTGCGTGGCGGCAACCTGATTGTTACCGAGCAGGGCATTCGTGAGGGCGTGCGCCAGGCACTGCTGCCGATGTGGAACGCGTACTCGTTCCTGCAGCTCTACGCTTCCAAGCCGGCCGAGTGGTCAGTGGACTCCGACAACATTCTGGACAAGTACATCCTGGCCAAGCTCGCAGCGACTGTCCGTGCGGTCACCGAGCACCTGGACAACACCGACATTGCTGCCGCTACCGACGAGGTCCGTCAGTTCTGTGACGCACTGACCAACTGGTACGTGCGTCGCTCCCGCGATCGCTTCTGGGCCGGCGATGTCAAGCACCCGGAGGCCTTCAACACTCTGTACACGGTGCTGGAGGTTCTCACCCGCGTGGCAGCTCCGCTGCTGCCGATGGCCACCGAGGTCATCTGGCGCTCGCTCACTGGTGGCCGTTCGGTGCACCTGGAGGATTGGCCGGACGTCGATAAGCTGCCGACCGATGACGAGCTCGTGGAGTCCATGGACATCGTCCGCAATGTCTGCTCGGCAACGTCGCGTATCCGTAAGGCCAACCAGCTGCGCAACCGTCTGCCGCTGAAGAAGCTGACGATGGCATTCCCGGATGCTGAGCGTCTGCGTGAGTACACCGACATCGTTTCCTCTGAGGTCAACGTCGACGAGGTGGAGTTCACCTCTGACGTAGATTCGGTGGGTCGCTTCGAGGTCTCCGTCAATGCTCGCGTTGCCGGTCCGCGCCTGGGCAAGGATGTCCAGAAGGTCATCAAGGCTGTGAAGTCCGGCAACTATGAGGTTGTCGACGGCGTGGTTGTTGCCGATGGCATTCCGCTGCAGGAGGGCGAGTACACCCGCAACCTGGTCGCGATCTCGCCGGACTCTACCGCTGAGGTAGACGGCGTCAATGGTCTGGTCGTGCTTGACACCGAGCTCGACGAGGACCTGGAGTCCCGTGGCTGGGCCGCTGACCGTATCCGCGGTCTCCAGGATGCCCGCAAGAACGCTGGCCTCGAGGTCACCGACCGCATTTCGGTGAAGCTGCAGGTGCCGGCCGAGCGCGAGGAGTGGGCCAATCGCCACGCTGACCTGATTGCCCGCGAGGTTCTCGCAACCGCTTTCGAGGTCGTCGCTGGCGGGGAATCGCTGAGCTACGACGTGGCAGACGGCTGCTCGGCGGATATTGCCAAGCAGTAGGGGAGAGTAATCTCTATGCCGACATCCGGGCGGTGGGTTCTGCACATCGACATGGACGCGTTTTTCGCGTCCGTCGAGCAGCTCACCCGTCCGACTCTGCGCGGGCGCCCAGTTCTCGTCGGCGGACTGGGCGGACGAGGCGTCGTCGCTGGCGCCTCCTATGAAGCCCGCGCATACGGCGCCCACTCAGCCATGCCGATGGCTCGCGCGCGCCGACTCATGCCGCCGACCGCAGTGACGGTCAGTGCGCGCAAGGGCATCTACGGGCCGGTGTCGCGCCGAGTGTTCTCTGTGATTCGCGAGCGCGTGCCCGTGGTGGAGCAGCTCAGCGTCGACGAGGCCTTCATGGAACCCGAAGAGCTGCAAGGCGCCTCGAAGGAGCAGGTCATAGCCTGGGCGGAGCAACTGCGGGCAGATATTCGGCGGGAGACCGGTTTGGCCTCGTCGATAGGCGCGGGTGCGGGCAAGCAGTACGCGAAAATTGCGTCCGGCCTGGCGAAACCCGACGGCGTGTATGTGCTGGACCCCGCACGTAATCACGAACTGTTGCACCCGTTGCCGGTGGAGAAGCTCTGGGGCATTGGCCCTGTCACCGCTGCGAAGCTGCACACGATGGGCGTGGAGACAATCGGAGATTTCGCCGCCATGTCCCAGCGTGATGTCGAGGTTTCGCTGACGTCCAAGACCGGTGTGATGCTGTGGCAGCTGGCGCAGGGGAGAGACAATCGGCCGGTCAAGGAGCGCGATGTCGCCAAGTCTGTATCGGCGGAGTACACCTATCCCGAGGATTTGGAGTCGCAGGCCCAGCTCCACACCGCCATCGATCGCGCAGGTGAGTCCGCTTTTCGACGGCTCGAAAAAGATGGCCGAGGTGCGCGCACCATCACTTGCAAGGTGCGTCTGTCCGACCTGAGCATTCATACCCGTTCTGAGACGCTCGCCTATGCCACACAGGATTTCGACACCCTCATGGCTGTCGCTCACCGCATCGCGTTCACTCCCGCGGAGGTCGGTCCGGTGCGCCTGGTCGGCGTTGGTTTCTCCGGGCTGGATTCGCACATGCAAGAAGTTTTGTTTCCCGAGCTCGACCGCACTATCACCGTCGAAGATCGAGTGCCGGCACCAACGCTTTCCGACGCTCCCGCCGGCCTGGTCGAACTATCTGGAACCGGCGCGCTGCCGACCTTGAGGCTTTCCGACTCCAAGTGGGCACCTACATCGGATGTGCACCACAGTGAGCATGGTCATGGTTGGGTGCAGGGATCTGGGCACGGGATTGTGACCGTCCGCTTTGAAAGCCGCACCAGCGGCCCAGGGCGCATGATCACTCTGAAGGAGGACGACCCGGAACTGCGTCCGTGCTCAGCGGTGTGCAGTTTGGACTGGCCAGAGTGGCTGGCTTCCGACGAAGAAGCAGCTCTTGACCTGCCGCAGCCTGAGCGTGAAAGCGAAGACGAGGTTGGCCCCGACGCGGATGCTTGATGTAGCTACTTGATACGATTGTCCGGCACGGTTGACCGATGCGGTTGCCTGCCCCCCCCGGTGTCGTTCGGGGCACCCTGTTTTTACGCTGCCCGTAGACTGGGGCACTATGACTATCGAATCCCGCATTGCAGAGCTCGAGGCAGTTCGCCGCGCCTCGCTGCGCAACACCAATCGAGATCCGAATCCGTCGACCACTCTTCCAGATGACGGCCTGGACAACCGCCAGCGCATGCTGAATGGTCAGTGGTATATCGCTGACCATCCGGAATCACAGGCTCTGAACGTGCGAATTGGCCAGGTCACAGCTGAATTTGAGGTCGCATTTCACAAGGACCAGCAGGCGGCGCAGCAAGTGCTGGCACCGGCACTGGGGTCTTTCGGAGAGAACAGCACCGTTCGCCCGCCGGTCTACCTGGACTACGGCGACAATATCCACATAGGTGACAACGTTTTCATTAACTTTGGGCTCACCGCACTCGACGTGGTGAAGGTGACAATCTGTGACTATGCGCAGCTCGGACCCAACGTGCAGCTGCTTCCACCAGTACACCCACTGGGAGCTGAGGCCCGCGCAGCTTACCTGGAGTCTGGAGATGAAATCATCATCGGTCGCAATGCCTGGATTGGTGGCGGCGCCATCATCCTGGGCGGTGTGCACGTCGGCGACAATTCCGTGGTCGCCGCAGGTGCCGTGGTGACTAAGGACGTTCCCGAGGGCGTAGTCGTGGCAGGCAACCCGGCGAAAATCATCCGCATCATCGAGGGGTGATTTAGAACAGCGTCTGCGGATGCACATTCGCGGCCAGCGCAGCGGCGAGAATGATGCGCGCCTGCGGTGCATGCACGCAACCAGCGTTAATCACACCGTGTCGCGCCAGCGTCGCACCGCCACCGGCACCGCCGTAGGCTGCGTGGACATCACCACGCGGGACGCGCGTTGCCATCACGACGGTCACATCAGCGGCAATGGCTCGGTCAATGGCAGCGGCAAACTCATCGGAGACATTGCCAGCCCCCAGGCCTTCTACGACAATGCCGCGTGCACCGGCAGCGACTGCCGAATCCAGCAGTGATCCATCTGCACCCAAGTATGCAGGGATAATCTCTACCTTCGAGTCCGCTAAAGCCGTCAAAGGCAGCGGATCTGGACGAACCGGCTCCTCCGGGGCATTAGTGGCAAAAGCCAAAGGATCGGTCGTGTGCCACTTTGTCGCACCTCGCACCGGCAAGACCGCGTGGCCAAAGACAATGAGAACGCCAATTCCCTGTGCAGAGGCATCGGAGGCAATGGTCACGGCCTCAAAAAGGTTGCCAGGACCGTCGGTTTCCGGGTGATCATAGGGAAGCTGTGCCCCAGTAAAGACAACTGGACGCGAGTCAGCATGGAAAACATCGGCAGCCATGGCCGTTTCTTCCATCGTGTCCGTGCCATGAGTTACGACGACACCGTCCACGGAGTCGTCGTCAAGCACTTCGTGAATAGTGGCGAGAATACGATCGACATCGTTGAGTGTGAGACTCGACGAGTCCAACATGCCGAGCTCACGCACCTCTAGCTCCAACATGCCCTCGGGGTAACGCTGCGCGACCGCTGCGACGAGCTCCGCGCCCGAGATGGTCGGAGTCAGCGCACCATTGCGATCAGTGGTGCAGGCGATGGTGCCGCCGGTGGTGATGACAACGATTCGGCGAGGGGAGGCCGTGCTAGCAGAGGCCGAGCTAGATGGGGAGTGATCCTGAGTCGACATGTCCACCATCTTACCCAGGCGATGTTTTGGCCTTGTGTAGGATTATAGGAGGCGTGAAGCCAGCGAATCTTCACGCAGATTCTATTGGAGTAGTGCACATATGAAAGTCCCCTGCAACCAGCGCGTTAGCGGCATTCGCTGGCGCACAGCGCGTGGTGTGACAGTAGCGACGATGGTCTCCGTCAGCGCGCTTGGGCTCGCTGCCTGCGGCGGTGGCAATACTGCAGCGCCGACGAGCGAGTCGAAGCCATCCAGTTCGGCGGAACCCGTCATCATGCTGCCGACGCGCGCGGAGCTTAACGACGTTCTCGCACGCCTGATTGACCCCGATCTGCCTATCGAGGAAAAGGCTCTGACGATCGAGGACGGCGATGCCGCCGGAGATTTCTTCGACATTGTCACCCACAGTGCCAATGAGCAGGAAATCAGCTTTGATGTCATTGACCCGGTCACGCCGGGATTCACTACTAAGCAGGCCGTAGCCGGTGTCAATATCCTCCGTCCGGAGGAAGATCCGATGCTCGTGGAGCAGGTGGACTTTATCCACCGGGATGGCCGTTGGATGCTGAGCAAGGAATGGGCCTGCAACCTGGCATCGACACTTGATCCGGAGCACAAGCCTGGGTTCTGCCTCGCGCCGGGCAAGACTCCTCCGCCGCCTCCGCCGCCGGAGGAAGAAGCGCCTGTTGAGGAAGCGCCGGCCCCGGCTGAGGAAGTGCCGGCCCCGGTTGAGGAACCTGCACCGGCTCCGCCTCCTGAACCACCGGCTGAGGAGGTCCCGCCGCCGCCTCCCGCGCCTGAACCACCGGCTGAAGAGGCTCCGCCACCGCCGCCACCACCGCCGCCGCCGGCTCCGGCCGAGGACGCGCCGCCTCCGCCACCACCAGCGGCTTAGGTGCCGTCGGACCAGGTGTTACGGCCTAGTCCGGTCGGGTGCACTGGCTACACAATAGAAAGTGACCTAGTTCATGGCAGTTCCGCCCATATTTTGGGCAGAAAAGTGCTATAAACTAGGTCAGTTTCTTATCTTCTAACCTTGCGAGGACCCCAGATGTTCTTCGCGATCTACTTCTTCGACCCGCTGTCGTCCTTAAACTCCAGCCCGCGATGGGTCTGCTGAGTGATGCGCACATCGGAGTTGCCATCGCCGTAGGTCACGGCGGTCACAAAGTCGATGTTGCCCTTCACCGGTAGGGGCTTGGTCAGGTCGATGGTCACGCGGTCGGCCAGCATGTCAGTCGTGGCCTCGACAACCTTCAATGCACCCTCGCCGCCGGTGTCCAGTTCAGTAACGGTAGGCACCTGCTTGACATCGACTTTCAAATTAACAATGTCGCCCGCACGGCTCAGCAAGGTATAGGTCACCTTCTGCGTCATCTTGGTCTGACCTTCGACCTCGCTTTCCACCGTCCAGGTTGCATCGGTTCCGATGTCCTCGGTGGGGAAGATAATCGGTACGGAATGCAATTGCTGCAGAGCCATCTCCACACCAGCGCGAGCGGTATCGGTCGCCTTCTCCGGCGCCCCCAACCTAAGTTCCTTGACCTCGCCTGTGACCGTTGTCGACCAGTCAGAGATGAAACCCTGTGCGGTGGCGATATCCGCGTTCAGCTCATCGTTGGAGCCGTGGGGTTCACCCACCTCTGAGGTAATCACGCGAGTATCGTTATCGCTGGTAACAGTACTGGTCAGGGGGATTTCCAGGCGGGTGTCAGGGAAAGTCTGGTCGCTGTCGGCGTTACCGCCGCGCTGTGCGAAGCCCTGTGTGACCGCCACGGTCGACTCCTGCTCAGCGCCGTCGTCCTTCCAACGCACGCTCGCCAGCTCACCGCTACCAGCACTGGTCAATTCGATCTTGGGGCTAGCGATATCCACGGGCTGCGTTTCCACCGCGCTTTTCGACGAGCACGCGGCCAGGGATACCACAGTGGTAGCGGCAACAACTGCGGTGCCGAGCCTCGCCAGCAGGCCACGCTTGGTGTGACCAGCTCGGTCGCTGAGGCCAGGTCGACGGAACCACGAGGAGGTCGTGTCTCCTGTACGTCGTAAAGCGGAAGGGGCCGGAACAAACTGAGATTGGAAACGTCGAGTCACACCGGTTAGCGTACCGGTTTCGTGGTGGATAGGAACCACCCGGGCGGTGTCAGTTGGCTGAATATGGGTTTGTTAGGTCATTATGGGACAGTGACTAAGAAGGAAACGAGGACATATTTCCCGCGGCGGGGGATTCTCGCGGCGGTCATTGTGTCAGTTGCGATTGTCGACCAGCTGACCAAGATCATCGCTTTGAACACTCTCGATGGCCGTCCTGCGGTGCAGGTGATCGGCGATCTCTTCGAGTTGCGGCTCGTTTTTAACCCCGGTGCGGCCTTCTCCTTTGGTACGAACGCCACCTGGGTTTTTACCACGTTGCAGCTGGTTTACATCCTGGCTGTGATGTATTTTTCGAATTGGCTGCGCAGTCCGGTATCGGCGACTGCTGCAGGGCTCATCGCCGGTGGTGCGCTGGGCAACCTCATTGACAGGGTGTTTCGGGAACCTGGCTTTTATGTCGGCCATGTCGTCGATTTCCTGTCGGTGAAGGGTTTTGCTGTATTTAATATCGCGGACTCCGCGATTACTGTGGGCGTTATTATCCTCGTTATCTGGATGATTTTTTCCAAGGAGCCGGATCTCTTCGCTGATCAGATTGCAGCAGAGAAGAAATCTGCTCAGAAGCATCAGAAGCAGTCGGCGGAGGGAGGACAGCAGTGAGCGGCAATGCAGTCAATGGCGATGCAGCACTCGGGGGAGCACAACAACCAGACCGAGAAACTCGGCAGATGCCCGTCCCACCGGGCTTGGCCGGTATGCGAGTAGATGCCGGTGTGGCTAAGTTGCTGGGGCTCTCGCGTACAGCGGTGGCTGACCTGGCAGCAGCTGGGGACATCACGGTCGATGGCGTGAGTGTTGGTAAGTCTGACCGCCTGGAAGAAAATGCTTTCCTCTCCGTGCTGTTGCCGCCGGTGGAGAAGCCATTGGTTCCCAAGGAGGAACTCGTCGAGGGCATGGATGTGCTCTACCACGACTCCGATTTGGTGGCTGTGCACAAGCCTGTTGGCGTGGCTGCGCATCCGTCGGTCGGTTGGGAAGGACCAACGGTTATCGGTGGGCTGGCGGCTGCTGGTTTTCGTATTTCCACCTCCGGTCCTCCGGAGCGAAAAGGCATCGTTCACCGCCTGGACGTTGGTACCTCTGGCGTGATGGTTGTTGCCTGCTCCGAGCGGGGCTACTCCGTGCTCAAGCGGGCGTTCAAAAACCGCGAGGTGTCGAAGACCTACCACGCCCTGGTACAAGGGCATCCGGATCCGCTGTCGGGGACAATTGATGCACCGATTGGCCGTCACCCTTCCGCGGGCTGGCGCTTTGCAGTCCGGCAGGATGGCAAGCACGCGGTGACACATTACGAAACGCTTGAGGCCTTCGCCCCAGCAACGCTGTTGAAGGTGAACCTGGAGACTGGACGCACGCATCAGATTCGCGTGCACTTCTCTGCGCTGAATCATCCGTGTTGTGGCGATCCCATGTACGGTTCGGATCCAGCATTGGCCAAGCGGCTAGGGCTCAACCGCCAGTGGCTTCACGCCGTCTCGCTTGGCTTCCACCATCCGGCAGATGGTCGCTGGATGGAAATCGAATGTCCATACCCAGATGATTTGAACCACGCATTGGAAGTTTTGAGGCAGGGCGCATGACGCAGACTTCATCGGGATCTAAGAATCCACAGCGCCGTGAACCTCGTGCGAAAAGCACTGGTGACGGCAGTATTTCGCCAGCTGTGGCACTAATCTCAGGTTTCTGCGTTGTTGTTTTGGTGATTATCTTGGCGGTCGCTTCGACATCTGATCGCGTGAGCAAGCCGCAGAATATCAACGGCGATGCGCTCGGCCCGGAGCCATGGGAAGCGGTCGAGGAGTACGTAGAGCGTGCCGACGAGTCCCTTGAGCAGATGAAGAAGGAGGACTACCGGCTAAAGCATGGCCAACCAGTCGTGGAGGACCCGAGGTTTTGGGCGATGGTGACTTTTGACCGGCTGCTCGACGCGCAAGAAGCGGCACAGGTATATGAAAAAGAGCCCTCGCTGCGAGTATCGACTGCGATTATCGGTGGCGTGAGTACACGGCATTTGGCGCAGCCGAGTAAAACGGTGAGTGAAGAAAAGCTGCTGCAAGATCAGCTGGAGTTAGCGGCTGCCTACGCAGACGTCGCGATTGACGACGAACGGCTCGGCTTCAACGGCTTACTGGTCTATGGTGACGCTGAGGCATTGATGGATGTTAAGAAAATGCCGGATGTTAAAGCAGTTGAGGCCCTACCGTCAGATGCGGCGCGTGGTCGTTTTGGTATTCGACCGGTACTGAGTTCTGGTTTCACGGATAAAGAGCCGCTTTTTGCCCCGGGGCTGAGCCAGAACTAAGAGGCCAGAGCCAAGCCAGCCTCAACGAGAACGAAAAGGAGTAAGTCAACAGTGATTCAGGCATTCGGTGCGTACCTTTTGTGGGCGCTGTTTCCGCTCTACTTTCCGCTGCTGGAGCCAGCGGGAGCCGTGGAGATTTTGGCGCACCGATTCGTCTGGACCCTTGTCTTTATGGTTATCGCCCTCAGCTTCATGCGCGCATGGCCAGAGCTGAAGGCCGCTAGTGCCAAGACATGGGGCACCATTTTTATTGCGGCACTGTTGATCTCGGTTAACTGGGGTGTGTACGTCTACCTTGTCAACAATGGGCAAGTGGCGGAGGCCGCCCTGGGGTACTTCATCAACCCACTGGTCAGCGTATTGTTGGCGATGATTTTCTTCCGCGAGAGCATCTCGCGGTTGCAGCTCGGCAGCGTGATCCTGGCCACCATTGCGGTCATTGTTCTCACTATCGGTGTGGGACACCCGCCGTTGGGTGCGCTGGCGCTGGCGTTCAGTTTCGGTTTTTACGGCTTGATGAAGAAGCGGGTATCGCTTTCCTCCGCAGCTTCGCTGACTGCCGAGTCCGCTGTAATCACACCGATCGCGCTGGCCTACATCCTCTGGTTGAGCTCCAACGGGCAGAGCACCTTTACCTCCGAAGGAACCGGCCACACGCTGCTTATGATGAGCGCCGGTGTTGCTACCGCCATCCCGCTGCTGCTCTTCGGCGAAGGTGCCAAGCGCCTGCCACTGGCCACCTTGGGCCTGATGCAGTACATCACGCCGGTTCTCCAGATTACTTTGGCTGTTACCGTGCTCGGTGAGGAGCTCGAACCGGAGCGCTGGATTGGCTTCTTCATCATCTGGGGTGCCGTCGCGCTGTTCATCTGCGACCTCATCCTGAAGATGCGCCGTCAGCGTCGGGTACGCCGGGAACTCCGCAAGGCTGGCATTGAACCGGCCACGGTTCCCGACGATGCCGCCGACGAGACGGATGGGGCGGTTGCCCGGGACGTCGTAAAGCCTGGAGATAACTAGCAGAAAAGGTCACGTAGGTGCTCGTTGAGGAAGATTCCCTGCGGGTCGACCTTTTCGCGTAGCGCCTGGACCTCGCCAAACAGCGGGTAGCGCTGCGAAAAATCCTCCGCGCGGAGCGTGTGCAATTTGCCCCAGTGAGGGCGCCCCTCGTGAGCCTTGAAGATCGGCTCAATGAGGTTGAAGTACTCCCGGTAATTTTCCTTCCAGTAGCGGTGGATAGCGATGTAGGCGCTGTCGCGACCGTACGCCGTGGACAGAGCGACATCATCGGCCTTGGCGGAGCGTACCTCGATGGGGAAGGAGATCTTCATTCTCTTGCGGGCAATTGCGTCGCGAATCTCCCCGAGGACATCGGAAGCGGCTTCGAGCGGGACGGAGTACTCCATCTCGGAAAAACGCACTCGGCGCGGCGAGACAAAGACCTTGTGCGCCTCATTGGAGTAGCGACGCTCTGGCACGGTGTTGGTGGCAATGCGGTTGATCGTATTCGTCGTGGCGGGAATGGCCTTGGCAATTTCGCAGCACGCCAAAAGTCCCATGTTGTTGACGACTTCGTCATTGAGATAAGTGCGCGCGCTGCCCAGGCGTTGCTTTAGGCTGTTGCGGCTCGGGCGGCGGTGGCGCTGCGGTTCGATGCGAGTATTGTGTTTGACCAGCGTCTCGCGCTGTCCCGGGAACCAGAAAAACTCCAGGTGGTCAGCTTCTTTGCAACGCTCAGGGAAACTCTTGCGCAGGGAATCAAACTCTTCGCGGTGCTCGTCGGCATGCAAATCAAACGCCGGTACGACGGACATCGTGATCTCCGTGAGCACGCCAAAGACACCCAGTCCCAGTCGTCCGAGGCGGTAGAGTTCGCCGTCGATTCCCTCTGCGCCGGGGTAGCAGTGCCTGACGACGCCATCCGCGGTGACAATCTTGAATCCCTTCACGGTGCCCGCGAAGCCAGTGAATCCAAGGCCGGTGCCGTGCGTACCGGTGGAGATTGCGCCGGCCAGCGACTGTGGATCGACGTCGCCCTGGTTGGGAAGCGCCCATCCGAGCGGGCGCAGAATACCTGGAGTGTCGCGCAGGCGAGTGCCGGCACGCAGAGTGGCGGTTTGGTTGGCCGCGTCCAGTTCGACCAGGCCAGCGCAGCGGTCGAGTTGAATGCGATGCCCATCGGTGGTGGCCACGGACGTAAAGGAATGACCGGCTCCCAGCGGACGCACCGTAGTGCCCTCGGTCTTCGCTGCCTTAATTACCGAGATGACGCCCTCGTCATCGTGCGGCTGATGCATATAGGACGGGGTGCACGACTGAGTGTGAGCCCAATTGTTCCACCGCGAGTTGGCAGCAGCTTTCGCCTGCGCGCGCCTACGTACACGTGGTACGCGGGATTCAACCGTAGAGACGGTGAAGCGGGCGTTGTTGTGTGAATTGCTCATGTGAAGATCAATCCCTTTCCTCGGTACGTGGGCCAGTGGGCGATGATGTCGCCGCCACGAACGGCGATGACTTCTTGTGTGTGCTCGGCTATTTCGCCGGCTTTGGCGTGTCGGAACCACACGGGGTCCCCCAGCGAAATTGCATTGGCAGCCTTGCCTAACAGCGGAGTCTGCACCTCACCGGGGCCTTCCTCCGCCGCGTAGCGCAGACCAGTGGGGTACCAGGGGGTTGGCAGACGGTCAGCTCCCGCCGGACCAGAGGCAATCCTCCCACCGCCGGACACCGTGACCACGCCCTTCTTCGGACGCCGCGTCGTCGGCAACACAAACCAGGACGCCGGGCGTAGATTGAACGCGCGATAGTTATCGAACAGGGTTGGTGCCAGGAATCCTGACCCCGCCGCTGCCTCGGTTACTGCAGCTTCGGCGCAGGTTGACTCCAGCGATCCCGTGCCACCGCCATTGACAAACTCCAGCGGCCCCGCCACCTTTTCGACGGCAGCGACGACCTTGGCACGACGCTTCGCCAGCTCCTTCCTGGACACGGCTTGCATGAGGCGAATCGCCCGCGCACGCGGAGAGTTTCCGGCATCGCCCACTCCGGCGATGTGCCCCTCGTACATCATGATTCCCGCTAGCTGCAGTTCTGGCTGGGTAACAATCCGCCTGGCAAACGCCGCTGCCTGCTTCGGTGAGAACAGGTTGGAGCGCAGCGTGCCAATGTGCACGCCGGGCAGGGGGCGAAACGACGTGTCGACGTCCATGCACACTCGAATCGGTGCATTCTCGCTTGCCGACGACGCCAGCGCCTGAAGATGCTCGGGACGGTCAACCATGACGCAGATGGCAGCGCGCGCTGCATCATCGTCGGCAAGCGCTGAGATAGCGCGGGCGTCAAGCGTTGGATACGCGACGACGATGTCGTCGCTGATGCCTTCTCGGAATAGATACAGTGCTTCTGCCAGCGAATATGCGAGCACGCCCTGGAAACCGGGGAAGGCCAGGACGTGTGAGATGAGCTGCGGAATGCGGATGGACTTCGAGGCCACGCGAATAGGCGTACCGTTTGCACGGCGGAGCATGTCGCGGGCATTGGATTCGACTGCCTCGAGGTCGACGACGACTGCGGGAAGGGAAGTGCAGTTAAGCAGCGTGTCGGTAGCTAGTGGCGGGCGGGCTGTCTGGGACGTCTGTACCGGCAGCGCCTCGGGAAGGTGAGACGTCGATGTCGGAGCCGGGCGGGATGTGCCCGAGGACTCCGGGGCAGAAGCTCGAGAAAGTTTCATGCCCTAAAACGTAATCATTGTCCACTGTCACTGTCTTTGGTTTAGAAAAGAAAACCAGAATTTTTCACCGGCAGAGTGCGTTAGGTCGGGTTATTAGCTAGACCAGCCAGCTGTAACGGGCGGCGTCCATATCGGAGGTGATGACATCGCCATCGATGAGGTATCCAGCGGCGACGGGGCGGCGGTCGATAGTCGCGAGAACCTCGTCGAGCTCGTGCTTGGGGAAGTAGGTGAAGTTGCCGTCAGAAAGTGGTGCGAACATGGTGTTGCTCCTTCGAATCTTTGCTCGGAGTTAACAGAAGGGCTAGCGGTCGAGAGAAAACATGAGGACTTCCTCACGAACTGTGGTGTTGAGTATTGTCGACTGGTTTTGGAAAGTAAAGGAAGTGGCGGGGTGATGTTGCACACGTCTTTAGCTATAACTGTCCTGATATAAGAGCTGCGCTGGATAAAACCTATTTGGCCAGGAGTGTTCGAAGGAATCGTGTTCAGTCCGGGGGATTGTCTACAATCTGGACTCATGGCTAACTCCTCCTTCGTGCACCTCCACAATCACACCGAGTACTCGATGCTTGACGGCATGGCGAAGATCGATTTGCTTGCCGACGAGGTTGCGCGACAGGGAATGCCTGCAGTCGGTGTCACCGACCACGGCAATATGTTTGGCTCAAATGCTTTCTATCGGCAGATGAAGTCCAAGGGCGTCAAGCCCATTATCGGTATTGAGGCCTATATGGCGCCGGAGAGCCGTTTTAATAAGAAGCGCATTCAGTGGGGTGAACCGCATCAGCGTCGCGATGACGTCTCGGGGCGCGGTTCCTACTTGCATCAGACCATGTTGGCTGCGAATGCACAGGGTTTGCGGAACCTGTTCTACCTGTCGTCGATGGCATCGTATGAGGGGCAAATTAGTAAGTACCCGCGTATGGATGCCGAGTTGGTGGCGGAACGCGCCGAAGGCATTATCGCGACCACTGGTTGTCCGTCGGGTGATGTGCAGACGCGTCTGCGTCTGGGGCAGTTCGACGAAGCTCTGCAGGCCGCCGGTATGTGGCAGGATATCTACGGTAAGGAAAATTACTTCCTTGAGCTGATGGATCACGGGCTGGATATTGAGACTCGTGTGCGTAGTGAGCTGCTGGAGATTGGGCGGAAGCTGAACCTGCCGCCGCTGGTTACTAATGACTGCCACTATGTCACCCGTGACCAAGCTAAAGCGCACGAGGCCATGCTCTGTGTGCAGACGGGTAAGACGCTCAATGACCCGGACCGTTTTAAGTTCGACGGTGACGGCTACTTCATTAAGTCCGCTGAAGAAATGCGCGCTACCTGGGACCATCTAGTCCCGGGTGCCTGCGATAACACACTGCTCATCGCTGAGCGCGTCGAGGACTACGACGAGCTGTGGGAAGAGCATCCGCACGACCGCATGCCGAAGGCCGACGTGCCGGAGGGGGAGACACCGACGACGTGGCTCCATCACAACGTGATGGAGGGGCTGCGCAAGCGCTTTGAGGGGCGCGAGGTGCCGGAGGAGTACATCCGGCGCGCGGAGTATGAGATTGAGGTCATTGACGGTAAGGGATACCCGTCGTACTTCCTCATCGTGGCGGAGCTGATTCGTCATGCCCGCGAGGTGGGCATCAAGGTCGGTCCGGGGCGTGGTTCCGCTGCCGGTTCCCTGGTCGCGTATGCGACGTGGATTACGAATATTGACCCGATTGAACACGGTTTGCTCTTCGAGCGATTCCTGAACCCAGAACGTCCGTCCGCACCGGATATCGATATCGACTTCGACGACCGCCGTCGCGATGAAATGATTCGCTATGCGGCCGACCGCTGGGGCGAGGACAAGGTCGCGCAGGTAGTCACCTTCGGTACGGTGAAGACTAAGCAGGCCCTGAAGGATTCGGCGCGTGTACAGTTCGGCCAGCCGGGCTACCAGATTGCAGATCGCATTACTAAGGCGCTGCCACCTGCGATTATGGCTAAGGATATCCCGCTGAGCGGTATCGTCGACCCGGAGCACCCACGTTACGGCGAGGCCGCCGAAGTTCGGCAGCTTATTGAGGCCGACCCGGATGTGGCCCGAATTTACGAGACGGCTCGTGGTCTCGAGGGCGTCGTCAGGCAGACCGGCGTGCACGCCTGTGCCGTGGTGATGGCGTCGGTGCCACTCTTGGATCACATCCCGATGTGGAAACGACAGGCTGACGGTGCGATTATCACCGGCTGGGACTACCCGGCATGTGAAGCCATTGGTCTGTTGAAGATGGACTTCTTGGGTCTTCGAAACCTAACGGTTATCGGTGACTGTATTGAGCACATCAAGTCCAACCGGGACGAGACAATTATGCTTGATGAGCTTGAGACCGATGACCCAAAGGTCTACGAGCTGCTGTCGCGCGGTGACACCCTCGGTGTGTTCCAGCTTGATGGTGGCGGCATGCGTGAGCTGCTCAAGCGTATGCAACCGACGGGCTTCGAGGACATTGTCGCATCGCTGGCGCTATACCGTCCGGGCCCGATGGGCGTGAACGCGCACTTTGACTACGCGGATATTAAGAATGGTCGCAAGCCCTACAACGCCATCCACCCGGAGCTGGACGAACAGCTGAAGGAAATCCTGGAAGAAACGCACGGCCTGATTGTGTACCAGGAGCAGATCATGAAGATCTCGCAGAAGCTGGCGAACTACACGGCGGGTCAAGCAGATGGTTTCCGTAAGGCCATGGGTAAGAAGAAGCCCGAGGTGCTGGCCAAGGAGTTCGTGAACTTCGAAGGCGGCATGCTGGAAAATGGTTTCTCCAAGGATGCGGTCCAAAAACTGTGGGACATTATTCTGCCCTTCGCCTCGTACGCGTTTAACAAGTCCCACGCGGCGGGCTACGGCCTGGTGTCCTACTGGACCGCGTATCTGAAGGCCAACTACACCGCTGAGTACATGGCGGCGCTGTTGACCTCGGTAGCAGATGACAAGAATAAGCTGGCCATCTACCTGTCTGACTGTCGCCATCTGGGCATCAAGGTGTTGCCGCCGGATGTCAATGAATCGGGTATGGATTTCGAGCCGGTCGGTGAGGATATTCGCTTCGGCCTCGGCGCTATCCGCAACGTCGGCCACGATGTGGTCGCGTCGATTGTGAAGACGCGCGAGGAAAAGGGCAAGTTCACGTCGTTCTCGGATTACTTGGACAAGATTGAGACGCTGCCATGTAACAAGCGCATCACTGAATCGCTGATTAAGGCCGGTGCTTTTGACTCGCTCGGGCACCCACGAAAAGGGCTTGCGCTCATTCACGAAGAAGCCATTGACTCGGTGCTGTCGACGAAGAAGGCTGCAGATAAGGGACAGTTCGACCTGTTCGCTGGCTTCGGTGGGGATGAGGACACCGGTTCGGAGAGCATCTTCGAGATCCGCGTGCCCGATGAAAACTGGGAGCGTAAGCACGAGCTCACCTTGGAACGAGAAATGTTGGGCCTCTATGTCTCTGGGCATCCGCTCGACGGATTTGAGGAATCGCTGGCAGCGCAAACTGATACGGCGCTGACCACCGTGGTTAGTGGAGAAGTTGCTAACAATACCGAGATCACTATCGGTGGCATTGTCTCCAGCGTTGACCGTCGTGTGAATAAAAACGGTCAACCCTGGGCGATTATCGGCATTGAGGACCACAACGGCGCGCGCGTGGAAATCATGGCTTTAGCGAGAACCTACGCAATGATTGCCACCAGCATTGCTGAGGACGCCATCGTGCTTGTTCGTGCTCGCGTTCAGTACCGCGATGACCGCATGAGTGTGGTCTGCGATGACTTGAAGCTGCCGGATCTTGGCCGCAATGGCTCCACGTCGGCGCCACTGCGTCTGACCATGCGTACTGATCAGTGCACTCCGGAGATGATTGCCAAGCTGAAGTCCGTACTGCTGGACAACCCCGGCGACTCGGACGTTTACCTCAAGCTTGTCGACGGCGATTCTGATGTCACCTTGGTTCTTGGTGAGCACTTGCGGGTCGACCGTGATGCCAGCTTGATTGGTGATTTGAAGGCAACAATCGGTGCCAGCATTTTGGGGTAGCGTATCGCGACCCTGATTGTCGCAACCGGTTATGCGACCGAGTAGAGTCTTAGCTCATGAGTGAGAATTCTGTGCCTGCTTCCCAGCCCGAACGCCGACTTGTCCACGCGGCCGATATCCAGATTGCGCAGGCACGAATTTCTTCGGTCATTGCGGCCACTCCGCTGCAGTTCAGCCCGCGTCTTTCCGAAATCACCGGCGCTAAGGTGTTCCTCAAGCGGGAAGACCTCCAGGATGTCCGCTCGTACAAAATTCGCGGCGCTTACAACGCGATGGTTCAGATCACCGCGGAAGAGCGAGCTGCAGGTGTCGTTGCGGCCTCCGCAGGTAATCACGCACAGGGAGTGGCCTACGCCTGTCGTCAGCTTGGCATCAAGGGGCGCATCTATGTGCCCAATGCCACGCCGAAGCAAAAGCGCGACCGCATCGCATACCACGGCCGCGATGCCGTTGAGATTGTCGTTGTCGGAGACTCCTTCGATGAGGCCGCCGCAGCAGCGCGCGCCGACGCGCAGCGCACAGGCGCCACCATGGTGGAGCCATTCGACTCCTTCAACACCATCGTTGGCCAGGGCACTGTCGCAGCTGAAATCATTGCGCAGCTCTCCGGCCAGGGGCTGACCCTGGACACCATCTGTGTACCGGTCGGTGGCGGTGGTTTGCTCAGCGGTGTCACTTCCTATCTGGCCGATATGTCACCAAACACGCAGGTGATGGGTGTGGAGCCTGCAGGTGCGGCATGCATGCGCGCAGCTCTGGAAAACAACGGCCCCATCACACTGGGACACACCGATCCGTTCGTCGATGGTGCTGCTGTGGCCCGCTTTGGTGACCTGCCGTGGCACATCCTGGAGGCCAATCGCAACCGCGTTCATCCGATGATTGCGCCGGAGGGCGCGGTCTGTGAGGCGCAGCTGGATCTCTACCAGAACGAGGGCATCATCGCCGAGCCGGCCGGTGCGCTGTCCGTGGCAGCTCTGGAGCAGATGCAGTTCGAACCGGATGAAGTAGTTGTCTGCATCATTTCGGGCGGTAACAACGACGTGCTGCGCTATGCCGAAATTATGGAGCGTTCACTGGTCTACCGCGGTCTTAAGCACTACTTCCTGGTGAATTTCCCGCAGAAGCCGGGTCAGCTGCGCATGTTCCTCAGCGATGTCCTCGGCCCCGATGACGACATCTCGCAGTTTGAGTACCTCAAGCGCAACAACCGTGAAACTGGTGCAGCACTTGTCGGTATTGAGCTGCGTCGTGCCTCTGACCTCGATGAATTGCTGTCGCGCATGGACGCCTCGCCGCTGAAGTGCCGCCGTCTGGTTCCCGGCACGCCAGAGTATGACTTTTTGACCTAGACTTGCGGAGTCAATCTGGGAAAACTCACTGGTAGTCCTCCCAGGTCCACCAATCAAATGAATCTTTTCGAGCAAGCTTTGTAGCGAAAGGGAGCGTCCACCCACTATGACTGGGGCAAGCAGTGTTGACCAGGGTGTCCGAGTGGAAAATACAGTGATTGTCGAAATGTGGCTGGCTGCTGCAGAGCAGGATCTGGCCACCCGGATTCCGGGGTTGCTGGAATCTGCCACGCAGGCCAAGGTTGAGCCACTGTTTGTTTGGTCAGGGCTGTCGATGGACGAGGTCGAGCGCATCGACCGCTTCCTGGGAACCCTCCTGGCTCACCATCTGGCCGGTGGTACAGCTGCAGATATTGAGGCCGCGAAGAGTGTCGTTGACAATCATCCGCTGGTCACACTCGCCTCGCTGGTAGGCCGCGCCGCGCGTGTTGCGTCGGCAAGCGAAATGTGGCTGGACTGGCCGGCTGCTCTGCAGCTGGATCCAGACGCTGACACTACCGGCGCGCTCACCTCGCACCTCGCCGCCACAGTGCCGACAATGCTGGCCAACGCTGGTTTGCCTAACGACGTCGACAGCGACCAGGCCGATTCGGATGAGCTGCAGCGGGCGGCACAGGTTCTTTTGCTGCACGCGGGTGTACAGCTGTCGGTGATGCCACTGATTATCGAACGCTGTGAGGAACTCGCCGGAGTAGCGGAGCTGACCAACCCTTCGGCCAATGACCTGGTGCAGGCGCTATCGAAGGTTCATCCGCTACTCGAGGGGTTGCTGACCGAAATCGCGGAGGCAGAGGATGGTGTTTACCCGCTGGCCTTGCGCCAGCTGGCTAGGACGGCACCTCGCCAGACGCACAAGTTGTTCAAGGCAACCCTGGGTTACACCATTGCCACCGCCGCTGATCCGGCCAACTGGGAAGCTCGGGAAGAACTTGGCCAGCTCGATGCGGGGCTGCCGCCCATTCTGGTGTCCGCTGCGCGCGAAGAATTGCGTATGCGTCCTGCGGGTACTGCGAATCGTCGTGAAGCCGTGGGCGTGGTGGCAACGACTGGCCGCCCGCAGCTGTACTTCGATGAGCTGACGCAGACCGTTGGCGTACAGCTGCCGACGCCGCTGGATCCGGCGGGACGGACTTGGCGCGTCACCTTCGGCGGCACGGTAGCAACGACGCCGGTGGTTGGGCTGCAGGATTCGCTGCCACGTCCGGTGGTGACCATCGATGAGCCGGTGCGCGATGTGCTGGTGGAAATCGGCGATGAGAAACACTGGCGAGTCCCGGCGATTAGCACTGAAGACCCGATTCTCATCTTCGGTGCCGACGGGCAGTCGGTCACGGACAAGGTATCGCTGCACTCGACATCCGCAACGGTGGTCTACCCGGTCGATGCCACACTCGTTGACCCCGTCACGGGTGCTGAGGTGCCATTCCTGTCGGATCCGTGCCCATTTAACTGGGAACTGTGGCAAGTCGCTGAAATTGATCTCCGCGATGTCCATGCAGTTCAGGTTCGTCGCGCCGGCGTGGCGGGCGAAGTTCGATCGGCTTCGCCACAGCGTCAGCCGCGAATGACCATGCCGCACGCGCGTCTCGACGGCACGGTGTCCGCCTACGGCACCCCGGTTTACGCCGGCGGGCCGGTCGCAGTGTTCCCGCCGACGCTGTCCGGTAAGGACGAGTCCTGGCGTGCCATCGTCACCGATTTTGGCGGCTACGGTGCGTTTACCACGGATTCCGTCATGATTTACGACCTCGAGGTACCCGCCGCGGGCGGCGAAGTCGAGATTCTTACCGATGATGACTATCCGTGGGTCGGCGAGTTCGTGGTCCGCCTGGTCAATCCGCGCGGCCGCAGCTTCCAGAAGCACTTCGCCATTGCCGAGCAGGCCGACCTCACGATCACGTACAGCGGCGGTGGCGACGGCTTCCGCATCCCAACCATCGATGGTCTAAGTCCCGCTGACATCCGCGTTGTTTCGGGCGACAAGCCGCTGGACGCCGAGCCCGCCATCGTGCGCCTCGGGGCGGACGAAATCACCGGTACCGTCGAGCTTTCCACCGACGAAGGCGCATGGCTGCAGCTGCAGGTCACGCCAGGTACGCTGCAGTTTGAGGTCCCGCTTGCCGACGAATCCGTCGCCCGCCGCACCACTACATTGGTCACCCGTCCGAAGCGTGTCGATGCCTTCGGCAAGATTGTCGTCAATGCCCCAGGCGAGCTGCGCCATGCGCATGTTGCAGTTTCCAGCGGTGAGCGCGACATCTGTCGGGTCCCCATCAAGCGTTTCGGCGATACTGGCTATGCGGAGTTTGGCAAGTTCGCTGACCGTATCTCCCTGCTGAAGGCCCTGCGCATCAGTTTGGACTGGACACGTGTGACGGGACGTAAGCGCCTGTCTGTACCACTGGTGGAGGCTTCCTCCCGCGATGCCATCCGCCAGATTGCTTTCAACGATGAAGCCACTGACATCATCGAGATTGATGTCGCTGACGATGTTTCGCACTTGCCGATGACCCTGTGGCTCTGGGCTGCAGGTCAGCCGTGGCGCGAACCCGTCGCTCTTGAAGTCGTAGAGGGCGAATGCGAGCTTCCCGACGAGCTCCGCGGCCTTGGCCCATTCGTCGCGCAGGTGACTCTCGGCGTGGAAAAGGAACGCCACCCGCAGTGGCCGGCGGCTGGGTCGATCATTCTGCATCATGTCGATGATGCGGAGGCTATCGACCTCGGCAGCGAGGACGCTAATCCCGTTGCTCGCGCGCAGGAGCTGTGGGGCGAGCTTAATCAGGACCAGCTCGCACGTCTGTGGACGCTACTGGTGACTCTGCGCGCTGGCCGTGCAACCGCGATGGCGCAGGCAAATCCGCTGCTGGCCGCACCTATGTTGGGTGCCATCCTGTGTGCTGAACCGCGCGCTGGTCTGGCTGCGTTGAATCGGTCGGTCATTGCGCTGGATGATCAGCCAGGTATGTTTATCGCCTCCGGACTTGTGCTGGGAGACTTCAGCGCCACCAAGCCGGTGCCGGGACGTCGCCGTGTTCCGTGGCTCGGTGCTTTGGCAGCGCTGGCGGATCTCACTGATGAGAGCGTGGACCGTTCTCGACAGTTGGATTACCTGCGCACAACTGGTGGCCAGGGACTGCTGGATATTGCCGCCAGCGGCCAGGACACCACTTTAGAGTCCGCCACCATCGACCAGAGTTCAGTGCAGATTACCTCGCTGCCGGAAGCACAGGCTAGCGCTATTTTGTCGCAGGTCTTTGATCCTTACCGCATGGTCCCGGGCCCACTGACCGACGATGACGCTCGCTTCACTGCGATTTACGAAGTGGTGCGCAATCGCGCTGAGATTGTGGAATCCGGTGTGATGACCCGACTCGCCGCAGCCTCTCGGGTGCTTTTCAAGACAGTGTCGAAGGCATCGCCTCGACTGCGCAAGGCGGTCAATGTGCGCTTCCACAAGCTCGACGGCATCGATGCGGATGATCCTTCGCTGCACTGGACTCTGGTGCCGGGCACGTCTCTACTTATTGCAGTGGCTGCCCGTGTACTGGCCCGTACTCAGGCTGAGAGCTCCGACGCTAGTGTCGCCGCTGTCCGTGAGCTGATTCCGATGTGGGCGCAGCTGGCAGACCTGGTGCCGACTCTGGTGATGAGCGATATTCTCATCGCAGATGCGTTGGTGGCTCACGTACTTCACGGTGATGTCACCGAGCTGCCGTGGCCAGTGCCAGCTTCGGACGCTGATGCTGAGGCTGACACTGCAGCCGCCGCGGAGTCTGAGGGAGAGTTTGAGGGAGCAGCTGGAGATGAAGCTGCTGCTGGGGCCGAAGACGCCGCTGACGCGGAGGACTAGCCTGGCTGACTAGCTCAGCGAAATGACAGCGTAGCCCCAGGCCGGGAGTGAAATTTCGGGGCCAGCAGATTCGTCGTTGACGATGCTGGCCGCTGCGCCTTCAAAGGTGTGCAGGAGGTGCGCGGAACCGAACTCGGAGTCGAGATTGACGCTGGTTTCAGCGTCGGAGAAGTTCGCTACCAAAGCGACAGTTTCAAAGGCGTCAGAGCTGCGGGCACCAACTTCGCGCTCGTCTTGACTGCGCACCACGACGAGACAACGGTTGTCCTCGTCGTACTCGGTCACGACAGATGCCGACCACGGAGTGCGCAGAGACGGGTGAGACTTCCGCAGCGCGAAGAGATCGCGGTAGGCAGACAGAATAGTGGCGTGCGAGCCCTCCGAGACCTCCTGCCAATTGAGCTTCGAGCGGTTAAAGGTCTCCGGATCCGATGGGTCGGATACCTCCTTTGGATTCCACCCGGCACGGGCGAACTCACGAAGACGTCCTTCGCGGGTGAGCCGCTGCAGCTCCGGATCTTCATGGGAACAGAAGAACGCAAACGGGGTGGAAGCGCCCCATTCCTCACCTTGGAAGAGCATCGGGGTAAAAGGACTACAGGCGATAACTGCTGCCTTTAGTACCTGCTGAGCCGGGGTGAGGTTCATGGACGGACGATCACCGATTGCGCGGTTACCCGTTTGATCATGCGTGGTCGTGTACGTCACAAAAGCGTGCATGGGCTGGACGGACAGGTCAAAGGGGCGACCGTGAGTACGACCGCGGAACGTTGACATTGAGCCGGTATGCCAGAAGCCAGTTTCCAAAGCACTAGCTAGCGCTTCCACCGAACCAAAGTCCGAGTAGTAGGCGTGGTCCTCACCAGAGACCAGCGTGTGCAGCGCATGGTGGACGTCATCATCCCACTGAGCGTTGAGGCCAAATCCACCGGCAGCGCGGGGGCGGACCAAGCGCGGATCATTCTGGTCGGACTCTGCAATCAAGGACCGGGGAATACCAGTCTCGGCTGCGACTGTGTCTGCGACAACCTGCATCTGTTCCAGAATGTGGAATGCGCCCTCGTCATGCAGGGCATGGACCGCATCCAGGCGCAGGCCGTCGACGTGGTAGTCCACCAACCATTGGCGTACCGCATCCAAAATGTACGCACGCACCTCATCAGAGTTGTCGCCAGTGAGATTGACAACCTCACCCCAACCCGTCGAACCACCAGAGGTGTAGGGGCCGAAAAATCCCACGTAGTTGCCGTCCGGGCCGAAGTGGTTATAGACCACATCAAGAATGACGGCCAAACCCTTGCTGTGGCACGCATCAATCAGCTTCTGCAGACCGCGCGGGCCACCGTAGCCCTCGTGCACGCTGTGCCAGGACACACCGTCATAGCCCCAGTTTCGATCGCCGCCGAAAGGCTGCACAGGCATGAGCTCAATGTGCGTCACTCCCAGCTCAGTCAGGTGGTCCAGGTGATTCACCAGACCGGCGAAATCACCGGAATCACTGAAGGTACCCACATGCAGCTCATAAATCAGACCGCCCGGCAGAATACGGCCCGACCAGGCCGAGTCCTTCCACTTGTAGGCGCCCAGGTCAATGACCTCGGAGAAACCATGCGGACCATCCGGCTGGGACTGGGAACGCGGATCCGGCAGCGGGATCGTCCAGTCACCGACGCTAGGGGAGGAGCCGTCCCCCGATTCGCTGTCAGGCGCGCCGTACCCCGCATGCGCCCGCAGTGAAAATGCGTAGCGATCTCCGGGCGTGCGTGCCACATCAGCTTCGAACCAACCAGAGTTGGCGTCGTAGCCATCAGCGGCGTCAGCGATTGGGTGCATATCGAAAATCGCTGGCGCGTCAGGATCGCCCAACAGCAAACGGACTTCGGAAGCGTACGGTGCCCAGACTCGGTAGTTGCTCATAGGCACCATGGTAGGTCAGTCAGCGGATTGGCACAGTGAAACTTTTTCGAACACCACGGATTCGAGGTGAGTCCGAGGTCAGTTTGAGTTGGGGCAGAGCAGCGGTGATTGGGTGTGCTCCAAGCCCATACGCCACAATGGACATCATGACCACCGACCCATCCACTTCGACCGAAACGACGCAGAATCAGCGTGACATCGAGCTGATTGTCCCAGTCGACGGCGACATCGTCACGAATGAAATCGAGATTAAGAAATCCCGCTTCATCACGTGGATCGCGCGTGTCGACGACGAAGACAGCGCCCGCGAGGTCATTAATTTGGCCAAGGCGGAGTACCCAGATGCCCGCCACCACTGCAGCGCATACATTCATGAGGTGGTCGGCGGGAATCGTGTAGAGCGATCTTCGGATGACGGTGAACCCGGTGGTACGGCAGGTCGCCCTATGCTCGATGTACTGCAGGGCTCTGGAATGACAAATGTCACCGCCGTAGTAATCCGCTATTTTGGCGGCATCAAATTGGGCACGGGTGGGCTTGTGCGAGCCTATTCGGATTCAGTCTCACATTGTCTAGAGAAAGTGACGCGCATGCGGCGCGTGCAGCGAGCCTTAAGAGTGGTGAGTGCCCCTGCCGCAGATGCCGGTCGCATCGAAGCCGAACTGCGTGCTCGTGGCTACGACATTGTGGAAACGCGGTGGGGACAGAACGTGGAGTTTTCCATTGCGGTGACCGCCGAAGGGATTGCGCAGCTTGACGGCGAAATGCAGGCGCTGACCAAGGGGGCTAGTGAGCCGTCTAAGGACGGCGGCGAAATCTGGTGGGAGCTGCGCGCCTAACACCCGCTAATCCTGGGCTGAGGACTCTTCGCCGTTGTGTGCGCCGCGATGGCGCTTGAGAATCTCTACCAGTTCGTCCTTATTCTCCGCAATCTTTTCGGGCCGGCCGAAGACGCAGACTGCCGCGACAGTAGCCCCGTCTTCCTCCACGGCGATGGAGACACCATCGACTCCACCGCCTTCGGCAATACCCGGGGCAGCACAGACGCCGGTTTCTGCGATTTCCCCGGCCTGGCGGAGGAAGTCATCCACATAGACCTGGTCTTCCGGTCGTGCGGAGTTCAGATAAGACCACAGTTCGCGCTTTTCAAACCGGCTCATCAAAACCCACCCTGCAGAGGTGCGCAGCAGTGAGCGTGGCAGGAAGTTTTCCGTCAGGTACTGGTAGCGCATGGACTCACCGACGGTTTTAAGGTAGAAGAGCTTGCCACCAACTGGCAGCGCGAGCACGGTAATCAGGCCGGTTTCGTTGTGAATCGCCTCGAGCTCGGCCGTTGGTACGTTGACCATGCGACGACCGGCCATGACATTGAGCAGAAACGGTGCCATGCCGAGCGTGTAACGCTTGTTGGACTCGTCGAGGTAACCTGTGACGGTCAGACCGTTGACAAGGCCCTGCGTGGTACTGAGCGGATAGTTCAGCGTGTGGGCGATGTCAGTGAGGGTTAGGCCTTCGTTAGAGCGCGCAACGAGTTCGAGGATCGCCGCAACGCGGTCGACCATGCGGTGGCGGGGGCGGACAGTTTCTGTCATAGGACTAACTCTAGCAACCAAACTACGCTATTGCGTTAATTGCCTACCTAAATAGGAAGAATTAGCAGGTCGGCTATGTCTGTACATATTTTTTCGAATTGTACGTCCCATCGACCGATGCGGTACGTCAGGTCGACCAGAACGCTCTAATATGTATCCCATGAGCTATCTTCAGCCCCAATCTCAGAACCCCATTGAGCTCCGCAAGAACGCGGTGCGAAAGTATTCCCGCAATGCCGTTGTTTGGGCAGGCAGCGGTGTCGTCGGCGGCGCAGTGCTCGGACTCATTGCCTCAAGCATGTCACTATTCCTTATCCTGGCAATCGTCGGCCTGGTCGGCGGTTTTATTAATTGGCAAAAGGTTCAGCGGATTGTGAACCACAAGGATCCACAGTAAATGGCAGCTCAGCAGGTATTGTCCACTGAACCAGTGCGCATCGATGCCTGGATCTGGGCGGTCAGGTTGCTGAAAACTCGCTCATTGGCGGCAGATGCCTGCCGCGGTGGCCACGTCAAAGTCAATGGTGAAGCCGTGAAGCCTTCGGCTCTGATTGTCCCCGGAGACAAGGTGAGGTTGTGGGCCAACCACCGTGAGTACATCGTTGAGGTAACCAAGACGGTGAAGAAGCGAGTCGGAGCGCCCGTTGCCAGGAAGTGTTATATCGACCACTCACCACCGCCTCCTCCGAAAGAAATTCTCGCTTCTATGCCGATGCGCGACCGCGGTGCGGGACGGCCTACGAAGCGCGATCGGCGTCAGCTCGACCGTCTTCGTGGCCGTCGCTCGTAGGCACTCCGGCCTCAGTTAATTGCTGCAATCGCGCGCGCAAGCGAGCTGGTCGACGCTGTGGATTATGGCTGGTATCCGCAGTGGCCTCAATGTGCTTGTGACCGCGCGCCGCAAGCAGCAAGTCATCGATTACACGCACATGACCTGGGGTGAAGCGGTACTTCATGGCCTTACTTACCGCGCTGAGACGCTGCGGATTAAGTAGCTCACGCAATTGCCCGACAGTACGAATCCCATTGAGCTCCAACAGTTCCTCCGCCCAGCCGTAATGCTCCGATTTTGAGCGCGGTGCATCCGGAAGCAGCATTGTCAGCACACCCGGCAGGGTTTCCTCGGTCACCACAATGTCATCGGCCGTGGTCTTTGCAGGAACAGAGTTCTGTTCGCCTTCTCCATGCGCGGAATTGTCCGGTGTCGATTCCTCCAGTACGGCAACGACTTGGTCGAACTGCTGGTCCGCCAGTTCAATGAGCCCAGCGGCCAGTGCAAAAGCTCGATCAATCCGAGGGTCTGTCGCGCCCTCGGGTGCTTTGTAGCGAATATCGTGTTCAAACTCCGCCCACGCATGCTGTAGGACCGTGCGCAGCTGTACCTCAAACTGCATGTCCGCATAGGGAGTCAGTTCTGACGGCGCCGCCGTCGACACCTTGCAAATCAAGTGCTGAGAGCCATATCCCAGCCGGCCGCTAACCCGCGTCTCCGCTGTCTTGTCAATCGTTCGTAACACAATCAGCGAATCTCCCAGCGCGTCCATAATCGCCGGAATTTCCGTCGAATGGTATGTGGTCACGCGCACGCCGATGATGTCGTGGATATCGTGCCACGGGTCAGGGTAGACGTAGCTGCCATCCGCTTTACGACGCAAGGCCTTCTGCCGCAGGGAGCGAAAGGACTTCACCCGCGCCGTGACATTGTCAAAGGCCAGACCAGCATCGGAGAGAATCTCCTTAATCGCGTCGACAAAGTCCTGTGCGGCGGTGGAGTGCCGAGTTGTCCATGAGTCGTATTTCGACTGCAGCGCACGTGTGACTTCCCGGTCCTCCGCCAGCTGAGCCTTGCGGGTTTGCTCGCGGGAATCGTCGGCAAGCGAATCCTTCATGCGTTTAGTCGTCATCATCCTCGCGGACGAGCAGCGCCACCGGGAAGGAGTTGAACAGGGAGGACACGGCGACGGTGCCCGACCATGTGTGACCGGTAAAGCGGTCAGTCCAGAATCCCTCAGGCAGCGTGACAGTGGTATCGCCCCAACCGCCTTCGCGCTGCAGCCCCAGGGGACGGCGCGTCACCAGTGCGATGACATCCTCCGGCTCACCCTTAGGTCCACGTGCTGCACCGACCAGATGGCGCTCGCCCACGCCAACAGCGAAAACCGGCTGGTAGGCGCCGCCGACGAAGGATTCTGGGCGCTCCGCACGCAGCTTCACGCCGTGGTGAGTCACCATCAGCTTTACGACGTCCGCATCGGCATCTGTAAAGTCCTCCGGCAACTCAGCTGGGTGCTCTGGGCTCTTCGTCACCGACGCGACCTCATCGCGGGCAACCTTATCCAGTGCCTCGACGCGCGCAGCGTAGTCGACGAAGCGGCGGTTGTCGGGGTCAACCAGGGAGTCTTCTGGGAACTCCGCACCCTGGTAGGTATCGGGAATACCGGGGCCGACAAGCTGCAGGAGTTTGCGTGACAGCGATGTAGTCAGGGCAGCCGGCGCAATGGAGCGGACGAACTCTGTGATGGAGTCGGTCAGCGGACCGTCGAGAAGCGCGTCGATCCAGCTACGAATGCCGAGCTCGAATTCTTCGACCGGCTCGGTCCAAGAGGTATGAACATCTGCCTCGCGGATGGCCTTAATGGCGTAGTTGTGGAGACGTTCGCGCAGTTCATCGGTGATTACGCCGTCGGTGGGCCACACACCGATGATGTTCTGCAGCAGGAAGTAGCCGGTGGCGTCGTCCGGGGCTGGTGTGATGGCCATCCAGTTGCGGACGTTTTCGGCCCAGTCGCCGGAGACATCAGACAGTTGAAGAATGCGGGCTCGGACATCTTCGCCGCGCTTGGTGTCGTGCGTGGACAGCGTGGTCATGGTCCGTGGCCACAGGCGAGCGCGTTCCGACTGCAACAGGTGGAACTCCGCTGCCGACATCCCGTAGCGGCCGAGGTCGCCGCCGACCTCGTTCAGGCTAATCAGGCGGCAGGCGCGGTAGAAGGTGGTGTCTTCCACACCCTTTGCCATGACCGCACCACAGACCTGCGCGAAGCGTGTGGCGGCTTCACCGCCGGCGACCAAGCCTGCGGAGATGAGGTCGAGAGCGAAGACACGGGAGGGGAAACGCGCCGCCATCTCGCCAATGACCGTGGAAGCAACGCGTGACAGGGAGACATAGTCCGAGCGGTAGACAGGCATGGCTGCGACCAGCTTGCAGATGGTGTCGATAAGCACCTCATCGCTGACGCTGGTGCCACTGATAGACCAGTTGTCGCGGCGCAGAGCACGTGCTAGACGACGGACTTCTGCGGCCAGCTCGTGAGCCGCGACATCGTGCTTGAGAGCCTGCGCAGTCGCCTGCACGGCGGTCTTGTCCCACGTCGAACCGGACTGTTGCAGAGCCAGCATGCTCATGGCGTCCCGGGAGTCGCGGTTGACGAAGACGTTGTCGAACTCGCGGAGGGCATCGTAGCCCGTGGTGCCGTCAACCTGGAGCCTCGGATCCAGCGGTTCTTCCGCGCCCAGAATCTTCTCGATGACCAACCACTTGTCATCGCCAAGCAGTCGACGCAGCTCGCTGAGGTAGCCGAACGGGTCGCTGAGACCATCCGGGTGGTCAATGCGGACACCGTCAATGATGTCCGCGGCTAGCAGTTCGCGGACGATTCGGTGAGTGTGCTCGAAGACCACCGGGTTTTCCTGGCGAATGCCGGCCAAACCGTTGACGCTGAAGAATCGACGGTAGCCAATAACCCCGTCCTTCCAGTACATCAGGCGATAGGCCTGGCGATCATGTACTTCCTGCGGGGTGCCGTTTTCGGTGCCGGGGCGTACTGGAAGGGCGTTGTCGTAGTAGCGCAGCAGTGGCTCGTCGCCGGAGGTGTCGAGCTCCAGCTTGTCGATGTCCTCCGGAGATCCCAGAATCGGCAACCCCATCTTGCCGTTAGCGCCGTTGTCCTCGTGCCAGTCAATGTCGAAGTAAGGCTCGAACTGAGAATCCTTGCCATAAGTCAGAACATCCCACCACCAGGTATTGAGCTTCGGCTCATCAACACCGAGGTGGTTCGGAACCAGGTCGATAATGATGCCCAGGCCGGCCTTGTGAGCCACCTGGGCAAGGTTCTGTAGCTCTTCCATACCGCCGAGCTCAGGGTTCACCGTCGTCGGATCGATGACATCGTAACCATGGTTCGACTCCGGCACGGAGGTGAGGATAGGAGACAGGTACAGGTGCGAGATTCCTAGGTCTGCCAGGTAGCCGACCTGTTCAGCCGCGTCGGCGAACGTGAAAGCGCGCCCGTTCGGGTCGGCCTTGGGGCCACGGAGTTGGAGACGGTAGGTGGACGTAATTGGTCGGCGAGTCATGTCCCCCTTTATACCGCCCACCAGGAAAAGCTGCTGACCAATCGCAGCGGCAGGAGTCGAATCCTGGTCTGTGCCCGCCGACTGGTTCAGTATTTCGTCCTCGAACGGGGCCTAAAAAGGTGGAATTCCGTCATCGCCGGGCAGAGAAGTGGAACCAAACAGCGGCACCGATTCGCCGGTATTGTCTCCGCTGGTGGTACCGGCCGTGCCGCTAGCTGCTTCTCCAGCCTCTGACCCGCTATCCTCATCCGGGTTGAGGCCGAGCGCCGTAAAGAGCTCCTTCTCGCTCCAAATCTGGATTTCCTGGCCTTCAGCCTGCAGCTGTCGAGCTCTCTTCTCCTTCGAGGTCACAGAATCCCACGGGCCGGCGACCAAAATGGTCGTTTTCTTCGTGACACCCTTATTGATATTCGCGCCCGCAAAGGCGATCTTGTCCCACAAAAAGCCCTTATCATACGGCGTAAAATCCCCAGTCAACGTCACGCGCTGTTGGTACAAAAGGCCGCTGGGATCCGCGTCCGGTTTCGGCTCGGGAATAGTATCCGGCGTCTTGGCCGCGTCCCACTTTGCATTGCGACGTGGACGACGCGCCGGAGCCGAACCACCAGTCTTGGCACCAGTGCTGGCGCCAGTTCCGGCGTTAGTCCCTGCGCCTGTGCTGGCGACACCAGACGGATCGTAGCGGACCATTCGTACCCGACCACTGCCAATCTGGCCCAGGTTCAGCGAGGCCTTCTGGCTCAAATCCTTAACAGAGGTCGCACGCTGCTGCTCCATCAACCACAGCGCCACCTCCGCACACGCGACCGCATCTGCCGTCGCATCATGATGATTCTCCAGCGACGTTCCCGCAGCCTCCGCCAATGTTGACAGCTTCAAATTGGGCAGGCCCAACTGCATCTGACGAGCCCACATGTAGGTACACGCAAAATCCAACTTCGGTGCCGCGACGCCCTCAGCCCGGCACGCCCGCGACAGAGCCGTGAAATCAAACCGCGCATTGTGAGCAACTACGTCCAAATCCCCGACGACTTCAACGAACTTCGCCAGCTGCTCCGGAAACGTCGGCTCACCAGCAACATCCGCCGCCGTGATGCCATGAATTGCCACGTTGGCCTCATCAAAATACTCCAGCCCCTTTGGCGGACGGCACATCCAGGAATAACGCTCGGCTACCTTCCCGCCACGCACAACCGCGACACCAAGCTGAATAATCGAGCCCGCATCTTCATTTGCCGTCTCCACATCGAACGCGGCAAACGGCTCGATATCCGACGCCGCAACCTCATCACCCGAAGGAAGCGGTGCAAAGGGGACAGAGTGCTTTACGACGTCGACCGCGCCCTGAACCACACTCACACCCTCGGTGGCTGCCGCGCGTTGTGCTACCCACGGCATCAAAGTGGAAGTAAATGCATCAGCCGAGTTGTAGAACTCCGGATTCTTGGCCATCTCTGCCATGAGATCTGACAGCAACTGTGCCGCTGCCTGACGATGAGGCATCACGCGGACCTTCGGCAAAGTTGCCCCGAGATTGACCGTGCCGGGGAAGAACCGGGTGGCCGGAGCGTAGACACTGTTTTCAGTTGTGGATGCGACCTCCGCAACGTCGGCAAGCGGAAGAGGCTTCGTGGGGGCGGCGCTGGCCGTGTTGAGGGTGTGGGTAACGCGGAGCCCATCTGCGGTAATAGTCACCGTGTCGCCGGTGAGCTCGAAGACGACGGCGGGCTCGGAGGATGGCGTGGTCGTAGTCATGCACTAGATGGTAGCGCCGATGTCGGATTGAGCCTTATAGAGGCTGCGGTACCTGCGGTTTTCGTCGTGTATATGTGGTGCCGAGAATGTGGAAATGTCCACAGAAATAGGAATATTTATGGAGCGTTCGGGCAGTGGGGGTGTCCGTACCCCTGAAAACCACATGTTTTGAGGGATTAAATGTCCGGATGCATTTTGAGTGGGCGCTACTTATACTTTTCGACGAACGGCGGTAACTCGTCGTTCGAGCTTTTTGAGCTCAAGCGAAGGGCAAAGCGGAAACAACGTATGCCAGTGAAGCGACGAAATAAGGAGTAAACATTTTGAGCACGCATCCTGTGCACCCTGGTTCTATCCTGAACGACAATTTCCTCGAGCCACAACACCTCTCTATCTACCGACTGGCTCTGGCCATCGGTGTGCCAAGCTCGACCCTGGAGCGCTTTCGCACTGGCCGCACTGCGGTCACCACTGACCTCGCAAACCGTCTGTCCGACTACTTTGACACCGAGCCGGAGTACTGGTTGAACTCTCAGGCAGAGTTCAATATGCGCGCATCTGCGTAAAAGGCTTCACACGAGCTCGGCTCCCACGTGGCTGATTAACTCAATGCGAGTTAGTGACTGCGTTTATGGCTGGCGACGCTGGGGCGATGCGAGTTACTGACTGCGTATATGTCAAAAATGGCCCGAAAAATGGTCGGTAGGGTCAGGCGGTCATTGCATCATGGATAACACCAGAGATTACCTC
>NZ_JVVM01000003.1 GCF_001054325.1 Corynebacterium vitaeruminis | reverse complement strand
TACATCCGCAAATACGTTCGCCCGTTAGGGCTTACGTGGTGCGCGATACTAGGATTGAACTAGTGACCTCTTCCGTGTCAGGGAAGCGCTCTCCCACTGAGCTAATCGCGCTGTGTTAAAAGCTATATGAAAGCTTTCATGCGCAACCCCCTTCTAAAAGAAGGGGGCTTTGCACTGAGCGGATGACGGGACTCGAACCCGCGACCCTAACCTTGGCAAGGTTAT
>NZ_JVVM01000009.1 GCF_001054325.1 Corynebacterium vitaeruminis | reverse complement strand
TAGAATGACGGTACCAGAAACCGTTGTGTTGCCAATTACACCATAGGCCATCGCTGCTGAACGCAACGAGGAATAATATAGCCAATTCGCGTCAACAAGAGCAAATCACCTGGTCAAAGGCTTGTTTGCATTCACGAGCTCTCTCCCACAGCCCACCTCAGTAGTGCACAAAACTAATGCATAACTAATGCGGTGCATATAACTAATTCGACCCCAGATCGAAAGTCCATTCGATCACGCATAAAGGCCGATCCGCCCTTCAGGAGACACTTCGTGGTGAAGCGGCAGCAAACAGCCGCCACACACCCAAAACCATCCCTGAAAGGCAAGCTTCATGACTTCCCCAACAACAACGGCAACAAAAACCGCCCCCATCACGCTCGAGTTGGAGTTCTCCGACGTCACCGAGCAGATGAACGGCACTATTGGCCGCGTCATCGGCACCGTCACTATCCGTCAGTTCGCGAAAATCATCTCGGCTCTCAACCTCGATGCCAACCCGCGCGTGTCTCGCACCGGTCGCATCACCGATGCCATCATGGAAACCATCGACACCACACCAGAGCTCTTCGCTTATAAGTCCAAGGGCGTGCTCCTGGCTTCAACGCAGTTCACCAGTGAAGACAATCTTTACCGCTTCACCTTCAGCAACCGTCGCATCGAAGGAATCCTCGACGGCGGTCACAACTCGCTGGCAATTGCACTGTTCATCTTGGGCAAGCTCGGTCCTTTGCCCGGCCGCAAGATTAAGACCTGGTCCGATATGAAGGATGTCTGGGTGGAGCACCCGGAAGAAATCGCGGAATTGCTTGACGACGAAAGCCTCACCGAGTTCGACGCCCGAGTTCCGGTAGAGGTACTCGTCCCCGGTGCTCGAGACGAAGACACCGTTCAGGACTTCTCCGATGCACTGCTTGATATCTGTGCGGCCCGCAACAACAATGCGGAGCTCAAGGCGGAGGCAAAACTCAATCGCGCTGGCTACTTCGATGACTTGAAGCATGCACTACCGCAGGGAATCAGCGACAACGTACAGTGGCGAACCAACGATACTGGACGTCTGAAGGTGAGCGATGTCATCGCTATGGCCTGGATTCCGCTGTCCTGTATTGACCTGCCGAAGGATGCCGATGGCAAGCAGATTGAAGCACCGACCCCCACCAGTCTCTATTCGGGCAAGGCCAAACTGCTTGACCGCTTCGAAGATGTTATGAGCTCCCCGGAGGTCACCAAACCCAACACCGAAAGCATCAATGAACGCACCGAAGAGGTAGTTCTCTACAACGAGCAGGTTCGCAGTGCCTTGAACCTTACGCGCGACTTCATCGACATTTTCGAGCGCATCAACGCGGAACTACCCGATCTCTATAACGAGAGCGGCGGCAAATTCGGTGGCATTGATGCAGTCAACAAGGCCAATAAGAAGAGCCTGCGGACTGGCAAGACTCCGCAGAAGTACTCGAAGTTCTACCGTCAGCCCATCGGCTACGCGATTCCGGACGGGTTCATCTACCCGCTCGTGTACGCCTTTGGCGCACTGCTCAAGCGAAACGAGGACGGCACGGTCTACTGGGGAACCGACTGGCACGAGTTCTTCAATAAGCACATGAGCTCGCTGGTCAAGGACTACCGCGAAACCTCCATGAATATGTTGAACCGCGACCCACAGAAGGTGGGCAAGGAACTAGGCTCTTACACGAACTTGCATCGCTCAGCCCAGCTCGCTCTCTTTACTGAGCAGCAGTAAAAGGAGTGACCTCGAGCGCCTTGCGCAGTCGGCTCAGGCTGCGGCTGCGACCGAGCAGCTCCATGGACTCAAACAGCGGTGGGGACACCTGAGCACCAGTTACAGCCACGCGCACCGGGCCAAAGGCCTTGCGCGGCTTCAGCTCCAGATCCTCGATAAGGGCCTTCTGAAGTGCGGCTTCGAGCTTCTCGGTGACGAAGTCCTCGTCGCTGAGCGGCTCCACCGCTGCAATGGTGGCCTCCAGGACGGCGACGGCATCTTCCTTGAAGTTACGGCGTGCCGAGCGCTCATCGAAAGTGAACTCGTCCTCTTCCACGACCAGGAACTTCGAGAGGTCCCAGGCGTCGGAAAGCGTCTTCACACGGGTCTGCAGCAGCGTTGCCAGGAAAGCGAACTTATCCGCCGGGTAGTCGGCCGGGAAGTCGAAGTGGCTTTCCAGGTAGGTGCGCAGACGCTGTTCGAAGTCCTTCGGATCGAGCATGCGGATGTGGTCGGCGTTAATGGCGTCGGCCTTCTTCTGGTCGAAGCGAGCCGGGTTGGACAGCACATCGTGGATATCGAAGGCCTTGACCATCTCGTCCATCGTGAAGATGTCCTGGTCGCCGTCCATGGACCAGCCCAGCAGCGCCAGGTAGTTCAGCAGCCCCTCGCGGATGAAACCGTTATCGCGGTGGATGAAGAGGTTGGACTGTGGGTCGCGCTTGGACAGCTTCTTATTACCCTCGCCCATAACGAACGGCAGGTGACCGAACTCCGGGGTCAATTTGGCGACACCGATACGCTTCAGGGACTCGTAGAGAGCAATCTGTCGCGGGGTCGATGGCAGCAGATCCTCACCACGCAGGACGTGAGTGATCTCCATCAGAGCGTCATCCACCGGGTTAACCAGGGTGTAGAGCGGTTCACCGTTGGAGCGGGCAATGACGAAGTCCGGAACCAGGCCAGCCTTGAACTCAATGCGACCGCGAACGAGGTCCTCGAAGACAATGTCCTCGTCTGGCATGCGCAGGCGGATCACCGGCTTGCGGCCCTCCGCGCGGAAGGCTTCCTTCTGCTCCTCGGTGAGGTTGCGGTCGTAGTTGTCGTAGCCCAGCTTCGGGTCACGACCAGCGGCCTTGTGCCGCTCCTCAACCTCTTCAGCGGTAGAGAAGGCCTCGTAGGCCTCGCCGGCGTCGATAAGACGCTGCAATACATCGGCGTAGATGTCCTTGCGCTGCGACTGACGGTACGGGCCGTGCGGGCCACCGACATCAATGCCCTCGTCCCAGTCGATACCGAGCCAATTCAGGGCCTCGATGATTGCCTGGTAGGACTCTTCGGAGTCGCGAGCGGCATCGGTATCTTCGATGCGGAAGACCAGCTTGCCACCAGTGTGACGGGCATATGCCCAGTTGAACAGGGCGGTGCGGATGAGGCCAACGTGCGGGGTACCGGTTGGCGACGGGCAAAAGCGTACGCGAACATCTGACATGCTTTCCCACGATACCCGCCCTCCCACCTGCAGGCATGCATAGGGTTTTACATAGGGTTTTACATTGGGTTACAGAGTCCACTCCCCTGCCACTTCACCGGCGTATCCGGCCGCACGCAGCCGCTCAACCCAGCTGCGCAGCGGTACCTCGCCGGTGCCCGGCGCGCCGCGGCCTGGGAAGTCTGCAATCTGAACGTGCGCAGGCAGGCTAACTTTTCCAGCCTCTACATCAGTGAGCCAGGCATCCACGTCCACGCCATTAGCCGCGAAGTGGTAGAAGTCGGCGAGCACGCCGGCACCAGTCTGTTGTGCTAACTCCTCGGCCTGCCAGGGATCGGTAATGGGATAATCGCTCATCCCGGACAGTGGCTCAATCAATGCGCGAACCCCACTGAGCTCCAGCTGTGCAGTAATCTCAGTCAGTCTTTGCACCTGCAAGTCCGTTAGCTCCCCCGAGCGCCCCAGCAGCACGTTAGAGCACTTCATCCCCGTGGCTCGCGCAATCTGGCTCACTGCCTCCAGGTGCCCCGCAGGCAACCCATCAGTATCGAGCACTCCCCGCTGTCCCGCTGCCATGTCCCCTCCCCACAGGTTCATGGCATGAAGGCGAAGGCCGTCGTCAAAGAGATCGCAAAAAGCGGAAACCTCATCGGGTGCGGGCACTGCGAGGTCGAATGGCCACCAGAATTCCACGGCCGCATAGCCGTCGGCACGCGCGGCACTCACCGCATCGCGCGGAGACATGTGTGCGTAAACCGTAGAACAGTTAATAATAGTGCTCATGACCAAGACGGTAGTAGTAACTGGTGGCGGCGCGGGCATTGGCCGCGAAATTGCTCTGACTTTCGCCGCCGATGGCTGGCATGTGCATATCTGTGGCAGGCGTGTCGACGCGCTCGAGGCCGTTGCCGCCGAGGCGGACAACATCACCTACTCGAAGTGTGACATCACCGATCCCGAGCAGGTCCGTGCGATGTTTAAGGACGCGCAGACGGCTACGGGAACTATTGATGTTGCGGTGCTCAATGCGGGACTGCCCGGCACGCCCGCGGAATTTGGAGAGACCGATATCGAGGACTTCCGCACGGTCATCGATACGAATGTCGTCGGGTCCTTCCTGTGTGCACGCGAGGCGTTTTCGCGGATGAAGGCGGGGCGTGAGGGGAAGTCAGGGCGCGAGGGCGGCCGAATCCTGGTCAACTGTTCTATCGCGGCGCAGGTGCCAAGGGCTCATACGGCGGCGTACGCGACGTCGAAAAGCGCGCTTGCGGGAATGACCCATGTACTTGCCCTCGACGGACGCGAGTATGGCATTACGGCAACGCGCATTGATATCGGCAATGCACAGACTGACCTGCTGGGAACGTTCACCGGCAGCGAGCCAATGTTCGATGCCAAGCAGGCTGCGGAGACTTTCCTCTACGCCGCAAATCTCCCGGCGAGTGCAGTCATCGACCAGCTCACGATTACCGCTGCCGGTATGCCCTTTTTGGGTAGGGGTTAGCCTGCCCTTTAAACTGGAGCACAACTGGGTTTAGATTGAGGAGGCGGGTTAGGGCTATGTCCATGGAAAACCACCCCTCTCTGGGCGGCGGAAACGAAGAAGAGCAGCAGGAGAAGTCTCACCCGTCGAACGAGCCTGCAGCGACTCCGAAGCGTTCGACGCGCTGGGACACCTCGCGTCCGACCACCGCTCCGGACTTTTTGCTCTCCCGTGCGCACGGCTCCATCCGCACGCAAGGCATTGAAGAGCAGCTTTCCGACCCCTGGCTCGCGGCCGAGGGACTGCACTCAGGCATTCACAAGATGGTGGTCGGCGCGCTGCCCTTCGACTTGGACAAGCCCGCCGCCCTGACCGTTCCCCGTGAAGTCATCCGCTCCTCGCAGCCGCTGGAGCCGCCCGCACACTACCGCTGGAACGCACCGAAGCCTCATGCCCACATCGTCGCGTACGATCCCCCACTCGACGAGCACGCCGAGCGCATCGCCGCAGCCATCCGCACCATCGAGTACTCGGCGCTGGAAAAGGTCGTGCTCGCGCGCGCTGTGGAACTCGAAATCGATCCCCCAATCGATCCGCTCCTACTCGCATCACGGCTTATCGACGGATCCCCCAACCGCGATGGCTTTGTCGTGGATTTATCCCCCGCCGGTTCCGATTATGAGGGCAAGTTGCTCATCGGTTCCTCCCCGGAGATGCTGGTCCGCCGCACAGGCGACATCGTTGAGGCTTTTCCCTTGGCAGGGTCGCTGCCGAGGTCACGGAATGAAGGAGTGGACCGGGCGACGGCGCGTCGTTTAGCGGACTCGCGCAAGAATCTGGACGAGCATGCCTTTGTTGTCGACGACATCGCCGACAACCTGGCGCCACTGTGCAGTTCGCTGGATGTTCCGGACAGCCCCGAGCTGATGAGTACCGCCGAGATGTGGCACTTGGCCACGCATATCCGCGGTCGGTTGAAGGATCCGTCGCTGTCCGCGCTGGATTTGGCACTGGTGGTGCACCCGACACCGGCTATTTGTGGCACGCCGACGGAATCCGCCTTCGGTGTCATCCAGGCCGTGGAGACCGACCGGGGCTTCTACTCCGGCGCTGTCGGCTGGTGCGATGAGAATGGCGACGGTGAGTTCGTGGTTTCCATTCGCTGTGCCGAAATCGACACTGAGGGGTCTGTGGCACGACTATGGGCCGGAGGCGGCATCGTGTCGCACTCCGACCCAGAAGAAGAAGTCACGGAGACCAGCGCCAAAATGGGCACGGTGCTCCGCGCTTTTGGAGTTAAGGGCGGGTAGGCCCTAGCAACTTAAGCCCGCTCCACCGGATTGGCCAGCTTGCCGATACCCGGAATCTCAATCTCGATGCGGTCGCCCGGGAACATCGCAGCGGTACCGGCCGGGGAGCCGGTGCAGATGACGTCACCCGGCAGTAGCGTAATCGAGGCGGTAATGAACTCGATGATCTCCGGGATAGACATAATCATCTGGTTGGAGTTGGAGTCCTGCTTGGTCTCGGTAACACCCTCGTGAGTCAGGTGTGCCTTGATCGGCAGCTCGTTGTAATCCAGCTCCGTCTGAATCCACGGACCGAGCGGGCAGAAGGTGTCGATGCCCTTTGCGCGCGCCCACTGACCGTCGGCGAACTGCAGGTCACGGGAGGAAACGTCGTTTACGATGGTGTATCCGAAGATCACATCGTGGGCGTTTTCCTTCTTCACGTTCTTGCACGGCTTACCGATAACCAGTGCCAGCTCGCCCTCGAACTCGACGTTGGTGGCGAAATCCGGAATGCGAATCGGCGCTTCCGGACCAATGACGGCCGTCGGCGGCTTAATGAACATCGTCGGCGGCAGCGATTCAGCCGACTTCTTGAACACCTCGGCGACGTGGTCAGCGTAGTTACGGCCAATAGCGATGACCTTCGATGGCAGCATCGGGGCGAGCAGACGTACGTCGGCAAGCGGCCAGGAACGACCGGTCTTATTCAGCTGACCGAAAGGGTGCCCTTCGATCTCGTGCAAAGTGACTTCATTGCCTTCGCCCTCGACGAGCGCGAAGCACATGCCCTCTGGGTGGGCGATTCGAGCAATACGCATAAAAATAGGGTACACGTCACATTGCGATAGTTATGCAACGACCCCCACTCTCTAATACTTGTTCTCTAAACCCCACGCGATTCTTGGGCGAGCCACACCAGCGCGCAAGCCAGCGCATCGCTGAACGCGTGATGCGCCTTAAAACGCGGAACCCCGTACCTGTCACACAACGACCACAACCGCAGCTCATCACGCACGGGCTCACGGTTGGCCCGCAAAATGGCGTCGTACTCGCGTGTCATGGTGTCCGCCACCGGCACGTCAAACCGCGCATCAAAGTACTTTCGACACAACGGATCCAGGAAACCAACTTCCATCCGCGCGTAGTGCGCCAACAGCTTCCGTCCGCGCAGAGCTTCTAACAGCTTGCCGACGGCGACCTCGGCGTCTACCCCGGTTGCGACCATGTCGTCGGTAAGCCCATGCACCGTCGCTGACTCGCCGACGCTCACCTCCTCACGCTCCGGTCGAATGAGAAGGTGGCCCGACTCTTCCAGCACGATGTCGCGGCCTTCTACCGCGACCCAGCCGATGGAAAGCAGCTGATCTTTGGCCGGATCCAGGCCGGTGGTTTCCACGTCTACCGCGAGCCAAGCATTGTCGCGGACGGGTGTGTCCAGAAGTTTCTTGCGGGGTTTGAAAAACTTCAACATTGTGTGCTCACGACATCGCCCGGATGGGATACTTCGCCCCGAGACTCTGCTGCAACTTGCGGATAACACCAAACGCGTCACGCAGGTGCTCTCGTTCCAGACTGGAGAGGCGCTTCGGGTAGATGTGATTATTCGGTTGGCCGCCGGCGTTGAACTGCGCCTGCTGGTGATGAAGCTGCACTGTGCACAGGAACTCGAACGCATCTACTAGGTCTTGGGCACCTTGACGACTCACGCTTCCGGCTCCGGCACTTGCTGCCAAGCGGTCACGTGTCGACAGCTGTGGCAATCCGGCTGCCACAGCAAATAGACGCGCCATCTGCACCGCAGCAGCAGTTCCACCCTTTTTGATGTCCAGGGTTTCCGCGTGCTCGCCGCCCTTTTCCAGCACCAGGCCACGGAAGAACCCGAGCGGTGGTTCCCGCCAGGCCGCGAGCTTAGCCAAGTGCGCGTGCAAGCGCGGCGAGTTCTGCGCCAACGGCAAGTAAGCTGCGCGCAGTTCCTCCACTAATTGCACGTCGCCCGCTACCCCACGCATGTCAAAGAAGGTCTGTGCATGTAGCAACGCCTCCGCCTCCGGCGCAGTGATCCACCCGTGGAAAGTGTGCAACCACTGCGACTTGGTCATCCTCCACGCGGGATTGCTGGCCATCATGTCCCCTGGACAGAGCGGATAACCGACTCGGTCGAGGTTGGTGCAAAGCTCGTCGCTAAGCGCGGCGAAATAGTCAGCGTGAACGTCGGCATCGTAGTCGTCGGCGAGAACCAGCGCATTGTCCTGATCGGATGCGAGCCCCATCTCTCCGCGCCCATGCGAGCCCAGGACCGCAAACGCGTAGCTGACCGGTGGAGGCCCAAGCTTTTCCTCGGCGAGGGCAACCAGGCGCCGGGTAACAGCATCGGTCACGGCAGTCAGCAGCTTCGAGACCTCCTCCCCCGAATCACCCCGGTCAATGAACCGGCCGACAATTCGTCGCGCGTTCTGGGCAATCTCTGCAATCTCTGAGATATCGCTCTTTCGCGCCAGCGTCGCCGTCGCATACACGGGATCGGTGTGCAGACTGCGCAGGAGGTCACCAATAACAATCATGCCGACCACTCTCGTCCCGTCATGCACTGGCAGGTGGTGGTAACCGCGCTCGGCCATCAGCAGCATGGCCTCGAAAACCAGCAGGTCGGGGCTAATGGTTTCCGGGTTCTCGGTCATCACTTCGCTTACGAGCGTCGCCGCGGGCTTGGCCTCTGCCAGTACCCGACGCCGAAGGTCGCGGTCCGTGATGATGCCAACGAGCGGCCTCTGGTTGGCGCCTGCAGACTCCATCACCAGCAGACTGGAGACATTCCGCTCCGTCATAATCTGTGCCGCCTCTTGCACTGTCGCGTCAGCGCTGCAGGTCACCAGCGAGGTTTCCATCAGGTCCGCAACCCGTGTGCGCAACGACTCCGAGGCCGCAGTACTCCGCAGCTTCGATGCCACTGCGCGAATGCGGGCGTTTTCACCACCGTAGTAGCGCCGGACCTCTACGAACCGGCCATTGAGCCGCTCAAAGACATCCTTGGAGATCACCAGGAATACGCAGTCCTCCACCGCCGTCATCGTGTACAGCGAGGGGTCACTGCTCAGCAGCGTCGAATAGCCGAAATGATCACCCACGTCTCGCCTGTCCAGCAGCGTGCCAGCTGGGTCAAAGACATCCACCATGCCAGAGCGAATGATGAAGCAACTGTTATTATCCGCACCCGCCCGGATAATCTCAGTGCCACGACGGGCATACCGCATGGTCAAAAGCGGTGGGATAGTCGCGCGCTCTTCATCAGTGAGATCCGAAAAGGGGCGAGTGTGGCTGAGGAAGTCTGCGATTTCCGCAAGCTCGACGGTCATGGGGCCAATTATCCCCTATTTTTGCTTCCAATAGGAGTGATTTGCAGGAATACTCGACCTTATGACCGATTCCACACACAGCGCTTCCACAAATCCCGAATGGCCGCTCGATGCCCACATCCTCGGCAGGATGGACAAGCTCGCGGCACTCGTCGCCACGCTTGACGACGACACCTTCAACGCAACCCTCCCCATCCCAGCCATTAACTCCCTGGCCGTGCTGCTGCGTCATGTGACCGGATCCGCGCGCTACTGGCTCGAGCGCGTCTGCCTCGGTCGTGACTATGTCCGCGACCGCGACGGTGAGTTTTCCGCCCATTGCAGTGTTGCGGAGGGGCTGGAGATTTACCACCGCGACCGCGCAGCCATCGAATCCGCACTGGTGGAGTTGCAAGGCGTGGATCGCGCTGCTGCTCCTGCTGTGATTCCTACTGATAAGGACCGTTGGTGGTGCGGCAGTATCGAAGGAGTGATTGTGCATGTCTTCCACGAGGCGGCTCAGCACCTGGGACATGCGGAGATTACGAGGGATGCGCTGGTGGCGGGGCTGGGAGGGGATGGTCCCGATGACGGTGCAAGAAGCTCATCCCCACACACCCTTGACACCATCATCGATGTGCTAGCCCAGATCGGACATGCGTCAGACTTCATCGAGTACACTGCCGACGGTAGGACACGCATCACTACCGTCGATGGCAAGACCGTGATTGTCTAGCCCCTCCCCTATTTTTAGCGCGCCACTGCACGCTCTACTTCAAAGCAGCCGCGATACGGTCGCCAACTTCAGTGGTCTTGATTGGGCCGTCACCGCGGTTGGCCATGTCAGCTTCCACAGCTGCTTCGATACGCTGAGCATCTTCCTCACGCCCCAGATGGCGCAGCATCATGGCACCCGACAGGATGGCTGCCGTCGGGTCAGCAATGCCCTTGCCAGCAATGTCGGGCGCGGAGCCGTGAACGGGCTCGAACATGGACGGGTTGGTATTGGAAGCGTCGATGTTGCCGGACGCAGCCAGACCAATACCGCCCGACACTGCACCAGCTTCATCGGTAATGATGTCGCCGAAGAGGTTGTCGGTGACAATGACGTCGAAACGCGAAGGATTAGTGACCAGGTAAATCGTCGCGGCGTCGATGTGCGAGTAATCGACGTCTACCTCTGGGTATTCCTTCGCGACCTCATCGACCGTGCGCTGCCACATACCGCCGCCGTGCACCAGGACATTGGTCTTGTGGACAAGGGTTAGCTTCTTGCGGCGGGTCATCGCCAGCTCGAAGGCGTAGCGGACAACGCGCTCAGCGCCGAAGCGAGTATTGACGGAGGTCTCATTGGCAACCTCGTGTGGCGTGCCGACGCGAATCGCACCACCATTACCGGTGTAGGCGCCCTCGGTACCTTCACGGACGACCACGAAATCGATTTCGCCCGGGTTCTTCAGCGGGGACTCGACGCCTGGGAAGAGCTTGGACGGACGCAGGTTCACGTGGTGATCCAGCGCGAAACGCATCTTCAGCAGCAGACCGCGCTCGAGAACTCCCGGAGGAACGTTTGCCGGGTCACCAATCGCACCGAGCAAGATAGCGTCGTGCTCACGCAGGGAGTCAAGGTCGGCGTCGGTGAGCAGTTCGCCATTGCGCAAGTAGCGACGCGAGCCGAGGTCGTACTCGGTTGTGTCGAACTCGCCGATGGCGGCCCCCAGCACCTTCAGTGCCTCTGCCGTAACTTCCGTGCCGATGCCATCACCCGGGATGACGGCGATTTTCAGCTTTCCTGCCTCAGTCATTTTTTGAGATACCCTTCTCACTATATGGACATAGTTGAGTGTAGCAGAATCTAATGCTCGCCCCCGCCACAGTCTCCGCAATTTTCACCATCTCCATCGCTTTCACAATCCGTCCTTCCCACCCCTTTTTCCTCTTTCAAATCCCGCCGCACCTTATCCACTAGGCCGCGGAGACTGTCATGCAATTTGCGGCGTTTCTCATTGTGTTCAGCCAACGCGGAAGTCTTCTTTTCCGTCTGCGAGGCGAAGGTATACCGACCATGCCCAGTGTGAGCTTTTTCTGACCGCGCAAACGGCCCTTCATCACAAGAGAGGAACGTCCAGGCTTCAACCCCATCATCACCTCGAACCACTCGCCACATACCGGCAGTTTTGAGGTTGTGGTGCCGTCGGCAGAGACAGTGGAGATTATCTGTGTGCGTGACCCCCTCCTTTTGTCGCTCCCCCTCAGAAAGACCATGATCAAATTCCACAATATGGTCGATATCGCATTTTTCCGCGGGGACGTCACAGCCAGGAAAGCTACACACTCCGTCACGGGCACGCACGAATGCGCGCTGAGACTCGGAGGGGCGATAGCCGTCGACCGCACTATCTCCTAACACCCGCAATGTAGATACCCGCTTCAGCCAAGCTTCAGCCACCAGTGAAGAAAGCCAACCAGCACCAGTAAGCCACACTGGAGTGTTTTCCGGCTCACCATCCACCCCGGGAGAGAGCACCCGGAAAAGCTCCAGATTCACCTCCACCTCACAAGTACCGCGTAACGCATGCATGAAAGCTGCGGCGCGACTCACTTTCATCTGCTTAGCCACTGCGTCGATAATTGCGAGAGCTTCCACCGCATGATGTCGCTCGAGCACAGTAGTCAACGTTGTCACCCCAGCGTCACCATGTTCATCAACCGCGACAAACTCCTTAACCGTCATACGATCGCCAAAGTAGTCGAGAGCCGCAGCTTGAACCTCCTGCACCTCAGGCGACTCCGCGGGATCCTCCGCAGATTCCCCATCCTTCTCGACTTGGTATGCCGCCACATCAATTGCAGCATCCACGGTCGCATCTACATTCCGGGCCAGGACCCTATCAACGTGCACCCCAGCAACATCCACATCGCGTGGCCGCACTTCCGGAGCACACTCACCAATCACTCGCTGCACGCGCGTTGCCATCGCCCGCACTCCACGGAGCGCTTCCCCGTCTCGCCTCGGCTTAACGACGTCCACGAGACTCGACTCAACTGCGTCAACTTTTTCATCGACTACAGGGCGTGTGTGTTTTCCGAGCATTGCCAAATGCTTCATTGACAAGTGCCCGCGCTCCTGACACATTTCCGCCAATTGCGGCATGCGTCCAAGCATGTAGCCAATTTCCATATATTTATTCACTTCGGTGCGCGAGATACCCAGCACCACCGACCAGTAAGCCAGATGAGCTTCAACATCACCATCATCCGGCGGTGCCACCTGCTGTGCGATAACCACTTGCAAGCGATTAATCTCCCGCATCACTTCAGCGAGCGGATGAGCCCTCACCTCATGACTGAAGCGAAATTCCCCACACGATTCCAACTCTGACATTGCACTGTCCCCTCCCTAACGAGGTCCCCTAACGAACAGTTCTTTATCAATTCGCCCACACCATATCCCCCACCCCGGATTCAAACCGCCGCCCAAGCCCAAGAATCACCGCCAAGTTCGAACATTCTTTCGAGCGGATACTAAAAGCAAATCCCGCCCTACGACGCAAACTCCGTCGTAAAGCGGGAAACGCACCTAGAAACCTAGTCGAACATTAATCAACCGGCTTCATCGAGCCGCTCTCAAGGAAGCGGCGGTGGAAGTCGTAAGAAGTACCCAGGTCATGTGGAGTGTGCAGGTACGGAGTGGCCTTCTCAGCACGCTCAACGTACTCGAGCAGCGCCTCCTTGTACATCGGGTGAGCACACTTCTCAATGACAACTCGGGAACGCTGACGTGGCGCCAAGCCACGGAGGTCAGCCAGACCCTGCTCAGTAATGATAACCATCACGTCGTGCTCGGTGTGGTCAACATGGGAGACCATGGGCACGATGGCAGAAATATTGCCATTCTTAGCCAACGACGGGGACACGAACGACGAAATGTAGGCGTTGCGGGTGAAGTCGCCGGAGCCACCAATACCGTTCATCAAGCGCGAACCAGCCACATGAGTGGAGTTGACGTTACCGTAGATGTCGGCCTCAATCATGCCGTTGGTGGCAATCAACCCCATACGGCGAGTCAAACCCGGGTTATTGGAAAGATCCTGCGGACGCAGCACAATCTTGTCACGATAGTCAGCAGCGTTCTCATTCATTCGAGCTGCATATTCCGGAGACAGCGAGAAAGCGGTACCGGAAGCCACGGTCAGCTTGCCAGCATCCATCAAGTCAATCATGCCATCCTGAATGACCTCAGTGAAGGAGGTCAGGTTCTCATACTTGGAGTCAAGCAGACCCGCAAGCACAGCATTTGGAATGTTGCCGACACCCGACTGCATCGGCAGCAGGTTCTCCGGCAGACGACCGGCCTTAACCTCGCTATCGAGGAAGTCGAGCAGATAGCCCGCAATGGCCTTAGAGTCATCATCCAGCGGCTTGAACGGCGAGTTACGATCCTCGGCGTTAGTCTCAACGACAGCAACGACCTTGTCGACATCAATCGGAACATACGGGGTACCAATACGGTCACCCGGAGTCAGAATCGGAATCTCCTTGCGGTTCGGAGGCAAACCAACACTGTAGATATCGTGCATGCCCTCGAGGTCCTCAGACTGCCAGGAGTTGACCTCAATGATGATCTTCTCTGCAGTGTTCAGGTAAGAAATGCTGTTACCGACGGAAGATGAGAGAATCAAGGAGCCATCAGCCTTAATGCGAACGGCTTCAACGACGGCAACGTTGACCGGACCGAAGAACCCCTGCTCAGTCATCGGGCCGGAATGCGACAGGTGCATATCGCTGTAGTACGCGTCGCCCGCGTTAATACGGTTACGCATGGCCGGATCGGACTGATACGGCATACGCCACTCCACACCATTGGCCTTCGCTAGCACACCGTCAAGCTCCGGAGCGGTAGAAGCGCCGGTCAAGACCTTAATCCTGAACTCGTCACCCCGTTCGTGAGCGGCCTCCATGCGCTCAGCGAGAGCCGGCGGAACAACCTTCGGATAACCGGCACCGGTAAATCCGGCGAAGCCCACCATGTCTCCGTGGTTGATGAACTGCGCCGCCTCCTGCGCGGTCATCACCTTGGATTTGAGACCAGCATGGGCAATACGATCTGACATGAACTCACCTTTCTACATCCCCCAACGCGACTATCGGGGGTAGCGCTTCAAACACCGAAGCACACCCCCAACCCTATCAACGAAGCGGTTAGCGCCTTTCATTCAGAAGCCCGAAAGCGCCCCCATTTTAGGCACACTACACACGCCACTAAAGCCGACCACAACACCGTTTTATGCCCTACGTCACACCGGTCGACCACTAGTCGCACGACACATCCCCAGACCCTCTCGCACCCCAGCCACCAACGCTTTATTGATAATCGTTTTCAGTACGGTAGTCTTGTCGAGTGACTTCTACCGAATCTTTTGATACCCCCGACGAAACCACTCCCGACCAGACCACTCCTGTAACCGTCCTGTCCGGATTTTTGGGCGCCGGTAAGACCACGCTCCTGAATAACCTCCTGGCAAACTCGCAGGGGCGCAAAATCGCGGTTATCGTCAACGACTTCTCAGAAGTCAATGTGGATGCTGCCCTCATCGAGCAGGGCACCTATCTCGAGCGAGGCGAAGACCGTTTCATCGAAATGTCCAACGGCTGCATCTGCTGCACACTTCGAGATGACCTCGTTGAAAACGTCGGCAAGCTGGCGCGCAGCGGAAAGTTCGAGCACATCGTCATCGAATCCACGGGTATCTCCGAGCCCATGCCCGTGGCCGCCACCTTCGAGTGGGAATTCGATGACGGCCGCCACCTCGCTGACATCGCCCCCATCGACACGATGGTCACGCTCGTCGACGCCTCCACATTCCTCGACAACCTCCGCCAGGGGCGCGCGCTGCCTGACGACGAACGCACGGTTGCTGACCTCCTTGTCGATCAGGTGGAATTCGCCGATCTCATCCTCATCACCAAATCCGACCTCGCAGGTGAAAAGCTCACCGGCGGTACCGAGGAGACCATCCGTGCGATGAATCCCCGCGCACGCATCGTTCGAGTTACCAACGGCGAGATCGCCACTTCCGCCATCCTTGACGCATCGCTTTACGACGAAGGCACTGCGGCCACTTTCCACGGATATGCAGAAGAACTTGCGAATCCGCACACGCCGGAGACGGAAGAATACGGCATTTCTTCTGTTGTCTTCCGAGGTAACCGCCCCTTCGACCGCGAACGACTAATTAAGGCGTTGCGCGGCACAAAAGGACTTGTCCGATCCAAGGGACACTGCTGGATTTCTGACCGCCTCGAGGTCGCCCACGTATGGAGCCAGGCAGGGCCAAATCTGAAAATTACTCCTGCTGTCATGTGGGCACAGACAGATGTCCCGCCATCCAACGAGGTGGTACTCATCGGTGTGAAATTTGACCCAGAGGCCACATTGCAAGCATTCAAGGATGCCATGCTCACCGATGCAGAAGTGCGGGAGTTGCTGTAACAAAGCCCCTGGAAGAGGGCCGATAAACGACCAGCTGAAGCAATCACAGTGTCATCAATCACTTCTCAACCTGCAGGTGTGGCAACACACTGTTAGCGCATGCTAGGTTAGGCGACAAAACTAACGTCGAACAGTCAATCTAGGAGATGACATGTCTGATCGCATCGCACATGCCGGTTTGCGCGACAAGGTAATGACCGCCGACGAGGCGGCACAGTTTATCAATCATGGTGATGCCCTTGGCATCTCTGGCTTCACTGGCGCTGGCTACCCAAAGGCTCTGCCGACTGCGCTGGCAAACCGCGGCAAGGAACTCCACGCCAAGGGTGAAGAATTCGCTGTCGACATCTACACCGGCGCTTCCACTGCCCCGGACTGTGACGGCGTGATGGCAGAAGCTGACATCATCCGCTACCGCATGCCGTACCAGGGCGATCCGGCACTGCGTAAGTCCATCAACTCCGGCAAGGCAAAGTACCAGGACATCCACCTTTCCCACTCTGCGCTTTACATCGAGCAGGGCTTCCTGCCGATTGACGCCGCAATTGTGGAGGTCACTCGTATTACCGAAGAGGGACACCTCGTTCCGTCGTCAAGCGTTGGCAACAACGTCGAGTGGATGGACAACGCTGACAAGATCATCCTTGAGGTCAACTCGTGGCAGTCTGAGGAACTCGAGGGCATGCACGACATCTACCGCATTCAGCACCTGCCTAACCGCACGCCGGTGCCGATTAACGCCCCGGGCGACCGCATTGGTACCCCATACATCGACATCAACCTGGACAAGGTTGTCGCAGTTGTCGAGACCAACGCGCCGGACCGCAACTCCCCGTTTAAGCCGTTGGATGAGACCTCGAAGGCTATTGCCGGTCATTTCCTGGACTTCCTCGAGGGTGAAGTTCGCGCCGGTCGTCTGGCCTACGACCAGTACATCATGCAGTCGGGTGTCGGTAACGTGCCGAACGCTGTGATGGCTGGCCTGCTGGACTCCAAGTTTGAGAACATCAAGGCCTACACCGAGGTTATTCAGGACGGCATGATTGACCTGATTGACGCAGGCAAGATGACCGTCGCTTCGGCCACCTCCTTCTCCCTGTCTCCGGAAGCAGCCGAGCGCATGAACAACGAGGCTGCTCGCTACCGCAAGAACATCATCCTGCGCCCGCAGCAGATCTCCAACCACCCGGAGGTTGTCCGCCGTGTTGGACTGATTGCCACCAACGGCATGATTGAGGCCGACATCTACGGCAACGTCAACTCCACCCACATCAACGGCTCCCGCATGATGAACGGCATTGGTGGTTCCGGTGACTTCACCCGTAACGCCTTCGTTTCCTCGTTCATCTCGCCGTCGCTGGCGAAGGACGGCGCAATCTCGACTATCGTTCCGTTCGCTTCGCACATTGACCACACTGAGCACGACGCCATGGTCATCATCACCGAGCGTGGTTTCGCTGACCTACGTGGCCTGGCACCCCGTGACCGCGTGGCCAAGATGATCTCCGTTGCGCACCCGGAGTACCAGCCACTGCTGGAGGAATACTACGAGCGCGCGCTGAAGACCGCACCGGGGATGTCGACCCCGCATGATCTGCGCACTGCCTTCGACTTCCACATCAACATGATTGAGAAGGGCTCGATGAAGGGCTAAGGCTGCGTAAAACAGCTATTAGAAGCAGCTTAGGTAGCAAAAAATCCCCTCCATGCGGAGGGGATTTTCTCATGGGCTAGAAACTAGCTCTAAAACAGCTCTAAAACGCCTAGTCGTTCAGAACTAGTCCAGCTCAAGCTGCAGAGCATGGGTAGCGGAGATTTCCTCGGCAATCTTCTCAACCAGCTCCTCCGGAACCTCCTTGGAAACACGCAGCACCAGGATGGCAGTCTGATCTGCTTCCTGCGGAGACAGCGCAGCCGCCTCGATGTTGATGCCGGACTCACCCAGGGTGGTAGCCACGCGGCCGAGAGCACCCGGAACGTCCTTGTACAGCAGGAACAGGTTACGACCCTGAGCACGCATGTCGATACCGCGGCCATTAATGCGGACAATCTTCTCAACGCGGTTCAGGCCGGTGAGGGCACCAACAACAGTGGCAGTGGAGCCATCAGCACCGATGACCTTGACCTCGAGGACGGAGCGGTGGGAGACAGACTCCGGCTCGGTCTCGACAGTGAAGGTCACGCCGCGCTCTTCAGCGATTCGCGGAGCGTTAACGAAGGTGACCGGCTCTTCCACCATGAGGGAGAACAGACCGCGGATTGCGGCCATGCCCAGAACGTTGACGTCCTCAGTGTGCAACTCACCGCGAGCAGTGACCTCAACAGCAGCCGGAGCGCCCTCCAGCAGACCACCAGCAACCAGACCCAGCTCACGAGCCAGCTCGAGCCACAGGGCAACCTCTTCACCGACAGCGCCACCGGAAACGTTGACGGCATCCGGGACGAACTCGCCAGCCAGAGCCAGCAGCACCGACTTAGCGACGTCGGTACCAGCTCGGTCCTGAGCCTCAACGGTGGAGGCGCCCAGGTGAGGAGCGCAAACAGTCTCCGGCAGGCCAAACAGTGGGGAATCCGTGCACGGCTCGGTCGCGTACACGTCGAAGCCAGCACCGCGGATGTTGCCAGCCTTGATTGCGTCGGCAAGCGCCTGCTCGTCGACGAGACCGCCGCGGGCGGCGTTGATGATGATCTGGCCCTTCTTAGCCTTGCCCAGAAGCTCCGCGTCGAACATGCCGGCGGTTTCCTTGGTCTTTGGCAGGTGGATGGTCACGAAATCAGCGCGAGCCATCAGGTCTTCCAGCTCGACCAGTTCGACGCCGAGCTGAGCGGCACGAGCCGGGTTAGCGTACGGATCGTAAGCAATGATGTTCGTCTCGAAAGCAGCAAGACGCTGCGCAAACAGCTGGCCGATGTGGCCGAAACCGACGATACCGACGGTCTTGCCGAAGATTTCCACGCCCTTGAAGGAAGAGCGCTTCCACTCCCCCTCGCGCAGCGAAGCGTCCGCGGCCGGCAGCTGACGGGCGGTAGCCAGCAGCAGTGCGATTGCGTGCTCACATGCAGAGTGAATGTTGGAGGTCGGAGCGTTGACAACCATGACGCCGCGCTTGGTAGCGGTGTCAATGTCGACGTTATCCAGGCCAACGCCGGCGCGGCCGACGATCTTCAGATTCGGAGCAGCCTCGAGGACTTCCTGGTCCACGGTGGTAGCGGAGCGGACGAGCAATGCGTCAGCGTCACCGACCGCAGCCAGGAGCTCAGCGCGGTTCGGGCCATCTACCCAACGGACCTCAACGGAATCCCCCAATGCGTCCACAGTGGACTGTGCCAGCTTGTCGGCGATGAGGACAACGGGGCGAGCGTTCTGGCTCACAAGCATCTCCTGGTTTGTCTCGAAAAATTTATGCAGTATTTGCGGTGTCACTTAAGAAAACTACTAAAGCGTGCACGCGCATTACGTCTCATCATAAACTCTGGGGGTGAGCCACGGGGGGACTTACCTAAACAAAACGGCGCTTACTACCTTTTGTTTAGGGAGTAAGCGCCGTTGCCCCCGACAGTCAAGTCGGCAAATGCTTCGCGTTATAACTTCATTTTTGCTGGTATGTAACCTACTGGTACGTAACCAACCACGGACGCGGTTCGATGTTCATGGTCTCCTCCGGAGTGAACATCGGCTGGTCCTCGTCGATGAAGTTCTTCCACGCCTCGAAAATCTCCGGCTGCAAATCCTGCAGCATGACGTTCCAGGTCTCGAACTTCTCCTGCCGGGTGCCATGGCCGTCGGCATGCAACACGAATGCGAGCTCCGGGTGCGACAGATCCAGCGTCTCGCGGTCGCGAATCATCTGTAGCTGGAACTGGTGCAGCATCAGCATCTTCTGCGGCAGGTTGTTCTTACGGGTCAACTCAGCAAGCCAATCAGCAACGCGGTTGACCTCTTCAGCCTTAACGTGACCAACCTGGGTCGCCGGAACCTGCCCCGGCTCCATCTTCCACTCCGGGTCCAGCGCCAGACCGACGTTAGGCATCTTCAGCAGTTCTTCGTAGAACTTGGCCTGATCCAAGAAATCTGCGCTACCCGGCTGCAGGTCGATGATGACGTAGCCACCGGCCTTGGTCATGGCCTCGACGTACGGCTTCAGCGTCTCAACCGGAGCCGGCTCGGAGTAGTCACCGCGCGGACCCGGGTCAGCCTGTGCGACCGAGGCAATAATCTCGAAGGCCGGCAGTACCGGGTCATCAGCAAACTTCTCGTACTGCTTGACGTAGTCCTTCGCACGGGCGACAGCATCCTCCGGATCATCCTCGCCCATCACTCCCAAAGGAGCGACACCGGGGTGACCGTACGTGGCAACCAAATGACGACCGGGGAACAGCAACGTACCGCCACCCGGCAATTCCTTGACCTTGTCATCCTTGGCCAGCTCGATGGACTGATCGAACTTGCCCTTATCGCCGAAGACCTTGCCCAGAGCAATCAGGGACTCCCCGTCACGAGCGGCGGAAATCGACTCAGAGGTAGCACGTGCATCGCCCACTGGCAGCCAGCTGACCTTCAGGCCAGCTGCTCGGGCAGTAGCAATGGAGGCCAGACCGGTACCCGGTGCAGCCAGTGCCAACTTGTCCTTAACCTCCTTCGGAGATCCCTTCGGTAGGGTGACGCTCTCTTGGCCCTTGTCATCCTGCCCATCGCTGGCGCGATCCTGAGCCTCTTGGTTGGTCTCCCCACCCTTCGCGACCTTGCCTTCGACGAGAGTTGGCTTCTCGGGATCCATCTCAACGACAGCACGAGTCGGCTTCGACTCCGTCTCCTTGAGAACCTTGAATTCAGTACCGACGAGCTCCTTGAGGCCATCGGTCGTACCTGGATCTGCAATAACCTGACGGTCCTCTCCCCCAGTCAGGTCCACAGCGCCCACGGTAAGGACTGTCTTTGCGCCCAGACGGTCAATCTCTTTTTCCACATCGGCGATATCGGCGCCAGTATCGTGGCCACGAGCGTCCTTCTTCGGGCTCTTGGCAGTGCTGTCATCTTCTGCGTCTTCGGCAGAACCAGCCACCAGCATCGGCAGCCCAGCAGCAACCGCGATGCCTGCCGCCCGACGCTGCTCAGCAGCGCCAGCCGAGGAAACGACAACTGCTTCCGAACTGTCGATCAGGCTTTCCGACGCTGCGATGTCGTCGCTAAGCACCGTCGACTCACCGTCCACCTTCTTCGCAGAAACAGTGTTGTCGGAATTACCACACGCGACCAGGGCACTCGATCCCAGCGCCAGGCTGACCGTCAGGGCAACGGTTGCCGTCACACGCCGCGTCATTGCGGATACTCGCACATTTACCTCCGTGAAATGATTTCATTGCAACGATTAGACTATCGAACGTTTTTGTTGAGGGAGACCTTTAAACCCAGATTAGAACCCCGTATGTGGCTAGAGCTACACCCGTTTTTACCGTCTTCCTTTTATCTCGGACATTCTCAGCGAAAGAAAAACTAATAAAAGAGGTACGAAAAAAGGGCCTCATCACGGCGGTGAAGCTCAGTGATGAAGCCCTACTTCGCGAACAAGCGAGGTATTCGCTTAAGCGGCAAGCTTAGGCAGTCTCAGCGCGAGCGTCGACCTTAACCCAGCTCATCAGGTCGCGCAGCTTGGAGCCGACCTCTTCGATCTGGTGGTTGTTGTAGGAAGCGCGCAGGTCCTCGAGCTCCTTGTTACCTCCCTCGACGTTGGCAATCAGGCGCTTGGTGAAGGTGCCGTCCTGAATGTCGGACAGAATCTCGCGCATGTGCTGCTTAGTCTCAGGGGTAATGACACGCGGGCCAGACAGGTAGCCACCGAACTCAGCGGTGTCGGAGACCGAGTAGTTCATGTTGGCGATACCGCCCTCGAACATCAGGTCAACAATCAGCTTCAGCTCGTGCAGGCACTCGAAGTATGCCATCTCCGGCTCGTAGCCAGCCTCAACCAGAACCTCGAAACCGACCTTGACCAGCTCCTCGGTGCCACCGCACAGAACAGCCTGCTCACCGAAGAGGTCGGTAACGGTCTCTGCCTCGAAGGTGGTCGGGATAACACCAGCGCGAGCACCACCGATAGCTGCAGCGTAGGACAGAGCCAGAGCCTTGCCCTCACCCTTCGGATCCTGGTCAACAGCGATTAGGCACGGAACGCCCTTGCCGTCAACAAACTGGCGACGAACCAGGTGACCCGGCCCCTTCGGAGCAACCATACCGACGGTGATGTTGTCAGCCGGCTTGATGAGGTCGAAGTGGATGTTCAGACCGTGGCCGAAGAACAGTGCGTCGCCGTCCTTCAAGTTCGGCTCGATGTCCTCGCTGTAAACCTTTGCCTGGGTGGTGTCCGGAACCAGCACCATAATGACGTCTGCCCATGCAGCGGCCTCTGCGTTGGACTTAACCTCAAAGCCAGCTTCCTTGGCCTTCTCAGCGGACTTGGAGCCTTCACGCAGACCGATAACAACCTCGACACCGGACTCACGCAGGTTCTGAGCATGAGCGTGTCCCTGGGAACCGTAGCCCAGGATGGCGACCTTACGGCCCTGGATGATGGACAGATCAGCATCGTCGTCGTACAGCAGTTCAATAGCCATAAAAATTAGCCTCTTTTCGAATCGGATTCGTTAGAAATCTTAGCGTTTAGTTGTTAGCGGGTCTGGAGCATCGGCTTCGGTCCGCGTGCCATTGCGACGGTACCGGACTGAATGAGTTCGCGGATACCAAACGGCTCGAGGACCTCCAGCAGCGCTACAAGCTTCGAGCGCTCACCCGTTGCCTCAATGATGACAGAGTCCTGGGAGACGTCCACCACGCGGGCACGGAAGAGATTAGCGGCATCGACGACCTGCGGACGATTGGTGTTGTCGCAGGAAACCTTCACCATCAGCAGTCCGCGCGACACCATGGTCTCTGGGGGCTGGCGGACCACCTTCAGCACGGGCACCAACTTGTTGAGCTGCTTAGTGATCTGTTCGATCGGCAGCGTTTCCGTCTCAACCACAACGGTGATGCGGTTGACTCCCTCGGTCTCAGTTTCACCCGAGGTAATCGACTGGATGCTGAAGCCTCGACGGGTGAACATGCCCGCAATGCGGACCAGAATACCCGGCTCATCGAGGGTCAACACGGATAGAGTGTGCAGTTCAGCCATTTTTGGGACTCACTTCCTGTTGCTTCGGATCCCGATTAGCGGGTCTTCATGGTCGGGTGGTTGGCGTCGCGCTGCTTGGCGGCATCCTCGGCATTGTCCACAACAGTGCCGTGGATGTCAGCCGGGGTCTCGGCTGCCGAGTTCTCGTCGTTGAACAGCGGGCGCAGACCACGGGCGTATTCAACTTCATCATTGGACTTTCCAGCTGCAACCATCGGCCACACCTGAGCATCCTCACCGACAATGAAGTCAATAACCACCGGACGGTCATTGATTTCGCGCGCCTTCTTAATGGCGGCCGCGACATCTTCTTTCTTGGTCACGCGGATAGCCACACAGCCGAGTCCTTCGGAGAGCTGAACAAAGTCCGGCAGGTAGGAGTTGTCCTCCGGGCGCAGCTTGGTGTTGGAGTAACGCTGATCGTAGAACAGCGTCTGCCACTGACGAACCATGCCCAGATTGCCGTTATTAATCAGAGCGACCTTGATGGGGAAACCCTCCATCGCGCAGGTGGTCAGCTCCTGATTGGTCATCTGGAAGCAGCCGTCACCATCAATGGCCCAGACCTCCTTGTCCGGAGCGGCTGCTTTGGCGCCCATCGCAGCTGGAATGGAGTAGCCCATGGTGCCGGCGCCACCGGAGTTGAGCCAGGTGCGCGGGTTCTCGTACTGGACGAACTGTGCTGCCCACATCTGGTGCTGGCCGACGCCAGCGGCGTAAATAGCCTCCGGGCCGACAATGTCGGACAGAGTCTGAATTACGAACTGCGGAGCAATTGCACCATCAGTGGGCTCTTCCCATCCGAGCGGGAACTCGTCGCGGAGACCGTCGAGAAGCTTCAGCCAATCGGCGATCTGCGGGCGGTCAAGACCGAGCTTGGTGTAGGACTCACTGAGCGCGGCAAGAACCTCGCGGGCGTCGCCGACAATGGGAACGTCAACTTCGCGGAGCTTACCAATCTCGGCAGGATCAATGTCAGCGTGGATGACCTTCGCGTTCGGAGCGAAGGAGTTCAGGTCACCGGTGACGCGGTCGTCGAAACGCGCGCCGATAGTGATGAGCAGGTCCGACTTCTGCAGAGCGGCGACGGCGGAGACCTTGCCGTGCATACCCGGCATACCCATGTGCAGTGGATGCGAGTCCGGGAATGCACCACGAGCCATCAACGTGGTTACAACCGGAACTCCAGTCTTCTCAGCGAGCTCAATCAGCTCCTTCGACGCATCGGCCTTGATGACGCCACCACCGATGTAAAGCACTGGACGCTTTGCAGCAGCTATCATCTCAGCGGCTTCATCAATCTGACGCTGGTGCGGAGTCGTCACCGGACGGTAGCCCGGCAGGTCAATCTCCGGCGGCCAGGTGAAGTCAATCATCGTGTTCTGGAGGTCCTTCGGGACGTCCACCAGAACCGGGCCGGGACGACCAGAAGAAGCCAGATGGAATGCCTCAGCGAGCGCGCGCGGAATATCCTCAGCTTCGGTAACCATGAAGTTGTGCTTAGTAATCGGCATGGTCACACCGCGGATGTCAGCCTCCTGGAAAGCATCGGTACCCAGCAGCGGGCGACCGACCTGACCGGTGATGGCAACAACTGGAACGGAGTCCATCTGAGCATCCGCGAGAGGAGTAACCAGGTTGGTAGCACCCGGGCCAGAGGTAGCGATGCAGACGCCAACCTTGCCGGAAACCTGCGCGTAACCAGTGGCAGCGTGGCCGGCACCCTGCTCGTGGCGCACCAGAACGTGGCGGAGTTTTTCCGAGTCATAAATCGGATCGTAGAGCGGAAGCACTGCACCACCGGGGATACCGAAGGCTACCTCAACACCAAGCTCTTCAAGGGATCGGACAATGGCCTGTGCACCAGAAATTCGCTCGGGGGCGCTGGTACGCGCCTTAGCCGCGAATTGGGCGGGCGATGGGGTGTGCTGCTCGTGCGCGTTCACGATTTCGCTCCTGGGTCATGGTGGGCAACTACTCAACTCACATTCAGGCAAAGAAGCTGCGAATGTGGCGTTGACTACGACCTTAACGTCCACATAGTGAGAAGTCAATCCCGCCAATTGGACACCCCCGCCCGCTTAGCACCCGAGCGCCTACCCACTTCCCACCCGTTTCCCCACAGCAGCCCCAACCCAACTTTGGGAATCACTTTACCCAGAAACACCCCCACCCCCGATACGCTGGTACACCCGAGGCGATGCAGAGGCAGTGCAGCCGAGTCGGCACGTCAGAGCAGCTCACCTCGAAGCTCCTCTTTATGCATAATTCCTTACCTTTAAACTCAGCCCATCTTAAGGCGAACGACCTACGGTGGAGAGCATGGAATTTTTGCAATTCATGTTGTTACGGGCATGGCAATGGATAGCCAGCAACGGTCTTGCCATTGCAAGCCTGGCCATTCTGCTAATTCTTGTTCCCCGCATCCGACGTTTCGTTCTGGCAATCGCAGACGGAAATATCTCCTCTGAGGACGAGCAAGCCAAGGGACGACGCGCGCTCATTGGCGCTGTTGTTTACATCGTCGAAGTTATTGCGTACTTCGTCTTAATCATCGCGATTCTGTCGAAATTCGGAATCTCGCTAACCGCTGCCGCCATCCCCGCAACGGTTGTTTCCGCTGCTGTTGGTTTTGGTGCCCAGGGAGTCATCGCCGACTTCCTCGGAGGCATGTTCATCATTGCCGAGAAGCAGTACGGCATCGGCGATTGGGTTGAGTTCCACTCTCCTTCAGGCACCGTGCAGGGCGACGTCGTCAATATGACATTGCGCGCCACGACCATTCGAACTCTAAACGGCGAGGAAATTATCGTGCCGAACTCCGAGGCACGTATGTGTATCAACTACTCCTCACAGTGGTCGCGTGCCGTCGTCGAAGTACCGGTACCGATGACCGCCGGTGGTTCCATTAAGGATTTGGAAGAGCGCACCGTCGCCGCCGCTAAGCGCGCAATCGCACTGGACTCCATCAAGGACGCCGTTCTCTCCGAAATCAAGATGCAGTCCTCTACAGAGCTCAATCCACCAACGGCTATGGGGCTGCCGTGGACCGTCACCATGCGCTTGATTGTCGACTGCAAACCGGGCGACCAATGGCTTATCGAGCGCGCCATCCGCGCCGCAGTCATCGACACCTGGTGGGATGACTACGGCGAGCGCGCCCAGCAAACCCCCTTCTCACCCGCCGAAGAAATCACGGGTCACGTCCGCGATGACACGATGATCGAACAGCTCAAGCAGGCCGACGCTAAGCGCGAGAACAAGCAGGCGCTTGACGACGTCGACAGCGCTCCAACCGAGGTTGTCGAAATGGTAACGGACACAGCAGTCGAGCCAGTCACCGCGGAAACTAAGCTGATGGAAACTCAGACCGTCGACAAGCAAGACGAGAATGAGCGATCCGATCTTCCGCACGCGGGAGCCGATCTTGACGATGCGCGACGCGAGCAGGAAGACAGTGAAAGCAACAGCGCCATCCGCAAGCTGATTAACCACCCCGATTGGAAGACACTCACGACGCGCCAGAAGGTTCGTCGAATCCTCTCCGCAGGTGGGCGCGCTCGCGTTTCGACGATTGTACTCCTGGTAACCTTACTGATTCTCTTCATTTTGAACCTGATGACACTCGAAACTGAGGACGGCCCATCTGGATGGTTGGCACCGAGCAGGTGGAACGATCGCGTAGCGACACAGGAAGAGGACTCGGAAGAGTCGTCGGCACCACAGTCATCCAACCAGCCGACTAGCACCACACAGAATGTGCAGCCCACCGAGACCACTCAGCAGAATCAGACATCTCAAAACCAGCCAACGGAGACTTCTCAGCAGCCGCAGAACACACAGAACCGCGCACCTTCGACCACCACCTCCACCCAGCCAAGCTCCGAGCAGAGCAACACTGGCAACGAGGACACTGGCGGATCGCAGTCGACGGACTCCACTAACAACGCGGAACCGAACTCGGCTGATACGCAATAACGCGCAACCGCCTACCGTGCACTAACCAATCCGAACTACCCGCTACAATCAATGGCCATGACTGACTCGACTCCACAGCCAAAAATTGCGACGCAGCGATTTCGCCCACAGAAGACGCATCTGTTCATCGTTGCGTTCATGGTCGTGCTGTGTGTAATTGCCACCGGCTTTACCCCGTGGCTGGCCGTTACCTTCCTGGCACCGTTGATTTATACGCTTTGGATTTTCCGAGTACGCACCACCGTGGGGCCACGCGGCATCACTGCGGTTTATCTACTGTCCAAGCGCCGTTCGGTGCCCTGGAGTGATTTTGCAGGCATCTTCTTCAACAAGGGCGGTCGAGCCTTTGCGGTCACCAAGTCAGATGAGCGTATCGCTCTGCCGGCCATCTCTTTTAATTCACTGCCCGAGCTAAAGGAAGCCACCGGCGGTCTGATTCCGGATCCGATTACTTCGGCTCGCATGGCGGAAAATGACAAGGTCGAGGTCTTTGACCGCGATGGCTACTCCGTAATGAAGAAGGCCAGTGAGGTTGAGGCTGACGCCATGGCTAAAGGCGCTAAGGCTAAAGGCGAAGCCTCTACTGAGTAGCATCTAAGCAGTCCACAAAGCCCCTAAATCTCATTATGCGGACACTAGTGACCGCGAAATGAGACATTAGGGGCTTTTGTGATTAGTATGGACAATTAGTTACCTTGCACCCTATCTAGGAAGGGCAGCCCACATGATCCCCCTTCGCTCTAAAGTCACCACTGCCGGACGTAATGCCGCTGGCGCTCGTTCCCTATGGCGTGCGACTGGCATGTCCGATAGCGACTTCGGCAAGCCGATTATCGCAATTGCAAACTCTTACACCCAGTTTGTGCCAGGGCACGTGCACCTGAAAGATGTTGGCGACATCGTTGCGGAAGCTGTAACCGCGGCCGGTGGTGTCCCCCGTGAGTTCAACACCATCGCCGTCGACGACGGTATCGCAATGGGACATGACGGCATGCTCTACTCGCTGCCATCCCGTGAGATTATTGCCGACTCTGTGGAATACATGGTCAACGCTCACACCGCTGACGCACTGGTGTGTATTTCCAACTGTGACAAGATCACGCCAGGCATGCTCAATGCGGCTCTGCGCCTGAACATCCCGGTGGTCTTCGTTTCCGGCGGGCCGATGGAATCGGGGTCATCGGTGGTTATCGATGGCGTTGTCAAGCCTGGCTCTGACCTAATCTCGGCTATTTCTGCATCCGCGAATGACAAGGTCGATGACAAGAACCTGCTGGACATCGAGCGCTCGGCGTGCCCGACCTGTGGTTCTTGCTCGGGTATGTTCACCGCAAACTCGATGAACTGCCTGACCGAGGCCCTCGGCCTGTCCCTGCCGGGCAATGGTTCTACGCTGGCGACTCAGCAGGCTCGCCGCGACTTGTTTACCCGCGCCGGTGAGCTGATTGTGGACCTGGCGAAGAGCTACTACCACGATGGTGACGAGTCCGTGCTGCCGCGCAACATCGCCAACCGCGACGCATTTGTCAACGCCATGACGCTCGATGTTGCCATGGGTGGCTCCACCAACACCGTGCTGCACATTCTCGCTGCCGCGCAGGAGGGCAAGATTGACTTCGACCTCTCTGACATCGACGCGATTTCCCGTCGTGTTCCGTGTCTGTCGAAGGTAGCGCCGAACTCTGACTACTACATGGAGGACGTCCACCGCGCCGGTGGTATTCCAGCCATCCTCGGCGAGCTGCGTCGCGCCGGCCTGCTGCAAATGGATGTCCGCTCTGTACACTCCCCGTCGCTGGAGGAGCACCTGGATAACTGGGATATCCGCGGCGGCAAGGCCACTGACGAGGCCATCGAGCTGTTCCACGCAGCACCGGGCGGTGTCCGCACCACCGAGCCGTTCTCCACTTCCAACCGCTGGGAAAGCCTGGACACGGACTCCGAAAATGGCTGCATCCGCGACTTCGACCACGCCTACACCAAGGAAGGCGGTCTGTGTGTCCTGCGCGGCAACATCGCCGAGGACGGCGCTGTCCTGAAGACCGCGGGTATTGGCGAGGACCAATTCCACTTCGAGGGCACCGCTCGCGTCGTAGAGAGTCAGGAAGAGGCTGTCTCTGTCATCTTGAACCGCACCTTGCAGCCGGGCGAAGTTCTCTTCGTCATCTACGAGGGGCCCTCCGGTGGTCCGGGCATGCAGGAGATGCTGCACCCGACCGCATTCATCAAGGGTGCTGGTCTGGGTAAGGTCTGCGCCCTGGTCACCGACGGCCGCTTTTCCGGCGGTTCCTCTGGACTGTCGATCGGTCACGTTTCCCCGGAGGCCGCTGCAGGTGGCGCAATCGGTCTCGTCCGCAACGGCGACCCAGTGTACATCGATGTCGCAGAACGACGCCTCGAGATTCAGGTGTCCGACGAGGAGCTCGCTGCTCGCCGCGATGAGGAGCTCAAGCGCGATAAGCCGTTTACTCCCCACAAGCCACGTCCGCGCAAGGTGTCCAAGGCACTGCGTGCCTACGCGAAGATGGCATCCAGCGCGGATAAGGGCGCTGTGCGCATCGTCGACTAGGTAAATTCGCTTCTGACTAAAGGCCTGTGCTTACCGCACAGGCCTTTGGCATTTCTCGGGTAGCTTTGCGCCCAGTCTTCTGTGTGGACTTCACTAAATCCCGGTACTCAACGTCCACAATCCCCTCAGCGACGTCCTCAGTGTGGGCATATTTGCCACCTTCGGTAATTGCAGCCATTACGTACCCTGGGCCAAAAACAACGGAAGAGTGCCACGAACGCTGGTTAGACCAACCCATCTTCGCGCCTTCGGAGCCGGGCAGCCCCGCAAGACCAAAGTTCTGTCGATAACCGTCGGCAGCAACCGGCGACCAGTGTCGCATCGCCTCAAGCACTTCAGAATTAGGATGCTTCAGACGAAGCTGGGAAATAAATGACACCACATCTTCCGCGGTGGTTCTCGATACTCCCCATTCCTCGCCGCCGGAAGTATTGAACAGTCCATACTCGGTCGCAATAGCATCAACCGATTCCGGGTACTTCCGATAGAAGTCGGCTGCCAGATCGTCGTCGGAACGCGAAATCATCTTCTCAACCCGCTGGGTATCGTCGGCAGTACCGTGTTCGAGCACATACTGACCGATATACAGTTTGATCAGGGATAGTGCCGGCAACGGACGTTGCGACTCCTGGCTGTTATACCCCACGCCCACCGGCTCGTAGCTCACCGCCATCTGCGTGCGCGCGTCGGTTTCAATCAGCCCTTCGGCGTTGAGGTTCATGCGCGGCAGACTCCCGCCAGGTGTCGACCAGGCGCTTGCCGACGGGACGGAGGCTGCCACCTCATTGTTTTCGCCGGCAGAGGCCGTGGAGGGTGACTGAATCGATGTTGTCGCGCCTATCGAAGACATGAAAAAGACCACCGCGAGGGTGGTCTTTAGTGTGTGTCTCGACTTCGGCATAGGGGGCATTGTACCCCCTGCCATTACCGAGAACCTAGTTCGGGTTGCTCAACTGTTTGTGAATGTTTGAGCTGTCCTAGCCAACGAATGGCAGCGTGTTGGTTGTCAGCCACCACAGGCCAATCGCTGCGGCGATGGCCAGAATTCCGAAAATCCAAGATGAAGCCAGTGGTCGACGTGCCCATCCGCGTCCGAAGTCGATGCCGATGCGGCCCGGGCCGGTGAACTGCAGACCAAGCGCCATGGCGGTCATCAACAGCTGTAGCTGAAGGTCACTGGAGCCCTGGCCGACGATACTCACGCCATTGGCAGAGGTAGCCACATCAAACATACTGAGGTAGGCGGACAACGCCAGCGCCAACGCTGCAGCCAGCGGTGTCGCGAGCCCCAGGATGAGCAGGGCACCGGCGATGAGCTGAACGGTCGGGATGGCAGTGGCCATCACAGGACCGAGGGCGAAATTGTTCTGGCTAAACTGTGTCTCCAGCGCAGTCGTGCCACCAGAATTGCCCCAGCCGAGCAGCGTTGTCAGGCCGTGGATCAGCAGCAGCGCGCCCAGTCCAAGGCGCAGCAGCAGAAGACCAAAGTCCGTGGTACCGCGACGGAACTCCCGCTCATCGTCATCGTAGAAGTCCGTGTCTTCATCGTCGTCAGCGGTGTCGGTAGTCGTGGCAGCAGTTGCACCAGCTGCACCAGCCGTATCGAGGGAGGTAGCCGGTTCAGCGAAATCCGATTCATCAAAGTACTGAGTCTCGGCGGCAGAACTCCGCGCAGAGTCATAGGTTGGCTCCGGCTCATCATCGAATGCTGGCCGTGCTTCCGACTTATCTGCGGCAACTCCTGCTTCGGACGCTTCAGAAGCCGAGAAGGCTTGCGTCGGCTGGCTGAAATCCTCGTCTGGATCAACGCGCTCGCTACGAGCAGGCTCCTCAAAGATCTCAGTCGCCTCCGACTCCGAAGCTGGCTCCAGCTCTGTATCAGCCGCTGGCTGCGATTCAACCTCATCCCGCGGTGAAGCCTTACCGGCAGGGCTAATCACCTGAGGTGCCGTGCGGCCTGCAGCGGCATAGGCGTCGTAGCGCTTCTTCGGCACTTCCTGAACTTCAGGTTCCGCCTCGGCCGCCGCCTCGCTTTCAGTCTCCGGCTTCTGGATAACCTCAGTCTTCGAATCAGCAGCAGATTCCGTATCTGTATCGGATTTGGACTCGGTTTCGGCTTCAGCACCGCTATCGGTCTCGGCTTCCGGTGTCAGGTTTTCCTGCTCAGCCTCCGACTCCTCCTCTACGCGCTTTTCCGGCACACCCGGAAAAATCTGCGTTGCGGTGTTGTCGCTGTCGTCACGGTTAGTTTCTTCGTTCATTGGCTCAGCGAGCTTGCGGTAGGTCGGGACGTCGAGATCGTCATCGAATCCGTCCTCCACATTCTCGAGGGCGCGGTCGTTCGGGTACTTCTCTGAGTCGCTCACATTGTCCACATTAAAACTACTGCGTCACTTTTGGTCGCAGGCGTGGCCGTGAAACAAGGCTGTATTGTGTATGCCTATGGGATTCCACCTCGTCCGCAGCGGCAGTGCACAGGCCCGCTCTCGCGAGGGCGTACGTCGTGCCGCGCTCGCCGCTGGCGTCGTCGGAGCGCTCTCCCTTTCCGGCTGCATGAGTGCGTCGAATGCGCTCGAGTTGCCGTTTACGGAAGACAAGTCAGAACCGACGGGCATCGCTATGCCGAAATTTTCCTCCCCTGACCTGCCCTCTACCCCGGTACCGACCACGGAACGCAAAGCAAAGGACAAAGGACCCTGTGACCTAGACGATGTCACTCTCGCCGCCTGCCTACCGCTTACCACCGCGCTAGCGGCGATTGGCCCTGGCGAAGCCCTCGTCGCCACTGATGACGGCGCGCTCACCGTTGTCGCACCCGGCAAGACACCAAGGGAGATTGCGCAACTCAACGCACCCGCAAAACAACTGTTGCCCAGCCCCACAGTCGAAGAGGACCGTCAGGTCTTTGTTTTGCGTAACGACGACACCATTGCGCGCGTCACCATCGTGGAGGGCGGCACCGCTGATGTGCGCGAACTTCCGAACCTCAGCGAGCCAGGCATTCTCGGAATCTACTTTGACCGAGCTTCGGGCGACCGGTCGCCGCACAAACTGCTCGTGGGAGATCCAGGCATTGAGTTTCAACAGTTCTGCCATGGCCCGGACGGAATGCCTCCGTTGGCAACCGCCATTCTCGACGGCACCCCACAGCTGGTTCAGCTCACCGGCCCTGTGATTAACCCCCTCGGCGGTGTGGACCTGAACGATTCCATCGGTGGGTGCGCTGTAATGGGTGACCGCGTGGTCATTGCCATCCCAGACGCGCAGAAGGTCATCTCTATGCCGGTTGGTCCGCAGTACAGTGGGCCCGACGCAGCATGGGAGGTCAAGGGTTCCCCTGAAGTGCTTGTCGACGGCGATTTCGGCCACATCTCGCATGTAGCGGCTGTCGCTGCGAATCAGGGTATTGAAGTTTGGGGTGCCACGACAAACAAAACCGCCGGGGCACAACCGTCGGAGTCTGACGAGCGCGTCGTCAGACTGCCGAGCGATGGCGCCGCCGGCGGCTCCCCGGATTAGCCTTCAGGGGATTAGCCTTCAGGGTTAGCTAGCTCAGCTTCTTCGCAATCAGCTGGTTGACCTGAGCCGGATCTGCCTTGCCGCGGGTAGCCTTCATGACCTGGCCCACGATGGCACCGACAACCTTCTTGTTGCCAGCTCGGTACTTCTCGACGATATCCGGGTTAGCAGCCAGTGCATCGTCGACGGCCTTCTCAATAGCGCCGTCATCGCGGACGACCTCCAGGCCGCGAGCAGCGACGACCTCGTCGACGTCGCCCTCGCCGGCGAGGACGCCATCAACGGCCTTACGAGCCAGCTTGTTCGTCAACTTGCCCTCTTCAATCAGCTCAATCACGCGTGCGACCTGCACCGGAGTAATCGCGAGCTCACCCAGTTCCACTCCGGCCTCGTTGGCCTTCTGCGCCAGGTAGGCAACCCACCAGGAGCGAGCCTCAGCCGGGCCGGCACCTGCCTCAACGGTGTCGACAATCAGGTCGAGAGCGCCGGCGTTGACCAGGTCGCGCATCTCTTCGTCCTTCAGCCCCCACTCGGACTGAATGCGAGCACGACGCACCCACGGGAGCTCCGGAAGGGTTGCGCGGATTTCTTCCACCCACTCGCGCGGAGCGATCACCGGTGGCAGATCCGGGTCATTGAAGTAGCGGTAGTCTGACTGGGACTCCTTCGGACGGCCCTTGGAGGTCGTGCCGTCGGTCTCCTGGTAGTGGCGAGTTTCCTGAACAATCTCCTCGCCATTGATAATCGCAGCAGCCTGGCGCTGCATCTCGTATCGGACAGCCTGCTCAACCGACTTCAGGGAGTTGATGTTCTTGGTCTCGGTACGAGTACCGAACTCATCCTGGCCGATTGGGCGCAGGGAAACGTTGGAGTCCACACGCATCGAGCCCTGATCCATGCGGGCATCGGAGACACCGAGGGACTTCACCAGGTCACGCAGCGCCGAAACGTATGCACGAGCAACCTCTGGGGCACGCTCGCCCGCACCGAGAATCGGCTTAGTGACAATCTCGATCAGCGGAACACCTGCACGGTTGCAGTCCACTAGCGAACGCGTAGCACCGTGAATACGACCATCGGCACCACCCAAGTGCGTCAGCTTGCCGGTGTCCTCTTCCATGTGAGCGCGCTCGATTTCGATTCGGAACTCCGTGCCGTCGTCAAGCTGAACGTCGAGATATCCGTCGTAGGCGATTGGCTCGTCGTACTGCGAAATCTGGTAGTTCTTCGGCTGGTCCGGGTAGAAGTAGTTCTTGCGCGCAAAGCGAGAGGACTCAGCAATCTCGCAGTTCAACGCCAGGCCAATCTTGATGGCCCACTCAACGCCCTGACGGTTAACCACGGGCAGCGCGCCCGGCAGGCCGAGGCTGCAGGGATCGACGTTGCTATTCGGCTCGGCACCAAAGTGCGCCGAGGAGGACGAGAACATTTTGGTATTCGTCGAGAGCTCGACGTGTACCTCCATGCCCATTACCGGGTCAAAACGTTCGAGGACCTCATCAAAGTCCATCAAGTCATCAGCGTATGCAGCGGTCATGTTTGTAGAGTCTACTAGCGATAGTCCCGCGCGCGTGCCCTAGGGTATATCTCGTGCCCGGAGTTAACGAACACCCACCGATTCCACCGACGTCAGCGCGCGATACACCGACGTTTCGCGACGCCGCTGACCGCCACCGCGCAGGTGCCACTTTCGACGACGAGCTGCAGGAAAGCGCCGACGGCGCCACTGGCTACCACCGCGTGCGGCCCGGATATCCGCCCGCAGTCATTGATGCGCTCACACGTCTTGCACCGCAGCCACTGGTGGTCGCCGATATCGGCGCCGGCACCGGAAAACTCACCGCCTCGCTTGCCGACGTCTACCACGACGCCACCCTGCTGGCGCTCGATCCCTCCACCGCGATGCGGCAGGCGCTGACGCACAATGTGCCAGCAGCGGAATGCCTGAACGGCACTGCGGAGCACACGGGGCTGAAATCCGACGGGGTCGATGTGGCAACGTGCGCGCAGACGTGGCACTGGGTGGACACGGCAGCTGCAAGTAGTGAATTTGCTCGTATGCTGCGTCCAGATGGCGTGGCCATGTTGGTGTGGAACACCTTGGATGTGTCGGTGCCGTGGGTGCATCGGCTCAGTCGCATCATGCATGCCGGTGACGTGTTGCGGCCAGGTTTCTACCCGGACGTGGGCCCGGAATTGGAGTTAGTGGATGAGGTGCGGATGACTTGGGAGCAGACACTGACCATTGAGGACATCGTGCTGCTGGCAAGGACACGATCTTATTGGCTTCGTTCCAAGCCCGCCACGCGCGCCAAGGTGGAGGCGAACTTGCACTGGTATCTCCACGAGCATTTGGGGCACACATATGAAGAAGGCATCGCCCTTCCCTATCGGTGCGATGCCTTCTATTTTCGAGCTGCCTAAATTTTCGAGCTGCCTAGTCGCGCTAGTTACTTTTCTTTCTTTGGCTTCGGTCGGGCCACACGCTTGATAGCGCTCTTAGTCTGTCCGGCCAGCTTCTTTGGCGCGGTGGCCGTGGCCTCGCCTGGGAAGGAGTTCCTCGCGGTCTCGCGAGGATTGTCATCATCGGAGGCTTCCTCGATTTCGGAAAGTTTCTCCAACCGCTCGTTGTCCTTTTCAACAATGCGCTCGGCGTCATCCTCGGTGAATTCAACATTATCGTCGCTGACGAGTTCTTCAACGATGTCGTCGCGGACGCTCTCCTGAAGATCGACGTTGGAAATATTGGAGTTGGCCAAAGCGCGGTCGAGCTTCTTCTGATCCGCAGTGGTGAACTTTTTGTTCGGATGCATCTTCCGGCGTGCGAGTTTGCGGATACGGCCACGACGCTTCGACTCCTCCATCAGCTTGTTACGTCCAGTCAGGTACGCACCACACAGAATCACGATAAGAGCGATACCGACGTAGCCAAGAGCCGGGTAGATGGAACCGACCAGGGTCTTGAACCCGAAGAAGCTCAGGCCAAAACCAATCAGCACCGTCACGATGAATACCAGGCGGAAACGCTGCGGAGTATTGCGTGTCAAGCGGCGACCCAACGCGTAGAACATACCGATGGCGGTATTGAAAATCATGGCGTAGATGATGATCGCCATCACCGTACCCAGAACCGGGTGAATTTCATTGACAATGGCCAGAGTCGGCATATCCTCATGGCCAACGGACTCGACCTTGAAGAAGAGGGCAAAGGTCACCAACGTCAGCAGACCTGCGTAAATGGTGCCGCCCATGAGACCACCGATGCCAGCTTCACGCGGGTTCAGGTAGCTACCGCCAATGACGATGGACATCGATACGGCCACCATCACGCAGAAACCAACATAGTTCAGGGCAGAAACAGACCAGTGCGGCAGCGAGGTCGACAGTTCAGTGGTGTACTGCGCGGCCTCCGACATCGAGGTATCGGTCGTGCACAAAGTGTAGATACCGGCACCAAGCAAGAACACGATGATGAACGGAGTGATCATGCCAATCACGCGGCTGACCTTGTCCGCATCCAGCATGCCGACACCCAATGTCAGGGCAACCATGATGACGGCACCAATCCACACTGGAAGTCCGAACTGCTGGTTCAAGTTCGCACCCGCACCGGCGAACATAACGAAGCCGGTACAAAACAGCGTGATCATGACGGCAATATCCAGAATCTTCGCAACCCAGCTTCGGGTGATTACATCGAAGACCTCGGAGTGCTCGTCAGCCTGCAGGTAGCTGGCAATTGACAGCACTGCCAGACCGCTGGCAATCATCACGACGGAAGCGAGTACAACGCCCCACAAGCCGTTAGTGCCAAATGCCACGAAGTACTGCATCATTTCCTGGCCGGATGCGAATCCGGCACCGACAGTTAGGCCGACAAAGGCCATCGCGATTGTTGTGGCTCTTTTCCACATAGCGAGAGAATCCTAAATATATGTCTATTTTTCAAAAATCGGAACCTTATAAAGCATACTGCCCGAGCTGGTGATTAATACATCAGCTCGGGCAGTGTGCCTATTTTGTTATAAAGAATTGCCTAATTGTTTAGCAAAGCGTGCTTAACCAAACAGCGCAGCAGCGGCACGGTAACGGCCATCCGGCACAACCTTCAACTCAGCAACCGCATCGTCGATGTCGATACGCTCGATGTTCTCACCGTGCAGAGCGACAATCTTGCCAAAGTCCCCCTCGTGTACTGCTCGGGTGGCGTGGACACCGTAGCGGGTGGCCAACACGCGGTCATACGCAGTCGGAGTACCACCACGCTGAATGTGGCCCAGCACCGTGGTGCGAACGTCATAACCGGTGCGCTTCTTAATCTCCGCGCCAATAACCTGACCAATACCGTTGAAGGTCTGGTGGCCAAACTGGTCGACGCCACCCTCTTCGTATTCCATGGTGCCGGGCTTCGGGGTAGCGCCTTCAGCGACGACGATAATGCCGTACTTCTCACCCATCTGGAAACGGCGCTCCATAGACTTCACAATCTCGTTGATGTCAAATGGCTTTTCCGGAATGACAATATGGTGGGCACCGCCGGCCATACCCGCATGCAGGGCAATCCAGCCCACATGGCGGCCCATGACCTCAACGATCATGACGCGCTGGTGGGATTCCGCGGTGGTGTGCAGACGGTCAACTGCGTCGGTGGCAACAGCCACTGCTGTGTCGAAACCGAAGGTGTAGTCCGTACCGTTGACGTCGTTGTCAATGGTCTTCGGAACACCGACAACCGGCACACCGTTGTCCGAAAGCCACTTGCCGGCCTTCAGCGTGCCTTCGCCGCCAATTGGAATCAAGGCGTCGATACCCGCGTCAGCGAGGTTTTCCTTGATGCGGTCGAGGTTGGACATGAGAATGTCCGGGTGCACGCGACCGGTGCCCAGCATGGTGCCACCGCGCAGCAGCATGCGGTCAATCCGCTCATCGTCGTAAAGCTGAACCCTACGGTCTTCCATAAGACCAATCCAACCGTCCTCGAAACCGACGACGGTTGAGCCGTACTCGCTCGAGCTAGTACGGACAATTGCACGGATAACGGCATTCAGACCGGGACAATCTCCACCGGAGGTAAGGGTCGCAATTCGCATGATGCCCACCTTAGTCGCGTTAGTCAGTTCGCGCTCGACGGCCTTGGTCAAAAACTATTTCTGCAGATACTCCTGCCCCGGCAACTCAGATGGCAACTCCATCTTCGTCGTCACGTCCGAGACCGGCAGAAGACCATATTCCTCGAGTGACTTGCGCACGTACTCTGCAGCGTCGACGTTCAGCGGCGACTCTGTCCACATGGCATATGGCAGGTTAATAAAGCGATTTTCCTTGACCGCCTCTAGGTCCTTCGTTGCCGGATTCGTGCGCAAAACCTTGATCTTCTCTTCGAAGGTCTGACCCGGGTAGTCCACAAGCGCGATGAACTCGGGTTCCATTTCGGCGACATACTCCCAGGACGTCGTAGTCCAGGTGTCTTTAATAGACTCGGCGGCATTGGTCGCGCCGGCCTTTTCCAGGATGCCCTGCGGCGCGCCAAAGGAACCCGAGGTAAACGGTGCATCACCGGCAGAGTCAAAGAGGAAACCCACCGGCTTCTTGTCCCCCTTTGGTGCGGTGTCCAAAGCATGCAGGCGGTTATCAATATCTGCAATAACCTTGTCGCCCTCACCGTCGTGCCCGGTCAGCGTAGCGATGTTCTTCAGATCCATCTTGACGGCTTCCCACGGATCCACCAGACCACGAGTGTGCCCCGGGTCGCCACTGCCACCCTGGTCTGTCTTGGCATCGTTACTGCTACGGCAGGACTCCGTCAGGGTGTAGGCGCCGATACCGTGCTCGGAAAGTGACTCCGGGGTAATTCCCTTGTCCTCACTAAAGCCGTAGCCCCAGCCCGCCAACATCAAATCCGGCTCAGCCGCATTGACCTGTTCCAGGTTCGGGTATTCCTTTGCCACTTCTGGCTTCTGCGCAATCTCATCGCCGTAGGCTGCAGTCAACACTGGAAGGTGCGAGGCCATAGAGCTCACTGCTGCAATTTCGTCCGCAGCACCTACGGCCAGTGCCAGCGAAGCAATATTGCCGTCATTGATTAGCAGCTTCTTAGCCACACCCGGGTAGCTGACCTCTTCACCGCAGTTGGTGAGGGTAATGCCTGACGACGACGCCTGCGTTCCCTCATCAGAGCCACAGGCGGCGGCTCCGAATGCCAGTGCAGCCACAGCGATACCAGCGACTGAGGCACGCAGGGGACGTCGGAAAGCGTGTGCGTAATTCATGGGAGTACTCCTAGTTGGTCGTGATGTTATTGGTGATTGCACCGAGCTCGCTGTCGATCGCGAGATGGCGGCGGCCAACGGGGGAATTGAGCTGACAGGATTCAACTTGAAAGATGTCGGCGACAAAGTCGCGGGTGAGCACTTCTTCGGGGATGCCATCGGCCGCGATACCGCCGTCTGCGACCACGATGACGCGGTCGAAGTGGTTCATCACGAGGTCCAAGTCGTGGATGGCGGCGATGACACAGGCTCCGCTGGAGCGGGCCAGACGGAGCACGGACTGTTGATGGCGCACGTCGAGGTGATTGGTGGGCTCGTCGAGAAGCATGATCGGCGAGTCCTGGGCGATCGCGCGCGCCAGACACACGCGACGGCGTTGCCCGCCGGAGAGCTGCCCACACGGGCGTTGCGCGACCGGTTCCAGCCCGACGAGCCCCAGCGCACGGTCGACGTGGGTATTGTCCTCTGCTGTGTTGCCAGCAAAGAGGCGCTGGTAAGGCAAACGGCCGAGGGAAACAAAGTCGCGAACGCGCATTTCGGCCGGCGGGACCTCATTTTGTGCGACAAAGGCGAGGTCACGGGCACGGTTCTTCGAACTAATCGCGCTCATGGATTTGCCGTTGATTTCGACTTCGCCGGCGGTCGGCTTCGTGATACCACCGAGCGCACGTAGCAACGTGGACTTACCCGCGCCGTTGACACCGATGATGGCGGTCATGGGCTCGGCGCCGAAGTCGAGGTTGACTCCGCTGACGATGGTGCGCCCCGCAATGTCACAGCGCACTTCCTTAGCGGAGAGTACCGATTTTTGTGGGGTGCTCATTTATTCGGCACCTCCGTAGCTGTAGTGCGAGCGGCTCATCAGGTAGAGGAAGAGCGGCGCGCCAACGAGTCCCGTGACCACGCCCAGCGGCATTTCCTGACTGCCGCCAACTACGCGCGCGATGATGTCCACCCAGATGAGGAACAGCCCGCCCATGAGCGCAGCCACAGGCAGAACAACGCGATGCGTGGCGCCCACCAGGATGCGAGTCAGGTGCGGAATCACCAGCCCGACGAACCCGATGCCTCCCGAGACCGCAACAAGCGTGCCGACAAGTACCGCCTGCAGCACAAAAACCTGCGTGCGTAGCCGAGAAACATCAATACCCACGGCTGCTGCGGTACTCTCGCCGGTCGCCAATGCGTCCAGGTGACGTGCCTTGACCAGGAAAAATAGCAGCACTGCGATGAGGACGATGAGTGGGAAGAGCGTCTTCGCCCAGGTCGCGCCGGCCACGGAACCCAGCATCCAGAACATCACGGACTGCGCGGCCCTCGGGTCGGGGCCGGCGAAGACCATAAAACTACTCAGCGCGGAAAACGCAGCGGAAAGCACCACGCCAGACAGCACCAAGCGCAGCGGAGTCAGCCCACCACCTGCAGTAGCGAAGGCACCGACCGCGAGGGTGGCCATCACCGCTCCGATGAGTGCGCCGAATGTCAGTGGCGCGATGGGGCTGCCGGAGAAAGCGCCAAAGATAATCACAGCAGTTGCGCCGGCGCCGGCACCAGCGGAGATACCCAGCAGATACGGGTCTGCCAGTGGGTTGCGAACCAGCGTCTGCATAGCCACGCCGGAGACAGCTAAGCCCGCCCCTACAATGGCCGCGAGAACTCCCCGAGGAGCGCGGAGATCCCAAATGATTGTGTCTGAGCTGGCAGGAACGGAATCATCTAGCTCAGTGCCAAAAATGTGGTGAGAAATTACCTGTGTTGTGGTGGACCAGGTGATATCCGCAGAGCCGAAGACTACAGCCGCAACCAGACTGACCGCGATGGCAAGGACGATGACCAGCCCGTAAATCCACGGCATAAAACGGGGTAGCTTTTTAACTCTTACTCTTGCCATGGTTGCGTTCCTGCGCATATATGAAACTTCCCTTAAAACGGCGACAACCGCCGCTCCCCCACTTATGTGAGAAAACGGCGGTCGCTGAAGAACCGACTAACGCTTCTTGAGCACTTTTATGCAATCGGGCCACGTACCTTTTCGTAGGCAGCACCGACCTTGTACAGACGGTCGTCACCGTGGCGCGGGGCCATGATCTGCAGGCCCACCGGCAGACCGGTGTCTTCAGCCAGACCCGACGGCACCGACATGCCGCACATACCGGCCAGGTTTAGCGGCAGGGTGCACAGGTCGAACATGTACATGCTCAGCGGATCGTCGACCTTCTCGCCCAACTTGAACGCAGTGGTCGGAGTGGTCGGCGAAATCAGGACATCGACCTGTTCGAAGGCACGCTCGAAGTCCTGCTGAATCAGGGTACGGACGCGCTGTGCCTGAATGTAATAAGCGTCGTAGTAACCGACCGATAGCGCGTAAGTACCGATGATGATGCGACGCTTGACCTCATCGCCAAAACCAGCGGCGCGGGTCATAGCCATAACTTCATCGGCCGAGTGCGTACCGTCATCACCGACACGCTGGCCGTAACGCATGCCGTCGAAACGCGCCAGGTTGGAGCTGACCTCGCACGGCAGAATTAGGTAGTACGCGCTCAGTGCGTGGTCGAAATTCGGGCAATCAACCTCGACAACCTCAGCGCCAGCTTCCTTCAGCTTGTCGACGGCCTCGTGGAAGCTGTCCAGCACACCTGCCTGGTAGCCCTCGGTGCGGTCGAACTGCTTGACGACGCCGACCTTAACCCCCGTGAGGTCACCGGTAGCACCTTCCTTGGCGGCAGCAACCACGTCGGCAATCGGCTGATTCGTAGAGGTCGAATCATTCTCGTCGTGGCCGGCAATAATCTCGTGCAGCAGTGCGGTGTCCAGAACGGTCCGGGCAGTCGGGCCACCCTGGTCCAACGAGGAGGCACAAGCGACCAGGCCGTAGCGGGAGACCGTACCATACGTTGGCTTCACACCGACCGTTGCGGTCAGAGCTGCTGGCTGGCGAATGGAGCCACCGGTGTCAGTACCGATAGCCAGCGGAGCCATACCGGAGGCCAGTGCGGCCGAGGAGCCACCGCCGGAGCCACCTGCGGTGCGCTCAACATCCCACGGGTTGTGAGTCGGGCCGTAGGCGGAGTTCTCAGTCGACGAGCCCATTGCGAACTCATCCATGTTGGTCTTACCCAGAATTGGGATGCCAGCTGCACGAAGCTTGGCGGTAACCGTCGCGTCGTAGGGACTCATGTAGCCCTCGAGCATCTTGGAAGCGCAAGTGGTCGGCGCGTCAGTGGTGGTAAAGACATCCTTCAGCGCAAGCGGAACACCGGCCAGTGCGGAGGCCGGCTCTTCGCCAGCGTCCAACGACTCGTCGACGTTGCGGGCTGCGGCCAGCGCCTCTTCGGCACCGATGTGCAGGAACGCGTGAATGTCCTCATCAATTGCCGCGATGCGGTCGAGGAACGCCTGGGTGACCTCCACCGAGGTCAGTTCACGAGCGTGAATCTTCTGTGCGAGCTCGAAAGCGCTCAGCCCCAGAATTGGGTCCTCGGCAACAGCGGCATGCAGGTTCGGGTTAGCTGCAGTCATTTCTTCTACGTACTCCTACTCGCCGAGAATCTGGGGAACTTCGAAGCGCTGGCGATCCTGCGACGGCGCCTGATCCAGCGCCTGCTTCGCAGTCAGCGTCGGCTTGACGACGTCCTCGCGCATCACACCGGACAGCGAAGAGGGGTGACTCATCGGTTCAACATCATCCGCAGCCACCTTTTGAACGGCCTGGACGTGGTTAATAATGCCGTCAATCTGACCGGCGAACTCGTCGAGTTCCTCGTCGGTCAGAGCCAGACGGGACAATCGCGCTAGGTGGGCGACCTCATCGCGTGAGATAGCTGGCACGCTAGTACCCCTTTCATTTCTTCGTACGAAGCTAGTGCACAGAAGTTTAGTTGAAACTGAATTTAAACCGCGCTAGCGGGCTGTACTTGCCAACAGTAGTCGTTCCCGTAAAGCAGTTGTCCGCAGGGTCTTACATTTCAAAGGTTTACCCTGTAGCCTAAATCACTACTTCTATAGTTACGTCGTAAGAATCACTATTGATTATTCGAAAGGTTGTGTACACAGCCATGAGTTATCTCCTTCGCATCCAGCTTCCCGACGAGCCAGGCTCGCTTGGCTACGTCGCGGCGGCCCTGGGCGAAGTAGAAGGTGATATTCGAAGTGTCGATGTCGTGCATCACGGCACCGATGGTGTCGTTGTCGACGACATTGTGGTGGATCTGCCCATGGGGTTGCTGCCAGACACACTGATTACAGCGGCTCAGTCCATTAGCGGAGTGGAAGTCGATTCGATTCGACCTTTTTCCGGTTCGGTCGACCGCCGTGGACAGATTGCGCTGTTGGCCAAGTTCTCACAGCACACAAAAAACTTGGATCGCGCCCTCGGAGATGTCGTCGATGGTCTGCCTCAGACGATGACCGCTGGCTGGGCCATTGTCCTCGGCGAACGAGGCGACGGGCAATGGGTTCGTCGTGCTTCCTCTGTCGCCGCACCAGAGGATAACGGCCGGACCTTGTCTGAGGCCCCGATTGACTCGCCGCGAAACCTGGATCCAGAAGAGGAAACGTGGTTGCCGGAGGACTGGACGGTCATGGACTCATCCATTGCCGCTACCCCTATGGGCAAGGGCCTCGTTCTCATCATCGGCCGCCCCGGCGGGCCGGACTTCCTGCTAAGTGAAGTGGAACATCTGGGCCGTATTGGCACGATTGTCGGGGCGATTATCGACTAACAGTGGCTAATGGCACCTAAGCGGTACCTAGTCTCGCCTGATTCCTTGACGAAGGCTCCTACCCTACGTAGCGCGGTAATCCGCGCTTGCCGGTAAAGTCTGGAAGCGATACCAGTCAATAAGGAGCTTCTTTGATGTCGAACTTGAGTGACCTCGTTGGGTCCCATATTCGCGCCGAGTCCGGCCGCGTTCCCCAGTCCTCCACCGAGATGGAATTCTGGTCCGGTCTGTCACGGGTTGTTGTCGATGACCTGGCTGACAATTGGCAGCGCACCACGGAGGCATACGCAGCTACCCGCCAGCAGCACTACTTCTCCGCCGAGTTCCTCATGGGTCGCGCCCTGCTGAATAACCTACTCAATGCGGGCTTGGTGGATGAGGCCTCTGCCGCAGTGGAAAAGTACGGCAAGAACCTGTCCGATGTACTCGAAGCTGAGCACGATGCCGCTCTCGGCAACGGTGGCCTGGGGCGCCTGGCAGCCTGTTTCTTGGACTCCTGTGCCACGCAGAATCTGCCGGTAACCGGCTACGGCATCCTCTACCGCTACGGCCTGTTCAAGCAGACCTTCGAAAACGGTTTCCAGGATGAGCACCCGGATCCGTGGATGGAAGAGGGCTACCCCTTCGTCATTCGCCGCGAAGAACTGTCCAAGATTGTCGCTTTTGATGATCTGGTCGTTCGCGCAGTTCCGTATGACATGCCAATTACCGGCTACGGCACCGATAACGTCGGCACGCTGCGCCTGTGGCACTCGGAGCCGATGCGCGAATTCGACTATGACGCCTTCAACTCCCAGCGTTTCACCGATGCCATCGTCGAGCGTGAGCGCGTCCACGACCTGTGCCGTGTGCTTTACCCGAATGACTCGACCTATGACGGCAAGGTCCTGCGCGTGCGCCAGCAGTACTTCTTCGTCTCCGCTTCGCTGCAGACGATGATTGATTCTTACATCGAGAATCACGGCGAGGACCTGCGTGACTTCCACAAGTACAACTCCATTCAGCTCAATGACACCCACCCGGTGCTCGCTATCCCAGAGCTGATGCGCTTGCTCCTGGATGAGCACGACATGAGCTGGGATGACGCCTGGAACGTCGTGTCCAATACCTTCGCGTACACCAACCACACCGTGCTGGCAGAGGCTCTGGAGACTTGGGAGTACTCCATCTTCGATCGCCTCTTTGGTCGTGTCCTGGAAATCACCCGCGAGATCGACCGCCGCTTCCGCGAAGACCTGGCAGAGCGCGGCTTCGACCAGGGCAAGATCGACTACATGGCGCCGATTTCCAACGGCCGCATCCACATGGCATGGATTGCTTGCTACGCCGCTTACTCCATCAACGGTGTTGCTGCTCTGCACACGGAGATTATTAAGCGCGAAACGTTGAAGGACTGGCACGAGATTTGGCCAGAGCGTTTCAACAACAAGACCAATGGCGTCACCCCGCGCCGCTGGCTCAATCAGTGCAACCCGCGTCTGTCCGCACTGCTGACTCGGCTGTCGGGTTCGGACGCTTGGGTCACCGACCTGGACAAGCTCACTGAGCTCGAAAAGTTCGCGGACGACGAGGCCGTGCTGCGTGAGATTCTCGACATCAAGCACGAGAACAAGAAGGACTTCGCCACCTGGCTGGAGCACCGCCAGGGCATTTCGGTGAACCCGGACGCAATCTTCGATACCCAAATCAAGCGTCTGCACGAGTACAAGCGCCAGCTTCTCAACGCGCTCTACATCCTCGATCTCTACTACCGCATCAAGGAAAACCCCGCGCTGGACGTGCCACCGCGCGTGTTTATCTTCGGCGCCAAGGCCGCTCCGGGCTACGTTCGTGCGAAGGCGATTATTAAGTTCATCAACGCTATCGCGGACAAGGTCAACAACGATCCGGATATGGACGGCCGCCTGCAGGTCGCCTTCGTTGAGAACTACAACGTCACCCCGGCAGAGCACATCATCCCGGCCACCGACATCTCCGAGCAGATCTCCACTGCTGGTAAGGAGGCTTCCGGTACCTCGAACATGAAGTTCATGATGAACGGTGCGCTGACGCTGGGCACCATGGACGGCGCAAACGTCGAGATTGTCGACGCCGCTGGCGAAGAGAATGCCTATATCTTCGGCGCGCTGGAAGAGGAACTGCCGGAGCTGCGCCACGCATACAGCCCACGTGGCACCTACGAAACGGTGCCGGGTCTCAAGCGCGCTGTCGATTCGCTTGTCGACGGCACTTTTGATGACGGTGGCAGCGGAATGTTCCACGACCTGCACTTCTCGCTGCTGGAGTCCAACGGTTACGAGCCGGCCGACGTTTACTACGTCCTCGGCGACTTCGCCGACTACCGCGAAACCCGCGACCGCATGGCCGAGGACTACCGCGACGAGTTGGCATGGGCCAAGAAGTGCTTCCTGAACATCATCCGTTCGGGCCGCTTCTCCTCCGACCGCACCATCCGCGACTACGCCAACGAGGTCTGGAAGCTGGAAGAGACCAAGATTTAGGCCCCGGCTGGGTTAAGCCCCAGCTAAGCCTGACCAGTTTCCAGCAACCGCTTGAACCCATCCTCATCGAGGATGGGCAAGCCCAGTTCCTCGGCCTTCGTGGCCTTAGAACCGGCGTTTTCGCCAACCACCACATAGTCGGTCTTCTTCGACACCGACCCCGCAGCCTTACCGCCTCGGGAAATAATGGCCTCCTTCGCGCTATCGCGAGTGAAGTCTTCCAACGAGCCCGTGACCACTACGGTGAGCCCCTCTAGCACCTGCTCCGGTCGGTCGGTGACTTCATCAGCCATACGCACACCCGCGGCTTCCCAGCGCTCGACAACCTCGCGGTGCCAGTCCACCTCGAACCAATCGGCTACGGAATCGCCAATAATCTCACCGATGCCGTCAATGGCCGAAATCTCCTCGCGGCTCGCAGCCCGCAGCGCCTCCATCGAACCAAACTTCTGCGCCAAAGTCCGCGCCACCGTCGGGCCCACATGACGAATGGACAGGCTGACCAACACACGCCACAGCTCTTTATCCTTGGCTGCCTCAATATTGGCCAGCAGCTTCTTACCATTGGCATTTAGCGACTTGCGCGAAGCCGTGGTGTAGACCTCAGTGCCGAGCAAATCATCCTCGGTGAGGTCGAAGAGCCGGGACTCGTCGTCAAGCACGCCGCGATGAATCAAGTCGGCAGCACCCCTCTCCCCCAGGTTTTCAATATCAAACCCGGAGCGAGAGGCGAGGAATTCAATACGACGACGCAGCTGACCTGGGCAGTAACGGGTATTGGGGCAACGCCAATCGGCATCGCTGTCCTTTGCCGGCGCTAGACGAGTGCCGCACTCGGGGCACAGAGTCGGATAGATGTACTTGCGTTCGCTCCCGTCGCGGAGATCGGCCACGGGACCGAGCACCTCGGGAATCACGTCGCCGGCCTTGCGGATAGTCACGCGGTCCCCAATGAGCACGCCCTTTCGATGCACCTCTGACGGGTTATGCAGCGTCGCCATCTCCACCGTCGAGCCCGCCACAAAGACTGGCTTCATGACGGCATACGGCGTCGCACGACCGGTTCGACCGATGGAAACTCGAATATCCAGCAGATCAGTCGTGACCTCTTCCGGCGGATACTTATACGCAATTGCCCACCGCGGCGCACGCGAGGTCGCGCCCAGCGCGCGCTGCTCGGAAAGGGAATCCACCTTGACCACAAGACCGTCCATCTCGTGGAGAGCGTCGTGACGGTGCTCGCCCCAATACTGCATCTGCTTGACGACGTCATCTGCGGAATGAACCTGCTTTGTATACGGCGACACATGGAAGCCCCACTCGTCCAACGCACGGTAAGCCTCGTGTTGGGACTGCGGACGCCATCCCTCAATATGGCCAATTCCATGGCAAATCATGGACAAACGGCGCTTTGCCACTTCTGCAACGTCCTTTTGCCGCAGTGAACCCGCAGCTGCGTTACGCGGGTTTGCGAACGGCTTCTGGCCTGCGTCGACGCGGTCGGCATTGATGCGTTCGAACTCTTCCAGCGAGATAAAGACTTCTCCACGCACTTCGAGCACGTCCGGGATATTCTCGCCACTGATTTCGCGCGGAATATCTTCGATGGTGCGGGCATTGGCGGTAACGTTTTCCCCCACGCGACCATCTCCACGGGTGGCGGCTCGAACAAGGCGGCCCTTCTCGTAGACCAGGTCGATTGACAGGCCATCGATCTTCAGCTCAGTCAGGTATGTGCTGGCCGGAGTGCGGGCCAACCAGTCGCGCAGTTCCTGCTCATCAAAAACATTGTCCAAGCTGTAGAGGCGTTCGAGATGCTCAACGGGCTCGAACACTTCGCCGTCGGCAGGCGTGTCGACCTGCGCACCGACCTGCTGCGTGGGGCTGTCCGGCACCACCAGATCGGGCCACCGCTCCTCTAACCGCTGCAGTTGACGGAACATCTCGTCGTACTCAGCATCAGAGATAACCGGCTGCGCGGTGTAGTACAACGCGGCGTTTTCACGGATGCGAGTTGCTAAATCTTGCCACTTCTCGCGGACGTCCGCCGGCGCCGGTTGCGAGGCAGGGGCGCTGGAAAACGAAGACAAACCGGAGGTTGACAGGTCGGAGTTCTCATCGGTCGAGGAAGTCACGTCGCTCATTCTATGTCATTGCCCGGACGCGTCGGCCGAACTGAAACACTCTTGTCCCGTCAGCGAATCCGCGCTCTCCGCTACAGTTGAGACATGCATAATTTCGATCCGCGACGGATGCTCACGTTTGATCTGGAGACTACCGGCACGGACCCTCGTACCTGCAAAATTGTCACTTCCGCGCTGGTCCGGCTGACTGAGCAAGGAAAAGATTCCACCATCATGCTCGCCGATCCCGGTGTCGAAATTCCGCAAGCTGCGTCTGATGTGCACGGCATCACCACTGAAAAAGCTCGCGCGGAGGGGCGTCCGCATGATGAAGTTTTGGCGGATACCATTGCGGGTCTTCGAGCTGCCTGGCGCGATGGGCTGACTGTCGTGGCCTACAACGCGGCCTATGATTTGACCGTACTTCGCTCGCAAGACCCCAGTTTTACTGTTGACGGGCTCGTGGTCGATCCTTTTGTGCTGGACAATTACTTCGATCCTGATCGCCGTGAAAAACGCACTCTAACTGATGTCTCCCGCCACTATCAGGTGCGGCTAGACGGGGCACATGATGCCACCGAGGATGCTCTCGCCGCCGCGCGCATCGCTTGGGTAATGGCGCGTCACTACCGTGAATTGACCGAAAAATCGGGAGACGAACTCATGGAGCTGCAGGCCGTCGCGTACTACCAGTACAAGAAGAACCTGCAGCGTTGGCTGGCGGACAAAGGCCGCGACGTATCTAACTTCACTTTCGGGTGGCCGACCGACGTTACTGACGCTTAAGGTCGGCTCACCGTACTTGCACAAGGACGGGCTTGTTAGCCACTGCCCACTAGTGTTCGGCTGACACTATTTCTGCCTGCGGCTGTTCCTTTGATTCGGCGAGCAACTTGCTCGGCTTTGTCGGCCACAGTGCATTGTCACCAATCAGTCGGACGATTGCCGGAACAATGAAGGGGCGGACCACGAAGGTATCCAGCAAAATACCAAGGGCCAGGCCCAGACCGAACTGGTAGAGCTCACGGATTGGCTGAGTCATCAGCACTGCGAAGGTAGCTGCCAGAATCAGACCTGCCGATGAAACCACGCCACCAGTTCGGGCAACGGCAATCTTCATTGCGTCACGTACATCGTGGTGCTTCAGCTCCTGCCGCAGTCTACTCATCACAAAGATGGTGTAGTCCACCCCCAGCGCAATCAAGAACACCAGAATGTAGGCAGTCACGCGGTTACCAATGCCCTCATCTCCCTGAATATTCAGTGCAATTAGGACGGTTAGCCCCATCGTGGCGGCGAACGACAGTAGCAGTGTCGCTGCCAAGTACAGCGGCGCCAGTAGGGATTTGAGTAGCACTGCCAACACAATTGCCACGATGACAATCATCACTGGCACCAGCATCTTGATATCGCGATCGAGGTCAGCGCGGACGTCGCTAAGCTCAGCGGTTTCGCCCGTGGCAGTCACTGTCGTGTCTGCGGAAGCACCAGCCGTCTTCAGTGCATCGCGCACATCATTGCTGATGGGGTCCAGAGCTTCCATGGATTCTGTGATGTATGGATCCTGATTGAACACAACAGTCATGCGTGCCGTCTCACCGTCATCGGTGACATCACGGGCAGTGACACTAATTCGGGCGATATCCGCAGAATCCTTCTTTGCCACCTCTTCAGCGGCCTGCTGCAGCTGCGGCAAGTCGAGATTCTTCCCTTCGATAAGCAAGGTAGTAGGGGCAATTTCGCCCGCACCAATATCGCGGGCGGCAATCTCCTGCCCAGCCGCCGAGTCGGTATCCACGCGGAAGCCAGTGAGGAAGTTGAAAGACTCCTTGTAATTCAAGGTCCCCAGCGACATCACAATCAGCAGCGCCAGGCCTGCGGCCAGAACAGCCTTTGGCTTCTTGTCGACGGTATTGGCGACCTTCGTCCACATCTTCGAGTCGACCCGCTTGAGTGCCTTGTCATAGCCGCCTGGCCAGAATGCGGCCTTCCCCACCGCAATGAACAATGCAGGCAGGAACACAGCAGCAACGATTGCCATTGAAGCGACACCGATAGCGAGATACGGGCCGAAGCCTTGCAACGCGGGCGACTTGGTGAATAGCAGCGCCATCATTGCCAGGATGATGGTGCCTGCGGAGCTAGCGAGGACCTCGCCAGTACGCCCCATTGCATCCACCATTGCAGCATTACGGTCCAGCTCTTGCCCCATTTCTCGCTGAGCAGCCAGTGCTTCTCGGTAGCGAGCATTGATAATCAGCGCATAGTCAGTACCGACGCCGAATAGCAGCACTGTCATAATCGACGCAGTCTGCGAGCTAATCTCAATGGCACCGGCATCCGCCAGGAGCGCGCCGACGCTCTGTGCCAGCTGCATTGCCACACCAACGGCTAACAACGGCAGGATTGCAAGTACAGGCGAGCGATAGACCAGCAGCAAAATAACAAGAACCAAGAGGATGGTTCCAAGCATGAGCACCCGGTCACCAGAGGAAAAGACCTTCACGGTATCGGTGACGATGCCCGCTGGGCCGGTGAGGTGAGTTTCCACATTGCCGGATTTGTCAGCCTTATCTGCAATGGCGGAGATATCCTCGCGCAGTGCATCAATGTCATCGCGGTAGGACTTCTCAGTAGCATCGCCCACCGTGGGGACAACGATGGTTACGGTCTTTCCATCCTCGCTGCGGGTTCCTTCCGGTGAACCCGGGATACACTTGCCTTCACGAAGCACCTGGCTTCCCAAGCTGGTACACACGGGGCTAATCGGCGCCCGAGTAAAACCACCGTCCCGCTCAGCTAAATCAGCGAGAACGTCGTGTGCGGCTTTCTCAGTGGTCTTTGCCGAGTCTGAGGTCAACACTACGACGGCAGGCAGAAGATTTGGCTCGGTGGGAAATGCCTCATGGAGACGCTTCTTCGCTTCCATTGACTGCGCAGTTTCCGACGGGCCTTCGCCAGAATTCGTCTTTACGTCCTCCACAGAGGGCGCTACTGCTGACAGAAGCCCCACTACCAGCAACGACACGACGATGGTGAGCCACATGCGTCGTTTAGTGCCAAATAAAGCGGCGTTGAATCGCCGATACATGACGCGGGTGTCCTTTCTAGGTGATTATCTGCATTTTCTTGTGGATTGTCTCCAGTTCCTGAGATTATGAGAACACCGTGACTTATAAAATCAGGGGAACGAACGCTCCATTTCTTCTCAGAATCCGAGGATTTCGCCATGCCTAGAATTTCTGCGGCCACCGTTGTCGAACACCGTCGACAAGTCAATGAAAAGCTGATGGATGCCGCTAGCAGCCTGCTGGCAAAACAAACACTTAGCGACATCGAGGCACCCCTTAAGGTGGGTGAGATTGCAAAGGAGGCCGGAATTGCTCGGTCCAGTTTTTATCGCTACTACAACACTGTCGATGATCTGGTCGCAGCGTTGGTCCTACGCGACTTCCCCGAATGGAAAGCCACCGTCGCCACTTCCGTGAAAGAGGCAAAGGACCCTATTTCCGCAGCTCGCGCATTCGTCCGCGCCAACATCAGTATGGCCAGCGACTCAAAGCACGCGTGGCGCACCGCTGTCTTTTCCTACCACTTTCACCAAGATGCACAGCGCGAAATCGGTGCGATTCACTCGGAACTGCATGACATTCTCGTCGTGGCAATCACTAAGCTCGACAGCCTCGCCGAATCTCAGGGCTATCTCGTAGCACGCACAATCCAAAACATTGTCAACTCAGCCGTCACCGCCGTAGAGTCACTTTCGCTTAACGACGAGCAGTTGGATACCTACATTGCGTGGCATGAAGAGGCCGTGGAAGCGATTTTGGTCTCCGCTACCGCGCGGGCTACAAATCCCCCGCAGCGCGACGCATCAACTCAGCTGTCTCCCAACCCGCACGAAGCTGAGCAATAGTTTCATCAACGTCGCTGTGCGCAAACCCTGACACTGGGGCAATAGAAAGCTTGCTTGCGCGGTTCCGGTGGGAATACCCCAATTCCTCCCACAACCGTGCAGCCTGCTCAGCTACTCCACGCGGAGAGCTACCGATGGCTGCTCCGGTAAATTCATCGCGCTCCGCTACATGCACAGGAACGATGCCAAGCTGCAGCTCTATTCCCTTATCGACCGCCGCAGCAACAAAGTCCAGGTTTGCATTCGTCGAGAGTTCAGTATGCGGAATCCACAGGCCGGTGGCACCTGAGTCTGCGATTGCGCTGAGCTCCACACCGTCAATTTTCTCTACGGCGATTGCGGTCTCGATTCCGTCGTCATGCAGTTCGGTTGTAAGACGTCGATACTCTTCGGCGATCTCGCGCGATCCGACAGCTGGAAGGTAACCGTTAACGCCAAGCATCATTGAAGGGGCGCGTACTGTCCCGCTGGCCACTGCACTGAGCATCGGCTCAACGAGAAGGACTTCCACGGTGCAATCAAAGCGACGTCGCACATCGGCAGCCTGGTCGATGAGGCCAGCAGCCAGAGATTCGGCGAAGTAGGAAACTGCGCCAGGGTCTGTTGCCACTAACCTGCCACCGGCAGTTTCCACGGAAGCTGCCATAGTCCAGGGGCCAGCTGCTACCAGGCGAACCAACTGAGGCGTTGTTGCCCACAGTTCTTCGCAGGAATCAATGTCTCGAGCGAGAAAATCACGGGCCCAGGATTGAAGTCGGCCGACTCTGTCAGCTATCTTCCAGCTGCGCGCTCCCCTATCCACGTTCAGGTCGGCCATGAGTACAGCCGTGCGGCCAATCAAATCAGCACCGAGGCCGCGCGCAGGAAGTAGTGGCAGCGCTACATGCCCATCCAAGCATTCACCAATAATGATCTCTGCTGCTGCACGGGGATCGGTACCCGGCATGGGGCCTAAGCCGACAAAAGATGTCACGGAAAACGCGCTCTCCTGAATGAGAAATTAACAAGTAGCAATAATCGTGCCAGAACCGAGCACGTAGTCTCCGGCAGAATCGCTGCGGTAAAGTACTGCCGCTTGGCCAGGAGCGATTCCGCGCAGTGGCTCAGCGAGCTTTAGCTCAAAAGCACCACCTCGGCCGGTGAGTGCATCCTCTGGACCAGCCTTAACGTCGATAGTGCAGTCCACAGGCTGACCGTGGGCACGTACCTGCACCTGTAGTTTTCCTGCATCTGCCGCTGCCACGACCTCAGAAGGTTCTACCAACCAGATGGCACGGTCGGCCTGCAGTACATTGACGTTCAGGTCATCGGCGGTGCCAATAGTCACCGTTGCGGTATCCGCATCAATTCCCGTCACATAGCGAGGCTTTCCGTCGGCCATGGGGCCGGGCAAGCCGATGCCCTTACGCTGACCGATAGTGAACCCATAGACGCCGTCGTGCTCGGCAACGGTGTCGCCAGTCTCCTTATCGACGATAAGGCCAGGGCGACGCCCAATCTTAGCACCCAGAAAAGCCTGGGTATTCCCGTCCGGAATGAAACAAATATCGTAAGAATCTGGCTTATTTGCCGTGCCCAGCCCCATATCCCGAGCTTCTTCTCGGATCTCGGGCTTCTCGGTATCTCCGACCGGAAAAAGGGAGTGCTTAAGCTGCTCGCGGTCGAGCACCCCAAGGACGTACGATTGGTCCTTTTTCCTATCGCGGCCACGGCGCAACAGGCCATCGTCGCCAAGCAAAGCGTAGTGACCAGTTACCACCGCGTCGAAGCCGAGCGCCAGACCGCGTTCCAGCAGAGCTGCAAACTTAATCCTTTCGTTGCAGCGCAGGCAGGGATTGGGGGTTTCACCACGTTCGTACGAGTCGTAGAAGTCGTCCATGACCTCTTCTTTGAATCGCTCGGAGAAGTCCCATACATAGAATGGAATCCCCAATTCGTCGCATACCCGTCGCGCGTCGCCGGAGTCTTCCAGAGAACAGCAACCCCGGGAGCCAGCGCGGACGGACTGCGGATCCTTCGACAGGGCTAAGTGCACACCCACAACCTCGTGTCCTGCTGCCAATGCGCGAGCAGCTGCGACCGAAGAATCGACGCCACCGCTCATAGCCGCCAAAACACGCATAGTGAATCCTTCCTGTGATTTGTACACCTAGTTTTGCCACTGTTGGAAAGCTCGTGTCACCGTACCATCGTTGAGCGGACCTGTAGTGATCCGCCGTAGTGGCCCGCGCCCGTGAGACCAAACAACTACTACGCCATGCCGGCCTTGCGTGCTCGCATCACTGTTTCGGGCAGTGCTGCGATAACGGCATCGACATCGTCCTGCGTCGATGTCCACCCCAGTGTAAAGCGGATGGCAGAACGCGCCTCGGGCTCACTCACGCCCATGGCTGAGAGCACATGAGAAGGACGATTAACGCCTGCACTACATGCCGAACCGGTCGAGCAATCGATACCGGCAGCGTCGAAAAGCATAATGAGACTATCCGCTTCTGCACCGGGAAAACTGGCATATACGTGACCAGCTAATGTCGGCTGAGTTGTGTGCACAATTGCGCCGTCAATGCCGGTAATCGCATGAGTCAGCTGTTCAGTGAGATTCTTAACCCGGTCATGTTCGGCTTGCATGTCAGAGACCGCCGCGAGCAAACCGGCCGCCATCCCCGCTGCCGATGCAACATCCTGGGTACCGGAACGCAATCCGCGCTCCTGGCCACCACCGTTGTTGTGGGGACATAGCGTTACATCCCGACGCACTAATAACGCTCCGATGCCGCGGGGTCCGCCAAACTTATGGGCTGAGATTGCCATGGTCGCGGCACCCGAGGAATGAAAATCGATAGGCACATGACCAGCGGCCTGCACAGCGTCAATGTGGAAAGGAACCCGCGCTTTTCTAGCGAGCGCTGAAATCTCACTGATCGGTTGTACAGCCCCTGTTTCGTTATTGGCCCACATACAAGTCACCAGTGCAGTGGAGTTTCTGTCCAGCGTGGGAAAGGCCTCTAAATCCACTCTGCCAGAGGCATCCACCGGGGCTGGGACAATTCGCGCCCAGTGTTCCTTCTCCAAATGACGACAGGTCTTCAACACTGCGTCATGTTCAATTGGGGGAACCACGATGTCAGAACCGGCCGCCTTAAAGTACAGGCCAGAAACTGCTAGGTTGTCCGCCTCCGTGCCTCCAGAGGTAAAAACTACCTCAATAGGGTCGGCACCAAGCAGCTCCGCAATCTCTTCGCGGGACTCCTCCAGAACTTTCTTAGCAACGCGGGCGGTAGCGTACTGTCCCGATGGGTTGGCCAAACCCAAGTTATCGACCATTGCCGTGCGTGCTTCTGGGCGCAGTGGTGTGGTGGCGGCATGATCCACAAAGTGGCGCGTCTTCGCAGAAGAATTCACGTCACTCTTTTTACGCGGAGAGGCAACATTGCGGTCATTAAGCATGCAGGCAGTATAACGCCGGATAAACCCAAAACTCACTATCCGCCAGCGCTGAAGTTCACTATCCGTGCGGACAAAGAAATCAGTGGCGAATAACTAGAGTTCCAATAAATAAAAATACTCGGGGTGGAAACAGACATGATGTCTCTTCCCACCCCGAGCAGGTAGTTGCTAACCGAGTTGACTCCCGGCTAGCAGCCTTACGGCCTTGCAACAGGTGCGTATTACTTCAGGTTCTCGATAGCCTGTGGAACAACGTCGAACAGGTCACCGACGACACCGAAGTCAGCAATTTCGAACAGCGGAGCCTCTTCGTCCTTGTTGACCACAACGATGGTCTTGGAGGTCTGCATACCAGCCTTGTGCTGAATTGCACCGGAGATACCGAGAGCAACGTAGAGGTCCGGGGAAACGGTCTTACCGGTCTGGCCGACCTGGAACTGGCCCGGGTAGTAGCCAGCGTCAACAGCGGCACGGGAAGCACCAACAGCAGCGCCGAGAACGTCTGCCAGCGGCTCCACAACGTTCTTGAAGCCATCCTCGGATGCGACACCGCGGCCACCGGAAACAACCAGCTTAGCCTCGGTCAGCTCCGGACGGTCGCCGCCCTCAGCCGGTGCGAAGGAAACAATCTCGACAGCGTTGTTGCCGATCTCCGGGAATGCAATCTCAGTGACGTCAGCGGAACCGGACTTCTCCTCCGGGTCAACGGAACCCGGGCGCAGAGCGTAGACCGGGGATGCGCCGTAGCCGACACCGTCGACGATGTACTCGCCACCGAAGATGGAGTACTTAACGGAAGCGTCGTCGTTGATGGCAACAACGTCGGACAGCAGACCGGAACCGGTCAGTGCTGCAACGCGGCCAGCGATTTCCTTGCCGGTTGCGGAAGCGGAAACCAGCACCGGAACCTCACGCTCGGAGGCCAGGCCGACGAGAACGTCAACCTCAGGGGTGATCAGGTACTTAGCGGCATCGTCCGACTCAGCAGCGAGAATCTCGCCAGCGCCGTAGGAAGCCAGGGTCTCTGCAAAGCCAGCAGCGGTGCCCGGGGTGCCCACGACAACTGCAGCCGGGGTGCCGAATGCGGAAGCAGCAGTCAGCAGTTCAGCGGTGGTGTTCTTCAGCTCGCCATTTGCGTGCTCGACGAGAACGAGGACGTCGGTCATAGTGATCTTTCTCCTACTTGTATCTCTATTAGTCTTCTATTCGCGTCAAGCGCCTTAGATGAACTTCTGGGCCTTGAGGTACTCGGCCAGCTTGGCGCCGCCGTCACCCTCATCGTTAATGCGCTCACCAGCGGTCTTAGCCGGCTTCGGAGTGGAGCCAGTGACGCCGGTAGCAGCGTTCTCGAGACCAACCTGCTCCGCCTCAGCAGCAACATCGTCCAGGGTCAGCTCGGTGACCGGCTTCTTCTTAGCGGCCATGATGCCCTTGAAGGATGCGAAGCGCGGGCTGTTTGCCTTCTCAGTGACGGAGACGACTGCCGGCAGGGATGCCTTGAGCTGGTAGATGCCGTCTTCAACCTCGCGCTCACCGGTGATGGAGTCACCCTCGATAGCCACAGAGCGCAGGTGAGTCAGAACCGGGAGGTCGCGGTAGACACCGAGGACAGCCGGGACGGAACCGGTGCCGCCGTCAGTGGAGGCGTTACCGGTGATGATGAGGTCAACATCCTCGAGGGTGTCAATGATGTTGGACAGAGCCCATGCAGTCTGGACTGCGTCGGAGCCCTCAAGTGCGTCGTCCGAGAGAATGACGGCGTCGTCAGCACCCATGGACAGAGCCTTGCGCAGTGCCTCGATAGCACGATCCGGACCAACAGTTGCGACGGTAACGTTACCGCCGTGCTCTTCCTTCAGCTGCAGGGCAGCCTCAACTGCGTTCTCATTAATTTCGTCGAGAACTGCGTCTGCAGACTCACGATCGAGGACAAACTTGTCGTCGGTGAGCTTACGCTCGGACCAGGTGTCCGGAACCTGCTTGACCAGAACCACAATGTTCGGCATTTTTCTGTCGTCCTTACTGGTTGATTACTGGTGAACGTTTATCTGACCTTACTTCGCAAACCACTCCACAAGAAAGTGAACCAGGCCACGCTTTAGGTCGTCTGTGTTGAAGATAACAGAACCTGTCGCCAATGCGAAGGTGATCCAGATAACAATGTCGTTATTTTTTTAAATTTTTTCTCACGCCACGAGCCCACCCCACCCGCTAACATGCCATTTCCGCATGTCAGCGGTTAATAATACGCAACCGATCGCAGTTGTCTCCGCGGTATTCGCCAACAGCAAACACCGATCCCCAACAGGCTACCCCCACCAATTTTCCGTCGTAAAGCGGTCCTTAACCGACCTCTCGAGACTCACAGATAAACGCCGTCGCGCTCCGCCCAATACGCGTGATCACCACCGCCAATGCCCTGGCACCTTTCAGCTTCCACTGCTTGCGCAACACGTCAGGGTTCACGTCCACACCGCGCACGAGAATCTCCGCCGACCCGCAATCCAACGCCGCCAGCGCCTTGCGAACCTGCTTCAAACCCACTTGCTCAATAACTTCAAACCCGGCAATCCCCTGTGGCAACACATCACCGCTAAGATGCGCAATCCGTTCATCGAGCTGCCACAGCCCATGTGCCGCCGCAAAATGCCGCACCAGCCCGGCGCGCACGATTGCTCCGTCCGGGTCAATGATGTACCGACCGGCCGCCCGTACGTCGATGTCGTCAGGCATGGTGTCGTCGTATGTCTGCACGTGCGTTGCCGACAGTTCCAACGGCCTGTGCTTATCGACGGTCTGGATGACCATCGCCGACCGCGTTACTGGCCGCCCATCGATAACTCCGCCCAGCCCCGGCGTATATAGACATGCCTCTTTGACTGCACCATCTACCGAAGTGATTGTCACTTCCCCGCTCCACTCGCTGAAGTCGAGCCCCGGCGCGCATTTGATAGCTAATTCTTTGTCGGGCCAAGCGGCTATGAGCGCCGACAGTGGCGGAAGCAGGTCCTCCGGGTTGGTGATTCGGCGCCCACCGGAGCGGCGTGCTGGGTCAGCGACGATGACGGGCGCGTCAAAGGCCGGTTGCAAGGCATCTGCCTGAGCGAAGACGTCCTTGCCAACGTTATGCCGCGCCATAGCCACTCGTGTCGAATCGAGATCGGAGCCGACAACGGTCACACCCTCGCGGTCGATTGCTGCCACCTCGGTGCCGATGGAGCAGGTCACATCCGCTACTGCTTCCACACGCAATTGAGCGAGCCTACGGGCGCGAGCCGTCGCGACGACAAAGGGCGTGGCCTGTTGAGCTGCCTCGGAGGAGAAAATCCAGTCCCCGGGCAGTTTCGTAGCCGCTGAACGCCGGGCAGTAGCGACTTCAAGAACCGCGCGGCCAAACTCGCCACAGTGCTCGCGCAGGTGTGCGGAGTCTGCAATCAGAGACTTTTTGGTCAGCGCGAGTTGGTCGGCCTCATGTAGCCACTCTGGGTGTGCAGCAATGGCAGCCACCTCTACAGCGGACAGAGACACTCGTTATTTCCTTCCAGTTATGGGTTAGCCGGTAACGGCTCTGGCGGTAAGTGGTCTACCCCGTTAGCGATTCATGCCTTTTCGCAGGTGTCCCATGTGGGTGGCAACGGCGAAGTACTCGTCCATAAAAGGTTCCCCGAGGAAGTCACTGCTGGTACGTCGTACCGGCGTGGCTTTGGCCACGTCGAGGGCCGCAGCCACAGTGCTGACACCGTCCAGCCGACTGAGCTGTGCCCAGGTCGGAGGCATAAGGCCAAGCAGCCCCCGGCGCCATCCGTCCAAAATCGTGGCCGGCCGAAACCAGCCTGAAGATGATGCCTCGGAGGTGTCACCGTCGGCCCTTTGACCGTCGGGAAGCGCTGCGAGATAGAAATAGGTGTCGTAGCGAATCGGGTTGGACTCAGGCGTAACCCAGTTAGCCCAGGGGCTAACCAGTCCAGCGTCGAGCGTCAAATTTTCGCTGATGAGGAAATCCGTCAACGATAACTCGTGGGCTTCCAACTGTCGTCGCTGGCGGTGGAAACGGTGGCCATCCGCGACAATCTCACCGCTAGCATCGCGAGCCAACAGAGTTCCCGTTTCCTCAAAGGTCTCACGCACGGCCGCACAGGTGAGCGCATGTGCCCGAGCGCGGTCGACATTAAATAACTGTGCAATTCGCGCCTCGGGGTCAGCGTCCGGCTTCTCGCCCGCGGTCACGACTTCATTCGCGCCAGCGGGGAAATCACGCCGGTCTACGCCACCGCCGGGAAACACGGTCATGTTCGCCGCAAACCGCATGGAGGACACGCGTTCTTGGACATAGACCTCGAGTCCGCAGGGGGTGTCGCGAAGCAGTAGCACCGTCGCGGCCAGCTTCGGCGGCGCGGGCGTGTCAGGTGTCTCGGGTGTCGGAACCGCCATGAGCGCCTACTTCATCCGATGCTTCCCAGCAGGCCGCGCCCGGCGCGCAAAGTAGCGACCATCGATACGGTCGACGGCGATTTGCTGGTGGAAGGCCTTAGTCAGGTTCTCTCCGGTCAGGACGTCATCGATAAGCCCCTGTGCGATGACCTTTCCCTCGTCGAGGAGCATCGCATGGGTGAAGCCGTACGGAATCTCCTCTGGGTGGTGCGTAATCATGACCATCGCCGGTGCATCCGGGTCGAGCGCGAGTTCTCCTAAGTAACCGACCAGGTCCTCGCGACCACCCAGGTCGAGCCCGGCTCCCGGCTCGTCGAGAAGCAGCAACTCGGGGTTGACCATCATGGCCCGTGCGATGAGCACGCGCTTGCGCTCGCCCTCACTGAGAGTTCCCCAGGTGCGGTCTGCAAGATGCTCAGCGCCCATGCGCTCGAGGATCACGGAGAGCTGTTCGAAATCCATCTCTTCATAGGTCTCACGCCAGCGGCCCAAGACGGAGTAACTGGCGGAGATTACAAGGTCCGCGACCTTTTCATCGTTGGGGATGCGGTGAGCAATCGACGATGACGTCAAACCAATCATGGTGCGCAAATCACGCATGTCGGTACGACCGATCTGCTCGCCCATCACATAGGCCACCCCTGAAGACGGGAATTCCTCCGCTGCAGCAATGCGCATCAGAGAAGTCTTGCCTGCTCCATTCGGCCCCATGATGACCCAGCGTTCATCGAGTTCTACTTGCCAATCCACCGGCCCGACCAGCGTACGGCCACCACGAACGAGGTTTACGTCACGAAAGTCGAGCAGCAAATCTTCGTTAAAGTCATCTTCCAATTCAGCCACACCTCCATGGTGCCTTAACTTTGCCCGAATGTGCGCTTGGGCATTCTCAACTATCCTCGGTAGAGAGCAAATCGAGTTCACTCGAGATGGCTTTTACTTCGATTTTTCACCCAGCTCGCCGAGAATTAGGAGAACGTCTTTTATGACTGGTCGAATCGGTATTGACGACATCCGTCCTCAAATCAACGGTGGTGCAACACCATCGAAGGCCGTAGTGGGTGAAGTCGTCCCAACCTTCGCCGTCATTTGGCGCGAGGGCCATGACGCGATGAACGCCACGCTCAACGTCAAGGGTCCGAAGGAATCAACTTTTGCTTCCCGCTCGCAGCGCATTCCAATGCACTTTTCTGACCATGATCCTAATCAGGTCAATGCCACCTTCGTCCCAGACGTTCCCGGGTTGTGGACCATCCGCATTGATGCCTGGTCGGACCCAATGGCAACGTGGCGCAACGCCATCACCAAGAAATTCGAAGCCGGTCAGAGCGAGGCTGAACTCTCTAATGACCTAGAAATTGGCGCCACTCTCTTCGACCGCGCCGCCGCTGGTGCCGCTGCTGTCCACCGCAACCACCTGCGTTCCATCGCCGCAGGCCTGCGCGGCGACGGCGATCTTCGCGCCCGCATTGCAGCCGCGCTTTCCGACGAGACCCGCGCCATCCTGCAGGCGCACCCGGTGCGCGACCTTTTGACCCGCGGCAAGACCCGCAAGATTAAGGTTGACCGCCGAGAAGCCCTCTACTCCTCTTGGTACGAGTTCTTCCCACGTTCTAACGGCGGTTTCGGCGAAAACGGCGAGCTGCTGCACGGCACGTTCAAGACCGCGGTTGCACAGCTGGATCGCGCACAGCGCATGGGCTTCGACACGGTCTATCTGCCACCGATTCACCCAATCGGTGAGATTAACCGAAAGGGTCGCAATAATACCCTGACCCCGGAGCCTGGCGATGTCGGATCTCCATGGGCTATCGGCTCCGCCGAAGGTGGCCACGACGCTATCAACCCGAGCCTCGGTGATGAGAAGGACTTCAAGGAGTTCATCAAGGCCGCTAAAAAGCGTGACCTGGAGGTCGCTATCGACCTAGCACTGCAGTGCGCACCCGATCACCCATGGGCAAAGGCTCACCCGGAGTGGTTCACCGTGCTGCCAGACGGCACCATTGCCTACGCCGAGAATCCGCCGAAGAAGTACCAGGACATCTACCCGTTGAACTTCGACAACGATGCCAAGGGCCTGTATGCAGAGGTTCTGCGTGTGGTGAAGTTTTGGATCAAGCGCGGTGTCAAGGTCTTCCGCGTGGATAACCCCCACACCAAGCCGGGCAACTTCTGGGAATGGCTCATTGAGACCGTCCACGAGACCAACCCGGAAGTCATCTTCCTCGCCGAAGCTTTCACCGCACCGGCACGCCTCTACGGCCTGGCCAAGGCTGGCTTCACTCAGTCCTACATCTACTTCCCGTGGAAGATTACGAAGGAAGAGCTGACCGAGTTCGGCGAGGAAATTACCCGCCACGCGGACATCGCTCGCCCATCCTTGTGGGTTAACACCCCAGATATTCTGCATGAGTTCCTGGTCAAGGGTGGCCGTGGCGCATTCGCCATCCGCGCCGCGTTGGCCTCGACTCTGTCTCCACTGTGGGGCATGTACTCCGGCTACGAGCTGTTTGAGAATATTCCGGTCAAGGAAGGCTCCGAGGAGTACCTGGACAGCGAGAAGTACCAGCTCCGCAGCCGCGATTACGATCAGGCACTGGCCACCGGCAACTCGCTCGAGCCGTTTATTGCCACGCTGAATAAAATTCGCCGGGAGCACCCGGCTCTGCAGCAGCTGCGCAACCTGCACTTCCACGACATCGACAATGACAACCTGATGGCTTACTCGAAGCTCGATCCGGTCACCGGCGATGCCATCCTGGTCGTTCTCAACCTAGATCCGTGGAATGCCCAGGAAGCCACCCTGCACCTGGACATGGATCACATTGGTCGCCGCAACCACGACCGCATGGATGTCACTGACCTGGTTACTGGTAACCAGTTCAACTGGGGCAAGGACAACTACGTACGTCTGGCACCGTGGGAAAACGTCGCGCACATCATCAAGCTGCCGGAGATTGATGTCGAGCTCCGTCACAAGTTAGCTTGGCGCAATGTCCCTGATTACGAGGGCTAGGACGCCTGTTGGGAACTTTCGGGGTTAGTGAGCCGCTGCCTTGACCACGGTCACAACGATTCGTCGTTAGGCTGGCGGTTGAGTTAGCAGCCCACTGTCCCCTACCTCCCTCTATTTCTTTAGAACTGAACTCAACAACCTCATATTCACTTACCTAGAAACGCTTCGGAAGGACCTTCCATGGGAGCCCACACAGATCCCCGCCTCGCAATTGATTCCGGTGATATGGATCGCCTGCGCTACTGCACCCATCACGATCCGCACAGCATCTACGGCGCACACGTCGTAGATGGTGACACGGTTATTCGCACGAGGGTCTTCGGTGCTCAGGCAGTTACTGTCGTCAGCACTCGCGGCGAGTTTGAAGCGGAGAACCTGGGCGACGGTTTCTTTACCGCCCTCGTCCCGGGCGGCGATGACTTCGACTACCGTCTGCGCATTACGTGGGACTCCGGGGAGACCGTAGAGCGTGCCGACGGCTACCGTTTCCTTCCCACCATTGGCGCTGGTGACCTGCACCTAATCGGTGAAGGACGCCATGAGGAACTGTGGAAGGTCCTCGGTGCGCACCTGCGTAGTTACGACACCGAACTGGGTACGGTCGAGGGAACCTCGTTTACTGTCTGGGCTCCGAATGCACGTGGCGTTGCCGTGGTCGGTGACTTCTGCATGTGGAACGGTGCGCAGTACCCGATGCGCTCTATGGGTGGCGCAGGTATCTGGGAACTGTTCATCCCGGGTGTTGGTGAGGGCGATGTCTACAAATTCGCCATCACGACGCCGGAGGGACAGCGCCGCGATAAGGCCGACCCGATGGCTCGTGCGGCTGAGCTGCCACCGGCGACCGGCTCGATTGTTACGACCTCCGACTACACCTGGGGCGACCAGGCGTGGATGGAAAGGCGCGCTAACACTGACTGGACCGAAGAGCCTATCTCTATTTACGAGGTCCACTTGGGTTCGTGGAAGCAGGGCCTGAGCTACGAGGTCATGGCGGAGAAGCTGGTGCGCTACGTGGTCGACATGGGCTACACCCACGTGGAGTTCATGCCAGTATGTGAGCACCCGTTCTCCGGCTCCTGGGGCTACCAGGTTTCCGGTTACTACGCTCCGACCAGCCGTTTCGGCAGCCCAGATCAGTTCCGTGGTCTGGTGGATGCCTTCCACGCTGTCGGCATCGGTGTCATCATGGACTGGGTTCCGGGTCACTTCCCGAAGGACGAGTTCGCACTTGCTCGCTTCGATGGCACGGCCTGCTACGAACACCCGGACTGGCGCCGCGGCGAGCAGCGCGACTGGGGAACTTACGTCTTCGACTTCGGCCGCAACGAGGTGCGCAACTTCCTCTATGCCAACGCGCTGTACTGGGCGGAAGAGTTCCACATCGACGGTCTGCGCGTCGACGCAGTGGCTTCCATGCTGTACCTGGACTACTCCCGCAATGAGGGCGAGTGGCTGCCGAACCAGTACGGTGGTCGAGAGAACCTCGATGCTGTTCAGTTCCTGCAGGAATTCAATGCCACTGTGCACAAGTACCACCCGGGCTTCCTCACCGTGGCCGAAGAATCCACCTCTTGGCCGGGCGTGACCGCACCGACCGAACACGGTGGTCTGGGCTTCTCCATGAAGTGGAACATGGGCTGGATGAACGACACGCTGGAGTACTTCAGCAAGGAACCAATTTACCGCTCCTACCACCACCATGAGCTGACCTTCGCTATGGTCTACGCCTACTCAGAGGAGTTCATTCTGCCGATTAGCCACGACGAGGTTGTGCACGGCAAGGGCTCTCTGTGGGAGCGCATGCCGGGCGGCGATTGGGATAAGGCTGCAGGTCTGCGCACCTTCCTGACCTTCATGTGGGCGCACCCAGGCAAGCAGCTGCTCTTCCAGGGTCAGGATCTGGGCCAGAACCACGAGTGGAACCACGATGAGTCCGTGGCCTGGGACAACCTCGAAGGTTGGGGTGGCGAATTCCACCGCGGAATTCAGCTGCTGGTCAAGGACATCAACGCCATTTATAAGGACAACCCGGCGTTCTACTCCCAGGATGATCGCCCAGAGGGCTTCCAGTGGATCAATGCGGATGACTCCGGAAACAATGTGGTGTCCTTCGTCCGCTACGGCACCGACGGTTCGGTAATCGCTTGCGTATATAACCTGTCGGGAAGCACACAGGAGGTCTACAAGATTGGCGTGCCGCGCGGTGGCCTGTGGACCGAAATCCTGAATACTAACGCATCGCGTTACGAGGGCTCTGGCTACGGCGAAAACGGCACTGTCACTGCGGTCGAGGAGGGCTGGAATGGCCAGGCTCACTCGGTGGACCTGGTACTACCAGCCAACACCGCCGTGTGGCTGAAGTGGCAAGGCTAGTCCCGAATACAGCCAAGTAATAGACAATTAAATAGAAATCGCCCGTGTTGCACGGTTTTTCAGTGGCCTGGGGCTAGGCCAGAAAAATCCTGCTACACGGGCGATTTCGATTTTAGGGAGCTTATCCAGGTCCTATCCTCGGAACGGATTAAACCAGTCAGGTTCCAAAGACTCGTTGTAATTCGAAGGATCTGAATCATCGGTATAACCGGAGCCATCTGTGCTGTCAGCTCCGATGCGATCCGGGATGCCGTCGCCATCCTCATCAGCGCTCCACGTCGCAGCCTGCTTCGCAGTCAGTGGCTTGCCGTCCTTACCAAGGCGGTTGTAATCCGGTAGAAGCGGGGTGATTTGGGAGCCCAGCTGGCCAAGCAGGCCGTCGGTAAGCTCATTGAGCGGCACTTCGAAGCGCGTCGTAATTGCGTAGGCGATGGGGCCGGCGGCGGTATACAAAATACCGTGGTCGTTAACTCCTTCGGCGGTGTCGCCGGTCTTCTGTACCGCGGAACCGACGTACATCACAAACTTCTGCGAACCGCCGTAAGTGAGGTACGTCAGTGCAGTTTGTGCCGTGTCCTTGGTGACGAAGTTCTGTGTTGAGGTGCCATCGGCCACTTCCTGGAGACGTGCCATGAACAACGCAGCCTGCGAAGGTGTAAACCACGAGCGATCACCGCTGGGATTAGGGATGTTGAACTTATTGCCCATGTGGTACCGCTTATTATCAACACCTGCTTCCTTGATGGTTTTATTGACCTCGTCGAAACCACCGACGGCGTCAATCAACCCATTGGCTGCGGTATTGTCCGAATACCGCATCACGTACTGCAACAGCCCGTCCAGCGTGTATTGGCCAGGACCAATCACACTTCCGCCAACACCGTTGTCCCAATCGACCGTCACGGTCTTGTCAAGATTGTCGCCGAATTTCTTCAGCACGGTAACCACCAACGCAGCCTTGATGGTCGAGGCGGAGTACTCCTTCTTATCCTCCCCGACTGACGCAGTGAGCCCCTTGTACGGACCGTCAATTACCCGCAAATAGACTCCCAAATCAATGCCATAGTTGTCGGAGAAATTCTTAGCCGCAGTATCGAGGATCTCCTGGGCATCAGACCACGCGACTTCCTCGGAGGCATCCCAACCATTATCGGGGGCCTTTGGCTTTGCGGTAGCAGTGGTGGCCTTGGAACCGGTGAAGTTTGGGCCGTCGATAGTGCACCCCGTCAACAGAGTCGAGGCCGAAAGCACAGCAATGACCGAGGCTGAAGTAGCGCGAAGGACATTGGGGCGAAGTCGCATGCAAAGCTCCTGGCTGCAAAATACTGAAGGCAAAAGGCACCTCACGCAGGATGAACTGCCTGAGGTGAACGGAGATGAAAGATAGTGGTAACTGCTGTAAACCACTATAAACTGTTGGAAGATTACCACCTTTCGGAAAACTTCGTTGCACCGAGTCGCAACTTTTGTGCGACAATGGATTAGATATCGACATAACCAAAAGCGTCAATGTCGAATGGTGCACTAAGGCAGTCGAGCTGCACATTTGATGCTTAGAGCTTCAGCGAGGTCTCGCTTGAGACCGCTGCAGGCAGTACTGCCCTGCACCTAAAACCGGAGGAAGTGAATCGCGATGGAGGAAAAGGTACATCGCTTGATGGACCGCATGCAGATTCGCCATGCCCATATGCGCAACACCTGGTATGGACCGGTGCTCTCCCCAGTTCTTCTCGTCGCAGGCTTCGCACTGCTCATAGTTGGCATTATTATTCTGCCGACTCCTGCCCCTGGATGGCTCTGTATCTTTGCGGCACTGGGAGTTCTCTCGTTGGTTCACCCTCCGACGCGTCGCCTGAACATCTGGCTGGCATCGAAATTAGATGCCTTTTACGCCTGGTATGCGGAGCGCCATGTGGCGATGAAAGCAACGCTTTTCTTGTTGCTGATGGCGTTCATGGCCACTGTCATGGGCAGCGTCTACTACTTCATGGCTCCAGATGACTGGCCGTACACTGACGCTTCTGGCTAGGAGCCTGTGTGCTTTCCACGGCCTCTAGTACAGCCCCCCCCCTAGTACAGCGCGCTAGTACAGTGCGCTAGCCATTCTCCGGCGCGCATCCAACGCCACGGGGTCCGCGGTATCGAATAGCGCAAGCAACTCTAAAAGACGCGTCTTAATGGCCTCACGTTTCTCGCCAAACACCTGCGGGAGCAAAGTCAACAAACGGTCCAGTGCCTTCGCGGGATCGTCGACAAGCATCGTGACATCCGCAGCATCGAGGGCGAGCGCGACATCCTTCGGCGCTGCGTCGGCCTTTGCAATTGGATCCGTGCTGCGATCAATCTTGGCAGCGCGGGCAAAGAAGGACACATTGGCGTGCGCGCGCTTTAGCCCCTGGTTCGCTGGTTCGGACCGCAGCATAGCGTCATATAGCTCCAGTGCCCCGTCGAAATCCCCCTCGGCGAGCAAATCTTCGGCCTGCTCCAAACGGGGGTCATCGGTGGGCACGGGATTGCCAAAGAAGTCAGTCGGCTCCGGCGCCTCCGGCGCGCTGTCATCTCCGGCCATACGAGTTCCCGCCGGCAGCCCCTTGAGTCGCCCCCGGGTGGCCTCCATAACCTGCGCCAGCCACTGCTCTAGCCAGTCCCGGGTCTTCTCTCCCACAAACATGCCAATAGGGCTGCCCATTGCCACAGCGGTGACCGTCGGCACCGCTTGCACACCGAATGCCTGCGCGAGCTGAGGGTGCTCCTCCGCATCTACCCACGCCAGAATCCAGTTCAAATTGGCCTCGCGAGCCATGCCTTCCAGCTCAGCGCGAAGACGCAGCGAATCAGCTGCTCCAGGCATACCGATTAAGACAATAACCGGCACCTGCTCCGAGCGCAGGACGACTTCTGCCTCAAGGTTCTGCGGGGTAATCCCAACTACAGGAGGAAGCCCCTCCCCCTGATCACTGGTTGCCCGCTCAATCTCATCCCGGCGCTTACGCTCAGCTTCAGCGCGCCGGTGGAGCTGCTCCAAATCGACTGTGCCGGGCGGTGGCGGCGGAGTCGAGCACTCGCGGTGCCCGTCTGCGCCATGGGAGTGACCGTGAGAATGGCCATGCGAGTGACCATGTCCAGCTGGCATCGTAAAGGGGTTCCTCTCCAGTGTCGTCGTCAAGCCTATGTAAAGACCTATGTAGAGCCTACGTACAGCCTACGTTTCCGAGCTGCGCGAACTATTAATCGGTGGCTTTGAGGGCATCCTCCACCGCATCGACCTTGGCGCGCAGCTGTCCCGTGTATCCATTACGAATGTCCGCCTTAATCACCAACGACGTCCGTGGGCTGACACGGCTGACTGCCTCCGTGGCTCGCTTAACGACGTCCATCACCTCATCCCACTCGCCTTCGACTAGCGTGAACATGGCATTGGTTTCGTTGGGCAAGCCAGATTCGCGCACAACACGCACAGCTTCAGCAACGGCCTCAGCCATTCCCTGCTCGGGGTCGGAGAAAGTGGGGGCGACAGAAAACGCGACAATCATGGCGACGATAATAGCGAGTATTCTGGGAACTATGAGTGAGACACAGATTCCCGTTCCCCATAAGTACGTAGTCGCTGTTGATCACGTCGGCGTCGCAGTTCCGGATTTCGACTCCGCAGTTGAGTGGTACCGCGCAAACCTTGGTTTCATCAACTACCACGATGAGGTCAATGAAGAGCAGGGTGTCCACGAGGCCATGCTCGGCCCGGCGGACAAAGTTGAGGGTGGCACTCTGGTTCAGATCCTCGCGCCACTGAATGACCAGTCCACAATTGCAAAGTACCTGGACAAGAAGGGGCCAGGAATCCAACAGTACGCAGTTCGCGTTACTGATCTGGAGGCCCTGATGGCACACCTGAAGGAGCAGGGCACCCGCGTACTCTACCCGGAGCCAAAGATTGGCACCGCAGGTTCGCGCATCAACTTCATCCACCCGAAGGATGCCGGTGGCGTTCTACTGGAGCTAGTTGAGCCGGCCAAGTAGGTCTATCCCCAGCGGCGCGTGATGGTGCGGTGAGCTCTGTTGCGCCAGCAGTTGGTGTGCCAATGGCGCCGATCATCGGCGCCTGCACCATAATCCTGTGGCCATGCCACAATGTGAGAGGTTCCCGGCGTAATTTCCTGATCACAGCCCGGGCAGCGATAAACCTTGTGGGACTGGCCAGCACTGATATTGCGCACCGCAAAGTCCACATCTTGCCAACCTGCCGGTCCGGACTCGGTGCGGGTGTTCTGGAAAGAACTGCCAAATGCCGGTAGGCTCCCACGGTTCTGGCCCCGGTTGTTACGACTGCCGCGTTGGCCGCCACGTTGATTGCCGCGCCGCTTGTGGTTTCTCCTCGGCATGGTTAGAACAACCGCAATTCATTGGATTCCAGGCCGCGCAGGGCATCGTAATCCACCGTCACACAGCGTATGCCACGATCTTCCGCGAGCGTCTTTGCCTGTGGCTTAATCTCCTGGGCAGCAAAAATACCCTCCACTGGAGCCAGCAACTCGTCGCGATTCAGCATCTCCAAGTAGCGGGTTAGCTGCTCAACACCGTCGATACCGCCCCGGCGCTTTACTTCTACTGCAACGGTGGCGCCGTTTTCGTCGCGGCCAAGCAAATCCACTGGCCCAATTGGGGTCGGGTATTCTCGCCTAATCAAGGTGTAGCCCTCGCCAAACGTTGTGAACTGATCTGCAAGTAGCTTCTGCAGGTGCGCTTCCACGCCATCCTTCTCCAGGCCGGGATCCTCTCCCAGCTCATACGTGCTATCCGCCAGCACCTTGGCGATAGTAATACGAAGCTGTTCGCCCTTCCTATTCTCAACGACCCAGAGCTTTTCACCAGTATCTTCGCCCGACTCGTCCAGAATATCCTTCTCCGTCAGCGTGCACGGCGGCGTCATCCAGTTCAAAGGCTTGTATGCACGGTCGTCGGCATGCACTGAAACGGACCCATCAGCTTTCACCAACAGCAAACGCGGGGCATGTGGCAGATGGGCATTCAGGCGACCGACGTAGTCGACGGTGCATTCAGCAATCACAAGGCGCATTCCCCTACCCTAACGTGACTGCCGCGCAGGAGGAAAAATACCCGTTGCAGCTCCGCAAAAATCCGTCATCTGGGTCTAGTGCTGGTTTCCGCGACCACGGTTGTAGGCCGAACGGAAACGACGCTCAATGTCTGTAGGAAACTCACGGGTCTGGCGTGACGACGGCTTCGACTCCACCCACGCCACCAGCGCGGTATCCGAGGATGAGTCCATGGCAAACTCCCATTCGACGTTCTCTGCGGATTTTATCCGTACTACCCGGAGCCCAGGCGCGAAAAAACCCGCCTCGATGTCAGTCGGATCTCGACGATCCACAATAGTGACATCATGACGGGCAAACTCGACATCACAGCCAGGACGCAGCGAACGTAGCTTGTACATCTTCAACGTCGACTCTGAATAAACCATGACCCCATGGCGCCAGTGACTGCCATCGCCTGCCGGAAGACGACGAGCGATAACAGGGGTACCTTTTGCATGCAGGCTGGCGAAACGCCACAGGGCAAGGGCCCCGCCGACGATCAACATCGCACCGATAATCATGAACATGATTGACATCATGGTTACGCTCGAAAACACTGTCTGCCAGCCTCGCATCCGGGTGATTAAACGACGAACCTTGGTTCAAAAGCGCATTAGAGGCTTTTTACAAACCTTACCCGATTGTTGCACGGACATGAAAAATAACTAAGAAAAACGGGGCGGGGAGCTGGCAAGATATCTCTTGCTAGCTCCCCGCCCCATCTAAAGAAGCAGGAAGAATACGGTCGTGCGACCGGATGTTCAGACGAACAGACTAGTTGTTGGAAGCGCGACGAGCCGCGCGAACCTCTGACTCAGCCTGTGCCTTTACTGCAGGGTCATCCGAAGTCAGGTTGGACTCGGCCTGGGAGATGTTAACCTCGTCAGCCCAGATTGCCTTATCCGCGAGGATCGAAACCTTCGAGGTAGACACGGAAATAAACCCACCCTGTACCGACGCGACAAGAACCTTGCCGTCTGCGGTCTTGATGGTCACCGTACCGTTGTTGACCAGCTGGCCAAGCAACGGCTGGTGTCCGGGCAGCACGCCGATCTCACCCTCAGTGGTCTGGGCAGAGACCAAAGTGGCCTTGCCCTTCCAGAGCGGTCGCTCGACAGCAACCAGTTCAGCGGTGATTTCAGCCATGAGGATGCCCCTTACTTCTTCTGCATTTCAGCGTACTTCTTCTCGACATCGTCGAGGCCGCCCAGGCCGTCGAAGGCCATCTCCGGGTAGTTGTCGAAGTCGCCCTTGCAGATGCGGTCGAAGGCAACGATGGTGTCCTTCAGCGGGACGTACGAACCAGGCAGACCCGTGAACTTCTCAGCAACGAAGAAGTTCTGACCCAAGAATCGCTGGATACGACGTGCACGCTGCACGGTCACCTTGTCCTCCTCAGACAGTTCGTCCATACCGAGGATGGCGATGATGTCCTGGAGTTCCTTGTTCTTCTGCAGGATGTTAATAACCTGCTGAGCAACGCGGTAGTGCTCCTCACCGACAATCGACGGCTCGAGAATACGAGAGGTCGAGGTCAGCGGGTTCACTGCCGGATAAATACCCTTGGACGCAATCGAGCGGTCGAGCTCGGTGGTTGCATCGAGGTGGGCGAAGGTCGTTGCCGGAGCCGGGTCGGTGTAGTCGTCGGCAGGCACGTAAACGGCCTGCAGAGAGGTAATCGAACGGCCCTTGGTGGACGTAATGCGCTCCTGCAGAACACCCATCTCGTCAGCCAGGGTCGGCTGGTAACCCACGGCGGAAGGCATACGACCCAGCAGGGTCGAAACCTCAGAACCGGCCTGGGTGAAACGGAAGATGTTGTCGATGAAGAGCAGCACGTCTTGGTGCTGAACGTCGCGGAAGTACTCCGCCATGGTCAGGCCCGACAGCGCGACGCGCATACGGACTCCCGGCGGCTCGTCCATCTGACCGAAGACGAGGGCGGTGTCCTGGAGAACGCCCATCTCTTCCATTTCCAGGAAGAGGTCGGTGCCCTCACGGGTACGCTCACCAACACCGGCGAAGACCGAAGTACCGGAGAACTCGCGTGCAATACGAGTAATCATCTCCTGAATCAGAACGGTCTTACCGACACCGGCACCACCGAACAGACCAATCTTGCCGCCCTTAACATACGGGGTCAGCAGGTCGATGACCTTAATACCGGTTTCCAGAATCTCGGTCTTACCCTCGAGCTGGTCGAAGGCCGGCGGCTCACGGTGGATGCCCCACTGCTCACCATCGCGACCCAGGCCCGGCTCATCCAGGCAGTCGCCCATTGCGTTAAAGACGTGACCCTTGACGATGTCACCAACCGGAACCGAAATCGGCTTACCGGTGTCCTTGACCTCTGCACCGCGGACCAGGCCGTCGGTCGGGGCCATAGCAATGGTACGAACCATGTTGTCACCGAGGTGCTGTGCAGTCTCGAGGACAATGGTCTTGGCGACCGAAGGAAGGGAAACTTCCACGGTCAGCGCGTTGTAAAGTGCCGGCAGTTCGTTACGCGGGAACTCCACGTCGACGACGGCACCGATGACACGCACAACACGGCCCACAGCCGTGGTGGTGTTCTGCTCACTTAGAGCTGTGCTCATATCTAGTCACTTTCTCCGCTGTCGTCGAGCGCACCGGCGCCACCGACGATTTCTGTGATTTCCTGGGTAATCTGTGCCTGACGTGCCTGGTTAGCAACGCGCGAGAGGTCCTTGACCAGCTCGGTAGCGTTGTCCGTCGCAGACTTCATAGCGTTACGACGGGCAGCTGACTCGGAGGCAGCGGCCTCGAGCATCACTGCAAACAGAGTGCGGGACACGTACTGAGGCAGCAGCTCTGCCAACAGGGTGTCTGCATCAGGCTCGAATTCGTAGTCCGGCTTGAGGTCATCAGACCCATCGGTCAACATGTCCTCACCCTGAGCGATCTCGACGTCCTCGTACACTGGCTCGATTGGGAGCATCTTGTGTGCACGCGGAATCTGAGAAAGCATGGACACGAATTCCGTGTAGACAACGTGGACCTGGTCAAAGCCCTTAACAGGCTCGCCGTTGGTGCCACGCAGGCCTTCGCGGTACTTGGCAGTGCCCTCGGCCGTAGCGTTGAAACCATCAATGAGGTGACGACGCACGTCGTGGGTTGCAGCGTAGTCCGGGTCCTGGGAAAAGCCCTCCCACGTACCGGCGAGCTCGACACCACGGAAGTCGTAGTAGTCGGTGCCCTTACGGCCAGTCACGTAGAGGACGACCTCATGCCCCTGCTCTTCCAGAGCGGTACGCAGCTCTGCAGCCTTCTTCAGGACGTTGTGGTTGTAGCCGCCACACATGCCACGGTCACTGGTGACAACCAGGACTGCAACACGCTGGTTACCCTCACGCTCTACGAGCATCGGGTGATCCAACGACGAAGCCGATGCGAGACGTCCGATGACCTTCTCGATTTCGTCGGCGTACGGCTGGGAGTCTGCCACGCGACGCTGCGCCTTGGTAATGCGCGAGGTTGCGATAAGCTCCTGGGCCTTGGTGATCTTCTTGGTCGAGTTTACCGACTTGATTCGGGCTCGAAGTTCACGAAGATTCGCCATGTCCTATTCCCTCCCTTCAATTGCGAAAACGGTCATTGAGTAGCTCAACCTGCCTAGTTCTGGGCAGACTTGCGCGAGACCGTAATCTGCTGCTTCTTGAGCTCGCCCTCGTCAAGTGCCTCGACCGGAGCCTCGGAAGCCAGCGGTGCGCCCTCGGAAGTCTGGAAGGACTTCTTGAAGTTAGCGGTAGCGGACTTCAGAGCAGCCTTGGACTCGTCAGAGAAGGCAACACCGCCGTCAATCTGCTCGAAGACTGCAGGCTGAGTATCCTGCAGGTGCTCCAGCAGCTCGGCCTCGAAGCGACGGACATCCTCAACCGGAACGTCATCGAATTCGCCCTCACCAGCGAGGTAGATGGAAGTCATCTGGTACTCGACCGGCTGCGGGTGGTTTTCCTTCTGCTTCAGCAGCTCAACGAGACGCTGACCGCGCTCCAGCTGACGCTTGGAGGCGTCGTCCAGGTCGGAAGCGAACATTGCGAATGCTTCCAGGTCGCGGTAGGACGCGAGGTCCAGACGCAGGTTACCGGAAACCTTCTTCATGCCCTTGGTCTGTGCAGCACCACCAACACGGGAAACCGACACACCGACGTTAATAGCCGGACGGACACCCTGGTTGAACAGGTCGGACTCGAGGAAGACCTGGCCGTCAGTAATGGAAATGACGTTGGTCGGAATGAAGGCCGACACGTCGTTTGCCTTGGTCTCGATGATCGGCAGTGCGGTCAGCGAGCCTGCACCCATATCGTCGGAGAGCTTTGCAGCACGCTCCAGCAGACGGGAGTGGAGGTAGAAGACGTCACCCGGGTAAGCTTCGCGTCCCGGCGGGCGACGCAGCAGCAGCGAGATGGCACGGTATGCCTCTGCCTGCTTAGTCAGATCATCGTAGATGACCAGAACGTGCTTGCCCTGATACATCCAGTGCTGACCCAGTGCGGCGCCTGCGAATGGTGCAAGCCACTTGAAGCCTGCGGCATCCGACGCCGGGGCAGCAACGATGGTGGTGTACTCGAGCGCGCCCTGCTCCTCGAGAGTCTGGCGCACACCAGCAATAGTAGAGCCCTTCTGACCGATAGCAACGTAGATGCATCGCACCTGCTTGCTCGGGTCTCCGGACTCCCAGTTAGCCTTCTGGTTCAAGATGGTGTCCAGGCAGACCGCGGTCTTACCGGTCTTACGGTCACCAATGATCAGCTGGCGCTGACCACGACCAATTGGGGTCATTGCGTCGATGGCCTTAATACCGGTAGCCATCGGCTCTTCAACCGGCTGACGCTGCAGCACGGTAGGTGCCTGCAGCTCGAGGACGCGGTCCTCTTCAGCCTCAATGTCGCCCAGGCCGTCAATCGGCTGGCCCAGGGGATTAATTACGCGACCGAGGAACTTATCCCCGACCGGAATCGAAAGGACGTCACCCGTCCGCTTTACCTCGTCACCCTCTTTAAGCGACACGAAGTTACCCAGCACCACGACGCCGACCTTGTCGGTGTCAAGGTTCTGAGCGACGCCAATAACGCCGCCTGGGAACTCCAGAAGCTCATTCGTCATGACCGACGGCATTCCCGAAACCTGGGCGATACCATCAGCTGCACTGATAACAACGCCAACCTCCTCGCGGGAGGCCTCCGGGGAGTAGCTCGAGGTGTAGTTCGCAATCGCGCTACGGATCTCGTCGGAGGAGATCGTCAGCTCCGCCATGTTCTTCCTGCTCTCGGTAATATTCTTCCAGTGATTAATCGTCTAAACCATCCGTCAGCCGAGGCCGACGCGCAGCTTCTCAAGTTTTGTTGAAAGGCTACCGTCGATGACCTCGTCGCCAACCCGGATGACCAGTCCACCGAGAATCGACTTATCGATCACGGTGTGGATGGACATCGCCTTGCCGTAGACTCGGCCGAGCTTGTCCGCCAGTGCTCGCTCTTGCTCGTCAGAGACGGCCGTGGCACTGGTCACGCGAGCGACGACGTGGTTCCGCAGGCCGGCGGCTAGCCGGGACAGGGAGTCAATGTCGTCCGCGGGGCGCTTGGATGGGCGGCCAACGGCCTGCAGTGCCAGGGTCTCAGTCACGGAGGTGACCTTGCCGTACAGCACAGAGGCGAGGAGCCCACGCTTGGCTTCGGGGGTTGCGGCCTTGTCGGCCAGCAGCTGTTCAAGCTGCGACTGCTCAGCCAGGATGTGTCCCAGTTGGAACAGCTCTGACTCAACGGTCTCAAGCTGTCCCTGGCCTTCGGCAGAGCGAAGAAGGGCGCGACGGCCCAGCTCTACCAAACCCTCACGCATTTCACGCGGGGTGGACCATACCTGCGCGGCAGCATCCACGACGAGGTTAAGAGTCGTCTCAGATACCTTGCCCGCGAACAGGCTCCGGACAAGGCCGGAACGCTGTTCCGCAGTCGCCGAGGTGTCGGCGACAGCGACACGCAGGCCGCGGTCGGAGTCCAGGACCTCGACGATGTCGAAAAGCTCGGAACCAGTCTGAGCAGCTTGAGCGACAGCGATATTGTCGCCGCCGATAGCGGCATCCAGTCGCTGGCTAAGCGCTGCCAGGGATTCGCGGCTTGCTGCGTGCATGTCGCCTACTTTCCGGCCGGGGCCACGGTGTCAAGGTTGGACAAGAAGCTATCAATCGTCGACGAGTTACGAACGTCGTCGGAAAGCTGCTCGCCCAGAAGGCGCTCAGCCAGATTGATGGAGTTCTGGCCCATTTCCTTGCGCAGCTCTGCGACTACCTGCTCACGCTGGGCGGCGAGCTGCTTTTCACCGGACTCGATGATTCGTGCGCTCTCGTCATTGGCCTTGGTCGTAGCGTCTGCAATGATGCGCTGCCCCTGTGCACGGGCTTCGTCGCGAATCTTTGCTGCTTCAGTACGGGCCTCTGCGAGCTGACTGTTGTACTTTTCCAGAGCGGCCTTCGCCTCGGCCTGTGCAGCCTCAGCGCGTTCAATGCCGCCCTCAATCCGGTCCTCCCGCTCGGTCAGGACCTCCTGGAACTTCGGAAGAATGAGCTTCCAGAAGAGAACCAGGATAACTACCAGCGGGACAACGGACCAGACGATGTCATAGGTCTTTGGCAGCAGCGGGTTGATGGACTCTCCCATCGGGAGGTCACCCGCAGCTAGCAAAAAGGTGAAATCTGTCATGGTTTACGTGTTCTCCGCTTGAAGGTCCGGACTTAGAAAACGAAGCCTGCGACCAGGCCGATCAGGGCGAGGGCCTCAGTGAAGGCGATACCCAGGAACATGGTGGTACGCAGCTGGCCGGCCATCTCTGGCTGGCGTGCCATACCCTCAACGGTCTTGCCGGCGACGATACCGATACCGAGGCCCGGGCCCAGGGTGGACAGACCGTAACCGATGGTCTTCAGGCCAGCGTTGGTGTCTACAGCCTGAGCGGAGTCCGCTGCGGAGAGGATGACGTCGTTCATTATGAACCGTTCCCTTTCTTAAAGGATGGCCCCGGAAAAACATTGCTTCTAGGTAGGACCGGGGCTTTGTGGGTCAAGTGGGTCTTGCTATTAAATTTGCGAGGCCTTGTTGCCGAATGTGCGGCCTCATTTGTTATGGGTTAGTGCTCGTCTGCGTGCAGCGACAGTTCGATGTAGACGGCGCTCAGCAGGGCAAAAATGTATGCCTGCAGGAAAATCACCAGCATCTCGAACAGCGTGAATGCTACCGCAGCGACAAGGGTCAACCCGGACAGGGCGGTCCAACCATTCAGCTGCCAGAAGAAGAAGTTCGTGGCACCGAACAGCAGGACTAGAACCATGTGGCCCGCCAGCATGTTGGCCATCAGACGGATGGTCAGCGTAACTGGGCGGAGAACGAAGTTGGAGAAAATCTCGATCGGCACCACGATGAGGTGGAGTACCGGTGGCAAGTTCGGAATAACGACTGCCGACTTCACAAACTTGAAGAAGCCCATCTTCTTCGAGCCCGCGTAAATGAAGGCAACGTATGCGAACAGGGCCAGAACCAGTGGCATACCGATTCGGGCGTTCGGCGAAATATTGAGGCCAGGAATAATAGCCGCAATATTCATCGAGATAACAAGGAAGAAGATGGTGGCCAGAACCGGAAGGAAACGACGCCCCTCCTTCTTACCCAGAATCTCCTCCGCGATGTGGATGCGGACGAAGTCCAGCATCAACTCCGCAACGTTCTGCAGACCAGTCGGCACGAGCTTCGGACGACGCATTGCGACGACGAAGAACACGGCGACGATCACGGCCATCAAAAGACGAACAACCATCAGGCGATCCATGGCGTACCAGTCGCCACTGCCACCTAAAATGAAGTCGCCAAGTTCACCCGGGAAATACTCCTCCTGCAAGTTGGGTGAGTGAAACTCACCCCGCATCTCGGCAAGTGTTGTAACGCTCAGCGTTCTCTCCCGTGATTGGGCCGCTAGAACTATTGTCAAGCGGTGCGAAGGACGTCATTTAACGTGTCGCGCCGCGGATTCCATTCGCTCATCAGCACGGCGCTCACGGGGACCGTACCTGTGGAAATGATAGTTATTCCGCAACAGGCCGTCTTACCCAAAGCTCAGGATAACAGTTCCGACTCATTTTCCCCACCCGATGCACCCCCGTGTTTCTGACCCCGAAACCAACAAAGAGGCCGACGCCCCCTGTGGGTTTCGGCCTCTATTCGTGGCGTTGCCTGCTACGACTTTTTAAAACGCCTTTAACCTGCAGTTTTATATATCGACTGCGCTCTCTGAGCAGGTCAACAGCTTATTACGAGCTATTCATCTTTCAGTGGCTGGACATAAGTGAGGTTAGATTGCGACATTCCCCACACTTCTGCACCAAGCGTCACCATCAGCGTAAGTACAACAGTGACGAAGAAGGTCATGTTGTCATAAAACTCAAGATTTCTAATAACAACCAAGACGCCGATCAGTACGACAATCTTCAACAACCAGCCGCCTAGTACAACGGCAAGCGTTATGGAAGGGGAAGTTCGGGCAGTAAAGAGGATGCCTAAAACAGTAAGCAGTACGAAGCTTCCACTGATAGCCGCGCCAAGGAGGACACCCCACACGCCGGGCATACCGTTTTTTCCACCCCAGACCAGCAGCGAAAGCACGGTAATCACAGCGAGCGCGATAGCACCCGAGCGAGCGGCAGCCAGCAGCGGTCGCCGCGAATCATCGTATTTGGACTCGGGCTCCGGAGTTGTTTTTTCAGTCACGGTCGAAGATTGTACCTTCTGCCTCCACGACGCCGTCTTCTAACCTGCCGACTACCACTTCCACTTCTAGGACGCGCGCCCCTAGAGCCCTCGTCGGCAAGCTCATTTCGGCGGCGGAGGGTGAAGATAACCGCGATGATGAGTAGGACCCCGAAGGTCAGAGCAACGAATTCGAAGGGGAAAACGGTGGTGGCAACGGCGGCGTACGCGACGACCGACACCCATAGGTAGAGCACCAGTACCACGCGGCGATGACTGTGTCCCATCGACAGTAGGCGGTGGTGAATATGCATTTTGTCCGGTGAGAAGGGTGACTTGCCCTGGCTAACGCGGCGAACAACAGCCAGGAGCAAGTCGAGCATTGGCACACTAATTGCGGCGATGACGACCACAATCGGCGAAATCAGAGCGATGACGTCGGCAGTGCCGTACATGGAGGGTGCGATGCGTCCTGATGCCGACACCGATGCCGCTGCGAGCAGCAGTCCAATCATCATGGCGCCGGAATCGCCCATAAAGATACGTGCGGGCTCGAAGTTGTGAGGTAGAAAGCCCAAGCAGGCTCCGAGCAGGCAGGCTGAAATCATCGCGGGCGGATAGGCGGAGACGGTGCCGCCCTGGTCGTGAAGCATGACCATCGAATAGACAAGGATCGCCGCCGCAGCAATCATGCCGAGCCCCGCCGCAAGTCCATCGATGCCGTCAACAAAGTTGAAGGCATTAATCAGCGCCACAGTAAAGAGAACAGTCAAGACTGTGGACATGATTGGGTCGAGAATAAGCGTGGCGCCGCCGCTAAACGGGATATAGAGCAAATACCAGTTGACGCCCATAAATGACATCAAAAGTGCCGCCGCAACCTGCCCTACAAGTTTAGTTATGGCATCGAGGTCAAAGAGGTCGTCCCAAATGCCGACAATCAGCAAGAGCGACGCGGCCGCCACGACTGCCCTCATATCCGGGGTCATGGGTGGAAAACCACGGTTGAGTGCCGGCATCACCGAGGCAAGAGCGATGGCTGCGACCACACCGGAGTACATCGCCACGCCACCGAGTCGGGGCTTTGGAATGTCGTGAACATCGCGGGAGCGTGGCGCATCCAGCCAACCGGAGCGCACAAGCACATAACGCACCACACCCGTGAGGAGATAGCTCACAGCGGTAGCAACTAATACGAGCATGGCAAGCTCGCGCATGGGCACACCTGCCCCGCCCGACTGGGCTGCCAATAAGCTCATGTCCGCCACTAGGTACTACTCACTACACATTCGCTGCACGTACTAAATAGGTAAGACTCTAAACAGAAAAGACTCTAGGTAGCTAAGACTACTGTCCCAGCAGTCGCTCGGGGGTTGTACTCAAAACCTCGGCAACCGCCGCAGCTGACACAGCACCTTCGCGCAGAATCCGCGGTACTGGAGTCGAAATATCCACAATCGTCGATGGTGTGCCAATCGTAGCTTCACCTCCGTCGACGTAGACAGCCGCTTCCCCACCGAGCATCTGCTTTGCCCGCACGGCATTGGTAGCCGGTGCCTGGCCGGAGATGTTCGCACTGGACACGGCCATCGGCCCGGTGCGGCGCAGAATCTCAATGGCGATTGGGTGCAGTGGCATGCGCAGCATGACTGTACCCGCGGTGTCACCGAGGTTCCACGGCAGGCTCGGTGCCTGATTCACAACCAACGACAGTCCGCCCGGCCAGAAGGCCTCCACCAGTGCGCGCGCTGCCGGCGAGTATTCGCGGACAAGCCCCTCAATCGTGGTCCAGGAACCGACCAGCACCGGCACCGGCATATCCGGGCCTCGGTGCTTGGCCCGCAACAGGGAGGCAACGGCCTGGTTATCAAAGGCATCGCAGCCAAGCCCGTAGACGGTATCGGTTGGCATAACTACCAGCCGTCCTGCCTTCACAGCGTCTACTGCTGCGGCAATTGTGCGCTCTCGGTTTTCATCTGTGCTGCAGTCCATGATCCTGCTCATCAGATTTTTGCTCCTGCTTCAAAGTTTTGCTTTAAGAATAATTTTTACGCCCCACCGTAAAACGATCACGGCCCGCAAAGTCCCGATGGACTTCTACATCAGCGTAATCCCAGGTGTCCTTCAGCAGTGAACTGACATCGCCACCTGAAGAGTCATCGTGCTCGATGCCGACGACTCCACCCGGCCGCGCCAGTGCATCTACCAGGTTCATCATAGGTCGAATGACATCTAGCCCATCGTCGCCACCAAAGACCGCCGAGTGCGGATCAGCCCTCACTTCGGGATCAACCTCGGTGTCTTCGGGCACATACGGAGGGTTGGACACAACAATGTCGGTCTCGCCTACCCAATCCGCTAGCGCAGCACCGTCGCTTATTAGCCGAACATCCGTGACATCGCCAGCAATCAGACGTACACGCCCATCGCCATAGGTCTCGATGTTCTTCGCAGCCCACGCCCGTGCCCGCTCAGAGAGCTCCACAGCCACCACTTCCGCTTCGGGTACAGCATCGGCAATCGCCAACGCCAACGCACCGGATCCGGTACACAGGTCGACGATTTTCGGCTTGACGACGTCACTTGCGACCAACTCACGGGCTCGGTCTATCGCCCACTGCGCAAGCAGTTCCGTCTCCGGGCGGGGCACGAAAACACCGGGTCCGACCTGCAGTTCCAGGCTCATCATCGGTGCCGTGCCAAGGATGTGTTGCAGTGGCTCACGAGCCGCTCTGCGGACTAGCATCTCTGCCAGCTGTGTGCGACCAGCCTCATCGGTGTACGGTTCGTCTCCGCGGAAGATGACATCCGCTGGCCCGGCATTAGTAGCGGCTGCAAATAGCGCTCGTGCGTCGGCATCCGGGGAGGCCAGCGCGGCGTCGTCAAGCGTGCGGCGCGCATAGCGCAACAGCTCGCCGAGAGTACGGACGGAATCCGGTAACGTCGGCGAACTATTTTCTGCGGGCGTGGGACTACTCGGCTTCAAGACGTTCAGCGCGCTCCGCATCGTGGAGAGCCTTGAGCAGGTCATCCATGTCGCCACCCAGCACCGAGTCCAGGTTGTGAGCCTTGTAGCCGATGCGGTGATCGGAAACGCGGTTCTCCGGGAAGTTGTAGGTGCGGATGCGCTCGGAACGATCCATGTTGCGAACCTGCGACTTACGCTGGTCGGAGGCGGCCTCGGCGATCTCATCTTCCTTCATCTGCTGGAGTCGAGCAGCAAGGACCTGCAGGGCGCGGGCCTTGTTCTGAATCTGCGAACGCTCCTTCTGACAGGTAACGACGAGGCCAGTTGGCAGGTGAGTTAGGCGTACCGCGGAGTCAGTGGTGTTAACACCCTGACCGCCCTTACCGGAGGAACGGTAGACGTCGACACGCAGATCCTTTTCGTCAATCTGGATGTCCTCGACCTCGTCGGGCTCCGGGTAGACCAGCACGCCAGCCGCGGAAGTCTGAATACGGCCCTGTGATTCGGTGACCGGCACGCGCTGCACGCGGTGGACGCCACCTTCGAACTTGAACACGCTCCACGCACCGTCGCGGGACGGAGTCTTGGCGCGGATGGACATGGTCATGTCCTTCACGCCGCCGAGATCCGACTCGGACAGGCCGAGGATTTCGGTGGTAAAGCCGTGCTTTTCGGCGTAGCGCTGATACATGCGAGCAAGCTCACCTGCGAAGAGGGCCGCTTCCTCACCGCCGGCACCAGACTTAATCTCCATAACGATGTCATCGCTGTCGTGCGGATCGCGCGGAGCCAGCAGGTCAGCGAGCTTCTCCTCGAGTTCCTCCGACTCAGCGGCGAGACGCTCAGCCTCAGCTGCAAACTCGGAGTCCTCGTAGGCCATCTCACGAGCTGCCTCCAGGTCATCCTGGACCTGCGTCAACTTCTTGTGAGTCTGAATGACCGGCTGCAACTCGTTGAAGCGCTTGCCGACTTTGCGGGCCGCCTTCGGATCGTTATGCAGTTCGGGGTCAGCCAGCTGTGCCTCGAGACCGTGGTACTCAGAGAGGATGTCGTCAACTGCGGAAACCTGATTAGCCATTGAATATTCCTTCAAGTTGTGATGGGTGAATGCTGGTCAGTGCTGAGGTTTTTTGGGAAAGCGCGGCGCTGTGTCACCGCTCCTTGTGGCTAACCCCAGCTAAAGCATGTCGTCCACATCAACATCGGCGGCCATTGGTGCAGAAGAAGCCACCTGCATCAGGAATTCCTTGTTGTTACGGGTCTTCTTCAACTGCTTAATCAACAGGTCGATAGCAGCCTGCGACTCCAGCGCGGAGAGGATGCGGCGCAGCTTGTGCATCACGCGAGCCTCCTCCGTGCTGAGCAGCAGCTCATCCTTACGGGTACCCGAGGGGTTGACATCCACTGCCGGGAACACGCGACGCTCGGAAATCTTGCGGTCGAGCTTGAGCTCGGCGTTGCCGGTGCCCTTGAACTCCTCGAAGATCACGGTATCGCCTGCCGAACCGGTCTCCACCATCGCGGTGGCGATAATGGTGAGGCTGCCGCCCTCTTCGATGTTTCGGGCAGCACCCAAGAAGCGCTTCGGTGGGTACAGAGCATTGGAATCCACACCACCGGAGAGGATTCGACCCGATGCCGGCGAAGAGTTGTTGTACGCGCGGCCAAGGCGGGTGATGGAGTCCAGCAGGACAACGACATCCTGCCCCTGTTCCACCAGGCGCTTTGCACGTTCAATCGCGAGCTCAGCCACTGCCGTGTGATCTGACGGCGGGCGGTCGAAGGTAGAAGCAATAACCTCGCCACGGACACTGCGCTGCATGTCGGTGACTTCCTCCGGGCGCTCGTCGACAAGCACGACCATCATGTAGCACTCGGGGTTGTTCGTCGCGATAGCGTTCGCGATGTTCTGCAGAATCGTGGTCTTACCGGCCTTCGGCGGCGAAACAATGAGTGCGCGCTGGCCCTTACCAATCGGCATAATCAAGTCGATGACGCGAGTGGTGAGAATCTTCTGCTCGGTCTCGAGACGCAGTCGGCGGTTCGGGTACAGCGGGGTGAGCTTAGCGAAGTTCGGACGCTGCTTTGCCTGCTCCGGATCGAGACCGTTAACAGTTTCGACCTTGACCAGCGGGTTGTACTTGCGGCGATTACGGCCGTTGCCATGAGTGATCTGGCCCGAACCATTCTCGCGAGGCATGCGTACCTGACCGGTGACAGCGTCGCCCTTGCGCAGGCCGTACTTACGAACCATCTGCGCAGAAACCAGCACATCGTTCGAGCCCGGTAGGTAGCCGGAGGTGCGCACGAATGCGGTCTTGTTATCTAGCACATCGACGATGCCAGCGACCGGCTGGAGAACGTCATCCTCGCGGATTTCATCCTGACCGCCGTGTCCCCCACCGTTGTTATCGCGTCCGCGACGGTCGCGGCGATTGCGACGGTTGCGGCGGTTACGGTTGCCACGGCCATCGTCGTCATGGTTGTTACGGTCATTATTTCGGTTGTTGCGGCCACGACGGTTGTTGCGGTTGCCACGGCCGTCATCATCGTTGTCACGGTCGTGATTGTTGCGATCGTTGCGGTTATTGCGGTCGTTGCGATCGTTACGATCACCGCGGTCGTTCCGGTCGTTGCGATTATTGCGCTCGCCCCGATTGTCGCGGTTGTCATCGCGATTATCGTTGCGATCATTGCGATCATTGCGGTCGTTGTGGTTACTGCGGTCGTTGCCGTTATCGGAATCGTCGCGGCTATCGCTGCTGCGATCGTCCTGATTCTCCTGCTCGCGCTGGCGAGCGCGGTTACGACGATTTCGACGCTGCTGTGAGCGAGACATCTCCTCGCGGCCGTCCGCGTTAGCGTCATCACGCTTATCGTTGCTCTTGTCGCTCTTGTCGGCGCTCTTGCTGGAATCGTTGTCCGCGCGTTCCGACGGCGATTCCTTGGCGTCCTTCGCCTTAGTGGCGGTATCCGCAGCTGGAGCCGCGGCCTTCTTCGCGCGGGTCTTCCGAGCGGGAGCGGAACCGGCAGCCGGGGCCCCATTCTTAATGGCCTCAATCAGCTCATGCTTGCGCATGGCGGAGATGCCGCGAATGCCCTTGCTAGAAGCGATTTCACGCAGTTCTGCCATTCGGAGGGCCGCAAGATTCTCTGGGCCGCCTGCCGTGGCAGTGGTGTCCGTATCGGTCACGGATGTCCTTTCATCGACCTTCCCTGCAGTCACTCTCTACAGGGGCTACGTCATTGACACTTTTTCGCTCTGACTGCCCGCCACCGCGTGTGCTCCGTCGTCGAACCTTTACCACGGGCGGAAAAGTATCCGCAGATGACGGGGAATTATCGAAAAAGCCAGGCAAAAGACCTCGACATTAAACTGAACCGAGGCATCTTGCCTACATTATTTCCGCATCTCAAACCCGAGCAGCCGGATTGAAGATGGTTAGGAAAACTTAGGTCCACAGCACCGCAAGACTATGTAGCCGCGCTACTGATCTATGTGTTTTCAATATCACGCTGCGCCATCACGTTGTGCGAGCAACGGCGAAGGTCAACTGAATGCGGAGTACATGAAGAGGTACGTATATAACCGCGTATTGAAAACGACCTATTGCCCAAGGATAGTCACCAAATAGTCAGGTAGCAACACTAGTTCTCAGCTGCGTTTCGCTAGGTCGCGGGGCTGCGAGTCGGTACTGTAGAGCTCATGCGCAGTACGATGCCTCTTATTCCTCTCAACATCGCTCAGATTGTGGAATACGGTCGCACCATTCATGGTCGGACTCCGGTGACCTCCTGGAACAGCGACGGTCCCGAGACCACCACCTTTGCCGCCATCGCAGCTCGTGCCAGCGCACTGGCGCATGCGCTTCGCGATGAACTCGGAATCGACGGCGACCAGCGCATCGGCACCCTGATGTACAACTGCGCCGAACATTTCGAGGTTTTTCTTGGCGTTGCCTCCATGGGCGCGGTATTCCAGCCGCTGAACAAGCAGCTCATGCCAGATCAGATTGTGCACATTATCAATCACGCCGATGACCAGATCATTATCGCGGACCCGACCGAGATTGAACTGCTTGCCGAAATTCTTCCCCACTGCCCGTGCGTCCGTGCTGTCGTCATCATCGGTGTTGGCGACCTCTCGGCCGTGGCTGAACCGCTGCCAGATGGCATCCCGTGGTACTCCTACGAGGCACTCATCGACGGCCGCCCCAGCCGCTTCGACTGGCCCGAACTCGACGAACACTCCGGTGCGGCCATGTGCTATTCGACGGGCACCGAGGGCGCACCAAAAGGTGTTGTCTACAGCCACCGTTCGCTGTACTTGCACAGCCTGAACATGCGCACGACGGATTCCTTTGCAATTTCGCATGGAAACCCGTGGCTATGTTGCGTGCCCATTTACCACGTCCTTTCCTGGGGCGTGCCGCTGGCTTCCTTCATGTGTGGGGCTTCGCTGATTTTCCCCGGCGCTGACCTGTCCGCACCGCGTCTTGCAGAAATCATCGAAACCTCGATGCCACGCGTGGCACAGGGCGTGCCGACGCTATGGATTAACCTCATGGCGCACTACCTCAGCAATCCGCCGAAGCGCATGAGTCTGCAGGAGATTTTCTCGGGCGGTTCCCCTGTCCCACCTGCACTGATTCGACTATGGGAAGAGCGCTACGGTGTCGATGTCATCCACTTCTGGGGCATGACCGAGACTTCGCCTATCGGTACTGTGGCCCGCCCTCCGTACGGCGCCTCCGGTGAGGCCCGCGAACGCTATCGAGTTAGCCAGGGACGCTTTCCGGACATCATGCAGTTCCGCATTGTTGACGACAAGGACCGCGTGCTCGACCTGCATGACCGCAACCAGGGTGAGCTGCAGGTACGCGGTAACACGGTCACCGGGCGCTACTACAGCTCTCCGGAGGCTGAAGATGGCGGCACCGCACACCTATTCCGAGGCGTTGAAGTCGACGAGGCCAACGAACAGTTCACCGAGGACGGATGGCTTCGCACAGGCGATGTCGGCTCGATTACCCATGACGGATACCTGACTATTCATGACCGCGCTCGTGATGTCATTCGCTCCGGCGGTGAGTGGATCTACTCTGCACAGCTGGAGAACTTTGTAATGGAAATCCCCCAGGTGCTCGAGTGCGCAATTATCGGTATGCCGGATAAGAAGTGGGGTGAGCGTCCGCTGGCGATTACTGTGCTGATGCCGGAAGTTGATCCGAGCAAGGAAACTGCTGAGCTGCTCCGCGATCAGCTGCGGCCAAAGCTGCCGAAGTGGATGCTGCCGGAGTACTGGGCCTTCGTGGACTCAATTGATAAGACCTCTGTGGGTAAGTTCGACAAGAAAGACCTGCGCTCGTACTTGAGCGCAGGTCAGTTCAGCATTGTGAAGTTGAAGGGGCCGGGCGAAAAATAGGTCGCTTCGCCGGCTCCGGCTCGGCCCCTGGCCGCAGGGACTGCCTAGCTGTCAACCACGACCTTGACCGGCTCGCCGATTCCCAACTCCATGACCTTGATGCCAGCCTCGCGGGCATCTTCCAGGATCTTCTCATCCACGGCGTTAGTTCCCAGCACCATACAGGTCGGGCCGGCACCCGAGAGGAATGCCGCATAGCCACGGTTGCGCAGGCGGTTTACCCACTCTGCGGTCACCGGCAGCACGTCGGAGCGGTACGGCTGGTGCAGGCGGTCTCGCGTGCCCTCCCACAGCAGTTCCGGGTGGGACTGCAGTGCTGCGGTCATAACCGCAGTGCGGGAGACATTGAAACGAGCGTCGACATGCGAAACGTCGCTCGGCAGAACCTGACGGACTGCATTCGTGGAAGCGTGGAATGCTGGTACGAGCGCAGTCGCCTGAATGGACTCGTGCACTGGAATGCTGACAGCTCGATACTGTGGCGCAGTGCGGCCGTCGACAGGCTTGTCAGTCCAGCTGACCACTGCCCCGCCGAGGACAGATGCGCCAGCGTTATCCGGGTGGCCTTCGAAGACTGAGGATTCCTGAATTACCTGGTCGTCAGTAAGCGGGAAGCCTGCCAGACCATTAGCGGCAGCCACACCGGCGACGGCGGCGGCTGCGGAGGATCCCAGACCGCGCGACTGCGGAATGGTGTTGTGGCAAACGACCTTCAGGCCCGGTGCTTCGACGCCTGCGGCGCGAAGACCCGCGCGAATCGCGCGTACAACCAGGTTAGATTCGTTGCGCGGCAAATCGACTTCGCCCTCGCCGTGAATTTCGACAACGACGCCGGACTCGATGACCTCGACCTCGACGATGTCGTAGAGCGCAACGGCAAGCCCCAGGGTGTCGAAGCCCGGACCCAAGTTCGCTGACGAACCTGCAACCGTGACAGTGACCTTCTGACCCGGGAAAAGCTCCTGTGCCATTTAGATATCCATTCCTTCGATACGAATGACGTTGTTGACGGCCATTACCGCGTCGTTGGTGCGCAGCTCGCCGACCGTTGCTTCCAAATCCTTCTCCAGTGCCTTGTGGGTCACGATGACCAGGCGAGCGCCGTTTGCGCCCTCCTCCTGGCGGACGGTGCGCAGGGAGATGTTGTGATCCGAGAAGGTGCGAGCGACATCGGCAAGCACTCCGACGCGATCATCGACGTGCAGATCGATGTGGTAGCGGGTGCGAACGTCGCCGAAGTCCAAAATCGGCAGATTGGCGTAGGTGGAATCTCCCGGTGCACGACCGCCGTGGACGATGTTACGAGCAGCGGCAACGAGGTCACCGAGCACTGCGGAAGCAGTTGGATTACCACCAGCACCGTTGCCGTAGAACATCAGGCGGCCCGCGGCCTCGGCCTCAATGAAGACGGCGTTGAAGGACTCACGCACAGTTGCCAACGGGTGGCGACGTGGAATCAGCGCCGGGTACACGCGGGCGGAGATGGACTCCTTGCCATCCTCGTCCTTGACACGCTCACAAGTAGCCAGCAGCTTAATGGTGCAGTCAGCGCTCTTGGCGGCTGCGATGTCGTCGGCAGTGATCTGGGTGATGCCCTCGCAGTGAACATCACCAGCAGTCACGCGGGTGTGGAATGCCAGGCTGGCCAGAATGGCAGCCTTGGAAGCGGCATCGTGGCCCTCGACATCTGCAGTCGGGTCGGCCTCTGCGTAGCCCAGGCGGGTGGCCTCTGCCAGCATCTCGTCGTAGTCCGCACCGGTGGAGTCCATCGCATCAAGGATGAAGTTGGTGGTGCCGTTGACAATGCCCATGACCTTATTGACAGTGTCACCGGCCAGCGAGCGGCGCAGCGGGCCGACGACCGGGATAGCTGCAGCCACAGCTGCCTCGAAGAAGAGGTCGACACCCGAGGAATCGGCAGCCTCAGAGAGCTCCTCGCCGTGAGCTGCAACAAGCGCCTTATTGGCGGTCACAACCGACTTGCCTGCACGCAGCGCCTCCAAAACAACGCGACGTGGGTAGTCAATACCGCCGATGACCTCGACTACCAGGTCAACGTCATCGCGCTGAACCAGCGAAAATGCATCGTCCGTGAGAAGATCCTGATCCACATTCGGGCGCGGCTTGGTCTTGTCGCTCACAGCAATGCCAACGACCTCAACCGGGCCGCCGATGCGGCGCTCGAAGTCCTCAGCCTTCTCGTTAAGCAGGCGGTAAACCTCAGTACCGACTGTGCCAAGACCTAAAATAGCGACACCAACCTTGTGGCCCTCGCCCTTTCCAGGATTATTCGTTGCGGCAGTCATAGTGGCGTTTCACACTCCAGGCTTAGTAAGTCTTGTACGGTTTCTCGTCTTAACAGTTGGGTCGCTCGACCATCACACACCGACACTACTGGTGGTCGCGTCAGCATGTTGTAGCGGCTGGCCATTGCGTAACAGTATGCCCCAGTAGCAGCCAGCGCGAACAGATCACCCTCGACAATGTCGTTCGGGTAGTTCGCGTCATTAATCAGAATGTCTCCCGATTCGCAGTGCTTTCCGACGACGCGGGTGGGAATCCTGGAACCTGACACTTCACGATTAACGATGCGACCATCATAGTTGGAGCCGTAAAGCGCCGGACGAATATTGTCGCTCATCCCGCCATCGACCGATACGTAACGACGGGTCATGCCGTCATCGATGGTCACATCCTTCAAAGTGCCCACTTCGTACACCGTGACCATGGACGGGCCCACGATGGCACGACCTGGCTCAACGGCCACAGTCGGAGTCGCAATGCCGATACGCTGCGCAAGCTTGTCGACGGCAGCGAGGATCTCGTCGGCAAGCGGAGCAACCTCGAGGGGCTGCTCGCCGGCGGTGTAGGCGATACCGAAACCGCCGCCGAGGTCGAGGGTGTTGAAGTGCTCGGAGATTTCAGTGCCGTGGCGTTCGACGAGCTTTTCCACCAGCGAGAACACGCGCTCAGCAGCGAGAATGAAACCGTCGGAGTCGACAATCTGGGATCCGATGTGGCAGTGCAAGCCAATCAGGCGCAGATTGTCGTCCTCTTCTACGAGGCTGGCTGCTTCCAGCGCCGAACCGGACGCGAGAGAGAAGCCGAACTTCTGATCCTCGTGCGCAGTAGCGATGAACTCGTGAGTGTGTGCCTCCACACCGGGCTTTACACGGACGAGCACGTCCTGCACCACACCGGCTTCAGCCGCGACCTGGGACAGGCGACGCAGCTCCGAACGGGAGTCCAGCACAATCTTGCCCACGCCAGCTGAAATAGCATCCTGCAGCTCTGCGGTGGACTTGTTGTTGCCGTGGAAGGTCATGTCCTTGGCTGGGAAACCCGCAGCTAGAGCAATAGCCATCTCATTGCCGGAGGCGACATCGAGATGCAACCCTTCCTCCATTACCCAGCGGGCAATGGTCTTCGACAGGAAAGCCTTGGATGCGTAGTGGACATTTTCCGCACCGCGGAAGGCCTTCGTCATCGCACGGCAACGAGAGCGGAAGTCCTGCTCATCGACGACAAAAACCGGGGTGCCAAACTCCTTGGCAATGTCGACCAAGCTCACGCCACCAACTTCCACCGAACCGGGATTCTCCTCGTCATCACCACGACGACGGGCGGTAGTTGGCCAGACATGCGCTGGTAGTTCATTAAATTGGGTAGAATCGGGGCGGGTGTAGCCGCCAAGCTCGAATCCATTGCCGTCGATAGGCACGAAACAGCTCTCTTTCTCCGTCACCCTGACGGGGCCACGGGGTGTGTAGTTTTTGCGGGCACTTTCGACTACATGCGCTCTGGTGCGGTAACACCGAGCAGCTGCAGAGCATTGGCCAGCGTCTGGCGGGTGGCCTCAGCCAGGCCGAGACGAGCGCGGTGCAGCTCGGATACCTCTTCGTCGGCCTTCGGCAGAATCTGGCAAGTGTCGTAGAAACGGTGGAAGACACCGGCAAGCTGCTCAGCGTAGCGGGCAACGCGGTGCGGTTCCCGCAGGTCAGCTGCAGATTTGATGATGGCCGGAAACTCGCCGATGGTGCGGATAAGCTCACCCTCGCGGTCTTCAACCAGCAGGGAGAAGTCGGCACCCTCACTGGTCACACCGGCTTCTTCGGCACGGCGACCGATTGAACACAGACGAGCGTGACCGTACTGGACGTAGTAGACCGGGTTATCGCTGGACTGTGAAGCCCACAGGCCCAAGTCAATATCCAGGCTGGAGTCCACGGAGGAACGAATCAGCGAGTAGCGAGCGGCATCGACGCCGATCGCCTCAACCAGGTCGTCCAAGGTCACTACTGTGCCTGCACGCTTGGACATCCGGACAGCCTTGCCGTCGCGAAGCAAATTGACCATCTGGCCGATGAGCACCTCGACGCCGTCGGCGTTGTAGCCCAGCGCGGCAGCGGCGGCGCGCAGACGTGCGATGTAGCCGTGGTGATCGGCACCCAGCATGTAAATGCACAGGTTGTGCCCGCGGTCGAACTTGTTCTTAACGTAGGCGATGTCACCCGCAATGTAGGCTGCATCGCCATCGGACTTGATGACCACGCGGTCCTTGTCGTCACCGTAATCGGTGGACTTCAGCCACCATGCGCCGTCAGCTTCGTAGAGCTTGCCGTTTTCCTTCAGGGAATTGACAGCTGCTTCCACCTGACCGGACTCGAACAGCGAGTTTTCGTGGAAGTAAACATCGAAATCGGTGCCGAACTCGTGCAGAGACTCCTTAATGTGCTCGAACATCATGTCCACACCGATAGCGCGGAAGTGCTCCTGAATTTCATCCTCAGAGCCCTCGAGCGCCTGCGGGTTCTTCTCCATCACAGCAGCAGCAATGTCCTGGATGTACGCTCCGCCGTAGCCATCCTCCGGGGTCGGCTGATTGCGAGCGGCGGCAACCAGGGAGTCGGAGAAGCGGTCAATCTGGCGACCGTGGTCATTGAAGTAGTACTCGCGGGTGACCTTGGCGCCCGTGGCGGACAGGACACGACCGAGAGCGTCACCGACTGCCGCCCACCGAGTACCGCCCAGGTGAATTGGGCCGGTCGGGTTTGCGGAAACGAACTCCAAGTTCACGTCGAGGTCGGAGTTGAAGTCGGCATGGCCCCACTTCTCCCCTGCTGCCAAGACGTCCTCGACGATCTTGCCCTGGGCATCGGAGGCCAGGCGGATGTTAATGAAGCCCGGGCCTGCAATGGTCGCTTCATCGATGCCCTCAGAAGCGCCGAGTGCTGCGGCAATTTCAGTTGCCAAGTCACGCGGCACCATGCCGACGCGCTTGCCCAGCTGCATGGCAATATTTGTTGCGTAGTCGCCGTGCTCAGGGTTACGCGGACGCTCGACAGTCGGGTTCTCCGGCACGATAGAGACATCGGCATCGTGGGACGTCAAAACCTCGACGGTGACTTTTCGGACTAGGACAGCAAGATCAGCAGGATTCACGATTGCCTATCCTATTAGGTCAATCGCAGTCGTGGAAACATCAGCCACCAAAAGATTCATTTGAGGGGCATCGGCAGGTCGTGGAGTCCGACTGCAACTAACCATTTTCACGATCCAGGCGAATTTGCGTTGAGAACAGATTTAATCCGAGCCTAGGCGTAGCATTCAGGTAGGAAAATATTGCCTTATCCTCAACCCATTTTGGAGCGACCGTGAAAGTAGCACTTTTCGCGACCTGCATCGGGGACATGATGTTTCCGGATGCAGTGAGTGCGACAGCCAGAGTCCTCACGCGGCTCGGATGTGATGTGGTCTTTCCGCCACAGCAAACCTGTTGCGGCCAGATGCACGTCAACACCGGGTACCAGAAGGAAATCCTTCCTCAGCTAGACACCTACGCTGATGCTTTTGCGGATTCCTCGATTGACTACGTTGTCGCCCCGTCCGGTTCCTGCGCCGGCGCCGTTCGCCACCAGCATCCGATGATCGCGGGCCGCTACGGTACCCGTGCCCAAACCCATGCGGCACAGGCCTGCGCGAACAAGACGCTGGATCTCTCCGAGTTCATCACCGATGTCGCTGGTGTGACCGACGTCGGTGCTTACTTCCCCCACTCAGTGACCTACCACTCCACCTGCCACAGCTTACGAGTGCTCAAGGTGGGCGACCGTCCGTGGCGGCTGCTCAGTGCAGTCGATGGAATCGATCTGCGCGAGCTGCCCGGCGCGGCGGAGTGCTGCGGTTTCGGCGGTACCTTCGCAGTGAAGAATGCGGAAACGTCCGCTGCAATGGTCGCTGATAAGACGGCGAATATTCGCGCTACGGAAGCAGAGTTCGTCACTGCGGGCGATGCCTCGTGCTTGCTCAATATCGGCGGCGCGCTGCGTCGCCAGGACTCGGGCGTGCACGCCATCCATATGGCCGAGATTTTGGCCTCCACCAACGATGATCCGTTTGATTTGCACAACCGCCAAGAGGCTTCCCTGCGAGGTGAGCAGTAATGGTCGCAATTAATGTCGGCATGCCTACCCTTCCTCCACGTGCGCCGCGCGGTGTCGGGCATCTGCGCGGTGAGCACGGGTTCACGGCCGCAGCGCACGATGAGCTCAAGAACACGCGCATGCGCGAAAATGTCGGTCATGCCACGCGTTCGATTCGTCAGAAGCGCGCGGACGTAGTGGCGGAGAAGAACGACTGGGAGCAGCTACGCCTTGCAGGCAGCCACATCAAGCGCGATGTCATGGCACGCCTACCAGAACTGCTGGAACAGTTCGAAGAGTCGGTCACAAATGCTGGTGGGCATGTGCATTGGGCCCGTGATGCCGCCGAGGCAAACCGCATCATTACTGGTCTGGTCAAGGAAACCGGCGAGGAAAATGTCGTCAAGATCAAGTCAATGGCCACGCAGGAAATCGGCTTGAACGAAGCGCTCGCCGACGTCGGCATCACCGCCCGCGAAACGGATCTGGCTGAACTCATCGTTCAGCTTGCCGACGATATGCCGAGCCACATCCTGGTTCCTGCTATCCACCGCAATCGCGAGGATATCCGCGAGATTTTCTTAAACGGAATCCCCGGAGTCGACCCGGATCTGGAAGCCAATCCAGCTGATTTGGCCGAGGCCTCCCGCAAGTTCCTGCGCAAGCAGTTTATGGAGGCCAAGGTTGCGATTTCCGGTGCCAACTTCGGTGTGGCCGAAACCGGTACTGTGGCCGTCGTCGAATCTGAGGGCAACGGCCGTATGTGTCTCACGCTGCCGGAGACACTGATTTCGGTGATGGGTATTGAGAAGCTGCTTCCCACCTTCCAGGACTTGGAAGTTTTCTTGCAGCTACTGCCGCGGTCGTCGACAGGCGAGCGCATGAACCCTTACACCTCCCTGTGGACGGGAACCACGGACGGCGACGGTCCGAAGAATTTCCATATTGTGCTGCTGGACAATGGGCGCTCGGCCACCCTAGCCGATCCGATTGGACGTGAGGCACTGAAGTGCATTCGCTGCTCGGCTTGCCTGAATATCTGCCCGGTATATGAGCACGTGGGTGGCCACGCTTACGGTTCGGTCTACCCGGGCCCGATTGGTGCGATTTTGTCTCCGCAGCTCACCGGCATGGATTCCTACGATGATCCGAATGCTTCGCTGCCCTATGCGTCCTCGCTGTGTGGGGCTTGCTTTGAGGTCTGCCCGGTGCGAATTGACATCCCTGCGGCGCTGCTGGAGCTGCGACACCGTAAGGTCACGGAGCACCGTCCGCCGGTGGAGGGCAAGCTCTTTGCCACGCTCGGGTTCATCATGGGCAATCAGAAGCTGTGGAACATGAGCACTAAGATAGCCTCCCTCGCCCGCGTACTCGGGCTGAAGGACGGGGAGATCCACTCGCTGCCACTCTTCCTCAGCGGGTGGTCGGATGTGCGCGATACCCCGATCCCGCCGAAGAAGCCGTTCCGCTCGCTGTGGGGCTCGCAGGACCTGTCCACGCAGCTCGCCCACGAATCCACTAACCAGGTTCCGACGAAGATTAATGGGCTGTCGGATTCCGAGCAATCTGACTCGTCCGATAAGGAGGCCTAGAGATGTCCCATTCCCCAGCATCCGCGAACATTGCCAAGAGCGAAATTCTCGAGCGTATCCGCAACGCTCAGAAGATCGCTTTTGCAGACCGCGACTTGGCCTCTGACGTAGGCATCATCACTGGCGAGCCCGGCACACATTTTGATGTCCCCCGCGATTACGAACGTTCCTCCAATCTGGCGACCGAAGAAATCATTTCGCTTGCCGACGAGCGCATTGCCGATTACAAAGCCGATGTGCGTCGCTGTGGCAGCGCGGCAACGGAGATTAATGAAGCGGTGAAAAAGGCAATTGCGGATGTCGGGGCCTCATTGATTGGTATTCCCGAAGGTCTTAACCGCGAGTGGGTTGCGGGCATGGGTGGCGCTGTTGAGGAGTCAGCTGCTGGTGATTCGTCGGTTGAGCTGCGGGTCGACACCGGTTTCAACGCCCAAGAGCTCGACGAACTCGATGCGATTGTCACTAGCTCTGCTGTCACCTGCGCCGAGACCGGCACCATTTTCCTGGACGGTTCGGCCACTTCTGGGCGCCGCGCGCTGACCTTGGTGCCGGATATTCATATCTGTGTTGTGCCAGCTTCTACGGTCGTCTACGGCATCCCGGAGGCGATTTCCCGCCTACGCGAGACCGACCCGACCGCTCCTATCACCATGATTTCGGGGCCTTCCGCGACCTCGGACATCGAGCTTGCCCGAGTCGAAGGTGTCCACGGTCCGCGCACGCTGATCGTAATTATTGCTGGGTAGCGGCGAATACTCTCCGTTAAGGACTAATCACCCGACCTTGTCGCGCTTTCCAGTCCCATTTTGAAAGCATTGCTTGCCCAGACAGCGGTTTCACCGAAGCTTCGCAATGTTAGTGTGTCAACATTGCGTTGTAGAAAATGAAACCGACTAATCAGCCAGTTAAAAGAAGTCTGTCATAAGCGCAATCATTCAAAAATTCTCCGCAGCCGATAATCCGCAGCTTCCTGGTACGGCCCCATTCCTGTTTGCGGTCCACCACTAGACCTATATCCACAGACCAAGGGCCAAACCATGACTCCCGATGCCTCACTTCTTGGCCGCAATACCGGGATGGACTTTTCCGGCAAGGACGGCTGGTCGATGTACCACGACACGACCGTCCCCGGCTTCCCCTCCCGCCCTCACCGCGGCTTTGAAACCATCTCGATTGTCGAGGAAGGCTTTGTTGACCACACTGATGCCGAGGGCGCACAGGCTCGTTACGGCGAGGGCGACACACAGTGGCTGACCCACCGGCGCCGACGGGTAAGCAGGCAAAGCCACACTTCCAGATGTTCTGGGCTGAAGACACTCCGCACGTCGGCGGCACTGATGACAATGGCCACGGCTACTCGGCGCATGGCCGTTTGATTCCAACGATCCGGCTGCGTCCTTTGAAGAGGGCCAGTTTGCCCGCTACGCCGATGACACGGTCAGTCGCCCAGCCAATTAACCGGAATCTCCGACGCGCTGCACATGTGAAACTGTTCGACTTTATGGCACTTTCAGGCCATTTTTCGGGTCATTTTTGCTATAAGCGCACTCACTAACTTGCATTGAGGTAAGTAGCAAATGGTGCCCATCCGACGGCACCCCGACCGGACACACTTTTGTCTATTACCCCCCACCCCGCCACCAGCTAAAACAAAAATCCCTCAAGCAATCAGGCGAATCTAATCAAACCTAACCGCTTAAGGGATAAATCGTGCCCCCGAGGTGTCTGGTTCGGTGACATCGTTCCGCATGTCTCATGAGATCGTTCCGGT
>NZ_JVVM01000008.1 GCF_001054325.1 Corynebacterium vitaeruminis | reverse complement strand
GGAGGTAATCTCTGGTGTTATCCATGATGCAATGACCGCCTGACCCTACCAGCCATTTTTCCGCTCATTTTTGACATAAACGCAGTCACTAACTTACGCGGTCACTAACTCGCATTGGCCCACCGTCGCCGGCCAGCTGAAGGCAAAAAGTAGCCCCGAGGATGGATTACCCTCGGGGCTACTGAAATGAGCTGGCTAGCTCGGAAGTCTTAGATCAGACCCTGCAGCTTCGACAGGTCGAACGGAATAGCTGCAACCAGTTCCTGCGGAAGCTCAATCTGGCCGGTCAGCGCACGGAACTCAGCGATGAGTGCCTGAGCGTCGGACAGGCTGTTGACGTTGGACAGACGGTCAGCGAACTTCTGGACCAGGTCGGTCTTGGAGTCGGAAGCAGCAGCTGCCGGAGCGGCCTGTGCACGAACCGGAGCGGCGCCCTTGCTCGGGTGCGGACGGTCGGTCGGGCCGGAGGAGAGGCCCAGGCTTGCGGAGCATGCCGGCCATGCGCCCCAACCCTGCTGAGCCAGAACCTTCTCAGCAACGTAAATCTGCTGCTCGCGGGAAGCCTTGTCAGCGGTCGAAGCGAACTCGTTACCGCCGAAAGCGCTCCAGGTGCTTGCAGCAAACTGCAGGCCACCGTAGTAGCCGTTGCCGGTGTTGATGTGCCAGTTGCCGCCGGACTCACACTGTGCCAGGCGGTCCCAGTCGGAGTCCGGGGCTGCAGAAGCGGTCGGTGCGAAGACGGCGGCACCTGCACCGAGGATTGCACCGGTCAGTGCGACCTTTGCCGAAGTGGAAGCGAAGGTGTTGGTCTTAGCTGCGTGGCGAGCCATATGAAAATTTCCTTTTCGTCGATTTTCTTTGTGGCGCCAGTGGGGCTAATGCAACCCCATCTCACTCTTATGGAAAGTTCTCACGTTGTTAATAACGGGCCGATGTCATCGCACTGGAGTGAGATGAAGGCGATCGATGCGACTTCGTCCGTTAAACGCGTCGATTGCACACGGTAGCGGTTGGTAACGAAATAGTCACGCGAATCGCCGAACTCGTCATTTTGAGAACGGGTGGAAGGCATGCATAAAAATAGGTGAAATTGCAGGTAGAGGGCGTGACTGTTATTGGTGGTGTGTAAGTTAAAAGCCTAAAATGTGATGAAGGTCACGTTATCGTCTTGTTATTTTTCTAGTTTGAGCGCGTTTGTGGCGCTTGGGGAGGCGGTCATAAATGCCTAAGGTTCAGCCTGCAAGTGACCTCCCAAACGGCGGAGCTGAGCTCAGCCACTGTTTCGAGCTTGCAGATAGGGCCGTGCATGTGTCAGTCAATGGGGCTGCTCACTTCCGGTAAAAGCATCTTCCCTTTGTGTGCCCATTTATGGGTATAATTGACTTCTTTAGGTACTCGGAGGTGACGTGCACCCGCACGCCGCTACCGCTGCCACCACTTCGCAGTAGTAAGCAGTAGTAAAGAATGTGTTCTCGTTGAAGCGCTTCCTGTTTGGTCGCACCTTAATTGAAGGAACACCTTTAATACAGCACCCGGCCCGGCATATCGTCGCGGTCCTGCCAGGCCAAGCTCGCCCAGCGAGCCTCTAACTTCGGCCGTCTGTGCATGCGAGGTCGGTGACAAGTGCGGAAGAATCACACCTCCGATCCGAAGACCCCGAAGCGCAGTCACCACTGCACGAGGGGAACGAGGTTGAGTGCCCCAGTCACAGGGCACGGGAAGGTTAGGTGGAAAGTGCCCATCGGTAAGGTCAGGTGGTACGACAAGGACCGCGGTTTTGGCTTCGTGTCGAATCCGGACGGGGAAGATGTCTACATCGGCAAGAACGTGCTGCCGAAAGGCGTGGAAGAGCTTGTAACTGGTCAGCGCCTGGAGTACGACTACGCTGACGGCCGCCCAGGCCCGCAGGCACTTCGAATCAAGGTGCTTGATGAGGGGCCGCGCGGTGCCCGTCACCGCCGTGGCGGGGCAGGCGGGGGCGCAGGAGCTCGTCGTCAAGCGAAGAAGTATAGCCCCAGCGATCTAAACGGCATGATTTCAGACATGATTTCCATGCTGGAGTCGACGGTGCAGCGGGATCTGCGCGCCGGGCGCTACCCGGAGCGTAAGGACGGCCATCAGATGGCTGAGGTCCTGCGTGCGGTCGCGCGCGAGCTGGACTCGTAAGTAGTTAGAAGATGTGAAAACGCCCGCTCACGAAGGTGAAAAACCTCAGTGGGCGGGCGTTTTGCGGTGCTTTACGACGGTTCGTTGACGATTGACCAAGTAATGCCGTAGGTGGTCTCTTCACCTTCGGAGTTCTTTCCAATTAGTGCGGTGGAAACCTCAACGACACCGAGTGGGGTTCGCTTGCCGGCAACAGCTGCGGAGCCAGCGATGGTCTCGGTCGTGGCTTCGCCGGGATCCTTGCGCGAGGTGGAGTTGACCGCATCGTCGGAGAAGAAACGCTGCAAAGTCCAAGAGTTCGAGCCAACGGCGGTGCCGACGTTAATCTCAGCTGTTTCCTGCTCGCCCAGGGAAATCTTGGCGGCGTTGGACTCAATCGTGGTGCAGGCGTTCTTCTCAAACAAATCGCAGATGCGATAGGGAAGAACCTTCGTGGTTTCGCCGTTCTGATTGACTTCGATGGACAGTGCGCGCGGATCTTCGATTGCCTGGTTGGCCCACTTATTGACAGCGAGGACGATGCCGGTGACGACAAGACCCACCACGACAATAGCGCCGACAACCATGAACGCCTTACTATTCTGTTGCCAGCGGCGCCTATTCGATCCCATCAACTCTCACTTCCCGACATTTGTAACGGAATTGAAGCTACGTTCAGTCACACTAGCCGTTTTTGGGCCAGATACTGCTATTCCCTCACGGTAACACGGTAGGCAGTGGGCCATTTCTTCCCTGTAAGCAGGAACTGACGGGGCCCATTGGGAGAGGTAGAGGAAGAATCCGGAATTAGCGCAATACCGTTGAGCACATCAATACTTTTTTGCTCTGCCGGGGAGAGCTGCGCGTACAGGTCGCGGAAGAGCTCGGTGGCATCGACGAGGCCAGTGACCTTTCCGTCTTCCGGATTGATGCGGTAGATGAATGGGCTCTGCCAGACGTTGGCCCAAATCTCCCGGCGCGGCCGTGGGGGTTTTGGTTCTCCTGTGTTGCTCAGGTTGTTTGTACCGCTCGTGTCCGCCGGTGCTTCGTCCGGATCTACGTCGGTGTCGACCGTGACGCACTCGAGTTCGTTTAGCCACGTTGTCTCCGTGTCTGCCGCAGTGATGGGCAGTTGATGCTGAGCTGAGAGGTCATCGGGGGAGCGGAAAGTGAGGGTGCCACTGCCGTCGGAGGTCACGATGGTGTCCTCGAAGGAGCACGCACCCCAGCCCTCAGTGTCGAAGGGGACTTCGCGACGCTGTTTAAGAGTGACTGCGTCGCGTTCAATGGCTCGACCTTCCTGCCATGTCAGCTGCCACACGGTATCGCCATGACGGGTGATTCCCTCGCCGAATAGGTCGGGGTGCAAATCCTCTACGTTGGTCGGCTCAGCCGCAGGGTTGTCGAGCCACTGGGGCAATCGGTAAATCTGGGACTCGCCGTAGAGTCCAGTGCCCATCAGCAAAGAGCCGTCAGGTTCGAGCTCAAGTCCCTGGACAAAGGGGGCAGCGACATTCTTCTCAGCGGGAAGTGGTGGAGCGGAGACGGGATAGGACTGATTGATGGTCAGTTTCAATGTCGGAACGCCACCGAGCCCCGGGGCCTTATCGGCACCAACCAGCTCGGTTGGGTTAACCGACGATGAAGTCGACATTGGTGTGGTGCCGGAGTTCGAGTCCGCACCGGTTTCACTAGCAGGGTCTGCGCCCCAGTGATTGCCGTTTGAATCAGTATCAGCCGCGCAACCGGATAATAGAGCGGCAGCTGTCACTGAGAGGATGGCAACCCGGGCCGTCGTAAAGCATGACGAACGGAAGGAGCGGGCCGGTTTTGCGTCGCCCGACGGGAATCTGTCCATGGCTTCACTCTAGGATAGGAAACGTGACTGAAAATCGACGACGTTCTCGAAATAGCCGCCGACGGGGGAAGGTGATGAATCACCAGGCGGTCGATACTGCACGTACCGCGATTGAAGAGCTAGGGGAGGGGCCCGCTGGCGCGCACACCGGGGTAAGCGTTGTAGGCGAAGGAGTTGCAGTTCATCGTTTTGCCGCTGACTTGCCCGGATACAGGGGCTGGGAGTGGCATGTGGTGGTCGCGTGCGCGCCGGGCACTCAGCAGGCAACGGTCAGTGAAGTGGCTCTTGTGCCTGGCGAAACCGCGCTGCAGGCGCCTGAATGGGTGCCCTACGAGGAGCGGTTGCGTCCCGGTGATCTCGGTCCGCGCGATCTGTTGCCGGCTGCGGTGGGAGATGAGCGACTCGACGGCGAAGATCTGCAGACCCGCACACTGTCGGCGCGGGGTGTGGAAGATACCGAGCAACGCTGGGAAGAGGGCGATACCGGCCCGGAGAGCGACTTTGCCCGGGAAGCACTGCACCGCTGCCGAACCTGCGCCTTCATGGTCCCCTTGTCCGGGCCACTGGGTAAGAACTGGGGAGTGTGCGTCAACGAGTGGACATTCGACGCCACAGCCGTAAGCTTTGACCACGGCTGCGGTGCTCACTCTGCGATTCCGGAAGTCACTGGACAGGGTGCTCCGGTGGCGGAACCCTACCAGGATTCGCCCTTGTAACTTCACGTAATTGCCCGCCTTGGCAGGAGCGATGCTGAAGATGGGTGTAGCACCGAAGTGGCCGCGGTCCCAGAGACTGCACGGTGACTGCTCTTCGACATAAAAACTCCCGCGTTGACGCGGATAAAACACGTGACGCGGATAGAAACAGACTTTAGAGAGGTACTAGAAAAATGGACAAAGGCACGTCCACCTCTGCAACATCCTCGGACGAGTTGACGGAGTCCAAGGCGTCGCGGCCGGGGCGTCATCTCTCGGCGGTAGACCGCTACTTCCAAATCACGGAGCGCGGTTCGACGACCGTAACAGAGATCCGCGGTGGGGTAGTGACCTTCTTCGCGATGGCCTACATCATCCTGCTCAATCCGCTCATCCTCGGCAATATCGAGGATGTCAACGGCAATAGCTTGGGCTTGCCGCAGGTCGCAGCCGTCACCGCGCTCGCCGCAGGTGTCATGACCATCGCTTTTGGTCTTTTTGCCAAGTACCCCTTCGGCATTGCGACGGGCTTGGGTATCAACACCCTGGTTGCTGTCACATTCGTCGCCAATGAGGGGCTAGCCTGGGAAGAAGCGATGGGCCTGGTCGTGCTGGACGGCGTGATTATCGTGCTGCTGGCCCTGACGGGATTCCGCACAGCTGTCTTCCATGCGATTCCGGCCGATATGAAGGCCGCAATGAGTGTGGGTATCGGCCTATTCATCGCCATGATTGGTCTGGTTGACGGTGGCCTGGTCCGCCGTATCCCCGACGCCGCAGGTACGACGGTGCCAGTGCAGCTCGGCATCAATGGCCAGATCGCCTCGTGGCCGACCGCCGTGTTTGTGCTGGGTCTGATTATCTGCGGCATTATGGTCGTCCGCAATATCCCGGGCGGCCTGTTCATCGGTATCGTGCTGAACACCATCATTGCACTCGCCGTTGAAGCGTTGACCGACGCGGGTCCGTCCTTCGCTGACGGCAAGCCCGTGCCGACCGGTTGGAATCTCGCCGTGCCGACTCTGCCGGATCGGGTGGGCGGTATGCCGGATCTCTCCCTCGTCGGCGCTGTGGATATCTTCGGCTCCTTCGCCCGCATCGGTGCCCTCAGCGCCACCATGTTGCTGTTCACTTTGGTCCTGGCCAACTTCTTCGACGCCATGGGAACGATGAACGGTCTGGGCAAGCAAGCTGCACTTGTCGATGAGGACGGCGTGCTGCCGGACATGAAGCGCGCCCTCGTCGTCGAGGGCACCGGCGCCATCGTCGGTGGTGCAGTCAGCTCTTCGTCGAACACCGTCTTTGTTGATTCCGCGGCAGGTATCGCCGATGGCGCACGCACCGGCCTCGCCAACATCGTCACCGGACTCTTGTTCCTGGCAGCGATGTTCTTCACGCCACTCTACGAAATCGTGCCCATCGAAGCCGCCGCGCCGGTGCTGGTCATCGTTGGCGCCATGATGATTGGCCAAGTCACCGAGATTGACTTCACCCGCTTCGACATCGCGCTGCCGGCATTCTTGACCATCGTCACCATGCCGTACACCTACTCGATCGCAAACGGTATCGGCATCGGCTTCATCACCTTTGCAGCAATGGCTATCTTCTCAGGTCGCGCTAAGACCGTGCATCCACTGATGTGGATTGTCTCCGGGCTGTTCGTCATCTACTTCGCCGCTGATCCATTCACCGCTCTGTTGGGCGGCTAAAGAGTATCCATGAGTACCACCGCATCCCTCGGTCGCTTTGCACCCATCGTCATCGATGATCCTTCCGACAGCCGGCTCGATGACATCCGCAACCTAAACAAGTCCGATTCCCGCCCCGATCTGCCCGGCGGCAAAGGGCTGGTCATCGCTGAAGGCACACTTATCGTGCCGCGTCTAGTGCGCTCGCGCTTTCCACTCCGCGCAGTCTTCGGTACTCGCCAGAAGCTCGCCACGCTTGCCGACGGTTTGACCGCGCGCGAGGTCGACATTGCGGAAACGGTGCCCTGGTATGAGCTCGACCGGGAGGTTCTGGCTGCAGCAGCCGGATTTGATCTTCACCGCGGCTTGCTGGCCACCGCTGACCGTGCGCCTGCACTCTCGGTGGACCAAGTTCTGAGCGGAGCCACCACCTTGGCTGTGATGGAGGGCGTCGGTGACCACGAGAACATCGGTGCTCTGTTCCGTAACGCGGCGGGCATGGGTGTGGACGGGGTCGTCTTCGGAGCGGCGTGTGCCGATCCGCTGTACCGCCGCAGTGTGCGCGTTTCCATGGGGCATGTGCTGACAGTCCCATTTGCGACTCTGCCTGGTACCACAACCACCTGGCAACGAAGCCTGGACCAACTCAAAGAGCAGGGCTTCCGCGTGGTGTCCATGACACCTGCGGGCACAGTGGATCTGTGGGATGCCATGGATACGGACAAGGTCGCTATTCTCGTTGGCGCTGAGGGGCCGGGACTTACCGAGCACGCGATGGCGGCTACCGATGTGCGTGCCCGCATTCCCATGTCACCGGGAACCGACAGCCTGAATGTGGCCACCTCCGCAGCGATTGCCTTCTACGAACGTCTGCGCGTTCAGGCGCAGCGCGCAGGGCGCTAGGGCTCTAGGGCGGTAGCAACTATTTCCCGAACTTGCCTCGCGCCCGCTGCCAGGTGCGGCCAGCGAAGTTCTTGGCCTTAGCGCCAAAGCGACTGAGCTCCTCCAGAAAGTCTCGGTTCGGCTCTGCGTTGTGAACCTCGTAGTCGTCGTAGCCACGATTAAGTTCTGCGCCAGACTCGGAGGAACCCGGCTCGCCCATTAGCCCGCGCGGACTACGAGACGTCGAATACGAAGTTCCGGGAGCCGCGCGACGACCATCGACTGCAAAACCACAGACCGGGATATCTGCAGCAGGCGAATGCGGGTCGAATCCGAGCCAATCGGTGATGACGGCGTCGGCAAGCTCTGCCGGAATGAAAGGTAAACCGACGCCCTCGCGCGGACGTGAACCCGTATCTTCGAAAGCGTCGGGCAGCGGGCGGTGCTTGCCCGCCCAGAAGCTTCCCTCTGCGGGGCAGGGAAGACCGATGTCCTCCAGTGTGCGGTAGCGAGTAGCGGAGAAAGCGCGCTTGAGCTCACCATCGTGCCAATGCGCAAAGGCACCGAAGCCCGTAGCTTTATCCGACACAGTCGCGTAGACGTCCGTGGCGGCAATCTCCTGCCGCAGACGCGGCGACAGCTTGGACAGCTGCGAAACATCGTCGAGGACTGTCTGGAGCACAGCAACGCCCTCAAAACCGCCGATGTAATATTCGCCGTCGCCGGTCTCCGCCGAGCGATTGAGCGGGAAATCACCAATTGGTGTCACCGGCAGCGTCGAGTCATAAAGGGCCAGGAAACGACGCCCAAAACCGCGGTCGTGTTGAACACCCGTCTCCAGGGTCGCAGCGGGATCATTGGTACTGATAAACCAAATCGTGACTACACCGCGGCGAATCGCGGCAAATTCGAAATCAGAGGCGTTGCCACTGGTCATGGAGCTCATTGTCGAGGGAAACTCCTACTTCTTCGGGCCGTTCGGACGTACGCCGAGAAGCACATCCTCCCACGACGGCATGACAGTCTTCTTCTTGCGCTTCGGCTGTTCCGCATCAGGGTGCTGCAAGAACTCCGCTTCGTCGATGTCTTCGTCGACGGCCTCGCTTTGCGACGGATCGTCGTGCTCCCCATGGCCTCGCGGCGGCTCCGCCGGCGCCTGCCATGCGGCCGGCATCTCAGCGGTATCCGCGGCATCGGCAGCGTGACTTGCCTGCGGGGCCAAATCGCGGTTGCGACGGGCAAAGTCAGGGTCAATCAGTTCCGCTGCCAGTTCATTGCGAGCAATAGTGAGTGCGGAAAGTCCCTCCGCCTGGTAGCTCCACTCGGCCACGTTAGTGGTGTGACCGACGTTCCAGGTCACGGTCACAATCCACTGTCCACTCGGGTCGCGGTAGGCATCCCATGTGGCATCGGAGAGTTCCTGACCACGGGCGGCGAAAGCGGTGGCGAGAATCTCCCACAAAGACAGCTTGGCCGGGCCATCGAGGCGGCGCGGCTTCGACTGCTTGCCGAGCTCCGCAATACGTGCGCGCTCCGCGAGCACCGGATAAGCGAAGGACTCAATCTTGCGCGGCTGCATACCGCTGTATTCAATGAGCTCTTCGACGGTCTGGCCGCTGCGAATGCGATCCTGAATCTCGCGGGGCGACAATACGACGCGGGGCTCTTCCAAAACTGGCTTCGGTGCCGTTGGGGTTTTCTTCGGCGCTGCGTCTGCCTCAGAGGTGTGGCCGGCTGTCTCGGTGCCGTCGGCAGAATCACCGCTTGCGGTGGCGGCTTCCGCTGTGCTGTCACCAGCGGAATTTCCATCAGCGGAGGTGTTCGCTGAGGTGTTGCCCTCCGAAGAGCTGCCACTGGCGGCTGTGGCGGTGGCGCTGGATTCGTCGGCAAGCGATGCGGAATCTGCTGCGACTGGGGCACCCGTAGCATCGGTGAGCTTGAAGTGCTCGACCAGGAAGGCGCGCAGGTTCTCGTCGAGAGGCAGCGTGAAGCGAAGTCCTTCCTGTCGTTCCTGCTCAGTGATATCGGCGGGAACGAGAGTCAGTGAATCGGTCACATCGCCGTCCAGAACGGGCTTCAGCTCCCTCATGCGAGAACCTCCTTGTTGGTCGACGTTATAAGTAATGCTCACTAATCATGGTAAACGACAAAACTCCCGCGTCACGGACAATCGGGGCAATGCCCTTGCGCGTGGCGCGGGAGTCAAGCGGCTGAGACCGGTAAATGGCGGCTGCTTTGTAACTAATTTGCTGTTACTTTGCAGCTGCTTTGCTGCTAGCTGCCTTGCTGCTACTTGGCGGCGTAGCCGTTGTCCAGAACCCAGTCGATAGCGCCAGTCAGGCGACGGATGTCCTCCGGGTCAATGGCCGGGAACATACCGATGCGCAGCTGGTTGCGGCCCAGCTTGCGGTACGGCTCGATGTCGAGGATGCCGTTGGCGCGCAGAACCTTGGCAATCTGCGCAGCATCGATGTTGTCTTCGAAGTCGATGGTGCCGACGACCAGCGAGCGCTTTGCGGCATCGGTGACGAACGGGGTTGCCTCCGCGCGGTTCTCAGCCCAGTTGTAGAGGTGAGATGAGGACTCGGTGGTGCGAGCGACCATGCCGTCGAGGCCGCCGTTGGTGTTCATCCACTTGACCTGATCAGCCAGCATCAGCAGGGTGCCGACAGCCGGGGTGTTGTAGGTCTGGTTCTTGCGGGAGTTATCAACGGCAGTCTGCAGGTTCAGGAAAGCCGGGATGAAGCGGTCGGAAGAATTGATCTTCTCAATACGCTCGATAGCGGCCGGGGACATCGCAGCCAACCAGATGCCGCCGTCGGAAGCGAAGCACTTCTGCGGGGAGAAGTAGTAGACGTCAGCCTGGGACATGTCGACCGGGAGGCCGCCCGCGCCGGAGGTGGCATCGATGGCGATGAGCTGGCCCTCGGAACCTGCCGGGCGGGTGACCGGAACCATGGTGCCGGTGGAGGTCTCGTTGTGAGCCCAACCAATGAGGTCAACGCCCTCTTCACCAGCGACAACCTCAGGTGCGGAACCAGGCTCTGCTTCGATGATCTGCGGAGCATCGAGCCACGGAGCCATCTTGGAGGCCTTGGCAAACTTGGAGGAGAACTCACCGTAAGTCAGGTGAGCGGACTTCTTCTCGATGAGCCCAAAGGTGGCAGCATCCCAGAAAGCGGTTGCGCCGCCGAGGGACAGGACAATCTCGTAGCCTTCCGGAAGCTGGAAGAGCTCTGCCAGACCCTCGCGAACCTCGCCAACAACGTTCTTCACTGCCGGCTGACGGTGGGAAGTGCCCATGATAGAGGTACCGCCGTCAACGATTGCCTGAATCTGTGCCGGGCGAACCTTCGACGGACCGCAGCCAAAACGGCCGTCGCCGGGCTGGAACTCTTCAGGGAGAACTGGGAATTGATCGCTCATATGAGGCGCAACCTTTCAAAGTGAAGCTTGATATACAGCCGTTGTCTTCAAACTCTAGCGGTAATCGGGGGTACTTATAGCAAAAGGGTGGGGTTCAATTGCCCCCGCTTCCGTACTTTGCATATCGAAACAGGGTGGATTGGCGATTTTGCAAAGTTTGCGAAGGTATTTTTACAGCTTTGCTGGTGGTGGAAATTTATTGCCGTGGGGAGCTGGGTGGGGACTGTGGGGTGAATTATTTTGGATTTAGTCGATGTGATTTTGAGCGCTAGTCCGATGACTTTCGAGCTTTTGGAGACGCGGGCTGTTGAATGTGCTCCTAACCTCTTGGTTAGTAAATGAGCTGTGACAACGTAATAAACCTGGTTTTTCCATTTGCATTTCGAGGTGAAGAGGGGTCAAGATTGGGGGAGCCCAGCCTGCCCGAATGGGGTAGAGGGTGTTGCACTGCTCACACTCTTTGATATTGTGTGTTCTAATCCACTGCAGGTGTCGGTTCTTTATGATTACGGCACGGTCGATGTGAACTAAGCAAACTTTTTCACTCGGCAATATGCACTGGAATGCAAATGTCGCGCATAATTGAATCATTGGAAACAATGCGACCCCGAAGGGGTGACGTGGAGTTGGGAGGCAGTGCGCTGTTTTCCGCTGTGCTTGCTTCCCCCGCACTCTGGAGTCGTTAAGAAGAAATTTTCTGCGAAAGGGAAGTTGTGGCTACTAAAGACGGCAAGGCTGTACTCCACTACCCGGGCGGCGAGTTCGAGATGGACATCGTCAAGGCAACCGAGGGTAACGACGGTATTGCTCTGGGCAAGATGCTCCAGGAAACTGGACTGACCACCTTCGACCCGGGCTACACCGCCACCGGTTCTACCGAGTCCAAGATCACTTACATCGACGGCGGTAACGGCATCCTGCGCTACCGCGGTTACCCGATTGAGCAGCTGGCTGAGAAGGCCACCTTCAACGAGGTTTCCTACCTGTTGATTCACGGTCACCTCCCATCTGAGGAAGAGATCGCACAGTTCAACCACGACATTCGTCACCACACCCTGCTGGACGAGGACTTCCGTCGCGCATTCAGCATCTTCCCGCGTGGCGCACACCCGATGCAGACCCTGGCTTCCTCGGTCAACATTCTGGCTTCCTACTACCAGGACGAGCTGGATCCGCTGAACGAAGAGCAGCGTAACCTGGCTGCAGTTCGCCTGATGGCTAAGGTTCCGATGCTGGCTGCATACGCTTACCGCGCATCCAAGGGTGAGCCGTACATGTACCCGGACAATAACCTGAACGCTCGCGAGAACTTCCTGCGCATGATGTTCGGTTACCCGACCGCTGACTACGAGGTTGACCCGGTTGTGGTTGACGCTCTGGACAAGCTGCTCATCCTGCACGCTGACCACGAGCAGAACTGCTCTACCTCCACCGTCCGTATGGTCGCTTCCTCCGGCGCTTCCATGTTCGTCTCCATCGCTGCTGGTATCAATGCTCTGTCTGGCCCGCTGCACGGTGGTGCTAACCAGGCTGTTCTGGAGATGCTCGAGGATATTCAGCAGAACCACGGCGGCGACGCTACCGAGTTCATGAACCGCGTGAAGAACAAGGAGCCGGGCGTCCGTCTGATGGGCTTCGGTCACCGCGTCTACAAGTCCTACGACCCGCGCGCGGCTATCGCTAAGAAGACCGCTCACGATGTGCTCGAGCACCTCGGCGGCGACGAGCTGCTGGATTTGGCCATGAAGCTGGAAGAGATTGCACTGGCTGATGACTACTTCGTCTCCCGCAAGCTCTACCCGAACGTTGACTTCTACACCGGCCTGATTTACCGCGCCATGGGCTTCCCGACGGACTTCTTCACCGTCCTGTTCGCCATCGGTCGCCTCCCGGGCTGGATTGCTCAGTTCAACGAGCAGGTCACTGACCCGGCATCGAAGATTAACCGTCCTCGCCAGATTTACACCGGCGAGACCGAGCGTGACTTCGTTCCGCGCGAGCAGCGCTAAGGTTTCTAGCGATTACTGCGGAGGGGTTTCTCGCAGGTAAATCAGCATAGAAAAGTTCAGCGTAGAAAACGCGAAAAGGCGCGTACTAGCCTTCGAAAGGTTGGTACGCGCCTTTTATTTTTCCTAGAATTTTAAGAAACCCCATTTAAGTTGGGCCCATTTACGCTGGGGCCAATCAAGTTGGGCTGAATGCCAACTTTGATCAATGCCAACTGTGATAGGAGATTGTCTTGTCCAAGCCAGAACTCACTGCTAAGTCCGGTCCGGCTCCGACGGAACTCGTCATCAACGACCTCACTGTCGGTGACGGCGCGGAGGCTACCCCGGGAGCTCGCGTCGAGGTCCACTACGTGGGTGTCGACTACGAAACCGGTGAGGAGTTCGATTCTTCCTGGAACCGTGGCCAGTCCATCGAGTTCCCGCTGAATGGCCTGATTGCCGGTTGGCAAGAGGGTATTCCGGGGATGAAGGTCGGTGGTCGTCGCGAGCTGATTTGCCCGCCGGAGAAGGCATACGGCCCGGCTGGTGCAGGACACTTCCTGTCTGGCAAGACCCTGGTCTTCGTTATCGACCTGCTGGACGTTAAGTAAAAGTCCTCCCGATAGGTAAAAGGTTCCAACTGGGCGACCGAACTGCGTTTTAGATGTCCAGTTTGGCCTTTTGCTAGTGGCTAGTTCGGCCTCCTGCAGTTTTAGTGGTCAGGTTTATAGCACTTTTGTGCGTATTTGTGTGCCTGAAGTGCTATAAACCTAACCACTTTCTCGCTTTTCTGAAGCCATGCCAGGGCTGCGGCCAAGTCCGAGCTAGTCCCGAACCAAGTCCCAAAAACTACTCGCCCAGCGCGAAGCGGCGGTAGTGGTCGAAACGCTGCTCACGGCCAACGCGAGCAGGATTCTTCTCCAACTCCCAGAGCGCGTGCTCGATGGCGGCCAGGGCTCGCTGGGGTAGCTCGGCTTGATCCTCAGGCTCGGCCACAAGCTCATCGATGACACCGGTCTTCAGCATGGCCTCGGCGCCGACACCCTGCTCTTCCATCATTTCGGGTGCGTGCTCGGTGTCGCGGTAGATAATCGCCGAAGCACCCTCTGGCGGCAGCGGAGACATCCAGGCATCGTGCATTGCCAGCACCCGGTCAGAAGGCAGCATGGCCAGCGCGCCACCGCCGCAACCCTGGCCGAGAATGAGCGACACGGTCGGAACCTTCAAGTTCACCAGTGTGGTCAAGGTGCGAGCAATCTCACCTGCCATGGCATTTTCCTCGGCATCCTTGGTCAACTCAGCACCCGGGGTGTCAATAACCGTGACCAGCGGAATGTTCAGGCTCTCCGCGATGCGCATCGCACGGCGGGCAAAACGCAGCGAACCCGGTCCCATCGGATGCGTGCCCAATGGTGGCTGGTTATGGCGATCCTGGGCGACCAGAATCACTGGCCGCTCACCAATGCGTGCTAGTCGAGCTCGAACCGACAGTGACTTGTGGCCGTCGCCAGTGCCGGAGATTGGGACGGAGCAGTCGACAAGGGCATTGATAATATCGCCGCCACCTGGACGGGAAGTATCGCGGGTGCGCAGGATGGCCTGCCAGGTATCGCGACCATCAACGGTTGCTGCTGGCGGTGGGGTGGGCTCGCTGGGGTCTCCGTCGGCAAGCACGTCGATGGTGCGGCGGACAGCGCCGCGCAGACCCTCGAGCGGAATGATGCCGTCGATAATGCCCTGCTTGAACAAGTTTTCAGACGTTTGCACGCCCGCGGGCATGGGCTCGCCGGTAGCGAGCTCGACGACGCGCGGGCCGAGGAAGCCAAGGAGAGCGCCGGGCTCGGCGAAAGTGAAGTGGCCGGCCGACCCCCACGACGCCATGACACCGCCGGTGGTGGGATTGCGTAGGTAGACAAGGAATGGCAGATGAGAATCCTTGTGGCGCGCCACTGCGGTGGTAATGGAGATCATGAGCGCGAACGCCGCGGTGCCCTCTTGCATGCGAGTGCCACCCGAGGTCGGGGAGAGCAACAGTGGCAGCTGCTCCGCAGTCGCGCGTTCGATGCTGCGAATAATCCGGCGAGCCGTGGCGGCGCCGATGGAACCGCCGAGGAAGCCGAATTCAGAACAAATGACGGCGACGCGCCTGCCGCCGACGGTGCCCTCACCGGTAATGACTGCCTCATCGAGACCGGTCTTCTCAGAGGCGCGGGAGAGTGTGCCGCGGTAGGTCTCGTCGATGTCGCCGTGCTCGGGCGCGCCGTCCCAGGAAGTGAAACTTCCGTGGTCGAGGACTGTATCAATTACTTGCTGGGCGCTGATTCTAGCCATACCTCCACGGTAGTAAACAAGGGGTAAACCGGCTTAGTTGATGGTGGGCGGAAAGGGGTAGCGCTATTGTCGGAAAAAATGTCCGCACTACACACGTCCGCACTAACGAGGAGTCGAACCAATGCCGATTACTGAGCGCCTCATCGAGCTAGCTGAGCAGAGGCCAAACGTTTGTGTCGTCGGTTCCATCAACGCAGATCTGACTGTCACCGTGGAGCGCCTTCCGCATGGCGGTGAGACCATCGAGGGCAGTCCTTTGCGCATCCTGCCGGGCGGTAAGTCGGCGAATCAGGCGGCGACGGCTGGAAGGCTGGGCGCGGCCGTGGAACTGGTCGGCGCGGTCGGTTCGGATCCCAATGCGCAGTTGCTGCGCGACGCGCTTATCGACGCTCACGTGGACATCTCCGCAGTTGAAACAGTTGGCTCTACTACTGGTACGGCCATGATTGTTGTCGATGATGCGGCGGAAAATTTCATTGTCATCTCCGCTGGCGCCAACGGTGAAGTCGATGCGGAGATGGTTCGCAGCCATGCGGACAAGATTCAGCAGGCGAGCTGCCTTGGTCTGTGCCTTGAGATTAGCGACGAGGCAGTCCTGGCTGCCGCGCAGATTGCCCACGATGTGGGTGTGCCGGTGGTGTTCAACCTGTCTCCGATTCGGGCGGTCAGTGAGGAGCTGCTCGCGCTGGTCGATGTCCTCATTGTCAACGAGCACGAACTCGCAGCCATCATCGGCTCCGAGCGCGCGGTCGCCGGTTGCGAGCACGGTCAGTGGGATGCGGTTGGGCGCGCGCTTGCCGACGAACACGGGATTTCCACGGCCATTGTCACACTTGGCGGGGCGGGGTCTGCGGTCCTGAGGACGTTGGAAAGCGAGGTGGCAGTCACGCGCATTCCGGCGCTGCCCATCGATGTCGTGGATACCACGGGATGCGGTGACGCGTACATGGGCACGGTTCTCACTGCGTTGGCCGCAGGTGATGATGTGGTGACGGCAGCTCATCTTGCGGCTGTGGTCTCGGCGCATGCGGCGACGGGCGTGGGGGCGCAGACCTCCTATGGCGAGACAGAAAAAATCGCGCAGTTTGCGGCGGATCACGAACTATAGCTATGAACTGAGGCGATGAACGATAGCCGTGGGGTGCGCTGAGCAAACTACGCGATTGACGATTATTCGGTTTTAGGTGACCGTGGCCGAAGGGGCCACGCTCGCCGGGGGAGGCGGGAATTAGCTCTTGGCTGTCAGGGCTTTCTTCCAGCTGACCGCGGCACCGGTGCGCAGGACATTGCGCGGGTAGATCCAGGCGGCAAGTGCGATGACCGCGGCGACTCCCGCAACCATAATCAGCAGTGAGGCAACCAGCTGGAGCGCGGAGAAGTTACCGACGGCGTACTGCAACGGGGCGGTGGTGATGGAAATTGGCGGAATCCACGCGGCAATCTGCATGAAGGTGGAATCCAGCTTGCTCCAACCAAACAGCGGAACATACATCGTAATTAGAGAGAACACCAGTACTGGCATCTGTGCGCCCTGGAAATCTTCCATGCGGCTGACCAGCGACGCGGAGGCTGCATACAGCGCGGCGAAGAAGAAGTAGCCGAGGACGAAGCACGGGATCAGCAGCCAGACTGCGGACCACGGCACATCGAAGCTCTCCGCCAATCCGGTGGCCATGAGCGCGACTGCGGCGCTGGCGGTCAGGACGCTCATCATGATGATGCCGGCCAGACCGGCGCCGAGGATTTTGCCGGCCAGCAGGTGCGCCGGGCGGACAGTCGAGAGAATAATCTCGATGACGCGGGAGGACTTCTCCTCGATGACGCTGGTGGCAACCGCGCCGCCGAAGACGAGAATGGCGGTCATCATGACCATCACACCGATTAGAGTGATGAGCATCGCAGGCATCTTCTCGTCTTTTGCTTCATCCAGGGATTCCACTGACACGGCTGCGCTTTGAGTCTTGGAGAAAAACTCGCCGGGGTTGATTCCGTTTTCGCTGAGCAGCATGGCCTCATTCTGTTTCTGCAGCGACTCCTGCAGCATCGGAGCCAGCCAGGATGGAGCGTCGTCGGCAAGCAGTTTCCACGACCCTTCCCTGCCTTCTGCGGTGTCGGGGACGAGAGCGGCGTCGGCATCGCCGTCGGTAACGGCAGCGCGAGCGGCCTTGTCGTCTGCCGCGGACGTAATCTCCAACGGTGACAGCGATGCCGTGGCAAATGCGCCGGCTGCAGCGTCTGCGCTGTCGCTGCCGTTGGCGTCCTTCATTTCGGCGGTGGCGTCGGCGAGAGAGTCCGCGAACGGCGCTTCTCCGACAACCGCGATCTTGACAGCGTCATTATCGGACTTGGAAGTCATGTAGTCGGCAACGAAGATACCGCCGACAGCCGCCACCGCCATGATGATGAGCGTGATCAGCGAGCTCTTCTTCAGCAGATGCTCGCGGAGTTCGCGGACGAAAACAGTCTTGACGGCCGTTGAGGCGCTGTAGGTGTTGGTGCTCATTGCTGTACGGCCTCCTGGTAGAGCTCAGTAAGTGGAATTTGCAGAGGTCCGAACGAACGGACCGTTCCCGCTGCCATTGCGCTGTGCAGCAGCTTCTGGTCGGTGTCGGCTGGGGCGTCGGAATCGAGGTGAACGACGGTGGAGCCGTGGGCATCGCGCTCCACGTTTGTCACGCCTTCGACAGAGGCCGCCCAATCCTGGGACGCACCATCGAGCTTGGCGACGAAAGCCCGTGGGCCACGTGCGCGCAGCTCATCAACGGTGCCTTCCACGAGCATGCGGCCGTCGCGGATGATGCCGACGCGGTCACACATGCGCTCGACGAGGTCGAGCTGGTGAGAGGAAAACACGATTGGGGTGCCGCGGTCGGCGTACTCTTTGAGGACCGAGCTCATCACCTTGACCGCGACGGGGTCGAGGCCAGAGAAAGGCTCGTCGAGGACGAGTACCTCCGGGTCGTGGACGAGGGAGGCTGCCAGCTGCACGCGCTGCTGATTGCCGAGCGAGAGCGTGTCGACCTTGTCGTTGGCGCGCTCAGTGAGACCGAGGCGCTCCAACAAGTTGTCGGCGTTGGCCTCTGCGCGTTTGGTGGGCACACCGTGCAAGCGAGCAAAGTAGATCAGCTGCTTGCGGACCTCAGCCTTCGGGTAGAGACCGCGTTCTTCTGGCATGTAGCCAATCGTGCGGCGCAGCGAGTCATTCATCGGGGTATTGCCGATGCGTACTTCGCCTTTATCGGTGGCCAGCACGCCGAGGGCAATGCGCATGGTGGTGGTCTTGCCGGCACCGTTGGAGCCGACGAAGCCGTAGATTTCTCCAGGGTGAACTTGGAAGCTCATGCCACGGAGAACCTGCAGGTCTCCATAGGACTTCTCAAGCCCGTCGATTATGAGGCTATTCATGGTGATCCTTAGATTGAGGAGTGAAGGGCAGAGGGGAGGGGGAGCGTGAGATTTGGGTCCGGGCTAGTCGTCCCGCAGATTCCAGGCGTAGACGACGGTGGGCAGTGTGGAAATGAAAAGAAAGATGACGATGCCGAAGATTCCGAAGCTGTACGGAATGTAGTGTCCCCAGTCAGGCTGTGCGTTCAGAACATAGGTGCCCACCAGAACTAGAGCGAGGAAGGACACTAGGCCGAAGTAGAGGAAGCAGCGGTAAGTGAGTCCCCGCAGGTTCAAAATTTGTTCTTGCTGGTACTCGTCCAGTAGTGAGCTGGGCGCGCTGTCAACCATGTCGACTGTGATGTTGAGGCTGGTCCAGACAAAGATCATTATGAGAGAAGTTGCCGACCAGAGCAGAGAAGGCCAGCCCGGGGAAATATCGGTCAGGCTACCGAGAAGCGCGATGCCGCTCAGCAGCATCAGCACAAGGCACACCTCGAATGCGATGACCAGCTTCCGCCGCGCCGCCTGGTTGCGCCACTTAGTCAGCCAGCCTGACATCTGCTCGACGCGCTTTGTGTATTTTGCTTCGCGCCGGGCCTCTAGCTTCTCAAAAAAGCTCGGTGTTTCGCTTTCAGTCCGAATAGTTGGCATCGTCAGCTTTCCTTTCGGTAGAGGGCAGAGGACATTGGCTTGAATTCTTCGCGAGAGAACACTGCTTCCACGGGGAGATCGAACACTGCGCAAATGCGGAATGCCAGATCCAAGCTGGGGTAGTGGTCACCTCGCTCCAACGCACCAATCGTTTGAGGATTGACCTCTACTTGTTTGGCGAGTTCTGCTCGACTGAGTCCGTGTTCTGCCCGCAGCACTGAAATTCTGTTGAATATCGGTTCTTTGGGTCTAGTCTTTGGGGACACATTCCAAAGTGTTATATAAACACAACGCCCCGTCAACTGTTTGCAACAAAATGAATGGCAATCACTTTTTTAAATCGCAGGTCAGCGGGGCAGAAAAAATCTAAAAAATTTTCAGCCCGTACACTTCCGTACACTCGGTTGGCATGACCGCACCCAATCTGAAGTACGATGCAGCGACAACCGGAATTGCCAACGTGGAAATGGTCGATGGCAACGCCATCCCCATCCTGGGGTTCGGTACCTACAAGCTCGACGATGAGCAGGCGCGCGAATCCGTGCGCTACGCCCTGGAAGTCGGATACCGCCACATCGACACCGCATCGCTCTATGACAATGAGCGAGGGGTTGGGCAGGGTATTGCCGATGCGGTCGCTGCGAACGTCGTAAAGCGTGAAGATATCTTCGTGACCACGAAGGTCTGGAACGATGCGCAGGGGCCGGCGGCGACGCGCGAGTCCGTGCGAGCATCGCTGGAGCGGCTCGGCCTTGACTATGTTGACCTGGTGCTTGTGCACTGGCCGGTGGCGAAGCAAGGGACGTTTGGACAGTGCTTCGACACGCTGCTCGAGCTCAAGCGCGAGGGGCTGATTCGCTCGGTTGGTGTGGCGAACTTCTACCCAGAGGTCCTCGACCAGCTCTCCGAGGTTCCGGTGGTCAATCAGATTGAGCTGCATCCGCAGTTCCCGCAGGATGAGCAGGTTGTAGATGATCGTCGCCGCGGCATCGTCACGCAGGCGTGGTCGCCGCTGGGACGTGCGAAGTACTTTGAAGGCTCGCCAATCGCTGAAATTGCAGAGCGTCTGGGTAAGACTCCTGCCCAAGTCGCTATCCGCTGGCATCTCCAGCGCGGCATCGTAGCTATCCCAAAGTCGGCCACGCAGTCGCGCATCGAGGAAAACTTCCAGGTCACCGACTTCGAACTCGCCGATGAGGACATGGAAACGATTGCATCGATGGCGCGTGCCGACGGCCGCCTGAGTGGTGACCCGCGGGTGTTTGGTAACGAATAAGCCAGTTTGGATTTGCTTATAGCTGTATCGCTATCGGCGTTGCGCGAGTAGCCTAAGGGCTATGACGAACCCAGCATCTGAAATCCGCGTCGAAGCCGACGGCGCGATTGTCACTATCACCATTGACCGAGATCACAAGCGCAACTCCCTGACGGCCGACGTGTGTCGTGACATCGCCGACGCGGTGGAAGCTGCCGCTGAGGTTCCCGAGCAGCGCGTTATCCTGCTGCGCGGCGAAGGTCGTGCCTTCTGTGCCGGTGCTGACCTGAGTGGCCAGCATCACGACGACTCCTTCCATGAGCAGCTACGTCGGATGCTGCGCACAATTGAGGCCAGCCGTCTGGTGGTCATCGCGGATGTGCAGGGGCCGGCCGTCGGCGCTGGTATGCAGCTGGCGATGGCGGCTGATTTGCGCGTCGTGGGTGAGCGCGGTTGGTTTATGATTCCGCCGGTCAAGCTTGGTATCGCTGTTGATGCCTGGACTATCCGACGTGTGCGCGTGCTCGTCGGTGGCGCCCGTGCCCGCACCATTTTGTTGGCGGCTGAACGCATGGACCAGGAAGCCGCCCGCGGTTGCGGTCTGGCTTCCTACCTCGGTGGTCCGGACAAGGCGGAGGAGGTTGCACTTCGCATCGCAACTTACGCGCCGCTGTCGCTGGCCTACCACAAGGCAGTACTCAATGATGATGAGACGCATAGCCCGTTGAAGGACTACCAGCAGGAGCTCTACGACACAGTTTGGGCTTCCGAAGATGCTGCGGAGGCCTCGAAGGCGCGAGCTGAAAAGCGCGAACCGAATTTCATTGGCAAATAGGTCGAATAGGTTCAGCAACTAGGCGAATACGGTAGGCGGTCATGGGTTCGTGGGAAACTCCCGACAGCGGTCTGACTCAACAACAGGTCCAACAACGCATTAAGTCGGGGCAGGTCAACGAGCTGCCACCAACATCCGGGCGCAGTGTACGGGACATCATCCGCGCTAATGTGTTTACTCGGATTAACGGTATTCTCGCCGTTTTGTTCGCAGTTGTCCTCTATACCGGCTCAATCGTCAACGGTGCCTTTGGCCTGCTGATTATCGCTAACTCCATCGTCGGCATAGTCCAGGAGCTGCGCGCCAAATGCACGCTGGACAAGCTCTCCATTGTCGGCCGCGCGAAGCCCATGGTCATCCGAGATGGGAAGCCAGCCCGTGAAATTGACCGCGAGTCCGTCGTCCTCGACGATCTCATCGAGGTCGGCCCCGGCGACCAAATCGTTGTCGACGGTATTCTGCGCTACGCCTCCGATGTGGCTATCGATGAATCCTCTCTCACCGGTGAATCCGATGCCATCCACAAGAGCGTCGGGGACATGGTCTACTCGGGGTCCTCGGTTGTGGTGGGGTCGGCGCGATATCAGGCCACCAAGGTGGGCAAGGAGGCTTACGCTGCCAAGCTCGCTGCTGAGGCCAACAAGTTCACGCTGACTGACTCCCAGCTCTTCCGCGGCATCAACAAAATCCTGACCTACATTTCCTGGATCCTCATTCCTGTCGGTGCCCTGGCAATCTATACGCAGCTTTTTGTCGCCGGCGACGATCTTGACGATGCGCTGTTGGCGATGGTCGCCACGCTGGTGCCCATGGTCCCCGAGGGGCTCGTCCTCATGACCACCATCGCGTTTGCCCTCGGGGTGGTGCGCTTGGGACGACATCGCGTGCTGGTTAACGAGCTGCCCGCCATCGAAGGGCTTGCGCGCGTCGATACCGTGTGTGTCGACAAGACCGGCACACTCACCGAAAATGCCATGCAGCTGGTGGAGGTCGACATCGTATCCAGCGATGATGTCTCCCGCAGCGAGGTAGACACCGCGCTCATCGACCTCTGCAAGCTTGACGATCGTCCCAATGCAACGGCTCGTGCTCTGCTCGACGGGCTTGAGGACGCAGGGGACGTCGTAAAGCATGAACAGACCGAAACCCGCCCCTTTACCTCGGCGAATAAGTGGTCGGCGCTGACGTATAGCGACGGTGCGACATGGGTTTTCGGCGCGCCCGATGTGCTTGTCGACGACTCCGTGGTCGGCATGCAGAAAGCTCGGCAGCTTATGGAGGAAGGACTTCGAGTTCTCCTTCTCGCGCGGACATCAGGTGGCGCCGATGACTTGCCCGGGGGTGCGCTGCGGAAGAGCGACCAGGTGGAGTTGGAACCGGTCGCGCTTGCGGTGCTGGGGCAAAAGGTGCGCTCAGATGCGGCGGAGACGGTGGCCTACTTCTATGAAGAAGGTGTCGAGGTCAAGGTCATTTCTGGTGACAATGATCGCTCTGTGGGGGCTGTTGCGCGTGAGCTGAAAATGGAGGGTGCTGACACGCCTGTCGATGCGTCTGAGCTTCCGGCGAGCCGCGATGAGAACTGCGAAGCCAAGAGCACCGAGATCCGCGATGAATTTGCAGACATTGTGGAGTCGCGGCAGATTTTCGGCCGTGTTACAGCGGAGAACAAGCGCGATATGGTCCATGCACTGCAGTCGCGCGGACATCATGTGGCGATGACCGGTGACGGTGTCAATGACGTGCTGGCGCTGAAGGCAGCGAACCTTGGCGTGGCCATGGGCGATGGTGCGCCGGCGACAAGGTCGGTGGCGCAGTTGGTGCTGTTGGATAACCGTTTTGCCGTGATGCCGATGATTGTGGCGGAGGGACGTCGCGTCATTGGCAATATCGAGCGCGTGGCCAACCTCTTTTTGACGAAGACTATCTACTCGGTGGTGCTGGCGCTGGCGGTGGGGCTGTGGGGAATGGATTACCCCTTCGAGCCAATCCACGTAACTATTACGGGCTGGTTCACGATTGGAATCCCGGCCTTCGTGCTGTCGTTGGCTCCTAACTGGGAGCGTGCGCGCGATGGTTTTGTGCGGCGCGTGTTGCGTCTAGCGATACCGGCCGGCATTACGGTAGGCCTGTTGACCTTTATGTTTTGGCTGTGGGCAAACCCGGGAGTCGACGCCAGCGATGTGGCACGAGGGGAGGCATCGACTGCGACACTCATCGTGCTGATTGTGTCGGCATTTTGGGTTTTGGTTGTCGTGGCTAGGCCATACACCTGGTGGAAGGTGTTGTTGCTGGCGGTGTCGGCAGGTGCGTACCTGTTCATTTTCTCGGTTCGATCAGTGGCTTCGGTGCTTAATCTGTACTGGGTGGGCCAGGAGCTGTTGATCCCCGCGCTGATTGTGGGCGCCATCGGTGCGGCCATTATCGAGGCGCTGTGGTGGTGGCGTCAGAGTAAGCCCTTGCCGGAAGAAGCGGAGAACACGAGCGCAACAGCGTAAATGGGGGTAGTAAAAGGTTTCCCCAAGTATGCAGGTAATGGCGTTTTTGGGGGTGCCTTAAGGCTCGCTGAGAAGTAGTTAGCCGTATTTAACTTCTTTGCTAACTGTGTTCCAGGTAACTTTGTTTCAACACATAATTAAATATGTGGTGCATGGCACACCAGTGGGGTGGCTGTGCTGAACCTCATTACGAACACCTGCATAACTTCCTGGAAAGGATTAGCCCGTGTCCGCAACACCCTTGCCGACAGACCGGCATAAGCCACAGGCGGCTGAGTACCGCTACGTGCAAAACTCAGCGCAGTTCCAAGAGCTCCGCTCTACATTCCGTTCATTCGCCATCCCGATGACCGTCGCAGGTCTGGTGTGGTACATCGCATTCGTTCTGCTTGCGACGTTTGCGCCGGACCTCATGGCAACTCCCGTACTGGGCAACATCAACCTGGGTATCGTCCTTGGTCTGCTCCAGTTCGTGACCACCTTCGCCATCACCTGGGTTTACATCAGCTTCGCCAACAAGAAGCTCGAGCCGATGCAGGCAGAGCTGCGCGAGGCAATGGAAAGTGGCGAAATCGCTGAAATTGTTGCAAAGAAGGAGGCATAAGACATGCTGACCAGCTTCTTTGCTGCAGATGACACTGCAGCAGCAGGTAACCCGATTCTCAACATCGCGGTCTTCGTCGCCTTCATTGTTGCGACCATGTTCATCGTTACTCGTGTGGGTAAGGGCGGAAATAAGGGAGCATCTGACTTCTACACCGGTGGTGCACAGTTCTCCGGTACCCAAAACGGTCTCGCCATTGCAGGTGACTACCTCTCGGCGGCTTCCTTCCTGGGTATCGTCGGTGCCATCGCGCTGACTGGTTACGACGGATTCCTGTACTCCATCGGCTTCTTCGTCGCTTGGCTCGTCGCGCTGCTGCTGGTTGCAGAGCCGCTGCGAAACGTCGGTAAGTTCACCATGGCCGACGTGCTGTCATTCCGTCTTAAGCAGCGTCCGGTCCGTACCGCAGCTGCTATCTCCACTCTCGCAGTGACCCTGTTCTACCTCATCGCGCAGATGGCCGGTGCAGGTTCCCTGGTCGCCGTGCTGCTCAACATTCACGACTCCACTCAGCAGTCCATCGTTGTCGCAGTCGTCGGCATCATCATGGTCGCCTACGTTCTCATCGGTGGCATGAAAGGCACGACTTACGTGCAGATGATTAAGGCCGTCCTGCTGGTCGGTGCTGTCATCATCATGACCCTGATCATCCTGGTTGGCGTTAAAGGCAACTTCTCCCAGCTCCTGCAGGACGCAGTGGACACGCACGCGAGCTCGGACTACATCGCCGAGAAGGGCTACGAAGCTTCCGCCATTCTTGAGCCGGGTCTGAAGTACGGCGGCTCCTTCGTCCAGCAGCTGGACTTCATCTCTCTGGGCCTGGCACTGGTCCTCGGTGTTGCTGGTCTGCCACACGTGCTCATGCGCTTCTACACGGTGCCGACCGCAAAGGAAGCTCGTAAGTCCGTGACCTGGGCAATCATCCTCATCGGTGGCTTCTACCTGTTGACCCTGGTGCTCGGCTACGGTGCTGCTGCACTCGTCGGTCCGGACCGCATCATAGCCGCGCCGGGCGGGGCTAATGCTGCTGCTCCGTTGCTGGCCTTCGAGATCGGTGGCTCTATCTTCATGGCAGTGGTCTCCGCAGTTGCGTTTGCTACTGTGCTGGCCGTGGTCGCTGGTCTGGCAATTACCGCTTCCGCGTCTGTCGGCCAGGACCTCTATCAGGCCGTGATTCGCAAGGGACAGGCAACGGAAGCTGAACAGGTTCGCGTCTCCCGCATCACCGTTATCGTGCTGGGTGTAGTCGCCATTATTCTCGGCATCCTGGCCATGGGGCAGAACGTCGCCTTCCTGGTGTCGCTGGCCTTCGCAGTGGCAGCATCCGCAAACGTTCCGACCATCCTGATGTCCCTGTTCTGGAAGCGCTTCAACACCGCAGGTGCAGTTGCTTCCATGTACACCGGTGTCATCGCGTCGCTGGTTCTGATCATCTTCTCCCCGGCAGTCTCCGGAGCTGAGTCCTCGATGATCCCGTCCGTCGACTTCTCCTGGTTCCCGCTGACCTCGCCGGGGCTGGTCGCTATCCCACTGGCATTCCTGGCTGGCATCATCGCCACCTACATGGGCAAGCCGGATAACTTCGATGACCTGGCGGCCGAGATGGAGGTTCGCTCCCTGACCGGTGTTGGCACCGAGGCTGCGGTTGATCACTAATAACCACTGAGCCCTTGGCTGACAACACTGCCCGAACAGCTCAGTCAAGATCACTTAACCGAATAGACAAAGCAGAGGCCCCGTTATCGTCACTGGTAGCGGGGTCTTTGTTGTAGACGCGGGAGCCGTCGTTAAGCGTGCGCGGACCTCGATGGGGGAGCGGGGAGAGTATCCTCATTGCCCTCGCTGCCGGGTGCTCGCGGAAGCGGGCGTGGAATCTTAGATATAAGGTGGGAAGGTAACAATCTAGTTTGCCCCACCGCAATAATTGGAGTGTGTATGACTGACAATTCTGGCGCTTCTGAGAACAACAATTCTTTCCGTAGTGCCCTGCATGATGAGCACGTAAGCCTCGGCGCAGAAATGCGCAATGTTGGTGGCTACGAAGTGCCGTTCCGCTACTCGTCGGAGATTGCGGAGCACGACGCAGTGCGAGAGGCTGTCGGTGTTTTCGACCTGTCACTGATGGGTATCATCCGCGTCACTGGTGAGGATGCGGCGTCATTCCTCGCGCACACCCTGATCTCGGCGATTAAGCCGCTGGCGTTGGGTCGTGCAAAGTACACCATGATTGTGCAGGAAGACGGCGGCATTATTGATGACCTCATCATCTACCGTCTCGGCAGTCACGAGTTCATGCTCGTGCAGAACGCCGCAGCCGTTGAGGATGTGTATTCGACTCTGCTCGAGCGCGTTGGCGGCTACAACGTCCAGGTCGAGCGTATGAATGACAAGAATGCGCTCCTGGCAATCCAGGGTCCGAAGGCTGCAAAGCTCCTGCGTCGTTTGCTGCCGCAGGATCTGCACGCGACTCTCGACGGCATGAACTACTACTCTTGCACCCTGCTTGAGGTCGCAGGTGTGGAAATGATTGTTGCCCGAACCGGCTACACCGGTGAAGACGGCTTCGAAATCTTCCCGCCGGTTGACCGCGCCGTTGATGTCTGGCGTGCAATCATCGCAGCCGGTGGCAAGGTGGAAAATCCAGAGGATCCGGCTGACAACGGTGCTGACCTCGGCCTGCTGCCGTGTGGTCTGGCCTGCCGCGACACCCTGCGCCTCGAGGCCGGTATGCCGCTCTACGGCTACGAGCTCACGCGTGACCGCACTCCGCTGGAAGCCGGCCTGAAGTCCATCATGGGGCCGACCAAGGGGCAGTTTATCGGCCGCAACGCCCTGGTTAACCGTCCGCAGTCCAAGGAGCTGCTGGTTGGTCTGCGTTTCTCCGGTGATGAAGCTCCGAAGCGTGGCACCAAGCTCATTGATGCGGAAGGCAACGAGGTCGGTGTTCTGACCTCCACCAAGGTGTCACCGACTCTTGGTCACCCAATTGGCTTTGCGTACGTTCAGCGTTGGCAGTCCGCGACGGGCACTGAGTTCACCGTTGAAGGTACCGATATTACCGCTACCGTCGTACCGACGCCGTTCTACAACCGCCGTCACCGCAAGTAGTGAAGCCCGCGTGTTCGGCCGCGTTGTGGCGAGCTAGCGCACCTCACCTAACGAAATCCCGAATCGATGCACACCGCGGCCCGAGACGAGAACCTAGCGGAATAGACCGGACATCCCTTGATTATTTTCGCTTGGCTGCTCTTTTTGCTCCGATTCTAAATCTGTCGGTTCGCCGGACGTCGTCGGAGTCGTTGAGGTAGTTGGCGGCGTGGACGTATCGGGTGTCGTCGAGCTCTCCGTTTCGCTCGACTCGGTGGTTGTCTCGTTCGGAGTTGTCGGCTCAGGTTTCTGAGGTTGTGGCTCCGAGGTCGTCGGCGTGGTCGAAATCCACATTTGCTTCGATGTCGGCGTTGCGGAGGTCTGCTGCAGCACAGTCCACACTTCCTGGTCGCCGACCTGTGCGCATTCAAGATTCTGGCCGTTGGCACTCATTCGCACCTCACCAATCTGGTTCGGGCACAGCTGTCCAATGCGCGGCGTGCCACCTTCTCGAACCTGCGGCCCCGACGTCGTCGGCGAGCTCGCCGAGGTCGCCGTAGTAAGCGAGCTTGACGACGAGGTTCGCGTCGACGCAACCTCCTCGCCTTCGTTGTTGGCGCAGCTGGTGGCAGTGGCCGAGAAGATGAGGAAGCAGCAGGCTAGCGCCAGGTGCCGGCGGTTCTTGCTCCGACGGTCAGTGAGTTGAGGGTGCTGTACGGCTGACAGTTGAGTTCGCGTATTCACATCCATCTCACTTTCTGAGCTTCTCGAGCCTGCTTTTCGTGGTTTGTTTTCGGATCTATGGGTAGCGGGTCTCCTGAAAAACCACTGGTAGGTGCCAGCTGTAGGTTTACTTGCCGGTTGCTGGTATGGAAATTGCTGGCACAGAATAAATAGGTTGATTCAACCGGCAACTATACAGTCGACTTTTCGATTTGCATACTGGGAGTTTCCTATTATGGCAGAACGGATGCGGTAGGAATAGACAATTCGTCTGTGAAGCCATGAGCGGTTTTTGATAGCGTGTGCCCCATGAAACAGCGCATCTCGAATCGATTCTCCGTAAAGAGTAATGCGGATTTGCTCGCTCGGCGTAGTGGTGCGTGGATACTGGATTCGTTCCTTGTAGGAATCTTTGTTGCCATCATTGTGGCGCTTGGCAAACTTGCGTGGGAAGCAGCCACGGCGAGCTGGGTGCTGCCGAGCCCGCCAGAGTTCAGAGTTTTGTATGGTGCCATTTTCCCAGTTGTCTTTTTCGTTGTGCGCGTGGTTGAAGAGGCTCGCGGTGAACAGACGTTTGGGAAAAGTGCTTTTTTGCTACAGGTTGTTCCAGCGAGGAAAGTAGACTATGAGGAAGCTCCGTTCGAAGTAGCTCAGTCAGAGGGAACATCGGAGCTCGAGTCAGGAGACGATTCTTGGCGCGGAAGTTGGCAGGCGGCGGTACGTAATTGCTACCTATTGTTGATGATTTTCTCGCTTACGGATTTGGAGCCAATCGTCGAACTGTTTTTTGGTGTTCTGATGATTTGGGTTGCTGTTTGCCGCTGGCACCCATTCGACTGGTTGGCAGGAAAACGCGTCGTTGTTGAAAAAGGGCGTAGCTAGCGCTAGCGTTCGAGCAAGCGTTAGGCCCTGGCTTTTTCCTCTTCGGCCTCAACCTCAGCGTTGAATTCTCGTTTAGAGGACTGCCACTGGTCTTCAGTCATGCCGATACGCCAGTAGCCAGAAATCGAAACGTCCTTCTTCGGAATCTCAGATTCAACGAAAAGGAAGCGACGCAATTCCTTAATCATCTCAGCTACACCGTGGATGAACCAGCTAGTTTTCTTACCCTCTGGAATACCCGCCTCGCGCACCGTGCGGGATAGCTCTGTGCCATGGGTTGCGCCGTTGCGGAGAACCCAATGGACGTCCACGCCCTCTCGAGTTGGGAGCTCAAACTTGCGATCTTCGGCTTCGACTTCGATGTATGCGGTTGCAGTCGTGTCTTCTGGGAGGTGCTTCAGTCCGGCGCTGATAGCCGGTGCTGCGGACTCGTCTCCGGCGAGTACAAAGTGTTCATATTCTGCCGCAGGCCCCCACGCGCCACCTGGCCCTAAGAAGCCAAGCTTGTCTCCGACTTCAGCTACGCGTGCCCAAGGCCCAGCCAGGCCGGAATCGCCGTGGGTGACGAAGTCGACATCGAAGTCGCCGGTTTCGGAGTTCAGATTAAGCAGAGTGTAGGTGCGGGTGATCGGCAGTTTATCTCGCGGCTGCTCGGCGCGAATTTGCGCAATATCGAACGGCCAGGAGTAATCAGCGTCTTCTGGCACAAACAGTAACTTGATGTAATGGTCGGTAAACTCCAGCTCCTTGCCTACAAATGCAGGCGAGTTCATGCTCAAACGAACAAGGTCTGAGAGATCTGGCGACGTCCAATAACTGTGCCTCGTGTGCCTTACGGGGCTTACGCTTCGGTGCTGCTGCTTTAGCAAGGTCAGCCATAGTTGTCACTGTCCTTCAACAAGTATTGGGCTGTTTTGTGCTGGTGGAAGTCTACACGCCATGTGATTAGGTAAGCCTAACGCAAGTGTTGCTGGAAAATGCTGGGTGATGCGTTCTCAGGAGGGGGCGTAGTGGCTGGTCATCAGAAAACAAAGAACCCTCGCGCCCTATATGCAAGCGGTCGCGAGGGTATTGGTGCCCCAGGTAGTGTCTGGTTCGGTGACATCGTTCCGCATGTCTCATGAGATCGTTCCGGT
>NZ_JVVM01000002.1 GCF_001054325.1 Corynebacterium vitaeruminis | reverse complement strand
GCTAAACCCGCTGCACCAGCGGCGGCTAAGCCGGGTGCCAAGCCAGCAGCCCCGAGCCCGAAGCCGGGCGCAGCAAAGCCGGGTACCGGCAACGCCGCACCGTCCCGCGCCCCGAAGCCTGGACAGGAAATGCCACGCCCGCCGAAGCCGGCTGGCCCGAAACCGGGTCCGAAGCCAGGCGCACGCGCACCGCGTGTAGCAAACAACCCATTTTCTACCGGCGGATCCTCCCGCCCGGCACCGCGGCCGTCTAACATGCCGCGCCCGCAGGGAGGTTCTGGTCGTCCGGGGCCGAAGCCTGGAGCACGCCAGGGTGGCCCGCGCTCGCAGGGAGGACACGGTCGTCCGGGACCAAAGCCTGGAGCACGCCAGGGTGGCCCACGCCCACAGGGAGGCCAGGGCCGCGGTAATAAGCCGGGTGGCAACCGTCCAACTCCGGCAATGATGCCTTCGCACCCGAATCCGGGGCAGATGCCGGCAAAGGCTAGCCGCGGCGGCGCTGGTGGCGGCTTCGGTGGCCGTGGTCGTGGCCCAGGAGGTCCGGGTGGCGGACCACGCGGTGGTCGCGGTGGACGTCGCGGTGGAACTGCAGGTGCATTCGGGCGGCCAGGAGGCGCCCCGCGTCGCGGACGTAAGTCGAAGCGTCAGAAGCGCAATGAGTACGAGGCAATGCAGGCACCATCCGTGGTGGGCGGCGTTAAGCTGCCTAACGGTAAGGGCAAGACCATTCGTCTCGCACGTGGTGCATCCCTGTCCGACTTCGCTGAGAAGATTAACGCTGACGCAGCATCGCTGGTCCAGGCGTTGTTCAACCTCGGCGAAATGGTAACGGCAACTGCCTCGGTTTCCGATGAGACCCTGCAGCTGCTCGGCGATGAGATGGACTACAAGGTCCAGGTCGTCTCGCCGGAGGATGAGGACCGTGAGCTCCTCGAGTCCTTCGACCTCCAGTTCGGTGAGGACGAGGGCGACGATGAGGACCTGGAGCAGCGTCCGCCAGTGGTTACCGTGATGGGTCACGTCGATCACGGTAAGACACGCCTGTTGGATACCATTCGTCAGGCTAACGTCGGTGGTCACGAGTCCGGTGGTATTACCCAGCACATCGGTGCCTACCAGGTGCCGGTGGAGCTCGACGGCGAGAAGCGCAAGGTTACCTTCTTGGATACCCCGGGTCACGAGGCGTTTACCGCCATGCGTGCCCGTGGTGCAAAGTCGACCGATATCGCGATTCTGGTGGTTGCAGCCGATGACGGCGTTATGCCGCAGACGGTTGAGGCTATTAACCACGCCAAGGCCGCTGATGTGCCCATCGTCGTGGCAGTCAACAAGATTGATAAGGAAACTGCGGATCCGCAGAAAATTCGTGGTCAGCTGACTGAATACGGTCTCACTGACGAAGAGTGGGGCGGCGACACCATGTTCGTCGATATCTCCGCTAAGAAGGGCACCAACATCGATCAGCTGCTCGAAGCAGTGTTGCTGACTGCAGACGCTTCGCTGGATCTGCGCGCCAACCCGGATATGGATGCCCAGGGTGTCGCCATTGAGGCTCACCTTGACCGCGGCCGTGGTCCCGTGGCAACCGTTATCGTCCAGCGCGGTACGTTGCGCGTCGGTGACTCCATCGTTGTCGGTGACGCCTATGGCCGTGTTCGCCGCATGGTCGACGAATACGGTAACGATGTCGAAGAGGCCGGTCCTTCCCGTCCGGTTCAGGTGCTCGGCCTGACCTCCGTGCCGGGTGCTGGCGACAACCTGCTGGTTGTTGATGAGGATCGTACGGCTCGCCAGATTGCAGACCGCCGTGACGCGCGCCGTCGTAACGCACTGCAGGCACGTCGTCGTAAGCGCGTCTCCCTGGAGAATCTGGACGAGATTCTGAAGGAGACCAACACCCTCAACCTGATCCTGAAGGGCGACAACGCCGGTACCGTCGAGGCACTGGAAGAAGCCCTGCTCAAGATCGAGGTCGACGACGAGGTCGCCCTGAACATCATCGACCGTGGTGTAGGCGCTGTCACGCAGACCAACGTCTCGCTGGCTGCCGCGTCTGACGCCGTTATCATCGGCTTCAACGTTCGCTCCGAGGGCAAGGCCACTGAGTTCGCCAATGCTGAGGGCGTTGACATTCGCTACTACACGGTAATCTACCGTGCTATCGAGGATGTCGAGGCCGCTTTGAAGGGCATGCTCAAGCCGGTCTACGAGGAAAAGGAGATCGGTCGTGCAGAGATTCGCGCCATCTTCAAGTCCTCCGCAGTTGGCCTCATCGCAGGTTGCATGGTGGAGTCCGGCAAGGTTCGCCGCAATGCCAAGGCTCGTCTGGTACGCGACGGCAACGTCATCACGGATTCGGCGACCATCGAGTCGCTGAAGCGCGAGAAGGATGATGCCACCGAGGTCGCAGCCGGTTACGAGTGCGGTATGGTGCTGTCCTACCCGGACATCCAGGTCGACGATGTCATCGAGGTCTACGAGATGGTTGAGGTTCCGCGCACTTAGTAGCGCAAGCTGAACCGCAAGCTAAGCACTGCGTGAACTTTGATAAGGCGCTCCCTTCGGGGAGCGCCTTTTTGCGTACGGTGTTCGTTATGGGCTTCAAAACTAATCTCTTTGCACTCTCGGGTGAACTGCCGCGAACGAATATTTTGAGTTATCCTCCGGCGAGCGCAGAGGAGACTCTTGCGCAATTGGACAGGATTTGGTCAGGGAAGTTCGCCTTTGATTCCGAAGTAACCATTGAGGATGGTCATAATTGGTACCTCCACGCGGTAGCGTTTGGGCCAACGCTGCTTTTCGGGACTGACGACGTATGTTAGGTGTAGGCAAAGATTCTGAGCTGCGCTCTGGCTGGCATTTCCGGCCGTTGAGTTGCTGTGCGATAGCGGGGGTGAGGAGACCCCGTTTCGCCTGCGCATCTTGGTTGTAGTGGCTTCTCAAGCAGGCGATGACATCGATGGTGTCGGCAGTATTGTCATGATGATGAAAGGGGCACTAACAAAGGTCGAACGTAGGGCGAAACACATGACCGCACTCGGTAGACGGCCGCAGGTGAAGATACGAAACTTGCGGTTCGAAGTTGAGTAGTGTTTTGCGTTAGTATTAGCAGTCCTTTGTATTGAATCGCTTTTGCCGGATCCCAATTGTGTCGTTGTCAGCGAAGGGGCACCTCAGGCCCCACGCTATAAGGGGTCTAGCTACGAATCGTTACGCACAGGTTTAGATAGATAGGGAGTAGCCAAAAATGGCAGATCCAGCACGCGCGCGCAGGCTGTCCAAGCGAATTCAGGAGATTGTCGCCAGCTCAATTGAGCGTGAAATTAAGGATCGGCGCCTGGAGTTTGTGACTATCACGGACTGCCGCGTCACCGGCGATTTGCACGATGCCACGATTTTCTACACCGTCCGCGGACGCACGCTGGACGAGGAACCGGATTATGAGTCTGCGACGGCAGCGCTGGAAAAGGCGAAGGGGCAGCTGCGTTCCCTGGTCGGTCGTGGCACCGGTGTGCGCTACACACCGACCCTGACGTTCGAGGTCGACACGGTGCCGGAGATTTCTGCGCACTTGGAGGAGCTTCTCGACAAGACTCGCGCGCGTGATGCAGAACTGGCGGAACGGGCAAGGGATGCCAAGCCCGCGGGCGATGCCAACCCATACCGCGACGAGGAGTAAAACTCTCCGCCAGCCACACCTATAGATGAAAGGGGCACTAACGTGACCACTTCTCCGCAGGCTCAAGAGCAGGCAGCCCATCAGCTCTCTCAGGCGATTGATCGCCGCATGTCCAAGCCGATTCAGCAGATGCAAGAAATGCTTGCCGGCGCCAAGAAGGTCGGCGTCATTGCCCATGTTCACCCCGATGCGGATGCGATTGGTGCTGCATCTGCGATGGTCATGGCTCTTGTACAGCGTGGCATTTCGGCTGTTGCCAGCTACGGCGAGAGCGATTTGCCCGCCAAGTCGCTGCTGACCATCCCCGGGTGGGAGCGGTTCGTGGAGTACACGGACTTGGATGAGGATATCGATACATGGGTGACCGTCGACTGCGCAAGCCCGGGGCGCCTCGGTGAGTTAGAAGAGCGCGTGATGGCTTCCGACCGCGTAATCAATGTCGACCACCACGCGACCAACACCCGCTTTGGGGCCGTCAACATGGTTGATGCGCTCGCAGAGTCCTCGACCATGGTGCTGCTGGACTTCTTCGGCGTCTGGGGCATCAAGCTGACCACGCCGATGGCGCATGCGCTCTATGCGGGGTTGTTGACAGACACCGCGTCGTTCCAGTTTGGGCGTTCTCGCATGCATACCTCGGCGGCGCGGTTGCTGGACAAGGGGCTCGATCCCCGCACAATTGGTGCGCAGCTGTTGGAGGAGCACCCATTTGCCTACTTGCCCTTCCTGGGGCAGGTGCTTTCCACTGCCACACTCGTGCCCGAGTGGGGCGACGGCGCCGGTCTCATCCACGTCGTCATTGAGCACGATCAGACCAGCGAGGTCGGTCACGATGAGATTGAGTCAGTCGTGGACATCGTGCGGACGACAAATGCGGCTGATGTCTGTGCGGTGCTCAAGGAGTATGAGCCAGGCCAGTGGGCGGTATCGTTGCGTTCCCGAGAGGTTGTCGATGTGTCCCAGGTTGCCCTGGCAATCGGTGGCGGTGGCCACGAGCGCGCAGCCGGTCTGACTCGCGAGTGCAGCAAGGATGAGCTGCTGCAGGCCATTCTGGGCACGAGCGAGGTCGCAGCCCAGGCACGGCGTGATATGAGCGAGGTCTAGGGGATTGTCGGACTCGCGAGAAACTCAGGAGCATACTGAGGTCAAGCAAGCTGACATAGAGCGAACCGGACACAACTCGAAGTCGGATGTCAGCCTCCGAGCGATTGTTTCGCTGGCGCTACCCGCGCTGGGTGTGCTTGCCGCGCCGGCTCTCTATGTACTGCTGGATACGGCCGTTATTGGACGGCTCGGAGCGATTGAGCTAGCGGCACTTGCCGCTGGCTCCACCGTCTTTTCCGTGGTGACCACGCAGCTCACTTTCCTGGCTTATGGCACCACCGCCCGATCAGCACGAGCATTTGGTAAAGGCAACGTTGATGAAGCGGTCGAAGAGGGGCTGCAGGCAACATGGGTTGCCATTTTCGTCGGTCTTAGCCTCTTCACCATCATCGTGGGACTAGCACCGGTATTTACCGGTTGGCTCGCTCCACACTCTGAGGTCGCCCAGGATGCAGGGCAGTGGCTACGCGTTGCGGCCTTCGCCATTCCGCTGACCTTGATTGCGCAGGCGGGCAACGGTTGGCTGCGAGGCATTCAAAACACCCGCGCACCGTTGCTTTTTGTACTAGCCGGCCTCATTCCCGCAGCCATTGTCATTGTGCCGCTTGTCCGTGCCTTTGGGCTTGAGGGCTCCGCAATGGCCGTGCTCTTAGGCGAATTGATTACCGGCGGCTTATTCCTGCGCAGTCTTTTCAAGGAGTGTACTCAGCGCAACCTTGCCCTGCGCCCCAACGGCAGCATCATCAAAAGCCAGCTTGTCCTCGGTCGCGACCTCATTGTTCGGTCCCTGTCCTTCCAGGTAGCGTTCCTCTCCGCGGCCGCAGTTGCTGGCCGCGTGGGGCCGAACACGCTCGGTGGGCACCAGGTCATGCTGCAGCTGTGGAATCTCATCTCTTTGGTTCTCGATTCTCTGGCCATTGCAGCACAGACACTCGTCGGTGCAGCCCTAGGCGGTAGCTCCACGGGTGTTGCCCGCTGGACTGGCAAGCGAGTTACTGCATGGTCAAGCATCATTTCTCTCGGCCTCGCAGCTATCTTCGCCGTCGGCAACGCCAGCATCGTCCGCGTCTTCACCGATGACTCAGGTGTAATTAGTTCCGTCACCTCGGGACCATGGTGGATTCTCGTCGCAATGATTCCTATCGGCGGTATCGTCTTCGCACTCGACGGCGTGTTGCTCGGTGCCGGCGACGCAGCCTTCCTTCGTAACGCCACCGTTAGCGCGGTCCTGTGCGGATTCCTCCCACCGGTCTGGCTGGCGCAGGCATTTGGCTGGGGTCTGACCGGCGTGTGGTGTGGTCTCTTGGCCTTCATGATTTTGCGACTTGTCTTTGTCGCCACCCGCTTCCGCGGCGAGAAATGGTACGGCGTCAACGAATGAATGTGCTTGCCGACGTCCAGGAGGCCCTAACCACACATCTACCTGCGGGTAGCCAGCTGGTTATCAGGCCCAATGCCGAGCTGCCCTTTAGCGACGCAGAATTGCGACAGCTCCGCAGTGCTGAGTTCACCCTTTCTGACAGAGCCGTAACAGCACGAGTTCGAGATTTCACCCGGGGGCGTCTCACTGCGCATGAGGTTTTGCAGAGACTAGGAGAGTCTGCCCCAGACGGGATTGCTGCATCACCCAGTGGCGCGCCCCTGTGGCCGCGAGGAGTTGTCGGATCAATTAGTCACTGCGACAAGGCTGTCGCAGCAGTGGCCGCGCACGATGAACAGCTGCAGGGGCTTGGTATCGATGTGGAAGTTGAGCAGACTCTAGAGTTAGGAATCATTGATTCCGTCTTGCGCGCTGACGAGGCTCGCCTTGACCCGCTGGTGCAATTTAGCGCCAAGGAATCGATGTACAAGCTCTGGGAGCCGATAGTCGGTCAGTGGCTCGATTTTGATGAGGTCTCCGTGCAGCTGGGGAAGAAGCCATTAACCAGATGGGGTTTTTCGCGGGGAGTGACGGGCGGACCTTTGGCGCTGGCGTTTCATCGTGAGGTGCCCGAGTGTTTCCGCGGCGTATTGGGCTTCTGGGTCCGCGGTGCCGGAGTTGTTATCACGGCGGTGTGGCTCGAGCAGGCTTAAGCGGCACGTGGCGTTGCCGCTGACGGATTAACTCTTACAGCGTGGCCGGGCGCACCACGAAGACCGTTTTGGCTCGCTTGCCAGATTCTGTGAGCAGTGCCGGAACCTTTCCGGCTGGTGACACCGCCGCGTAGATCCCCGACTTTCCGATCGGCTCCAACCACTTGCCCTGCGCCAAATCAGCCGCCTGCTGTTCAGTAATTTCGCGGGTATCGAAGCAACGCAGGCAGGCTTCGTCCAGACTCATCGGTAGCAACGCAGCGGCACGCTCCGGGCTGGGGCGACGCATCTCCGCAAGTTCCGGGTGCGCAGCGTCAAACTGTTCGGCTTTGGCCGTGAGCTCGTCGATAGTCAATGCCTCGTCAATGGTGAAAACGCCTGCAGCAGTACGCCGTAGCGCGGTGAGATGCCCACCGACTCCCAGTGCCTCCCCCAAGTCACGAGCCAACGCGCGGATGAATGTACCAGCAGAGCAGTCGACCTCCACATCGATGTCGATGCATTCACCGGGACGAACAGGATTGGAGTCGTGGCGGATGTCCAAAACTTCATAGCGGGTGATTGTCACCGGACGAGCGGGGATATCGACCTTCTCGCCCCGGCGAATACGTTCGTAGGCGCGGACACCGTCGATCTTCACCGCGGATACCGCAGCCGGTTTCTGCATAATTGAGCCGGTGAAGTCAGCAACTTTCTCCCGAATCATTTCATCGGTCACTGCTGCCGCTGAGGATTCGGAAAGCAATTCGCCCTCGGCATCGTCGGTAAGCGTGGCAGCGCCGAGACGAATCGTCGCTTGGTAGGACTTCGTGTCGGCGTGCACATGCGGCAGGAAACGGGTGCCACGGCCGATGCCGAGGACGAGAACGCCGGTGGCCATCGGATCGAGGGTGCCAGAGTGGCCGACCTTCTTAGTGCGGAAAATTCGACGGAGTTTGCCCACTACATCATGGCTTGTCCAGCCTTGGGGCTTGTCCACGATGACAATGCCGGCGTCTGCAATTGGATCGAAGTCGGTCATAGACGCAATCCTATGTTGCACTATATGCGGTGTGTTAAACGGCGACCAGTTACACTGGCTCTTTGTGGAGATTTGGTATGGCTTGGACAATGCACCCGCAGACCTGGGCGACACGGTCGTAACCATTGGGGTTTTCGATGGAATTCACCTCGGTCATAAGCGTCTGATTGCTGCTGCGGTCAGAGACGCTCGCGCTCGTGGCGTGAAATCGCTGCTGATGACCTTTGACCCTAACCCGGTAGCGCTGTTTGCCCCGGATAAGGTGCCGCCAGCACTGTCCACTGTTTCCCGTCGTGCCGAACTGGCAGAGGCGGAGGGAATCGATGCCATGCTCGTCGTGCCTTTCGACAAGAACTTCTCCAGCATCCCCGCTGAGGACTTTGTCCGCACCGTTGTCCGCGACAAGCTGAACGCGCAGGCCGTTTTCGTCGGCCAGAACTTCACCTATGGGAAAAAGGCCGCAGGTACTGCCGAGACTATGCCGGGGCACGGCCGTGAGTGTGGGGTGGACGTCACTATCGTCGATCTCCTTGATGTCACCGCCGAGGACTCTACGGAGCGTGTCTCTTCGACGCGTATTCGCGGTTTGCTTGCCGACGGTGCGGTGTCCGCGGCCGCCACGTGTCTTGGGTACTTCTACCGTGTCGATGGCGATGTCATTCCAGGCCAGGGGCGCGGTGGGGCACAGCTCGGCTTTCCAACAGCCAACATTGACTTCGCAGAAGGCTTGGCAATCCCAGCCGATGGTGTCTACGCAGCGTGGTTTACAGCTCAGCCGACGCAGGCACGACCCGAGGCGGATGAGGAAGGCGATATCGAGTTCGGGGTTCGCTACCCAGCAGCGGTGTCAGTGGGCACCAATGTGACCTTTGGGGACACTGACCGCACGGTAGAGGCCTACGTTATTGACCGCCATGCGGACCTCTACGGCACTGCCGGACAGATAGAGTTTGTCCACCGTATTCGCGGAATGGAGAAGTTCGACTCGGTCGAAGAACTCATTGACCGAATGAACCAGGACGTCACTGACACCAAGGCCATTTTGGCTAAAGCGGAATAGCTGGTAAAGTTTCCCGTCGGCTGTGACTGCGGTCCACAAGCAGTTGCGAGGAATTAGCTGCCAAATGCTGTTTGGTTCCGAGAAAGCCGAGAATGTGGACTGAAACAACGACCATAATTTGATTCAAGGAGTTAGATTTACATGGCTTTGAATACTGCAGAAAAGGCAGAGATTCTCAAGGAATTCGGTCTGCACGAGACCGATACCGGTTCCCCGGAGGCTCAGGTTGCACTGCTGACCGCTCGTATTCGTCAGCTGACCGAGCACCTGAAGTTCCACAAGCACGATCACCACTCCCGTCGTGGTCTGCTGCTGCTGGTCGGTCGCCGCAAGGGTCTGCTGCAGTACCTGCAGGACAACGACGTTGAGCGCTACCGTAAGCTGATCGAGCGCCTGGGCCTGCGTCGCTAAGATTTCCCTTAAGGTCCTGTTTGTCAGAGCTTCATTGGTGTAAGTTGCTCTGTTAATTCAAGGCTTTTAAGCTTTTAGACCCGCCGTTTGGGTTTCCATTGGATGGAAGCTCACGGCGGGTCTTTTTGGTCACTTGTCGTTGTGGTATTCACTCATCGATGGGCTGTAGCGTGGCCACAAGTGAATACCTCATCGACATGTGGAGGGGCTGATTGACAGCGTGCGCATAAGTGCCGGGGCACCTTCGATAAGACACGGTAATCCATCGATGAGTGAAGAGAAGTCATCGATAAGTGCCCCCGCTCCGCAAACTCCTAGAACCCCGCGTAGGTGCAAGAACCCAGATGGCAGTGAGAGATCTCCGATCCGTCCAATACGAGAACTTTCCGCGTTAGCTGGTAGAATGCGTGACGCAAACGAAGTTCATTCGATCTTTTCAGGCGACATCGATGATCGCCGCTATTTCTAGGAGTAAGAAACCTATGGCCAACAGCAAGGCTGTTGAATTTTTCTTTGATGAGGATTTCGGTATTACCGAGGCCGTTGCCACCATCGACAATGGTGATTTCGGCACCCGCACCATCCGCTTTGAAACGGGCCAGCTGGCTCGTCAGGCCGATGGTTCGGTGACCACTTACTTGGACGAGGAGACCATGCTCCTGTCCACCGTCACCGCTTCTAACCAGCCCCGCGAGGGCTTTGACTTCTTCCCGCTGACCGTTGACGTAGAAGAGCGTATGTACGCTGCGGGCAAGATTCCGGGTTCGTTCTTCCGCCGTGAAGGCCGCCCATCCACCGACGCCATCCTGGCATGTCGTCTGATTGACCGTCCGCTGCGCCCGACCTTCGTCAAGGGCCTGCGCAACGAGGTACAGGTTGTCGTCACCGTTATGTCCTGGGATCCGAAGGACCGCTACGACGTCGTCGCAATCAATGGCGCATCAGCTGCAACTCAGCTTTCCGGGCTGCCGGTTTCCGGCGCCGTCGGTGGAGTCCGCATTGCGCTTGTCGCCGATGATAAGCATCCGGAGGGCGCATGGGTCGCTTTCCCGACCGAGGAGCAGCACGAGCAGGCTCTGTTCGAGATGGTCGTCGCTGGTCGTATTGTCACCCGCAAGCGCCGTGGCAAGAACGTCGAAGATGTCGCCATCATGATGGTGGAGGCCGGAGCAGGGGAGACCGTCGTCAAGCGTATTGCTGACGGTGCACCGGCCCCGACCGAGGACATCGTCGCCGCTGGTCTCGAGGCCGCAAAGCCGCACATCAAGGTTCTGTGTGAGGCACAGAAGGGTCTGGCTGAGCGCGCAGCGAAGGAAACGCAGGAGTTCCCGCTGTTCCCGGCGTACAGCGATGAAATCTTCGATGCAGTCGAGAAGAAGTCCGCTAAGAAGCTGGCCAAGCTGCTCACCATTCCGGGTAAGCAGGATCGAGACGACGCCACCAACGAGTACATGGAGGACGTCGAGGGGCAGCTGCTGGAGCGTTTCGTCTCTGACGATGTCGATGAGCAGGCTGCTTCCAAGCAGATTCGCGCTGCATATAACGCAGTGATGAAGCAGATTGTTCGTGAGAAGATTCTGGCCGAGGGCTTCCGTATTGACGGTCGCGGTGTCACTGACATCCGTGACCTGGGCGTTGAGGTCGGCCTGGTTCCGCGCGCGCACGGTTCCTCGCTTTTCGAGCGCGGTGAAACCCAGATTCTGGGTGTCACCACTTTGGACATGCTGAAGATGGAACAGCAGATTGACTCGCTGACCCCGGTTACTTCCAAGCGCTACATCCACCACTACAACTTCCCGCCGTACTCCACCGGCGAGACCGGTCGTGTTGGCTCTCCGAAGCGCCGCGAGATTGGCCACGGGGCACTGGCTGAGCGCGCTCTGCTGCCGGTCGTGCCGTCCCGTGAGGAGTTCCCGTACACCATTCGCCAGGTCTCCGAGGCGCTTGGATCCAATGGTTCGACCTCTATGGGTTCGGTCTGTGCTTCGACTCTGTCGCTGTACAACGCCGGTGTGCCGCTGAAGGCTCCGGTTGCCGGTATCGCCATGGGTCTGGTTTCCGGCGAGGTTGACGGTGAGAACCGCTTCGTCGCGCTGACCGATATCCTCGGTGCTGAAGACGCTTTCGGTGACATGGACTTCAAGGTCGCTGGTACTGCGGACTTCATTACCGCACTGCAGCTGGACACCAAGCTCGACGGTATTCCGTCGAAGGTTCTGGCCGATGCCCTGTCGCAGGCTCGTGATGCACGTCTGGCCATCCTCTCTACCATGGCTGAGGTCATCGAATCCCCGGATGAGATGAGCAGCCTCGCTCCGAAGATCACTACCGTCAAGGTTCCGGCTTCGAAGATTGGTGAGGTCATCGGCCCGAAGGGCAAGACCATCAACGGCATCACCGAGGAAACTGGCGCTGACATCTCCATCGAGGACGACGGCACCGTGTTTGTATCGGCAACTTCCGGTAAGGCCGCGGACGCTGCAATCGAGCAGATCAACGCGATTGCTAACCCGCAGCTACCGAAGGTCGGCGAGCGCTACCTGGGCACTGTTGTGAAGACTGTCGCCTTCGGTGCTTTCGTCTCCCTGACTCCGGGCCGTGACGGTCTGATCCACATCTCGAAGCTCGGTGGCGACAAGCGCATCGAGAAGGTCGAGGATGTCATCAACGTCGGCGACAAGATTCAGGTCGAAATCGCTGACATCGACAACCGCGGCAAGATCTCGCTGGTTCCGGTCGAGGACGACTAAAGCTTGGCGACGGAGGATGTGCTGTATGTAGCCTCCGACAACGCGAGTAGCGATGGCGCGGTTAGGTCACAAATTGACCTAACCGCGCTTTTGTTTTGGGTTAATCTCGGGTTTCGAAGGGATTAATTTTCGAATCCACGTGGAAGGTGATTTGCGCATGCGACTTGTCGCGCACGATCATGAATTCATCGACATTGTCGCCGGTGACTATGTCGCAAGTATTTCCCAGTTCGGTGGTGGCCCGAGATCACTGGAGTACTGTGGCCTGCCACTGCTGACAGACTATCCCAAGGGATTCAATCCACCGTTGTCCGCAGGTACGCTCCTGGCTCCGTGGCCGAATAGGGTCGCTGACGGAGTATTTATCTTTGGTGGGGAAGTCCACCGGCTAGATATCTCGGAGCCGTCTCGGGCGAATGCTATTCACGGGTTTGTTGCAGATCGCGTTTGGTCCGTGGTCGATTCTGATGACAGTAGCGTCACCTTGGGAGTGGAAGTTGAGCCACAGCCGGGTTGGCCTTGGGAACTCGGTATGACCGTGCGTTGGCAAGTCACGGCTGCAGATGGCCTATCGGCAGAGTTCACAGTGCATAATCGCAGCGATAGGGAGTGCCCGTTTGGTCTGGGCTGGCATCCTTACTTAAGCGCTTTGGGCGCTGATTTCGGTAGTTGCACACTGCGGTTGCCCGTTGATAAAAACCTGCCACTGGAGCCAATTCGAAACTTGCCCGCCGGTCCAGCGGTGCCAGCGGAGGCAGTGGTTCCAAGCATTCGAGAGGGATTATCTCTGGATGGACTGTGGCTGGATCACTGCTTCTTTGCTGCCGAGGAAACAGCCGAGAGTGGCTCACCGCGCCGTCGTGAAGCGCATTTGATTGGACCAAATGGCAAGGGTGCTGTGCTCTGGGCCGATGATGAATTCCGGTTCTTCCAGGTCTATGTTGCCGACGCTGGACGACGAGAAGGATTTCCTGGGCACGGGAATGCGATCGCGGTGGAACCAATGACATGTCCGCCGGATGCGCTCCGCTCCGGTACCGGTTTGCTGCGGGTTCAGGCTGGAGAGACAACAACTCTTGCCATGGGACTGCGCGCGGAGACGGGCGGAAAATAGTTTTCCCAGCGCAGAACAGTCCAGCCCCCTCAATCGGGTTAAAACCTTCTTAATTAATTCACCTTGAATTAAGAAAGAAAAATACACTAGGGACGAATGTAAAAGAATAGGTCTTCCTTTTGTGCAGGGTAGTGGCGATCTGCCCCTACAGTTTGCGGTAGGTCTAGCCACTTTCACGGCCATTGTTGGACGTGCGCCATATCAGATGCCGAAATAAGGGAAATCCCTATTCGTGCATTTTCTGAATACGTATCAACCGCCTAACCGCAAGGAGGCCGTCGTGATAGTGGCGCAATCAGCCTTAAGACTCGACGCGACATGGGTGGATTACTCCATCGTTGCTCTGTACTTCCTATTCGTCCTCGGTATTGGCTGGGCTGCACGAGCCAAAGTGTCCAGCTCCATTGACTTTTTCCTCTCGGGGCGCTCACTGCCGGCTTGGGTGACGGGGTTGGCGTTCATCTCAGCCAATCTCGGTGCCGTGGAAATCGTCGGCATGTCCGCAAATGGTGTGCAATACGGTTTCCAGACCATGCACTACTTCTGGATTGGTGCCGTCCCAGCCATGGTGTTCCTGGGCATTGTCATGATGCCCTTCTACTATGGCTCCAAGGTTCGCTCAGTTCCGGAGTTCATGCTGCGTCGTTTTGGTCCCGGTGCACACCTGGTCAATGCAATCTCTTTCGCTATCGCGCAGCTGCTGATTGCAGGCATTAACCTTCTGCTTCTGGCCAAAGTGGTCAATGCGCTACTCGGCTGGCCGCTGTGGCTGACGTTGGTAGTCGCCGCAGTCATCGTGCTGTCCTACATCACGCTGGGCGGACTGTCCGCGGCAATCTACAACGAGGTACTTCAGTTCTTCGTGATTGTCGCAGCTCTGTTGCCACTGACTCTGATCGGCCTGCACAGCGTCGGCGGATGGTCCGGGCTGAAGGAAAAAGTTGCCACTGAATCGCACTTCCACACTTGGCCGGGCACGGATATTTCCGGTTTTGATAACCCCATGATTTCCGTCATCGGACTGGTCTTTGGCCTCGGCTTCGTGCTGTCGTTTGGCTACTGGACAACCAACTTCGTGGAAGTTCAGCGCTCCATGGCCGCCGACTCACTGTCGGCCGCCCGCAAGACTCCAATCATCGGTGCTTTCCCGAAGATGTTCATCCCGTTCATCGTCGTGCTGCCGGGCATGATCGCCGGCGCCACCGTCGCACCAATCATGGATCAGACCGCCAAGCCTAACGACGCAATTCTCTACCTAATGAGAGATTTGCTACCCAACGGTCTGCTGGGCATCGCAATCGCCGGTCTACTAGCAGCCTTCATGGCAGGTATGGCAGCGAACATCTCCGCGTTCAATACAGTCTTTAGCTACGACATTTGGCAGACCTACGTCGTCAAAGATCGAGATGATGACTACTACCTCAAGGTCGGCCGTATCGCTACCGTTGGCGCCACCATCATCGCAGTGTTCACTGCACTGATTGCCGATAATTTCGGCAACGTCATGGACTACCTGCAGACGCTATTCGGCTTCTTCAACGCACCGCTGTTCGCCACCTTCCTCATCGGCATGTTCTGGAAGCGCATGACACCGGCGGCAGGTTGGTCGTCTCTGCTCGCAGGCACGGGTGCCGCGATTTTGTACTGGTACATCTCCGAGTTCACGTCGGCAAGCGCAACCATCTTTGACCTGCCGGGGCAGGGCACTGCCTTCGTCGCCGCCTCCGTGGCATTCGTCGTCGATATCGTGGTTGCCGTGGTCGTTTCCCTCATGACAACGCCGAAACCCGATGAGGAGCTGGTGGGCTTCGTCAAGTCCGTCACCCCAAAGGCCAACCTCACAGACGCTGCCGAGGCGGAGCTGCCACTGCTACAGCGAACTGTTCCGCTGGGTATCTTGTGCCTGGTGATGGTCGTAGTTCTCAACATCGTTTTCGCATAGGAGCTAGTGAGAGATCATGTCGCGCACACAAAACAATTCAACTGTAAAAGCGACTGCCAGCACCGGTAAAAAGAAGGCAGGCGCCTTTGACATTCGCAACGTCATCGGGGCTCTGATTGGTCTCTACGGCATCATTTTGCTGCTGTCGTGGCTGTTCCTCGATCCCGGAGTAAACCCAGAGACCAACGTTGCCAAAGAACCGATGTATAACCTGTACAGCGGAGTAGCACTGGTCGTCTTTGCAATCGTTTTCTTTGTCTGGGCGAAACTGCGCCCAACGGTTGTCGAAGAATCATAAGGAGGAGAAAGTGACAACCGACACCCCGCACTCTCACGCTTTTTCGGTAACGCGCACCACGCTTGCCGACGGCCGCGAGTTAATCTACTTCGACGATGAGCCGGACTATGTCTCGGGCACAAAGACTCGAAAGTTGACGGACGAACGTGATCTGCCAAAGGCGATTACGGAGTCAGAGCTGCGCCAAGATCCGCTGACGGGTGATTGGTACTGCTACGCGGCACATCGTATGAACCGCACCTTTATGCCCCCTGCCGGTGAGAACCCATTGGCGCCGACGCTGCCGGGTCAGCTTCCCACAGAGGTGCCTGCCAGCGATTACGACGTGGTGGTGTTTGAAAACCGCTTCCCATCGCTGTCGATGCACATGGAAGTTCCGGATGACTTTGTTCAGACTGTCGACGGCGCCGAGATATTCCCTCGGAAGCCAGCCTTGGCTCGGTGCGAAGTTGTGTGTTTCACGCCGAATGTTTCCGACTCCTTCCGCGATCTGACCTTCACACGTGCGCGCACCGTTATCGAAGCGTGGGCGCACCGCACGGCGGAACTCAGCAAGATTGACGGCGTGCGGTTGGTGTTCCCCTTTGAAAACAGGGGCAAGGAAATTGGGGTAACACTGCAGCATCCCCATGGGCAGATTTACTCCTACCCCTATCTGCCATCTCGTGCGGCGGCCATCGCTGCACGCGCGAAGGCTCACTTTGAAACCATCGGCCGCGACCTTTTTGATGATGTCCTGGCGGCTGAAAAGGCCTCGGGCCGACGCATCATCGCAGAAGGGAAGTACTTCACTGCCTTCGTGCCAGCTGCAGCTAAGTGGCCAGTCGAAGTCATGCTGATGGCAAATCGCGCTGTCGGTGACTTCCAGGAGCTGACCGATGCGGAAAAGGACGAACTGGCAGCAATGTATCTTGACCTGCTGCGACGTATCGATCGATTCTTCCCCGGCATCGACAAAACGCCGTACATCGCAGCCTGGAACCAAGCTCCGGTAGGCGAAGACCATCAGTTCGGGCGCTTCCACCTGCAGCTCTATTCCATGATGCGCTCTGCCGGACGCATGAAGTTCCTCGCCGGTTCAGAGTCCGGGCAGGGAGCCTGGATCTCGGATACAACACCAGAGGCAATCGCTGACCGCTTCCGGGAAGTCGGCCAGACTCGCTGGCTGCCTACTCGTACCCATAAGCAGGCAGTATCCGATGTAACAGAACAGTTCCGCCACAGTTTCGGTACGCAGCCGCAGGGCGTTTTTGCAGCTCCTGGCAGGGTGAACCTGATTGGTGAGCACGTCGATTACGCCGACGGTATCTGCCTGCCGTTCGCGCTGACACAGAATACTTTTGCAGCGGTGAGTGCTCATACGGATAGCAGCCCGTGGACAGTGCGAGTCGTCTCGGACCTGATGACAAAGGACGATGCAGCAGAAGATGACGAACCTGTTGCCATCGCAATGTCCGATGTTGGACCTAGCTCACCTGCAAATTGGACGGGCTACGCAGTCGGCACCATCTGGGCGATGCGCGAGGCGGGGCTGCTGCCTGCGGATTGCCCAAGCTTTAACATTGCAATTTCCTCGGACGTTCCAATCGGCTCTGGGCTGTCCAGCTCTGCCGCATTGGAATGTTCCGTCGGCGTTGCAGCCTTCGAGCTCGTGCATGGTCGCGCAGCCAACGAGGAGGAGCAGCAGGGAATCATTGAGGCGGCCATCCGCGCAGAAAATGAGGTGGTTGGTGCCTCTACCGGCGGTCTGGATCAGCGAATTTCCATCAAGGGCAAGGAAAACCACGCGCTGGCCATTGACTTTGCGAAGTATTCGGACCAGCTTGTAAAGGCTGCCTTCGCAGACAAGGACCTCGAAATTTTGGTGATCAACACCAACGTGCGACACAGTCTCTCAGATGGGCAGTATGCGACGCGTCGAGGAATTATCGATGCTGTGACAAGCGGCCTTGGGGTACCGAACTTCCGTGAGGTGGATGATGCCGTCGGTGCTGCTATCGATTGGGCGAAGGACAACATTCCTGCAGGCACTGATGAAGATCAGTGGGTGGATACGGTGGCGCGCAGAGTTCGTCACGTTGTTACCGAAACCGATCGGACAGCGCAGGCTATTGAGAAGCTCTCCGAGGGCGACTTCGATGCCTTTGGCACTTTGATGGTGGCAAGCCATCTTTCGCTGAAGGATGACTACGAAGTTTCCTGTCCTGAGCTGGATGTGGCAGTAGACGTAGCGCTAGAGCAGGGCGCGCTTGGTGCCCGAATGACTGGCGGTGGCTTTGGGGGCAGCGCCATTGCGCTGCTGCCACACGACCGCGTCAGTGCGGCAGCGAATGCAGTTGCGTCGGCTTTCCGTGACCGAGGAATGCCGGAACCGGAATTCCTCGTTGCCAACCCGGGGCCGGGAGCAAGCCGACTAGTCTAGGCGGTATTACTCCCGGTCTCGGGAGGGGGGCTACTGCAATGCGAACTTCTTCCGCTGCGGCTTGAGCAGCGTGGTCAGGAAGATTAGCACCACACCAAGACCTGCGGCGGTAAACATCGCAATGCCATAGCCACGAATAATGTCGTCGGTTGCAGGAGCTGCTGCACCAGCACCGGAAAGACCAGCGGCGATAACAGCCGACAGTGCGACAAACAGTGCAGTACCGACGGCACCTGCAACCTGCTGCAGCGTGTTCATAATCGCTGAGCCATCCGGGTAGAGATTCTTGGGGAGCTCCCCGAGACCGAAAGTGAACAGTGGAGTAAACAGCAGGCCCAGACCGATCTCAAAGACGATGTGGCAGGCGACAATCCACCACAGCGGAGTGGACGCCGAGATGAAGCCGAGCCCGAAAAGGCCGAGGGCGAGGACAATGGAGCCGGGAATCGCCAGTGGGCGGGGGCCATAGCTGTCGAAGAGGCGGCCGACAGCCGGTCCCATAAGACCCATAATCAGCGGGCCGGGCATCACAATCAGGCCAATGGTCTTGACGTCTACACCGCGCAGGTTGAGGTAGAGCGGCAAAAGGATAATCACACCGAACATCAGCATGAAGCCGATTGTCAGAATGATTGTCGACAGCCTGAAGCTCTTTGTGCGGAAGGTCCGAAGATCCAGCAGAGCTCGGTTGCGCGGTGCCAAGCGGCGCTGGCGCATGATGAAGAACACCAAGAGCACGATTCCGACTGCACCAAGGATTCCGTCGATAAGCGAAAACTCTGCGCCTACCCGGCTCAGCGCGTACACCAGCGGACCGAATGCGCCGGCGCTGAGGAACACCGAGAGGACATCGATGGGCTTCGAGGAGCTCTCTTCAATGTTGGGAACGAGGATGACACCGACCACCAGCACAATCAGCCCGAGCGGCAGCATCGTGTCGAAAAGCGCATGCCAATTGTTGTTTGCAATCTCCAGAATTAAACCGGAGACGGTCGGACCGATAGCAGGTGCGACAGCGATGACTACACTCATTCGTCCCATCATGCGGCCGCGCTCATGCTCCGGTACTACGTTGAGCACCGTGGTCATCAGCAGCGGCAGCAGCACTGCGGTGCCGGAAGCTTGCACAGTGCGTGCGAGAAGCACGATTGCAAAGTTTGGCGCGAAGGCACCGATGAGAGTGCCGACGACGAACAGGCCCTGACTGACCGCGAAAAGAGTGCGAAAGCGCACTGAGGCAATAAGGAAACCGGTGATTGGAATGACGACGGCCATGGTTAGCAGGAACGATGTCGTCAGCCAGCCTGCGGTAGCTGCGCTGATGTTAAGATCCGCCTTGACGACGGGAATTGCGACGCTCATGACCGTCTCATTCAAGATGGCCATAAAAGCCGCAGCTAGTAGCACGTAAATGGCCATGTAAGCGTTTTTCGGCGCTTTGGCCTGTGGTGCTTCCGAGCTTGGGCTGAATTCGGAATCTTCAGATTCAGAAACCAAGAGAAGCCTCTTTCTAGATAGCGTTATTGAAATAATTGATTTTCGAAGATAATGCGGTTTTGCGCAAGAAAATCCCCGTCGAAAGCCGATAAAACGGCAAAGCCGACGGGGGCATTGGCACACAAGATGCCCAACACATTCTAAGGTAAGGGAAGAAGATAAACCCGTTGGGAAAGGACAAGAGAGCTGTGAGCAACATCAAGGTCGGCGTACTCGGCGCTAAGGGCAAGGTAGGATCCACCATTTGCGAGGCAGTTGAAGCCGCCGACGATTTGGAGCTGGCAGCGGGGCTTGATTTTGGCGATGACCTGAATGAGCTTGTCACCGCTGGTGTCCAAACCATCGTTGATTTTACTCAGCCTGATTCCGTGATGGGCAATCTTGAGTTCTGCATTAAAAATGGCATCAACGCCGTCGTGGGTACCACGGGCTTTACTAAGGAGCGCCTCGAGCAGGTGCAGCGTTGGCTTGACGACGCCGACGGTGATGCGAATGTTCTCATTGCACCGAACTTCGCAATCTCCGCTGTTTTGACCATGAAGATGGCAGAGCTGGCCGCTCCGTACTTCGATTCCGCTGAAGTCATCGAAATGCACCACCCGTTTAAGAAGGATGCTCCCTCCGGCACCGCTATCCACACCGCTGAGGCAATAGCGCGTGCGCGCAAAGAAGCCGGCATGGGGGAACAGCCAGATGCCACTGAGCAGACTCTGGATGGTGCTCGCGGTGCCGATGTTGAGGGCATTCCGGTGCACGCGGTGCGCATGACCGGTTCGGTGGCACACGAGACTGTTATCTTCGGTGCCGAAGGACAGTCGCTGACTATTAAGCAGGACTCTTACTCGCGCACCAGTTTCGTGCCGGGTGTGCTGTTGGGTGTGCGCAAGATTGAGGATTTCCCGGGTCTGACTGTGGGGCTGGAGCCGTTCCTGGGACTGTAACGTCCAGGGGTTAGTTGAAAATGTCTGAAAACGTCACTCTCAAGGCGCAGCTGATTGCAGCGACTAATTTCTTCCCACCTGAGGATATCGACTTTGATACCGATGCCGATGGTGGGGAGGCATTGATTGAGTTCTCCGGAAGAGCTTGTTATGAAACGTGGGACAAGCCCAATCCTCGGACTGCGACGAACAGGGGCTACTTGCGGCATGTGCTCGAGGTGGGGCACACCTCATTGTTTGAGCACGCCAGTGCAAGCATCTATGTCCGCGGTCTATCCCGCTCGTGTGCACACGAACTCACACGGCATCGTCATTTTTCCTTTTCGCAGTTGTCGCAGCGGTTTGTGCCGGCCAGCTCAAACAATGTCGTGGTGCCGCCTGCAATAGCGGAGGACCCGGAGCTATTGCGAGTTTTTGAAAGTGCCGTCGATCAGTCCCGTTTCGCCTATGGTGAGCTATTAGACGCACTGGAAGAGAAGTGGGCAGACGAACCCAATGCCATCTTGCGGCGGAAGCAAGCACGTCAGGCGGCCCGGGCGGTTCTGCCTAACGCCACCGAAACTCGAATCGTGGTTACTGGTAATTTCCGCTCTTGGCGCCACTTCATTTCGATGCGGGCTACAGAGCATGCCGATGCTGAAATTCGAGAATTGGCCGTGGCTTGTCTGCGGGAGCTGCAGCGCTGCGCACCAGTTGCTTTTGGGGATTTTGAGATTAACACCCTGAGGGATGGATCGGTCGTCGCATCGAGTCCTTACGCCTTCGAAGGGTAATCGCACGTACAGTGTGAAGATATAGCCGATTGAAATTTTTTAAGAAAAGGTAGTCAACAATGAGCACAGGAATTGCGTCAACACGCGGTGCTGACATTTTCGGCACTGTCGCCGTAGCTATGGTGACCCCTTTTGATAAGGAGGGAAACCTCGACGTCGAGGCAGGTGTCCGACTTGCCGGCCATCTGGTAGACGGTGGCTGCGATGCCCTCATTCTGGCCGGCACGACAGGTGAGTCGCCGACTACGACCACGGAAGAAAAGCTCGAACTTCTCCGTGCTGTCCGCGCAGAGTTGGGTGACAAGGTCAAGCTCATGGCCGGTGCTGGCACTAATGACACGGCCGGTTCCATTGAGCTGGCAAAGGCTTCCGTGGAGGCGGGCGCGGATTCGCTGCTCGTCGTCACGCCGTATTACTCCAAGCCTTCCCAGGAGGGTTTGTACCGCCACTTTACGGCGGTGGCTGACGCGACTGAGGCGCCGGTGTGTCTGTACGATATCCCGCCGCGTTCGGTTATTCCGATTGAAGTTGATACCATTTACCGGCTGGCGGAACATCCGCGCATCCAGGCTGTGAAGGACGCCAAGGGTGATTTGGGAGCTGCCGCCGGCATTATCGCTAATACTGATTTGGCGTGGTACTCCGGTGACGACGTACTGAACCTGCCGTGGCTGTCGATTGGCGCCACCGGTTTCATTTCCGTTATTGGACATGCAGCCCCGCAGCTGCTGGCCGAGGTGCGCTCTTGCTTTGACAAGGGGGACTTGGCTGGTGCTCAGGCGGCCCACGCGAAGATGACTCCGCTGTTTGCAGCTCAGGCTGCGCTTGGCGGTGTAAGTTTTGCTAAATCCGCTCTGCGTCTGCAGGGCATTGAGATAGGAGATCCGCGCTTGCCGCAAATTGCAGCAAATGACCAGCAACTTGAGGTGCTTGAAGCAGCTATGCGGAAGGTAGGTGTTCTGTAGTGGCTGAAGGACGCAATCGCGCCCGCAAGGTAACTCGCAAGGCAGGTCCGCCTTCTGAGTCCGACGTGGCAGCAGCAGAGCAGTCCAGCAACTCTGCATCTAAGTCCTCCGACAAGGGCGGGGCTAATTCTAATAGCTCGAAGTCCTCGCCGCGTTCTGAGCGCTCGGGCCGTTCCGGAGAGCGAAAGAACTCTGGTTCCGGTAAGAAATCCCAGGGTTCGTCCAACTCGTCTAACCGTGGTTCCCGTGGTGGCCGGGGCGGACGCGGCGGCAACCGTGGAAATAATTCTCGCGGTGGCCGTGGTGGACGCGGCGGCAACCGTCGTAATGTCGTCCAGTCGATGCAGGGTGCAGACCTGACTCAGCGTCTGCCCGCACCGCCAAAGGCTCCAAAGGACGGCCTGCGCGTGGTTGCCCTCGGCGGTATCTCCGAAATCGGTCGCAACATGACTGTGCTGGAGTACAAGAACCGCCTGATTATCGTCGACTGTGGTGTGTTGTTCCCGAGTTCGGATGAGCCGGGTGTTGACTTGATTCTGCCGGACTTCTCCTACATGGAGGACAAGTGGGATCGCGTGGAAGCTCTCGTGGTCACCCACGGGCACGAGGACCACATCGGTGCTATCCCGTGGCTGTTGAAGCAGCGCGCGGACATTCCGATTATTGCTTCTCGTTTCACTCTGGCGCTCATTCAGGCCAAGACACAGGAGCACCGTCAGCGTCCGAAGGTTATCGAGGTCAACGACACCAGCCATATTCAGCGTGGCCCGTTCGATCTGCGTTTCTTCAACGTCAACCACTCCATCCCAGAGTGTCTCGGCATCGTCATTAAGACTGGTGCGGGCATGGTGGTGCACACCGGTGACGTGAAGATGGACCAGACTCCGCCGGACGGAAAGCCGACTGATCTGCCGGCGCTCAGTCGCTACGGTGACGAGGGCATTGACCTGTTCCTCTGTGAGTCCACCAACGCCACCATCCCGGGCTTCTCCGGTTCCGAGGCGGAGTTGGCTCCGACCCTGCGTCGTCTGATTATGGACGCAAAGCAGCGCGTTATCGTTGCGGCTTTCGCGTCGAATGTCTACCGCGTTCAGGCTGTCATCGATGCAGCTGTCAAGGCTGGGCGAAAAGTCGCGTTCAACGGCCGCTCCATGATTCGCAACATGCGTATCGCGCAGGAGTTGGGTCTGCTGACCGCGCCTGAGAACACCATCGTGGAGATGAACGAGGCTGCCCGCATGGCTCCGCACAAGGTCGTGCTGGTGACCACCGGTACGCAGGGTGAGCCGATGGCTGCGCTGTCTCGCATGGCCCGCCGTGAGCACCGTCAGATCACCGTTCGTGATGGCGACCTGATTATCCTCAGCTCCTCGCTGGTGCCCGGTAACGAAGAAGCAGTCTTTGGCGTAATTAATATGCTGGCCCAGATTGGCGCGACGGTTGTCACCGGTAAGGACGCCAAGGTTCACACCTCTGGTCACGGGTTTGCCGGCGAGCTGCTGTTCCTCTACAACGCAGCCCGTCCGTCGAATGTCATGCCAATTCACGGTGAGTGGCGCCACATTCGTGCCAACAAGGAACTGGCTGTGTCCACTGGCGTGAAGCCAGAGAACGTCGTCCTTGCTCAGAACGGTGTAGTTGTTGACCTCGTTGACGGTCGTGCTCGCGTTGTTGGCCAGGTTCCGATTGGTAACCTCTACGTCGACGGCGTCACCATGGGCGACGTTGATGCTGACGTGCTGGCAGATCGTGCTGAAATGCGTGAAGGTGGTCTCATCACCGTCACTGCCGTCATCGATAACCGCACTGGTCGTCCGTTGGAGAAGCCGAGGGCTCAGGCTCGCGGTTACTCCGACGACGCGAAGGAAGTACTCGAAACCGTCGAGCAGGTCGTTGACGATACCCTCTTTGACCTGGCGGGCAGTGGCGAAAACAACCCGTACCGCATGGCTCAGGAAGTTCGCCGCCGCACCGAGCGCGTCATCAGCCAGAAGTGGCGCCGTAGCCCGATGATTGTTCCGACCATCGTGCCGATGTCCTCTGAGGCAGCCGAAGAGGTTAGCGATGAGGAAATCAAGGAGTCACGCGAAAGCGTCTAAGCTTCTAGATTGTCTTTTAGCGTAAGAGCCCGCATCCACGTAAAACCGTGTGGATGCGGGCTTGTTTGTTCCTGGTCTAGGCTGGAGCCATGACTTTTGCTGAACGGGAACGTGAAGACCTAGCCAATCTATTGCTCAGCGTCGGCCCGGACGCACCGACGTTGTGCGAGGGATGGACAACCCGGGATCTTGCTAACCATCTTTACATTCGTGAAAACCGTCTGGATGCCGCTGGCGGAATGTTTGTCAAAGCGCTGTCGAATCGTCTCGATGACGTGACTGACGAGGTCAATCGAATGCCCTACGTAGAAGTAGTGGGGAAGTGGGGTAGTGGTGCTCCGAAGTGGAACCCAATGAATTGGGCGGACCGCTACGTTAATGCTGCGGAGAACTTCGTCCACCATGAGGACGTTCGTCGTGCACAGGAAGGTTGGACCGTTCGTCAGCTACCGCCTTCTGGGAATTCGGACCTATGGCGTCTCGTCACTACTGCCGGTCGTATGATGTTGCGCGGTTCGACATCGACGGTGGTACTAATGCGTGACGACGGAGTTGCGGTGACCCCAATTGATAACAGCGCTAAGGGGGCCCCGGTTGTGACTGTGCGTGGAAGCGTCGGCGAGCTTGTGCTGTGGCTCTATGGCCGTGATGAGGTACGCGTCACCATCGATGGCGACGAATCGGGCATCAAGCGCAACAGCATCTAAGGCGACGCTGACGAATCCGGGTAGACCCTTCGACCTCGCTGTTAAACAATGACACGCGTGTGACTAATGTGAAAACGATCCGGTATTAGCTGTAAGGTATTGGTCATGTCTGCGACCAGCCGAACCAGAACCGACAATCGTCGTGCATCGTCCCGCTCTGCGGAGACAGATGTCACGCGTCGATACCCCGTGCACAATGCCACGGAGGAATTTGAGCGCACTCCTAGTGCTATGTCGTTCGTGGGCAACAGCTTGGCTAGTGCCTGGTCGGAAACTGCCCGCGGCGTGGCCGGTCTTGCCCGTCGGGTAGGCGGTCGCAAAAATAAGCGAGATGAAGAGGAGAATATGTCGCGGCGCGAAAGTGACGCCGATTTTTCGACGAAGCCCCGCAGGAAGCGTCGTAAGGCTGCGAGCGGCTATGACGATGTAATTGAACCGCCGACACCGGCTTCGACACCAGTAGACGAGCTCGACGCCGAGATTGATGAGGCCGACGAACCGGGCTCGAAGGACGGCCTGGCGTTGCTCGTGCTGGCATTGGCGATTGTGCTCGCTGGCTCAACGTGGTTTCACCTCGCGGGGCCAGTAGGGGAGTTCATTGAAACGGCAGTTCGCACGCTAATTGGTATCGGTGCTTTTGTGCTTCCGGTGCTACTCGGTGTTATTTCCGTATTGATGATGCTGGATGCTACGCCGCGCCGTGAGCGTCTGACGCCTACCGTCACCGGTGCTTCGCTGATTGTGGTGGGGCTACTTGCAATTGTGCATATTGGCTCAGGGAGGCCAGCAGATTGGCAGGGGCGGCGGGCTGCTGGTGGCGCAATCGGTGGGTATATCGGTTCTCCGCTAGCCGCTGGATTTACCTCATGGGTCGCCGTGATTCTGTTGCTGGGCATTGTGTTCTACGGAGCACTGGTGTTCTCTGGCGCAACGGTGCGCCAGCTCATCGACGCCAGCAAGGAGTACCTCAACTTCTCCGAATGGTCTTCGCGGAGTGCCGACGATGAGCTGGAATCGGATGATCCTTACGGCAATGTCGATGACATGCTGGAGCGTCGTGCGAACTGGGATTCGGATACCGACTATGCCGACGAGGATTTTGATCAGCCGACTCAGTTAATCGAGCGCCGCCCAAGCCGCAGTAGGCACTCGCGTCGTTCTGCGGCGCGTACGACTGGTCGCTCGGCTTACCGTGTACCCCGCCGTGGTTCGGAAAGTCGAAGCGCAGTGTCCGAACCGGCGCCTTACGATGATTCGGATGCTGACGGCAACCTCTACGATCTTTTGGACGAAGGGCCACGGAGGACTCGACAGGCCCCGGGAACTTCCCGTCAGGTGGAGGACGTCGACTACGATTCGGCAAAGACCACGGTGTTCGATGTCCGTAACGGAGCACAGCACTCCAATCGAGCTTCCGCACCAGAGCCGGAGTTTCCGGCAGCCGAGTACGTGGAGGAAACTCAGTCGGATGCCGTGCATCGGGATACCGCCGAGACGGAATCGACTATTCCGGCTGTCGGGGGCTCGCGCTACCACGCTGCCGAGGATGAGTACGACGAGTACTCTGAGTATCCGACTCAGGAAGCCGCGGCAGCTAGTTCCAGCGAACGCAATCGTGGTTCTGAGTCTCGAACTTTCAAACAGCCCGCTGTTCAGCCTGAGAGCATAGAGCAGGCGAGTGCCCCACAGACTGAGCCTTCTGCCGACGATTCGCGGGATGCGGTCTCTGAGACTACCCGACGTACTATGGATGCCATTGCCGCTCGCTCCGGCATCGATGCCTCCAAGATTCCGGCCACGACTCCGAAGTCCGAATTGGAAAAGGACACCGAGAGTTCTTCCGGCTCGTCGGCACGCACACCGGAGTCGGAGTACCACCTGCCGTCGACCAAGTTGTTGATTCCGGGTGAGCGTCCGAAGACTCGCACGGCAACGAACGACCGCATGATTGAAGCGATTACTGATGTATTCGCAGAGTTCAAGGTCGATGCAGCGGTGACCGGTTTCTCGCGTGGTCCGACCGTGACTCGTTACGAGGTCGAGCTTGGCCCGGGCGTGAAAGTTTCGAAGATTACGAACCTGCAGTCCAACATTGCCTACGCGGTAGCGACCGACAACGTCCGTCTGCTGACCCCGATTCCAGGTAAGTCCGCCGTTGGTATCGAGGTACCGAACAATGACCGTGAGATGGTTCGGCTTGCCGACGTCCTCAATGCGCCGAAGACTGTTGCGAACGATGACCCGATGCTGATTGGTCTCGGTAAGGATATTGAGGGCGAGTTCATCTCGCATTCCATCCAGAAGATGCCGCACCTACTCGTTGCCGGTTCGACCGGTTCGGGTAAGTCTGCGTTCGTAAACTCGATGTTGGTGTCGCTGCTTACCCGTGCGACACCGGAGGAAGTTCGCCTGATTCTGGTGGACCCCAAGATGGTAGAGCTGACTCCGTATGAGGGGATTCCGCATCTGATTACGCCAATCATCACTCAGCCGAAGAAGGCCGCGGCTGCCCTGCAGTGGTTGGTCGAAGAGATGGAACAGCGCTACATGGACATGAAGGCTGCGCGCGTTCGTCACATCAAGGACTTCAACCGCAAGGTCAAGTCCGGCGAGATTACGACGCCACTCGGCTCGGAACGCGAGTACCGTCCATATCCGTACATTGTCTGTGTCGTTGACGAGTTGGCAGACCTGATGATGACCGCACCTCGCGATATCGAAGATGCGATTGTTCGTATTACCCAGAAGGCGCGTGCAGCCGGCATCCACTTGGTCCTGGCAACGCAGCGTCCCTCGGTGGACGTGGTCACTGGCCTAATTAAGACCAACGTGCCGTCGCGATTGGCGTTCGCTACCTCGTCGCTCACTGACTCCCGTGTCATCCTGGACCAGGGTGGTGCGGAAAAGCTGATTGGTATGGGTGATGGTCTGTTCATCCCACAGGGCGCAGGCAAGCCGCGACGTATTCAGGGTGCTTTCGTTACCGACGAAGAGATCCAGGCAGTCGTTGATGCCGCTAAGGCGCAGGCCGAACCGGATTACACCGAGGGCGTCACCGAGGATAAGAACGCCGAGGCCGAGCGCAACATTGATCCCGATATCGGTGATGACCTGGAAGACCTGCTCCAGGCAGTCGAGCTGGTGGTCACCGCACAGCACGGTTCGACCTCGATGTTGCAGCGAAAGATGCGAGTCGGTTTTGCTAAGGCTGGTCGACTGATGGACCTGATGGAAACTCGCGGTGTGGTTGGGCCGTCGGAGGGATCTAAGGCCCGTGAGGTGCTGGTCAAACCGGAGGAACTCGAAACCATTCAGTGGATGATTAAGGGCGCAAATCCAGAGGATGCTCCGAAGGAAGAAGTAAACGTGGTCGACGCTAGTCCGAATCAGTCCATGGCGTAGACCGCCTCGGCTCACCGTCGTTTTTCATTGACGTGTATAGTCGGCATACGTGGAGGGGAGTATCCCCGGTTAAAGTGGATTTTTCCGCTAATCCGTGACGGTTATCGTCAGCACGGACTGGAGACACGAATGCGCTTCGTGCCCTACCAGTTCCGGTGCCGTCACTTCTGCCACTATGGCAGGGGCAGGAGAGACCTCCGGTTTATGTTCGCACGACCGGAGGTCTTTTACTATGCATGTGTCCGCATTGGTATGGATTATCACCATTGTGGTCGTCATGGGTTTTATCGCCTTTGACTTCTATGCACACGTTCGCACGCCGCATAACCCAACTATGAAGGAAGCCGGTATCTGGACTGCCTTCTACGTTGTCCTGGCATTCATTTTCGGTGGCATGGTCTGGTTGCTATGGGACCACCATCGTGGCATCGAGTTCCTTTCGGGCTATATCACCGAAAAGGCACTCAGTGTGGACAACCTGTTTGTCTTTGCGCTCATCATCGGCGCTTTTAAGATTCCGCGACAGTACCAGCAGAAGGTATTGCTGTTCGGTATTGCAATGGCGCTGGTATTCCGTGGCCTGTTCATTTGGGCTGGTGCCGCAGTTATTGCCAAGTGGTCGGACGTTTTCTATCTGTTTGCAATCTTCCTGATTTACACGGCTATCAAGACGGTGTACGACGAAGCCGTCGATAAGCCGGAACCCGATCCGTCGGATATGAAACTGATTCAATGGCTGCGTCGCGTCGTCCCGATTTCGGATCATTACAACGAGGACAAGCTGACTGTTAAGGAGAACGGCAAGCGTTACTTGACGCCGCTTGCTATTGCGCTGGTGTCCATCGGTTTTATCGACGTGATGTTCGCGTTCGACTCCATCCCAGCTATCTACGGTCTGACGGATGAGGCCTATATCGTCTTTACCGCAAACGCCCTGGCTCTCATGGGATTGCGTCAGATGTACTTCCTGCTCGACGGTCTACTGGATCGACTCGTGTACCTGGCTTATGGCCTGGGTATTATTCTGGCTTTCATCGGTGTGAAGCTGCTGCTGCATGCGCTGCACGAAAACAACCTGCCGTTTATTAACGGCGGTGAAAACGTGGCGGTGCCTGAAGTCTCTACCTGGGTATCGCTGGCAATTATCGTCATCGTTTTGGTGGTTACGGTCCTGGCCTCTTGGCTCAAGATCAAGCGCGATGAAAACATGGGTGCAATTGCCCTGCCGCGTCTTCACCACGACGAGCATGGAAACCACGGCTCTCACGCTTCCCCGACCTCGGCCGGCGCAGGATCTGCGTCGGCTGGAAACGAAACCACCGATTCGCAGGCTGGTAAGAACGAACCTGGGCATTAGCCGAACACGACTGTGAGATAAGGTAACAACTGTGACTGCTCCAAGTGCTGATACAAGCCGTGTTTCCAACTGGAACTTGCCAAATTTTTTGACGGTGCTTCGCATCCTCGGAGTGCCGGTGTTTCTGTGGGTACTTCTTCAGGAAGGCGGCGATTCCACCAATTGGCGCTGGTGGTCATTTGTCGTTTTCGCACTTCTGATGGCGACCGACAAGCTGGACGGGCACCTGGCACGCAGCCGCAATCTCATTACCGACTTTGGCAAGATTGCCGATCCGATTGCCGATAAGGCTCTGATGCTGGCTGCGCTGGTTGGTATGAACATCATCGACATTCTGCCGTGGTGGGTGACTGTCATCATCGTGATTCGCGAAGGAGGCATCACCATCTGGCGTATGTTCGCACTGCGCCAGGGGCGTGTTGTGCCCGCTTCTCGCGGCGGCAAGATTAAGACGGTGCTGCAGTCTGTAGCAGTGGGACTCTTCCTCATGCCCGTGGACTGGCTGTTCTGGCCGTCTTGGATTGTGATGATTGCCGCGATTGTCGTTACCGTCGGTACCGGCATCCAGTACATTGTGGATGCGAAAAAGGCCGAATAGCGGAACTAAGTGGAGGTTAAAGCTGTGAGTACAGTCAGATACCTCGCCCAAGGCGACGGCAGCGCAGACGGCGTCGATAGCGTTTCGCGCAAGCTCGTGCAAATGCTCACGGCTCGTGGCGAGACTTTCGCCGCTGCCGAATCACTCACCGCAGGTCTTCTCTGCGCCACTGTCGCCTCCGTACCGGGAGCCTCTGCAGTTCTACGGGGCGGTGTGGTCACTTACGCCACTGACACGAAGGCGCTGCTTGCCGACGTACCGAAGGATGTTTTGGCCACATATGGCCCAGTGTCCGAATTGACGGCTCGGTATATGGCACTTGGAGTGGCGAATAAGACAATGGCAGATTGGGGGATTTCGCTAACTGGTGTTGCCGGTCCAACCATGCAGGATGGGCACCCTGTAGGTGAAGTCTGGTGTGGCCTGAAACCGCCGGGAGCTTCGTACCTGGACGGGGTAACCGCGGTAAGGTTGCCGGTGAATAAAGATGGTTCGCGTGCGGAGATTCGTCGTCAAGCAGTGGCCTTGGCGTTAGAATTGTTGATGAAAAATCTCGGCGCTGAGTAGAATTCTTTGAAAATTGGGAACAGGTCGGCCCTCTAAGACGTTAGAGAAAGTGATGACCAACAATACTGCACTTATGACCATTCACTACCCAGAGGTAGATAGCGCTGCTGCTTTGGAGGCTTCTATGGATGCCACGGCGCAGTCCGCGCGGGTGGCCGTAGCGGAGCAGCCGGGATCAGTTGCAAAGTTAACGGCACAGGATTTGGCGGAACGGGAGGAATCCCGCGAGCCACTGCTGCGAGAGGCGCTGGGGGAGACGCTGCGTGATATCCGCTCGCGCAGTGGGCAGACTCTGCGTGAGCTTTCTGAAAATGCGGCTATTAGCCCTGGATACCTGTCTGAACTTGAGCGCGGCCGGAAAGAGGTTTCTTCCGAGCTACTGGCATCGGTTTGCTCGGCGCTCGGGGTGACAGTGTCGGATTTGATGATGGAAGCTGCAACCGCGATGGCTCTGCACTCGGCGAGCCCCGAATTGGCAGCGATGTAAAACTAGGTTGGGTCGGCGGAATTTGTTTTCGTTACCCCGACACTTAGCGCCCGAAGAAGCTCCGCTTTAGTTAAGATTGGGTGCGCGATAAGCACAGACCTGCGTTGAGGTAGTTGCATTTAGAAAGGTGTATGGAACGCTATGGCTAATCCATTTGTTAAGCTGTGGAATTATTTGATGGCCGCTTTTGATTCCAAGATTGAGGAAAACGCTGATCCGAAGGTTCAGATTCAGCAGGCCATCGAGGATGCCCAGCGGCAGCACCAAGAACTATCGCAGCAGGCAGCGGCGGTGATTGGTAATCAGCGCCAGCTGGAAATGCGCCTTAACCGTCAGCTCGCTGAGATTGAAAAGCTGCAGGGCAATACCCGTCAGGCATTGCAGCTGGCCGACAAGGCTCGTGCTGAAGGGGATACCGCGAAGGCCACTGAGTACGAGAATGCCGCTGAGGCTTTCGCCGCTCAGTTGGTTACTGCCGAGCAGTCGGTCGAGGATTTGAAGGCTCTGCACGATCAGTCGCTGCAGCAGGCTGCTCAGGCCAAGAAGGCTGTTGAGCGTAACTCCATGCAGTTGCAACAGAAGGTTGCGGAGCGTGCAAAACTGCTCAGCCAGCTGGAGCAGGCAAAGATGCAGGAGAAGGTTTCCGAGTCTCTGCAGTCGATGAATCAGATTTCTTCGGGCTCTACGCCTAACCTGGATCAGGTCCGTGACAAGATTGAGCGTCGTTACGCTAACGCTCTTGGGCAGGCTGAGCTGGCCCAGAATTCCGTTCAGGGACGTATGGCTGAGGTCGAAGCCGCTGGCGTGCAGATGGCTGGCCACTCCCGTTTGGAACAGATTCGCGCAGAAATGAACGGCGGCAACGAGCTCACTGGCGGTGAGGCGCAGAAGTCCATTGAGGGTAACTCTGCCTCCAACGTTGACCCTGCAGTTGCTGAGCGCATGCGCCAGCTGCGTGAGGGAAACTAATTCCGTTACTCTCCCTCGCCGCGGGCGATTAATGAATCTCCCATAGCTTTTGAACGGTTGATGGTCCGGATGACCACGGGTACACCGAAGGCAATGATTGAACCGGTGGCACCCCGGGCTTTTCGGGCCTCCAGCACCTCGGACGCGGCCATGACCTGAAGCGGAATCATACGCAGGGTCAGAGATAGTGCGAGTGCGATGGTATCGACCGGTAGACCGAAGCGGGCCAACGGCTGCATTGCAGTTGTCAAAGTATCCATGATGTCGCTGACTCGGGTCGTCAACGTTAGCAGTATCGCTGCCGCGATTGCTGCGAGAAGCGTGAGAAAGGTCGTCAGCGCCTGCTCCCCTCCGGCGCGCCACCACAGTAGAAGTGAAAGCAGCGCCAGAATGATGACAGCTCCACGGAGCTGTCGGAAGGCAACCGTAGGTGGCACTTTGGCAACTGCGTAAGCGACGGTAACGATTGCCAGGGCGATTGCCCCGCCCAGCCAGGTATCCACGAGGATGCCGGTGAGCAACAAAAAGGCGATGACACTGATGAGTTTGGCGGCAGTCGGTAGCCTATGTACGGGTGACTTGTGGTTGAGGTAAAGCCCTAGGGGGACATTGGCCGGATGGATCATAAGCGGCCTTCTTCCGCACGCGTCATATCCCTGATATAGCGGTCAATAACTTCCTTTGGCTCCCCGTCGTCGACAATTTCACCCGCGCTTACACGGATAACTCGGTCGAAGTCCACAATAAAGTCCAAATCGTGAGTTACCACGATGACTTGCTGCTCAAGCTGGGCGAAAATATTCCGAATGTGGAGACGATTGCGCAGGTCAAGAAGCGTAGTGGGCTCATCGGCAATGATGGTCGTGGGGTTGAGAATCAACACGGCCACCAGAGCTAGTAGTTGTTTTTGCCCACCGGAGAGCAAGTGCGGCGAGGTGTCAGCATGATTTGCGAGGCCGAAGTGTTCGAGAGCTTCCTGTACTAGCTGGTTTCGCTGGGTTTTGGACAGTTTTCGCTTTCGGAGCGAAAAGGCGATGTCTTCTGCGACTGTCGGCATCACAATTTGGTTATCCGCATCAGAAAAAATGAAACCGACCTTCTTGCGGATTTCCTTTGCCTGCTTTGCGACATTCATGCCTTCGTATGTGACCGTGCCGCCAGTGACCGCGCCCAGGCCGTTAATCAGTCGTACCAGCGTAGACTTACCACCGCCGTTTTCGCCGATAATTCCAATGCGCTTCTCTGTGAGAGTCAGCGTAGTCGGCTGCAGTATTTGACGTCCCGAATAGTTCGCGGCCGCGCGGTCAAAAGTGATGGTGGGCATGGTGCGACTCGATGACCTTTCTGAGTGCGTCGGTTACTCAGCCGTGTTGGCTGCTTCCGTTACTAGGCGATGCTGCTTGCGGTTGGCAGCGTCGGGAAGCAAATCTGGGAAAGCTTGTAGTACTGCCGTAGCGATGAGCGCGGCTACGACAACCTTGGCGACATCGCCTGGAATAAACGGAATGTTCGTGATTAGCGCGTCGGTGAAGCCGAGCCCCATGCGCCAGACCAATCCGAGAGAGCCGAAGAAGTACTGCAATACAACGCCGGCGAGACCCGCGCCGATGAAGACGGCGATGCGTGGCCCCTTCGCCCTCGGTGCTTGCTGGGCAATTGCTCCGATGACGAAACCGGCAATCAGGTAGCCGAAAATGTAGCCGACCGTGGGGCCTGGGAGTGCGGCCAGGAGTGGCTTCCAACCGGCCATGTTCGGGACGCCCACGAGACCAACGGCCAGAAACAGGGTAGTGGCGAGGCCGCCACGCTTGAATCCGAGAATCATTCCGGCCAGTGCAATGCCCATGTTCTGTAAAACGACTGGCACGCCTAGTCCCCCAACGGGAATGGCGATTCCGCCGAGCACGATGATGAGTGCTGCAAAAGCGGCGATAATAGTGAGGTCATACACCTTGGAATTATTCACGACTTTTATCTTAACCCCCGTGGTTGAGCACTGTTCAGGCAGGGCGGTCGCATGGAGTCGTGCAGGAAAAACGGCCAGGAAGGTATCAGTGACAGCTATCTTGTACCTTGGTCTTATGCGATTGGCCGATTTTCACAACTTCGTCAACCACGAATTTGGCCCTCAGCATGGCCCGTGGCTGTTGCATTCCCATGTGCTGATGGATTACGGCAAAACTCCCGCAGAACTACTCGAAGACGGGGTCGAGCCTCGCGATATCTGGTGGGCTCTGTGCAGGGAACATGACGTTCCTGAAGACCGCTGGTACGGTCCCGACGAATAGGCTACGGCGTAGACGACGGTGAATGCTTGCCGACGACGCTTGCGTGGCGTTGCCATTCGAACAGGGTTTCGCATATTATCGAAAGTGCTGATGAAGTCAATCCGTCTGATTCGGTATAACTTCCGGGTGTAACCGACAGTAGAGGTGTCGCGGACCAATTTGGAACCGGAACGGTAGATTTCGCGCCTAACTAAGTGTGAGCGAAGTTTCTGTTTTGGATGAAAATCGGGACACAGATTCTCTGAGTGCGGCTCCAGAACCCGATACCGTACGCGACAATGACAATGAGGAAGAACAACAAACTATGGCTCGTAAGAAGGCTACGGCTTCGAACCAGGGCAATAATCGCCTGAAGGCACTCGATGTAGCGCTGGCGAATATTGAAAAGGATTTTGGTAAGGGCGCAGTGATGCGCCTGGGAGACGACAATCGTCCTCCAATTCAGGTAATTCCCTCCGGCAATATCGCTATCGACGTGGCCTTGGGCCTGGGCGGTTTCCCACGTGGTCGCATCGTAGAGATTTATGGTCCAGAATCCTCGGGTAAGACCACAGTCGCACTGCATGCTATTGCAGAGGCGCAGCGGCAGGGAGGTATTGCCGCATTTATTGATGCGGAACATGCACTGGATCCGGTCTATGCACGCAAGCTTGGGGTAGATACGGACAACCTTCTGGTATCCCAGCCAGACACTGGTGAACAGGCGCTTGAGATTACGGATATGCTGGTGCGTTCCGGCGCTATTGACATCATCGTGGTTGACTCCGTGGCCGCGTTGACGCCGAAGGCTGAAATTGACGGCGAAATGGGTGATTCTCACGTTGGTCTGCAGGCGCGGTTGATGAGTCAGGCGCTGCGAAAGATGACGGGAGCGTTGTCTAGCACCGGCACTACAGCCATCTTCATTAACCAGCTGCGTGAGAAGATTGGCGTAATGTTCGGCTCGCCGGAGACCACCACGGGTGGTAAGGCGCTGAAGTTCTACGCTTCTGTTCGCTGTGACGTGCGCCGGATTCAGACGTTGAAGGACGGTCAAGATGCGGTGGGTAACCGCACTCGCCTGAAGGTTGTCAAGAACAAGGTGTCGCCGCCGTTCAAGCAGGCAGAGTTCGACATCATCTACGGTGAGGGCATTTCACGTGAGGGCTCTCTGATTGACATGGGTGTTGACAACGGCATCGTCAAGAAGTCCGGTTCATGGTTTACCTACGAGGGTGATCAGCTGGGACAGGGTAAGGAAAAGGCTCGTATGCACCTACGCGAGAATCCAGAAATTGCCCAGGAGATCGAGGTCAAGATTAAGAAGAAGCTCGGGGTCGGGGAATTCGCTGAGGTCGAGGACGAGACCGATATCGATGCTCCGGTTGATGTCGTGCCGGACATCGACTTCGACGATTTGGAAGACTAGCTATCTCGAGGCATAGCGCTGCGAAACATGAAAAGTGAGGACAGTGGAGGATCGAAACGGCCGCGATGTGCGGGAGACTATCGAAAAGCTTGCTCAGCAAATTGCGGAAGCTGATGGTAGTTCGCTCTATGATGCTGGCCGCGAAGAATCCAAAGCTCCGATTCGTGCGAAAGCGCTGCGCTTGCTTGATCAGCGAATGCGGTCCCGCAAGGAACTTGTAGAAAGGCTGGAAGCAGTCGAGGAGTTTCCATCCTCGATGATTGAGGAAGTCGTTGATGACCTGACCCGAAGTGGATTGGTTAATGATGAGCTTTTCGCATCCGAATGGGTGCGGCAGCGCTTTGCCAGTCGCGGCAAGTCGAAGATGGTTTTGAATCGAGAACTGCAGGAAAAGGGCATTGATGCTTCTCTCCGCGCCGACGCGTTGCAGCAGATTACGCACAACGCGGAAGAAGAAGTAGCCCGAAAGCTAGCGGCAAAGAAAGCAGCCACCATTAGAACAGTGGCACCAGACTTCAATTCCAAGCAAAAGGATCTACGTAAGGTCGTCGGTGTGCTGGCGCGGCGCGGTTTTCCATCAGAGTTATCGATGAGTATTGCTCGGGATGAGCTGGAAGAGCGCTACCGAGAGCTCGAAGAGGACGCGGAGTAGCAACGGGCGTCCGCGGAGAAGATAAACGCCGTCGTTGATAGCGTTGATGCTAACGTAAGCAGGATTAGCGCGCCCACAGCGCACCGAGCCGAATTATGGGAGTTGCTGATTGGGGAAATGAGCCACAAACAGCTAACCTAAACTGCCGTGACTACCCCTTCTTTGAACTCTCAGCAGCAGTCTTCGCCTCGCACATATGAGGTACGTACTTTCGGCTGTCAGATGAACGTCCATGACTCGGAACGCCTTTCTGGCCTGCTGGAAGATAACGGTTACGTAGCGGCTGCAGAAGGCGAGAACCCCGATTTGGTCGTCTTCAATACCTGTGCCGTTCGAGAGAACGCGGACAACCGCCTTTATGGCACATTGGGACAGCTCAAACCAGTCAAAGATGCCCACCCAGGCATGCAGATTGCCGTCGGGGGTTGCTTAGCGCAGAAGGATAAAGACGTCGTCGTAAAAAAGGCCCCTTGGGTGGATGTCGTCTTCGGTACGCATAACTTGGGTTCGCTGCCAGCGCTGTTGGAACGTGCCGCGCATAACGACCGCGCTGAAGTTGAGATTAAGGATGCCCTGGAAGAATTTCCGTCAGTACTGCCAGCCAAGCGTGAATCCACTTACGCAGGTTGGGTCAGTATTTCCGTGGGTTGCAATAACACGTGCACGTTCTGCATCGTCCCTAGCTTGCGTGGCAAGGAACGCGACCGCCGTCCGGGCGACATTCTCGCTGAGGTGCAGGCGCTAGTGGAACAGGGCGTCACTGACGTCACTCTCCTGGGTCAGAACGTCAACGCCTATGGCGTTAACTTCGCAGACCCTGACATGGAACGCGACCGTTCGGCTTTTTCCAAACTACTGCGCGCCTGTGGCCAGATTGAGGGGCTGGAGCGTGTGCGCTTTACGTCACCGCACCCAGCCGAATTCACCGATGATGTCATCGATGCCATGGCGGAGACCCCGAACGTGGTTCACCAGCTGCACATGCCACTACAGTCCGGTTCGGATCGGGTGCTGAAAGACATGCGCCGCTCCTACCGCACCAAGAAATTCCTGGGCATTTTGGAGAAGGTTCGGGAAAAGATGCCGGATGCGGCCATCACCACCGATATCATTGTCGGTTTTCCGGGGGAGACTGAAGAGGACTTCCAGCAAACTCTCGACGTGGTGGAAAAGGCTCGCTTTAGCTCGGCGTTCACCTTCCAGTATTCGCCCCGTCCGGGGACGCCGGCCGCAACGATGCCGAATCAGGTTCCGCCCGAGGTTGTGAAGGATCGCTATGGTCGACTGCTAGCGCTTCAGGAGCGTATTTCCGAGGAGGAAAACGCCAAGCTAGTCGGCCGTGAAGTTGAACTGCTGGTCAGCCAGTCCGATGGCCGTAAGAACGCTGAGACGCATCGCATGTCGGGTCGGAGTCGGGACGGTCGCCTGGTGCACTTCAGCCCGTCGGAAAGCGAACCAGGCGTCGTTGATCGAAAGATTCGTCCCGGTGACTATGTGACAGTGCGTGTGACCGACTCTGCACCGCACTTCCTCATTGCTGACTCCGGCGTGCTGACGCACCGCCGCACTAAAGCGGGGGATAATGTGGAGGTCGGTCAGATTCCAACGACCGCTCCGATTGGAGTTGGTCTGGGCTTGCCAAAGATTGGGCGGCCGGAGAAAACGAGTGTAAGTGAGGGATGCGGCTGTGAGTAGGGACAAGGCTTCGCCGGAAAGTGACATGGAATCCACTAGCGAGCAGTCGGTGGAATCCGCGCAGGCACTGCGGGTTCAGGAGCGCAAGGCCGCTGGAGAGCTGGAGCTCGGCCGTGCAGTGATTCCGATGATGGTTGCCGTTGTCGGCCTCATTACGAGTTTCTTCCTTCCACACTCGGGCGTCGTGTTGGGCTTTGACGTGCTGCTGGATACAGATGTTGCACATCAGTACTTCACCACTCGCCCGGAGCGAATCTACTCCATTCTCGTGGTGGTAGGAGTGCTGCTGGCTATTGCGACGCTGATTACACGGACCACAATCCTCGCGTTTGTCACCTGGTTCTTTGCTTGTATCCAGATGGTCTACTCAGTTTTCGCTGGTTGGATGCGTCAGTCGCGTCCACAGGAGCTGGCAGGCGAGGGTATTTCCTTCGGTCTAATGCTCGGTATTTTCTGCAGTTTCCTGCTGGCCATCTCCGTGACATTCATCGCTTTTCGACGCAGTAAGGAGCAGCTCGCACTCGCGACAAAACGTCGCAAGCACGCTGACACCGATCCGGTACTGCGTGCGCAGCAGGTTTACCTGCGCTCGGGGCTGACTCCGAATACAACTACGGATGTCGAGGTTGTCGACGACCGCCGCGAGCGAGCCCGCCGACGTAATCGCGGTCAGCAGGGCAGTGGTGTGCAAGGTGCTGTTCAGGAGAGCCCTGACCAGAGTGAGCAGGTTAGCGACAAGTAGGGGTTGCAGCATAGACGCTGTTGAGCGCGCCGGAGAGCTGCAGCCAGCTTCCCGGCGCACAAGCAGCTCCGTTAGAGCTCCTTGAGGGTTTCTGCGGCCTGCTCTGCCCACTGGTGCCACTGCTCGGCCTGTTCACGGGCCTTGGCGGCCTGAGAAGTCTTGCCCTTCGCCTCGAGTTCGGCAGCCTTCTGCTCAAACTCGGCCGCGCGGTCGGCGAACTGTTGGACGCGAGCCTGCGCTTCGGGGTCGGTGCGGCGCCACTGCGAATCGGCCGCGTCCGAGACGCGCTTTTCCAGTGCGCCAATGCGGTTTTCGTACTCGCGCACACGACCGCGCGGTACAAAGCCGATGGCATCCCACTTCTCTTGCAGATGACGTAGTTCGTTGCGAGCGTGCTCGAGGCCCTTGGACGGATCAATGCGGTCTTCGTACTCGGCCAGCAGGGCATCCTTGGCTGCGGCGTTTTCCTCGAACTCCTTGTCGCGGGCGGCGTTGACCGCATTACGAGCACCAAAGAACTCGTCCTGGGCGGCCTTGAACTGTGCCCAGAGCTTGTCGTCCACCTCGCGTGGGGCTCGACCAGCAGCCTTCCACTCAGCCATCAAGTCGCGGAAAGCAGCAGCGGTGCCACCCCAATCAGTGGAAGACTTTAGCGCTTCAGCTCGCTCAATGATGTCCTCTTTCGCGCGGCGAGCTGCAGCACGGTTGCGATCCAGCTCCGCAAAATGGGAACCTCGGCGGCGGTTAAAAGAATCGCGTGCACGGGAGTAACGGCGCCAGAGCTGGTCATCAGTCTTGCGGTCGATTCCGCGGATCTGCTTCCATTCCGTGAGAATCTCGCGGATACGGTCGCCGGCGACCTTCCACTCGGTGGAGTTCTCCGCCAATTCTTCGGCTTCTGCAGCGAGCTCCTCCTTGCGAGCGATGGCCTTCTTACGGCGTTCTGCCTTGTCATGTGCGACCTTCTCCTCCGCGACATGGGAGGAGGCGATAACCTCTGCAAGGCGCTTATCCAGCGCATCGATATCGCCAAGAACCGTGGCAGTAGCGAGGCTTTCACGCAGTTCAGCGGCGTTGTGGGAAATGGTCTGTGCCTCCTGTGGGTGGGAGACAATGCGAGACTCCAACAGCTCGACTTCGGTGGCCAGATCCTCGTAGCGCTTGCCGTAGTGGGCATAGCCCTCTTCCACGGTGCCGGCCTGCCAGGAACCAATATTGCGCTCACCGGCGCTGGTGATTAGCCAAACAGTGCCGTCTTCGTCAATACGGCCAAACTTCTTCGGGTCATTGTGGACAGTATGTGCCGCAACAGCCGATCCTGCGGGCGCTGCAGCAGCTCCAGGGGCCTTACGATGAGCCGGCATCGCGCCTGGTCGAGGCCCTGGACGTGGACCCGGGCGTGGACCTGGCTTAGGGGAATTGCTGGTACCGGTCATAGTAGGTAAACCTCTTCCAATCTTCATGCAGAACTGCCGCGCGACACGGCTGCCATCAAACACTTGCGGTATCAGTTCGAGTATCCCAAAAATTCTGGCACAGCGCGCGTAACCCCGCCGGAATAAGGCATCGGCTAGCCCCTCACGGTAGCGTTGAGGACGTGAATTTCCGTTTTCCTCGGCTTGTTATCGTTCCGCGTGCGCTCCTCATCGTCGAGGAGCTGGGCGGTTCTGCACCCACTGCCACGGAACTGCGGAAGTGTGCCCGACAGGCCGTCGCAACGCTGTGGGCACATGACGAACCCGCGGAGCCCGGCGCGGTCGCCATCATCACCGGCACGTTGCCGGAGGAGCCATCGCATGAGCCCAACAAGCCGGGAAGTTTCCGCCCGTATGGGGTTGATGTCACGGTGTCCGGCGGTACCGAATTGCCAGAGCTGCTGGGACGCTGGCTCATCGAAGACTACGCGCGACGTATTCCTGCCGGCCACACTGGCCACATTCTTCAGTCAGCGTGCTTCGAATCCATCGCTGAGGCGCTCGGTGCCGGTTACACGCGTCTGCTCGTGCTTGTCGACGGCGCATTCGGTCTTGCGGACGAATCCCCGGTCGGCGCAATTGAGGGCGCAGCGGAAGTTGATGCGCTGTGCAGCCAGATTGCGGGTCAGGAGTGCTCCACCGTTAACGTGGAAAATGCTGAGTTTCCAGCTCCTGGCGAGTACGCGGCCGAGTTATGGCTGCAGCTGAGCAAAGCTGCTGAAAGCTGGAATGGGGTAGGAATGGCCGTCGTAAAGCGTGTGTACTATGACGGCGCCCCCTACGGCATCGGTTACCACGTGGCCAGCTGGCTGTGTGTTGCGAAGTAATAGCGTGCGTTTTCAAGTTTGTGCAGGAGTGTGAACTGAGTAGTGACGGCTTTCGAGAGTGAGAGCTTGCCGGTGCCGATTGCGGTGGTCGGACCGACGGCGTCGGGAAAGTCGGATTTGGGGCTGGTGCTCGCGGAGCAGCTTGGTGGTGAGGTCGTCAATGTCGATTCCATGCAGCTGTATCGAGGGATGGATATCGGGACCGCGAAACTGTCGGTGGACCAGCGGCGGGGGATTCCGCACCATCAGCTCGATGTGCTGGATGTGATGCAGCCGGCGAGCGTGGCGACGTATCAGCGTGAGGCAGTCTCGGATGTTGAGGCCATTCGTGCTCGGGGGAAAGTCCCCATCCTTGTCGGTGGGTCGATGATGTATGTACAGGCGTTGGTGGACGACTGGCAGTTCCCACCTACGAACCCTGAGGTGCGTGCGAAGTGGGAGGCGGTGCAGAACGAGATCGGGCCGGCGGCGTTGCATGACCGGCTCGCCGAGATCGATCCGGACGCGGCGGCGATTATCGAGACCAACGACCCGCGGCGCACCGTCCGGGCGTTGGAGGTCATCGAGCTAACAGGAAAACCTTTTGCGGCGTCGAAACCGTCGATAGATAAGCCCCCGCGGTGGAACACTCGCATCCTGGGATTACGCACGCAGGCGGAATGGCTGAATCCGCGGATTGAACAGCGCACCAGAGGCATGTTTGCCTCCGGCCTGGTGGAGGAAACTGAGGGTTTGATTGCACAGGGGCTGCGCGAAGGCGTAACTGCTAGCCGTGCGATTGGTTACGCGCAGGTACTGGACTATTTCGATGGCGTTTACGACCTGGATACGGCCTGTGAACGCACGATTACTGGGACTCGGAGGTATGTGCGGCGGCAGCGTTCCTGGTTCAACCGTGATCATCGAATCATGTGGCTTGACGCGGCCGGTGATGTGCCGGGGCAGGCTTTTTCTGCGCTTGGGCTTTAGCCGGTTCGGCTGTCCCGCTAGCATCGAGGGCATGGTTTCATTCGCCAAAGGCCACGGTACGCAAAACGATTTTCTAATTTTCCCAGATGATTCGGTGTCGCTCGATTTGACCGAGTCGCTGGTCGCGGCAGTGTGCGATCGACAGCGTGGTCTTGGCGCTGACGGCGTTCTACGAGTTGCCCGTGCGGGAAAACTCGTGGATGCCGGTATCTTGGCGGCACTGCCGGAGGGGGTTGAAGCCGACGATTGGTTTATGGACTACCGCAATGGCGATGGCTCCATCGCCGAGATGTGTGGTAACGGTGTCCGCGTCTTTGCGCACTATGTTGCCGCAATTCACAGTCCGGATAGTGTCGTCGACGGAACTCTGCGTGTGGGCACTCGAGCAGGGCTGCGCGCTGTCTCGATTGATGAGCTCAGCCGCAGGCACGCGGTTGTCGGGGTAGACATGGGGCAACCGGAGGTGCTCGGTGTGGCTACTGCGTTCATTGGTTCGGGCGAGACTGCACAGAAATTCGCCGGGATTGGTGTTGACGTGGGAAATCCGCATTTGGCCTGCGTTATGCCTGGTCTGAATGCCGATACTTTGGCACAGCTTGAGTTAGAGGCGGCGGGTAGTGCCACCAAGCCGGTGCGTGCCGACGAAGCCATGTTCCCGCGCGGCCTCAACTTGGAAATTGTCACCCCGCTGGATGCCTCTGATTCGGTATCCATGCGAGTGATCGAACGGGGAGTGGGTGAGACCCGCTCGTGTGGAACCGGTACGGTTGCAGCGGCTATTGCTGCGCTGACCGATGCCGACCGCACCGAGGGAGCGGTGACGGTCAAGGTGCCCGGTGGCGTGGTGACCGTGGATGTCCACGAGGCCAGCAATACCGATGGCGCCTTCTCGGCGATCTTGACCGGTCCGAGCGTGATTCACACGCTTGGCAAAATTGAGCTGGAAGCCCTGTGACTGGTAGCTAGCGCAACGGGGCTGGCGGGTTAGTCGAAGCGGACGCGAGTTAGCGAACTAGTGTCCGCCGCAACCGCCTTCGCCACAACCACAGCCACCTTCGCCGCAACCGCCACCGCAGCCCTGTGGCGGGATGATTTCACCCGTCAGCAAGAAAGTACCCGAGACAACCATGCCCGGCTGAGGCGCTTCGTCGCCACCGGGGACGAGCACATCCATGGGAGTCGGTAGCGCAAGGTTGAGCACCCAGAACTTCTTTCCAGTTAGCTCATTTACATGCTTGCGAGAGTTGTTGATAACACCAGCCAGCTTGACAGTGGCGCTGGGGGAGGCCTTGCCAACCTGGTCGCCGACAATCGCCTTGGCACCTGCAAAGTCGAGGGTTGTCGGAGTCTGGCCAGTGCGCTTCTCGTAATCCTCAGAAGATGCGTCGAGAGTGAAGTCAGTTGCCAACGCGGACAGTGCGACATGCTCGAAGGTCTGTGTGCCGGCATCAACGATCATCGGTCCCTGCGACAGTAGACAGCAGGCGACCTCGATGACCTTGTCAAAATCGTCCGAAGACGGGTCATCCTCGACAATCTCCACCAGCGCCAGGACATCGTCCACACTGGAGACATGCGCAGTGACGGTCGGGCTGCCCGCGAAACCTGCGTAGGTAGAAAATGGTTCAACACCCAGGATGTGCAAGCGCGCGCCAGAGGAATCTTCGAAACGAACCAGCTGACCACCGCGTACCTCGCCGATAACCGAGAGATTGTCGCTGGCAATCGCGGCCTCCATCGCGTCTCGCCAGCTTGGGTAGTCCATGCCAATGCTTCGCAAGTCAGTAGTCATAACTTCCGATGATACTTCCCATATCTTCATCTGCGAACTAACGAATCGCACGGGAGTAAGTTAAGTTCCGCAGTTCACCTGGACCCATGTCCTCACACTGCGTCCACACTGCGTCGACAATTCGAACGAGGCTAACGGTTCTGCCATCCTAAATAGGCAAATATTAAGTGTGAGATAAATAACCTTCCTTAGGTGTACCCGGTTTATTCCATTTAGGCGTACCTAAGAGTAGGCTGGCCTTCATAAACATCATTTGTTTAGCTTAATTCTTATCGATAGAAGCGAGGTCTCTCATGCTTGGACTGCGGTCTCGAAAACAGTCGGATGACGTTCAGTCGCTTGCTGACGTTCCGGTGGGGGCAACCGTCACCCTGGGCGCGTCGCATGTGGATGAGCGCCTGTGCCGCAGGCTTTCACAACTCGGGCTTCGCCCTGGAATGAGTGTCACTGTCGGACAGAGCACCAGTGGCGGTGGACGTATCGTCCATGCTGGCGCAACGCGTTACGCCATCGATGCCAGCACGCTGCGCAAGATGTCCGTCGCGGGTTAGTACCCTACATTCCTTTTCCTCACATTCTTCCTGAAAGTTCACAATGACAACACCTACGGATTCCTCAACGCGAAAATTCGCATCCACGCCGAGCTGTCATGCTTGTAGTGGTGGAGCGCCAGCAAAAGATGGTGCACCTGTTGTCGCAGTTGTTGGCGCACCGAATTCCGGTAAGTCAACGCTGTTTAATAGTTTGACTGGCGCGAAAGCGCAGATGGGCAATTGGCCGGGCACGACCGTGGAGGTCAGCCGTGGCGCATGGAAGACTGATGTCGCTGAGTACGATGTCATTGATTTCCCTGGTGCCTACTCGCTGGATGCCATGAGCCCGGACGAAGAGCTCACTCGCGAGATGCTCATCGAGAAACCAGAGGGAGAACGCCCCGACCTCGTCGTAGTTGTGGTCGACGCTACGGCTTTGGGGCGTGGTCTCTATATGGCTGCGGAATTGGCGGAACAGCCACAGCGCATCGTTCTGGCCCTGACCAAACTCGATGCGGCTGAGGCCAAGGGCATCGATGTGAATCCGGACGCATTGCAGTCAGCTATGGGTATGCCGGTGGTGGCGCTAGATCCCCGTCGTAAAGCGGGAATGACACGGTTGGCCGACGCAGTAGCAGCAGCTCTGGACGGATGTAGTTCGGTGCTGTCGCCGATTCGTCAGGCGGATGGCGAATCGATTGAAAGCTTGGACGAGGCACGCTTTGCCGCTATCGATGCAGCCGTCGCGGCCTCAACAGGCGGGGTAGAGGATCGCCAGACGTTCTCCGACCGCATTGATAACGTGGTTCTTCATCCGGTGCTCGGACCGATTGTGTTCCTGGCGGTCATGTGGGCAGTCTTCCAAATCACGACCACGGTAGCGGCTCCGCTCCAGGACGGTTTGGAAACCCTTATTACCGGTAACTTCGCAGATTTGGTTACCCGCGGCTTGGAAGCGATGGGATGGAATCATCCGATTGTCACGGGGCTGCTTGTCAACGGCATTATTGGCGGTGTCGGTATGGTACTGACCTTCATTCCGCTGATGGCGCTGATGTTCCTGTGTCTCGCGGTGCTGGAGGATTCAGGATACATGGCGCGTGCGGCCGTGGTGGCCGACCGTTTCATGCGTGCAATTGGGCTTCCGGGCAAGGCATTCATTCCGCTCATTGTCGGCTTTGGTTGTAACGTGCCGGCGATTTCGGCGACACGTGTGTTGAGTAACCCGCGCCATCGTATCTTGACGGCGCTCCTGGTGCCGTTCACTTCCTGCTCGGCACGGTTGACCGTTTATGTCATGTTGGCAGCAGTGTTCTTCCCGGATCACGCGGGCACAGTCGTCTTCGCAATGTACGTAATCTCGATTCTGCTGATTATTCTGACCGGCCTTGCACTGCGTAAGACTCTGTGGCGCACCATGCCATCGGAACCGCTGGTCATTGACCTGCCGACCTACCAGTTGCCGACCGCACGACTGGCACTATCTGTGATGTGGATGCGACTGAAGGGCTTCCTGCAGACCGCTAGTGGAATTATCGTCAGCACCGTTATCGTCGTCTGGTTGTTGATGTCTATCCCGGTTGTCTCTGGACATACGTTTGCCGATGAGGACTTGGCACCACAGGACTCCGCATATGGTGCGGTCAGCACAACTATCGCTCCGGTGTTCAACCCGGCCGGTTTCGGCACATGGTCCCTGACAGGTCCGTTGGTGACGGGCTTTGTGGCCAAGGAAGCCGTCATTTCTACCTGGGCGCAGACCTACGCAGTGGAGGACGTCACCGATTCTGAGTCGAGCGAACAGGCATCCAGCCCCCTGGCGGACAATATTCGACGTGACTTCGACAATGCATCGGATGGGCATGGTCTGGCGGCGGTGTGGGCATACATGATTTTTCTGCTCGCCTACACACCTTGTGTGGCCACACTGGCGGCGCAGCGCCGAGAGATTGGCCTGAAGTGGACCGGCTTCGGCCTAGCTGCGCAGCTGTTTGTCGCATGGGCGCTGGCCGTGGTCGTGTTCCAGGCACTGAAGCTGTTCCTGTAAAACCTCGTAGATTCCTCGTGGTTTCGGTAAGACTGCTAAGTCATATTTGCTAACTAGAAACCCAAGCCAATTAGAAACCCGAGCTAACTAAAAACCAGGCACTGAAAGGAGCTATCGCCATGGGACTCTTTAATGCTGGGAAGAAAGCTACGGTTACTCGTCAGCCTTCGGAGGCGGTTCAGGACGCAATCGCGCAGGGTATTAGCTCCCGACGCAAGATTTGCGAAATCACAGGCCTGCAGCGTGCAACGGTAGACCTCATTCTCGACCGCATGGAACATACCGGCCAATTGCGGCGGGAGTCCCTCGGCGGTATGTGTCCGGGTGGTGGCTGTTCCAACTGTGGAATGTCCGACAGCGGTACGTGCACCGGTGGTAGTTCAAATAGTGGCCCAGTTGCGCTAGTACTGACACGCAGGCCACATTCGGCAGCCTAGTTCTCAGCCTGGGTTCGGTGTTCTCCGCATGCAATGCGGAGAATTTGGCTTGTCATGCGACAATGGCAGCTAGTATGACGAATTTTTCCAACAACTTTGATGAGGTCAGCGACGAAATGTCGCAGCAAGCAAGCACCTCGCACGAGATGGACGATTTTTTCACTGACGCTATCGATGCTGGCAAAGCCACTGATAGTGCCTCGGGGGATGGGTTCGCGGCGAACGTCGGCACGCATGGGGAACCTACTGTCGGTGATTTGGATCTGGAAGCGCGTTCCTCTCTGCGCCGCCTGACCAGGTCAGCAACACATACCGAGTCCGAAGAGGTGATGGTCGAGTACCGTCAGCTCCGACTGGAACGCGTTGTGCTGCTAGGTGTCTGGACATCCGGGACCCTGCAGGAAGCCGAAGTGGCGATGGAAGAACTCGCTGCACTGGCGGAGACCGCAGGTTCGGAAGTTTTAGAGATGGTGCTGCAGCGCCGCGATAAGCCAGATCCTGGTACTTACGTTGGATCTGGCAAGCTTAATGAGCTGCGCGACATTGTGGCCTCCACCGGCGCCGATACGGTCATTTGCGACGGTGAGCTGTCACCTGGCCAATTGGTGGCGCTGGAGGACCGGCTTGATGCCAAGGTCATTGACCGCACCATGCTGATTCTGGATATCTTCGCTCAGCATGCGAAGTCCAAGGAAGGTAAGGCACAGGTCTCCCTGGCACAGATGCAGTACCTGTACACGCGTCTGCGCGGTTGGGGTGGCAACCTGTCACGTCAGGCTGGTGGTCGCGCGGGTTCCAATGGCGGCGTGGGGCTGCGTGGTCCGGGTGAAACCAAAATTGAGACCGACCGTCAGCGACTACGCCAGGATATGGCGCGGGTCCGCAAGGAATTGGCCGGTATGAAGACGGCGCGTGAAATCAAGCGCGCCCGTCGTAAAGCTGGACACCTGCCGCGCGTGGCAATTGTGGGCTACACCAACGCGGGTAAGTCTTCGCTGCTTAATGCACTGACAGGCGCTGGTGTGCTGGTGGAAGACGCGCTGTTCGCAACGCTGGATCCGACGACTCGTCGCACCAAGCTTCGCGACGGACGCACGGTGATTATGACCGATACAGTCGGATTTGTCCGCCACTTGCCGACGCAGCTTATTGAAGCTTTTCGCTCGACCTTGGAAGAAGTACTCGAAGCTGACATCATTATGCACGTCGTCGACGCTTCGGACCCATTCCCGCTCGAGCAGATTAAGGCCGTCAACAAGGTCATCAACGAAATCGCGGAGGAAGAAAAGACTGAGATTCCACCCGAGCTGTTGGTTGTCAACAAGGTGGACAAGGCCGATGGCATCACTCTGGCGCAGCTGCGCCACCAGCTCGATGACGCGGTCTTTGTCTCTGCTCGGACCGGTGAGGGGATCGGTGAACTGGAGACCCGCCTCGAGCTTGCGCTCAATGAGTTGGAATCCCACGTGCAGATGTTGATTCCCTATGACAAGGGAAACATTGTCTCCATGCTGCACGAAGATGCGACCGTGCTTTCGGAGACGTGGACCGAACAAGGAACGCAGATGGACGTGCGTTTGCCCACTAGCCTCGCTGATGAACTGTCGACCTACCACATCGAACCGTAGCGGGAACTGTGGTAGGTATCCACTAGCATTACAACCATGAATTCCTCTTCTGACGCGGAGGCCCAACAGGAAACCTCCGCAACCGCTCCTGCTGAAAACACCGAACGCGGTCGCCTTTTCGGTTGGGATATCCACGGCGATGGTCGAAAGATTGCACCGGGAGCCGTGGTGGCTCCTAACGAACGCCTAGATTGGCCTCGCACGATTGGCATTGGCGCACAGCACGTCATCGCGATGTTTGGTGCAACCCTACTGGTTCCGCTGTTGACAGGGTTCCCCGTCAATACCACGCTGCTGTTCTCCGGTATCGGCACGATTGTCTTTCTGCTGATTACCCGGAATCGCCTGCCTTCATACCTGGGATCGTCGTTTGCCTTCATCGCACCGCTGTCTGCGACGCAGGCGCAGGGCATTGGCGTTCAGCTCGGTGTCGTGCTCTCCGCAGGTATCGCGCTCATGTTGGTCGGCTTCGCAGTAAAGTTCGCCGGCAAGCGTGTCCTCGATGCCGTGATGCCGCCTGTCGTAACCGGCAGTATCGTCGCTCTCATCGGCCTTAACTTAGCTCCCGCTGCCACCGAGAACTTCGCCACCCAACCGTTGGTCGCCTTTGTCACGATGGCATCCATTGTCATCGCCACCGTGGCCGGCCGCGGTATGGTCAGCCGCTTGGGCGTCCTCATCGGCGTGCTGATTGGCTGGATATTTGCCGCTGCCACCGGAAACCTCTCGCCCGAGGCTACGGAGACTGTCAGTAATGCCGCATGGATTGGGCTTCCCGCATTCCATGCGCCGGAGTTCCATTTCAACGCCATGTTGATTGGTTTGCCCGTCATTGTGGTGCTAATTGCGGAGAATGTCGGGCACGTTAAGGCTGTCGCAGCCATGACCGGCCGAAATCTCGATGACATTGCTGGTGATGCGCTTATTGCAGACGGCCTTGCCACCACCATTGCCGGTTCTGCTGGTGGTTCCGGCACCACTACCTACGCTGAGAACATTGGCGTTATGGCTGCTACTCGCGTGTACTCGACTGCCGCCTACTGGGTCGCCGCTTTCACCGCGATTGCACTGGCTTTCATTCCAAAGTTCGGCGCACTGATTCTGACGATCCCCACCGGCGTGCTCGGCGGAGCAACGATGGTGCTCTACGGCTTGATTGGTCTGCTCGGCGTGCGCATCTGGATGGACGAAAAGGTCGATTTTAACAACCCGGTCAATCTCACCGCCGCTGCCACAGCGCTGATTGCGGGTATCGGCAATCTCACCCTCGCCATCGGCTCGCTGACGCTGGAAGGTATTGCTTGGGGTTCGGTCGGCATCATCGTCGGGTACCCAATTTTGAACTGGCTCTACAACCACATCGGCGAGAACCGCTCGTAACCCACGCGCTCGGGGCAGGGGCATGCACGAATGCTTAACGACGAAGCTCTGTGGTCGTAGTCACGATGTTTCGTCGTTAAGCTTTTTGCTTTAATCGCTCAAATCCTGGGCGATGAGCTTTGCAATCTTTTCGACCGCAACCGCGTTGGTGCTGGTCACAGTGACTTCGTCACCGAATTCTGCGCCAAGTGCCATCAGCATCAAGGTTGAGGAGGCATCAGCTGGTTCGTTGTCGGGTTCGGGTGAGTCAATGAGTTCGACCAATATTTCTTCCTGAAAACGGGAGGCACGCTCAGCGATAACTGATGCGGGACGGGCGTGAATACCCACCTTGGAGCCGACGTGGACGTGTTGCGTAACCAAGGGCGGCACCTTGCCTTTCTGCTTATCGATTTCCTCGATGCCGGTTCAGAGCTTAATAGCTTCTCAATGCGCTCGAAGGAACCTTTGGTGAATTTCGACAAATGTGGCATCACGAGAGCGTAGGAGGAGCCAGCTTAAACGCTATAACTACGATTCGACTGAAAGAGCTGCGGTTGATTCTTCTTCGTCGATAACTGTCTTGCGTGGCCACATGCTCTTTGCTGCCACGATAAGAGCCGCTGCCACGATGCTGCCCAAGCCGATTGCAGCGAGCCATGCCATCTGATTGTCAATTGCAAACAGCACGAAGACACCTCCGTGAGGAACGCGCGTGGCAGCGCCCAACGCCAGCGAGGTGCCACCGGTGACAGCTCCACCGACCACAATCGACGGAATCACACGCAGCGGATCGGCGGCCGCGAAAGGAATCGCGCCTTCGGAAATGAACGCTGCACCGAGCACCCAGCCCGCCTTGCCGTTTTGACGCTCCGCCGAACTGAACAGCTTTGGCCGGAGCACAACTGCCAGCGATGTCGCCAACGGCGGTACCATGCCCGCTGCCATCACTGCGGCCATAATCTTCCATGATGCTGGATCTGCTGAGGCGGCGTTTGCGACAGCAAAGAGGTAAGCAGCTTTGTTGACCATTCCGCCCATATCCACGCACATCATTGCGCCGAGGAGACCGCCGAACAAGAACGCCGCTGTCGTATCCAGCGACTGCAGCCACTGCTGCAAAGCCGTCATCAGCCACGCTAACGGCATACCGAGTAGCAGATACATGGTGAGGCCAACGGCCATAGCTCCGAGCATGGGAATCACGACAACCGGCATCAGCGGTTGCAGCCAGTCCGGGACTTTCATTCTCAACAGCAGTGCCACAACTAGGCCTGCTAGAATGCCTGTCACTAGTCCACCGAGGAAACCGGCGCCAACGGTAACTGCAATGGCGCCCCCGATGAAGCCTGGTGCGATGCCGGCTCTGCCAGCCATACCGAAGGCGATATAAGCACTCATCACAGCCACAATGACCTGCATGCCGTGATCGCCAATGGCAAAAAGAGCAGAACCGAGATACAGCCACAGCCCACTTCGATCAATTAGCACGGTGCCGAGATCCTGCGTCGGAACAGCAACCGGCGCATCGAGCCCAATAATCTCCGATGGTTTCAGATTCCGGGTCACCGCATCAGCTACTAGGCCAACCTGATGTCCGCCGACGAGGAATCCCAGCGCAATCAATAACCCGGATGCGGCCACAAACGGCACCATATAGCTGACGCCGGTCATAATCGCGTCACGAATCCAGTGTCCGAAGGATTTCTCACCGCTTAACGACGACCTACGCGCCCTGTTCTTATTAACTACCTGCGGCCCCTCGGATGCAGTGGCTGCGCTGGCGGTGCCAGTTTGCGAATTGGTTTCCTGGCCGTTGTCATCCTTAGGTGCCGACGCCTTGCGGTCGTATCCGCGAACACGCGCTTGTTCTGCAATCGCTTTCGCTTGTTCAATAACCGCAATTGGTTCATTTACCGCCTTCCGAATAGGCACTTTAAGCTGCGGCATATTGTTAAAACGGTTAAGTCCCGTAACTCCGATATCGGCTGCGATTACTAGGACATCGGCACGCTTAATCGCATCTGCAGGGGCTTCCTTCGTACCTGCCGAGCCCTGTGTTTCTACCGTGAGCGCGACATCAGCCATGCTTTGTGCCGCGTCAGTGAGCGCTTCGGCCGCTAAGTACGTGTGGGCGATGCCCGTGGGACATGCCGTAATGGCGACAATACTTGTCTTCGACGAAGGTTTTTTCGCCTTCCGACGAGGTGCCGTGGTGATGTGTTCACTAATAATGCGAGCAGCCTCTTCATCATTTTCAGCGCCTCGGAGGACCGCGCGAAAACCCTTATCTTGGAGTGCTTTGGCGAGGGCGGCGAGAATATCAACGTGGATCGCGCTGTTACTAGCTGGCACACCGATGAAAAAGAGTAGATCGGCTGGCCCGTCGGGTGTAGTAAATTCCGTAGCACTGTTGAAGCGGGCGAAAATTAATGTCGGTTGAGTCCACCCATCATGACGACAATGGGGGATAGCAATCCCGCCTGGTAGACCTGTCGGAGCTTTTTCTTCGCGTTCGAGGGCAGCAGTGACGATGCCCTCGCGGTCTGTTGCGCGGCCGGCTTCTACGGCTTTAGCGATGAGGTAATTTAGAATCTTCTCTTTTTGTGTACCTACATCGAGGTCAAGGAATACCGTCGACTCATCGGCCAACTGTGATGCAATAGCGGAAAAATCAGCCGAAGAAGACATGGTTCTCTAACGTTCCTTATCTAGGTGTCGAAAAGCTAAGCGTCGAGCTGCCATGACTGGCCGGCCTCAGGGTGAACCTGCTCTGGATAGGGGATAGTAGTGCCAGGAAGACTGGTTGCCGCCGCGCCGTAGGCCACGGCGTTGATTAGTGCATCTTGATAGCTATTACCGCGCTCGCGGGACATAACGTAACCGGCCAAAGCGCAGTCTCCAGCGCCAACCGTTGACTGAGCGACAATCGACGGTGAGGTGGCAGCGAAACAACCACCCGACTTCACTGAAAGCACAGCCCCGGCTTCGCCGAGAGTGGCGAGGACTTCGGAAACCCCAAGTTCGTTAAGTGCACGAGCAGCCTGAGCGACGGGGAGATAGTTACCTTCCGCAGCAGCGGCCTCAAGCTTCTCGCCGTCTTCATCAATGATTTGGCCGAGTTCGTAGGCATTTGGCTTCATTAAAAAAGGCTGTACTTTCGGAAAAGCGCGAACGACCTCAGTCAGTGGACCGTCGCTGGTGTCCATAGCGACACGAATATTCGGATTTACCGAATACACGGCTTCGGTGCATTGAACGTAAAAATCCCTGGGGACCCCAGGGGGCAGTGATCCAGCGAAGACTACCCACGTTGCGCGCTTGGCATGATGGATGAGTTTCTCCAGCACGCGCCGACGATGCGCCTTCGTCAATGTCATACCGGGGGAATTGAGCTTTGTCGTCGTCCCATCTGGCTCTGCGAGTGTGAGATTAACTCGAGCTTCATTGGTCGTGTTGATGGCTTCATGGGGGATGCCAGAGACTTCCAGGAGACGAGTAAACTTACCGGAGTCTGAAGCCGGATAGAGCGCAAGGGTTTCCACGCCCGCGTAGTGAAGCGCTTTTGACACATTAATGCCCTTGCCACCGGCCATGTCCTCCGACATTGGTAGACGGAACACACCACCACGCTCGAGCTGTGTATCAAGTCGAGCAAGTCGATCGATCGACGGATTTACAGTCAGCGTCAAGATCATGAGGCCACCACGACCTCAACACCGTGCTCTCTCAGGTCGTTAACGAACTGTTCCGGTGCGGAGGAATCTGTAATCACGACATCGATATCTTCCAATGCTGCAAAGCTGACAAGGAAGTCACGTCCGAGTTTCGTCGAGTCCGCCATGACGATGACCTTGCGCGCGTTCGTAATCATTGCGCGCTTTACCGCTGCTTCCTGGGGATCTGCGGTAGAAAGTCCGTGGTCAATTGTTAGGGCGTTAGAACCGATAAAGGCGACGTCAGCGCGCATAACTGCGAGAGTGCGGAGTGCTGTGTCGCCAGCGACCGCCTGGGTAATGACGCGAACTTGGCCACCGAGGAGTTGAAGCTCAATGCGGTTCGAGCCAGCCAGCGTGATGGCGTTGGGAAGAGAGTTTGTGACCACCGACCAACGGCGGTTATCAGGGGAGTGAACCATCAGCTCTGCAAGAGCCTCAGTGGTTGTTCCGGCATCGAGAAAAATGCCGCCACCGGAGTCAGGGAGGAAATCAGCAGCATGACGCGCAATAGATAGTTTCGCGTCCTTTTGTGCGTTCTTTCGCGCGGCCACTGAAAATTCAACAGTCTGAAAAGAACGAGTAGCTACGGCACCACCGTGTACGCGGTGAACTGCGCCTTCGGCATCCAACTGAGCCAAATCACGGCGAATTGTTTCTGCCGTGACATCGAAAGCTTCCGCAAGATCAGCGACCGTCACGCGCCCTTCGACTGCTGTTAGAGACGCAATCTTTCGGCGGCGTTCCTCTGCGTACATTCCCCGCTCCTTAGCTGTTGAAAAATATCAGCTTTACTACCTGTTTCAAGTATGCCCGTTTGTGTCTGTTTCGGGCAATGAAAATGTGGGAAATTAGAGGCTGCGTAGGACGCTGACGACCTTGCCAAGAATCCTGGCATGTTCCGCGGGCAGTGGATCAAAGGCACGGTTATGGGGCATGAGCCACTTGCCAGCAGCGTCCTCGTGCCATTCCTTGACTGTTGCTTCATCCTCAAAAAGCGCAGCAACGAAGTCACCCTGCTCGACCACTTCTTGGGAACGGACTACCACCCAGTCTCCGTCGAGAATGCCCGCGTCAACCATGGAATCACCCACGACCTTGAGTAGGTACAGCTGGCCAGAGCCCGTAATCTCCATTGGAAGTGCCATGTGACTTTCAATATGCTGCTCCGCCAAAATGGGGTTGCCCGCCGCAATCTGTCCAACGACAGGAACGAAGATTGGCTCAGGCATGTCCTCCGGTATCTCGGGAGTTTGGGTGCCGCCAGTAGCCTTGGGTCCCGGTTTTACCGGGGTAAAAGTCCCAGCGGAGGACTTAGAATCCCTTACGTTTACTGCACGCGGCTTGTGTGGGTCCCGGCGGAGAAAACCCTTCTTCTCCAGTTCCTTCAGCTGGTATGCCACGGACGAGGTGGAATTCAAGCCCACGGCATCTCCAATTTCTCGAATGCTTGGTGGGTAACCGCGAAGGACTACGGCATCCGAAATGACGTCAAGAATGCGACGCTGCCGATCGGTGAGCGTTTTAGCATTCGCTTTCTTCTTTTGAGCCATGGAACATCCCTTCTCAAACTCTTTCGAATGAATCATAACCCAAAACTGTTCGAATCGTCGAGTATCGAACGCTGTGCGTCATGCAATCTTGTGAAAGGATTTCACGTTATATGAGTTCGGGGTAGTGGTGACATGTAAATTCGAAAGTAATTCCGCATAGCGGTAGACATCATTCGAACATGGTGCTATAAATCAGACATGGCAAGTTAGTCGAACAGTCGTTTGATGGAATCATTATGACGGATTTTCCGCATCCGCCCTCGGGCATAGTCTCCACAGCGTCGGGAAACGGTCGTACAACACATATGCTCTCTTGGCCGGAGACGGTGCGAGAGTCAACGTTGGAAAAAGGAGAAAACATAATGTCTACTGTTGCAGCCGCACTGAGTGGTAACAGCGCATCTAATACTGACTTTTCTCAGGGATCCGAGCTCTCGACTCGGTCGACACACAAAACTCCGTTGGTGTGGGGTGAACGTAGTGCGTCTCGCACACAGCACACTGTTCGGCCCGGTCAGCGCGCACGTATTGCAGAGCGCAACCACAGTGTGACTTCGTTGGCGCGTGTGCGGTTAGATAGGTCGCGGCCCAGTCATGCCTCGGTTGACTACGGTCAGCCGTCCCTGTCCATCAGCAAGGCGCAGCAGCCCATTCGCCGTGATGTATCTGCAGGCGCTAACCTGACTCGGTTGATGGCGGTATGGGCACTGGGCATCGGGGCTTTCTTTGGAATTTTTGGCAGCGTGGTCTTCGAACAGGGACAGAGTGAGGCTGTCGAAAACAACTTCACGCCTACGTACGCTTCCTACTCCGCGCAATAATCGTTCCAACTTGCAGCTTTGAGGCTAGACGTAGACTGAGAAGCGTGCATTGCCAGTTTTGTCATCATGATCAGACACGAGTCTTGGACTCACGGTTAATAGATAACGGTATGGGAATCCGCCGGCGCAGGGAATGCCTGAATTGCGGTAAACGTTTTTCCACGATTGAACGCTCGCAGTTGATGGTCGTTAAGCGGGATGGAATTCCGGAGGAATTCAACCGCGAAAAAGTTATTCAGGGCGTTCGCCGCGCGTGCCAGGGGCGTGAAGTATCAGAGTCTCAGCTCAAGAAACTCGCACAAAAAGTGGAGGAGAGCCTTCGCGAAAAAGGCACGCCCCGAGTGGACTCAAACGATATCGGCCTTGCCATCCTTGAACCTCTGAAAGAATTGGACGAGGTCGGCTATCTTCGTTTCGCTTCGGTGTACAAGTCCTTTTCCTCTGCGGATGACTTTGCCGAGGAAATCTCAAGCATGCGCAAGGGCAAAGAGCCAGAAGTCAGCGGCAATGAGACAGAAAAGAACTAGCGCAATTTATCCACACGCTTTTTTACTCGGGTTAGGGATACACTCTGTGAGGTTCCCAAACGCTGAGCAAAAAGACTGACGCGTAGTTCTTCGATAAGCCACTGAATATCCCGCACCTCGGCAGAATGAGCACGTGCTTTAGGCAGTTGCTCAAGTTTTGCTGCCAAGTATTCCCGAGCCTCAGTCACCTCATCTTCACGATCCGCATCACGGTCCGGATCGCGGTTCATTTCCTCAAGGCGGATCTCCATCGCTTGTAGGTAACGTGGCAAATTACGCAGGTGTTGCCAGCCGTGCTTGGCCACGGCCCCCTTGGGGAACATGAACTCCAGCTGACGACGCATATCGTCAATAGCGTCGCCTTCCCACTTGTTCAGCTGATTAGTCACCGAGACATAGCGTGGCATTGCCTGAGCAATGCCGACGACCAATTGGCGCACTTCTGAGGCGACACCAGAACGAACCTGTTCAAGTAGCTTGTCGAATTCCTTCGGATCACGTACCGGGCCACCAGCAGCCATCATACGGTCGCGGATTACGGCGACGCGGCAGTCCTCGACAAGCCCATCGGCGCCACCATGTGGCCATGCATCCACGCCAACGCGTTGCTGCAGAGGAAGACCTTTAGTCATTTGTGCACCGTTTACCGGGCACTCCCGCAATAACATCGTCAAATTTGTGGTCGCCAACGCCGCCTCGGCCTGAGCCTTAGTTGGTTTGACCTCGACGGCCACGCCATCCTTAGTGGTCACCAGCGTCGGATACATTGTGACGGATTGCCCATCGACGGTGCTCTTGACGGTCTCAGCGACAGCGCCCAAATTGTCTGAAGTCCACTTCTTCACAGCTTCGTGAGCTGCAGATTTTGCACGCTTCGAAACAGCAGTCGAGACAGTCGCAGCATGCTTGGCGCGAAGCGCCGCGAGATCCCGGCTCTGATCGACAATATTCCCGTGTCGGTCCACAACTGCGTAGTTAAAGCGCAGGTGTGCTGGCAGCTTCGACGGGTCAAAGTCTCCACCATTGATGCCGGAGCCTCCAATTCGTCGTAAAGCATCAGCAAAGACATCGACGAAGCGCCCGGAGTACGGGGTCATTGTCTCTAGCGCGCGGCGGGCGAAGTCTGGCGCGGGAACAACGGACTTGCGCAAAGCCTTCGGCAGAGTGCGAATGTAGGCTTCTGCCAGCTCAGCGCGAAGACCTGGCACTTGCCAGTCGAAGCCGTCTTCACGCAGACCTGCCAGGAGGGGAACGGGGACACGGAGCGTAACGCCGTCATCAGGGGCGCCCGGCTCGAACTTATAGGACAGCGAGAAGTCGACTGAGCCCTGTTGCCACATCTCGGGGAAAGCGTTGTCATCGATGTCTCCGGCTTCGGGGTTGAGCAGCTTATTCGGATCGAAATCGAGGAGATTCGGTTGCTTCGGTTTAGTCTTCTTCCACCAGCGGTCAAAATTGGCGGCCGTTGTAATAGAGGCGGGCAGCTTGGAGTCGTAGAACGCGTAGAGCACGTCGTCATCGACGACAATGCCGCGCGAACGCTGCTTTTCCTCGATCTTCTCGGCTTCGGCCAGTTTGTCCTGATTGTTCTTGAAGAACTCGTGATGAGTGTTCCACTCGCCGTCGACAAGTGCGGAGCGGATGAAGATAGAGCGCGCGGCGTCCGCATCGACGCGGTGATAAGGCACCAAGCGGTCAACGACTACGGGAACGCCATAGAGCGTGGACTTCTGGTAAGCCATCGCCGCACCGCGCTTAGCCGACCAGTGGGGTTCCGAGTACTGGTGTTTCAGCAGGTGAGGAGCTACCTTCTCTACCCACTGAGGCTGAATAGTGCCGACATTGCGCGCAAAAGTGCGCGAGGTCTCGACGATTTCCGCAGCCATCACCCAGCGAGGTGGTTTCTTTGCCAACGCGGACGAGGGGTGAATGAGGAATCTAGTGTTGCGAGTGCCGGTGAATTCCTTGCCCTCACCCTCGCGAGTACCAATCATGGACAAAAGGCCTGGTAGCAGCGACTTTGCAACTTCGTCGAGATTGTCGACACCGCTGGTTGAGCTGCGGGCCGAAAGACTCCAGCCCAGCTCAGCCGTTGCCTGATGCAGCTGACGCACCAAGTCCTGCCACTCACGAACACGGAGATAGTGGAGGTATTCGCGCTTGCACAGCTTGCGGAACTGGTTGCCGCTGAGCTCACGGCGCTTTTCCTCCAGGTACTCCCAGAGTTTCAGAAGGGAGTTGAAGTCGCTGGTGGTGTCTTTAAATCGGGCATGCAGCTGATCTGCCTGAGCCTGGAACTCAAGTGGACGTTCGCGGACATCCTGCAGCGACAAAGCAGCGACGATGACGGTCACAGCACCAAGCGTGGTGTTTTCGTAGCCCTCAACCAGCATGCGGGCAAGCCGCGGGTCGACTGGAATCCGGGCAATCTGTCGGCCAATATCGGTCAGCTCGGGAGCACCAGAGCTGGAGCCAGAACCAGATGTACGTCCTCTTCCAGAACCCGACGCCGTGGTAATAGCCTGAAGCTCGGTAAGCAGGTTGATGCCATCGCGCACTGCCTTGTGCTCTGGTGGCTGGACAAAGGGGAAGTCCTCAATCGCGCCAAGCCGCAGCGAAATCATTTGCAGCACAACCGATGCGAGATTGGTGCGCAGAATCTCCGGATCCGTAAACTCCGGGCGAGAGAGAAAATCCTCTTCGCTGTAGAGACGAATCGCCACACCATCAGCCACGCGACCACAGCGGCCCGAGCGCTGATTAGCGGACGCCTGACTGATGTCCTCGACTGGCAAGCGCTGCACCTTCGTGCGGGTGGAGTAGCGCGAAATGCGCGCGGTGCCAGTATCGACGACGTACTCGATACCCGGCACCGTCAGCGACGTCTCGGCGATATTGGTCGCCAGCACAATGCGGCGCCCGGAGTGCGGGGTGAAGATTCGATGCTGCTCTGCATTAGATAGCCGACCGAACAGCGGGACGGCGTCTACACCCTTCCAGTGTTTACCCTCGATGGCTTCGGCAGCTTCCCGAATCTCTCGCTCACCCGAAAAGAACACCAGGATATCGCCGTCACCAAGCCGCATGAGCTCTTCACACGCAGCAATAACACCATCGATTTGCTCGATGGCGACTTCCTTTTCCTGACCATTTTTCGCAACGACGGTCTGCACCAGTGGGCGATAGCGAATTTCCACCGGGTAGGTGCGTCCTGACACCTCGATGATGGGCGCAGGGTGCTCGTCGTCAGGCGCGAAATGACAGGCGAATCGTTCCGGATCAATCGTCGCCGAGGTGATGATGACCTTCAGATCTGGGCGCTGCGGCAGAATATGCTTCAAATATCCCAGCAGGAAGTCGATGTTGAGGCTGCGTTCGTGCGCCTCGTCGATGATAATCGTGTCGTACTCACGCAATAGGCGGTCGCGGCCAATTTCGGCCAGCAGGATACCGTCGGTCATCAGTTTGATGCAGGTATCCTTGCCGACACGGTCATCGAAACGCACCGCATAGCCGACGTGCTGACCAATCTTTTCGCCCAGCTCATGAGCAATTCGCTCCGCCACCGAACGCGCCGCAATACGACGGGGCTGCGTATGGCCAATCTTGCCGCGCACACCGCGTCCCAGTTCTAGGCATATCTTCGGGATTTGGGTAGTTTTACCAGAGCCAGTCTCACCAGCAATAATGACGACCTGATTGTTCTCAATCGCCTCTGCAATATCGTCGCGGCGGGCGGACACCGGCAACTGCGCCGGGTAGGTGATGCGAGGAATCGCTTTACGACGCTCTTCCAACCGCTCCAGCGCAAAGTCGAGGTCTGCGGAGATGGCAGACAGCGCCTTCGGCGCGGATGCTCGCTTCAGCCGACGACGGAAGGACTGAGCCTCTCGGATCGGTAGTTGATCAGCGAGCTGGTAGAGCTCCTTCTTACGCGCGTCTTTAACGGGCTTGCCAGAGCGCTGCGGTCTGGCGGAAGTTCGGTTTCCAGAATTGCGGTTTCCGGACTGGTGACGTGGAGCTGGTTTCTCAGAACGGCTAGGAGTAGTCATGGTTGCCTACTAGATTAGCTGTGTCTGTGTAGACAACCCACATCTACGTCGATTGCGCGGTGCTCGAGCTAGATCGGGGCAGTGAGGGGCAGCCTACTTCGCTGCGGCGATCTCTTCTGCAACTTCCTTGCAGTCCTCGCGGCCACAGTGCTGAGTCTCGGTGTGCTCCCAACAGTCGTCGCAGATAAGCACCTGACGGCGGCACGTGTCTTCGTTGATGCAGTTCTGGAAGGTGTTTGTGGGCTTGCCGCAGTGGACGCAATGGCCGAGTTGCACGTAGTCCTCGTCTTCGATGCCATCGCCGAACTCCATGTGCATGCGCTTGTCGAAGACATAGAGTGAGCCTTCCCACAGACCCTTATTGCCAAACTTTTCGCCGTAGCGGACGATACCGCCGTCGATTTGGTAGACCTCTTCGAAACCGCGGTTCTTCATCAATGCGGAGAGAATTTCGCAGCGAATACCGCCGGTGCAGTAGGAAATGACGGGCTTGTCCTTCATCCAGTCGTATTTGCCGGATTCCAGCTCGTCGATAAAGTCGTGCGTGGTCTTTACATCCGGGACGACGGCGTTTTTGAACTTGCCAATTTCGGCTTCCATGGCGTTGCGGCCGTCGAAGAAGATGACATCGTCGCCGCGCTCTTCGACGAGTTTATTGACCTCTTCTGGCTTCAAATGTGTGCCGCCGCCAATGACACCATCGGTATTGACTTTGAGCTCGCCCGGAGCACCAAAGGCGACGATTTCGTCGCGAACCTTGACGGAGAGCTTTGGAAAGTCATCAGCACCGCCTTCGCTCCACTTAAACTGCATGGAGTGAAAAGCGGGGTATTGCTTGGTTTTCTTGATGTACCTCTTGCATGCATCGAGATCACCGCCGACGGTGCCGTTGATGCCGTGCTCGGACACCAGAATGCGGCCTTTGAGTCCTAACGATTCGCAGAGATCGCGCTGCCACAGCATGATGGCACGCGGATCGGACAGTGGGGCGAACTGGTAGTACAGAAGAATCTTGCTGATGCTCACGGGGACTATTCTAGTCGGCGCACGCAGTTATCCTATTTTGGCCGTGAGCTGCTGGTCTGGCTCAGTGCTTCTGGTAGAGAGCCTTCTTCTGGTACTTAGGCTCCGAAGTCACTAAGACACCGAGGTTGCGGAAGATTGTTTCGTCCACGCTGCCGAGAATAGTGGTGGTGTGGACATCGCAGTTACGCAGGTTCTTCAGCTCCGCGAGGGCGGCGCGGGCATCGTCGCTGGTTGCCGCAGACACGGAAAGGGCGATGAGAACCTCGTCGGTATGCAAGCGCGGGTTGCGGCTGCCCAGATGGTGCGTTTTGAGCGTCTGAATTGGCTCGATGGCAGCAGGGGAGAGCAGGTGCAAGTCTGGGTCGATGTTGGCCAGCTTCTTGAGAGCGTTAAGTAGCATCGCTGCCGAGCAGCCAAGCAGCGCAGAGGTCTTGCCAGTGATGATTGTGCCGTCATGCAATTCGATTGCGCTGCCCGGCGCGCCAGTGGCTTTCTCAACTTCAAGCGCAGGTGCCACAACGCGGCGGGCGGCTGTCGACACGTTGGCCTTGCTCATAATCATGGCAATGCGCTGTGAAACTTCGTCGTCTGCGCTGTTCTTGTGCTCGTCGACAAGCGCCTTGTAGTAACGGCGAACGATTTCCTGGTTAGATGCCTCGCGGCACACTTCGTCATCATCGATGCAGTAACCGGCCATATTGACGCCCATGTCGGTCGGCGACTTGTACGGTGACTCGCCTGCGAGTTTCTCCAGCAGCGTGCGCAGCAGCGGGAAGACCTCGACATCGCGGTTATAGCTGGTGACATTGGTGTCGTAGGCGGCCAAATGAAATGGATCGATGAGGTTGATGTCATCGAGATCTGCTGTTGCCGCCTCATAGGCGAGGTTTACCGGGTGTTCGAGTGCCAGATTCCAGATGGGGAAGGTCTCGAACTTCGCGTAACCAGAGCGAATCCCGTGTTTGTGGTCATGGTAAATCTGCGACAGGCAGGTCGCCAGCTTTCCGGAGCCTGGGCCCGGCGCTGTGACGACCACCAAGTCGCGGGTGGTTTGCACCCATTCATTGATTCCAAAGCCGGCCTCGCTGACAATCTTTTCCGTGTTCGTCGGGTAGCCCTCGATATTGCGATGGCGGACTACGTTCAACCCGAGTCGCTGCAGGCGTTCAAGGAAGTTGTTTGCCAGGGTGTTGTCGTCGGAAAGCTGCGTGACGACGACGCTGCCGACTACAAACCCGCGCTCACGGAAGACATCGACGAGGCGCAGCACATCGTCTTCATAGGTGATGTCGAGGTCAGCGCGAACCTTGTGGCGTTCCAAATCCTTGGCATTGATGCACACCATGATTTCCAAATCGTCTTTGAGCCGGTCGAGCATAGCGATTTTATTGTCAGGCGTGAAGCCGGGAAGCACACGCGAGGCATGCATATCGTCAAAGAGCTTGCCGCCCATTTCGAGATAGAGCTTGCCGCCTTCACCTGCGATGTCTGCGCGCCGCTTCTTAATGTGAGCGGATTGCATTTCGATGTACTTCTCGCGGTTAAAACCGACAGCCTGAGCCATGGTGCCCTTTCTGAAGTTGTGTCTGTGGGGGAGCGCGCTAGGGACTGCGAAATTCTACTGTGTCCATGGTAGTGATACTGCATTGTGAATGTCGTATCGGTTACTACTGTCGGAGAAAAATCTTTGGAAAGTTCGGCTTATTAGGCCACGCGCAGGGGATTGTCTGATTAAAGTCCTAATCATTGCTATCCAAAAAGAAATATGAAGAGGATGTGACATGCTCGATCCCCAGATGGCATCGTCGAATTCGGCAGAACCAACCGTACGCGCCCCGTACCAAGTGGGCAGGCGAGGCTTTCTCGTCGGTGCAACTGCCGTCTCAGCTGCGGGTATGATGCCTGCCGTAAGTGGTGCACCGAAGGCAAACGCTGCTCCTGCAAATGGGAGTTCTGCTGCGACGGGGAATTCGACCACGAATTTGAATGTCGGACGGGGAATGGCCGACATGACAGGCGAGCCGCTTGGTGCTGGCATGAACGGGTATGCGGTCATGGATCAGACCACCTCGGGTCTGCGCTTGCGCCAGATGGCACGTGCATTCATTTTCGGCGATGACAACGACAACCGTGTCGTCCACGTCACCGCAGATATGGGGCTCATGTTCCAGTCCATCCAGATGGAGGTTCTGCGACGCCTCCGGGCTCTCTTCGGAGAGCTCTACCATGAGGGAAATGTGCTTATCTGTGCCTCCCACACGCACGTTGCGCCGGGCGGCACATCGGGTCATCTCATGGTCGATCTGACTACTCTCGGATTCCGTCCCGTCACCTTCGAAGCTGTAGTCGTCGGTGTGGTCAAGGCTATTGAACGTGCACACGCTGATTATCAGCCGTCGACTATTCACCTGACCAAGGGGATTGCTAAGGATGCAGGTATCAACCGCTCTTTGCAGGCATTCAAGCGTAATCCGGAAGAAGAGCTGCGTCGCTTCCCCGACGGAGTCAACCCGGAAAGCCATACACTGCACGTGAGTCGCGGTGGCCGCGAAGTCGGATTCATTAACTGGTACGGAATTCATCCCACCACCTTCGGCCCCGAGCACACCATCATCGACGGCGACAACAAGGGCTACGCGGCTTGGAAGGTCGAGGTCGACCGTGGCGTCACCCACCGTGAGCCGGCCGATGCCCCTTTCGTCGCTGCATTCACCATGTCGTGCCCGGGTGACATCAGCCCGAACATGGGGCTCGTGCCAAATTCGGGCCCAGGCAACGGAGACGAAGCAGAATCCGCCCGCATTCTCGGTCAGCGTCAGATTGATGCCACCCAAGGCCAGACCATTGCACTGCCAGGAGGCGGTATCTCTGCCGTCCACAAGTGGGTCAACCTTGGCGATGTCGACATCGACGGCCAATTCACGCCCGACGGCCAGCCGCACCGCACTGGACCTGCAATCCTCGGTGCGGCCTTCGCAGCCAGCAGCCAGGAGGATGGCGGTGGAGAACCCGCCCTCGGGTTCAACGAAGGCGAGCGCGGCGGTACGCCGTGGGTGCACCAGCTCAATAATGTAGTGCTGCCGAAGAACATCCGGGAGATTCAGGGCGACAAAGAGTGCCTGCTGCCAGTCGGCTACATCGATGGTCTTCTCCAGCAGACCCACATGTTCTCCATCACCCGCATCGGTGGCTTCACCTTGATCACCAATGGCCTTGAGCCCACCACAATGTCGGGCTACCGCATGCGTCAGCACGTCGCTGAAGTCCTCGGCGTGCCAATCGATACCGTCATCTGCCAGGGCTACACCAACAGCTATGGCCACTACGTCGCTACCCCAGAGGAATACGACCAGCAGGACTACGAGGGCGGCGCAACGGCCTTCGGCAAATACACGCTCAGTGCGATGATTTCCATCTATCACGATCTCGCTCACGCGCTTGCCGACGGCATGACTGTCGACCCGGGAAGCGCTGCAGGTGACCTCACTGGCATCATCCCGCCGTCGCCAGCAGGGGGAAAAATTATCGATTCTGCACCAACGGGTAAGAGCTTTGGTGACGTGCTTGAATCCACGGCAAGCGTCACGATAGGGCGGAAGGCTATTGCTCAATTCGTGGCGGCTAACCCGAATAACGACCTGCGACTGGAAGACGGCTACCTACTTATTAAGAACAACCGAGGTGAAATCGTCTCCGACGACTGGGATCAGGCAACTGTCATTGAATTTGCCAAGGACGGTGTCTACACAACAGCCAAGGTCACCTGGGAGACCGGAGGAGTCGCGCCGGGCAAGTATGACATCATCGTGCGTGGTAGCGCGTTGGGTGTCGGTGATTCATTGAACGAATTCGAGGGCGTCGCTTCGGTGGAGCTCGTGTGAGAACGTACAAGTAAATACGTCCAAGCGCACACTGTGACTAATACTTTGGACCTTTAAAAACTCATCAAAGGCTAGCCTCACGTATAGTCCGTTGTGCGCATTAGGCGTATCTATCCGTCAATTTGGTAGGAGTAATTTGGTTCATGAGCAACCCAAACGATCCATATAGCCACGGCGATCCTTACGGTGACGGCGCTCGGGACGATGAGTCTAAGGACTACGATTCCCAAAGCCATAATTCTCACAGCAATGGTCCACAGGACTACGACCCCTACGGGGTCGACTCGGACGCGCAACGTCGTCCGCGTGGGCCAGAGGATTCGCCCCATTGGAATCAGGCTTACGGCCGTGAACAGGCATATGGCGAAATTCCGACCTACGGTACTGGTGAGCCGGGTGATAGCTATGGTGGTCAGCCCTATGGTGCGGCATCGAGCTACTGGCAGCAACAGTCCGGAGAAAATTCTGCAGCCGGAGTACTTGCCCCTGGAGTCAGCATGCCAGGTGGTGATGAGCCACCGGTGAAGCCCGTGGCACAGGGTCCGGCGAAGGTAGACATTGGAAGTGCGTTTTCTGCGGCGTTCCGTAGCTTAAACAGTAATTTTGCCTCTTGGCTTGGCATCATGCTGACGTTCTTCGCCGTACTAGTCGCCCTGATTGTTGGTGCAGCGGCAATTCTCTTTGCCTCTGGTGACGTCGATCCGGAATTTGAGCCGAACTATCCAGGCGATGTTCCGTTTGAGGATCTAGGGTCAATGTTCGCGACTGTCGGCGCGATGGCACTACTATTTGCCGTGGGCATGTTCGCGATGCAGGTATTTATGATGCGCGGCGCATTTGAAGCCATTGATGGTCGAGTACCGAAATACGGCACTTTCTTCCGTGTCAGCCGGTGGGGGTCTCTTATCGGGGTTTACATCGTCACCTTCTTGGTGGGGCTGCTCGTCATGCTTCCAGGAATGGTACTTTTCATCGCTGGTGCAGCTCTGTCAGCCAATGGCAGTGAGGCTGCTGCGGCGATGATTCCAGTGGGCTACGTGGTTTTGTTGGTGATGTCGATATTCATCATGCCAATCACGGCGACTATGCCGCTTCTTGTTTTTGACGGTCGAGCGACTGCATTAGAGGCACCGGTCGTCGCGTGGCGCCTGGTGAAGCCTCAGTACTGGACGATGCTCGTTGCATTCATTCTGACATCGATCATTTCTTCTGCTGGTGCACTGCTCTTCTACATCGGCATGCTGTACACAATGCCACTGGCTGTCTTGGTTCAGGTTCACATCTACCGTCAGCTCATTGGCGGCCGTCGAGTTGTTAATGAATCGCAGGAAAACCCGGGCTATTACCCTCCACAGCGATAGTTGTAAACAGCAATAAGAGCCGCAAAGGGAAGAGCGCCCGAGGAACCAGTACAAATTGGTTCCTCGGGCGCTCTTGCTTCAGCAGGAAAACACGTTTGGGAGTGTCCGGCCATCAAGGCCGAGCTAAGGCACCGAATATTTAGCGGGTAGCCTCAGCGAAGACAGCCTGTGCAACACCAGAGACGGTGCCTGCAATCTTCACAGCTTCCCAGACCTGCTCCTTGGTCAGACCAGCATCGCGGACGACCTTCGCGTGGGAGGTTACGCATGCTTCACAGCCGTTGATGGCAGAAACTGCCAGAGACCACAGCTCGAAGTCTTCCTTCTCGACACCAGGATTGGAGATGATGTTCATGCGCAGGCCGAACTTGACCTGTGCGTAGTCATCACCGAGCATGTGGCGAGTGCGGTAAGCGACGTTGTTCATGCCCATAACGGTGGCCGCACCAAGCGCAGACTCGAAAGCCTCGTCAGACAAGTGCTCCTTGGCTTCCTCAGCAATCTCGGAGAAAACGGTCTCGTTGCGGGTTGCAGCAGCGGATGCAAGCAGAGTACCCCACAGCTGCTGCTCGGAGAGTTCCGTAGACCGGGTGAGAGTGCCAAGGTTCAGCTTCATGTCCTTGGCGTACTCCGGAAGACCGGAACGAAGGTTGTCAATGCTCATAAGGGTTACTTCAGCTCCTGCTTCAGAACATCCATCTTGTCGATGTTCTTGGTCGGGTCATTCTTCTGCCAGTTACATGCGCAGACCTCTTCAGACTGAAGAGCATCGAGAACACGCAGAACCTCGTCAACGTTACGGCCGACAGCGTCCGGGGTAACGGAAACGAACTGGATGATGCCGTCCGGGTCGATGATGAAGGTTGCGCGGTCTGCAACACCGTCAGCGTTTTCGACACCGAGTGCGCGCATCAGGTCGTGGCGGATGTCGGAGAACATCGGGAACGGAATGTCCAGCAGCTCTTCGTGGGTTGCACGCCAGTTGAAGTGAGAGAACTCGTTGTCGCCGGAGCCACCGAGAATAACGGTGTCGCGATCCTCGAATTCCTCGTTCAGCTTGCCGAAAGCAGCAATCTCAGTCGGGCAGACAAAGGTGAAGTCCTTCGGGTAGAAGAAGACAACCTTCCACTTACCTTCGTAGGACTCGTTGGTCACCTGCTCGAAGTAGTCATCCGGAGAAGAAGCGTTTGCATCACGCAGGTTGCCGCCCTTGAGCGCGGTGAGAGAAAACTCGGGGAACTTGTCGCCAACAGTCAAAATTGCCATGGAATCCTCCTGAATGTATTCCTTCTGGGGTCACTGACCATTATGCCTATGGATCCACAAAGCGTCAAGAGGAAAAAGTTAATAAGCTCGTGTAGGCTTATAGGTATGCGTAATAGAGATTATCGGCCCACTTTGCCTCAGTTACGTGCCTTTGTCGCGATTGCCGATACCGGTCACTTCGGTCAAGCCGCTGCCCGCCTCGGTATTTCACAGCCCAGCCTGTCACAAGCTCTTTCCACCCTTGAGCAGGGACTGGGGGTGCAGCTTGTGGAGCGGTCGACTCGCCGAGTGTTGGTGACGCCACTCGGTCGCGGTCTGATCCCATATGCACGCCAAGCATCTGAAATCGTTGACGAGATTGTCGCTCGCGCCTCTGGCCGTACAGATGATTTGTCCGGGCCGCTGTCCATTGGTGTTATCCCTACGGTTGCTCCTTACGTGCTGCCCAACTTCCTCCGGTTGGTTCGTGATGAGTTGCCAAATCTGAAGCCTCGGATCGTCGAGGAACCGACCGAGCGCCTCGTCGAATCACTTCGCTCCGGCACTATTGATGCCGCCATCATGGCACTGCCGTCCGATGTGCCCTCATTCGAGGAGATTTACCTCTATGACGAAGAGTTTTATATCGTCGTCCCCGAGGATCATCCGCTGGCCGGTAAGGAGGACGTCAAGCTCGAGGCCATCAGGGACTTGGACTTGCTCCTGCTTGACGACGGCCATTGCCTGCGCGACCAGGTCTTGGATATCTGCCGTAAGGTCGATGCTCTCCACGGTGAGGCCTCCAGCATGGAAACCCGGGCGGCATCTCTATCGACTGTTGTGCAGTGCGTCGCCGGTGGGTTGGGGCAGTCGCTTGTACCGGAATCAGCTGTCAAGATTGAAGCTAACCGACCGGGTCTGGCCGTTGCGCGCTTTGAAGGCCCGACACGTCCGGGGCGCACCATTGGGCTGGTTCACCGGGCATCCTCGGTACGCGGTGGCGAGTTCAATCGGATTGCCGAACTGGTACGGCAGGCATACAAGGACGCTGTTGCCTAAATTTTTCGTGGCGGAAGTAAGTACTAGCCCACGAAACAAGCAGAAACCGGGCTGGAACCACCAGCCCGGTTTTTGCGTCTAGCCCTGAACAATCCGCAGCGATGCCAACCTGACCTCGCCGTATTCATCAGATGCAGCCAAGTCAACGTCCGCTTCAAAGCGCCAACCGTGGTCGCCCGCGGGATCGTCGAGTATCTGAATCACACGCCACATTCCCTCATCAGCCTTGCGGTCAATCGAAATCATATCGCCGCCGCGAGCCTTCGCATCGATGCCGATGTCGTCGTATTCATCGAAATAGTCATCCATCGCAGCAGGCCAATCTGGTGCCTCATCGAGGTAATTGTCCAGGTCGGCCAGCTCATCCTCCTTTTCAAAGGCAAAGAGCTGTACGTGGCGGAACATAAGGTTGCGCACCATCCGGGTAAATGCACGCTCGTTGCCGGTAAGGGGCCGCGACTCGTCGTTGCCGAAAGCTGCTTCCTTGAGGGTTTCCTCGTCCAATGGCTTGTCTGGATCGGCCATCTGGGCCCATTCATCAACCAGAGAGTTGTCCACCTGAACGACGAGCTCGCCGAGCCATTCCACAATGTCGCGCAATTCCTCGTTAGCGGCTTCCGGTGGGAGGGTATGACGCAGGGTGCGCCAGGCATCGGTGAGGTAGCGCAGGAAAATTCCCTCGGAGCGGGCGATCCCGTACTCGGATACCACATCCGAGAACGTCATGGCCTTTTCCACCATTTCGCGTACTACCGACTTGGGTGACAGCGAAAATTCACGCACCCACGGGTGGCCTTGAGCATAGGTGTCGAACGCGCCCTCCAACTCGTCGGCAAGCGGCATTGGCCACGTGATGTCTTCGACGATATTCATACGCTCGGTGTAATCGACGCCCTCGGCCTTGAGCGCGGCGATTTCCTCACCGCGAGCCTTTTTCTGCTGCGCGATGAGCAGTGGGCGAGGGTCCTCGAGAATCGACTCGAAGACGCTGATGACATCGAGTGCGTAGTTCGGGCTGTCCTTATCCAGCAGTTCGAGCGCGGCGATGGCAAAAGGCGACAGCGGCTGATTGAGCGCGAAGTCACGCTGCAGCTCCATTGTCAGTTCGGGGCGGCAGTCATCGCCCTCGCCATGCGTGACGACGATCCCCGCGTTGACCAAACCGCGGTAGAGCTCAATCGCGGTCAGAATGGCTTCATTTTGCTGATGGCGGGTGTCATGGTTGGTGCGCAGCAGATGACGCATATGTTCATAGGTATCGCCACCACGGGCAATGACGTTGAGCAGCATACCGTTGGTAACTGCAAAGCGGCTGGTTAGCGGTTCTGGTGGCTGAGAAACAATTTTGTCGAAAGTCTTTTCCGACCATGTCACTTCGCCCTTGGGAACGGACTTCAGTCGCAACTTCTTCAGTTTGGCCTCATCCTGGCCCGCACGGCGACGCAGCTTGGCGTTTTCAATCTCGTGTTCAGGCGCTTCGACAACTACGGTGCCCTCGGTGTCGTAGCCAGCACGGCCGGCGCGTCCAGCAATCTGGTGGAACTCGCGTGACTTGAGAATTCGGCTACGACGACCATCGAACTTTGCCAAGCCGGTAATCAACACCGTACGAATAGGCACGTTGATGCCCACACCGAGGGTATCCGTGCCACAGATGACCTTCAGCAGGCCGGTCTGCGAGAGGCGCTCAACTAGACGACGGTACTTCGGTAGCATTCCCGCGTGGTGCACGCCGATGCCCTGGCGCACCAATTTTGAAAGAACTCGACCAAACGCTGTCGTAAACCGGAAATCACCAATCTCTTCGCGAATCCGCTCCTTTTCCTCCTTCGTCAGCAGCTTCAAGCCGGTCAATGCTTGCGCCTGCTCAGCCGCTTGACGCTGGGAGAAAAAGACAATGTAGATTGGGGCTTTGCCAGATTCCAACAGCTCTGCGAGCGTGTCATGAACTGGCGTGTAGACATAGTGGAAATCCAACGGCACCGGGCGCGTCGTACCCGTGACGAGGTTTACGTCGAGCCCTGTGCGTTCCTTCAGATCCGTCTCAAACTTCGAAGTATCGCCGAGAGTGGCGGACATCAACAGGAATTGGCAACGGGAAAGCTCGAGCAGTGGCACCTGCCATGCCCAGCCTCGATCAGGGTCAGCATAGAAGTGGAATTCATCCATGACCACCTGGTCAATATCGGCATCGGCGCCGTCGCGCAGAGCGATATTAGCAACAATTTCCGCAGTTGCGCAGATGATGGGGGCGCCGCCGTTGACGGTGGCGTCGCCGGTCATCATACCGACGTTCTCAGCGCCAAAAACCTCGCAGAGGGCGAAAAACTTCTCGCTGACCAAGGCCTTGATTGGCGCCGTGTAAAAGCTGCGCTGACCGCGGGCGAGCGCGCAGAAATGGGCGGCGATAGCCACCATCGACTTGCCCGACCCCGTCGGGGTGGCAAGGATGACATGGTCGCCACCAGCCAGGCCAATAGCGGCCTCTTCCTGCGCCGGGTAGAGCGTGATGCCCTGATTCCTGGTCCAGGCAATGAACGAGTCCATAATCGCATCGTCGAAAAGGGACTCAGGAACCTCGGCTAGGTCGGGAAGCATTTCAGATAGTGACACGCTTCCCACCCTAGCGGTAACCCCGGATTAGAAGCGGAACCAGGGCTTCCAGCCGCGCCGACGACGACGCTTTTCCGGTTCACCGGATTCTCCGCTTTCGGCCTGATCTTCCTGCGGCTGTTCAGGCTCAGGCTGTTCGGCATCAGATTGCTCAATCTCAGCCTGGGCATCCTCGGACTGTCCCGCCGAAAGCTGCTCAGCTTCTTCCGAGTGCGCGTCAGTGTCCTCCGGTGTAGTTGCCGAGGAATCGGCGTTGGCCGGGGGCTGCGCCTCGTCGTCAAGCGAGGAAGAATCCTCTACTGGACGCAGCGGTTGAGAAGCGAGGAACTTCTCGAACTCAGCGCCAATCTCGTCGGCGGACGGCATCTCACCGTCGGGTCCGAGCAGAGGGGACGTTTCCAGCTCTTGACGACGTTGAGCTTCCTGGTCGTATTGTTCCTCGAGAAGATTGACCAGCTGAGAAACCTCGCCGGAATCATTCGTCTGCGTATTGAGCAGCTCCGCCACCCGTGCAGATTCCTTCTCCAACGCCTCAAGCGGAAGCTCAAGCTTGGCGAGTCTTGCTACCTCCTGCAACAGCCGCAGTGATGCTAGCGGATACTCAGAGGCCGCGACATAGTGTGGCACCTGCGCGGTGAAGCCGAAGGCATCACAACCGCGGTTCGCGAGTTCATACTCAATGTTCAGGCTCGCAGCACCCGGAACCGTGACGCGGTTGCCCCAAGTATGCATATCACTCAGTTTCCGCTTATCTGTGCCGTGGGCAATGATGCCCAGCGGGCGGGTGTGCGGAACCGTCATCGGCGCCGAGTAAAGCGACACAGTCCGACCGACATCGTAGCGCTCCGCCAAATCTGCAACGGCAGTCGAGAAGGTCTCCCACCGCATGTCTGGCTCAGGGCCAGAAAGCAGTAAGAACGGCTTTCCGACGTTGTCGCGAACGACATTGAGCGACAGGTTCAAATCGGATACATCCACAATCTGGTCGTGGTTCATCGTCACAGCGGGACGGCGGGAACGATAATCAATCAGCTCGTCGATAGAAAAGTTCACCAAAGGGCGGTGCTCGAGAGCATCCAAGAGGAAACTAGCCGATTCCGAAACGGCATTACCGGCATCTGCATAACCGCTGAGCGCAATGACCAGGGTCAGATGCCCCTCGCTTCCCGTTACGTCAGGAACCGGGAAAACTACCTCGTACATATTGTCCTGAGGCTTGTCGGTCGGATCATTCACGTTCGACTACCTCCTGCATCACATTTTTCATCATCTGAAGTAAGCAACCAGGATACCGCAGAAAATATTCCAGTTATCCACAAGTTGAAAGTAGTCCACAGCTAGGCCGGTTTTTAGGGGCGTGGATAAGCAGGCCTGACGTGGGTTCGATAACAATGAGAGCCACCAGGCGGCGAGTGCACTTCATGCCGCCGGGCTAATCCGATGGGGGAAAAGGGGAAAAGAATCAATGGGGAACAAAGAAAACTTTGGTACTGGGCCGAGGCCTGAGATTGAGCCGAGTGTCTTTCTGACGAACCTGCCGGGAATCGTTGGATTCTATCCACGGGGGCAGGTAGTGATTGCGGCGTTGTACCGTCAGCAGGTCGAAGATCTCATCGATGGCAAGGTCGAGTTTGATCCGGCAGCGCATGCTGGCCCGATGCTGATCAAGGACGTGGCGTCGATGGAGAGCAACCCCGACATGGTGCGGGCAGCTGCGGACTTCCTGCTCGACGAAGGGTGCACTCACGCAGATGTGTTTATCATCGACGAGTCATGGGGGATTGAAAAAGACTCCACGCCGATTGCAGGTTGGCTGCGAGAAGGTGGCCTACATGATGTGCGGTTGGCTGGTGTGGCAACTATTGCCGCAGGTGAAGTTGTCACGGACGAGCAGGGAGAGATCGTCGGCATTGTCGGTGACAGCCTGATGACCGAGAATGCGAATCTGATTGCTCGGCAAGGAGAGCAGATTTTCAAGACCTATAAAGAGTATCGCGACTACTTTCGCGGTGGCCAGTTTCGTGACAGCAACGACCGAGTTCTCATCGAAAAACTGCGGGAGCGAGCGAAAGCCGTCGAACAGCCGCGGAAGCTCAAAATTGGTGCGGACAATCCCGCGCTCATTGAGCACTTCGACCTGCTACAAACCGCAGTGGAAAACGTGGCCGATGGTGTCATGGATGCACATGAGGCAGTGCGTGATGAAACCGCAGGTTATGCCATTGCTGCGGCACTGACCAACGTCACTTTGCGGGACATGTCCATGATTTTCATTACTACGCAGCTGGCGCAACCAATGGGAGAAATCTGGCGCGAGGCGGCAATAGTCCATCGCGGAAACTTGCGTGCAAATGCATTAGCTTGTTTTGCTATCGCAAAATTCGCGGCTGGCCTGGAAAACTATGCCCAGACAGCGCTCGATGAGGCAGCGGGAGAGCAACCGAATCATTCGCTGACACAGTTGTTGGAAATTGCGGTCGCCAATCAAATCGTGCCGAGGTGTGTCGGCACAATTCTTGGCGCAGCACAAGAAGTACTGCGCAGGGTATACAAGGTGAAAATGCCTCGTATCGATTAGCGCACCTCAAACGGTGCTGCAGTGACTAACGGTGCGCAGAGTGGGCTCGGTCGCCGAGATTCTTGGTGTACTCCCATGCATCGGCAACGATGGTCTCCAGCTCTGTGTGGTTGGGTTTCCATCGGAGCTCATCCATTGCGCGCTGAGATGAGGCAATAAGGGTTGCCGGATCGCCAGCTCTGCGCGGTGCATCCTCAGCGGGGATTGGGTGACCGGTGATCTTACGGCAGGTCTCGATGACCTGGCGAACCGAAAAACCATCTCCGGAACCGAGGTTAAAGATGCGGTGTGTACCCGGCTTGTTGGACTCCAGTGCCAAGACATGCGCATCCGCGAGGTCCTTGATGTGGATGTAATCGCGGACCGCGGTGCCGTCGGCAGTCGGCCAATCATTGCCAAAGACCATGATCTTGTCGCGGTGACCAAGAGCAACCTGCAGTACCAGTGGAATAAGGTGAGTTTCCACCTTACGGTTTTCGCCAAAGCCGCCCCAGGCACCCGCAACATTGAAGTAACGAAGGCTGGTAGCGCCGATGTTGTAAGCCTTGGCGTAAGAGGCAATGGCGTAGTCCATGGCCAGCTTAGTGACACCGTACGGGTTCGTTGGTGCAGTTGGCATGTCTTCGGTGATCGGTGTCTTCTCTGGTTCGCCGTAGGTCGCAGCTGTCGAAGAGAACACCAGGTTATTCGTACCGGTGTCACGCATAGCGTCGAGTAGCTTCAGGGTCTGGCCCACATTGTTGTGCCAGTAATCAGAAGGAACCTCAACGGACTCGCCGACAAGTGATTTCGCAGCGAAATGAACTACGCCGTCGAAGCTGTCGGAGGACAAAACCTCGTAAGCCTTATCTGCCACGTCACCTTCAACTAGAGTCGCGCCCTCCGGCACCGCATCGCGGTTGCCGACAGAGAAGTTGTCCAGGATGGTGACATCATGGCCAAGAGAAATCAATACTGCTGAGCAAACGCTGCCGACGTAGCCGGCTCCACCAGTAACTAGGAGTTTCATTTGATAATCACCATGATTGCGTGAGACAGAGTATCAGGAATGTCTAGAGAATGATCACCACGGGCGAGCGTCACGCGACCGGCGGCAACCTCGGCCAGCGCCTCGGTGCCTGGCATAATTCCGGCCTTGTGGAGACGCTTCATGTAGCTCTGCTCAACCTGTAAAATCTCGTTAATCTGAACGACCTCAATGGTGTACTCACCGGGGTTTAGGTCGGACAGTCGGCGAACGTTTTCCAGATGTTCAGGTGACTGAGTGCCACCGAGGTCTTCCAAACCGGGAATTGGGTTACCGAAGGGGGAGCGTGTGTAAGAGTCGAGCACGTCGAGAAGTTTGCGCTCGACCTCGTCGCTCATAACGTGCTCCCAGCGGCAGGCCTCATCGTGGACCTTGTCCCACTCCAGGCCAATGACGTCAGTAAGCAGACGCTCAGCTAGGCGGTGCTTGCGCATGACGGCCGTGGCCAGCCTGCGACCTTCGTCGGAAAGCTGCAAGCTGCGATCTGGAGCAACTACGAGAAGGCCATCGCGTTCCATGCGTGCAACGGTTTGGCTTACGGTCGGCCCCGACTGCTCAAGGCGTTCGGCAATGCGAGCACGCAAAGGGATGATGCCCTCTTCTTCGAGTTCGAAAATCGTACGTAAGTACATTTCCGTGGTGTCGACCAAATCCCTCACGGTTTTCCTCCGATAACACAGTCTTAAAAGTTTTCACTCAAGTATTAGGATAGCCACACTTGCGTTAGAAAGATGTTAGGGCTCGCAAATTCAGTGGCTTTGGCGCTGATGAGGCGGCGAGAAGCGTGATTCGAGGTGCGCTCCTGATGGGGAAGAGACTGTTCGCGTTGTCGGAAAAGGTCGACTCGCAAACGAAAATGCCGACCGCCACTGTGGGAAACTCCCGCAGGGGGTCGGCATTGAAGTCCAGCTCTAACTCAGTGCAAAGAGTGGGAACCTTATTGCTGTCACCGTCATGCGGTGTTAGTTGGCGTACTCACGCAGCTTGTCAGCGCGCTCGCCCTCACGCAGCTTGGCCATAACTTCCCGTTCAATTTGACGGACGCGCTCACGAGACAGACCAAAGTGGCGACCAATCTGATCTAGCGTGCGCGGCAGGCCATCGTCGAGACCGTAGCGGAGCTTAATAACTTCCTGCTCTCGAATCTCGAGCGTAGAGAGCACCTTACGGACATCGTGGTGGCGCAGGGAAGCGACAACTGCCTCCTCGGCATCGGTTGCCTCCGAGTCCTCGATGAAGTCACCCAGCGGGGCTTCCTCATCAGTACCCACTGGCATGTCCAAGCTCACCGGGTCGCGGGACTGACGTAGCAGCATCTCAATCTTGGCCTCCGGAATGCCGGATTCTTCTGCCAGCTCCTCATTTGTAGCCTCGCGGCCGAGCTGCTGGTAGAGCTCACGCTTGATGCGGGAAATCTTGTTGACCTGCTCGACCAAATGGACGGGGAGGCGAATAGTACGCGATTGATCAGCCATGCCGCGGGTAATAGCTTGGCGAATCCACCAGGTTGCGTAGGTAGAGAACTTAAAGCCCTTGGTGTAGTCGAACTTTTCCATCGCGCGGATTAGCCCCAAGTTGCCCTCCTGGATTAGATCCAGCAGCGGCATACCGCGGTTGGTGTAGCGCTTTGCCAGGGAAACGACGAGGCGGAGGTTGGCTTCCAGTAGGTGGGCGCGAGCGGCCTGGCCTTCCTTCGCCAAAATCTTGACATCGCGCTTCTTCGCACGGGTCATTTTTGCGCCGGTCTGCAGCAAATGCTCGGCGTATACACCGGCCTCGATGCGCTTAGAAAGTTCCACCTCTTCTTCAGCGCTGAGAAGAGCAGTCTTTCCGATGCCGTTCAAATACACACGAACCAAATCGGCGGACGGGTTAGAGTTATTGCCAGTGCGACGTCCCTTGTCCCGTGGCTGACCTTCCAGTTCGTCATTTTGAATATCGGCACTCTTCATGAATCTGCCTCCTGGATATTTAAGTGGACTCAATAACTACAACGCACGGAGTTACGAAAATGTTCCCGTGAAAGAGGATGAATGTCAATAGGGTAATTTTGGCATGCAAATATAATGTTAAGAAAAACTGAGGTCACTAGCATTCCACGAGAACTGTAAAGGGCCCATCGTTGACCGATGCGACCTCCATCATTGCCCCAAATTGGCCTGTTTCTACTGTCAAGCCCCGATTCCGCAAATTATCAACAATTTTTTCAATGACGGGTTCGGCCTCGGACCCCGGCGCTGCATCGACCCACGATGGCCGCCGTCCCTTCTTCGTCGCCCCCATCAACGTGAATTGGCTAACGACGAGCACAGGGGCGCCAGCATCGACAGCGCTGAGTTCGCCGTCCAGGATGCGCAGCTCCGCAATTTTGCGGGCCATCGTTTCCCACGCATCGGCAGCGTCCTCGCGGCCAACGCCTACAAGTGCCAAAATAGCGCCGGTGTCACCTCCGTCAACGTGGCCGACGACGGAGCCGTCGACGGTGACTGATGCAGATTTAACTCGGGTGAGAACTGCCTTCATTTAATTCGTATCCTCCAAAAGCTCAGCGGGAAGAACCAGACCGTGGCGAACTAGGTCAACGACGATGGGTACTAGGGCGTCCTTGACCGCAGGAACTTCGGACTCGTCAAAGGCACCGAACATGGACATGATGTCGATGACGGAACCGAGCGCCGCCTCGGGATGTAGTGCGCCCAGAATGGTTGCCACGGACTCATCGATGGAGTGTGTCCAGGCAGGGCCGTCAGTGCGCGAGATGCGAGTGTCGAACTCGGCGAAGCCTTGACCACTGTCGACGTCGGCAAGCGAAACCCGTTCGATGGCGACGCCGGGGCGCACTGCAAAGGAAGCTTCGAGGATGGTGTCAGCAGTTTGTGCGCGAAGCCATTCGGCGCGGCCGAGATACTCATCCGCTTCGGCGGCGAAGGGAGCTGCCAAAGGCTGGGGCATTTCCTCGCACACGGCGGAGGTGGGGCCGTTAATGCGCTGAACCGTGATATAGCCGAACCCGATGCCGGTCACGCCGCTGTTGCGGAAATGTTCCAGCCAGGCGCGCGAGCGCGTGCAGCCTTCTTGGCTGCGAGGGTCGATGGACTCGTCGCGAAGCCAGGTACCAATGTATTCCGCTGGCGAAGCGACATCCCGCTGTGTTACCCACACCTCAAGCCCCTCAGCAGGGAGCCAAGAGGCGATGCGCTGCTGCCAACTTTCGCCCTCGATATGAGCCCAGGCGCCGAGTAGGTGCGCCGTGCCGCCATCGGTGAGGTGGTCGGCCAGACCACGAAGCATCAGCTCGGTAGCGCCGTCGAGATTCAGCCCTGAGTCACGGTAAACATGCTTCACGTTCGGCAGCCCCACGACAAAAGGTGGGTTAGCCACAATTCGGTCGAATTTTTGGCCCGATACCGGTTCAAACCAGGAACCTTCGCGCGCTTCTGTCTGGTCAAAACCATTAGCTGCGAAAGTAGCTTGGGCAAAAAGCAGCGCCCGGTTATGTACATCCGTCGCCACAATCGACTTCGCGTCTGCCTGGGCGAGGCTCTGGATACCGCAGCCGGCACCGAGATCGAGTACGGAGTCCACCGCTGAGGTCGGGGAGATATCTAGGAGGGAACGGGAAGCCCGTCCTACACCCAGGACATGGTCCGGTCCGGGAACGTGGTCGCTCATAGAGGCATCGCGGTCGGAAAAGACAATACGGTCTACGCCCGCAAACTCAATGGGACGCACATCGATGCACACCCGCGCGTTGGAGGTGGTGCCAGCAAGTACGCCGCTGTCCAGCAACTTAGCCGTCAGGTCAGCCCCAAATAGTTTCTGTGCATCGGTGGAATCGCCCAAAATAAGCAGGCGCAACGTGTCGACAGTGTCAGCAGAAACACCTTCGGTCTCGGTAAGCAGAACGTCCACGATGCCGGGTTCACCACGGTCCAGCGCAGCCAAGCCTTCCGTACCTAGGACGCGCCGCAGCGACGCACTGGAAAACTCGAGGCGCCTAAGCTCAGTGGCGAATTCTTCCGCACAGTCGACAAAAGCTCGAAGCTGGTGGTCACTCGGTGGTGTGAAGGTGGAAGGGGAAAAGGTCATCGTGGGCACTACCTTCGTCGTAAAGCGGGGCGGAGGGGCTAGTTAGAGGAGCTTGACGACGGATCGTCGTCTTCCGGCATATCGATGACATTGGCGTCATCGAAGGTCTTTGAACTGGTCTTGTCATCCGACTGCGGCGGTACGTCGGTGTCCTTGACGCTGGCAGCAGAACCGAGCGCACGCATTTCCGCTTCCTTGAGGGCCTGCTGGCGTTGTTGCTCATCCCACCTGCGGTTCTGCTCGCGCACGACCCCTGGCTTGTAGACACGGGGTTTGCGCCTGTCTGCGGGCTCGCCGACACCATTGGCGATGACAACCGCGATCCAAGGCATGGGTACGGAGACAACCATGAGAATGGCCGCAATCCACGGCAAATCCCACCACATATAAAAAGCCCCGGAGAGAAGTAGCAGCGGAATGCGAGACCACTGCAGGACCGCGTAGACGTGGCGGCGGTGGTCATAATTGCGAATCCGAGAGCCGCGGGCGTCGGTAATTAACGCCGCGTCCTTCTTACGTCGCCGGGTACTTCCGCGCTTCGGCGGCGCGGAGCTGCGACGGTCATTGATTCGCGCCATGGTTGTCTAGCATACGCCTGTGGCGTGTGCCCGTCTCAACTGGCTGTGCCCCCTGCAGCCGACTGCGTGCGTAGGCAGAGCGGAGTCGTTGATAGTGGCAATAGACAGCAGCCAGCAGAGGCCCGCACCTGGGGCACTAGGCATAATTTGACCGATGGGGCACAATTGGACTTTGTGAGCACTCCATTGAAGACGACCAAGACGATTGAACGCACTGATACCCGCGTCGATGAGTCGACGAGGGACGACACCCCGAAGTTCTTCCATTACGTCAAGAAGGACCAGATCGTGAATTCCGCGGTCAACGGCTCCTACGTCGTTGCTCTGTGCGGTGAAACGTTCCCGGTCAAGAAGTCGGCCAAGCCGGGTTCGCCGGTATGCCCTGACTGCGAGCGGATTTACAAGTCCCTGCGTCGCAAGTGAGCGGGCTTCGTAAATGGCAGCAGGAGGCCCTCGACAAGTACCTGACAACTAACCCCAAGGACTTCCTTGCGGTGGCTACACCGGGCGCGGGTAAGACCACCTTCGCCCTGCGCATCGCCAGTGAGTTGCTGTCGCGCCGAATTGTCGAGCGCATCATTGTCGTAGTTCCCACCGAGCACCTAAAGGTGCAGTGGGCTGCTTCCGCTGCTCGTTCGGGGATTGCGTTGGATCCCAAGTTCTCCAACGCCAAGGGCGTTGTCAACCCTTCCTACCAAGGAATCGTTGTGACGTACGCCCAAGTCGCCGTGCATCCCTTCAAGCACCATGCCGTAGCCACCGCTCGGCCGACATTAGTGATTCTGGACGAGGTGCACCACGGCGGCGATGCCAAGAGCTGGGGCGACGGTATTTGCGAGGCCTACGGCGATGTCGAGCGCCGCCTGTGCCTAACCGGTACACCGTTTCGCTCCGACGACGCGGCAATTCCGTTTGTGCGCTACTCGCCGGACGGGGACGGTTATTCGCGCTCCGTCGCCGATTACACGTACGGCTATTCCAATGCGCTTGCCGACGGCGTCGTGCGTCCGGTGGTCTTCCTGGCTTACTCCGGTGAAGCCCGCTGGCGTGACAGCGCGGGCGATGAGTTTGCCGCGCGCCTCGGTACTGTGATGAGCCCGGAGGAGACCACGAGAGCCTGGCGCACCGCGCTCGATCCGAAGGGCGAATGGATGCCGTCGGTGCTGCGGGCAGCGCACACCCGTCTCTCGCAGATGAGGCAGCATATTCCGGACGCAGGTGGCTTAGTTATCGCCTCAGACGCAGCGACTGCGCGTGCATACAAACGCATTCTCGAACAAATCGCCTCTACGCCGGTGGCGCTGGTGCTCTCAGACGAGCCTGGCTCGTCGGAACGCATTAAGACCTTTTCCGAGTCCACTGACGAGTGGATGGTGGCCGTGCGCATGGTTTCCGAAGGCGTTGACGTGCCGAGGCTTGCCGTCGGCGTGTACGCGACTAGCTCGTCGACGCCGCTTTTCTTCGCGCAGGCTATCGGTCGATTTGTGCGAAGCCGCATGCCAGGGGAGACGGCTTCTGTTTTTCTGCCATCGATCCCAGTACTACTTGATTTGGCCTCTCAGATGGAGGTGCAACGCAATCACGTCCTCGGCAAGCCGGATCGGCCTTCGGAAGGCTGGGAAGATGACTTGGTCGCTGAGGCCAATCGCCGCAAGGATGAGCCCGACGAACTACTGCCCGCGTACGAATCCATCGGTGCGGATGCTGAACTCGACTACCTGATTTACGACGGGTCTTCTTACGGCACCGCAACCATCGCCGGTTCCGCCGAAGAGGCTGACTACCTGGGCTTGCCAGGGCTTCTCGACGCTGATCAGATGCGGCTCTTGCTGCGTCAGCGGCAAGATGAACAACTTAAGGCTGCTAGTGCCCGTGAGAAGGAAGCTCGAGAGGAGGCGAGGGAGTCGTCGTCAAGCGGAGGCGATGCCGGCGCGGTGCACCGCATCGAGGGCTCGGCCTATCCGAGACCGCAAAAGGTGGCCAGTGAGGTATTGCCGAAGTTGCGGAAGGAACTCAATACCTTGGTGTCAATGACAGCGGCGCGAACTGGCAAGCCTCACGGACAGGTTCATAACGAGGTTCGACGCGCCTGCGGTGGTCCGCCGACCGCTCTGTGTACGGAGGAACAGCTGCGCGATCGCATTAGCTACCTGCGCAATTGGTAGGGTTTCAAGCTATCTGAGCAATCTATCGGACAGATGATGGTGGAGAGAAAAATGTCGGCAAGCAGTAATCGGGCAAAGACCTCAGAATCGGCTGGCGGGGGTTTGTCGGCTGTCGCCGGTAATGAGGGCCGGACTATCGGGGTATTGGCGCTTATCTTTGGCGTCGGTGGACTCTTGATGTCCTGGATGATTGTTGGTGGCATCCTCGGTGTCGTTGGCATTGTTCTGGGCATAATCGCGATGGCGAAGGCAATGAGCGCGAAGAAACGCGTACAGGCTGCTGGGGGAGAAGCAGCTATCAGCGGTTCGTTCGGCTTGGGCATTGTTGGCATTGTGACGGGTATTGCTGCCGTCGTGGTGTCGCTGATGTTGTACTCGTCGACATCTGATGCGATGTCGAAGTGCGAGAAATTCGAGCGCACCTCGGCAGAATATGCGGAGTGCATCTCTAAGCAGATGGGTACTGATCAGCCGAAGGAATAAGCGGAATGACTGCGACCGCGGTAGCTATGGGTGTCTCGTTCGAGGGCAGAACTTCTGGTTAACGCTAGTTGCGCAGCTATGAAATGAGTTAACCCCGTTATTCACCCCCGAAGTCCAACTGCCTGCAGTTTCGGTCGGGGGTTTCTTAGTGAAATCTCATGTTCGGCCGAGTGTTGGTAATGATATTGGTGTCAGAAAGTACCCACATTTGGCATCCCCTACATGCGGTAAACTGTGACCATGCGTGCAAAAACAGGATGTCTGCTGATTGATTTTTATAGGAGCGTGAACCGTGGCGGCGACATCGACGCGCGACAACTCCCCGGAACTGTCACCCGGCCAACAAGACCGTGGTTACCTCAGCCGGGAACTTTTCCGAAAGCGCACCGGTCTGGGACTCGGTATCATTCTGTCTCTGCTCGTGTACTTCATCATGCCGGCGGAGCTCGATCACAACCTGCGTGCAACGGCTGGTGTAGCAGTGCTCATGGCCGTGTGGTGGATGTCCGAGGCAATCCCGATTGCTGTGACGGCGCTGCTACCACTGGCGCTGTTCCCGATTCTCAACCTGGCTGAGATTAAGGAGTTCTCGGGCAAGTACACCGACCCGACCATCTTCCTCTTTATGGGGGGCTTCCTGTTGGCGCTGGCAATGCAGCGCTGGAACTTGCACAAGCGCGTTGCGCTGTGGGTTCTGGTGGTTATGGGGTCGTCACCGAAGATGCTGATTCTTGGCTTCATGGTGGCCACCGGATTCCTGTCTATGTGGGTATCCAACACGGCTACAGCGGTGATGATGCTGCCAATCGGTGTATCCGTTCTGAGCCTGATCGTCCGCATGTTGCACGATGAGAAGGTGGCAGCGAAGGCTGCGGGCTCTCCGGGGGCGGCAGGAGAATCGGTTACCGAAACCCCTGGCGGAGAGGCACTCGAAGAGGCGGAGGAGTCGTCGTCAAGCTATGACCCGATGCCTAAGTCGAACTTCGGTATCGCGCTGATGCTGGGTATTGCGTACTCGGCATCGATTGGTTCGCTGGGCACGATTATCGGTACACCGCCGAACGCCATGCTGGCGGCCTACATGGCGGAGCAGGGTGTCAATATCGGATTTGGCCAGTGGATGCTGTTGGGTGTCCCGGTGGCGATTGTGCTCATGTTCTGTGCCTGGTTCCTGTTGACGAACGTGCTTTTCAAGCCGGAGATTACGCACATTCCGGGCGGCCGTGAGCTGATGCGTGATGAGCTCAAGCGCCTCGGTCGTATGTCTGCTGGAGAGCGCCGCGTGCTTATGGTGTTTATCGCAGCTGCGCTGGCGTGGGTCTTCGTTCCGGTCCTGCTGCCCGACACCAAGATCGCCGATGCGGTGATTGCTATGACCGTGGGTATCGCACTGTTCATCATTCCCGGCGGCCCTGATGGAGTGAAGCTGATGCGCTGGGAAAATGCGTTAGAGCTGCCCTGGGGCGTGCTGCTACTGTTCGGTGGTGGCCTGGCACTGTCCTCGCAGTTCGGTGCCTCTGGGTTGTCGGACTGGATTGGCGACCAACTGGCTACCCTTGGTTGGATGCCAGTGGCTGCACTCGTGGTTGTCGTCGGCGCAGTTGTGCTGTTCCTGACCGAGTTCACCTCGAACACCGCGACGGCCGCGACCTTCCTGCCGTTGGTTGGTGCCATGGCAATCGGGTTGGGCCACGACCAGATGATCTTCGCAGTTCCGGTTGCTCTGGCGGCTACATCGGCGTTCATGATGCCGGTTGCAACACCGCCGAACGCCATCGCCTACGGCTCCGGCTACGTCAGCATGGACAACATGGTCAAGGCCGGCGTTTGGCTGAACATCATCGCGCTGATTGTGATTTCCGTGGCTTCGCTGACACTGCTGCAGTGGGTATTCGGCGTCGTGTACTAGCGGGGTATTCAATAGCCGGTAGCGGATGGTGGGGCACTACGTTGGAGCCCCACCGGACTGTTTCGCCTAGCGTTGCTTAGATTCCCCCTCGCCCCGTTCCACTGTGGTGGTCCGGGGCTTTGGGCTGCAAATGTGAAACTGTGTGAGTTTATAGCACTTTCAGGCAATTTTTCGGCCCAATTTTGCTATAAGCGCGGTCACTAACTCGTATTGTCCTGCCGTCGCCCGCCATAAATGCAGTCACTAACCCGATAGCCCTGCCCCCCCTAAAGAGAATCGGGCCCGAATAAGGTGTGAAACCTCATTCAAGCCCGATTTTTGGGTTTAGCTGTTAGCCCCACGAACTGCTCCAAGTGAAAGCGTTACTCCAAGTAGTCGCGCAGCACCTGCGAACGCGATGGGTGACGCAGCTTGGACATCGTCTTGGACTCAATCTGACGGATGCGCTCGCGCGTCACACCGTAGACCTGGCCAATCTCGTCGAGAGTACGTGGCATGCCGTCGGTAAGGCCAAAGCGCAGACGGACGACACCGGCTTCACGTTCGGAGAGTGTCTCTAGGACGTCGCCAAGCTGATCTTGGAGGAGCGTGAAGCTGACGGCGTCAACGGCGATGACTGCCTCGGAGTCCTCAATGAAGTCACCGAGCTGAGAGTCGCCCTCGTCACCGATGGTCTGGTCCAGCGAAATCGGCTCACGAGCGTACTGCTGAATCTCGAGAACCTTTTCCTCGGTGATATCCATCTCCTTAGCGAGCTCTTCCGGGGTGGGCTCTCGGCCCAGATCCTGGAGCAGCTCACGTTGAATACGGCCGAGCTTATTAATGACCTCGACCATGTGAACCGGAATACGAATGGTTCGAGCCTGGTCAGCCATTGCACGCGTGATGGCCTGGCGAATCCACCACGTTGCGTAAGTGGAGAACTTGTAGCCCTTGGTGTAGTCGAATTTCTCGACAGCGCGAATCAGGCCGAGGTTGCCCTCTTGAATAAGGTCAAGGAAAGCCATGCCGCGGCCGGTGTAGCGCTTCGCCAGAGAAACCACGAGACGGAGATTGGCCTCCAGCAGATGGTTCTTAGCACGCTGGCCATCACGAGAAATTTCGCGCAAGTCGCGCTTCTGCGCGTAGGCGATGCGCTCGCCGGCCTCCTTGGCCTCGTCAATCTTGAACTGCGCGTACAGTCCGGCTTCGATGCGCTTAGCCAGGCTAACCTCTTCCTCGGCGGTCAGCAGTGCGACCTTACCGATCTGCTTGAGGTAGGCGCGGACGGAGTCAGCGGACGCAGTGAGAGCAGCATCCTTGCGGGCTTGACGCAGACGAGCTGATTCGTCCTCGTTCCAGACCTCATCGCCCTCGTCCTCGTCGTCCTCTTCTTCGTCGTCCTCTTCATCATCGTCGAGGTCGTCGTCTTCGAGGTCGTCGTCATCCAGATCATCATGAAGATTGTCGTCTTCGAGATCATCATCCAGATCCGGGTCGTAGTCCCGCTCTTGCTCCAGGTCGTGGTCGAGATCCTCGTCCTCGAGCTCCTCGTTCTCAGTAGCGTCGAGAGCCTGAGCGTCCTTCGCCTTAGCCGCAGCAGCCTTAGCTGCAGTGGCCTTTGCGGCCGTTGCCCGCTTAGGTGCCTTCTTGGCAGCGGCCTTACGCGTGGTCTTCTTAGCTGCCGACTTCTTGGCTGCCTTCTTCACGGTCTTTTTGGCAGCTGTCTTCTTAGCGGTAGTCTTTTTCGCCGCCGTCTTTTTAGCAGCTGTCTTTTTGGCAGCAGTTTTCTTCGCAGCAGTCTTCTTTGCCACGGTCTTCTTCACTGCCTTCTTAATGGCCTTCTTTACAGCCTTCTTTGCAGGAGTAGCTGAACCGGTGCCACTCCCGGTGGATTGGTCCTGAGCTTGCCCCAGTTCGTTGCCTGCCACGAACGCCCTTTCACGATGTACGTTGTGTGCGCCGCCAATGTCGCCGCCAGCTCCTCTCGGATAGAGAGAAGCTCAACGCGCCAGTGGTGCGCCTTTACTTCGTCTATAGCCAACTAGCCGAATGGGAAACATTCGGAGCTGACCTTTTCGTGCCACGGTCATCAGTGTTGCTTTTCTGGCTCCTAGCGAAGAAGTAATCGGTGAAAACCCTCATCTAAGCGGTGTGCTTGAATTCGATTTCCCAATCCTCCTCGAGCCTGTTGATTATTCAACCTTGCCGTGAGTCAACTTCTTATTGTAAACCAATTCTGAAAATCGCCGCCACGGGGCATGGCTTCCACTATGTGTCAAGCCCGCCACCCTGGCAGCAATCCCCATACTAAGAATGCGCCTGCTTAAGGGTAAAGCCCCTGTTCAGCTGCAAAGGCCGCCCCGGCAATACCCGCATTATTATCCAGACTTGCGGGGACAACTGGAGCCTTACATGTCAACAGCGGAATCCACTTTTCGTGCTCGCGACTGATTCCGCCGCCGACGATAATCCTCGACGGCCAAAACAGTGCCTCATACGTCTTTAAGACCTTGCTAACTCGCTCAGCCCACTCTTCGAAGCCGAGTGCTTCGACATCTTTAACTCGTGCCGATGCAAAGTGCTCGGCCTCCATGCCATCAATGATGAGGTGACCCAACTCCGAATTGGGGTAGAGCAGTCCGTCATGAATAAGCGCGGAGCCGATTCCGGTGCCGAAAGTCAGCAGCAGTACCGCGCCGGTCTTGTTATCGGGATCGCCGAACTGGACTTCAGCAAGGCCGGCAGCGTCAGCGTCGTTAAGCACGTGCGCCTTATTGTTGGGCAGGTGCTTAGCGAAGAGCTCTTGGCAGTTTGTATCGACCCATGAATCGTCAATATTGGCAGCCAGCAGTGCTATTTGGTTCTGGACGACGGAAGGAATGGTGATGCCTACATCGGAATCCCACTGCGCAATGTCCACAATTTCCGCAATGGTCTTCGCAACCGCTTCCGGAGTCGCCGGCTGCGGCGTGAAAATCTTGATGCGGTCGCCAATGAGCTGCCCAGTATCAAGGTTCACGCGACCACCCTTGATTCCCGAGCCTCCGACATCGATGCCAAATCCAATTCGTTGTCCCATAGCTGAAATTGTACGAAACGCACACAATGGGAGCATGAGCAATAATTCGCATAGCACCGAGAAAACCGCTAACACCGCAGGTAATGAGCTATTTATTGCGCAGAGTAATCCGGGGTCCGCGCGCCCCAGCGGCAGTGAATTGCGTGCTCGTGCGGTACTCATCGCACGCGCAGCCTCGGCGCATATCGTCCGCCGCCGTGCCGAACTCGGCTCCGACGGGGTTTTAGCCAGCTCCGAAACTAAGACCTCCGCCGTGGACCCTGTCACAATCGTCGACCGCGAATCCGAGGAGCTCATTCGTGCGCTCATCAAGACTTTTAGCAGCACCGATTGCATTGTGGGCGAAGAAGGAGGGCTTGACGACGGCGCCAGTTCCCCAGCGCAGACGGCCGACGAGGGCGAAGCGGTGACCTGGATTGTAGACCCCATCGACGGTACGGTGAATTTCCTCTACGGTCTGCCCAACTTTGCCGTAAGTATCGCCTGCGCCGTAGGCCATGAAGTAGTGGCCGGAGCGGTAGTAAATGTCGCCTCAGGCGAGATTTATAGCGCAGCAAAGGGAGAGGGCGCTCAGGTTTCTCGGTGGGACGGTACGGTGCAGGCGCTTAATTGTTCACCAACGGCCGAGCTGGAGAAAACCCTTGTGGCAACGGGATTCAGCTATTCCGCTAGCCTCCGGCAGGTGCAGGGTCGTATAGCGTCGCAGTTGCTGGGGGAGTGTCGAGATATTCGTCGCATGGGATCGGCGGCGCTGGATCTGTGCATGGTGGCGCACGGTCGTGTTGATGCGTATTACGAGCACGACATCAAGATTTGGGACTATGCAGCAGGTGCGCTGATTGCGGCTGAAGCAGGAGCAAAGCTTAGGGTTCCTGAATTCACTCAGTGTGCCCACGCTGCTGGCCGGCCGGAGGGAGACCCACTCGATTACGTTGTCAGCGCGGCGAGTCCTGGAGTAGCCGATGCGTTCTTCGATGCGTTGGATGGCGCGGTCGCGCAGGCTCGGCCTTAGGGCATCGGCCTAGGAGCAGGTGCTGGAGCGCAAGGAAGCCAGCCCCTCGAGGTCAGCCTGCTCACCACGGTTTAAGGCGGCCATCGTCTCCTCTGCTTGGCTGGCTACGTCGAGCTCCTTGAATCCCCCACCTAACGACACATCGACAGTTGCATCTGGGCGGCCATCGTGGATGAGCTCGAAACAGGGGAAGAGGGCGTGAAGCGCTGCAGCGTGGCCACTGAACTCCTGGCCGAAACGCAGCTGGCCGAAGCAACTGAGATCCTGGTTCTCCACAATCGGGTCGTTGCCGTAAGGAACCTGCTCATCGAGAACGAAATCGAGCTGTCGCAACTGTTCGGCGACGGTCGTGGCCTGGCCGACTTTGCCGTTCGCGTTATAAACGCGCACATGGACATCAGATGGTGGAACGACGTGTTCACCAATCAGAGTGGTTGAGGAAACAGGGGTACCAGCTGAGGGGAGGGAACAGGACACCGGGTAACTAGTCGGCTGGCTGCGGAAAGCCAGTACCCACGACGTCGCGGTAATTGCTATAGCGACCACGGAAAGCACCACGTAGGGAACAATTTTTCGTCGATGTGATGCTCTTGAGGTGCTTGCGGGGCCTGAACTCATAGTCATCATGTTATCTTCTTCTCGGCTAATCGACCTAGAAACCTATGGTGACCTGCAGAGATGACAGATTGCGTGAATTGCCTTAATATCCGCTGAGAAAGACGCTGGAGAATACGACATGTCAATCGTCTCAAGGCGTTGTATTGTCCGAGAAAAGTCAGTTCACAATGTCTAGAAAAGGTCCAGAAAGAAGGTTTGGGACATGGCTGTAAACTACGATGCCCCGCGTACTCGTGAAACCGAAGAGCTGGAGACCGATTCCCTCGAGGGCCTTCAGGCTGCATCTGCCGAAAAGGAAATCGACGATACCGACGACGGTGAAATTGTCGAGCCGTTCGAGTTGCCGGTAGCCGACATCGCGGGTGAAGAATTCGATATGGACGTTGCCCCGAAGGGCGCGGACGAATTCACCTGTGGCTCCTGTTTCATGGTGATGCACCGCTCGATGATTGCGGTCGATAACGGTGATGGGTTCCCCATCTGCCAGGACTGTGCTTAGTCCCCGTTCAACCCGCACAAGTTCCTGGCAAAAGGAAAAACCGCCGCTAGCGCGATTACGGCGATGGCGCTGGGGCCGTCGTCAAGCGTGTAGCGGCGGGGAAAGATTGCGACCTAGCGGTCGAAGAGGCTGTCAAGCAGTGCCTCTGGACGGCGGGTGGAGACCAGCCAATAGGGGGTGGGGTCGTCTGGATCGTCCAAAACGAGCAGCACCATCGTGGGAATCCACGTGTGCGTAACCAGGAAAGCTGCCGGATCGAGCTGACGGCCCAATGCATTGCGTTGCGCGGACTTCGGGACCACCAGGGATTTGGCAACAACCGATGCCGGCAGAACTGCCGTGTCGGCGTGGAGCCAGTGCTCACCTGTGCTATCCACTTCCACAGACACCGTGGTCTTCGACATAGTCAAAAGCACCCACACGCCTACAGCCAGACAGATAATGCCGCCGATAACAAGCCAAATCGGTGAACGATTAAAGCCAATCTGGGCCGTACACACGAAAACAGCAGCAGCGCCGAGTGCCCAGAACCACCAGGGAACCCAGAGCTTTTCGGAATAGACAATCGATGAATCTCCACTCGAGCTCATTGGCATTGCCGCACCATCAGAGACGGGTGCCGAGCTGTCGTCGCGACGAGGCTGCAGGTTATCTTTTCCACTCACGATTATTCATTCTAGGGCACGGCTATGCTCGGTACTGACAAGGCCGAAGAGCGGTTCTTAGAAGACGCGACAGTGAAGGACATACAAGGTCATGACTTATGCCCCGGTACGAGTGAAAAAGCTCGATAAGGATGCAGTGATTCCGCAACGTGCGCATGCTGATGATGCCGGAGTGGATCTGAGCTCCGTGGAGGATGTCGTCCTAGCACCGGGGCAGCGGGCGCTCGTAGGTACAGGTATTGCTATTGCATTGCCGGCAGGCACGGTGGGGTTGGTTCATCCGCGCTCCGGCTTGGCCTTTAAAAAGGGGCTATCCATCGTGAACGCCCCCGGCACAATTGATGCCGGCTATCGCGGTGAAATCAAAGTTTGCCTAATCAACTTGGACCCGAACAATGCGGTGGAGATTGTCAAGGGCGATCGAATTGCCCAGTTGGTCGTGCAAAAAGTGGAGCTCTGCCCGATGGTCGAAGTCGACGAGCTCGATGAAACGGAACGTGGTGCTGGCGGCCACGGGTCGACTGGGGTATCAACCACTCTCTAAAACGTCTCTGACAGCGCGAGAACCCCGCCAAGTGTGGTTCAATGCGTGAAGAGCTCAATACAGCGTTTACAAAAGCTTTTCCTTTTTCAAAAATTTCTTTTAGCGAGGTGTCAATAAACCACCATGTGGCCATTTGGAAAGAAGAACCAGTCAGAAGACCCAACTGCTGAGGCTGAGGCTGCTACCACCGAGTCTGCGGCGCCAGCTCCGGAGGACGCTGCCGAAACCGTGCAGGACGACGCGCCGGAGACCACCGCGGAGAATGCACCGGCAAACGGCCCGTTCGATATCAACAGCGCTAGCCCGACGCAGTTTGATTTCTCCGACTTCGCGAAGGCCAGCCTAAACCTCGGTTCGATGCTGCTGCCCATTCCTCACGTGGGAGATATTCAGGTGGAGATGGGGCCGACAGGTCCGACCATGCTGCACGTCGCCACTCAGCACGGCCGCGTAACTCCTGTAGCATTTGCTGCTCCGACTTCGGGTGGCCTCTGGGAGGAGTCCGCACAGGAAATCAAGGACGGCCTTGAGTCGGATGGTCTCGATGTCCACGTCGAGCAGGGGCCGTGGGGTTCTGAAGTCGTAGGCCGCACCTCCGACATGGAAATGCGCATCATCGGCGCCGATGGCCCGCGTTGGATGCTTCGCATGACGGCCTCCGGTCCGGCTGATCAGGCGGAGGAACTTGCGGACCTCGCCCGTGGCGTCCTCGCCCGTAGCTTCGTCTCTCGCGGTGAGAACCCGATGCCGGCAGGCCAGCCGCTTCCGGTCACTCTGCCGGCCCAGATGGCCGAGCAGATTCGTCAGGCATACCAGCAGCAGACCCAGGCTGCTCAAGCTGAAGGTGAGCCTGGACAGGTGCCAGGAGCTACCGGCATCAACCCCGATGGTTCCACTAACTGATCAGAGCGCAGGGTCAGCAGGGAAAATCTCGTTGCCAGACTGGTAAGAAGGCCACCTACAGGCAACACTGTGCCGTGCACGCCGCCGTCACCCGACGGCGGCTTTTCTGTCCCCAGCGGGTAGTATCACACTGCGTGAACATCGAAGTGACTATTGACCGCCCCGCTGCCGGCGGAGAATTCATTGCCAGCTATGACGGCCGCATCGGTTTCGTCACCGGTGGCATCCCCGGCGAACGCGTTGTTGTCGAGATCGCCAATCCAGATGCCAAGCTGTGGCGCGGCAATGTCGTTGAGGTTCTGGATGCCTCAGAGCACCGTATTTTTCAGAGCTGCGATGCAGCTCAACAGGGCGCAGGGTGCTGCGACTGGGGTTTTATTGACCCGGAGTACGCTGCGGGTCTCAAGGTTGACGTTTTAAGCGATTGCCTGCGCCGTCTTGGCCGTTTTAACGATGACGAGCTGCCAGCTATCGATGTCCTCCCACTGGCGCCCACTTCCCACTGGCGAACACGCGTGCGTCTCGGTGTGGATTCCCAGGGGCGGGCCGGTCTGCGTCGTTCTCGTTCCCACGAGCTCGTCATCGGCTCCGAGTGCGCCCAGACGGTACCCAATCTCATCGCTGGCTTTACGACGGCCGGAACTATCCCCGTAGCTGAGCCCGCTCGCGGTAGAGGGCGCAAGACGCCGAAGCCGGGAGAACTCCATGTGGCAATGGATGCAGCGGGTAACCGAAGCGCTGTGTACGTCTCCGGCAGTGGCCGGAACCGAAAGCAAACAGTGATTGAAGGTGAGTCAACCACACAGCACACTGTTCACGGCATTACCTTTGATGTTCCGACTACCGGTTTCTGGCAAGCCCATCGCCATGCTCCTGAGTTCTATGGCTCGCGCATCATTAACCTGTTGGCCGGCCAGTCCTTCTCCTGTGCTTGGGATCTCTACGGCGGAGCAGGCGTTCTGGCGGCGGCACTGCGCAAGCTAGTGGACGCTGAGGGCTCAATTCTCTCTGTCGAGGGTTTTGCCACAGCAGCGGCGGCAGGACGTAAGGCCTTCACTGCTGCCGACCACAGGGGGAATGCGTCGCCATCGGCACCAGTCCGATTCGTTACCGGGGATGTCACCAAGGTTGTGCGCCGCGAAACCGCTAATAAGGACACCCCAAATCCGGACATCGTCGTTCTCGACCCTCCGCGCACCGGCACTGGCAAGGACGCCATTGCCGCAATTGCGGAGGCCACGCCACGCGTGGTGGTTCACTTCGGCTGCGATCCGGCGACTTTCGCCCGAGATGCTCGGTACTGGGCTGACCACGGCTACCGGTTCAAGCACATCGAGGTCGTAGACGCATTTGGTCTAACCCATCACTTTGAAACCATCGCGGTGCTGGAGCGGGCGTAGCTAGAGCGGGTTCCGCATGGGCGCAAGAACATAGGCACCGATGACGTCGGCAAGCAAATGTGCCTGCCATGGGCGGAAACCCTGCTCACTGAGGTGGGCGGAGATTTCCGTAACGGCTGGCAGGCCGGCCGCGTAGTTGTTGTGGTGGCGGAATGCGAATGAGCCGAGTGTGCGACTGTGAATCCACCAAACCATTTCACGTGTCTGCGCGGAGGTGATGAGAGTGTCTTTGCGCAGGTGAATGTGTGTACAGGTGTTGTCGATGGTGGCTTGTGCAGTTTCGTAAAGTGCGGCGGCCTGCGGAGCATGTTCCGCCCAGCGCCGAAATTGCGGCATCTCGTTTCGAGAGGGCTTTTGGAGCTTTGGCCACGATGACTTGGGTTCCTGTCGGGCTTCATTGATGACCCTCAGCCAAGCGTCCGCGGCACCGCGACGGCGCCGCGGAAATCCACGGATAGCGGTTAACTCACTCTGCGTACCGGGAAGTTGTTCTGCGATTGTGCGTAAAACACTGTGACCCATGATGTGAGTCGGGGAGACATCACGTTCTTTGGCGATTTCATCACGCTCAGTCCACAGCGCGCGGGCGACGTGGAGCTGTTCGGAAGTACGCAACTTTCCTATGCCTTTAAGCCCCTGCCACGATTGCCCGACGTGTAGACCATCGAGGTATTTGCGGTGTATGGCGAGTTCGCGTTCACATTCCTGTTCCAGCCATTCCAGGCGGTCGAGTTCAGCGAGCGCCTGAGACAGAACCTCGGCGAGTTCGATGAGCAGCTCGACATCCAGTGCTGCGTAGTCCAGCCAATCCGCTGGGAGTGGGCGAGTAGACCAATCCTCGCGACCGTGCCCCTTGGCCAGTCCAACACCCAGGATTTTCTCCGTTAAAGCCGCTAAGTTGACTCGCTCGAGACCGAGGAGCCTGCCCGCCAGCTCAGTGTCAATGACCTTGGCGGGGTAGAGGCCCAAGGCTGCAAGGCAGGGAAGGTCAGAATGCGCTGCGTGAATGATCCAGGTCAGGTCGTTGATTGAGGAACCGAGGTAGGCCATTGCCTCGCGACCGTATTCGGGATCTATGAGAAAGGTACCGGCTCCGCGGCGACGAAGTTGGAGTAGGAATGCGCGGTCGTCATAGCGATACGCCGAAGCGCGTTCAGTATCGACTGCGAGCCAACCGTGTCCTTTGGCCAGCTGCTCACTGGCGGCGATGATGTCGTCGACATCGGAGAGCACGCGTGGAGTTCCCTCGATAGGGGCAAGTCTTACTTCCACGTCGGGACTTGTTTCCACGTCGGAGCTCATCACACGCCTTTTCGGTCGTCGGTATCAGCAGTTGCCGGTATCAGCCCAGAAGGGATACGCCGACGGGCGGCAGACCAGCGACGTTCGCCAACACTTGAGCGAAGGATTCAACATGAGTGCGCAGGTCGGTGCCACGAGCCGTCCACGATGCACGCATTTCCAGCTGAAAGGCCTGTGGCTTGCCGCCAATCTCGCCATAGCGGACAGAGTTTGTGGTCGTAACCGTGCCACCCAAGTTAGAAAGCTCGGCGTTGTTCTCAGCCAGAGCCTCAGTGAGCCATTGCCAGGCAACCTGGGGAAGTAATGGGTCTTCTGCGAGGGATGCGTCCATATCTGCCTGGATGTATGCAACCAAGCGCATATCGCCGTCCCAGGTTTCCTCACTGCGAGGGTCGTGGAGCAAAATTAAACGACCAAAGGCATCGTCATCCGAGGACTCGGGGACAATATCAGCTTCGGGCTGCGTGACCTCAAGCGAGACAGCGTGGCTAAAAGGTGCCAGCTTCTGCGGTGGCCGAACGGTGCCCAGAGCAATCTCAGGTCGCAGCTCAGCGGAGTGCATTGACTCGACCGCGGCGCGGAAGTTCTGTGGCGTTGAATCGGTTCCATTCACGCGCCTGAACTTATCTATATGTCGCGCGCGTTAGTGGGAGGCGCGCCGAAAAGAGCGGAAAGCGACCGAGAGGTTCCTCAAAGTGCACAGCAGGGCGAGCAATTTCGCTGTTCTTACTACCCCACATATCAATTTTTAAGGTAGGTGGGGCATGATTGTCCGTATGAACAATCGTCGCACTTTGACTGATGCCCCGATTCTTGATGCAGCCTACGGTCGCACTCCTTCGCGCCGTCCGGTCTGGTTTATGCGGCAAGCAGGTCGTTCGCTGCCTGAATACCGTGAAGTTCGCAAGGACATCGGTATGTTGGACTCCTGCTTCCGTCCGGAGCTGCTTGCTGAGATTACGATGCAGCCAGTACGTAGGCACGACGTTGATGCTGCGATTCTGTTTTCCGATATCGTCGTCCCATTGAAGGCAGCGGGCGTCAACCTAGATATTGTTCCCGGTCGCGGTCCGGTAATGGATGCTCCGGTGCGCTCGGAAGCAGACATCAAGACTCTGCCGGAGGTCACAGAGGATCAGCTCGCTCCTGTGGCCGAAGGAATCGGCCTCATTTTGCAAGAGCTGACTGATTCCCAGGCGCTTATTGGTTTCGCTGGCGCTCCGTTCACCTTGGCGTCGTACCTGATTGAAGGCGGCCCGTCTCGCAATCACGAGCGCACTAAAGCGCTCATGCACTCGGATCCCGAATTGTGGAATCACCTGATGCAGAAAATCACCCCCATGGTGATTACTTTCCTGCGCGCGCAGATTGCGGCTGGTGTGGACGCTGTCCAGCTCTTCGACTCCTGGGCTGGCTACCTCACCGAGCGTGATTATCGCCGTTTTGTGTTGCCGTACTCGAAGGAGATCTTCCAGTCCGTTGCCGATGCCGGAATACCGCGTATTCACTTCGGTGTGGGCACCGGGGAGCTTCTGGGTGCTATGGCTGAAGCCGGCCCAGAAGTCATGGGCGTGGACTGGCGCGTGCCGCTGGACGTTGCGGCCAACCGCATTCGTGCCACGCTTTCCGACGTCAACCGAGGCGCAGACCCGTCGCAGAACAGCCTTGCACTGCAGGGCAACCTCGACCCGGCCATTCTGTTTGCCGGTGAAGCTGCCATGACCCAAGAGATTCAGCGCATCTGCGCCGAGGCTGACCGCGCAATTAAGCGTGGTGATGCCCGTGGACATATCTTCAACCTGGGGCACGGGGTGCTGCCGCATACCGATGCGGACGCGATTACGCGTGCCGTTGAAATCATTCACGCAACGTAGAAGCTGACGCAACAAGTGTAAGAGCGGACACTAGTTCACTTCCAACAAGTCATATCGACAGTGTCCACTTGGAATACGGGCATAGAGAAAGCGTACGAAATATCGTGGTTATACAACCTTTTACCATTGCCGTTGTCGGTGGCGGTATCTCCGGTTTGACCGCAGCGTATGAGTTGCGGAAGAAAATGGGTCCCGCCACTCGAATCATTGTTATCGAGTCCAGTTCGCAGGTGGGCGGCAAGCTGAAGACTCGACCAGGAGCTAACGGCCCTCTTGAGGCAGGCGCCGAGGCGTACCTGGCATTCCGCCACGATGCCACCGAGTTCTTCAACGAACTCGGGTTGGCAGATCAGCTTGTCGCCCCTTCGGGGCTGCCTTCCAAGCTCTACATTGGCGGTGAACTTAAGGACCTTCCGCGCAATACCGTTACCGGTATTCCAGGAAGTTCAGAGGGCTTGGACTATCTCCTCAGCGAGGAAACTCTCGCCAAGATTGATGCCGAGTCGGATCCTAAGCTCACTCCAGCCCTGCACTGGGTGTTGGGCGACGACATGAATGTCGGCCAGCTGGTCGCTGCGCGTCTCGGCGAAGAGGTCGTCGACCGCATCGTCTCCCCGCTACTCGGGGGAGTCTACTCAACCACCGCATACGATCTCGGGCTCCGTGCGACCATCCCTCAGCTAGCAGCAAAGCTCGACGAAATGGCTAGTGTCGGTGACCACGTCAGTCTTACCGGCGCTGTTCAGCGTGTTCTGGAGGCTCGTAAGCAGGCGCACCAGGCGCGCCTGAGCAGTGAAGACGTGACAGATTCGACAAAGACGAAGCGACCGGTGGTCTTCCAGACGTTCCGCGATGGCTTCGAGGTTCTCTACAACACGCTTGTCGACGAATCGGGAGTAGAACTCCTCCTGTCGACGAAGGCCACCGGTCTGCGGCAGACTGACAATGGCTTTGAGGTGACCGTGGAACTGCCGTCGGAAAGCGGAACGAGCATCAGCACTATTGACGTCGACGGTGTTGTGTTGGCGGCACCCTCTGCAACCACTTCGGAGCTCTTGAGCAATCTTGCGCCAGAGGCGGCGGAGCTCATTGGCGGGGTAGACACGTCGAACTCGGCAGTGGTCGGTATGTGTTTCGACTCGTCGGAAGGGTTGCCAGAGATCAACGGTGTGCTGTGCGAGATTGGCGCGGACCTGTCTGCGAAGGCTTTCACTGTGTCGTCTCGAAAATGGCCACATATTGGCGAGCGCTACGGTGCCGTTGTGAGGGCGAGCTTCGGTCGTTTTGATGATGACTCGCACGTGCATCGCAGCGACGAGGACCTCCTCGCCCGGGCGAAGGCAGACTTGGCTAAGGCGACTGGCTTTGATGCCGAACCGACAGCGGTTTTCGTCCAACGTTGGTGGGCGGGAATTCCGCGCTTCGGTATGGGGCACGGGAGCTTGATGGATTTTGCTCGCCAGGACTTGGAAGAGGTGCCAAAGCTCGCCGCAACGGGTGCATGGCTCAGCGGTCCCGGTATTCCGGAGTGTATTTCCAACGCCAAGGCTGCGGCCGACAAGGTCGTTACGGAATTGGGATAACACTGCGAGTGACACTGAAATTCGGTGCTGAGTGGGGAACTGGCGCCGAACCATTGAATTTTTGAACAGACTTTTCAACCGAACTAGGAGAGAACTGATGACCAAGCTCGATTACAAGAAGCTCAACGACACCATCCGTTACACCATGTGGTCTACCTTCAAGGTGACCCCGGGCGCACTCGGAGAAAACCGCGAAGAGGCAGTGGCTAAGACCAAGGAATTCCTGGCTCGTTACGAAGACACTGACCTGATTATCCGCGGTTTCTACGACGTTTCGGCCATGCGTGCTGAAGCCGACTTCATGTTCTGGATTCACGCGGAGAAGCTGGAGGATCTGCAGGCCTTCTACAACGCCTTCCTGCGCGAAACTCCGCTGGGACAGGCTTCTACTCCGCACTGGTCTAATGCTGCGTTGCACCGTCCGGCTGAGTTCAACAAGTCGCACCTGCCGTCATTCATCATGGGCGAAGAACCGGGCCGATGGATTGCGGTTTACCCGTTCGTCCGTTCCTACGACTGGTACCTGCTGGAGCCGACCGAGCGTCGCCGTATCCTCGCCGAGCACGGAATGGCAGGTCGCGACTACCCGGATGTGCGTGCCAATACTGTCCCGGCATTCGCACTCGGCGACTACGAGTGGATTCTCGCGTTCGAGGGGCCGGAGCTTGACCGCATTGTCGACTTGATGTGGAAGATGCGCTACACCGAGGCTCGCCTGCACGTCCGCGAAGAGATCCCGTTCCACACGGGGCGTCGTGTGGATGACATCGCGGAGATTATTAACGTTCTGCCGTAGTTCTCGCAATCCACTAGACACCCAACAGCGCCACTGGTTAAAAACCCTGTCAACTTTCGGGGTACTACCAGCGGCGCTGTTGTCCTATTTGTTTATTCAGTGCTCTCATCCGGTTCCAGTGTGAGTGAAATTGAATTGATGCAATACCGCAGGTCGGTTGGAGTATTGTAGCCCTCTCCCTCGAAGACGTGGCCGAGGTGGGACTTGCAACGACTGCACAGAACCTCAGTGCGGACCATGCCGAGGCTCGCGTCTCGCCGCTCAATAATGCGGTCTCCTGCAAGGGGAGAAAAGAAAGATGGCCAACCGCAGTGAGAGTGGAACTTTTCGCTCGAGCGGAACAGTTCGTAACCACAAGCCCGGCAGCGGTAGACACCTTGAGTTTCAGTATCGGTGTATTCACCGGTGAAGGCGCGTTCAGTACCTGCCTGACGCAGCACCTGGTACTCGGCGGCATTGAGTCGCTTGCGCCATTCTTCTTCGCTCAGATTCCAATCTTCGCTGTGCGAATCAACCATTATGGGTAGCCTCCTCAGACTTGAGATCAGATTCCTGATTAAACTTCCCGCCTGCGATCTTCCACTCACCCAGCCAGCTGAAGCCGGATGCAAAGCTACGTCCATTGACGGCATCCACAATGGTCATCCGAACGAGTGCGGCCGTGATGGAGAGGATAAGAACGCCCCATCCAATGCCGCCGATTGCAACCGTGAACCACGGGAAAAAGAGGTCATCCTCATCAATCCACCAATTAGCGTAGAAGAAACAGAGTACGACCCCGAGTCCTGCGCCCCAATTCAACATGACAGTCGAACCAATATTTCCTTCATTGTCGCGATCCAGAACCAATGGGCGAAGCACGGTGAGAACCATTGGCAAGAGCATCATCGAGTAGTACTGCTGTCCCAGACTGGAAAGAAAGAACGCGCCGGTGAATAGAACTCCGGAAGTCGTTGCAATCCAGAACTTCTCATCCCTTTCGAGCCAGCGAAGAAGGAGCACGACAGATACCAAGACAAAAATGCCGAAAAAGATCCGCCACAGTAAAATCAGTGTCGGATGGGCACCCAGCCAAACAAGCTGCCCAGTCAGTGAAGCATTTGCAAAGTCACGGACAATTCCCAGGTAGGGGATAGTGATATCTAGGTAGTCACGTGGTTGGACCATGAGCGGCCACGCAATGACATTGGCTGCAATTACCACCCCGATACTGATCAGTACCGTAGAGAACTGCCTGCGCATGAACGGTAGGAACAGCATTGGCAAGAATACGGGTTTGATGGTGATTGCGATACCGATAATCAGGCCGGCCAAGATATTGCGTCGTTCGGTCAGTGCAATAAAAAACAGCACCAAGGCTAGGAACAGTGAACCGTTGACATTCGTAAAATCAAGGGTGTTGGTAACGGGTTCCGTGAGGTAGAGCAGTGCTATCGACGCTGGGATGATGGGACCCGAGCGCGCAATACCAAGCCACCTGAGTAGCAACACAATTGCCGCAATGATTGCAGCTGACTGAAATACCGCAAACCAGATTCGCCCAGATTCAAGTGAGCCGAACAAATCAATCGGGGCTAAAAGTAGAGTAGCGCCTGGCGAATACAGATAGTGCGGATCGGCTGTTACGTAGTCTTCCGAATAAACGGGTACCTGCGATACGAATCGATTAATTGCCGACCAGACCGTCGTAAAGTCATCTGTGCCAGAAACGTCCTTCGGTAAAACCCAGGTGCGGTGAAAAATCACCACAGCTGCGATAGGCCACAAGAAAGCGCTGAGTCCTCGCGACACGTGCCGAGACAGAGGGTGTGGAGCCACCGAAGGTGTTTCTGGCGTGTCCTTGGACGTTTGCGTTAATGCCGTTGCGCTTGCGCTCACGTCGATTTTTGGTTTACTCACAATACTCCACCCTACTGGGTGAAGCTGCGGGAATAGTGTAGGAAGATGTGTGAGTCGGCACGCAAGATATCCCGCACTTCAAAAGCCTGTGGGTTCGTCGAGTTCGAGTCCTCATCAGCGTCGTTTTCGCCGAAAGTTAGGGGGCCGTTACCCACCCATGTCGGTGACAACGTCAGGAACACTTCGTCAACGCACCCTTGCTGCAACGCCTCTCGATACATCGTCGGACCACCCTCTACGACAATGTCGCGGTAGCCGTGCTCGGCCAGCCACGTTATCGCCGCACCTACCGAGGGGGTAGGGAGCTTGACGACGAGCGCCCCGGCTGACTCCATCTTTCTAACTTTGTTCTCGTGCGCAGCTGTTTCCTCTTCATCATTAAAAGCATCTTCAGTCGGGGTGAAGATTATCGGAGGATTCGCTTCTGCGTTTGTAAAAAAGTCGGACTCTACGTCCAAGTCCAAGGAACGCGAGAGCGTGGACATTGCCACATGCTCAGAGCGACCAAGCTTTTGACGAACGGCCTCTAGGTGCTCCGGTATCTCAACTGGGCCGTAGTCTTCTGCGACAATGGTGCCCGTGCCGACGAAAATGACGTCGGCAAGCGCACGAAGCGTGTTGAAAATTGTGGCGTCGGTGTCATTGCCAAGCTGTCCTGAGGTGCCTTCGATGGCGCCACGTCCGTCCATACTGGTGACGGCGATGGCGGTAACTGTGGGAATGGCGGGGGGCTCCGCCGCTGAATCATCTGTCGTTTGTGCTGGTCGGGAAAGAAAGCGAAGAATTTCATCGGTAGATGGGTTTGCGGATGTGAGTGTAGCCATACCGCCGAGGTTAAGCTCACGATTGCAGAGTAGGCAAGGCCTGGCTTATAAGGGCAGTGCTATAATCGTTGTTGTTTACGAGGGTTTTACCTATAGTGAAGGTATGCGACTCACAGATACCCTTGAAAAGGCATTCAACGACCAGATCACTATGGAGCTCACCGCTTCGCACGTCTACCGTCAGCTCGCTATCGAGCTGGACCTGCTGGATCTCTCCGGTATGGCAGAGTGGATGCGTGCACAGGCGGAGGAAGAAATCGATCACGCCAATCAGTTCATCAACCACCTTGACGCTCGCGACAATCGCCCGCAGATTGGCGCCGTCGAGGCGCCGGAGGTGAAGGTCACATCCGCTATCGATGCATTCCGCATTGCGCTCGAGCACGAGGAGAAGGTTTCGGCATCTATCCGTAACCTGCGCAACCTTGCTGACAGCGAAGGTGACATCGACTCTCGTCCGCTGCTGGATAGCTTCGTAGTTGAGCAGATTGAGGAAGAGGACACCGTCCGCGGCATCATCGGTCGCCTGGAGATTCTGGGTGACAATGGCGCTGGCCTGCTGCGCCTGGACAAGGAGCTCGGCGCTCGCAACGCAGCGTAACCTCGAGTTCAATTCACAAATTTGATAGAAAAGACCGCTCCAGAGCTAAGTGCCTGGGGCGGTCTCTTCTATTCAGCTGAAACATCTATTGACGGAACTGGCGTCCAATCAAAACAAAGTTCGTGGAAAGGAAGATTCACTGTTTCCAGGTGGTAGCGCACGTTTCTGGTGTGTTTCGCGTGTGATTGACGAAAAACTCCCTTGTGGAGGACCACAAGGGAGTAACTTGAGCGGATGACGGGACTCGAACCCGCGACCCTAACCTTGGCAAGGTTAT
>NZ_JVVM01000007.1 GCF_001054325.1 Corynebacterium vitaeruminis | reverse complement strand
GTCGTGGTGCTCATCCCGTGTGGGGTGGGTGCCACGGCCCCTTTTTTTTTTACACCCAACAGTAAACGGCATTCACTCTTCTTGTGGTGCTTGTACTTATGGCGGCTCAAGAATGTCTGAGTTAGCCTTTCTCAAGTAGTTCTACGAATCTGAAACAGCTCTGTGGCAGACTGTCTCTATGGTTAATCAGACTCCTAATTCCGATGTCGTTAATCTCTCCTCTTCAGAGGAAGAGCCACAGGATAACTTCACCCCTGTTACTACTGAAGAAGGTAAGCTGCAGCAGCTTATTGAATGGCTCGAGGAGCATGTGTCGGCCTATTCATATCTCAGTGAGGTCGTTCCTCTGGAAGGCTCTGACGAAGACATTAGGAAGGCCCGTGACTCCGTTAATGATCGCGGTGCGCGTATGCCCGACGCCATCATTCATGGCTCGATGATGGTCTTGGGGGCAGCCGTTAACCATTCCTCGCCATATCTAGCGTATGCCGATGGCAAGGTTGAGGTAACCGATACAACGGTGGGGGAAAGCTATAAAATTCCGGTGAGAATTTTTACCCCGCATGATCCAACCGGCGCCGTGGTCGTCGCCGCCCACGGCGGCGGCTTCTGGATGGGTGACGGTGTTCTACGTGAGAATGCTTTCGGTCCCAACATGGCTGCATTAGCAGCCCGCTCAGGCTCAATCGTCGTGGATGTGGATTACCGGCTCGCTCCAGAACACAAGGTATCGGTTGCAGTTGAAGACATTTCAACGGTAGTCGCTGCAGTCGCAGATGACTCTTTGCAACTGCAGCAGTTGGGTGCAAAGCCGATTAGTGAGCAGAACCCGGTAGTTCTTTATGGTGTTTCGTCAGGTGGCCACAATGTCGTTTCGTCAGTGGACCAGATTGATCAGGACATACCGGTTTCACTGTTACTCGTTGCTCCGGCCCTAGATCTGCGGGGCGCTGCAGCAGTGTGGTTGCAGGCTTTCTTCGGTACCACCGATGATTCGGCGAAAGAAGTGTCACCGGCAGCACATAAGCCGTCGCGAAGCATGCGTGTGCACGTGCAATCGGCTTCTCGTGATACCGTCGTTCGTCCAGCGACCGAGTATCTGAAAACGGTCGAGGAAGCGGGCGGAAAGGTCTCTCAGACGGAGTTTTTGGCTACTCACCAGATTGCGGTTCCAAAGGTCCAGCGAGAACAGATTACGGACGCGGCACGTTTCATTCTCGAGGTCACTCACACGTCACGTGAGCTGCCGGAGGATCCGGCAGGCGAATATGACAAGGACGCGATTGACCGCCAGAACGAGGAGTCTTGGGGGCGGGGTTAGCCCGGCCTATTCTGGTAGCGCGCTCGTCTTGGGGTGGAAGCCAGGCAAAGGCGGCGTGCCAAGTGGCAGCGCCAGTGAAGTTAAACCGGCGCGTGAAGAATCAGCGCGCCATAGTTACTTCAATTAGTCTAGTCCAGCTAGTTCAGCGGCAGGAGGTCGCGCCTTGTCGCCTGTACTTCCTCCACCCGGTCGATCCTGCGCTCGAGAAGGTTCCAATCATTGGCCGGAATATTGCGCTGTGCTTGGGCGATAACTGACTTATCTGGAGTGGACCACGCCAGGGGCACCGGGGTGATTTCATCGTAGAACTCGGTGCGACTCTTGTGCGTGCCGGCCACAGCGACAGCTGGCACCTTTGCGCCCACGCGACGGGGCACGCCGGAAATCGCGGTGACAGTACGCGTCGCCAGGGCGGGGGCGGGATCTCCGACGGAGGGGTCCTTACGCATGTCCACCAAGGTCATCAACACCATCGTTCGCTCATCAACGCGCGCAATCATGGCCGGGACCAGCGGGGACTCGTCGTAAAGCTCTTGCGGATCCTTGATTGCGCGTCGCACCTGGAAGGTGACACCGACGTAGAGAGCCGCGAGGATGAAAAGGAAGATAGCGCTACCGAATACGAGTGGTGTGCGGTCGAAAATCACAAGAACCAGCACAGCGCCTACGAGCAGCAGAGCAGAGAAGATGCCGGAGGAGATGAGTAGCCGGCGGGCGTCGCGGTAGTACTCGTTATTAGCGTTTGTGTGCTCGCGGTTGACGGGAAAGTGAAAGTTCATGGAAGTCCTTTAGCTGTCCAGTTTTCTAGGATTCTGAGCCAGCGGTGGAGTCACCGGGCAGGGCGGGACCGAGGTACTCATCTGCGTCGACGATTCGGTAGGCGTAGCCCTGTTCCGCCAGGAAACGCTGGCGGTGAGCTGCATATTCAGTATCGAGCGTATCGCGAGTCACCACCGAGTAAAAGACGGCGCCACCGCCATCGGACTTTGGGCGCAGGAGACGCCCCAGACGCTGCGCCTCCTCCTGGCGGGAACCGAAGGTGCCGGAAATTTGCACGGCGACAGAGGCCTCGGGAAGGTCAATGGAGAAGTTCGCAACCTTGGAGACGACCAGCGTGCTGATCTCGCCGCGCCGGAACTTCCCAAACAGCTCCTCGCGTTTGGCGTTGGATGTCTTTCCCTCGATGACGTCGACACCGAGCTCTTCGCCGATTTCTTCGAGCTGATCCAGGTAGGCACCAATCACCAGAGCGGGCTCGCCTTCGTGCCGGGCAAGGATTTGCTTGACGACGGGAATCTTCGTCGGCGTCGTTGCGGCCAGGCGATACCTATCGGAGGCCTCAGCCGTGGCGTAGAGCATGCGCTCGGACTCGGTCGGGGTCACGCGGACCTCAACACAGTCAGCCGGTGCAATCCAGCCCTGAGCTTCGATGTCCTTCCATGGGGCGTCGTAGCGCTTCGGACCAATCAAACTGAAGACGTCGCCCTCGCGGCCATCTTCGCGCACCAGGGTGGCGGTGAGGCCCAGTCGACGGCGCGACTGCAGATCCGCACTCATTCGGAACACTGGGGCAGGCAGGAGGTGGACCTCGTCGTAGATGATGAGGCCCCAGTCGCGGGAGTCGAAGAGCTCGAGGGCGCGGTATTCTCCCTTCGTCTTGCGTGTGACCACTTGGTAGGTCGCAATGGTGATGGGGCGAATCTCCTTCTTTTCGCCGGAGTATTCGCCGATTTCGTCCTCGGTCAGCGAGGTGCGGCGCAGCAGTTCGTCGCGCCATTGCCTGCCCGCAACAGTGTTGGTGACCAGAATCAAAGTGGTGCGCTGCGCGTCCACCATGGCTGCCGCACCAACGATTGTCTTGCCTGCGCCACAGGGCAGCACCACCACGCCGGAGCCACCCTCGCGGAAGGAATCGGCCGCCATGCGCTGGTAGTCGCGCAGCTCCCAGGTGTCGTGGCCACCAGTGCCCTGATCCTGCCAGGCGATGGCGTGTGCCTCGCCGTCGATGTAGCCGGCGGTGTCATTGGCCGGCCAGCCGACCTTCAGCAGCTCCTGTTTGATACGGCCTCGCTCGGAGGGGTGCACGGTCCAGGTGTCGGCATCGATTTGCTCGCCGAGCATCGGACGAATCTTTTTGTGCTTGGTCACCTCGGCCAGTACCGCGGGGTCGTGTGAGACCAGAATCAAGCCGTGAGCTGGATGCTTGGTCAGGCTCAGGCGGCCGTAGCGGTCCATGGTCTCAGCGACGTCGATAAGCAGCGGCTGTGGGACGGGGAACTTGGAATAGCGCTCGAGGACATCGACCACCTGCTCCGCGTCGTGACCGGCGGCGCGCGCATTCCACAGTGCCAGCGGAGTGATGCGGTAGGTGTGCACGTGTTCAGGAGCGCGTTCGAGCTCTGCGAACGGTGCCAGCGCAGCACGTGCCGCATCCGCCTCCGGATTATCGACTTCCAGCAGCACCGTCTTATCCGATTGGACAATCAGTGGACCGGTACCGAAACCCATGTTCTCCTCGCCTCACAGACATTCGACCAAAAATAAGCTAAAGGTCAATTCTGCCACGATTACGCAGGAGATGCTCCACCGGCTTGAATCGCTTTGAATAGCAGCATAGGTTTTGCATCGCTTTACGACGGTCCCCGCATCCCGCAACCTAGTCGACAGGATGTACCTCGGTAATGCGATGCAGCAGGAAGCGCAGCACTTGGCTGGTGGCTGGGTCGATGGCATCGACCTGCCCACCGGAGACGGTGACTGGGCGCACGCGCTTGCGGCCGGGTTTGCCGTTGCGGTCGACGTAGCTTAGATACAGGTCGTCGCCGTGGCGGGCCGCGCGCTGCAGAAGCTTGAATGCTTCGGTACCGGAGGCGTAGTCGCTCGTGTGATCGGTGCTGGCGGTGTTGGCGCCGACACCGGCGGTGGCTCTCGAGCCCGCGGCCGAACCAGAGCCCCCAGCAGTACCGCCACCGGCTCTAGTGCCACTGGAATTACTGGCGTGCTCAGCAGCGCGGTTGCCGTCGGCTATGGCCGTCAATGCCTGACTGATCCGTTCCGGCTCGGGCATCGTGGTGTGTGCAGTGGGCACCGGAGCTGGTGCCTCAATGCGGCAGGGAGAGCGACCGAGATCCAACACTAGGCCCTCTGCATCTTCGGCGATGATGGAGAAGCCCGCATTTCTGGCGGTCTCAATCACCTGCGCAAGCGGAGCCTGGCTAATCAGCACCGTTTCGGCAATCTTCCGCAGGGCCAGGCGTTGGCCAGCCTGATGACTCTGGAATGAAGCCAACAGGGCCGGATCATCACAGCGGATAAACGACGCTGCGGGGCCACCGCGGAGACGACCGTGGCGGCGGGTGACGTCGTCAAGCAGATAGGTAATGGACTGCGGCACCTCGCCGACGGCGTAGCGCGAGAGAAACTCTGAGATATCGGCGGCGTTGATACCGGCGTCGAGGGCATCGCGAAGGCTGTCTTCGGTCACTCGGTAGACGCTGGCGAGGCCGGGCGATTCCAGCTGCGCAATCGAACTGAGCATGCGCTCCATTTCCGGGGATGCGGGGCCCGGTACGACGATGGTGTTATCCGCCTGCACCATCAAGTACGAGGCGTTCGGCGGCAAGAGGTTGTTACAGGCGGCACGCAGGTTGTCGAAGGCCTCGGCAGTGCCGGATTCGATGAGTGCGACCATGGCTTTGCCGACTTCGCTAAGGCCAACGGAAATCGTCTCCACCCCCGGGTCCCGAACGACGATGCCGAGGGCGACCAGCTCCTCGACCACGCCACTGAGCACCTCGTCCGTACACCGCGCATTGGTGATGGGGTAGTAATAGGCGGCGCATTCACGCAGGTCAGTCAGGGCGACGACATCGTTGTCGCTTGCCGACGACGCCACCTGCGCACAGCAGGCCAGCACCATTTCCCGGATTGACGGTACTCCGGAGAGCCGAGTATGAGGTGAGAGCAGAGCAATGCGCTTGCCTTCCTCATTGAGCTGGTCGACTCGCCAGGGTGCTGCGTCGCTGGTGCGAGTGCCGACCGTCAAGCTCACCCACCGATCAACCAGGTCGGCGTCGAGGAAGCCGTCGGCTGCGAGTGTGGGCGCGAAATAGTCACCACCGGTGTCGTGCAGCGGCAGCGGATGCGGAGTGCCGATATGAACCAGACCGGCTGCACTGAGGTTAGCCACGCTGCGAGCCAGCTCTGAGATATCGACCCCGAGTTCCTCGATGAGATTACGAGTCTCCCGCACCCCAATGACGCCGTTTTTCAAGGTCGGCGCGGGGTCAGTTCCCAGCAGCTCCAGCAGGTCAGTCGCCTGCCGCAAAGTTTCCCAGGCGGTGGCGGCAGCGCGGTCGTTACCGCTGACAAGCGCATGGGTAGCGGGGGGTTCGGGGCGCAGAGGGACGTCGTCGTCGGCAAGCCCGACTCCACGCATAAGCGCGCGGACGGTGGCGGGCAGGCGGACGGTACCCTCGTCGATGCGTTCGAGCAGGCCGACATTGATGAGCGCCGGGACCGGCAGCGAGGGGTCAGCATCCGGATGGGCGTCCTTTGTGACGCCGAGACCTCCGGCGTTGGCGAGGGTGTCTAGGAGACGCTGTTGCCTGTCGGTGACCTCAGTGAGCGCCGCGCGTAGCTGGCTGCGGCTGGGGCCATCGGGGTTGGGCAGAAGATACCAGCCGGGTGGTAACGAGGAGGCGACCTCATCGCTGAGGCAGAAGTAGTCCTGCCAGGGCAGAGGCTTCTTGCGGGTGGACTTGCCGGTGAAGGTGCCGCGCGGTCCTGGGCCGTTGCCCCAGATGAGGCCGTGCTCGCGCAGGGTGTCGAGGCTTGTCCGAATATGTGTGGCCGTAGGCCGCTGATCGGCGGGAACCTCTGCTCGGGAAAGCAGGTCGAGGATGTAGTCGATGAGTGCGTCCGCAGTGACGGGTTCGGCATCAGCGCCGAGGTCCGCGGCGGCCTCAATACAGGCGAGCTCCAGTGCGGGCAGTTTGGTCAGCGCGCGGGAGACAGAAGCGCGGAGCTGGAGCCTTGCCGCTAGCACCTGGGAAGACTTCGGCGGCGGTGACAGCGCATCGGGGCGATTGCTGAGGATAGTGCCCACAAATTGGTCTGGTTGACTTGCCAGCCAGTCGGAGAAGAGTGCAAAGGGGGTGGTGCTAGTCATGACAATCCCCACTTTAGTGAGATTTAAGGAGGGAAGAAGGTGACTGGGGAGAAAATTTTTGGGATAATCTCAGCATGGCTAACGTTGCAAAGAAATCCTATGTCGATCCCGGCTGGCCGAAGGACCTCGAACCTGGTCAGCACGCTGTTACTGAATTGATTGCTCACCACGCTGGTGCAGATTCGCCTTTCGGCGACATTGAGTTCCCGGTTGATCCGGAGACCCTGGGTTACGTGCACCCGACCACGGTGATTAACAAGTAACGATTTAGATTCTGAGCAGAGCTGTATCTGCTAAAGACCCGTGGCCGTGACTGGTTATTCAGTCACGGCTGCGGGTTTTCATATCGGTGGCCTCGGGGGGGGCTTGAATAGGGGCTGGACCTTATTCAAGCCCGTTTTTCCGGTCAATCCACCGGAATGGCCCCATGGGTGTGGGCTGCAAATGTGAAACTGTGTGAGTTTATGACACTTTCAAGCGGTAGGTTCAGGCGGTGAATGCATCACCACTTTCGACCAGGAGAAGTA
>NZ_JVVM01000006.1 GCF_001054325.1 Corynebacterium vitaeruminis | reverse complement strand
TACCGGCCTGAAAGTGTCATAAACTCGCACAGTTTCACATTTGCAGCCCGTGTTGAAACATGGTGCCCGTATTCATACGGGCAGGCCGCAATTTTTGGGGTTGCCCTACTTGCGGAAACGCTGCTTAATCTCGTGACCAGCCAAGCGGCCAATCTCCGAGCCCAGATCCTTCACCTGCTGCGTACGGTGTTTAATACCCCACTTAGTGACCTGCAGCAGAGACTGCTTCACAAAGCTGCCATCCATCTTGGACTCGCCGTACTCGCGCTCGGTAAAGGTAATCGGAACCTCTTCAACCAAGAAGCCAGCCTGTACAGCCTCAAAGGCGAGCTCTGTCTGGAACAAGTACGCAGCCTTGCCGATGTTCTCCAGGTCGAGGGTCTCGAGAACTTCCCGTCGATAAGCGCGGTAGCCAGCGGTGATATCCGAGATGCCCGCGCCGAGCGCCAGCGAGATGTAGATGTTGCCGCCGCGGGAGAGAATCTGACGGCTCATCGGCCAGTTGACGGTCTTGCCACCCGGAACGTAGCGGGAACCAATCACGACATCGGCGCCGTCACCGAGCTTCTCCAACAGCAGGTGGAACTGTTCCGGTGCGTGGGAGCCGTCGGCGTCCATCTCGCAGAGAACCTCGTAGTCGCGCTCGAGCCCCCAAGCGAAGCCTGCGCGGTACGCACCCCACAGACCGCCCTTGCCTTCGCGGTGCAGGACGTAAATGTGCTCTTCGCCGTTGTTGTCCGCCTTGTCAGCGGCAGCGATTTCATCGGCGAGCTCACCGGTACCGTCTGGTGAGGAGTCATCGACAACCAAAATATCGACGCTCGGCTCCGCTGCGCGCAGGCGTGCAATCACGCCCGGCAGATTTTCCCGCTCATTGAAAGTGGGAATGACAACCAGCGTCGACTCATTTAGGGAAGTCACTCGTGATTCTCCTTAGTGCATGTTCTGCTTAGTATCCCGGCCATCAACTTCATGTGCGCCCGCTCCGGCATCTCCGCCACGGCGGCGCAGGACGGCACCGACCACACAAAGAATACCGAATGCAGTCAGTAGACCTTCAATCCACGCCCCGAAGCGCGCGGCAAAAGTCAGGTGGGAGTACTGCGGCAAAGTCTCGGTGAGTACCTTCTGCTCGAAGATTTTGCTCTGCTTTACGACGTCTCCGTGCGCATCCACAATTGCGCTCACACCGCTGGTTGCGGCGACGACTGTGGCACGTTGGAACTCCATGGCCCGCATGCGGCTCATGGCCAGTTGCTGATAGGTCATGTCGGTGAAACCGAAGGTGGCGTTATTGGTGGGTGTGGCCAGTATGGTTGCGCCGTGGTTGACCGCGTTGCGGTAGGCGCCGTCGAAGACCACTTCGTAGCAGGTGGCCACGCCCAGGTTGACCTTCTTTAAGCCCTCGGTACCAGGGGTTGTGACCACGGCATCGCCGTTGCCTGGGGTCATGTCTCCGGCGTGATCGACCATGTCGGAGAAGTGACGCAGTAGTTCGCGGAAAGGCATGGTCTCGCCGAAGGGTTGGAGGTAGATTTTCTCGTGTTGCTCGCCGGGGCCGGTCCTCGGGTCCCAAACCACCATGGTGTTCTGCACACCATCGGTGTAGGTAAAGGTGCCGACCACGATGGGAGCGCCAATATTCATCGCGGCATTTTCAATAATGCGTGCCGCTTCCCCATCCGTAAACGGGCTGACATCGGAGGAGTTCTCAGGCCAGATAACGATGTCCGGCTGCGGTTCTTCACCTTTGTGGACACGTCGTGCCAGTTCATTGGTGGCATCGGCGTGGTTTTGCAGCACTGCGCGACGCTGGGCATTGAACTCCAATCCGAGACGCGGAACGTTGCCCTGGATAACTGCGACGCGGGTGTTGCTGTCTGCCGTGGGCTCAGGCAGCGGTTGGGTCCAGGCAGGAAGAGCCCAGCCGATGAATAACGCCCCCGCCACGAGCGCAGCCGAGGTTGCGTAGGTTCGCAGGGCGAGCGCGACCAGTCCCGCACCAACGCAGGCGGCGAGGAAAGTGACCAATGCAGTGCTGCCGATCGCCACTGCTGGAGCTAACGGGCCGTCGACCTGCCCCCAGGCAACGCGGAGCCAGGGGAAGCCTCCGAAAGGCCAGCGGGCTAGCAGCGCCTCCCCCGCCACGAGCGCAGCGGCCATGCCGGGGAGCTTCAGCGCGAGAGGGAAACTGGATTGCGCAATCAGCCACATCGCAAGCGCCACTGGAATGGTGAGGATGCCCAGCACAATTGAGAGAGCCACATAGGGGCCAATGCCGACGAAGGAGCCAATCCACGGCAATGAGAAAAGCGCCGTCGCTGTCGCCCAGCAGAAGCCCACCACAATGCTGGATTTCCAATCGGTTGCGCACAGGAAGGAAGCAATGAGTAGGGAGAGGCCGAGCCACGCCGACCACCACCAACTCATGGGCGCATAGCTGAGAAACTGCAATCCACCAGCAAGGATTGCGATGAGGGCGAGAATTAGGCGCTGCTTAAGTGGTGAAAGCGCGCGAAAGCGCACCTGCCAGTGAATCGGATTATTCTGAGCGTCTTTCTGAGCGACGTCCCCGTGCTCGCTGGAGCGCGCTTGGCGGTTAGTGTGCACTTGTATAAGAGAACTCTCTACGTTCGCGAGTTGTTGAGTTAGCGCTTGCTGTTTTATTTAGCGCTTGTCGCTGCCGTCCTGGTCATCATCCCAGGTGTTGTCCGGTGCTGGGGGCACGATCTTGTCCTGTGGGAAGTTCTTGCCATCCGGGCCCGGGAAACCGCCAGAGAATCCCGAAAAACCGCCAGCACCTGCAGCAGCCCCGGGAGCGCCCGGCTTCATGCCGTACTGAGAGACCACCATCATGCTGCGGTCACTGAAGTTGCGGAGCCCATTGAGCAGCGCCACCGACCCGGTCTTACGAATCAGCCAGCGCACCGGCGGCAGAACCATTAGGAAGCCAACAACGGTACTTACGACACCCGGCAGAGCAATCAGCCAGGAACCAACCAATAGAATTGCCGAGTCCGCCACAAAGTGCCCCGCGCCCTTTGCCGAGCGCTTGATTGCCTCCTCCGGATGCTTCTCGCCGTACTCGGTGAGAGTGCGGGAAGTATCCAGCAGCAATTTCTTGTAGATGCGCTTGAACTCGATGGCGGCGAAGACCAAACCCACAATGAACAGGCCCAGAACCAACAGGATGGTCCAGCCGTAGCCGATCCATTCACCGAGTGCGATAAAGGCCGCAATCTCGGCGATGAGGTAAATAATTGTGAACCACTTGCTCATAGTTCCCCAGTGTAACCGCCACTGGGTGAGCAAGTGGTTACCTCTATTGGTCGGTTCTCTAGCGTTCTACTAGTCGGTTCCTGGTGGTCGGCTGCCAACCGATCAGCGGCCCGCTACCGATCGGCGCGCTCCTCCAAGTCGCCCTCTGTATCCAGGTAGGTCTGGCGCAACAGATCCATGCGTTCCTGGTCGGGGTTTTCCCACATACCGCGTTCGGCGGCCTCCATCAGGCGCTCGGAAATATCGTGCAGAGCCCATGGATTCGACTGTTCAAAGAACTCGCGGTTTTCCGGGTTCGCAACGTATTCGTCGGTAAGCGTTTCGTACATCCAGTCATCCATGACCTGCGCCGTCGCGTCGTAACCGAAGAGGTAATCGACGGTTGCGGCCATTTCAAAGGCGCCCTTATAACCGTGGTTACGCATGGCCTGCATCCAGCGCGGGTTGACCACGCGGGCGCGGAAGACACGTCGGGTTTCCTCGTGCAGGGTGCGGGTGCGCACGGAGTCTGGGCGCGTGGAGTCGCCCACGTACGCCTCCGGAGCGGAACCGGTCAGCGCGCGGACGGTGGCAATCATCCCACCGTGGAACTGGAAGTAGTCATCGGAGTCGGCGATGTCGTGCTCGCGGGTATCTGCATTCTTCGCAGCGACCTGAATACGACGGTAAGCCGTCTTCATATCGTCAGCAGCCTCTTCCCCATCGATGCCGCGACCATAGGCGTAGCCGCCCCAGGTCGTGTAAACCTTCGCCAGATCCGCGTCATCGCGCCAGGAGCCGGAATCGATCAGCTGCAGCAGACCAGCTCCATAGGTGCCCGGCTTGGAACCGAAGATACGGCGCGGGCGCTCCTGCTGGTCGGCCTTCGCGTGGGCGCGCACGTAGTTGTCCTCATCGGATTCATCGAGCTTGACGACGAGCTGAAACGCGTCATCTAAAAGGTCGATAACATGCGGAAACGCATCACGGAAGAAGCCGGAAATGCGGACGGTTACGTCAATGCGCGGACGACCCAGTTCCTCCAGCGGAATCGGCTCAAGGCCGACAATGCGACGGGATGCGTCATCCCACACTGGATGCACACCAATCAGCGCGAGCACCTCGGCGATGTCATCGCCAGAAGTACGCATGGCGGAAGTACCCCATACCGAAAGACCAACCGACTTGGGGTAATCGCCGTGGTCGGCGCGGTAGCGCTCGATTAGGCCATCGGCGAGGTTGACACCGGTTTCCCAAGCCAGGCGCGACGGCACTGCCTTGGGGTCGACCGAGTAGAAGTTACGGGCAGTCGGCAGCACGTTGACCAGGCCGCGCAGCGGTGAGCCGGAGGGGCCAGCCGGAACGAACTCGCCATCGAGGGCCGAGAGAATTCGCGGAATTTCCTCGCTGGTGGCGGCCAGTCGCGGCAGGATTTCGTCGCGGGTGAACTGCAGGAGCTCGACAACCTGATCCAGGCCATTAGGTGCTGCGATGTCGGTAAACTCTTCGGAACCGAGGACGTCGGCCGCAATCTGTGCCACTGGCTGGTCCGGATTCTTCACCACGGCAGTCACCAGCGCTGTGGCCAGTGCATCGATGGAGTCCACAGCGTGACGCTCGTCGGAGCCGTCCTCGGCCAGGCCGAGTGCCTCGCGCAGACCCGGCAGCGTCTGCTTGCCGCCCCACAGCTGGCGGGCGCGCAGCATGGTGGTCACAGTGCCAATCAGGGATTCGTCTTCCGGTGCCTGGCTGAGTACGTGGAGGCCACCGCGGATGGCGACGTCCTTAATCTCGCAGAGCCAGCCGTCGACATGCATGAGCATGTCATCGAAGACTTCCTCGTCCGGACGTTCATCCCAGCCGAGGTCGCGGTCCATCTTCGCGGCGGTCAGCAGCGTCCAAATCTCTTGGCGGATTGCCGGCAGCTTTGCTGGATCCATCGCGGAGATGTTCTGGTGCTCGTCGAGAAGCTGTTCCAAGCGAGTGATGTCGCCGTAGGACTCGGCACGAGCCATCGGCGGAATCAGGTGGTCGATCAGTGTGGCGTGAGCGCGGCGCTTGGCCTGCGTGCCCTCGCCCGGGTCGTTTACCAGGAAGGGGTAAATCATCGGCAGCTCGCCGATGGCCGCATCCGGGCCACAGGAGGCGGAAAGGCCGACGGTCTTACCCGGTAGCCACTCCAGGTTGCCGTGCTTGCCCATGTGCACCACGGCATCGGCACCGAAACCGCCCTCGGCCTGTGGCAGGGACAGGAAGCGGTAGCAGGCCAGGTAGTGGTGTGTCGGTGGCAGATCCGGGTCGTGGTAAATACCCACCGGGTTATCACCGAAACCGCGCGGTGGCTGCACCATAACCACGACATTGCCGAAGGTCAGGCCCGCAATATAGATGTCCTGGGTATCCGGGTGAACGTACAGGCTGCCCGGCGCGGCACCCCACTTGTCCTGCATGTCGGCGCGAAGTTCCTCCGGCAAGGTAGCGAAGAACTTCTCGTAGGTGGCGGCGGGCAGGCGGAGCTCGGCTGCCTCCATAACTTCCTCGGTCAGCCAATCCGGATCCTGGCCACCGGCATCGATGATGGCGTGCATGAACGCATCTGGCTCATCGGAGCCATCGTTGGTGGTGGCATATCCGGGGATTTTGGTGGTGTCGCCGAGGTTGTATCCGGCGTCGGCAAGCGCGTGCAGCACCTTCAGCGTGGATGCTGGCGTGTCCAGGCCGACGGCATTGCCGATGCGGGCGTGCTTGGTCGGGTACGCAGAGAGCATGACGGCGACGCGCTTGTCGGCGTTGTCGATGTGGCGAAGGGCGGCGTAGCGGGTGGCGATGCCTGCGAGACGGTCGCAGCGCTCAAGGTCTGGGACGTAGGAAATGAGCTCGTCGGAGTCGATTTCCTTAAACGAGAACGCCACCGAGATGATGCGGCCGTCGAATTCGGGGACGGCGACCTGCGTCGCGACGTCCAGGGGTGACAGGCCCTCGTCGTTGTCCTCCCACGCTGCCCTGGAAGAGGTCAGGGCCAAACCCTGGATGATTGGAATGTTGAGGTCCGCGAGTGCGGCGACATCCCAGCCATCGTCGTCCTGGCCAGCCTGTGCGAGTGCGGGGCGGTTACCGCCGGCGGCGAGCACCGTGGTAATCAGCGCGTCGCAGGATGCCATCTCTGCTAACAGTTCATCGCTGGCGGTTCGCAGGGACGCGGCGAAAATCGGCTTGGCGACGTAGCCGCGAGCCTCGACTGCGTCAGCGAGCGCCTCAACGTAGTGCGTATTTCCAGCCAGGTGCTGGGCGCGGTAGTAGATAATGCCGACAGTGCCGCGGGAATCTTCCTTGGCCACCTTGGAATCGCGCTCCAGGAAACCCCAGGCCGGCATGCGTGCGGGCTCTTCAAAGCCAAGGCCGGTCAGTAGCAGCGTGTCTGACAGGAAGTTGTGCAGCTGTGCGAGGTTCTTCGCGCCACCTTCAGCCAGGTAGATGTGTGTTTGCGTGGCGACGTTTGCGGGAACCGTCGAGTACTCGGTGAGTTCGGCGTCCGGTGCCTGCTCACCGGAGACAAGAACGGTGGGAATGCCGGAGTTAACAAAGTAGTCGACGCCAGATTCCCAGGCGCGGCGGCCACCGAGAAGTCGGATGATAATGACATCCGCACCGTCAGCAAGCTGAGGTAAATCATCGTCGAGCAGACGCGCCGGGTTTGCCCAACGGTAGGACACCTCCGGGTTGGCCTGAGCGGCCGCGCGGGCGGAAAGAAGGTCGGTATCCGAGGTCGACAGCAGCAGAATCACGGTGTAGTCATTCACTTCCTGGGGAGCAACGCGTCCCCGGTCGGCGGGAGTCTGCCTTCTAGCCGATGACGAGGTCTGACTGTGACAGTGGCGCGACCGTGCGGATTTTCACCGAGCTTCTCGTCAGTGGCGTGGCAGTGGATTTCTCCATCACTCTACTGCAGCGTCTATTGCTAGAGTTCCAGCGACTGCTCCGCCGGCTGATCCGGGAAGTGGGACCAGAGGAAGTCGGTGGCATTAGTCAGTTCCGCGAGCATGGGAACGACATGGTTCAGACCCGTCTTCGGCAGCAGGGGCGAAGTCGTGTTTTCGACGTACTCCAGGTCGGTGAACCCGAGATTCAACCAGGCATCGCGTAGCTTGCGGACCTGGTTGATGGGGATGATGTCGTCGTGCTCACCCGAGTAGAGGTACACCGGGGCATTGGGGACGAAGTTGCCGACGCGCTGGCGTGCGAGTTCCTTCTGCACCGGCTCGTAGCGCTTAATCATCTCGCTGAGCGACTCACCGCTGGTGGTGTACTGGTCAGTGGTCTCAAACGAGTGATGGAAACCCAAGCCGCCCGCGCAGTAGTTGCCCACGTTGTCCAGAAGTTCTTTGCCTTCAGGGCTGATTTCTTCTTTGAGGACGCGGCGCAGCTCCGGATCCTTGTCCAGGACAGAGTTGATCGCGAGTGCAATCGCGGCGGTCAGAGTGGTGCCATCGATCTGGTCGAGAACGTTTGCGAGGTCGGACGGCGGGCCGCCGGCGGCAGAAGCGACGACGTTGAGCTCCGGAGCGTAGACACCTGCACGCTCAGCAGCTGCAGCGGCTGCGGAGCCGCCCTGGGAGTAGCCATAAATTCCCACGGGCGCCTTCTTGTCCACGCCGAGTTCGTGTGAGGCAGACACGGCATCAAACAGCGACTGTGCTGAGGCAATGTTGTCAACATAGTCCTGGTTACCCTGGTCATTGCGGTGGTGGTCAATCATCACCACAGTTGCGCCTCGCTTCAAGTTCGCGACCATCGGAATCGTCTCGTATGGAGCAATAATGTCCATCGGACCGAACTCAATCTTCAACCCGGTCTGCGATGAGACCGACGGGTCACACTTTTCCGCGCCACCCTGCGTACCTGGCGCGATCGCCACGACCGGACGCGGACCGCTGCCCTTCCACTCAGTCTTCGGAGTCACCACAATAGCCGTGTCCACACTGGGATTGCCGAGAGAATCCGTGGAGTTGTAGTGAATACGCTTGGCATCCACATTCCACAACTTGTCGTTCACCATCATCTCGGCATCCTCGCTGCTGACTAGCGTGCCGGCATTCGCCGTGCGCGACGGGATCAACGGCAGAGAATTCAGCGGAGAGGCTGCGGCCACGCGTGCCTGTTCCGGGGTCAGCTGCTTGTCCGTGCCCTCGCCGTCTGACTCCTTATCATCCTTCTCGACGCCGAGCAGTCGCCCAACATTTGGGTTTGGTACATGGCCATAGCCCGGCAGCTCGCGGTTTGCACTCGACGACGGCACCTTGTCCGCCAGCCCACTATCTGACAGGCCCGGGATGTTGACCGGCTGTGCGTTCGCAGGTGTAGCCAGCCCGATGGTCATAAGCCCCGCCAGTGCTACCCCGATTCCCGTTCGGATGGTGCGACGGTTTCGTCGTGAAGCAGAGCGCGTCTGTGTCGAGGCATGGCCGATGCCGGCGGTGCCGTGTGTGAGTGCTTCAGTGTTGTGATGTGACATGAAATCTCCTGAATAACCCCAGATTGAAAAACCCCAATAAAGACTTCCCTTAACTCACAGGAAGTTAGGTGATAGAAATAATAAGGTTTTAAAAAGGTAAATCGGTGGATTTCGGCGAAAAACTGAGGGATTTTTGTAGAGATATTTCAAAATCCATTCTCAGAAGGTCTGTGCGTGTTTGCGTATTCTTGGAAGTATGACTGCATCTGATCAAGGAGCTCGCACTCGTCAGGACGGCTGCCCCGGCACCCGAAAAGTTCATATCGCAGCTGATGGCGCAATTGGTCGCCTTCGCTTCCCCGGAGGATTCCTCCCCGCGCCGGGCTTTGCCGTACTCGCCGATCTGGCCGAAAACTTCGGTGACGGCGATATTCACTTCACCTCTCGCGGCAATGTTCAGATCCGTGGCATCACCAACACTGGCGCATTCGCCGATGCCGCAGAAGAGGAAAAGCTGGTTCCCTCCACGAGCCACGACCGCGTGCGCAACATTCTCCAGTCGCCACTGTCCGGTCGCATCGGCGGTAATGCTGATGTCCGCGACTTGGTTCAGGATTTCGATGCGGCGCTCATTGCGGAGCCGTCTCTGGCAACACTTCCTGGCCGCACGCTCATGGCTTTCGACGACGGCCGTGGTGATGTCCTCGGCGAGCGCCCCGACTTCGGCGTTGTCGCCCACGATGAGAACACGTTCGAACTCATCATTGGTGGCGCGACCTCGGGGCTTATTGTCTCGCGTGACGACGTCGTGGAGGCTCTAATCACCACAGCGAAGGTGTGGAATGACAGCCGTGGCTCGGCCTGGCGTATCGCCGAAGCAGATGCGGCCGAGCGCGTTGCTGATGGCGTAGTCGAGGAACTGGGCGAGCGTGTCCGTCGCCAGGAGCCGACCCCGGCTGAGAACTTCGATGCCACCGCCGGGCTGTCCCGCCAGATTGGATGGATCAATCAGCCGGATGGGTTGGTTAGCCTGGCTGCTGGCCTGCGCTTTGGTGTTTTGCCAGCGCGTCTGGCCCGTGCTATCTCGCACACGCAGGTTCCGGTGCACATTACTCCGTGGTACTCGCTGATTTTGCACGATTTAGAAGAGGAAGTTGCCGAGCAGGTCGTCAAGGTATTGGCGCCGAATGGCCTGATCTTCGACCGAAAGTCCACCTGGCTGCGTGTCAGTGCTTGCACCGGTCGCCCTGGCTGCGAGAAGTCGCTGGCTGACACCCGAGGTGATGCCGCTCATGCAATTGCCGATGACCGCCTGCCCGAGGGCCGAGTGCACTTCTCCGGTTGTGAGCGCCGCTGTGGCAAGCCCAAGGGTGGTTACTTCGACTATCTCGCCACCGGGGACGGAGAATACGAAGTCACTGCTGTGGACTAGGGTTTAAGCCTATGAAGCGCTTTGAGTACAACACCGACGGTGCGGATATTTACCGCAACTCATTTGCCATCATCCGCGAGGAAAGCGACCTTTCCCGCTTCGACGCCGATGAGGAAACCGTCGCTGTCCGAATGATTCACGCAGCAGGTCAGACCGACCTGGCTAAGGACATTGTCTTTTCTCCGGGAGCTGTACGTGCAGCTCGCCAGGCTCTCGAAGATGGCGCTCCTATCTTCACCGATGCCAACATGATTGCTTCGGGCATTACTCGCAAGCGCCTGCCCGCTGACAACGAGGTCATCTGCTTGCTGCGTGATGAGCGCGTCCCCGAGTTGGCTCAGGAACTCGGTACCACTCGTACTGCTGCTGCGGTGGAGCTGTGGAAGCCGCGCCTAGAGGGCGCGGTCGTCGCCATCGGCAACGCTCCCACTGCCCTCTTCCACCTGCTCAACCGCATCAATGAGGGATCCTTCCCCATGCCCGCTGCCATTTTGGCCATGCCGGTTGGCTTCGTCGGTGCTGCGGAATCCAAGCAAGCCACTATCGACTCCGGTGCTGAAAACCCGGAGCTGAAGTACATCACCGTCACCGGCCGTCGCGGCGGCTCGGCTATCACCTGTGCTGCCCTCAATGCCATCGCCACCGCAAAGGAGATTCTCTAAACCATGTCCGGCTCTTACAGCGCTCAGCCTGGTCATCTCTACGGCGTCGGACTCGGCCCCGGCGATGCAGGTCTCATTACACTCCGCGGTGCCGACATCATCCGTACTGCCGATGTCATCGCCTACCATGCCGGAACTCACGGGCGTTCCACGGCTCGCGCAATCGCCGCCGACCTGATTGACGCGCGTGACGACGCTGCCGTGGAAGAACAACTGCAATACCCGGTGACCACCGGGCGCCCAGCCGACTATCGCGAGCAACTGGCCGGTTTCTATGCAGAGGCCACTGCCCGCCTGCATGAGCACTTGGCCACGGGGCGAAGTGTTGCGGTGCTCTCGCTCGGTGACCCGATGCTCTACAGCTCGTACCAGCATCTGCACCACGCTCTCAGTGAGGACTTCCCCACCGAGATCGTCCCTGGCGTGGCCAGTATTACTGCGGCGGCAGCAGAGATTGGTCAGCCGCTTGGTGAAGCCACAGAAATCGTCAGCGTTGTTCCCGCCACCGCCGATTCTGAGCGCATCGCTGCGGTTCTTGATGCTTCGGACTGCGTAGTCATTATGAAGCTGGGCAAGAACGTTGAGAAGGTCCGCGCAGCGTTGCAGGCCGCAGGCATGCTTGAGCGGGCCTACGTTGTCGAGCGAGCCACCATGAGTGAGCGCACCAGCTACCCGCTGGCCGATGCCGACCCGGAGAAGGTTCCCTACTTCGCAGTGGCTGTTGTGCCTTCCGCTGTCTACGGCACCGAGCACAGTGTTTCTGGCGCATCTGGTGCGTCTGGGGATTCTGAGGCGAGCGATACAGCTACCGGCGTGCCGACTGAACCGGGCACCTCAGCGGTCGGTGAAGTCGTAGTTGTCGGCCTGGGTCCGGGTGCTGAGCGCTGGACTACCCCAGAAGTCACCGAGGAACTGGCTCAGGCGACAGATTTGGTGGGCTACTCCACCTACATCAACCGAGTTCCTGAGCGCGCCGGGCAACGCCGTCATCTCTCAGATAACCGCGTTGAGGCAGAGCGAGCCACTATGGCGCTGGATATCGCGAAGCGCGGTGGTCGAGTCGCGGTTGTCAGCTCCGGTGACCCTGGAGTCTTCGCGATGGCGGCCGCAGTGTTGGAAGTCGCTGACGACGATATGTGGCGAGGTATCCCCGTGCGAGTCGTGCCGGGCATGACTGCGGCTCAGGCGGTCGCTAGTCGGGTGGGCGCTCCGCTTGGACATGACTTTGCCATGCTCAGCCTCTCCGACAGGTTGAAGCCCTGGGAGGTCGTCGTTAAGCGAGTGCGCGCCGTCGCCGGTGCGGACATGGCCTTTGCCGTCTACAACCCAGCATCCAAGTCGCGGAGATGGCAGATCCGAGAGCTGCGTGCATTGGCCATGGAGTACCGCGAACCAACAACGCCGGTAATTGTGGCGCGGGCAGTCGGCTCGGAGCAGGAAAACGTTATTGTGACCACGCTGGCGGAGTTCGATCCGGATGTCGTCGATATGCGAACCATGGTGATTATCGGGTCGTCATCAACAAAGGTATACCGTGCCGGACAAACCACCCGTGTCTACACCGCACGCCACTACGGTGAGGGCGGCACGAGCGGAACCGGCGAGTTGCTGCGTTAGTTTTGGGGTGTTCCAGCGCACATCGTCGCTATTAAATACCGGTGCGTGAATTGAAAGGAAGATTATTTACGCTGGCCGCGGCAATTTGAAAAGGGATATTGCTGAATCGAGATTTAGTGTTCAGTTGCAAATATGGTTCGTTTGGCCCAAAAACCTACCACTTTGGTCTACCCCTTTCTCGGCGGAGATTGCTTATTTAATCGGACAATATTTCTGAGCGTAGCTCATTTACAGTGTTATGCTCGGGGCGATCACCGACATAAAAGGAGGTTTAGGTGATAGGAAAAAAGTTCTTCTAGTGGAATCTGCCCTTATTTTAGCGGGTATCATCTTTTCACCCGTTGCTAGCGCTGAGGAACCTGCACGCCCCGTGGCAGCTCAGGCTGAATCGCTTTATAGGGCGATTGATGAAGGTCGCCTTTCGATGGCGGAGTTGGATAACCACCAAAAAAGCCTTCTGCGAGCCTATACAACTCCGGGTGAGTTGATTGTAAAACGATTGCCACAGCCGTCGAATCTTTCAACGAAGCTTTTTGCGCAGGGCGGGGCCGACTACTGCCGAAAGGATGGTGCCCGGTTTGAGCAAAAGGCTGTTATGGGTAACACCCTATACACTTACTGGCAGACTGTTGAAATCTGCGGAACCCCAGGTAAAAAGATTAAGAATGTCAAAGTTCTTGATCACGGTGGGGAAACCAGTACTCCTACATGGTCGTATAGGGGTTCGGCCTCGAATCCAGCTTCGTATGCTGTAGGGGCAGGTTGGTTCGTGCGAACTTCGGAGAACTTTGAGCAGTCCATTGTGATTGACGGCATTGGGGCAGGTCAAAGGACGGTCTGTATCTCAGCGACTATTCGACCATCTGGAGAATATAATGCAAGCGAAAGGTGCTAATAATAAAAGAGTGCCGGGAATAATTGACTGGGGATTTCAGATTCTTGCGGTCATTCTTTTTGTGGCGGGCGTCTATATCGCGTTTCCAATTCCATTTCTAACTGGAATTTATGGCCTGTTCGAGGCTAAAAAAGCCGAGGGTGAATATCGTCGGCGATGGACTACTTTCACATTAATTTCTGTTTTTCTGACAATCGCTATGTTTATCGCATGGCTGATATTGAGTCCTTCTGGTGGAATCGAGCAGGTCCCCACTGAGCAAACAGAGTGGCAGCCTGTGCGGTAAGTTAGTTCACACCAGAATTAGCCGCTACGCCCGGCGGATGACGGCATTGTACGCCTCATCCACCGTTGTGGCGACGGTGGCAATATCTGCACCGGGCAGCTGCGGACGCTGCACGATAACGACCGGCTTTTTAAGGTCTCGAGCTGCCTCAATCTTGGCGTAGGTAGCGACGCCACCGGAGTTCTTGGTCACCACGCAGTCCACGGCGTAATCCCGCATGAGCTTGCGCTCCGCTGCGACATCGTAAGGCCCGCGGCTGAGAATGATCTTCCGATTCTTCGGCAGTGGTGGTGCGGGCTTTTCCACGCAGCGAATGAGGTAACGGCCGTTGGAGTCATCGGCAAACGGAGCTAGCTGCTGGCGGCCAATAGTGAGAAACGGGCTGTAGAAGCGGTCGGCAACAACGTCCGCGGCCTCCTGCATGGAGGACACCTCAATCCAGTTGTCGCCGGGCTGTTTCTCCCACGCCGGGCGATGCAGAGCCACGAGCGGAATACCGGTGGCGCGGGCAGCTTCAGCAGCAGATTCGCTGATTCGTTCTGCATAAGGATGCGTGGCATCGATGATGACTTCAGTGGCATCAGAAATCAGCCAGCGTGTCAGCCCCGCGGGACCGCCAAAACCGCCGATACGGACATTGCCGACGGGCAGCTTGGGGTTAGATACGCGGCCGGCCAGTGAAGAGGTGACAAACCAACCCTCACCCACCAGGCGCTTGGCCAGAGCGCGGGCTTCCGCAGTTCCACCCAGAATTAGTGCACGCATGGAATGGTCCGTCCGTGTTCATCGCGTGGGCGATCATCGCTGTAGAGGTAGCTATCCGGGAACGCCTCGGCAGTGAGCACCTTGCCAACAATGATGACAGCGGTACGAGTCACGCCTGCATCCTTGACCTGCTGCGCAATATCAGACAGCGTGCCGCGGAGAATAACCTGTTCCGGGCGGGATGCGAAAGCCACGACTGCCACCGGTCCGTGCTCCCCATAATGCGGGGTGAGCTCCTCAACCACGCGGTCGATATCGTGGGCGGCCAAGTGAATGCACAAAGTCGCACCCGTGCGGCCGAAGTTCTCCAGGGTTTCGCCCTCCGGCATCTTGGACGCGCGTCCGGAGATACGGGTCAGTACCACCGACTGGCCGACAGTCGGCACCGTGAGCTCGTGGCCGAGAGCTGCCGCAGCAGCGGAAAAAGCCGGCACACCCGGGACGACTTCGTAGTCAATGCCGAGTTCGCTGAGACGACGGACCTGCTCTGCCAACGCTGACCAGACCGACGGGTCGCCGGACTGCAGGCGTGCGACATCCTTGCCCGCCTTATGTGCCGCCTGAATGGTCTCGATGATGGTATCCAGCGGCATTCGCGCGGTATTGATAATCTCTGCGCCCTCGGGGCAGTTCTCCAGCACCTCAGGCGGGACAATCGATCCCGCGTAAAGGCACACTGGGCAGGAGCGAATAAGCCGGTCCGCGCGCAGCGTCAACAAATCTGCTGCGCCCGGGCCTGCACCGATGAAATACACAGTCATTGTGAGTTACAGAGTCCTCAATATTTTTAGACAGAGAAATTACGTCTATGGTAGCGCAGGCTCTACTGGCTTCACCGCCACCCACTGCACCACCGGCAACGCTGGCCGCCACGCAGTGAAAGTGCCGACCGCACCTGCGCGTTCCACGGAAAGCCGGGTGACATCCCCGCCATAGTCGTGACGCGCCTGCCACAGCAGAGCCTCCGACTCCAGTGTGACAGTGTTCGCAACGATGGTGCCTCCCGGGGCAAGGCGCTGCCAACAGGTTTCAATCATGCCGTCAGCAGTGAGACCTCCTCCGATGAAAATGGCATCTGGGCGAAGATCCGAGTCAGCCAAAACCCCTGGTGCTGCGCCATGGTGGACAGTCACATTGCCCGATAGAGCCGCCACGTTCTTTGCAATCCGCTCTGCGCGAATGGCATCGCGCTCAAAAATCTCCGCACGTCCGCCATGCCGAGCCCACTCAATGCCGATCGATCCCGTGCCACCGCCGACATCCCACAGCAGTGCTCCCGGTCGCGGATCCAGCGCCGCCACCGTCATTTGGCGAATCGGCGCCTTCGTCAGCTGGCCATCCGAGTCAAAGTCACCGTCGCGCAGCCAGCCGCGCGCGCTTCCCGACGGCTCCACGGCCAGCACCGTGAGATTTCCAGCTGCAATCGGAGGGCTCGCCACCGTGCCTTCGGCCATAGACTCCGGCAGCCCCGTCGCCTCCGAGCCACCGAGATTGGTCAGCGCGGTGAGTTTGGTGTCTGGGCGGTCGGCCAAGACAGTAGCGACCTCTTGCACTGAGTCCGCGTTTCGACACAGCACGAGGAAGGGCCGCAGTGCATCTGCTACCGGCACAACACGTGCAGCACCAGGTATCCCCGGCTCCCCTGTTACTAGAGAGATCACCGGAGTGTCATGCAAGGGCCAGCCGAGATAGGCACAGGCCAATGAAGCCGACGACGGCGCTGGAATAACCTCCACGGCACCGCGGCCAAGCTCGCGAACAAGCGACACGCCTACACCGTGGAACATGGGATCTCCACTGGCCAGGATGACATCGACTGCGGGGTCAATATCTGCCAGGGTGACCTGCCAGTCCTTCCAGAAGCCACTGGGCCAAGGAGTGAGATCGGCGTCCAGGTTGACGTCGTCAAGCAAATGGAGCTGACGGGGAGAGCCGATGATGCGGCGTGCCGACGACAGCGCCTCGACCGCGCGGGCAGATAGACCCTCGTAACCGTCGCAGCCAATGCCTACGACGCGAAGTTTCTGGCTCATCGGGGCATCTTCCGCCAAATCCAGCGGGGAGTCAGATGCGTGGCACGGGCGAGCAACGCCAGTTTCCCTGGCACCCAGACATGGGGCTTCCGGCCATCGAAGGCGGTGACAGCGGCCTCAGCGACCTCGGCGGGGCGCGAAGACATCGGCGCCGGCTTCATGCCTTCGGTCATGCGGCCGATGACGAAGCCCGGCCGGACGATTGTCAGCTGAATATGGCTGCCGTGCAGGCGGTCTTGCATACCCTGGAGGAAACCGTCGAGACCGGCTTTCGCCGAACCGTAGACATAGTTGGCGCGGCGCACGCGGGCGCCTGCGATAGAGGAAAAGGCCATGATGCGGCCCGCGACCTTATCGCGCACAGGAAGAATACCGGTGGCGATGTCGGACTCCATACGTGCGACGATCTCGGTGAGAATCGAGGCCTGTGCCGTGAAGTCGGTATGGATGACTGCCGCAGCCGCCTCGCCAGACTCCTCACACTCTCGCTGATCGCCGAGGATACCGAACGCGACAATCACCGTATCGATGGGACCGTGCTGCCAGGCGTTCTCAACGAACTGGCGGTGTGCGGCGATGTCATCGGCATCAAAGTGGATGCGATGCACCGCGACAGCACCGGCGTCGATGAGGCGGCCGGCAATGCCGTCGAGTGCCTCAGTGCGGCGCGCGGCGAGCGTGAAGGTGTTGTGATTGGCCAGCCGCGCGGCAACTTCCCCGCCGATTTCGCTGGTGGCACCAAGAACGAGTACGTGTCCCATGCGCTAGAAAAACCTTTCCTCTAAACCTCGATTAGATGGTAATCAAATCGTGCGGACCGTTATTGACCGATTCGCCGCCGTCTTCGGTGACAATGATGATGTCTTCCAGCCGCATACCGAATTCACCTGGTAGGTACACGCCCGGTTCCACCGAAAACGCCATGCCCGGCTCGAGTTTCAGCTCATTGCCAGCCATGATGAACGGCTCTTCATGCGTGGACAGACCAATGCCATGCCCGGTGCGGTGGATAAAGTACTCTCCGTAGCCCGCAGCGGTGAGGCTATTGCGTGCAATCGCATCGATTTCCGCTGCCGTCACCCCAGGGCGCACCGCCGCCACAGCAGCTTCCTGCGCCTTTCGCAGAGCCGCCCACGCCGCAGTTTCCTTCTCTCCCGGCTTGCCGACGACATAGGTGCGCGTGCAATCGGAGTGATAGCCAAGCGGCAAGGTGCCTCCGATATCGACGACCACCACGTCGCCGTCCTCGATGACGCGGTCGGAGAAATCGTGGTGCGGATTCGCACCATTTTCGGCTGAGCCGACAATGACGAAGTCAATGACGACATGGCCTTCTTCCAGAATGGCTGCCGAGATTTCTTCGGCAACCTCGCGCTCAGTGCGGCCTGCGCGCAGCATGCTAGGCACACGAGCGTGAACGCGGTCAATGGCGGCGCCGGCCTCGCGCAGCTGATCAATTTCAGCGGCGTCCTTGCGCATGAACAGTTCTTTCAGAATGTCTCCGGCCAACACGGTCTTGGCTCCGGTGAGATCCTGAATGGGAATCAAGTGGTCAGCGGTCAACGAAGCGCCCACTGCGAGAGTGCCCACGTGGCCCACTAGGTCGGCGACAATGCGGTGCGGATTCTGGCCGTCCTCCCACAACACCACATCGGCGTTGAGGGCATCGATTGCACACAGCGGCAGGTCACCGCGCTCCACAGCGGGCAGTACCAGTGTGGTTGTGCCGGATGCGGTGACTACCAGCGCGGTGAGGCGCTCATGCGAGGTGACCGCAGAACCAATGAGATACTGCAGGTCAGCGCCGGTTCCAAAGACTGCAGCGTCTGCATCGCGGGTGCGGAGTAGCTCCGCAGTGCGATCCAGACGCTGCTGGTAGATGTCAAAGCTAAAGATACCGTTGCTCATAGTTGCCAACTGTACCCGTCAGCCTCGAATAAGACAGAGACTAAGACAGAGACGCTGAATTAAGCTTTAGCGTCGGGCAAACGGCGTGGGACGACTTTGCCACCGTCATTGCGAGGCAACGATTCCATCCACACAATTTCGTCAGGGACGTTGTGCTCTGCGAGATTCTGGCGAACGTGTTCGCGAATCATTTCGTCGGAAAGGTTCGCGCCAGCGATGCTGTCTGCCCGGACAACATAGGCTCGAAGAGTTGCGACGATGTCGTCCTGAGAACCATGGACGAAAACGTCGTTGATTCCATCGACGGTTCCGAGGAATTCTTCAACTTCACGAGGGTAAACGTTTTCGCCTCCCTTAATCAGCATGTCATCCGCACGACCGGCTAATTGAAGCATCCCGTTTTCATCGATTAGTCCCTTATCCCCAGTTCCGAGCAGCCCGCTAATGACATCGTATTTGTCACGTGCAGCAAGCAAACCAATCATCGTCATGGAGTTTGCGGCGTAGACATTGCCAAGTTCTCCCCGGTCAGCCTCGGTGCCGTCTTCGCGGAAAATACGAAGCTCAACACCAGTTGGGATATGCCCGGTAGTATGTGGATCAGCTGCGAATTCAGGACCGGTAGCAATTGCGATTTGGCCGTGTTCAGTTGAACCGTAGAAGTTACATACCACAGGTCCGAAGCGCTTGTTGAGCTCGCGAACCAAGTACGGTGGCATGGCGTTTCCTGAAGAAACAATGAACTCAAATGGGCCGAGCTCAGAGTCTGCTCTGTCTGCGGCAGTAACCAGATCTTTTAGGAAGACTGCAGCTGAAACAATTCCGTTTACTCCGTATCGAAGGCAGTCCGCGGTAGCCTGATCTGCATCAAAATTCCGTCGCAAGATGAGGGTCGAACCGGTGGCCAGGCCAAGTTGGAGGTTGAGCCATCCCCACGCATGGAAAACCGATGCGGTGAGTTGAACCACCATGTTCTTCTTCCAAGGAATCGCTTTAACGATTCCACCAAGAACCTTTGGTGTGCGTGGAACTGGGAGGCGGACACCTTTTGGAATCCCGTATGTTCCCGATGACATGATGATTGTCTCTTGCTGTCGGGGTTTCTGCGGAAGCGTGGAACTGTCAACTTGCCCGGAAATGAGGGAAAGAAACTCGTCTTGCTCGCCACCGACAGTTATTGTTTCGATCGGGAAATCGGCATTTTGGTTGTATTCGGCATCTACAATCAAGATATCCGCACCATAGTCAGCCATGATTGCGCTGACCTGCTTTGAGGAAGATGCCGGATTCATAATCATGGGACGAGCGCCGAGGTAGCTACAAGCCAATAATGGCAACACAATGGCACGAGAATTTCGGGCCAAAATTGCGATAGTGGACCCCTCAGTAATTCCCTTCTCCATAAGGTGGACAGACAGAGTTCTAGCCTGAGTCCGAAGCTCAGCATATGTGAGTTCACCAAAGTCATCCACAAGTGCAAGCCGGTCGGGCCAGTTGAGGCAGTCGTTTTCGACGAGAGCCGCCATCGAAATACCCCACCGAGACATATTCTTCAGTGCAGCAGGGCCATCATTCCTGAGGATGCCAGCGCGACTGAGTGGCCCGAGAGAAGAAACGAATTGTTTAACTTGAGTCCAAGGCGACACGTGGGTTGCTCGCCGAGTGCGAGACGCTTGAGCCTGAGAAGTCATTTTTCCCCTAAGAAATAAGTGAATTGAAGATAAAAGCCCTGTGCCTTGGGGCTCAGGGCTTGGGGTTAATGACTACATACGAGCGACGATAGCGTCGGCAATAATCTCTTTGCCTTCACCATTGAGGTGAACCGGGAGGTTGTAGTCCCGGGTGCGGTTGTCGATGGCACCCGCGATGATGCGCTTATCATCTGGAGCACACTCATGGCGATCCGTGGTCATGGCGCGGACATCAACGAACTCAGCCTGATGGCGGTCGGCAGCTTGCTTTGCATACTTAGAGGTTTCAATCTCGCCCTGCTCAATCCAGAAAGCGGGGACGCCGGCGTCAATGTTTTGACCAGCAACGTTCACATGGATGAGACACTGCTTGGAGTCACCGGGGTGTGAAATAGTTGGGTAGTTGACAAATGCGATGCGTGCATTTGGTGCATGTGCACGAATCTTATGCACCGCAGCATCGGATGCGTCCTTCCACCAGCCCTCACGGACCGAGGGAAGATTGACTGCATTGTTGTAGGTGTCGTTGAAGCCAATCTGAATTGCGATGAACGAAGTCTGCGGGTTTAGCGCTCCATCGCGAATCGCACCCTCAATCTGACGATCGAGGTTGTTCGCGTTTGGAGTGTAGAGCACAGCTCCAGCGCACGAGTAGTCGTCCACATGGCGGCCAGACTTCTTACCAATCTTTGCTGGGATTCCATCAGGGTCATGGGCGCAGCCGTTTTTCTGTTGAACTTCTGGGAGGCCCGGGATTTGCTCGGGAGCCTTGGCAATCCAGTAGTCCTCAACAGTCGGATTGGCGAAGTACGAGTCACCAAAGGTAACTACGTTTCCAGCCGGTGCAGCGCTTGCCATGGGGGTAATGCCGAAGCTCAGTGCTGCGATTCCCGCAGCAGACAGAGCCTTCTGGAACTTGCTCATTAGTGACCTTCCTGAGAACTGAAGTCAGATATGAAAAATACAATCTGCAGCACCATTTGGAACTACAGTATGGAACGGTGTGATCTACAATCACATAACTATAAATTTATCATGTTTACCTCAGGAAGCTGAACTGCAGCTGAAGAGATGTGTCGGGGATAACTAATTATTCAGCGCCACCACTCCCCTGCGAATCGCCTGAATGGCCTCGGCAGACTTGTTGCGAATGTCCGTGGAGTAACCGGTCTTCTTAATCTGCTGCAGCAGATCAATGACCTGACGGCACCAGCGGACAAAGTCACCTGGGGTCAGCTCCGCTCCGCTTTCCGCCGCGGCCTGCAGGCAGTACCCCAGCGGTGCGCCAGCAGTCCACTGATGAATTGCGGTGGCAAAAGCCATATCCGGCAAGTCCGTTACCGGTAGGCGATAGCGGCGCTCATCCTCCGACAGTTCCTCCCAGATGCGGTAGGTATTCCCCAGCGCCTTAGCCAGAGGCTCAGTCGGCACCTCGTCACTGCCCTGGCTGGCCTTGCGGTTTTCAAAGACCAAACTCGACACCGCACCGGCCAGCTCCGCAGGGTCTAGGTCATCCCAGATGCCACGCCGCAGACATGTGGCCACCAGCAGATCCGAACCATTGTGAATCTGCGCCAACCGCAGGCCTTCCTCGGTAATCGTCGGCTCCGCACCCTCCGGCCATTCCACGTAGTCCATCTGTGTTAGCAACTGCAGCATGCGGTCGAATGTGCGTGCCAACGTATCCGAGGCGGAATCGACGCGCTTTTGCAGCTTGGCAACATGCGCCTCGGCCTGCCGCAGCGTATCGGCATGACGAGCCATCGTCTCCACCGCCGGATCGCCATGCAGCGGGTGCTCTCGTAATTCCTGCCGCAGCTTCCTCACCGCCGGCGAGTTGCCACCAGTGCGACGCTTCAGCCGCTTTGGTCCCTTCAGTCCCTTGCGGCCAATCTCTGCGCGCACAATCCCGAGCGCACGTCGCGGATGCCGGTCCGCATCCCGTGGCAGCTTAATCGAGCCGACTGTCTGCGGCGCCGCTGGGAAGATATGCGGCTCCACACGTCCCACAAATCCGCCGACACTGATGACACCCGGACGAGGATTCGACTTCGAATGGTCCTCTCGGTACACCACCGCCAACTGCACCTTCTTACCCTTCGGCAGCGGAATCACTTCGCCCCTACGGAGTCTGCGCAGCGCGGTGACGGTTTCCGTGTGGCGGTCTTCAATATTGCGGCGCTTGGCGTTCTTCTCCTCCTGGGACAGTTTGGCGCGCAGATCCAGGTATTCGAGCATCTGGGTCGGGCGCTCGTCGTCACGCGAACTGCCCTCCCCGCTTGACGACGACGCTTCAGCCTCCGACCCTTCAGCGTGCGCATCGGCTCCCCTGCCGAGCAGTTCCGCACGCAGGGCCGCGGCTTCCTGCTTGGCCTTGGACAGTTCGGCGGCGACTCCGACGATGTCGCCATCCGCCTGGAACTGAGCGAATGAGCGCTCCATGACTTGCTTCGAGCCCTCATAGCCGAGCGTCTGCAGGAGGTTGACGCTCATGTTGTAGCTCGGTGCGAAGGTGGAAATCAGCGGATACGTGCGCGTGGACGCGAGCCCCGCGACAGCCTTCGGATCCATTGCCGGTGCCCACTGCACCACGGCATTGCCGACGGTGTCGATACCTCGGCGGCCAGCGCGACCGGTCATCTGCGTGTACTGACCCGGCGTGAGGTCCACGTGGGCTTCGCCGTTGTACTTGACGAGCTTTTCCAGCACGACCGTGCGGGCAGGCATGTTGATGCCCAGCGCGAGTGTCTCGGTGGCGAAGACGACCTTGACCAGGCCTTCGTTAAAGAGCTCTTCCACAATGTGCCGAAACGCAGGCAGCATGCCCGCGTGGTGTGCCGCGAAACCGCGAATGAGAATGCGGCGCCAGCGCAGGAAGCCGAGAACCTGCAGGTCCTCCTTCGGAATGTGCGCAACACCATCATCGATGATCTTGGCGATGCGGTCCTGCTCATCTCGGTCCGTGAGTTCTGCGCGAGTAGCGCCGACCTGTGCCAGCGCGCCTTCACAGCCTGCGCGGGAGAAGATGAACACAATCGCGGGCAGCATATTCATGGAACCGAGCATGCGAATGACATCGCCACGCTTCGGCGGGCGGAACTTACGCTGCCCCTTGTCGCCCCAGCTGTACGAGCGGCCCCCACCCTTGTGCTTTTTGTACTGGTAACGCTCTCTGGTCCCGGCGTCCCCGTAGCCGAACTCGGCACGACGGCACGCCTCCAGCAGATCCTGATTGACTTTGTCCGACTTCGCCTCGAAGAGCGGATAGAGCCGGTTTCCCACCAGCATGTGCTGATGTAGCGGAACCGGTCGCAGATCCGTGACAATGACGTCCGTGTGCCCGCGTACCGTGGAGAGCCAGCGACCAAATTCCTCGGAGTTGGACACCGTCGCGGACAAACCGATGACGGCCACGGACTCGTCGAGGTTCAAAATAACCTCTTCCCACACAGCGCCGCGCTCCCGGTCAGCGAGGTAGTGAATCTCGTCCATCACCACATGTGTGAGCTTCTTCAGCGTCGGTGATTTCGCGTAAATCATATTGCGCAGCACCTCGGTGGTCATCACCACGATGTCTGCGTCGCCGTTAATCGAAGTGTCACCAGTGAGCAGGCCCACGCGGTCCTCGCCGTAGTCCTCGACTAGGTCGTGGTACTTCTGGTTGCTCAGTGCCTTAATAGGGGTGGTGTAAAAGCACTTACCACCACGGTCGAGCGCAGCATAAATAGCGAATTCGCCAACAATAGTCTTGCCCGCACCGGTGGGTGCACAGACGACAACGCCCCGCCCTGCCTCAATTGATTGGCAGGCGCGGAGCTGAAAGTCGTCAAGATCGAAATCCTGTTGGCTAACGAAATCGCCGAGAAGAGTCATGCCTCTAGAGTGTCATAAACCACGCTAGAGAACATCATCAAAGTCACTCGTCGGACGATTTCGCAAGTCCTGCGTCGGCATCGGGGTCTCCGGAATCATTCCGTGTGGCCGCGGGGGACGCGAATTACGGGTCGGGCGCATCTGGGATGCCTGAGTCGGCGTCGGCGGGTTAACTGGTGTCGGGCCAGAAATCGGGGAGGTCGTCGGAGCCGCTGATGCCGTCGGCATGCCGCCCGGCTGAATCGACGTTGGCCCACTTACTGAAGTCGGGGCGTCGATGCCACCCACGTCACCGATACCGCCAGCAGAGCCAATTGGACCGGAGGCCGTGATTGGTCCGGAGCCTTGCTCGTCATCCAGATCCAGCCACTCCGGACGCTCATTTGCTTTACGACGGTCATGGAGGCGACAAATCTGGATTGCGATTTCCACCAGCAATGTCAACGCCGTCGCCATTGCGACCATCGACACCGGATCCTGGCCCGGAGTCATAAATGCCGCAAAGATGAACAGCGACATGATGATAATGCTGCGCTTGTCCTTAATGCCCTCGTAGGTAATGACGCCCGCCATGTTCAACATGACCACGAAGAGTGGAACCTCGAAGCTGACTCCGAAAACCAGAATCAGTGCGAGGACGAAGCCGAAGTACTGTGAACCGGTGAGTGCAGAAATCTGCGTTTCTTCACCAATCTGAAGCAGGAACTCCAAACCGAAGGCGACAACGAAGTAGGCCAGGACAGAGCCCATGACAAACAGCAGCGCGGCGGCAGTCACAACTCGGCGGGTGGTGCGGCGTTCCTTCCTAACCAAGCCGGGAGTGATGTAAGCCCAAATCTGGTAGAGCCACCAGGGGGAGGCCATCACCAGACCGGCCAGGGCACCGACTTTCAGGCGCAGCATGAACATTTCAAAGGGACTGGTCGCCAGCAGACGACACTCCGCACCCTCGCCGCCGCCGAGACGCATCTCGGGTGGAAGCTGACAGTACGGATCCTTGAGCAGCTCACCCAGGGACTTAAAGTGCAGCGGGCCGACATTGACCGAGGTAAACGGTATGCGGAACTGGCCGATTGTAAAAGCGGTCTGGTACCAGATGAAGCCCAAAACGGTGCCAACGGCGATACCTGCCAGCGAGAGGACTAGGCGATGCCGAAGCTCTTGAATGTGCTCGACAATAGTCATCACGCCCTCGGGGTTGCGCTTACGTTGGCGCTTCCGAGGACGTGATGTGGATGTAGCTGAAGTCACGCTTCAACCGGCCTTCTACTACTGCTGCGGCTGGCCAGGGTTGTTCTGGCCAGGCTGCGGCTGGTACGGCTGCTGGTACTGCTGCTGCGGCTGAGCCTGCGGCGCCGGCTGCTGGTACTGCTGCTGTGGCTGAGCCTGCGGCGCCGGCTGCTGGTACTGCTGCTGCGGCTGGTACGGCTGCTGTGGCTGAGCCTGCGGGGCCTGCTGGATTGCAGCCTGCTCCTGCTGCTCGTCATCGTTGCGCATTTCCTTCACTTCGGACTTGAAGATACGCATGGAGCGGCCGAGCGAACGAGCGGCATCCGGCAGCTTCTTTGCGCCAAAGAGCAAAACAAGAACAACCAGGATAATGATGATTTCCCAGGGACCTAGGTTCGGCATCCGCTTAGAGACCTTTCAAATGAATACAAATACAAGTGGCAAGTTGCCACACTGTGCGCGATAGAAGCTCTAGTTTAAGCTTTGTCGTTTCGACCATACTCTGCCAAAGCTTCGGAAGCTCGCGCAACAACGGCGTTTTTCAATTTTAGGGGCTCAGTGACTTTTACGCTCGGTGAACGGCGGAGCACAAAGGAGACTGTTGCTGCCAGGTCGGACATGGGCACGTCAGCGGCAAATTCCGACTGCCCTAAGCCTTGGTCAGAGACCGGTTCGGTATCCTCTTCTTCTCCCTCATCTCCGGTGAAGAAGACCGGTTCATAGTCTGCGATCCAGGTGGCATCGGCGTCGATAAGCACACTCGCCCATTCGGACGTCCCCGTTTCCGCGCCAAAGGCGTGCGGATCACGGATATCGACGGGCTCTGGGCGGTGGAAAGCGGCGGGAATGTCGAGGACCTCGGCGGCCTCGAGGCGGTCGACACGGAAACTCTTCTGATGGCTGTCTTCCTGCGCCCGGTCGACGGCGCGGAGGTACGTCGTGGACTCAACTGTATAAACGTTGACGCAGTCAAGTTCACGGACTGAAACCTGCCCTGAGGCATTCCGGTAACGCACCTTCAGTACCTTGCGCTGATGCAGCGCGGAGTAAATCTGCTCTGCAAAGGCAAAGGCCTTGCCATCCTCTGCGGCGGTCGAATCGATGATGGGAACGTTCGTCCCCAGGGCACTGCGGAGCTTTGTCGCGGCCGTCTGCGCGGCCTCGGAAGAGGTGGCTGCTGCGGAGTCCTCGATGGTTTCCAGGATGAGCAGCAAAGTCGCGGTTTCCTCGGCTGTGAGCGCACGCGGCTGGCTGAGCACCGTCGCCTGAGGGCGTATGCGGACGTCAAAGTTGTTGCGGTAATCAACTTCAAAAGCGCGCACTCCGAGGAGTCCCGGCTGGTCAATATCGGCAATCTGCTCGACAATGGCCCGAATTCGGGCGAAAGGGATTGCCAGTTCGGTAGCAGCCTCTGTCATTGAGCGATGCTGCGAAAAGTACGGTACGACCGCTAACATCTCGTCGACGCTGACATTCGCGTCTAGTTCTCGGGCTGCATGCACTGTCATTAGTTGCCCTCCAGAGTGTCGTCCGTGGTGTTCAATCCGCCATGGCGAGCAAGTACCTGCTCCAACCGAGCAATAATTTCCGACCGTGCCTCTTCAGGTGTTTCCACGATCAAATCCGGTGCGTAACTCAAACCTGTGGACACAATCTCGCTCACAGGTGCCGCTGGCAATTCGTAGCGGCCCTTCCCCAGCGCTGTCGCTTTCATCACGACATCAGCGCAGGTATTCGGGGTAATACGGACGACCGCCTGATACGTCTTCCCACCGCGGTGCAACATCTCTTCCGCAATCTGTTGCAAGTCACCCTCGGGCATGGGCTGCGTCGCCGACGTTCCCGTATCCGACACATCGCGGATACGGCTGAGCCGGAACATACGTGCCGCCTCACGCTGCGGATCAAAACCCAGCACATAAAAGCGTCCGCGCAGGTTAATCAAACCCCAAGGCTCCAGCGTGCGCAGTTCATCATCCACGCCGTACTGGCGGGAGTACCACATCTCCACCGTCCGCCGCGGCGAGGTCATTGCGGTCAGCAGCGTGCTGAAATCCGCCCGACTCATATCCACCGCATCGGCTACCACCACCGACTCATCCGGCTTCGCAATGGCGCTGCGCTGCGCAAACGACGCGAGCTTCCGCCACGCCGCCACAGCCGTCGAACTCAGCTCCTCCGAACCAAACGCCGCATTCGCCGCCTGGAACACCACCGAAGCCTCCGCTTCAGTGAACTCGGGGTCGTGCTGGGGCCACCGCAGCCTGTTCAGGCGCAGGCGTTTGACCTTATCGCCCGCGCTTGACGACGAAACCTCCACCGGGACCCCGGCGGCCAGGAGTGCTGCGGTGTCCGCACGTAAGTATCGAGCCCGAGAATCCTCGGAAACACGAGCGTAACCCTCGACATTTTTGGAGATCCACGACTCGCTTACCCACCCGGTGTCGTCGGCAAGCGCCAACAGTAACTGAACCTGACGTTGGTTCTCACTGATCGCGGCGGTTCCGAGACTTTCCGATACAGGTGGGACAGACACGACTGTGGGGCTCCTTTTCCTGGGGCGGTTTCCTGGGACGGAACTAGTTTTCCGGCTGCGTATCCGAGGTCTTCTTCGCAGCCGTCAGAATCTCAATCATCTCATTGACCTCATCGTTTTCCGTGGCAAACGGGTCGCCGAGCATCGTGGAGATGGGATCATCGCCGGTGATCTTCAGGTGTGTCCAGTCCACAACAGTCTTCAGGCCGGAGTCCTCAGCCGCGACGAGGAAATCGCCGCGCAGCTTTGCGCGGGTAGTTGGTGGTGCGATGCGGACGGCCTCAGCGACCTGCTCATCGGTAATCCACCGCGAGGCAATGCCGCGGGCTTCCAGTGCGCGGAAGATACCGCGGCCGGGACGGATGTCGTGGTAGGCCAAGTCAATCTGATGAAGCTTGGGATTCTCCAGCGTTAAGCCGCGGTCCAGGTAGCGCTTCATCAGCGAGTACTTAATGGCCCAGTCAATATCGTGCTCAATGAGAGACCAGTCACCGGTTTCCACGGCATCCAGCGCGCGACCCCACAGTTCGACAATGCGGCCCATCTCCTCGTTGGAAGTGCCGGCACCGGCGATGCCCTTGCCCTCATTGACCATGTTTTCGTTGCGAACCTTCAGCCACTCAGTGGCCGCGTCCAGGAACGCACGCTGAATCTGCAGCGCGGTGGCGGTTTCGCCACTGCGCAGCGGAATCTCGGCCTTGCCGGTCATATCGCGGCTCACCGCGCGGATGGACTTAATTTCGTTCGCGACCTCGAAGTCCGGCAACTTCACGCCGGCTTCAATCATCTCCAGTACCAGCTGGGTGGAGCCGATCTTGAGGGCGGTCGTGGTCTCACTCATATTGGAGTCACCCACGATGACGTGCAGACGGCGGAACCGGTTGGAGTCCGCGTGTGGCTCATCTCGAGTGTTAATGATTGGCCGGGAGCGCGTCGTTGCACTGGAGACACCCTCCCACACATGATCCGCGCGCTGCGAGAAGCAGTACTGAATCGGATCGTTGTGATACGGCGAGGTCGGGTACGGCAGGAAAATCTTGCCAGCACCGCAAATGAGCTGTCGCGTCACCAAGAACGGCAGCAGCAGCTTGGACAGGGACTTCAATCCCATTTCGCGACCAACCAGGTAGTTCTCGTGACAGCCGTAGGAGTTACCGACGGTATCAACGTTGTTCTTCAGCAGGTAGACCTTGCCACCGACGCCCTCGTCGGCAAGCTCTGCTTCAGCCTTTTCGGCGAGTTCGTTTAAGATGACCTCTCCCGAGCGGTCGTACGCGACCAGCTGCGAGACCGAATCGCACTCAGCGGTGGCGTACTCCGGGTGGCTACCGACATCCAGGTACATACGACCAGCATTGTGGGTGAAAATGTTGGTCGCCCCGTACTTGGCGATCACCGGGCGGAACATGTAGCGGGCAATCTCATCCGGCCCCAGACGGCGCGAGCCATCCAGCGTCAGAGTGATGCCGAACTCGGTTTCAATGCCGGTGATGCGTCGGGTCAGCGCCTGTGCCGGTTCCGGTGTCGGTGTTGATTCCGATTCCGAGCCCGGTGTCGCCTCCGGTGTCTGCTGCTCTACCTGCTGGTCAGTCACTTCTTACTGGCCACCCTTCTGGACGTACGAACGCACGAACTCCTCGGCGTTGTTCTCCAGCAGGCCATCAATTTCATCCAACAGGTCGTCAGCAGCTGCAACGTGCTCCTGTGCCTGACCGCCGCCAGCAACCTCGCCGAACTCTTCCTCGTCGCCTCCGCCGGAACCGCCGCCGTAGACCTGAGTGTTACCAGCCATGTTGTTGCTCCTTCAAGAAAATCTTTTGAGTATTACTGCGCTACTACGGCTCTGTGTGCGCCTGTGCAAGCGCCACCGTACTGCGCGTGTCTATTGTTCGCGGACAGCCCCGAGCGTACGCAGATGCTCGACCACCTCGGCCACTGTCTCCGCCGACTCCAACACCTCACCGCAATCAGCGGCAGTGCAGCGGTCAACTTCATCCAGCGTAATGTAGGCCAGCGTAATTCCCGGCGACTCCACGTCACGAGTGCGTCGATACACCCCCGAAGTGTCCACCACTAAGCTGGTCCAACTGCCCGCAACGACGTCCTTGCCAAAGCGGCGCAAAATGCCACCGCGCACATACGCACGTGTGGACTCCGGCGCGAATTCAACCGCGCGGTCAACCTCTTCCTCGGTCACCAGCGTGCGCATCGAGCCACGGCGCACCAGCGCATGGTACAGCCCACGAGCCGGGTCAATATCCGAGTACTGAATATCAATCAGCGCCAACTTAGGGTGGTCCCAACCCGCGCCAAGGCGGTTACGCAGGCCCTCCATGAGGTTGTACTTTGCTACCCAATCCAGCAGGTGGGCTGCCTTTCGGGGGTCGTCGGCAAGCACGTCGAGCACTTCACGCCAGAGCTTGACGACGTCGCCCTGCTGGTCGTAACTCTCAACGCGACGCAGGTACTCGTACTGCATTTCCACCGCAGACATCCATGTGACATGGTCAGCCAGCTGCAGCTTCTCAGTGCAGGTCAGGTCCCGGGAGACCTTATGGACGGCCTCGACGGGGTTGCGGAGCTGCAGATCGTCGAAACGCACGCCGTCCTCGATGGCATCAATGACCAGGCCGGTGGTGCCCAACTTGAGGTAGGTGGCGACCTCGCTCATGTTGGCATCACCGATGATGACGTGCAGGCGGCGGAATCGATCGGAGTCAGCGTGCGGCTCGTCGCGGGTGTTAATGATGCCGCGGTTCAACGTGGTCTCCAGCGAGACTTCGGTCTCGATGTAGTCTGCGCGCTGTGATATCTGGAAGCCCGACTCCTGCCCCGTCTGGCCCAGGCCAACGCGACCAGCGCCCGTGAACACCTGGCGGGTGACGAAAAACGGCGTCAGACCGGCGACGATGTCATCGAACTCGGTTTCCCGGGAGAAGAGGTAATTCTCGTGGGCGCCGTAGGAAGCACCCTTGCCATCGACATTGTTGCGGTAAAGCTTCAGCGTCGGTCCGGGATTGCCCTCGGTGTCGGTGGCTTCAGCGGCAAGCTGAGCTGCGCGCAGCATAATCTTGTCCCCTGCACGGTCGGCGATGACCGCCTCGCGAGCAGTTGCTGTTTCCGGCGAGGAGTACTCCGGGTGAGCGTGGTCGACGTAGAAACGGGCACCGTTTTGGACCAGCAGGTTTGCGGCACCGACGGCGTTCGGGTCAACGATTGGCGGTTGGTGGTAGCGGCGCAGGTCAAAGCCACGGCTGTCGCGCAGTGGTGACTCCGGCGCGTAGTCCCAGCGGATACGCCCCGACAGGCCCTCCTCCTGCTCGTGTGCGAAAGCCAGCACTGCTTGCGTGGAGGTGAGAATCGGGCTTACATCCGGATTATCCGGGCTGGAAATCCCGTACTCAATTTCAGTGCCGAAGAAGCGGCTCGGCTGTGCGGGGTTTGCAGCGGAATTAGCCATGGTGAATCACCTCAACCGAGGCAACCCGCGAGGTTGGGCGGCCGGAGATACGAGCCCACTCATCCGGGTTCGAGGTATTCGGCAAGTCCTCGTTTTGTGCGAACTCTTCCGCCACGGCGGACAGCAGATGGTCCAAGCTAATTCCCGCCTCGCCACCGGCGATAACCGACTTGATGGCGGACTTCTTCGCGCGGTCGACGATGTTGGAGATCATCGCGCCGGAGTTGAAATCGCGGTAGTACATAATCTCGCTGGTGCCATCTGCATAGCGAATCCGCACATACTCATTTTCTGCCGTCTTGGCGTACATCCGCTCAACGACCTGATCAATGAGGTGTGCCACATTCTGCTCCACCCCACCGTGAGCCTCTACCTCGGCCGCGTTGTACGGCAGCTCCGGAGTCAAGTACTTGCGGAAGATATCCTTCGCCGCAGTCTCATTCGGACGCTCAATGCGAATCTTCACATCCAGGCGTCCCGGGCGCAGAATTGCCGGGTCGATCATTTCCTCGCGGTTGGTGGCACCGATCACGATGACGTTTTCCAGTCCCTCCACACCGTCGAGCTCACTGAGCAGCTGCGGAACCACAGTGTTTTCCATATCCGAGGAGATACCCGAACCACGAGTGCGGAAAATCGAGTCCATCTCGTCGAAAAAGACAATAACCGGCTTGCCATCCTCAGCAATGTCACGGGCACGGTCGAAAATCAAACGAATCTGACGCTCCGTCTCACCGACGAACTTGTTCAGCAGCTCCGGACCCTTGACATTCAAGAAGTACGACTGCGCCCGCTGCGCCTCCGCTTCACTCTTACCCCGGGACAGCGCAATTTTGCGTGCCAACGAATTAGCCACAGCCTTGGCAATCAGCGTCTTACCGTTGCCGGGAGGACCGTACAGCAGTACGCCCTTCGGCGGACGCAGGTTGTACTGCTCAAACAGCTCTGGCTGCAGGAATGGCATCTCCACGGCGTCGTGAATCTGCTCAATCTGACTATCCAGACCGCCGATATCCGTGTAGGTGACATCCGGTACCTCTTCCAGTACCAGGTTTTCCACCTCGGACTTCGGAATGACCTCAAACGCGTAGCCCGACTTGCGGTCAATCATCACCGAGTCCCCCGGCTTCGGCGACAAATCCCCCGCCAGCGACACCACAAATTCCTCGCCGTGGGTATCCGAGGCCAAAATGCGCTCCCGATCCGGCAGCACCTCGCGGACATTGGCGATATCGCCACTTTCCGGATAACCGCAGTCCTCCACGATTATCGAGCCCTCATTCAGACGCACCTGCGCGCCCGGCCGAAGCGCCCGCTCATTAATCTCCGGTTGCACCCTCAGACGCATCCGACGATTACCGGTAAACACCTCTGCCGTGCCTTTCTCCGGCCCCGGCTTAAGGAAAATCCCGTACGTGCTAGGCGGCTCCAGCATGTCCTCCATGTCCTGCCGCAGTAGCTCTAGCTTGTTACGGGAGTCTCGCAACAGCTCAACCAGGCGACTATTACGAATGCCGAGGTTGTAGTTCTTCTGCTCTAGATCACGGATTTTGTCAGACGGCGTTGTCATGTACCCCAGACTACCCATTGGGTCCGCCGCTGTTGTCGCTTGGTCGATTTAGACCGTGTGTCGTATCACGCTTTACGACGGCTACACCTCCCAGCGCGAAGCGGCGGTATCAGAGCTTCTTTTGATTACGCCGCTGCGGACGCGGGGGCACCGTGCCGTCGGCAAGCCTGCGTGCCCAAACCAGAAACGCGGTATGGGCCTGCATACGGTGCGCCGGACGGACGGAGAGATCTTGAACATTCCAGTCGCGGACCAGGGATTCCCAGGCGCGCGGCTCGGTGAAGCACTTCTGCGCGCGGATGCCCTCCATGACCTTCATCAGCTGCGGGACGGTGGCGACATAGACCATGAGCACACCGCCGGGCTGAAGCACCTTCGAGACGGTGTCCAGGCATTCCCACGGGGCGAGCATATCCAGGATGACGCGGTCGATCGGACCGCCGAGTGACTCGACTGTGGCCTCGTTGAGATCGCCGAGGCGCAAGTCCCAGTTGTCGGGCTTGTGGCCCATGAAGTCGACAACGTTGCGCTCAGCGTGCTCGATATGGTCCTCTCGGACCTCGTAGGAGATGAGCTGCCCCTCAGAGCCGATAGCGCGGAGCAGATTGAGGCTGAGCGCGCCCGATCCAGCGCCGGCCTCCAGAACGCGCGCACCTGGGAAGATATCGCCCTCGACGATGATTTGGGCGGCGTCCTTCGGGTAAATCACCGCAGCACCGCGCGGCATGGACAGGACGTAATCAACCAGCAGGTGACGCATGGCCAGGTAGACCGTGCCTTCGCCGGAGGTAACGGTAGTGCCCTCCTTGGCACCGATGAGGTCGTCGTGGAGGATAGTGCCGCGGTGGGTGAAGAACTTGCCACCCTCCTCGAGGATGACGGTGAAGTGGCGATTCTTCGAGTCAGTCAGCTGGACTCGGTCGCCGACCTGGAATGGTCCGCTCAATGCCATAGGTGTGTTGGCTCCTTTTGAGATTTGGTTGTGCCGGGCTAGATCGCGTTGGGGGCGTGTTGGATTGTGTTGGGTCGTCACTCGTACGGGCGCGAATGCGGCCAAATCGGGACGGTACTCTAACCTGGCTAGTATGCCCGACAATGCCCAAAGTTCTAAGTCAGCAGTTCAAGCTTCCCGGCGCTCCAAGCTGGCGCTGTCGCCGTCGAGAGCTAATGACTACCGCCAATGCCCGCTGAAGTACCGGTTCCGTGCGATTGACAAGATTCCGGAGCCGTCGACTGTCGCGCAGGTCAAGGGCACATTGGTACATGCTGTGCTCGAACAGATGCATGCCTGGCCCCGGGAAGAACGCACTTACCCAGCGGCGGTGAAGCGTCTGAAGCCGACCTGGGAGGACATGCGTGCAAAGGACGAGGAACTGATTGAGCTAGTTCCGGAGGATGATTACTACAACTTCCTGGTTGAATGCCGCGGACTGCTCAAGGGGTACTTCATGATGGAAAACCCTATGGGCTTCGATGCCGCCGAGATGGAAAAGTTTGTCCAGCTGGTTATTGATCCGGATGCCGATCAGACCGTGCCGTTGTCGGTGCCGCTACGTGGGTTTATCGACCGCGTCGATATCGCCCCGACTGGCGAGGTCCGGATTGTGGACTACAAGACGGGCAAGAAGCCCTCGCCTCGTTTCCAGGATGAAGCACTGTTTCAGATGCGTTTTTATGCGCTGGTGTGGTGGCGGCTCACCGGCCATATCCCGGAACAGCTGCGGTTGATGTACCTGAAAGTTGCCGATGACCTGGTGCTGAGCCCCACTGCGGCGGAACTAGAGGCCTTCCAAGCGGAGATTGCCGACCTGTGGTCGGCCATTGTGCGTGACGGTGAAAACGGTGACTTTGTGCCGAAGAAGTCCAAGCTCTGTGGGTGGTGTTCTTTCCAGGAGATGTGCCCTGCCTACGGCGGGGTCACGCCGGAGTACCCGGGTTGGCCGGGTGCTGTTGGTGATAGCCGCGATGGTGGTTCTGTTGATAATCGTGGTGCCAGCGGGACTCCGCCCGCCGGCGGCACCGCAGCCAGCGTAAGTTAGTGACCTAGTTTATGACAGGTGAATGAAATTTACTTCCAACTTTTTGCCATAAACCTAGTCAGTTTCTGTGTGGCCACCTTGCGCAGGGGGTCACGTGGCTGCGGCTAGCCCTAAGTAGACAGCCAGCCCTCCGCAGACGACAAAAGGTTACGCCGTGGCAAGTCCCTTCGTGGGGCAACCGGCTCCCACATAAAGCAACCGGCAACCGCCTTAAGCCAGGTCGTCGAGGCGAGACTCCCCTGCTACGTATCGTTTACCGCGGTATTCCGGGTGCATGAGGTTCTCGGTGCTCAGGACGTGGTCGAGCTCCTTCTCGTCCAGCAGCCCGCGCTCGAGGACAATGTCGCGGACGGAACGACCAGTGCGCGCGGCCTCCTTACCGACCATATCGCCTTCGTGGTGGCCAATGACCGGATTCAGGTAGGTCACGATACCGATGGAGTTTTCCACGTAGCCGCGGCAGGTGTCCGGGTTAGCGGTGATGCCGGTAATGCACTTGTCGCGCAGAGTGTCGGTAGCGCTGCGCAGCAGTTCGATTGACTCGAAGAGGCACGCGCCGATGACGGGCTCCATAACATTTAGCTGCAACTGACCGGCCTCGGCCGCCCAGGTCAGGGTCACGTCGTTGCCGAAGACCTTAAAGCAGGCCTGGTTCGCGACCTCAGGAATTACCGGGTTAACCTTCGCCGGCATAATCGATGAACCGGCCGCACGCTCCGGCAGGTTGATTTCATTCAGTCCGGCGCGCGGGCCCGACGCCAGCAGGCGCAGGTCGTTGCACATCTTGGAGATCTTCATGGCCGCACGCTTCAGGCATGCATGCACGCTGACGTAAGCGCCGGTATCGCTGGTGGCTTCAATCAGGTCCTTTGCAGAGGTCACCTTAAAGCCACTGACCTCACGCAGCGCCTGGGTTACGGCCTCGCGGTAACCCGCCGGCGCATTCACACCGGTACCGATAGCGGTTGCTCCCAGGTTGATTTGCAGCAGGCGTGCCGACGCAGTTGCGATGGACTCCTGTTCTTCCTCCAGGTTGTGGGCAAATGCGTGGAAAACCTGTCCCAGGGTCATGGGAACGGCATCCTGCAGTTGTGTGCGGCCCATTGTGATGATGTCATTGAATTCATCACCCTTGGCGTGTAGCGCCTCAACCAGGGAATCAAAGTGCTTCTGCAGGCTCAGCAGCGACATATGGATAGCAAGACGAAAACCCGTTGGGTAAGCGTCGTTGGTTGACTGACACTGGTTGACGTCATCATTGGGGTGAATGACGTCGTAGCGCCCCTTTTCCAGGCCGAGCAGTTCCAGTGCGAGGTTTGCGATGACCTCGTTGGTGTTCATGTTGAGGCTGGTGCCAGCGCCGCCCTGGAACACATCGATTGGGAACTGGTCCATGCAGCGTCCCTTTTCCAGGATTTCATCACATGCGGCAACAATAATTTCTGCAACATCGCTGGGCAGCGTATGAACGCGCTGGTTGGCAATGGCCGTGGCCTTCTTCACCATCACCATGCCGCGAATGAACTCGGGCACATCATTGATGGTCTTGCCGGAGATTTGGTAGTTGTCGATTGCACGCAGGGTGTGGATACCGTAATAAGCCTCTGCAGGAACTTCCATCGAGCCAAGCAGGTCGACCTCGGTACGCGTTGCGGACATGTGGACGTAATCCCTTCTAGTAGGTGCAGTCTTATGAGCCGTAGTTAGTGGCCGACTGGTTGCATCACGCTGGTGACATCACGCTGTTGTACAGCCAAAACTACAGCGCAGGCGTAGTTGCAACTTTTCTAGGTATCAAATGACTACGCCAGTACGGCTAACGCCGTGCGCACTCCTAATGTCCACCCTACTACCTACGTCGACGTAGACAAGCGAGAAAACGCCCCTGGTCAGTTGCCCACTGGATTTGCGCAATCTAGATACGCGCAATGCGGATGTCGGAGGCCAAAATAGCCTCGGCACCAATCTTTGCCAGTGCGTCCATGAGCGGGTTGGCCTCCGCCTTTGGAACCAGCGCGCGAACTGCTACCCAATCCTCGTGAGCCAGTGGCGACACAGTCGGGCCGGATAGACCCGGAGTGAGCTTGGTTGCTTCCTCCAGCGAAGACGAACGGATGTTGTAGTCAAGCATCAGGTATGTCTTTGCGTGGAGGATGCCGGTCATACGGCGCAGGAACACCTGCTGCTCCTCGGTGACCTCCACACCCTTGCGTCCGACAACAACCGCCTCAGAGCTGACCAAAACATCGCCGAAAGGCTTCAGTCCCTGCTTGCGCAGGGTTCGGCCAGTGGAGACAACATCGGCGATGACATCGGCAACACCTAGGCGGATGGAAATCTCCACCGCGCCATCAAGGCGAATGACCGTGGCGTTAATGCCACGAGCCTTCAGGTCCTCGCGCACCAGGTTCGGGTACGAGGTGGCAATGCGCTTGCCCTCTAGGGCCTCCACAGTCCACTCCTCGTCGACGGGAGCGGCGTAGCGGAAGGTTGAGGCGCCGAAGCCCAGTTTCAGAACCTCATCGACCGGGGCCAGGGAGTCAGCGGCCAAGTCGCGGCCGGTGATGCCCAAATCCAGATGGCCATTGCCAACGTAGATCGGGATGTCCTTCGGGCGAAGGAAGAAAAACTCAATGTCGTTGGCTTCGTCGTGGATGGTCAGGCTCTTGGAGTCGCCTCGACCCGGGTAGCCAGCTTCCTTCAGAATCTCGACTGCCGCCTCGGACAGCGATCCCTTGTTGGGCACGGCAATACGCAGCATGGTGTTGATTTCTCCTACAGATACTTGTAAACATCCTCGGGGCTCAGCCCGCGACCGACCATGACCACCTGCAGCCAGTACAACAGCTGCGAAATTTCTTCTGCGAGGGCTTCGTCAGATTCGTGCTCAGCTGCAAGCCAGACCTCACCGGCCTCTTCGACAATTTTCTTGCCTTGGAAATGCACACCAGCGTCCAGCGCCTTAACAGTGCCCGATCCCTCGGGGCGCGACTGTGCCTTTTCCTTTAGCTCTGCAAACAGGTCATCAAAGTTCTTCACTCGGTCTATTGTTCCATGTCGTCTACTCGCCCGCGAAAGCAGCCCGCAATAAGGCCAAATTTGAGGTATCCAAATTGCCCGAAATAAAACGTGCCGGGGGTGCCAACGCCTCCACATCAGCATGGGGAACACTTACATCCGGCATCGGATTCCACACCACCGTGCAACCGGCGGCTAGTGCAGAACGCACCCCCGTTGGGGAATCTTCGATGGCCAGGCACTCATCCGGTGCAAAGCCCGCCAGCTCTGCGCCGCGCAAGTATGGATCCGGTGCCGGCTTTCCGTTGGCTACCTCGTCGCTGCACACCGTGGCGGCGAAGTGCTGCTCCCCCATGGCATCAATGCACGGCTGTGCCACGTGCCGACGAGTATTGGTCACCAACACCACCGGGATGTCAGCATCTCGTGACTGTCCCAGAAGCTCTGGCACGCCCGGGCGCCACGCCACTCCATGTTCTAGAACCAGTTCTGTAAAGCGGTTTTCAACAAACTGGGATCCCGAGGAAAACAGCTCGTCGTCAAGCGTGCGTCCTGCATGATCGGCGCAGATCGACAGTGTGTCCCAGAGCGTGTTGCCCACGCATTGCATGCGCAACTCCGGAGTCAGTCGACGACCTACGAATTCCGAGAGGTCGTACGTGGCAATTTCCCACAGGGGTTCGGTGTTGATGAGGCTGCCGTCCATGTCCCACAAAATTGCTTTCACATCATGCGACTATGCCAGGCAAGGGAGAATTTAGCGATTATGTCAGCAAAACCGCCGGATTAAGGGATAGAGTTTTAGGAAGAAAAGTATATGGAGGTGCTGCATGGAAGCACCGTATGAACGTGTCCCCGCGCGAATGAAAGGCATCGACTCGCTATGACAACTTCCGAAGATTCGCTCGCACAGGCCATCGACAGTCCCGAGGCGTACTTCATCCCGTTGGGGACGGTCACCGAGGGTGAAGTCAGCTACGAGCGCTTCATGCCCACCAGCTTCACCTATGGGGCGTGGGGGCCGTTTCAGCACGGTGCGCCGCCGTCAGCGCTGCTGACGCGCATGTTGGAGCGTCGTCGTCTGGAAAGCGAGGGTATGCGTATTACTCGCATCGCCGTGGATCTGCTGTCAGCTGTGCCCTACACGGAGCTGCGTGCGCGGTCTTGGGTGTCTCGTCCGGGGCGGCAGATCGCCAAGGTTGAAGCTGAATTGCTTGCCGACGTCAAGGGTGCTTGGCGGCCAGTTGCTACCGCGTCCGCATGGATGATGGCCACCGCGAATACGCGGGATATTGAGCGTGCGTTCGACAAGCAGGTGCCCGGGCCTGCGGAAAGTAGCGCCGAGTACATCCCGCTTACCGACGACTGGGATGGCGGCTACATTGAATCGATTGAAGCCCGCGCTACTGCGACGGAGGACCCGGCGGGAACGAAGGTTCACTGGGTACGTGCGCCGCACCCGGTCGTGCTCGGTGAGGAACCGACTGCAGTGGAGCGGGTCATGCAGGTCGCCGATACCGCCAACGGCATCGGCGCCACGTTGAGCCCGCACCAGTGGGCGTTTATGAACACTGACTTAGTAGTTCACCTGCACCGGCTCCCGCAGCTTGACTCGACTGATGTACCGGACGCGTCGGGTGTGTCGGCGGCAGACGGCGGCTGGGTTGGCATCACCGCTCGCGGTTCCATTGGGCCCGATGGAATCGGTATGACCGCGGGTGAGCTCTACGATGCGCATGGCCCTATTGGTCGCAGCATGCAAACGTTGCTGGTGCGACCGCAGGGATAACATCGGAGGAGCCTAGCACTGAACATAAAGTGCCCACAGATACGGGAGTAGATAGCGGCCTAAAACCGCAGGTCAGGAGCCAAAAACAAATCACACATTAAAGTACTTGGCTTCCGGGTGGTACAACACGAACGCATCAGTGGACTGCTCTGGGTGTAGCTGGAGCTCCTCGGAGAGTTCCACGCCGATGCGCTCCGGCTGCAGCAAATCAATCATGCCCTTACGGAAGGTCAGATCCGGGCAGGAACCATAGCCGAAGGAGTAACGAGCACCGCGGTACTTCAGGTCAAAGAAGTCCTGGGTGTCGTCGGAGTCCTCCGCGCCAACACTCGTGCCGTCGGAGAATGCGAGCTCAGAGCGAATGCGCTGGTGCCAGTACTCGGCCAGCGCCTCGGTGAGCTGCACGCCGATACCGTGAACTTCCAGGTAGTCGCGGTATTCGTTCTTGGCGTAAATATCGTTGGCGAAGTCGGCGATGGGCTGACCCATGGTCACCAGCTGGAACGGCATAACGTCGGTTTGCCCCGTAGCGATGGCATCTTCGCGCGAGCGGATGAAGTCAGCAATACACAGGAAGCGACCGCGCTGCTGGCGCGGGAAGGTCCACGACACCACTGGCTCCGCTGTGGGGTCAGGCTGCTCCCCTTCTGCAGGCAGCGGTAGTACATGCACGGTATCACCCTCAGAAACTGCCGGGAAGTAGCCGTAGACCACAGCCGCATGCTGGAGAATGTTTTCCGCCCGCAGGCGCTGCAGCCATGCGCGGAAGCGTGGACGCCCGTCGGATTCGACCAGCTCCTCGTAGCTCGGACCCTCATTGCCACGGGTGCCACGCAGACCCCACTGTCCCATGAACAGGGCGCGTTCATCGAGAGTGGTCAGGTAGTCGTCGAGAGGCAGGCCCTTGACGATGCGTGTTCCCCAGAACGGCGGTGTTGCAACAGGGACATCGCTGGCGACGTCGGAACGCTCCGGCACCTCGGGGGCTTCGGCGGCAGCCTTGGCGGCGCGCTGCGCGGCGATGCGCTTGGAGCGCTCCCGGCGAGCTCGACGAGCTTCCTTCTTCTCGCGGGCGGCGATGGCTTCAGGCGAATTCTCGTCCGGACCCAGGCCCTTCTTTGCTGCCATCAGCTCGTCCATGATGCGCAGTCCCTCGAAGGCGTCCCTGCCGTAGTAGACATCACCGTGGTAGAGCTCGGACAGGTCGTCCTCGACGTAGCTGCGCGTGAGCGCGGCACCGCCGAGCAGCACCGGGAATCGGGCGGCGTCGCCGGCGGAGTTAATCTCCAGCAGGTTGTCCTTCATCACCACAGTGGACTTCACCAGCAGGCCGGACATGCCGATGGCATCGACGTCCAGTTCCTTGGCGGCAGACAGAATCGTGGCAATCGGCTGCTTAATGCCCAGGTTATGGACGGTGTAGCCGTTGTTGGAGAGAATAATCTCCACCAGGTTCTTACCGATGTCGTGGACATCGCCCTTTACCGTGGCCAGCACAATCGAGCCCTTGGATCCCGTGGCGTCCTCGGCATCCATGAAGCCCTCAAGGTAGCCCACCGCGGCCTTCATTGTCTCGGCCGACTGCAGCACGAATGGCAGCTGCATCTGGCCGGAACCGAAGAGGTCACCAACAGTCTGCATGCCGCGCAGCAGGTCCTCGTTGACAATCGCCAGCGGTTCCTTTTCCTTCATGCCCTCGTCGAGGTCGGCTTCGATACCGGTGCGCTCGCCGTCGATGATGCGCTGCGCCAGGCGGTCGAACAGCGGCATAGCGGCAAGCTTTTCAGCCCGGGCGTCCTTCGCGTCAGCGGCGGAGACTCCTTCGAAGAGCTCCATGAAGACCTGTAGTGGGTCGTACTCCCCGTCGGGGTGCCCCGCTTCACGACGGCGGTCGTACACCATATCGAGAGCGACTTCGCGCTGTTTGTCATCGATCTTGTTCATCGGCAAGATCTTGGAACTGTGGGCAATGGCGGAGTCCAAGCCGGCCTCGATGCACTCATTGAGGAACACCGAGTTGAGTACCTGGCGAGCCGCCGGGTTCAGACCGAAGGAAATGTTGGACAGGCCGAGCGTGGTGTGCACGTTCGGGTGGCGGCGCTTAAGTTCGCGGATGGCTTCGATAGTTTCGATGCCGTCACGGCGAGTTTCCTCCTGTCCCGTGGAAATCGGGAAAGTCAGACAGTCGACAATGATGTCCTGCTCGCGCAGACCCCACGTGCCGGTGATGTCGGCGATGAGACGCTCGGCAATCTCAACCTTCTTGTCCTTCGTACGCGCCTGACCTTCTTCGTCGATAGTCAAAGCGACCACGGCAGCACCGTGCTCGACAACCTGGCGCATAATGCGCTGGTAGCGCGAGTCCGGGCCATCGCCGTCTTCAAAGTTCACAGAGTTGACCGCGCAGCGACCACCTAGGTGCTCCAGTCCAGTTTTCAGTACTTCCGGTTCCGTGGAGTCCAGCATGACCGGCAACGTCACCGAGGTGGCGATTTGAGATGCCAGCGTTGCCATGTCATCGCGACCGTCGCGACCCACGTAGTCCACACACAGGTCAATCATGTGTGCGCCATCGGTGACCTGACCACGGGCGGTGTTAAGGCACTTCTCCCAATCGCCGGCCAGCATGGCCTCGCGGAACGCCTTAGAACCGTTGGCGTTGGTGCGCTCACCAATCATGGTGATGCCGGTCGTCTGCGTTAGCGGGGTTGCCGAGTACAGCGAGGCGACCTCATCGATTGGCTTTGCGTCCGGATCCGTCGATGGGCGCGCTGCCTGGACAGCAGGCCCCTGCTCGGCGTAGTCGCCAGCACCGGTAATAGCGTCGCGAACAGCGGAAACATGCTCCGGCGTGGTACCACAGCAGCCACCGACCATTGCCAGACCGAACTCTTCAACAAAGCCGCGCAGTGCAGTGGCCAGCTCCGGGGCGGTCAGGGGGTAGGTTGCCCCGTCCTTGCCCAGCACCGGCAGACCCGCATTCGGCATCACCGATACCGGGATGGAGGCGAAACTGGACAGGTAGCGCAGGTGCTCGCTCATCTCGTCCGGGCCCGTTGCACAGTTCAGGCCAATCATGTCGATACCCAGCGGCTGCAGTGCCGCCAGGGCTGCGCCAATCTCCGAGCCCATCAGCATGGTGCCTGTGGTCTCGACGGTCACATGGACGACGATTGGAATCTTCTTCTCAGCCTGTCGCATAGCGGCCTTGACGCCGTTGACCGCCGCCTTGACCTGCAGCAGGTCCTGACAGGTCTCAATCAAAAATGCATCCGCGCCACCGGAGATCATGCCGAGGCCGGCCTCCGTGTAAGCGTCGCGAAGCTGTGCGTACGGAGCGTGCCCCAAAGACGGCAGCTTCGTGCCCGGCCCCAGCGAGCCAAGGACAAAGCGTCGCATGCCCTCGCGTCCTGGCCCCATTTCGTCAGCGACCTTGCGGGCGATTGCGGTGCCCTTGTGCGCTAGCTCCTGGATGCGGTCTTCGATGTCGTAATCCGCGAGGTTCGGGAAGTTGCAGCCGAAGGTGTTGGTTTCTACCAGGTCGGCGCCGGCCTCGAAGTAACGCCGGTGAATCGTCTCGATGATGTCGGGGCGAGTGTCATTGAGAATCTCATTACAGCCCTCGTAACCGAGGAAGTCCGCGTCAACGTCGAGGTCAAAAGACTGCAGCTGCGTACCCATGGCACCATCGCCAATGAGTACATGGCTGTGCAGTGCGGTGAGGAACTCGGAAGAGTGGCGTTCAGTCATGAATAGACACCTTAGTCTACTTTCATAACCGAGCAATTAATTGGGTTGGGTTATTCCATCCCGAAGTAGCTTTCCGCCTTCACCGCAGGCAAGTCCAAACCGACAGCCTTCGTTGCGGAATTGATAATGGCGAGAATCTCGTCGAGCTCCTCATCAAAAATCGAGCCGCCGTGCGCATGCTCAATCTCCGACACCCGCTGCAGGCAGTTCTCTACCGCCTGCGTTGCGGCTTCGTCTCGCTTATCGACGGCCAGTGCCGCCGCCTGATCGATGCCAGCGGCGGCCTCTCGGAGGGCGTCCCCGACCTGGTCGGCTACTGATTCATCAAAAAGTGGCTCCCAGAACTCGCGTTCTTCGGGCTGCAGGTAGCTGCCGGTGGCAAACATGCGCAAATCGGCAACTAGTTTATCGATGTTGTCTTTCGTTACTTCGACTGCAGACATGTCTGAGTTGCTCATGGTCAAAGTTTAACGCCAAGCAGCGCGTCCAGCGCGGCGGCGACAAATTCGCCAGCGCCGACTGTGCCAGTTACTGTGCCAGCTTCTGCGGCCTCTTCTGCTCCGCCAGCTTTGGCCTCGTTGCTGTCAGTCGACGACCACTGTGCAGCCCAGGCATCAATAGCGTCCAGAGCAGCCGGCGTGTCCAGGTCATTGGCCAGGCTTGCGCGCACATCGGCAACTAGCGCTGCCGCTGCTGCCACAGCTTTCTCATCGGTGGCATTCTTGGTAGCGGCGCAGGCTGCACGCCACGTCTCGTGACGCGTCTGGGCAGCTTCCAGCACCTCGTCCGACCAATCGCGATCCGAGCGGTAGTGGCTGGCGAACACACCGATGCGAATGGCGCTCGGATCCACGCCTGCCGCGATCAGCTTGGAGACAAAGACGAGGTTGCCCAGCGACTTGGACATCTTTACGCCATCTAGCGCAATCATGCCCGCGTGGACGTAGTGGCTGGCCATACGTGTGCAACCAGTGGCTGCCTCAGCGTGGGCCGCCGAGAACTCATGGTGCGGAAACGCCAGGTCAGAGCCACCGCCCTGAATGTCGAAGCTCTTACCCAAGCGATTGGTAGCAATCGCCGAGCACTCAATATGCCAACCCGGACGGCCCGCACCAAAGGGGGCGTCCCAGCTTGGTTCTCCAGGGCGAGCAGCACGCCACACCAGCGCGTCTAGCGGATCCTCCTTGCCTGGACGATCCGGGTCGCCACCGCGCTCAGCAAAGAACTCCGCCATCTGCTCTGCCGAATAATTGGATTCGTAGCCAAAGTTCTCGGTGGCATTCTTGCGGAAGTACACATCCGGGTACTTGTCATCGGTGAGCTGGTAGGCCGAGCCGTTCTCTAGTAGCTTCTCGACCATTTCAACGACCTCATCGACGGACTCAATGGCGCCGATGTAGTCGCGCGGTGGAATCACCGACAGGTTTTCCATATCCGAGCGGAATAAATCAATCTGCGAGGTGCCCAGCTCGCGCCAGTCCACCCCATCGCGCTCCGCACGCTCGAACAGCGGGTCATCGACATCGGTGATGTTCTGCACGTAGTGCACCGAGTGTCCATTGTCCAGCAGCTGACGGTAAATCAGGTCAAAGGTGAGGTACGTTGCCGCGTGCCCCAGGTGTGTGGCGTCATAGGGCGTGATGCCACACACGTACATGGTTGCCTCCGGTCCCGCTTCCACCTGGGAGACCTTCTGATCAGCGGTGTCGTAGAGGCGTAGGGGTACCGATGTTGAGCTTCCGTCGTCAAGCGAGCGCGTCTTATCCTTAGCGCTGGCGCGGTTGAACACATCGAAGCGCGCATCGCCGAGACTGGAAACCTTTGGTTGGGGCCACGAATGCATTAACTACTCACTACCTCACTAAACAGCGTTGATCGTGCCGAAGCCGAGCAACACCATAACAATCAAACCGACCGGGATGCGGTACGCGGCGAACCAAGCGAAGGAATGGTTCGACACAAACTTCAGCAGCCATGCGATAGACGCATAACCGACGACGAAGGCAATCAGCGTACCGATGGCCAACTGTGCACCACTAGCTGCCTGTCCCGCCGCAGGGTCAAACGCATCAGGGAGCGAAAAAATTCCAGCGGCGAAAACGGCGGGGATGGCCAGCAGGAAGGAAAAACGCGTCGCGACCTCTCGGTCCAAGTGCAAGAACAGGCCGGCAGACACCGTACCGCCCGAGCGCGACACACCCGGAATCAGCGCCAGGCACTGCGCGAAACCCATGACGATGGCATCTCGCATGGTCAGCTCCTCATAATTGCGCTCACGACGTCCGAACTTCTCTGCGGCGATAAAGACAAAGGAAAACAGCACCAGCACAGTGGCGGTAATCCAGAGATTGCGCAGGTTATCGCGGATGAGATCCTTACCCAGCACGCCGATGATGGCAATCGGTAGCGTACCGACAATCACCATCCAGCCCATGCGGTAATTGAAACCGCGGGCTTCTTTATTGAACAGACCGGCAAACCAGCCAGTGAGGATCTGCCAGATGTCCTTGGCGAAGAAAACCAACACTGCCAACTCGGTGCCAAGCTGCACCACAGCGGTGAAGGAAGCACCGGCGTCCTGGCCCCACAGCAGCTCAGAGACAATCCGCAGGTGCCCCGAGGAACTCACCGGGAGAAATTCCGTCAGACCTTGCACTACGGACAGGATGATCGTCTGCGCCCAGGTCATACCGGTGCCGGCGGTATCGGCGGCAGTACCCGCTGAGGCGCTTAGTGTCGTCATGATAGTCACGGGTGTATAGGCTACTCGTCCGGTTTGCGTTGTGGCTATAGCGCGACCGCTACCGGGAACTTCTCCCGCGGAGCTTTCCCGCACTCGTGCTTACTCTTGAGTTCTCCCGTCACCGCACACGGGTGTCCTAAAGTAAAAATCGTGCAACAACGAATTCTGGGCAACAGCGGTTTACGCGTCTCCGCCTTGGGGCTGGGTACAGCCACCTGGGGTGCGGGTACTGGGCAAGACGAAGCCGGACGCATCCTGACGGACTTCCTCGACGCCGGTGGCAACCTCGTCGACGCTTCCCCACTCCATGGTGGCGATACCGTTGCCGACATGCTGGGTACTGTCATCGCGCGGCGCGGTGTTGCCGACGAATTGGTGCTCTCGGTCGCATCCGGGATACACCCCGAGCGACCCGTTGGCAGGCGCGTGGACTGCTCGCGTAAGACATTGCAAAAGGATCTCGACGATACACTCGGACGCCTCGGTGTCGAACACATTGATCTTTGGTCGCCCGGCTACTGGGACGGTCTAACGCCACCGGAAGAGGTCGCCGACACCCTGGAATGGGCTGTACGCACGGGAAAGGTCCGCTACGCCGGTGTGCGGGGATACAGCGGTTGGCAGGCAGCGGTGACTCATGCCGCAGCCGACCGCATCGGGCCGGTATTCGCGCAGCATGAGTACTCGCTGCTCCAACGCGGTCCTGAAGCTGAGCTGCTTCCTGCCTGCGAACACCTGGGGCTCGGCTTCATCGGCGGCGCCCCGCTCGCCCAAGGTGTGCTGACTGCCAAGTACCAGCACATCATTCCCGAGGACTCCCGCGCAGCCTCTGAACACGCCGACGCAGAGGTGCAGGACTACCTCGACACACGCGGCGTCACGGTCGCAGGCGCGCTTACCACCGCAGCCAAGGGCCTCGGAGTCAGCGCCGCCGTCGCAGCGATTTCCTGGGCTCGCGATCGGCCGGGCGTCACCTCGATTCTCGTCGGTGCCCGCGACCGCGCTCAGCTGCGCGAAAACCTCACTGCCGAACAACTCACCCTGCCACCACAAATTTGCAACGCGCTTGACGACGTCACGTTGTAATCGGCAACCACGTCCTTGTAAGGGGACACCCGATGTGAGAACTTCCCACGGCTGGAGGCGTCCGCAAAGTAATCCGACCGGGGTGGTAGTTTCTATAGCGTGAGTGAAAACAGTCGTCGACGTGTCATAACCTCCCTTCTAGCGGGGCTTTCCGCTAGCGCAGTGGTCCTGGCAGGATGCTCCTCCGATGTGGAAGGAGACATCGATGCCGGAATGGGCAACGCCACGCCAGTGCCGGCCGCTTCACCCGCTGCTCCCGATACGGCCATTGGGAAGGCCAAGAAAATTGATGAGGGCATCACTGACGCTGTGCTGGTCGGTGATCGAGTCGTCCTGAAGGCCGGGGACAAAATCTTCGCAGGACCGCTGAATAACCCCATCGAGCGTTCAATGAAACTGGACGCCAAGTGCGGCGAACTCGCGCCGGGCGGCCCCACTGCTCTCCTGCCATGTGAGGACGGCATCCACGTCGTTACTGATCAGGCCACGGAAGCGGCCGTCGTTGGTCGTGGAACCAACTATTCCGCCGCAGTTGGATTGGAAGGCGGTCGCATCATCGGTGCTCATGCGGATAGCAATGTCATCGATGTATTCGGCGCTGACGGTGAGTTAGCCAGTGACTTCAAGGCCGCGAACAACGGCTCGCAGCTCGTTGAGATTCCGGATGCGGACAGTGACGCTGACGTCAAGCTTTTGGAAGTTAACCGTCCAGAGACCTCGGTGCATGAGCTCAAACTCGAGGAATCCCGCGCTGGTTCTGCGCTGCGTGCGGGTATTGGTGTCGGCAAGGTGGCTGCTGGCGACCACGCCATTGCTGCAGCTGACACAAAGGGCAACCAGCTACTGATTTACACGGCAACCGACATCATCCGACTTCACCAAGCAGCACCAACTTCGGAGGCGCCGTGGGCGGTAACGATTGATGACGCCCGCGGAATTGTGTGGGTAACTTCGACGAAGATGAACAAGCTGACCGGTTACGACATCAGCTCGGGAACCCCAGTCAAGGTCGCGGAAATCAATACGGTTGCAGATCCACAGTCGGTTGTTGCCACCGAGGATGGACAGATTGGCGTCTTCTCGGCAACCGGTGACGGTGCCCAGATTTTTGACGCGGCGGACGTCGATAAGGCAATTGCGGATTTCAAGCAGGACGCAGAGAAAATTCGTAAGGAGATGTCGGTTCGGGAGCCAGCCGATAAGCTACCGACAGGTGCAGGTGACACCAAGGGAGCAGACGGCTCTGAGGGAGAGACTAAGTAAATGCCTTCGAAACTTCGCGCCAAGTCCTATCAGCTCGCGCTAAAGGCAATGTTCCGGGTTCCGCCGGAGCAGATACACGAAGCCATTTCGAAGACTCTGAAGGGCCTGCAGAAGTCCGACAGTCTGCAGCGGGCGGTGAGCAAGCTGCTCGTTGTTGACGACGCCGTGCTGCGGCAGACCGTGTTCGGTGTGGACTTTCCGCGTCCGCTGGGGCTTGCTGCGGGCTTCGATAAGGCCGCTACTGCCCCAGATTGCTGGGGTCCAATTGGTTTCGGTTACGCGGAGCTGGGCACTGTGACTGCCAAGCCGCAGCCGGGCAATGATCGCCCGCGCCTGTTCCGCCTGAAGGAAGACCGCGCCATTTTGAACCGCATGGGCTTCAACAACCCCGGTGCAGCTGCTGTCGCAGAAAACCTGCGGTCGCGTCGCAGTGACGACGTCATTGGCATCAATATTGGCAAGACCAAGGTGACACCGCTGGAAAAGGCTGTCGATGACTATCGCGAGTCGGCCAGACAGCTCGGCGGGTTGGCGGACTACGTCGTTGTCAATGTCTCATCGCCGAACACGCCGGGTCTGCGGGACCTGCAAGCCGTGGAGTCCCTGCGACCGATTCTCTCGGCGGTGACTGAGGAAACCGACTCGCCGGTGCTGGTCAAGATTGCGCCGGATCTCTCCGACGAAGATGTCATCGCAGTAGCTGACCTGGCCGTCGGCCTGGGGCTGGCGGGCATTGTGGCTACCAACACCACTATCTCGCGTGAGGGGCTGCGCACGCCCGCAGAAGAGGTCGCGGAGATGGGTGCCGGCGGAGTCTCGGGTGCTCCTGTAGCAGCTCGCTCTCTGGAGGTGCTGAAGCTGTTGCACGAGCGCGTCGGAGACAAACTAGTGCTCATCAGTGTTGGCGGCATCGAGACAGCTGAGCAGGCGTGGGAGCGCATTGCTAATGGTGCTTCTCTGCTGCAGGGCTACACGCCGTTGATTTATGGCGGCCCGGACTGGATCCGTGACATTCACCAGGGGTTGGCCCGGCAGATTCGTGCTCAGGGCTTCTATTCTATTTCGGAGGCCGTGGGCTGTGGTCTGCCGTGGCGTGGCTAATTGCTGAGGGTGGTTGAGGCTTCATAGCCTCAATAAATACGAGACCCCGGGTCCTGCTGCCATGAAGAAGGCGCGGGGCCCGGGGCTATCTGTATGTTTGCGAGGCCGGTCGTCGAGTTGCCCGTTTGGGCGTCGCGCTGGGTGTCGCGCGCTCGAGCGTCGGTCAAGACAGTCACGCTAGTAAGCGCAACTGTTACCGCCTACTCCCCTACGTTCTCCCACCACGGAGTGATGATGGCGCGCGCAATCGAGTGGAAGTACAGGTTAAAGCCCAGCACGGTCGGCGTTGCATCTTCCGGAACATCAAGCTTCTCGATGTCGACCGCGTGCACAGCGTACATGTAACGGTGAGGGGCGTGCTGCGCCGGTGGATTAGCCCCGTAGTGGCCACGCATGCCAGAGTCGCCGACAAGCTGAATAGCGCCCTCAGGCAGCTTGGAGCCATCCTCAGAGCCAGCTCCCTGCACCAGACCCTTTTCGGTCGCTGGGATATTGAAAACTGCCCAGTGCCAGAATCCCGAAGCGGTCGGAGCGTCCGGGTCGAAGCATGTCACGGCGATGGACTTAGTGCCCTCCGGCAGGTTGGACCAGTCCAGCTGCGGAGAAACATTCGACGGAGCGCGGAATTCATCCGCAATCTTCTCGCCGTCCTTGATATCTGGCGAGGACAGCTCGAAGGTAGGCAGATCCTTCAGCGGTGCGTAGGGATCTGGACCCGGGAAAACCGGAGCATTTGCGGTGTCGTTGGCGGTGTCATTTGGGGTGGTATTGGAATTCGTAGTCATAACTACCAGTGTGCCTACTTTATGAGCGCGCTGCAGAGACTTCTCCAGACTTCTCCTGTTTATCGTCAGATGTGAGGCAGACATTCGAAGCACGGGGTGGGTTAACAACGATGGTGTAATTACACTCGGGATTCTCTTGGTTGTTCTCCTGATAATTCCCCGTTGACCTGCCAATTTGTGTTTCATTATGAAGTCGGGATACAGTATCACAGGTCAGCACGAAAGTGCTTCCTACCCGGTCCGGGTGGCGGAATGGCAGACGCGCTAGCTTGAGGTGCTAGTGCCCTATTAACGGGCGTGGGGGTTCAAGTCCCCCTCCGGACACAAGATACATCCCGAGAAACTGCAGCTAATGCAGACCTCGGGATTTTTGTATTATCCTGCCCTACCTCCCATCTGCCCTACTGCAGCGCAGAGGTCAGGCGGAATACAGAGTCCAGGTAACGCTGGTGGATGGGCCGGTCATTCCATTCCTCCTGTGTGAGCAGGAGAGATTTGTCGCGGTACTCGTCGGCAAGCGTGATTAGTTTGTCCACGATGGAACCTGCAGCGGAAAGAAGCGTTATCTCGTAGTTGAGGCCGAATGAGCGCATGTCCAGGTTGGAGGAGCCGAACATGGCCATGCGGTCGTCGATGACCATGAACTTGGAGTGCAGAACCGCAGGAGCGGGATAGCGGTAGATCTTCACGCCGGCGGTCAGCAGTGCCTGGTAGTAGGACTGCTGCGCGTGGCCGACCATGAACTGATCGGACTCTTCGTTGACATATAGCTGGACGTCGATGCCTCCATAGGCGGCGGAGGTCAGAGCCATGAGCATGGACTCGTCGGGAACGAAGTACGGGCTGACGGCGATAATCCGCTCGTGCGCTTGATAGATCATGTTGTTGAAGACGCGCAGGTTTGGCTCTGTGCTGAAGCCCGGACCCGACGGTAGCACCTGGACAACGTTGTAATTGCCCTCGACTTCGGTGTTATGGAGCGAATAATCCCTGGTGGCATCTGGAGTCTTGTAAAGTTCGCTGGTCCAGTCGACGGCGAAGATCGCGTCGAAAGCCAGGGCAATATCGCCCTCGAGCTCGATCCATGTATCCACCCAGCGACGGCCAATCTTATGGTTCTTTTTCTTCTGGTACTCGGGTTCAATAATGTTCAGCGAGCCCATGAATACGATGTCGCCGTCGATAACCACGAGTTTGCGGTGATTGCGCAGGTCCAGGCGGCGCCAGGTGAGCTTCAGCAAGCTCACGGGCAGCATCGGGTGCCAGGGGATTTTGGACTGGTTCAGGCGCTTTTTGAGCTTGTAGTAGCCGGGGTACTTCCATGAACCAATTGGATCGACCAGGACCTTGACCTCTAGTCCTCTATCGTGTGCGCGCTCGAGGGCTTGGATGAAAGGCTCGGTATTATCGTCCAGCGCAAAGATGTAGGACTGCACGTGAATAGATTTCTTGGCTGCATCGATGGTCTCAATCATGCGGTCGATGGATGCTTCAAATTCGGTGAGAAGTCCCTTTTCCGAGCTGACAATCGCAGGCATTCCCGTGAGCTGACGCGAGAGCTTGAACACGTTGACAACGTCATCTTCTATCTCGGCATCGTCCGGCACGTCAGGTAGGTGCGCTGTACGTTCCGCAATGAGATCCTGCGCCAGCGCCTGCACCTCGTGTCTTCGGCCTGTAATCTGCTGCGAGCCCAGGAAGAGGAATAGTGGTAGACCGACGAATGGAATCAGCAGAATCAGCAGCAGCCATGCCGTCGAAGCCGAGGGGCTTCGGTTTTCTGGCACCCAACCGATTGCGATGAACTTAATCGTGTAGTCGAGTGCGAAAAATAGTACTTGCCACCACGTTAAGTCCTCCACCAGCCACGGGAAGGTGCTTATCAACCAATCCATGCAGATGATATTACTGAAGGAATTTTCAGCATCTTTGGTCGCTGTCTTTTAGGTGGACTCTCCCCTCTTTGCGCCAGCTTATTGTGACATCTGAAATTGAATACTGGCGTCAATACGTAGTAAAGTTCATCCTATTGAACATAGTAAATGTTTGGCATGTCGACTTTGAAAGGACTAACCCCTCCAAATGACTGAGAAGGCTCCAACGAGCACCGAGCTCGACGTTGCCACTGGCGTATTGAAGTTGATGGCCGACAAGACTCGTCTCTCCATCCTGTCTCTCCTCCGTGACGGAGAGATGACCGTCACCGCCATCGCTAGTGCGCTCGATCGCCCCATCCCCGCGATTTCTCAGCACCTGGCGAAGTTGCGCATGGCCAATATGGTGCAAACCCGCAAAGAGGGTACGTCTAGCTTCTATTCTCAGCCCGACGAACACCTCACCAACCTCGTGGTCAACGCCCTCCATTTCGCGGAACACACGCTCTACAGCGATCCGCCCCATCACCGCGGTCAGTAGGCGCATACGCGCTTGCATTCGCTTGACGACGAAAACCCCGCGACCTAACCGGATAGACAACGGTAGGTAATCGCGGGGTTGTTTGTCTTCGGCGCTGCCACTTTCTTACCAGCGCGGCTAGGATTTGGCTCCGTTGGTGGAAGCTACGTTATTCAGAACTTAGTTGCCGAGCCCGGCGCTCGGTGCTCTTCCCTTGTCGAATGCCTCCATAATGCGCTGAGCGGCGAGCGTTGGCGTGAGCTGCCCTGAGCGGAGTTGCTTTTCCACCAGTGTGCTCTCTGTTTGCACAGCCTCGTTGGTGTTGAGACGCTGCAAGAGCGTCTCGTGCACCATGGACCACATCCACTTAATCTGCTGGTTAGCGCGATTTTCATCGAAGAGATGATTCTCGTGCATAGCCTCGACATGGTCTTCGATGGCTTGCCAGAACTCGTTGATTCCGTCGTCCTCCAGTGCCGACATAGTCAGCACCGGTGGAGTCCAAACTTGATCTGAGGAACGAACCATCTTCATGGCCGTCATCAGGTCGCGTGCAGCGCGCTTTGCCGGGCGCAGGTTCTTGCCGTCAGCCTTGTTAATAGAAATCACATCGGCCATTTCCAGCACGCCCTTCTTGATGCCCTGGAGTTGGTCACCGGCGCCGGCGAGTGCCAGAAACGCGAACGTATCCACCATCTGTGCCACTGCAACCTCGGACTGGCCGACGCCGACAGTCTCGACGATGACAATGTCGTAGCCAGCGGCCTCCAAGACGACCATGGCCTCGCGCGTCGCCTTGGCCACGCCACCGAGCGTGCCCGCAGAGGGTGACGGACGGATGAATGCTTCATCCGCGGCTGAGAGCCGGGACATACGTGTTTTGTCGCCCAGAATCGAACCACCGGACTTCGTCGATGATGGGTCGATGGCGAGCACCGCAACGCGGTGCCCTTCCTCAATCAGCTTCAGCCCGAGGGTTTCAATCGTGGTTGACTTACCGACACCGGGGACGCCGGTAAGCCCGACACGCATCGCCTTTCCGGAAAATGGCAGCAACTTCACCAGTAGTTCCTGAGCCAGCACCTTATGAGCCGGAGCAGTCGACTCCAACAGAGTGATTGCCCGAGCTAACTTAGTGCGGTTTCCAGCCCGCACACCCTCGAATAGGTCGTCAACATCGATCCGTCGTCGCGCACGACGGACAACTTCGGGGGCCACAGCTGTCTTGCCCTCAACGACCGTGCCAGCGGTAGTGACGAGGGTGCCCAGGTTTTCTTCAAGAAACTCGTTCATCGCTACTTCTCAATTCCGACAACGCGCTGAGCTGAACGCTCAGCTCAGCGCGTTGTGCGGTAGTTAATTAGGACTCTTCGTCAACGGCAATGTCGAGACCCAGCTCAGCAGAGAGCTTGGTCATCATGTCGATTGCCGAATCAGCGATGACAGTGCCCGGCGGGTAAATAGCCGCGGCACCGGCATCGTAGAGCTCCTGGAAGTCGCCCGGTGGGATAACGCCACCGACAACAATCATGATGTCCTCGCGACCCAGCTTTGCCAGTTCGTCGCGCAGAGCGGGAACAAGCGTCAGGTGGCCTGCTGCCAGTGAGGAAACGCCCACGACGTGGACGTCGGAGTCGACTGCCGACTTGGCGGCCTCTTCCGGGGTCTGGAACAACGGCCCCACGTCAACGTCCATGCCGAGGTCGGCGTAGGCGGACGCGATGACCTTCTGGCCACGGTCGTGACCGTCCTGGCCCATCTTGGCCAGGAAGATACGCGGACGGCGACCTTCCTGCTCTTCGAACTTATCGGCCATGGCGATGGCCTTGGAGACGTTGGACACGGCTCCCTCCTTGCCAACTTCGTCCTTGTAGACGCCGGAGAGGGTACGAATCTCGGCCTGGTGGCGGCCAAAGACCTCTTCCATGGCGTCGGAGATTTCACCGATGGAGGCCATGGCGCGTGCGCAGTCGACCGCGAGCTTCAGGAGATTCTTGTCCAGGTCCCCCGGCTCACCCGGGTTACGGCAAGCATCGGTCAGAGCGGCCAGTGCCTTCTGGACCTCTTCCTCGTCGCGCTCGGCACGCAGGCGAGCCAGCTTGTCAATCTGCTCTTGGCGTACGCGGGAGTTCTCAACCTTGAGAACCTCGATGGCCTCGTCCTCTTCGACCTGGTACTTATTCACACCGATGAGAGCCTGGCGACCCGAGTCAATACGAGCCTGGGTACGAGCTGCGGCCTCTTCAATGCGCAGCTTCGGAATGCCCTCGATGGTGGCCTGTGCCATACCGCCGGCCTCTTCGACCTCATCGATGTGCTGGCGTGCACGCTTGACCAGCTCGTTGGTCAGCCACTCGATGTAGTAGGAACCAGCCCACGGGTCTACCGGACGCGTGGTGTTGGACTCCTGCTGAAGCAGCAGCTGAGTGTTACGAGCAATACGGGCCGAGAAGTCAGTCGGCAGCGCCAGAGCCTCGTCCAGTGCGTTGGTGTGCAGCGACTGGGTGTGTCCCTGTGTTGCGGCCATGGCCTCAACGGCAGTACGCGCGACATTGTTGTAGACATCCTGGGCGGTCAGGGACCAACCGGAAGTCTGCGAGTGAGTACGCAGGGACTGCGACTTCGGGTTCTTCGGGCCGAACTTGCCAACAAGCTCAGACCAGAGAATTCGGCCTGCACGCAGCTTGGCAATCTCGGTGAAGGTGTTCATCGAGATGCCCCAGAAGAAGGACAGACGCGGAGCGAACTTATCAACTTCCAGGCCAGCGTCGATACCGGCCCGCAGGTACTCGATGCCGTCGGCAAGCGTGTAAGCGAGCTCCAGGTCGGCCGTCGCACCGGCTTCCTGAATGTGGTAGCCGGAAATCGAAATGGAGTTGAACTTCGGCATCTTTGCCGAGGTGTACTCGAAGATCGAGGAGATGATTCGCATCGAGGGCTTCGGCGGGTAGATGTACGTGTTACGAACCATGAACTCCTTGAGGATGTCGTTCTGGATCGTACCGCGCAGCTGCTCAGTTGAAACGCCCTGCTCTTCAGCGGTGACAATGTAGAAGGCCAGAATCGGCAGCACAGCGCCGTTCATGGTCATAGACACGGAGACGCCGCCCAGGTCGATGCCCTGGAAGAGCTCACGCATGTCGTAAATCGAGTCAATGGCCACGCCGGCCATACCGACGTCACCGGACACACGCGGGTTGTCTGAGTCGTAGCCGCGGTGGGTAGCCAGGTCGAAAGCGACCGAAAGACCCTTCTGACCGGCAGCGAGGTTGCGGCGGTAGAAAGCGTTGGACTCAGCTGCAGTGGAGAAACCAGCGTACTGGCGAATGGTCCACGGCTGGTTGGTGTACATGGTCGGGTACGGGCCACGCATGAACGGGGCGATACCCGGGAAGGAATCTACCGGGTGGCCCTCGGTAGCAGCGGCGTCGCGGTCGGCGCGATTATAGACGCGCTTGACATCGATGCCCTCAGGAATGGTCCACACTTCACCAGCTTCCGCGGCGGCTGCCTTATTGGTGGCAGCAGCGGCGTCGTCGGTGTTGCGGGAGATGTCAGCGAAATTTGGGATGGTGGTCATTACTTCCTTCACGCTCCCAGTTCGTTCAGCAGTCGGGACAGCTCCGCGACAGCATCGATGGTCATGTTCAGGTATCCGTCAGGGCGAGCGTCCTCGTCGGCATTGGCGAAACTCTTCTCAGAGCCAGCCACCAGGACTTCCTTTGCGCCAGCGGCGCGGGCGGCCTTGACAGCCTCCTGGCCGGAGGCCTCGTACTCGCTGTCAGCTGCGCACAGCACGACAATCGGAGAGGCCTTCACAGCTTCGTCGAAACCAGCCTCACCCGGCACAACCTGGCCGGGGTTGGCGACGACGATACCGCCGGAAGCCAGGAGGTTGGAGGTAAAACCAGTGCGGATGTTGTGCTTGGCCAGCGGACCCAGCGGCAGCATGCCAATGAGTGGACGGTTGCCCTTAGCGGCCAAGAAGTCATCGGAGCGGTTGCGCAGCGCCTCGAAGTCGCTTGCCCAACGGCGAATCGGGTCACCCTCCGGGCGAGCCTCAGGAGCTAGCGGGGCTTCAGCCAGGTTCGGGAACTCGTTGATAGCGGTGACCTTGGTGCGGCGGTGAGCAATGTCGGCGCGGCGTTTTTCCCAGGTAGCGTCCAGGGCAGCGCGGACATCGGCTTCCGCGGAGACGAAACCGCCAGCAGCCTCAGTGGCGGTGAAAATCTCCCATGCCTTGTCGGCCAATTCCTCAGTCAGGTCCTCCACGAAGTAGGAGCCACCTGCCGGGTCAGCGACGTAACCAAGGTGGGACTCTTCCAGCAGCAACAGGTTGGTGTTGCGCGCAATGCGAGCCTTGAAAGTCTTGGAGACGTTCGGCATTCCGCCGACAACTGCGTAGTCGAACGGCAAAACCTCAACCGAAGAAGCACCGCCGACGCCTGCGGCAAAGGAAGCGACGGTCACGCGCAGCATATTGACCCATGGATCGCGCTGGCTAAACATGACCGGTGCGGTCACGGCGTGCATCGGAGCACGGCCCGCCTCAGGAGCACCGACAACCTCTGCAACGCGGGCCCACAGAACGCGAGCAGCGCGGAATTTCGCAATAGTGTCGAACTGGTCGTCGGTGGCTGCAAAGCGGAAGGTAATCTGGCCGAGCGCTTCTTCAGCGCTCAAGCCCGCTTCGGTCAGCGCCCGCAGGTAAGCGACACCAACGGCAAGACTGTAACCAATCTCCTGGATGTTGTTTGCACCCAGGTTGGAGAAAACAACGCCGTCGACAAGCAGGGTGCGAACGTCGCCCGGCTGCTTAGCCGCCTTGATAGCCAACTGTGTGGCCTCGTCGAGCGATACATCGTCAATACCGGCGAAAGCAGAGGTGAGCGGAGCTGCGGAAAGCTCGACGGCGACGTTGTCTGGGTTAGCCGGATTTGCCTGCTCGATGTAGGACACCAGAGCTTCTGCAACCTGCGTGGTCTTCTTACCGCCGTGTACCGCAATCGGAGCCAGGTCGACGTAGACGTTATTGAGCAGAGCCGGTACATCAGCCGGTTCCAGGGAGCCGGTGAAGTCCAGGCGGATGTCGGTGGTGCCGTTTTCTAGGGCAGTCAGCAGAGACTCGTTGACGGCCTTCGGATCGAGGTCATCTTCACCCGGGTACTGGCGACCAAAGGTCTCGCGAACGCCCCAGCCATTTGTGTTGTCGGCAGTGACCTTTGCACCACGGACGAATGGAAACTGGCCCGGAGCTGGGCTTTCCGCATGCTCATCCGCGCGGGTGTAGAGCGGACGGACATCAACACCGTCGTAGGTGGTCTGAATCAGTCGTTTCCAAATATCGAGCGGTACATCTGCAACGTCTTGCTTGTGCACCCGCGCGAATACCTTGGCCACGCCCTGATACCAGGAATTCTGCAATTCCTCGAAGTTTGGTGGCAGCGTGGAAGGTGATTCGGGGGTCGTTCGGTCAGTCACGACAGACCTTCTCCCTTACATGTTCTAAGCAACGACCCAATCAATCCACTACCGAGTGGAATTCGACTGCGACAATTTCCGAATTCTCTGCGGCAGAAAGGGATTTAAAGGCGTTGGCTTCCTCCAATAGTCAATAAGAGCCACTAGTCAGACGCTAAGACCCACCCGAGTGTCCGTGCACTGAACTTTTCAGCTACTTGTGCAGTACCCTTACGTTCGGTTTTGTGCTGACGGGCACGTCAAGTGCTCGAGTCAAGGCATAGTGACCTTGAATCCCATCTTAGTGAAATAAAAGGCAAACGCCCTTAGCCACGACTCGCCCTCCCTGCAGAGCCTCCAATTCGCAGGTCACACGTCTCGCCACAATCCCCGGTAACCTCAAATGGGTGAACGTATCCGATGTGCGAATTACCCCTACAGTCAAAAAGGTCCTGCTGGCGTTAGCCGTAGGTGTGGGGGTTATCGTCACACTGTTCGTCGATGTGCCCACTGTCGCCACCATCCGCCAGTGGTCCATCGATGCCGGTGACTGGTTCCCGCTCCTCTACTTTCTCGCATACGTTGCACTGACACAGTTTCCCATCCCTCGCACTGTATTCACCTTGGCTTCCGGAATTCTCTTCGGGCCAGTGCTCGGTTTCCTGCTGGCAATTACCGCGACGACGGTGTCTGCCCTTCTATCTCTCTGTATAGTGCGGTTCCTGGGCCGCGACTGGTTCCGTACACACTTGACCAGCCGCCGTCTCATCAGCCTTGACCACCGGTTGGAGCAACGCGGCTGGCTCACTGTTCTCAGCCTGCGCATGATTGCTGGCGTACCGTTCTCGTTTCTCAACTACGCCTGTGGGCTGTCGTCGATACGCATTGTGCCCTACATCATCGCCACCGCTGTAGGTTCGGCGCCGAATACACTCGCCGTCGTTTTGCTTGGCGACGCTCTGTTGGCCGGTTTTGACGTGCGCTTTGCGGTGGCCACGGGAATTTTGCTCTTGCTTGGTGTACTGGGACTTATCGCGGACGCAAAGTTCCCCGTTGTGACGGCTTCTTCAAAACGTTAAATTCCAGCGAGCTGGCGTTGAGCAGTCAGTGAGTTCAACGAGCAAGGAGCCGTGTCCTATCCCAACTGTCAAGGGGTGGGGCTAGACTAGTGCGTATGTACTCAGTCTTTGCCAGGTATCGTGGTCGATCTACCCGCAGGGCAGATCACGTTCAGGCCTCTGCGCAGGCACTTTCTGGCCTGGCCGGTGTCGGAACTGTTGAAGTTGCGGGCATTGAAGAACTGCGTGCAGCTCCCGAAAATGCAGTGGGAGTCACCACTCTAGTGCTGGCACTGTTGGCAGCTGGTGACTGGGCAATCGGCATCGGCATTTGCCCAAATGACGATGTCGAACAAGCGCATCTGGCATCGAGCTCAGTTATTGGCAAGGGCGGCAGAGCCGGCACCGTAAAAACTCGAATTCGTTCTAATAACCCGCGTGGGAAGGACTACTCGGAGGATATTGACGCAGCTTTCACGTTGCTGCATCACGTTATCTCCCGCAGATCCCCTGAGGGGCGCGAGGCAACAGGCCTGGTTCGAGCTGGCTATTCGCAGGTAGAAGCTGCAGAAGAGTTGGGAGTTTCCAAGCAAGCTGTCAATCAGCGCCTCGCCGCAGCTGGCTGGCAGGCGGAACTGGCCGGATGGAATCTGGCCGTCCACCTACTTCAGCGAGCTGATGAGTTATAACGACTTACTGCCCGTTTCCTGGGCCGTAAGGGTCACGTGACCATCCTGAAAAATCTGGACGATCGGTGGAGTGTGCGCCGCCGCTGACATTGGTATCACCGGTGTTAGGAGCTGCGGACAGGTCACGTTTGCCGGAAGGCACTGACGGCGCTGCCGGTGCGGCGGGCGCAGCCGGTGCCGCAGGTTCAACTTCTGCCGGGCGGTTCTGGCCACCCAACTGTGCAGGCTGTGCGGGCTGAGCCGACTCAGCGCGGCGGTTCTTCTTCCTTTCTGGCGGGGTACCAGCTGCTGCAGCTACCGGATCATCAACTGGACGGTTGGCGACTTCGTTTGCCGCCGCAACTGCGCGGGCCAGCTCTGGGTTGGTAGACATATCGAACCAGTTCTCGTCGCGTCCCTGCTCGGCCTCTTCCTTGGTCTCCCGGCTTACAGCAGGAGGCTCATAGCGGAAGACGCCGTCGGAGTCCTTCTTGCCGAAGGCCTTGGCAAAGCTCTCGAGGCTGTCGCCGAACTGTGATGGAATCATCCAGACAGTATTGCCGTCCTTGTTCGCCAACTCCGGCAGTTTCTCCAGGTACTGCCAGGCAAGGACCTCAGGGGTCAATTGGGAAGCCTTGACAGCTGCGTTGACCTTCTGAATAGCACGGGCATTACCCTGCGCCTCGAGGTAGGTAGCAGCACGAGTACCCTCTGCACGGAGAATAGTAGCCTGTCGTTCAGCTTCCGCAGCCAGGATAGCTGCGTGCTTGTTACCTTCGGCGGCCAGAATCTGTGCCTGCTTACGGCCTTCAGCGGTCTTAATGTCGGCTTCGCGGGTACCTTCCGCAGTCAGAATCATGGCGCGCTTTTCACGGTCGGCCTTCATCTGCTTTTCCATCGATTGCTGAATGGACGGTGGCGGCTCGATAGCCTTCAACTCCACGCGGGCAATACGAAGTCCCCACTTTGCAGTGGCTTCGTCCAGCTCGCCGCGCAGACGGCGGTTGATGTAGTCGCGGGAAGTCAGCGTCTCTTCCAGCGTCAGACCGCCCACGACGTCGCGAAGCGTTGCGGTGGTGATCTGTTCGACACCGAAGATGTAGTCATCGATACCGTAGATTGCCCGGTCCGGCTCGTTGACCTGGAAAGTCACGACGGTGTCGATAGCAACAGTCAGGTTGTCTTCCGTAATCACTGCCTGTGGCGGGAAGGTGACCATACGCTCACGGGTATCGACCTTCTCGCGCACACGGTCAATAATCGGGATGATGAAATTTAGGCCGCTGTTCAGTGTCTGCGTGTATCGTCCGAGGCGCTCTACGATTGCCGCTTCGCCCTGTGGAACTAGGACAATCGCTTTGAGAACCAGGGCAACAACCACGAGAATGAAAACGACGAGGATAATAAAGCCTTCCATAGGATTCCCCTCGTAGCTAAAGCTGTGTGGTCAGTTATTTGATGGTCGGTAATTAAGAGTGCTCCGAGCGCCCTAATAAGTGAGTTAACTGCTCAGAGCAGCTTGTCCACTACTGCGGTATTGCCCGAAATCTCTACAATCGTGACTCTTTCCTTCGTATCAAAGGTCTGCGCAGACAGTAGACTGCGCGCGCTCCACAACTCGCCGTTGACCTTAATCAGACCCGCAGACGAGGAAACTGGCTCAATGACCTCAGCATGACGGCCAGCTAGCAGCTCCGGACGCGACTCCAGTTCAGCGGATTTGTCCGGTTTTGCCATCTTTTTGCGCAACATTGGGCGCACTGTCAGTACAAGTGCGGCGGACACAACGGCGAAGATAACCACTGACAGCCAAAGTGGCGCTCCAAGCTGGCTCGCACCGGACGCTGCCAGCGCACCACCTCCAAGCATTAACAGTGCTAAATCTCCCACCGCTAGTTCACCGAGAACCAGTAGGAGGCTTGCTCCGAGCCAAAGGAGAGGAATCACGCCCTCACCCTACCTACTTTGTTGAGCAAGTGTTGGTCATGCGGCATCAAAATTCTGGGGCTAGTACTGCAGATGCGGCTCAGTTACAAAGTCGACCAGGCGCTCAACTGCACCAATCAAGTCAGATTCCAAATCGCGGTAAGTATGTACACCCGCGTAGACACGTCGCCAGCCGTCCTTGGGATCGTCTCCCCAGCCCAAGCGACGGCAGATTCCTGTCTTCCAGTCCTCCCCGTAAGGAACTTCTGGCCACGCCTCGATGCCTACCGATGAGGGCTTGACCGCCTGCCAAACGTCGATAAACGGGTGGCCTGTGACCATCACATGCGGACCGAGCTGTTGAGTCATGCGGCTTTCTTTACTGCCTTCCACCAAGTGGTCAGCCAGGACGCCAACTCGGCGCTTCGGTCCCGGACCGAATTCGGCCAAACGCTCAGGCAGATTGTCCAGACCCTCCAGATACTCGACGACCACGCCTTCAACGCGCAGGTCGTGACCCCACACCTTCTCTACGATTGCCGCGTCATGAATACCCTCGACCCAAATACGACTGGGCAGAGCAACCTTAGCCTTGACATTGTGAACCTTGCGCGAGCCAGATGCTGACAGATCCTGTGAGGGCTTCTTCGGCTGTGCCTTCGGGCGCACCAGAGTCACAGGTTTGCCATCGATGAGAAAACCGCGCTCGTGCATGGGAAACAGCCGAGACTTGCCGTGACGATCCTCCAATCGGACGCACCAGCCGTCGAAAGTCTTCTCCAACCCGATAATCGCACCGACGAATCCGTCATAGGACGCCTCGACGACAACACCACTTTCTGCTGTCACCTCGCGTGCCGGCTGCGGAATACGACGGCGGTGGCCACGCGCGCCGGCAAACACGTCCTGATTGCGATACGGATCTTGAAAGCTCATGGGTACTGAGATTAACAGCATGGGTTACGGAACCGGCGACACACTGCACTAGGATGAGCTGCACTATGCAGCGCAGTGTTCTCGACCAGGTCTGGAGCCCGACTCAGCACATCGCCCTTTGGCTCGGTGCGTGGCTGTCGGGTTTGGAAAATTACGATCATCTCATCGACGCGCTTGATTCGCTCGGCGGACCCACGTCAGTTCCGGGGACGTTCGTGCTTGCCGACGCCACGGTCCCCAATGTCATCGATTGCGATGCCGACCTCGATAGAAGCGACATGCTCCGCCTTCTTCGAGCAGTCACTGAATCGGGAGATTGGCACAGTGACCACCGTCCCCTCGTCCGCCTTATTCTTTCCGGGCCCGGTGATGCACCTGCATTGCCTGCGGGAACCGACGCCGCCGAGGCTGCACGTGCAGCGGGCTCAGCCATTGTGATTGCGGACGCAGAGCCGGGTTGGAACCACGTGCTCATACCGGTGACTTCGCCGGTGCCGGGGTTGCCGCAGTGGCACTGGTACACGCTGGAAGGCCACCTCCCCGAGCCGGCCTATCTCTCCCCCGGTGAGGCGGATCTGCAGTTGGCGGATGCGGCACGGGGTGCGGCTGCAACTATTGCGGGGATGCCGCGCTCACCGTTGACGTCGTCAAGCAGTGGCACCCCGAAAGCAGATCCCCGACTGATGGTCGGCATGCTCGACGACCACCTGGACATGGCGTTTGTGCCGGATGATGTGCCGCGCCGTGCACTGGGGGTGCTGGCCCGAGCTGACCGTGTGTCGTCGATTCTGGCGGTGGCGCAGGGCAGCGAGTCGGGGCACGGCAGCTCCGCGTTTGATGCGCAGCTCATCCCCCTGTGGCGGAAGATTCGGCAGGCGCGGATGAGTGCGGTTGAATACGCGATTCAGGAGTGGACGCGCTAGCAGTTTCCCTAGCGGCCCCTCTCAGCTCCCCATCTGAAGCCAGAGGAATCTAGTGCGGGCGGCGCTTTGTCGGCATGCAACAGGAAGTGGCACAGGGCGCGCCGTTGCAGGCCGAGCCGAGCAGCGGTTCACTTCCCAGGCGGCGCGGTTCGGCGTCTGCGATGCGTTCCTCAATGAGCTCAACAATCATGTCAGTGAAAGCAGCCGTCGGTCCAGGCGTGTCGACTCGCTCGATGACGATGTCGTGATTAGCCATCTCATCCTGCAGTTCAGCATCCAAATCCCAGGCGACCTCGACATGGTCGGAGATGAAACCGACTGGGCATACGACGGCGGAGCGGAGCCCGCGCGCAACCTCAGCCTCAACATGGTCGACAATGTCAGGCTCCAACCACGGCACGTGTTCCGGGCCGGAACGAGACTGCCAGACGACATCAAAGTCGCTGACCCCCACAGCGTCAGCGACGAGCTGTGCCGCTTCATTGACCTGGCGAGAGTAAAGGTTTCCGCCAAGCTCTACTGGCCCCGACGCCTTGTCTGCCGATACCGGAATAGAGTGAGCGGTGAAAATGAGCCGAGCCTCGTCACGGCGGTCATCCGGCAGCTTGGCAAATGCGTCGCGCACGGCATCTGCATAGGCCTCGATAAAGAGCGGGTGATCGTAGAAGCTGCGGATTTTCTCCATGTCAAAAGCGCGGTCGCCCAGATACTCGCGCACCCGGGCAATGTCTTCGTGATACTGGCGACAACCGGAGTAGCCGCCCCAGGCGCTGGTGGCGAAGACGAGCGCTCGCTTGACGCCGTTGTCAGCCATCTTCGCCGCAGTGTCTTCAGCCATCGGATGCCAATTTCGGTTGCCGAAATAAACGGGCAAGTCATAGCCACGGCGAGCAAGCTCGGCCTCGAGGTTGGCGACAATCTCGCGGTTTAAGTCGTTGAGCGGGGACTTACCGCCGAAGTGCGCATAGTGAGCACCGACTTCATCCAACCTCTCCGGCGGAATTCCGCGGCCGCGCGTGACATTCTCCAGGAAGGGACGCACATCGGCCATCTTCTCGGGACCGCCGAAAGACAACAGCAAAATAGCGTCAAAATTATCGGAAGACATAGGCAATCATGTTAGTAGCGCAGCCTGAGGACACCATAAGACGGTCGCTCAACGCCCGTGGTCTCCAGCCAACCGGGTTCCATATCGATCGCTTTACGACGGCCCCCTAACCCCGGCCCTACTGCGGAATTCGACGATTGGTTACTAACAGTGAGCTCACAGTCACCAGCAGCATTGCGAACGCCGCGATGAGGAAAGGCCTCGGGTTCTCGGCCCGCTTGAGTTCATAGCCGATGTCATCCTCCAGCGAGCCATATGCATCCCGGAGTTGCTCGAGGGAACCCGCGCTGAAGAACTCACCCTTAGTTCGACGAGCAATTTCTCGCAGCGAATCGTCGTCGTTAGGCACTGGAATTAATTCGCCCTGAACCGTAATTGCGCCCTGCGCGGTGCCGAAGGAAATCGTGTTGACCGGTACCCCGGCCTTAGCGGCTTCGGCGGCGGCCGTGTAGGCACCACGTGGATCGTCAAGCTCTTGCGGGACGGTCTGCTTACCGTCGGAAAGCAGCACGATTGTCGCTGGCGGAGCGCCTTCTCCCCCGCCTTGGACCGAGTCGCTGAACTGATTAATGGCATCGAGCGCGGCGGCGATAGCATCACCGGTAGCAGTCGCCTGATCCAATTCAGCCGCCTGGAGGGCTCGATTGACTGTGTCATGGTTGGTTGTCGGGCTGACGGCTGTGCGAGCGCGGCCAGAGAACGTCACTAGGCCGATATTGAGGTCGTCGGGAAGGTTCTCCACAAACTCTTGGCCGGCATCTTTAGCTGCAGTGATGCGGTCGGGCGCAACATCTGTCGCCGACATGGAAAGCGAAACGTCTACCACCAACATGACCGTCGCACGGTTGCGGGCGACTTTGGTCTCCGAAATCGGGCCGGCCAATGAAATGATGACCAGAACTAGGGACAACAGCGTACTGATAGCCACGACATGGCGCATGCGAGCCGACGACTTATTCCCCAGTGACCCAACGATTGTGAAGTTTCCAAAGGCAATGGCACGCTGCTTTCGCTGCTTAGTGCTGACCCAATAGGCCACGGCTGCCACAAGAGGCAAAACGAGTGCGAGCAGCCAGCCGGGGTGCGCAAAAGTTGAGTTTAGGAACGTCATCGCGGTATCAGTATCCTCACATCCAGTCGCCTAAACAGTCGCGTACAAAAACAGCGGGCATAACTGATTAATCAGAAGCCGGCTTATCCGAGCTGATTTGCCAGTGGCCTAAAAACTAGCACTAACAAGCGGTTACTCAGACGCTAATGTTGGCCAATTTGTCGAGCAAAATCCAGCACCCAATCGGAATCCGTACGCAAGGTAATAACGCGAGCACGGCATTTGCGCAGTTCATTGGCTACGCGCTCGTGGTGGGCACTAGCCTGAGCTGCATACTCGGCGCGGGTCTTGTCGTTGATGTTGAGCTCAATGGTCTCACCTGTTGCTGAATCCGCCATGACCACGGGGCCATCGCCGGGCAGAGCCTCATCGGCTGGATCGACCAGACGGATGGCCATAATCTCCGTAGAGGCCGAGGCAACGCGCAGCGGGCGTGCCCAATCGAGTGATCCAAGGAAATCCGAGATAACAACTAACAGCCCAGCGCGCGGAGCCTGAGTCATTACAGTGTCAATATCCGCTGCGAGGTTGTGCTCAGCAGTCGTGTCAGACAACTGCTTGAGTAACATCAAGCTGTGGGCGCGGCCCTGGCCAGCAGCCACCGGAGCGCCACCGGCAATCAATCCGGTTCGGGACCCCGGGGCGTCGTTAAGCATCGTTATTGCGCCAGCAGCAGCGGTGAGTAGATGTCGTTTGGTGGTATCGGCCAATCCCGTGGACAGACGTGCGGCGGGTTCGGCGACAATCCAGCACTCCAGCTCGCGCTCGGCCTCAGCGGTGCGCACGTGGGGCACGCCGGTACGGGCTGTCACTGCCCAGTTCATCTGGCGAACATCATCGCCGATGACGTATTCGCGCGAGCCAACCGGCTCAGAGCCATCCCCAGTAGCGGTGGAGAGAAAACTACCGCGCAAAAGCCCGTTGAGCTTTCGAGTGACGGTGAGTTCTAAGTACGCCAGAACGCGTGCAAGATCGTCTTCACGAGCTGACATTAGGAGGCGGTGCCCTCAGCAGAACCAGTGGTTGCGCCCTGGGGAAGGCGCACACGAGAAAGCACGATGTCAATGATCCGTTCGGGTGTGATGCCATCAGCGAGACCCTCATAGGACAGGACTAGGCGATGACGCAGCACGTCGGGAAGCACGGAGACCACATCGTCAGGCACGACATAGTCGCGACCGGAAAACAGGGCGTGGGCGCGAGCCGCAGCGACGGCGCCGAGCGTGGCACGCGGCGATGCACCATAAGACAGCCAGCGGTCGACATCCTTCAGCTCTGCCCGCATGGGATTACGGGTGAGTTCAATGACGGCCACGATGTAGTCAATCAACGAGTGGTGGACAAAGACTTCGCGGGTAGCGCGCTGCAGTTCCCGGACGCTCTCAGGGGTGAGAATCTGCTGCGCGACTGGCGGGGTCGCTCCCATGCGGTAGACAATCTCCCGCTCTTCCGCCGGAGTGGGGTAACCCACGAGAACCTTGAATAGAAAACGGTCCCGCTGGGCCTCCGGCAGTGGGTAGACGCCCTGGTTTTCAATTGGGTTTTGAGTGGCTAGCACCAAAAACGGTTCTGGCACGGGCGAGGACACACCGGCGATAGACACCTGGTGCTCTGCCATGACCTCCAGCAGTGCCGATTGCACCTTGGCCGGTGCGCGGTTGACTTCATCGGCAAGCACGATATTTGACATAACCGGGCCGGGCTCGACGATGAACTCCGAGGTGTCTTGGCGGAAAATCCGCGTGCCGACAATATCCGACGGCACCAAATCCGGGGTGAACTGAATGCGGGAATAGGACCCGCCCATCACCTTGGCAAAAGTAGACACTGCCAAAGTCTTCGCTACACCCGGCACACCTTCGAGCAGGACGTGACCACCCGCGAGCATCGCGATAAAGAGCTGCTTAATCAGGTGCTCCTGGCCGACCACGACCTTTCCCAGCTCCGCGTATGCGCGCTCAAGGTCGGTGTGGTCAGTGGGCGTTGGGTAGGTCACAGAGAACCCCTTCGTTAGGTCGGTTGCCCGACCTGTAGAACACGTCGTTAGAAACTAGACGAGGCGGACAACGTTCGGTGTCATTCCGTTATAACGGACTGGCGAGATCTTAACCACAGAACCGGACTGTGGTGCCTCAATCATCTTGCCATCACCCAGGTAGATAGCGACGTGACCATGGCCATTTGGACCCCAGAACAGCAGGTCACCACGCTTCATCTGGGATACTGGGTAGTGCTTTCCGCGCTGGTACTGGTAGCCGGTGTAGTGAGGCAAGTTAATGCCGACAGCCGCGTACGCGTACAGAGTCAGACCCGAGCAGTCGAAACCAACCTTGTTGTAGTCGCCGTGGGCGTCAGCCACTCCGCCGTCGCGGATGCCCTTGGTCGGACCGTTGGCGTTGCCACCACCCCATGCGTATGGGACACCGAGCTGGCCCATCGCGCGTGCGATGACAGTCTCAACCTTCTGGTTGGAAGAACCCGAGGTGCTCTGACCGGTTTCTGGATTCGTCGGCGCTGCAGTCTGTGCTGGAGTGCCGCTTGACGACGAGCTGTCGGTGCTAGACGATTCCGAGGACTCGGTGGACTCGGTGGAATCCGTAGATTCGGTCGAGCCAGTCGAGCCCGTGGAGCCGGTAGAACCGGTCGAACCCGTAGAGCCGGTAGAACCCGTAGAACCCGTGGAGCCGGTAGAACCGGTCGAACCCGTAGAGCCTGTAGAACCCGTGGAGCTTGAGCTTTCATCTGCGGAATCAGATGAGGAATCCTCTTCGTCCTGGTTCGTCTTAGCCTCAGCACGCGTCTTCGCTGCTGCTTCCTCAGCGGCCTTCTTGGCAGCGGCGTCTTCCGCTTCCTTGCGAGCCTGCTCGTTCTCATAATCCTGTCGCTGCGAGTTCAGCTCGTTGACCGCGTTACGGGCTGCCTCCAGAGAAGCCTTTGCTGCATCGCGGTCAATCTGAGCCTGCTGGTAATCAGCCTGCTCCTTTTGAAGCTCCTGATTCGCCTCAGAGTAAGCGTTCTGTGCATCGGTGTTGCGCTGGTTTGCGGTGGCTTCCGCCTGCTGAGCCTCGTCGCTCTTCTTACGCAGCGTGGACTCCTGGTTCGCAGCCTCGGTTCGATTCTTATCGAGAGAGTCAACGGTCTGTTCTTGACGATCAGCTTCGCGACGCAAGGCAGAGAGGCGGTTAATAGCCTCAGATGCATCTCGAGCGCCCTCGAGGATGGAGCCGTTGGAGCGGCCCTGGCGCATGATGGTGCGTGCGAGTTCATTGAACTGCTTTTGGGCGCTAGCCAGTTCAGCGCGGGAGCGGTCGAGGTGGGTGCGTGCCTCGTCGACGGCGACACGAGCACGGTCGGCAGCAGCCCGGGCGTTTTCGAGATCCACCATTGCCTTGTTGACATCCTCGCGGAGCGTGCCCATGCGTAGCTCGAGGTCAGCTACTCGACGCTCACTGGAAGTCACCTCGGCTACCAGAGACTGTAAGTATGACTCAGCATTAGAGGCAGCCTCGCGCGCTTGGCGGATCTGGGCATCGCTCGGATTTAGAGGTTGTGCAACTGCGACTTGAGTGTTCGTCGCCAGAAGACCCGCCGTGATAATACCGGCAATTGGACGAGTCCAATATGATGCACGGACTTTACGATTACTCGGCACCGCGTTACTCCTACATTTCTCCTATGGGTGCGTTAACGCCTTGGATTAGATACCAGCGACTTCCCCATCGTTGGATATCTTCCCTTTGTTGTCCTCCAGTCTCGGGCGGAACTCCGCAAAACGACGAACCGAAACAAGAACCAAAAACAACAGCGGCGCTCCCGCGGGATTTCTTTGGTCAATACTGGACGCTTGAGTCCACTATTGGCATCACGGAGCACTTTACGGGTCAAAAAGCTCTAAAAAAACATAAGTAACAAAATTACCAACTGCCCCTCACTTTGTAATCGTTTCGTTATATGCCGTGGCCTGCAGTTATGGAGACCCTCGATTTTCAATGTGAATTATGTCACTATTAGGCGACACGCCGGCGTGCCAGAGTTCTCGAGTCTCCCGTCTTGGATAATGGACATAAAAAAGGTCAAGCGTGGAAGCTTGACCTTCATGAAAGTGTTGACACAACTGCGTCGACTGCAATAGCGATATCTAATTCAGATAGGGGCTAATTACTCCGCTGCTATCAGTTTCTGGGGCAGTGATGCCATCTCTTCTGTGGGCACGAAAACTGAGAGGTGGTTGCGTTCGGTTAGGTGGCAGGTTGCAGGGGCCGTCGTAAAGCGGGGCCTTAGGTAGTAGGGCGCGTGCGAATCCAGTGGAGTGTCAGCCCTACGAAAAGTGCGACGATAATGGCTCCGGCGATGAGGCTGTAGATGGTCCATGGAACCGTGTAGCTAGTGAGCTCGTGTAGGTAGGAGTCAAGGCCGGCTGGATAATCCCGTGGGGTGTCCATCATGGCGTAGTCGGCGCGCGTAATAGCGGCGCGCGGGAAATCCTCGGATGCAGTGGCTACATTGCCTGGGGTCCGCACGACGGTGGTTCCACCGACCTGGTCTGCTACTTGTCGGGCAAAGGAAAAGATGTCGGTGTCCTCTTGTTTGCCGACGGGGTAAATATTTTCGCTATCTAGGTAGATGATATTGAAATTCGGTACCCCCCGATTTGCGGCATCATCGACGATTGGCTGGACCGCTTCTCGCAGCTTCGGGTTAGTTGTCACGATGTTGTCGGTGCGTAGCTGGGACACCACTTTGTCGACGGTTTCTTTAGCTGCTTGTGAATTTGCTGGCGTATTCATTAATGGCCTTCCGTATCGTGCTCCCACTTTGCGTGAAAATGATTTCCACGCGCCCCAATTTGGCGGAGATTCTGCTTCGTTTGTCCCATCTATAATGGCCTGTTTTGGGCGTGAACGGGGGTAGCTTGTCTCGGCGCGCCGCGGACAATCTACATACAGAACGTTCGTACTGTTATTGTTGACTTAAGGACGGTAACGCTTCCTTAAAAACGTGTGCGTGGGCTTGTGTGCCCCGCGTCGTGATTATTGCTTTAATTGGTTGATAAGGGGCGGCGTGATCGCACCTGTGCCTTGTGGAGTGCCGAAATTCGAGTGCCGGCTCTCTAGTGAAGGCGACAATTCACCCGAATAGAAATGGAGCTGACTGTGGCTGAAAGCAAGAACTCTTTCAACGCCCTGCGCAAGCTTGAGGTCGGAGACAAGTCCTACGACTACTTCGCTCTCGATGCTGTGCCGGGTATGGAGAAGCTGCCTTACTCGTTGAAGGTTCTCGGTGAGAACCTGCTGCGTAACGAAGATGGCGCCAACATCACTGAGGAGCACATCCAGGCTGTCGCCAACTGGGTTCCTTCCGCTGATCCGTCGATCGAGATTCAGTTCACCCCTGCTCGCGTTATTATGCAGGACTTCACTGGTGTCGCCTGTGTCGTTGACCTGGCTACCATGCGTGAGGCTGTTAAGACTCTCGGCGGCGACCCGGATCAGGTCAACCCGCTGAACCCGGCTGAGATGGTCATTGACCACTCCGTCATCATCGAGGCCTTCGGTAGTGAAGACGCTCTGGCTAAGAACGTCGAGATTGAGTACCAGCGCAACGATGAGCGCTACAAGTTCCTCCGTTGGGGCACTGGCGCATTCTCCAACTTCCGCGTTGTTCCTCCGGGAACTGGCATTGTCCACCAGGTCAACATCGAGTACCTGGCCCGCGTTGTCTTCGAGAACAACGGCCTGGCATACCCGGACACCTGTGTTGGTACTGACTCTCACACCACCATGCAGAACGGTCTGGGCATCCTGGGCTGGGGCGTTGGTGGCATTGAGGCTGAGGCCGCAATGCTCGGCCAGCCGATTTCCATGCTTATCCCGCGCGTCGTTGGCTTCAAGCTGACTGGCGACATTCAGCCGGGCGTTACCGCAACCGACGTTGTGCTCACCGTCACCGACATGCTGCGCCAGCACGGCGTCGTCGGCAAGTTCGTTGAGTTCTACGGCGCTGGTGTCTCCAAGCTGCCGCTGGCTAACCGTGCAACTATCGGTAACATGTCGCCGGAGTTCGGCTCCACCGCCGCAATCTTCCCGATTGACGATGAGACTGTCAAGTACCTGGCCCTGACTGGTCGTGACAAGGAGACCCTGGAGCGCGTCGAGGCTTACGCCAAGGCTCAGGGCATGTGGCTGGACGAGAACACTCCGGAGGCCGAGTACTCCGAGTACCTCGAGCTGGACCTGTCCACCGTCGTTCCGTCCATCGCTGGTCCAAAGCGTCCGCAGGACCGCATCGAGCTGGCTTCCGCCAAGGAACAGTTCCGTAAGGACCTGCACAACTACTCCGACGGCGAGATTAAGGGCGCTGTCAAGGCTTCCGCACCGACTTCCGAGCTGGCTGCAGACTACAACGAGTCCCGCGAGGGTCACGGCGAGTCCGCTGCTGACAGCGCTGAAGGTCGCCCGAGCTCCCCAATTACCGTCACTTCCCCGAAGGGCGGCGAGTACACGCTCGACCACGGTATGGTCGCTATCGCTTCCATCACCTCTTGTACCAACACCTCCAACCCGTCGGTCATGGTTGGCGCTGGTCTGTTGGCACGTAAGGCTGTCGAGAAGGGCCTGCATGCAAAGCCGTGGGTCAAGACCATTTGTGCTCCGGGTTCCCAGGTTGTCAACGGCTACTTCAAGCGCGCTGACCTGTGGAAGGACCTCGAGGCTCTGGGCTTCTACCTGTCCGGCTTCGGTTGTGCAACTTGTATCGGTAACTCCGGTCCGCTGCCGGCTGAGATTTCCTCCGCCATCAACGAGGCCGACCTGGCTGCTACCGCAGTTCTGTCCGGTAACCGTAACTTCGAAGGCCGCATCTCCCCTGACGTGAAGATGAACTACCTGGCCTCCCCGATCCTGGTTATCGCTTACGCTATTGCCGGTACCATGGACTTCGACTTCGAGACCGACGCTCTGGGTCAGGACGCAGAGGGCAACGACATCTTCCTGCGTGATATTTGGCCGTCCACTGAAGAGATTGAGGCCACCATCGAGGCTTCCATCTCCTCCGAGCTCTACGACGAGGACTACAAGGACGTCTTTGCTGGTGACGAGCGCTGGCAGAACCTGCCGACCCCGGAGGGTAAGACCTTCGCTTGGGACGACAAGTCTTCCTACATCCGCAAGGCACCGTACTTTGATGAGATGGAAATGGAGCCGGCACCGGTTTCCGACATCAAGGGTGCTCGCGTCCTCGCAGCTCTGGGTGACTCGGTGACCACCGACCACATTTCCCCGGCATCCTCCATTAAGCCGGGCACCCCGGCTGCTCAGTACCTCGACTCCATGGGCGTTGAGCGCAAGGACTACAACTCCCTGGGTTCCCGTCGTGGTAACCACGAGGTCATGGTTCGCGGTACCTTCGCTAACATCCGTCTGCAGAACCAGCTGCTTGACGGCGTCACCGGTGGTTACACTCGCGACTTCACCCAGGAGGGTGGTCCGCAGGCATTCATCTACGACGCTGCCATGAACTACAAGGAGGCTGGCACTCCGCTGGTCGTTGTTGGTGGTAAGGAATACGGCACCGGTTCCTCCCGTGACTGGGCCGCTAAGGGTACCCTGCTGCTGGGCGTCAAGGCTGTCATCGCTGAGTCCTTTGAGCGTATTCACCGCTCGAACCTCATCGGTATGGGCGTTGTCCCGCTGCAGTTCCCGGAGGGTGAGTCTTGGAAGTCCCTGGGCATCGATGGCACTGAGACCTTCGACATTGCCGGTCTGGAGGAGCTCAACAACGGCTCCATCCCGAAGAACGTCAAGGTCACTGTTACCAAGGAAAACGGCGAGTCCTTCGACTTCGACGCTGTTGTCCGCATCGATACCCCTGGTGAGGCTGACTACTACCGCCACGGCGGTATTCTGCAGTTCGTCCTGCGCAACATGATCAAGGGCAACTAATCTCCCTTTGACTCGTGCGTGCTAGGGCTTATTGCAAGCAGCGCTTCTAGAGGCCGGTAGGTCGCGCTAGCCCGCGGGCTAGCGCCCTGCCGGCCTCAGGCTTCTCTACCCTGAGCCAGGATGAGGCCAGGCCTGGGAAGCAAAGAAAGCAAAGAAATAGCGTTGCCATGTCATGCAGTGAAATATGCCCCTGGGCGTCGCCGGCAAGAAAAGAGTTTCCTTATGCCAAAAGTGAGTAATCAGGATTTAGCTCAACGACGGCACGAGATTCTCGACGGCGCTCGGCAGTGCTTCGCAGAATTTGGCTACGACGGCGCAACCGTCTCCCGCTTGGAAGCCGCTACCGGAAAGTCTCGCGGCGCCATTTTCCATCACTTTGGATCCAAAGAAGGTCTGTTCTTGGCTTTGGCCGAAGAGGATGCCGCAAATATGGCGGAAGTCGCGGAGTCTTCGGGATTAGTGGAGGTCATGCGTGATATCGTGGCGAACCCAGAAAAGCATGGCTGGCTGGGGACTCGCCTCGAGATTGCCCGTCGTCTTCGCAGCGATCCGGAGTTTAAGGACCAATGGCTGGGCCATCAGGATCAATTGGATGACGCTGTCGCTAACCGATTAACCCAGACTGCCTCATCCGGCTCCCTACGCTCGGACTTTTCGGTTCGCACGATGCAGCTTTATCTCGAGTTGATGCTCGATGGCATCATCGTTCGTCTGGCATCTGGTCGCACTGTCGACGAATTGGATTCCGTGCTTGATTTAGTTGAAGACAGCTTACGGCGCAAGGACTAGCCGTTCAGGCTGGCTTTGATAACGCTCCGTCCTACCCGCTCCCCTAATACGGGAGCGGGTTTCGGTTTTATGGCGGCATTTACCCCGTTTGACCGGTGCCGATGCAAAGATTCCGCTCTGTATGAACTAAGCTGTCTATTTATGAGTGTGGGTAAGTTTTTGTTGGTGGCGCTCCGCCCCGCCGATGGTGCGGGTCAAGCCGAGTACCAGGACTTTCTGGATTCCACCGGGCTTGCACCCAGCCAGCTGGATTTATTTACCATCGACGCTGTCGGCGCTAAATTGCCCGAGCTGACCTCCTATGACGGTGTATTCGTCGGCGGCAGCCCTTTTAACGTCACTGACCTTGAGCACTCGGACCTGCAGAAGTATTCGCACGACGTGCTTTACGACGTACTCCGGAGTCCAGTCCCCGCACTGCTCATTTGCTACGGCGCTAGCTACACGGCCTTTACCTCCGGGGGCTTGGTTAACCTGCGTTACGGAGAAATAGCAGGTCCCACCCGTGTGGAGCTCACCGCAGCCGCTGCTCAGGATCCGGTGGCTTCGGTCTTACCTCCGTTTTTCTACGCGTTGACTGGTCACAAGGAATCCGTTGCGGAACTTCCTAAGCACGCAACCCTGCTTGCCTCAGGCCCAACCTGTCCGGTGCAGATGTACTCAATCGGATCGAATAACTGGGTTACCCAGTTTCATCCGGAGATGAATGCCAACGGACTATTGCGCAGAATGTCTTTCTACACCGATGTCGGTTACTTTGATCCGGAAGAAGTCGAGGCGATTAGGGCGATCGTATCCGATGTCGACCTCCAGGCCGTCGCATCGATTATTCCGCGTTTTATGCACGTCTGCACACATGCAGCCAACCCAAGCATGCTAATGGTGCAGTAGCCTCCCTCCCCTCAGATTCCCTTCCACGAAACCTTTCCCGCAATGTCTACTTCCGCCAAGCCCTTCCTCTTGCTTTCCACACGTGGTGAAGATCCCGCAGCGCACGCTGAGCATCTCTCATTTGCCAGGACATGTGGACTAGCTCCGGCAAAGCTGCATCAAATTCGCCTAGAGCAGTCACGCCCGGTCACCCTGAACCTCGACAATTACTCGGGCGTAATCGTTGGCGGAGGCCCCTTTAACGCCTCCGATGAAGAAAAGGGTTATCTGCAGAAGGAGGTCGAAGCCTGGTTCGATGATTTGCTGGCCGAAGTGCTCGAGCGAGATTTCCCTTTCTTCGGAGCTTGTTATGGCGTCGGGCTGCTCGGTACCGCTGGACATGGCCGAGTCTCCCGCAAGCATGGTGAGCAAGCAGCTGTAATTGAAGTTGCTGCAACCCCGGACGGCGAATCGGATCCAATTCTAGAAGGCTTGCCGACGAACTTTCACGCCATTGTAGGCCATAAGGAAGCCATTGAAGAGCTCCCCGGCGACGCTACGCTACTAGCAACCGGAAAGAACTGCCCGGTGCAGATGTTTCGGCTGGGCCGCAATGCATATGCGACGCAGTTTCATCCGGAATTAGATGCCAACACGTTTGCACAGCGTCTACAGATTTATGCGAATCAAGGTTATTATCTACCAGGAACAGACCTGGAGGCGGTGTCTGCCGCGCGCCAGTTGGATGTCGGTCGAAGTGGACGTATTCTCCAGAATTTTGCCCGGCTTCATGTCGCGCGTAGAGACTAATTAACTTTATTTAGTGGCAATAAACAAAGAGGAATGTGGTTGTCGCATGGCTCGGTGGAATCCCGATTCGGCACTTGCCGGGCAGTCTCCATCAATTGAAATGTCTGTGCTTCGATCCGGTGCAGTGATTATTGCCGTCACTGGTTTCCTGTGGCAGATTGAATCGGTTATTCGTTCTGTCCCACTGGAAAACTTTCGGAGCCACTGGTTCCCTTTTGCGTCACTGCTCGTTTTAATTCTCAGCGATATGTTGCTGATTTGGGCAGTGGTGAATAATACTCGGCGGGGCCTCATCACCGCGCTACGTGTACCGATGTACATCATGCTGGTTTTCCTCATGGTGGTATCAACATACTGGGACATTCCACATAATCCAGTTGGAAATGCGCTCTGGTATAGCCCATTTTCTGGGTTGGCACTCGCTGCGTTTGCACTGACGGTACCTCTACATATCAGTTTGTCCGTCATGGTATTTGTTCCTGGACTTATCGCTGTAATCAATTCTTGGTTGCTCGGGCACACATTTTGGCTCGACATGTTGTCTGATGTCGGGTTCAATCTCATCAATACTTTTCCATTTGTAATTATTGCGGGCTCCGCACAACCGGTCGCAAGGCTAATTGACTACACCTACGAGAACTCTCGAAAGGTCAACGAGAGAGCTGAGCGGATGCGTGTCCGCGGTGAGGCGATGAGTAATTTCAACGCCTACGTCCACGACTATGTGTTAGCAGCGCTGTCAGCTATCGGTAAGGGTTCTAAGATTGACTTCTCGCTAGACGAGCAGACGGGTTTGTTTTTCTCGCCTCGGCAAACAGTAAGTGGGAGAACTTTTGCGGAGTCTGTACGGGCTCAATTGATGTCGGTAAGTCCTGACATCTCGGTAACACTAGATACCAACGAAGAGGGTGGCCCTGTTCGTCTGCCGGGTGAAGTTGCTAATACGTTCTTGTTAGCGGCAACTGAGGTGGCAAACAACGCCAAACATCATGCTGGTACCACTGCGGAAAAGAAGTGCCACATCCGTGTCGTCTCAGGTGAGGTCTCCATTGATTTTCGGGACGATGGCACAGGGTTTGACCCTGAAGAAATTGACCCACATCGTGCAGGTATTCGGTTAAGCGTTAAGGGGCGAATGGAGGCCCTTCGCGGTGGAGACGCCTACATTAATTCAAAGCCTGGGAAGGGTACTCAGGTCATCCTGAAATGGCACGGTAATACCTCTCCTGTGGAAGAGGAAGATGTTGTCGATCCCTCCGCCCATACAACATCCTCGTATGACCTCATGGGGATGTCAATCGTTTTTTCCTGGCAGTTCTACGGCACGATCGTTGGTACCTTGTTCATGGTTCTAGTGAGTAATGAACAATTATTTACCACGGCGGGGCAAATCAGTTTGGTGTTGGCAATTGGTCTTCTCGGCATACTTATGTATGGTCGCCATTCTCAATTACCGCTGATCCGCGGAATTATTATTGGTGTCACTATTGTCGTGTTAGCGGTGGTTGGTCTCTATCAGCCAATTCCGAACTATTTGGAATGGTCGTACTTTTGGCACTTTAGCTTCATTTCTTTTGCCGCGGCGTTGCTTGCCATTCGAGGCCGCCCCTGGATCGCGCTGAATTCAGTGCTCGGCGGCGCAATCTTAGTGGAGCTACTCAAATTCTTCCCCTTCGCCCCCACGGATTCGAACCACATCAGTATTTCCGGTCTTGACCTGATTGCCCGTTCTGTGATGCTGGTCGCCGGAATTTTGACGTCCATCATGGTTCGGTTTTTCATGCGCACTGTGCCGCAGTCTATTCAAGACTATAATCGTGCGCTGTATGCTGCCGGCGCCGCCAAAGAATACGAACTCAGCAGCCAAAGTAACTACGAATGGCTGCAGAGCCGGGTCGGCCCCGTATTCAGTGCCGCTGCAGTCCTGGACAAACCGACTCCGCGGCTGCAATTGCGTGCACGCCTTACCGAACAGCTTCTCCGAGACGTTTTACGCTCGCCGCACCTGAATGACGGAGCACTTCATCAAGCGGTGTGGGACGCACGGGCCAGAGGTGTTCACGTTCGCCTCCTCGACGACCGAAATCACACGCAGGTCGTTTCCGACGGCACCGATGTACGCCGTATTCCGCTTGTCGACGATGATTCTGCGGTGGCTAAGTTGATGCCGAACTTTCTCAAAGCAATCGATAACGCGGAGGAAGGTTCGGTAACAATCCGCCTATTACCGCCGGGCAGACGTGCATTTGCATCCATTTCTGATGACAATGGAGTGCAAAGGTTTGATGAAACCGGTGAGAGGATAGTGATGTCACGTGAGTAGGGAGAATATTGCGGGTATGAGCAATGCTTCCATCGATGTGTCGGCTGCGATTGACTCCGACAACATCGGGGATTACAGCGCGCAGTCGGATCGTCTGCTCCGCGTTGCTGCGATTGATGATCACGCCTTGACTTTGCAGGGGCTTGAAACACTGCTTTCGGCCGAGCCGGACTTCGAGCTCGTTGGCTGTTATCAAACGGTGCCGGAACTACTGGCTGATGTGGGCACCGATGACCGCCTGGATGTGGTCGTGCTGGATTTACGGCTGGCGGATAATTCAGATCCCGCTCAGAACGTGCTCTCGCTGGAATTGGTCACCGATCACGTGCTCATCCTCTCGTCGGCTGAAAGCCCGTACCTCGTCCGAAAAGCAGTGCGGACCGGGGTGATGGGGGTTGTGCAGAAGTCGGAAACTCCGGAAACAATCGTGTCTGCAGTACGGCTGGCAGCCCTCGGTAAGGGCGCGCTGACTACAGAGTGGGCATCGGTGGTTGACTCCGATCCCCTGCTCGACTCTGTCGATCTGTCAGAACGCCAGCGCGAAGTGCTGGAGCTTTACGCTTCCGGTGAGTCGACGAAGCGAGTCGCCTCGATGACAGGTCTGACACCAAATACCGTGCTGGATTACCTGGGCCGCATTCGAGCCAAGTATGCGGCTGCTGGCAGGGCCGAAAACAGCCTCAACAAGTCGGAGATGTACAGGCTCGCCCAGCAGGACGGTTACCTGCCGGGACCGATGGATCCGGCCTAAGCCAGCTCGACGATTTCCATGTAGTCATCACTCCAGAGGTCTTCCGTGCCGTCGGGAAGCACGATGACGCGCTCGGGCTCTAGTGCCTTGACCGCACCGGGATCGTGGGTGACCAACACGACGGCACCCGTGTAGGTGCGCAGCGCGTCGAGAACCTGTTCGCGGGACTGCGGGTCGAGGTTGTTAGTGGGCTCGTCGAGAAGCAGGACGTTTGCGCGGGAGCTAACCAGTGTCGCCAGCGCCAGGCGTGTCTTCTCACCACCGGAGAGCGTTCCCGCGGGCTGCTGCAGCTTGTCGCCGGAGAACATAAAGGCACCGAGCAGGCTCCGCAGTTGCGGTTCGTTGACGTCTGGGCAGGCATAGACAGTGTTTTCCCAGACAGTCTTGTCCGGGTCAATGGTGTCGTGCTCCTGGGCGAAGTAGCCGATGCGTAGGCCGTGTCCGGAGACGATGCCGCCTTCGCCATCGGTGCGCTCCACTCCGGCAAGCAGCTTTAGCAGCGTTGTCTTACCAGCACCGTTGAATCCAAGGACGACTACGCGGGAGCCCTTGTCAATCGCGAGATCAACACCAGCGAAGACCTCCAGCGAACCATACATCTTGGTCAGCCCCGTGGCGTTGAGCGGAGTCTTGCCACACGGTGCGGGCTCTGGGAAGGAAATGTGGGCGACCTTGTCCTCGACGCGGACCTCGTCGAGACTGTCCATCATGCGCTCAGCGCGGGCCACCATCTGCTTGGCCGCACGCGCCTTCGTAGCTTTCGCGCCAAGTTTCTCAGCCTGTTTGCGCAGTGCGCTGGCCTTCTTCTCCGCGTTGGCGAACTCCCGACGACGGCGAGCCTCATCGGTCGCACGGGCTGAAAGATAGTTCTTCCAGCCCATGTTGTACACGTCCGCTTCGGCGCGCACGGCATCGAGGAACCAAACCTTGTTACACACGGCCTCTAGCAGCTCAACGTCGTGCGAAATCATAATTAGCCCGCCCTCATGCTTGCTGAGGAATTCACGCAGCCAGGTAATCGAGTCCGCATCAAGGTGGTTCGTCGGTTCGTCGAGAAGCAGTGTCGTGGCAGATTTGCCCGAGCCTTCGGTAGCGGCGAAGAGAATCTGTGCGAGCTCGACACGTCGGCGCTGACCGCCCGAGAGCGTCTTCAGCGGCTGGTCGAGAACGCGCTCCGGCAACCCCAGCGCGTCACAAATACGTGCTGCCTCGGCGTTCGCCTCGTAGCCGCCGAGGTCGTGGTAGCGCTCCTCGAGACGCGAAAACTTCCGAATCGCCGCATCGCGCTTCGTCTCGGTGGTCGCGGTCTCCATAATCTCCTGCTGGCGATCCATCCTGCGGCGAATCTGGTCAAGGCCTCGCGCAGACAGCACACGGTCGCGGGCAGGGATGTCGATATTGCCCTCGCGCGAATCCTGCGGCAGGTAACCGATTGATCCGGAGCGAACCACAGAACCACCATAGGGCTCAGTCTCGCCGGAGAGAATGCGCATAGTCGTTGTCTTGCCAGCACCATTTCGCCCAACGAGTCCAATCCGGTCTCCCGGCTGGACGCGCAGCTGCTCACCCGGCGCAGTAAGCAGGGTACGGGCGCCGACGCGGACTTCAAGGTCATGGGTCACAATCACGAACGAGTAGCCTACCAGTTATGACTTCAATTCCCGTGACCGCCTCCGTCGTCGGCCTCGGGCCCGCCGGCCGAATCGTCGCCCACCGCGCCTCCGCTCACGGCTGGGACGTCACCGCCTACGATCCCGCCGGTGGCACGCTGCCCTCGACAATCGGCCTGTGGTGCGACCAACTCCCCGACTGGCTGCCCAGCGACTTCCTCGCCGCCACTTTTCGCCCCAGCGTCATCCTTGCGGACGGCAGGGAACGTCAGCTCACCCGTGCCTACGGCGTTATTAATAAGGACTGCCTGCAAAAACTGGGCGGTTTCCGCATCGAACGCCGCGCGCTCACCGACCTCGAAAGCACGAGTGCGGACATTACGATTGTCACCACCGGGCGCACTCACGCCGCAGTCGGGCGAGGCGGTCAGGTACGTCAGCTCGCCATTGGGCACATCTTTTCGCTTGACGACGTCCCCAGCGACCACCGCCGAGCAGTTCTTATGGACTTCACTCCAGCCGACCCGGAGTCGTCGGATTCAGAGCCCGCTAGTTTTTCCTATCGCATCTTCTTGGATGACCGCACCTTCCTTATTGAAGAGACCATTCTCGCTACCCCGACTCCTTTGGTTGGCGGGTATCTCAGCGAAACCGGTGCGACAGTCGGGAGCGGCGGTGAGGTGGATGACTCCGCACTTCTAGCGCTGCTGCGTAACCGCCAAAGTGCACGATTGAAGTCCCTAGGGCTCTCGGAAGATTTGGCCACGGACGAAGAAGTAGTGTCTTTTCCCCTACTTGCAAACTTGCCCTCTCACCGCCGTGACCTGACGCGCAATCGGCCATCCATGGGTACCCTCTTCGGCTTTGCTGGTGGTTGGATGCATCCTGCCACCGGTTACTCGGTGGGTTCGGTTATCGAAGATGCCGATCGCTTCTTGGCCGATATGGAAAAGAGGGGAAGCCGGTCGCGGGGGACGTCGTTAAGCATGCGCGTACAACGATGGCTGCGCGAGCGTGGATTAGCGGCGTTGCTGGGATTCGATGCCCGACAGACGAGCGAGTTTTTTCGGGCATTCTTTTCGTTGCCGGAGAAAGACGTGTTCGCCTATTTGATAGGGACGTCCCCACTGATGACGCTTTGTGCCATGGCGAAAGTCGCCGGGCCTTTGCTGAAAATGAGTCCGAGAACGTGTGGAAAACTCATCGCCGGTTTTATACGGGGACCTGGAAAATGGCGAAATCGTTGACAGGGTGTATATGTGCCAGCCGATTTGTGGGGTGATACCAACAATTAAAGCGGTGTGGATTTTGTACTCACAGGAGTGCAAACGCTTATGATAAGTGAATGACTTCGACGCAATCTGAGGAGACTTCCTCACACAACCACAAGCTTCAGCGCAGGCTGAGAGCCCGCCACCTGAATATGATTGCTATCGGTGGTGCTATTGGTACGGGCCTGTTCGTAGCCTCTGGAGCAACCATTTCGCAGGCCGGACCGGGCGGTGCGCTGATCGCTTACGCTCTTATCGGCATCATGGTGTGGCTGGTTATGCAGTCACTCGGCGAAATGGCTGCCTACCTGCCGGTGCCCGGTTCCTTCCAGGAGTACGGTCGCCGATATGTCTCAGAGTCCTTCGGCTTTGCCATGGGCTGGAACTACTGGTTTAACTGGGCGATTACTGTGGCCGCCGAGCTCGTCGCTGCTGCGCTGGTGATGCGCTACTGGTTCCCGGACGTGCCCTCAATTATCTGGTCCGCGCTCTTCCTAGCGATTCTGTTCGGTCTGAATGCCCTGTCTGCACGTGCATTCGGCGAAGGTGAGTTCTGGTTTGCGACTATCAAGGTCATCACCGTCGTTGTCTTCCTGATTCTTGGCATCGGCATGATCTTCGGCATCTTGGGTGGGGCCTCCCCTGGCTTCGAAAACTGGACCACGGGCGACGCACCGTTCGTCAATGGCGGAATGGGACTGCTGACTGTTTTCGTTGTGGCCGGCTACTCCTTCCAGGGCACCGAGATGGTTGGTGTTGCGGCAGGTGAGGCTGAGGATCCTGAACGCACCATCCCGCGTGCGATTCGCACAATCTTCTGGCGCATTCTGCTGTTCTACATCGGTGCCATCGCTGTCATCGGTTTCCTCATTGCTTACACGGATCCGCATCTGCTGAACGCCGCCGAAGACAATATCTCTATCTCGCCGTTTACTCTCGTATTCGAACGCGCTGGTATTGCCATTGCCGCAGGACTGATGAACGCCGTAATTCTGACCTCGGTGCTGTCCGCAGGTAACTCCGGTATGTATGTGTCCACTCGTATGCTGTTCTCTCTGGCTCGCCAGGGGCACGCACCGCGCTACTTCGGTAAGATCGCTGGTCACGGCGTTCCGCTGCGTGCTTTGATCGCCACCACTGTCATTGGCATGGCAGGTTTCATTACCTCCCTGGTGGGCGATGGTGTGGCCTACACCTTCTTGCTGACGCTATCTGCGCTCGCGGGCTTTATCACCTGGTTTGGTATCTCTTTCAGTCACTACCGTTTCCGAAAGTGTCTGAAGGCCCAGAACATCCCACTTGACTCTCTTCCCTACCAAGCGAGCTTCTTCCCCGCTGGTGCCGTGTTGGCACTGATCATGTGCTTCTTCGTGGTGGCCGGACAGGCTCTTGATCCAATTCGCACTGGTGAAAATATCTTCGCTATCCTCACTCCGTACCTGGGTATTCCAGTCTTCGTGCTGCTGTGGTTTATCCATAAGAAGGTCACGGGGTCCAAGCTGATTGACCCGGCCGCGGCAGACATGAGCCGCGAATAGCTGCGAATGGCTGTGAATAGCTAATGCATCTCGTATCTAACTCTCACGACTTGGATTAGCAGTCGAAGACAATAGCGACCCCGCTTGGCACTTATCAGTGCCAAGCGGGGTCGCTTTTAATTCCAGATTGGACAACCCCAAAAACTTCGGGCTGCAAATGTGAATACGGGCTGCACGTGTGAAACTGTGCGAGTTTATGGCACTTTCATGCCATTTTTCGGGCCATTTTTGCTATAAGCGGGGTCAGTAACTCTGATTGACTCACCGCAGCCAGCCATAAACGCAGTCACTAACCCAAGAGAAACGAAAAAGTGCTTGGCCAAACCAGCAAGAAGCCCGTCGCCAAGCACTTTTAACGTGGGGCGGCTATAGAGACCGCCAAGACAAATCACCTAGACAGATTGCCCAAGCAAATCGTCTAGACAGAGAACCCCAGAGCGCGCATCTGTTCGCGGCCGTCCTCGGTAATCATGTGCGGACCCCATGCCGGGGACCAGACCCAGTTGAGGCGGAAGTCGCGGATACCCTCGATCTTCATGACCTCAGAGGCAGTCTGATCGGTGAGCATATCGGTCAGCGGGCAGGCCGGAGACGTCAAAGTCATGAAGATAGCGGCAACGTCGCCCTCTTCGATCCAGATGTCGTAAACCAGGCCGAGGTCAACGACGTTGACGCCGAGCTCCGGGTCAACGACCTCGTACATGGCCTCTTCAACCTGAATGGCCAGTTTGTTGTCAGCTTCGGTCTGCTCCGGTGCCGGAGGGACGGTGATGGACTCGTACGCGTCCCCTTCATCGATTGGAGCACCAGTGGTCATGGCGTCGTCCTCAACAGCGTCAGGCTGTGCGGGCGAGGTGGTGTCAAAAGCGTTTGGTTCAGTCATGGTCATGGCCTTCCTCGTCAGCGGGAACGGTTACGGTCGCGGTACCAACACCATTGCCTTCAGCAGCGTTGGTCAGAGCCTCAGCAGTTGCGGCTTGAAAAGCCTTCCAACCGAGAAGCGCGCACTTTACGCGGGCGGGGTACTTAGACACACCAGCGAAGGCAATACCATCGCCGATAAGGTCCTCGTCTCCCTCAATCTTTCCACGGGACGTGACCATTCTCTCGAACTCGGCGAGCTTGGCCATGGCCTCGTCGACAGTCTTGCCGACAATTTCCTCAGCCATAACTGAGGTAGAGGCCTGTGAGATAGAACAGCCCACGGCGTCATAGGAGACGTCGTCGACGACGGTGAGGTCGTCGTTCAGGGTGACTCGAAGCGTGAGCTCATCGCCACACGACGGATTGACATGATGCACTTCCGTATTGAAAGGCTCCCGCAAACCCGCATGCTGCGGATGCTTGTAGTGATCCAGGATGACTTCCTGGTACATCTGCTCGAGCTTCATGTCCTTCTCCTTTCTTAAAGTTACAGGGTGACACCGAAGAAGTTCTGGGCGTAGCGCACTGCGTCGGCAAGCGCCTGTACGTCTTCTTCCGTGTTGTAGATGTAGAAGGATGCCCGGGCGGTCGACTGGGCGTTGAGGATCTGGTGAATCGGCCACGCGCAGTGGTGACCGACGCGGATGCACACGCCCTGGTCATCGAGAACCTGTCCAAGGTCGTGAGGGTGAATGCCCTCGACCTTGAAGGACACAGCGGAGCCTCGCTGCTCGGGGGTTGTCGGACCGACGATGGTTACGCCGTTAATTTCCTGCAGCTTCTCCAGCGCGAGTGAGGTCAGGTGATGCTCATGAGCAGCCACCTTATCCATACCGATGGCATCCAGGTACTTCACAGCGGCCCCGAGACCGACGACCTGCGAGGTCATCATGGTGCCGGCCTCGAAGCGCTGCGGAGGCTCCGCGAAGGTGGTCTTCTCCATGGTGACGACCTCAATCATCGAGCCACCAGTGAGGAACGGCGGCAAAGCCTCCAGGAGCTCGCGGCGACCGTAGAGTGCACCGACCCCGTTTGGTCCGAGCATCTTGTGGCCGGAGAACGCCAGGAAGTCCACATCGAGATCCTTGACGTCGACAGGCATATGCGGCACCGACTGGCAGGCATCGAGGACTACCAGCGCGCCGACCTCGCGAGCACGGCGCACCATTTCCTTCACATCGGTGACTGCACCGGTGACGTTTGACTGGTGGGTAAAGGCCACAACCTTGGTTTTCTCGCTGAGCTCCAGCGAGTCCATGTCGATGCGACCGTCCTCAGTCACGCCGTACCAGCGCAATGTCGCGCCAGTGCGGCGAGCCAGCTCCTGCCACGGCACCAAGTTCGCGTGATGCTCCAGCTCAGTGACGACGATCTCGTCACCTTCGCCAACCTGGTACTCACCCGCGCGGTCGTCGCCAAGTACGAATGCCACCGTGTTGAGCGCCTCGGTGGCGTTCTTGGTGAAGACTAGCTCGTCGTAGTCGGCACCGATGAAGGACGCAATCGCCTCACGGGCGTCCTCATAGGCATCCGTGGCCTCCTCAGCAATCTCGTAAGCGCCGCGGTGCACCGGTGCATTGTGATGAGTCAGAAACTCCACCTCAGCATCGATGACCTGTTTCGGGCGCTGTGAGGTCGCTCCGGAGTCCAGGTAGACCAGCTTCTTTCCGTCGCGGACAGTGCGCGACAGAATCGGAAAGTCCTCGCGGAGTGATGGGCTGAGCAGTTCGGGATTAGGCATTGATGAACTTCTCGTAGCCGTGCTCTTCCAGCTCGTCTGCGAGCTCCGGGCCACCGGAGGTGATGAAGCGACCGTCGTGGAAGACGTGGACGAAGTCCGGCTTCACGTAGTTCAGGATGCGCTGGTAGTGAGTAATGATCAGGATGCCGCCGTCGTTTTCATCCTGGTAGCGGTTAATGCCCTCGGAAACGACGCGCAGGGCGTCGACATCGAGGCCGGAGTCGGTCTCATCCAGGATGGCGAACTTTGGCTTCAGCAGGTCGAGCTGCAGAATCTCGTGACGCTTCTTCTCGCCACCGGAGAAGCCCTCGTTGACGGAGCGCTCGGAGAACGATGAATCAATCTCCAGGTCAGCCATTGCCTCACGGACCTCCTTGACCCAGTGGCGCAGCTTCGGAGCTTCGCCACGGACAGCGGTTGCTGCAGAGCGCAGGAAGTTGGACATGGATACGCCGGTGACCTCGACCGGGTACTGCATAGCCAGGAAGAGGCCAGCGCGAGCGCGCTCGTCGACGCTCATCTCCAGCACGTTCTCGCCGTCGAGGAGAATCTCGCCCTCGGTGACTTCGTAGCGCGGGTGGCCGGCGATGGTGTAGCTCAGGGTGGACTTACCGGAGCCGTTCGGGCCCATCACGGCGTGGGTTTCGCCGGAGTTAATCGTCAGGTTGACGCCCTTCAAAATTTCCTTGGGCTCGGCGGACTCGTCGGTCGGCAGCACCTGCGCGTGGAGGTTACGGATTTCCAAAGTGCTCATAGTGAAATCTTTTCCTTTAATCGGTGTTAGTGGCCTGTCCCCCGGTGCTATCGGGAAGACAGGACGGAAAGGGTGAGAAAGAAGATAAGCGGTTAGAAGCCAGCGGTGTTGAGCTCTTCGTCAACGAGCTGCTCGAGCTTCTCGCGAACGGACTCGACCGGAATCAGGTTGATGACCTCGCTGAAGAAGCCACGTACTACCAGACGGCGAGCTGCCATCTCCGGAATGCCGCGCGAGAGCAGGTAGAACAGCTGCTCCTCGTCGAAGCGACCAACGGTGGCAGCATGCCCGGCACCGGCAATCTCACCGGTTTCAATTTCCAGGTTTGGAACTGCGTCGGCACGCGCGCCCTCGGTGAGCAGCAGGTTGCGGTTGAGCTCGTAGGTGTCAGTGCCCGTAGCCTCTGCACGAATGAGCACGTCTCCCACCCACGCGGTGCGGGCCTCACGATGAGCGACATTCGGCTCGCCCTGCAGTGCGCCCTTGTACATGACGTTGGAGCGGCAGTTCGGCACAGCGTGGTCGACCAGCATGCGGTTTTCGAAGTACTGGCCACCATCGGCGAAGTACACGCCCAACAGGTCGACGTCGCCGCCCGGTGCCGTGAAGGCAACGCGTGGAACGATACGAACAACCTCGCCGCCGAACGTTGCGACGGTGTGGCGCAGCGTGGCATCGCGACCGACGCGAATGTGGTGCGCAGAGCCATGAACTGCATCTTCGCTCCAGTTCACCATGGTCACGACGCTCAGCTTGGCGCCGTCGTCAATCACGAACTCGACGTTGTCCGCGAACGTGCCGCTGCCGCGGTAGTTAATCACGCAGACGGCCTCAGCGTGGGACTGCACATCAATGACGATGTGGCCGTAGGACACGTTGTCCTCGCCCGGACCATCGATATCGATGACGACCGGATCCTTGGAAACCGAGTTTTTCGCGAAGGTCACGATGTGTGCATCGTCGAAGTTGGAGTACGCCTGTGCTGCCACGCGGTCCGTTGGGGCACCGGCGCGACCAAGGCGTTCGTCGTCACGCTTGACGACGTCCACAGCGACGCTATCCTGACCGGCAGTCTCGACCGAAATCGAGGCTGCAACCGGATCTGCGGCGGTGCCGTTGTGGAGACCGCGCAGCTTCCGCAGCGGTGCGAACTTCCACTCTTCGTCCTTGCCGTGTGGCACGGCGAAGTCCTCCACATTGAAGGATGAGAAAACGTCGCCCTTGTTCGCCAGCACGCGACGGCTATGAGCAGCCTGGTTTTCGTTGTTAATCGTCGTAGTCATAGGTATTAACCGACCGAACCTTCCATCTGCAGTTCAATGAGGCGATTGAGCTCGAGGGCGTATTCCATCGGGAGCTCCTTGGCAATGGGCTCGACAAAGCCGCGCACGACCATGGCCATTGCATCTTCCTCTTCGATACCGCGGCTCATCAGGTAGAACAGCTGGTCATCAGAGACCTTGGAAACCGTTGCCTCGTGGCCGAGGGTGACATCGTCCTCGCGGACATCCACGTACGGGTACGTGTCCGAACGCGAAATCGTGTCCACCAGGAGTGCGTCACACTCAACGTTGGAGTGGGAGTGCTTGGCGCCCTTGTTGACCTGTACCAGACCGCGGTAAGCCGCGCGGCCACCGTTTCGAGCCACGGACTTGGATACGATGTTGGAGCTGGTGTGCGGAGCCATGTGCACCATCTTGGCGCCGGTGTCCTGGAACTGGCCCTCGCCCGCCATAGCCACGGACAGCACCTCACCCTTGGCGTGCGGACCGGTCATCCACACTGCCGGGTACTTCATGGTGACCTTGGAACCGATGTTGCCGTCAATCCACTCCATGGTTGCGCCCTCTTCGCACTTGGTGCGCTTGGTGACCAGGTTGTAGACGTTATTCGACCAGTTCTGAATCGTGGTGTAGCGGCAGCGACCGCCCTTCTTCACGATGATCTCCACAACAGCGGAGTGCAGCGAGTCGGACTTGTAAATCGGAGCGGTACAGCCCTCGACGTAGTGCACGTAGGCATCCTCATCGACAATGATGAGCGTGCGCTCGAACTGGCCCATGTTTTCCGTGTTAATACGGAAGTATGCCTGCAGCGGGATGTCCACGTGGACGCCCTTCGGCACGTAAATAAAGGAGCCACCGGACCAAACTGCGGTGTTAAGAGCGGAGAACTTGTTGTCACCAGACGGAATGACGGTGCCGAAGTACTCCTTGAACAGCTCAGGGTGCTCCTTGAGAGCGGTATCGGTGTCCAGGAAGATAACGCCCTGGGCCTCCAGATCCTCGCGAATCTGGTGGTAGACAACCTCGGACTCGTACTGAGCGGCGACACCTGCGACCAGGCGCTGCTTCTCAGCCTCCGGAATGCCGAGCTTGTCGTAGGTGTTCTTAATATCCTCCGGCAGGTCTTCCCAGGTCTGGGCCTGCTTCTCGGTGGAGCGAACGAAGTACTTAATGTTGTCGAAGTCGATGCCCGACAAATCCGCGCCCCAGGTGGGCAGTGGCTTGCGGTCGAAGATTTCCAAAGCTTTCAGGCGACGCTCAAGCATCCACTCCGGCTCGTTTTTCTTAGCCGAAATGTCGCGGACGACTGCCTCAGACAGGCCGCGCTTCGCGGAAGCGCCAGCAGTATCCGGGTCGTGCCAACCGAACTGGTAGGCACCAATGGACTCAATAATCTCTTCGTCAGTCTGCGGAGTGGCAGCCTTCGTGGATTCAGCCACGTCGGTGGAGTTCTCATGGGCGAGGGTCATTGTCCGCTCCTTTCTTGTGGCGATTCAGTAAGTGTCTTTGTTACGGGAGTGAGTGGGATATTTGTCGTGCAGATACCGTTTCCATCGGCAATCGTCGCCAACGGTTGGGTGTGCTGACCTAATAATTTACTAACGGCTTCATGCTCCGCCGCGCAGAGCTCCGGGAACTCGGAGGCCACGTGGCTAATTGGGCAATGGTGCTGGCAAATTTGCACGCCGCCAGTGTTCTGGTTGATGGTTGCCGCATAGCCGGCCCGTCGAAAAGCCTCGACGACAGCCTCTACGACCTCTTCCTTCTCTGCGTCGTGTCCCACAGGGGTGACGCCGAGCAGAATGTCATCAATGCGCTGACGGGCAAACTGGGCAACTGCCTGCTCACCGCCGGCCTTGCGCAGTGCAGTCAGAGCGGCACTAGCAAGGTCGTCGTAAGCGTGCCCGAATCGAGCGCGACCCCGATCTGTCAGGCGATAGGACTTTGCTGGCCTGCCTCGGCCACGGGGCCCAGTGCTGGGCGCCGGAGCGGTTTCGGCAAGACCTTCGTCCACCAGAATGTCGATATGACGGCGGACGCCTGCAGCGGATAGTCCCAGCGTGTCAGCGATAAAAGTCGCAGATGCCGGGTTGTGTTCCAGAAGCAGTTGGAGAATGCGCTTGCGCGTGTCACCGTCATTGACGGTCGGTTTCCGATCAGTCATGACTGGTGAGTCACCTCCTGCGATTGGACTGCTGGATTATAAAAGGTGTCTAGGTGGCTCAGCGAGGCAAATATCCCACTTGCACCGCTGGTGTATTAGACAACACAATTGTGTCGTAATTGGGTCGCAATGTCCAACGCATTTAAATATCAATGCAACGACGCTGATTAGAACGCCCTTGCGGCGTGTCGAATCGTCTACTATGTGACCTTGTGAAAACTAACCGACCTACCCCGCGCCGCTCGTCCACCTTTGACGACGCTCTCGGGGTGCGTGACGCCATTCCGAAAATCGGTCTGGCGGGTTCCAGGTCGGCAACTCTCCACCAAGGGTCAGAGCAGCCGCTCCAACACCGCATTAATTACCGAGAACTCCGGCGCTTCACCTGGTTGCGCTGGTTGGGCACACTCGGGTCAATCTTTATTATGGTCGCCGGTATCGGCGCGGGTGCAACGCCGGTGGTTGGAAATGAGTTTTGGAGCACGCCGCTCGGCTTAGCCCTCGGTCGAATGTTGGTGGCGACGACAATCGTTACCTTCGTCGGCATTGGCATGCTGGTTACCGCCTGGTTGGGTGTCGGCGCCTTTGTTCTGGCAGGCGCGCGCACTCGCGTCACCGCAGTGACCACCCCGATGCTCGTGCGCACCTACGCGGCGTGGGTCTTGCCGCTCGTGTTTACCGCTCCCCTGTTTACACAGGACATTTATTCCTACTTGGCGCAGGCGGCAATCGTGGAGCGAGGTATGGACCCCTACCTCGCTGGGCCCGTTGATCTATTGGGGGCCAACGATCCGCTGGCCCGGTCAGTGCCATTGATTTGGTCGCACTCACCGAGTCCGTATGGCCCGACTGCCCTCACTGTGGCCTGGGTCATCGCGAAGATAACCAGTGACGGCGTGATTGCTTCTGTTTTTTTACACCGCCTTGTCGCTATCGTTTCGCTTTTCGTCGTGTCCTGGGCGCTGGTTCAGCTGGGGCGCCGTTGCGGGGTTAGTTCCCAGTTCACGCTCTGGTTGGGCACGCTCAATCCGCTGGTATTGCTGCACTTGGTCGGTGGCATCCACAACGAGGCGCTGCTGCTTGCACTCCTGCTTGTTGGCCTCGAGTTGTGTATGCGCGCTATCCACGGACCGGCGCAGCCGATGGTGCCGGATGAACTGCCAGAGACCGGCCCCATCGGAGGCGAAAATCAAACTCGAGGTAGGGCCTGGGCGCTGTACATAAGCGGCATTGTGCTGATTAGCTTGGCTGGAATGGTCAAAGTCACCGGTTTTGTGGCGCTCGGCTTTGCCGGCATGTGGCTGGCCCGAAAGTTTGGCAGCACCTGGAAAGCCGTGGTTCTCTCAGCGGTAGTGACGGGCGCAATAACCGTCGTCACGGCAGTCGTTGTTTCCGTGGGAACGGGTTTGGGCTTCGGCTGGATTACCGCGCAGGGCGGCGCAGCAACGGTGCGCAGTTGGATGTCGCTGACTACTCTGCTCGGCATCATCGCTGGGTTTTTCGGCAGGCTTTTGGGGCTTGGCGATATCAGCGACAGCGCCTTGCTGTTCACCCGTGGCATGGGGGTAGTGCTGGTGGCCGCATGGCTCCTGCGCATGCTGCTGGCGACGTTCCGTGGCCGCATTCATCCGCTGGGCGGCTACGGCTTGGCGATGTTCGCGCTAGTGATTCTCTTCCCCGTCGTACACCCCTGGTACCTGCTGTGGGCCATCGTGCCGCTGTCCGCATGGGCTAACCGGGTACAATTTCGCATTGCCGTGGTTCTGTACTCAGCGATTTTCAGTTTCGTCGTACTGCCACGCGGCCTGGGGCTGCCCCCGGGCACCGTCGCTCAGATTTACCTACTGGCGTTGGTATTCTTCGTCGCAGTCATGTTCGTCATACTGGCTTACTCGATGCGATCAAAGGTATTTCGCCTTCATTAAAACTGTGAGATTAGACTGACTAACCGTGAATAACGCTGCCAATTCTCCTGCTCTGCACCTTGAGAACGTAACGAAGAAATTCGGTGACGTTGAGGCTGTATCAGACCTTTCGCTTTCCCTGGATCGAGGTAGGGTGCTTGCGCTCCTCGGCCCCAACGGTGCTGGTAAGACTACGACCGTTGAAATGTGTGAGGGTTTCATCAAGCCAGATCAGGGGCGAATTCGCATTCTCGACCTCGATCCGGTCACTCAGACCACGGCACTGCGCAGCCGCATTGGCATCATGCTCCAGGGCGGCGGTGCCTACCCCGGTGTCCGCGTCGGCGAAATGCTGAACCTCGTTGCCAGCTACTCCGCCAACCCGCTGGATACCGACTGGCTCCTTGAAGTTGTGGGCCTAAAACGTCACCGCAAGACCAACTACCGCCGGCTCTCAGGCGGTCAGCAGCAGCGACTGTCGCTTGCCTGCGCCCTGGTCGGGCGTCCGGAGCTGGTCTTCTTGGACGAGCCCACGGCAGGTCTGGACGCCCAGTCGCGTTTGGCCGTCTGGGATCTCATCTCGTCTCTGCGGCGTGATGGGGTCACCGTGGTTCTGACAACTCACCTCATGGATGAGGCGGAATCGCTTGCCGACGACGTTGCGATTATCGACCGAGGTCATTTAGTTGTGGCCGGCACCACCGAGGAGATTACTAGCGCTGGTGCGTCGGCGCTCCAGGGGACGTCGTCCAGCACTGCCATGAAGGTCAGCGTTCGAGGCGACCTTGACTTCGATGAAATCAACCGCAGCTTTAGCGAGGCCGGCCTTCAGCAGCGCCTGCAGCGTTCTGGCGGCGGCGAGTTTTCGCTGATTGGTGAAGCTTCCCCGCGTGCCTTGACCGTGCTGGCGCAGGGCTGCGAACAGCAAGAAGTGCTAATTACTTCGCTGAGTAAGGCGACACAATCGCTTGAAGATGTCTTCTTGCAGATTACTGGAACGGAGATGAGGAGCTAATGACTACCGCACCGAGGTCTGACGCCTCCCGCTTTGCAAAGGGCACTTTCGCCCCGGCACCGCAGCGTTCGGACATGGCGAAGTTGGTCATGTCGCAGGCGCGGTTGGAAACGAAGCTCTTCTGGCGCCATGGTGAGCAGATGTTGCTCACCATCATCATTCCGTTGGCGATGCTCATTGGTTTGGTGATGGTGCCTGTGCTGGATCTCGATGATCCTCTCGAGCGCATCTTCCCCATGGTATTGGCGATTTCCGTCATGTCTGCAGGGTTTACGGGGCAGGCAATTGCCGTGGGCTTTGATCGTCGTTATGGAGCTCTGAAGCGCATCGGTGCCTCAGGCGTGCCACCGTGGGGCATTATCGCCGGCAAGATTGTGTCGGTCTGTACCACGGTGACGTTGCAGTACATACTGTTCAGCCTCGTGGGGCTCGCTCTGGGGGCAGAGCTGTCAATCGGCGGCTGGCTGTTGGCCTACCTCGGCATGCTTCTGGGAACATTCGTCTTTACCTCGCTGGGCTTGCTCATGGGTGGCACGCTGGGCGCTGAACTAATCCTCGGCCTCGCCAACCTAATCTGGTTCATCCTCATCGGCGCGACCACATACGTGGCTGTTGCGCCGTCACTCGATGGCATCAGTTCCGTGTTATTGCACCTCTTGCCGTCCGTCGCGCTTGCCGACGTGCTCTCCGCGGCATTGGCTATGTCTGTCCATTGGTCAGCCGTTGGTGTGCTGGTTGTTTGGGGTGTCGTCGGTGCTGCACTGGCGACTCGTTGGTTCCGTTTTGATATGCCGAATGATTAGGAATCTGATTGACCGTTTGACGGAAAAATAGACGGAGAATCTGACGAGGAATTCGCAGCCCGACGTTGGCGTTTCGCGTATTACCATTCGTCCACAGTATGGGTAGAATTTCTTAATGTGACTACTGCAGATCGAAGTTTGCCCCTATCGTTTTTGCCCCTAACACCAATCGGGCGCCAAAAGCTCTACGCGCTGTCGGTATTGATTGCACAGGCGGCAATCGCGGTAACCGGTTCTATCGTCCGTGTTACTGGTTCAGGTCTCGGTTGTGCATCGTGGCCGGAATGTCACCCGGGCAGTTTCGTTCCTGTTGCCGGGGAAGCAGAAATGCTCCATCAAATTATTGAGTTCGGCAATCGCCTGCTCACCTTTGTACTGGTTGCGCTCACGCTTCTGCTTTTCCTTTCGGTGATGCGTGTTGGGCGCCGTAAGGAAATCAAGCTGTTGGCGTTCCTCAACGGTCTCGGCGTTATCGTCCAGGCTGTTATCGGTGGCATTTCCGTGTGGGTTGACCTGAAGTGGTACGCCGTGGCCCTGCACTTCCTGCCATCGATGATTCTGGTCTGGCTGGCTGGCATGCTTTTCGTTAAAATCTCTGAACCTGACGACGGTACTGCTACCCGCATGTACCCGCGTTACTTGCGCCACCTCGCTGCGGCTTCCGGTTTGGCTCTGACGATGACGTTGATTACCGGCACCATGGTCACCGGTGCGGGGCCGCACGCCGGAGATGCTTCGGTGCTGCCGGAGGATCGCCTGCAGCTGCCGATTGTTGACCTGGCGCATATCCACGCTGGCTTCATGTACCTCTACCTGGGCTTGGTTATCGGCCTGATTTTCGGCTTGCTGGCTTCTGAGGCATTTGCCCCCGTACGCAAGGTTGCCATTGCACTAGTTGTGTTCATTTTGGCCCAGGGAGTCGTCGGAATGATTCAGTACTGGTCCGGTGTGCCGGAGGCATTGGTTCCGGTGCACGTTGCCGGTTCTGGCATCTGCACCGCTTTGACTGCAGTACTCTTCCAGCGCGGTTACCGCACTGTCGGAGGCAGCGCAGTAGTGACCGGGTCTCTGGAAGGCGATGCGGCTGCCGCAATTGTCGCGTCGGAAAAGAATGCGGAGGTTACCGCGTAGCTGTTTGCTGGGTAGCGGCTGTATTAACGGCTGTATAGGCGACCGCTCTCAGCGCCGTCGACTCCTAGCTCTGACCGCCTAAACACGCACTTTGATTTCCGCGTGTTTAGGCGGTTTTGCTGTCTGCTCGGCTTCGTGCGCTCGGACGTGCATTTTCCCAGTGGCTAGTGGGGCTGCGCGGGCGGTGCGGGCTGCGCGGGCGGTGCAAGGGGCGGTCTGCCCACCTATCGATCCGAGTTACTGACTGCGTTTATGACAAAAATGTCCCGAAAAATGGCCTGAAAGTGTCACAAACTCGCACAGTTTCACATTTGCAGCCCGTTTGCACACACCAAAAGAGGCCCTCCTCGTCATTGGGAACGGCCTCTTTAAACGTTTATAGGAGCTTAGTAGCTACCCCTAAAACATGCTCGAAACTGTCTGTAGTCCGAGTACAGCATCCAGGGAAAGCGCTACGCACACGATGGACAAGTAGTTGTTCGACATGAAGAACAGCTTCATCGGTTTAATCTTGCCACCGGTCTTAACGTGACGGTGCAGGTCAATGGCGCCCCACAGGAACCAGGCACCGGCGCCAACCGCGCCAATCAGATAAATCCAACCAGCGTACGGAACCAATAGCAGAGTGGTAATCACGGTTGCAGCGGTGTAGTAAATAATGCGCTTGGAAACGACGATTGCCGGCTTGACCACTGGCATCATCGGCACGCCAGCGGCCTTGTAATCCTCCTTGTAGCGAAGCCCCAGCGCCCAGGTGTGCGGCGGAGTCCAGAAGAAGATGAGCAGAAACAGGATGAATGCCTGCCACCAGTGAGCGAGCCCCGTAATCTCCGGGTTGTTGTCAGTGATGACGGCCCAGCCAACCATCACCGGCATACAACCCGCAGCGCCACCCCAGATTACGTTCTGATCAGTTCGGCGCTTCAGCCACAACGTGTAGACGAAGATGTAGAACGCAATCGTAATCAGAATGAAAACGGCGGCCAGCAGCGAGTTACATAGCAGCCACAGCCAGAGGAACGACGCAATCATCAAGATGGTGCCGAAAATCGCTGCCGCGCGACGGCTAACCTGGTTGCGCGCGAGCGGGCGTCGACGAGTGCGGCGCATCTTCTGGTCAATGTCGTAATCCATGACCATGTTGAAGGTGTGCGCTGCCGCTGCACCCATCCAACCACCGAACAGGGTGAGAAGAATCAGTCCAACGTGTACATGACCGCGATCAGCCTGAAGCATTGCGGGAATGGCCGCGACGAGCAGGAGCTCAATAATTCTTGGCTTAGTCAGTGCAATATACGCCTTGACTGTTTCCAACAAAGCAATGTCCCTTTCACGCGCCATAAACAATCCCCCCGAATACTAATAGTCGGATGTAACGGTCAAAAAGTTCCCGACGAGTTTTTCCGCAAAATAAAAATGAGGGGTAGGCAATCAGTTTACCGATAATCATAACGGTTCCAACAATGACCGTCGTAAAGCACGTGCGGCGCGTCCTCTATGAGTTAACCTCTCGCCTATTCGGCCCGGTTTAAACCGGGCGCACGTATTCCTAGTTAGTATGGAAGAGATCTTTACTAATCCATTTGGATACTAGGAGTCATTTACGTGACACTGTCGACTGAGCATGAAGCACGGGTTGTTCGCAACTACCCCTCGGACTGGTCTGACTTGGACACGAAGGCCGTAGATACGGCTCGTGTGCTGGCAGCCGACGCCGTGGAAAAAGCAGGTTCGGGCCACCCGGGCACTGCTATGAGCCTCGCACCGCTGGCTTACTCTCTCTACCAGCGCGTTATGCGCCATGACCCGAAGGATACGAATTGGATCGGCCGTGACCGTTTCATTCTCTCCTGTGGTCACACCTCTCTGACGCAGTATGTCCAGCTCTACCTCGGCGGTTTCGGCCTGGAGCTCGGTGACCTGAAGGCGCTGCGTACGTGGGACGCGCTCACTCCGGGTCACCCGGAGTACGGCCACACTGACGGCGTGGAAATCACCACTGGTCCGCTGGGGCAGGGTCTGGCTTCGGCTGTCGGTTTTGCCATGGCTTCACGACGGGAACGTGGGCTGTTCGACCCGGAAGCTGCTCCGGGTGAGTCCCCGTTCGATCACTACGTCTACGTCATTGCTTCTGATGGTGACGTACAGGAGGGTGTCACTGCTGAGGCTTGCTCGCTGGCCGGTACGCAGCAGCTGGGCAACCTGATTGTCTTCTGGGATGACAACGGCATCTCCATCGAGGACGACACCACTATTGCTTTCACCGAGAATGTGGCGGACCGCTACCGTGCTTACGGCTGGCAGGTCATTGAGGTCGACGGCGGCGAGGACGTCGCAGCACTCGAGGCTGCCGTTGAAGAAGCCAAGAAGGACACGGAGCGTCCGACCTTCATTCGCGTTCGCACTGTGATTGCTTACCCGGCTCCGACCAAGATGAACACCGGTGCTTCGCACGGTGCTGCTCTTGGTGGTGAGGAGATTGTCGGCATTAAGGAAGCTCTCGGCTTCGATACCGATAAGAGCTTTGACGTCGCTGACGAGGTGATTGAGCACACCCGCAAGCTGGTTGAGCGCGGTGCTGAGGCTCATGCGCAGTGGCAGGTCAAGTTCGACGAGTGGGCTGCGGCCAACCCGGAGCGCAAGGCTCTGCTGGATCGTCTGACCGCTGGTGAGCTGCCGGAGGGCTTCGACGCTGAGCTGCCGACGTGGGAGCCGGATGAGAAGGGCGTTGCAACCCGCAAGGCTTCCGAGGCTGCGCTGCAGGCATTGGGTAAGGCCCTGCCGGAGCTGTGGGGTGGCTCGGCCGACCTGGCTGGCTCCAACAACACTGTCCTGAAGGGTGAGCCGTCCTTCGGCCCGAAGTCCATCACCACCGGAACCTGGACCACCGATCCGTATGGCCGTAACCTGCACTTCGGTATTCGTGAGCACGCCATGGGCTCAATTCTCAACGGCATTCTGCTCCACGGTGGCACCCGTCCGTACGGCGGCACCTTCCTCATCTTCTCGGACTACATGCGTCCGGCTGTCCGCCTGGCATCGCTGATGGGCATCTCCCCCATTTATGTCTGGACCCACGACTCCATTGGTCTGGGCGAGGACGGCCCGACGCACCAGCCTATTGAACAGCTGGCTTCACTGCGCGCTATCCCGGGTGTGTCCACCGTCCGTCCGGCTGATGCTAATGAGACCGCTCAGGCTTGGGCCGCTGTTCTCGAAGGTGAGGCAGGCCCGAAGGCTCTGGCTCTGACCCGCCAGAACGTTCCGGTTCTGGAAGGCACGAAGGAAAAGGCCGCCGAGGGTGTCCGTCGTGGTGCATACGTGCTTGTCGACGGTGCCAAGGAGACCCCGGACGTCATTCTCATGGGTACCGGCTCGGAGGTTCACCTAGCTGTCGAGGCCGCTGAGAAGCTAGCTGAGGAAGGCGTCAGCGCCCGCGTTGTCTCCGTTCCGTGTCTCGACTGGTTCGAGCAGCAGGACGAGGCCTACCGCGAGCAGGTCCTGCCAAAGGCCGTCCGCGCTCGCGTCTCGGTTGAGGCTGGTATTGCTATGCCGTGGTACCGCCACCTGGGCGACGCTGGTCGTGCTGTCTCCCTGGAGCACTTCGGTGCATCGGCTCCGTACAAGGAGCTGTTTGAGAAGTTCGGCATCACCGCAGAGGCTGTTGTCGATGCCGCCAAGGAGTCCATCGAGGCTGCTAAGTAAGTTTGTTCAACCTGGCGCTATCGGCTGATGTCGGGACGGGATTTGTAGAAACCGTACCGGCGCTCCGGTGGCGCCAGTATTGTTTGTGTCGCACAGTAGTTTAAAGACGGATAATTTTTAGAGAAGTCTTTAGACAACGAAGCGGTTTAGACAGAAAGGCGTTAAACACTATGGGAAACACCACGATGGAAGCACTCGCCAAGGTAGGAACCTCGGCGTGGCTCGACGATCTTTCGCGCCAGCGTCTCACCTCGGGCGATTTGAAGAACCTCATCGATGAACTGCGGGTGGTTGGTGTCACCACTAACCCGGCTATCTTCTCTTCGGCGATGACCGCTGGTGAGGACTATGACTCTCAGCTGGCGCAGCTCACCGCTGAGCGCGCGAACCCGTCAGATGCTGTGTTCGCCATGGCTATCGACGATGTCCGCGATGCCTGTGACCTCTTCGCCGGTGTGGCTGAGGATACCGACGGTGTCGATGGCCGTGTTTCTATCGAGGTCGATCCTCGTTACGCCGACAACTACGAGGCCACGATTGCGCAGGCCCGTGAGCTCTGGGAACGCGTCGGCAAGCGCAACGCGATGATTAAGATTCCGGCGACCGATGCTTCCCTACCTGCTGTCACTCAGGCCCTGGCCGAGGGTATTTCCGTGAACGTCACTTTGATTTTCTCGGTGGAACGTTACCTGCAGGTTATCGATGCTTTCGTCGAGGGAATCGAGCGTGCAAAGGACAATGGCGTGGACCTGGATTCGGTTCACTCAGTTGCTTCACTGTTCGTCTCTCGTGTTGACACCGAGATTGATGCTCGCCTGGAAAAGATTGGCTCGGAAGAGGCCTTGGCTTTGCGTGGTAAGGCTGGTCTGGCCAACGCCCGCGCCGCTTACGCTAAGTTCGAAGAGACCTTCTCCTCGCAGAATATCCGTTGGGCGCAGTTGGAGAATGCCGGCGCTAAGCCGCAGCGCCTGCTGTGGGCTTCCACCGGTGTGAAGAACCCGGCTTACCCGGATACTCTCTACGTCACTGAGCTGGCTGCCCCGCAGACTGTAAACACCATGCCGGAGAAGACGCTGCGTGCTGCCGCGGGCTTTGAGGGCGAGGTTCGTGATGCCGTCAGCGGTCAGGGTGAAGCAGCCAATGCCGTTATGACCCAGCTCAGCGAGATTGGTATCGACCTGGACGATGTCTTCGCTGTCCTGGAGCGCGAGGGCGTGGAGAAGTTTGTGGATTCCTGGCAGTCCCTGCTCGTGTCTATTGCACAGCGCATGGAGCAGCTGCACGAACCCTGCTGATTATCTAGCTGCCTGTTGGTAGCGGCCGCGTTTATGGCTGGCGCCAGCGGATCGATGAGCGATGCGAGTTACTGACTGCGCTTATGGCAGAAATGGTCCGAAAAATAGCCTGAAAGTGTCATAAACTTGCACAGTTTCACATTTGCAGCCCGTGTTTTTTCGGCCCGTAAGCTGCAGCCCGTAAGCTGCGCACAAAAAGCTCCCCCGCGGGGGAGCTTTTTGGCTGTCAGGCCTCGGCGAAGGCGGGGCGCACGTCGGGCAGTGGGCGTTTGTCTTCCTTTAAGGCCCAGGCCATCACGACCGCGGAAACCACGGTGATGAGCGAGGCGAAGATCGGCACAGCTGGCCAGGGGGCTCCCGGGATGGAGTCGGTCGCGTCCAGCAGAAAGCTGAAGAGGAAGAGTGCGACCAGTGCCAGGCCGATAGTGATCGACCCCGCGCGAGCGCCCTTCGCGCCGACGACGGTGCCAATCGCGGTGCCCGCCACGGTGGCCATGAGGAAGCTCAAGAAGACGCACAGGGCGGTGAGCAGGATTGTGGTGTAGTTCTGGCCGGAGTCTTCGATCATGTACATCGCCCCGTTGGTGTCCGGGAACAGGGCCGGTCCGGAGGTGACAATGAAGCTATCGAATCCCCGGTAGTAACCGGACTTATTCTGTTCGGTGACCATCGCCGCGACGATGAAGGCGGTAGCCACCAGCGATGTTCCCAAGATTGCGATGATTGCGGAGCGCACCCAGCGGGCGGTGCGCACGCCGTAGTCGCGCAGGGTGACCGAGCGCTGGGCGGTGATGAGGAAGAGGATGCCCAGCGCGATGATGCCCAGCAGGGTGTTGCCGGTGCCGCTGCCCATGAGCATGCGCCCGAAAGCCGAGTACAGGATGGCCACTCCGGCGACGCCGAAGAAGGTTTTCTTGTTGGTTGCGATGAAAGCCCCGGTGCTCATTTCTTGCTCCTTTCGATGTAGGCGGAGGTGCTAGCGAGGTCGATGAGGGCCGCGGGGTCGAGGTAGCTCACCTCAACACCGAGGGCGCGGGCATGCGCGACGGTCGACGGGCTGAGCGCTGCAGCCAGGATCGCCTCGCAGCGCTCGCCGAGGGTTTTCTTAGCGAGCACCGAGCCGGCCACCTGCGTCACGAGGTCCGCAGAGCCGCGCAGCACAGGATGGGTAGTGCGCAGCTTATCGACGTCATAGGGTCCGTACGCATCCTGCTTGTGCATGACGATCAAGGTGTCCACCAGGTCTGCGAGATCCTGGGAGTGCTGCGACGTGACCACAATGTCGGCCGATTCGGCGGCGTCGATAAGCATGCGGCGCAACATGGTGCGGTGCTCGACATCGAGGCCGTTGAAGGGTTCGTCGAAAAGCAATGCATCCTTGCCCGATGCGAGGGCGGCCGCAGCGATGAGCAGTTGGCGCTGGCCCAGGCTGAGTTGCTTGATGGGTGTGTCGGCGGGGAAATCTAGGAGGGACTCCGCGTGGGACACATCGAGCTGATCCCAGCCCGTGCGCAAGATGTGGAAATATTCGCGCGGGGTGGCGCCGAAGATCTGGGTGTCGGGTGCTGCCTTCGCCAGGGCAGCCGTAGGAATCTGCGCGAGGGTATGCAGGTAGTAGGTCTTGCCGGCACCGTTGGGGCCGATCACGCCGTAGATACTCATTTCTCATCCTCCAGCATGGCGATGATGTCGTGGAGCGTAAGACCGAGGATGTCGGCCTCCGCTTTTAACGGCTCGATGTAGGTGCGCTGGAACGCTTCACGACGCTCAGCGCGAATGCGCTCACGGGCGCCTGGGGTGACAAACATGCCGAGTCCTCTTTTCTTCTCCACGAGCCCCACCATCGACAGTTCCGTCATGGCCTTGGCAGCCGTGGTTGGGTTGACCTGATAGAACTCCGAGAGTTCTTTGGTTGAAGGGGCGCGATTCTCAGCCGCGAGCTCCCCGGACAGAATCATTGATTTCAGATCCTCAGCGATCTGGACGTAGATGGGCCGAGGGTCCGCCTCCTTCGCCTGCATATCCACCTCCATGGTGTACGGGTATACCACCTATGTCATAAACCTAAAGCAGAAGAAAGGGGCCCGTCAAGGCCCCATCGGAGGAATCGGAAACGATTCCACCGGACTTTTCTCGATATGACATTATGTAAACCGTGAGTGATTCTCTGCAACGCAACGATCCGAACTCCCCTACTGCCAGCTCTCCGCACAACGGAGATGGCAGCACCAACCACCACGGATACATCAACCCGCTGCGTGACCCGCAGGATAAACGCCTGCCGCGTATCGCGGGCCCGGGTGGAATGGTGATTTTCGGAGTGACGGGCGATCTCGCCCGGAAGAAACTGCTGCCTGCCATTTATGACCTGGCCAACCGCGGTCTGCTACCTGCCTCCTTCGCGTTAGTTGGCTATGGTCGTCGCGAATGGTCCAAACAGGACTTTGAGGATTATGTGCGCACCGCCGTGGAACAGGGCGCCCGCACAGACTTCCGTGAGAGTGTCTGGCAGCGTCTGGCTGAGGGCATTCACTTTGTTACCGGTACCTTCACCGATGACGAGGCCTTCGATCGCCTGGCCGCGCAACTTGAGGAGCTCGATCGCTCCCGCGGCACCGCCGGCAACTGGGCCTACTACCTGTCCATTCCGCCGGCTAACTTCCCCGATGTCTGTCATCAGCTCGATCGGTCGGGGCTGGCGCAGTCGGGCGAGGATTATTGGCGTCGTGTGATTATTGAGAAGCCATTCGGCCACGACCTGGCTTCGGCCCAGGAACTCAACCGGATTGTGAACTCGGTGTTCCCAGAAGACGCTGTGTTCCGCATCGACCACTACCTGGGCAAAGAAACCGTCCAGAACATTTTGGCCATGCGTTTTGCCAACCAGTTGTTCGATCCGATGTGGAATTCTCACTACATTGACCACGTTCAGATCACCATGGCTGAGGACATCGGTCTGGGCGGTCGCGCCGGCTACTACGACGGTATCGGTGCGGCTCGTGACGTGATCCAGAACCACCTACTCCAGCTCCTGGCGCTGGTGGCAATGGAGGAGCCCATCGCCTTTACCCCGGAGGAGTTACAGGCGGAGAAAATCAAGATTCTCCGCGCTGTCGAGCCGGTGCGTCCGTTTTCGAAATACACCGCACGTGGCCAGTACACCGCGGATTGGCAGGGCAGCAACTTTGTGCCGGGGCTGCGCGACGAGGAAGGATTCGACCCCGAGTCCACGACCGAGACCTACGCCGCCTGTACGCTCCAGATCAATTCTCGTCGTTGGGCCGGTGTCCCTTTCTACCTGCGCACCGGCAAGCGCCTCGGCCGTCGCGTCACTGAGATTGCGCTGGTTTTCAAGTCCGCACCTCATCTGCCCTTTGCAGAGACAATGACTGCCGCTCTCGGCCAGAACGCCATGGTCATTCGAGTCCAGCCAGACGAGGGCGTGCTCATGCGCTTCGGTTCGAAGGTGCCGGGCTCGGCTATGGAGGTACGCGATGTCAACATGGACTTCTCCTACTCCGAGGTGTTTACCGAGCAGTCCCCAGAGGCTTACGAGCGCCTAATTCTGGATGCGCTTCTCGACGAAGCCAGCCTCTTCCCCACCAACGAGGAAGTCGAGCTGTCCTGGAAGATTCTTGACCCCATTATCGAGTACTGGGCCAAGCGTGGTCGCCCCGAGGGATACCCCGCAGGTTCGTGGGGGCCGTCCTCCGCTGACCACATGCTCGAGCGCGACGGTCGCGCTTGGCGACGGCCATAGATTGCCAACCTCTCACTTCTTAAGAATTTTCTGACAGAAAGAACACTTTCATGATCGTCAATTTGCCAGACACTGACACCGCGAGCATTGCTCGTCAGTTGGTGCAGCTTCGAGAGCAGGGCGGCATTGTCACCACAGGCCGTGTCCTCACCCTGATTGTTTTGGCCAAAAGCGAAGACGACCTGGAAAACATTATTTCCACGGTTAACTCGGTGTCCCGCGAGCACCCGTCCCGTGTGCTGGTATTGGTCTCCGATGATCCGCGTTTGGACAATCGCCTCGACGCAGAACTCCGCGTCGGCGGTGATGCCGGTGCCGCTGAGATCGTCGTTATGCACATGTCCGGTGAGATTGGTCAGCACCACAGCTCTGTCGTGACTCCCCTGTTGCTGCCGGATACGCCAGTCGTGGCGTGGTGGCCATCAGAGGCTCCGCAAGTCCCGGCGGCGACACCAATCGGTCGGATTGCCCAGCGTCGCATTACCGATTCGCTGTGTGACCCGAATAGCAACGCTATCTACATGCGCCGCACGGGCTACACGCCTGGTGATTCCGACCTGAGCTGGTCGCGACTGACGAACTGGCGTGGTGTGTTGGCCTCGGCTTTCGACTTGCCGCCGCATTCGCCGGTGACCTCCGTGTCTATCTACGGTCCACAGGAGTCGCCATCGGTGGAGGTCGCCGCCGGCTGGTTGGCAGATCGCCTGGGGCTGCCGGTCAACCGTTACTCCACCGGGGAGAAGAAGATTCCGGTGGACGAAAAGGGCCGCGCCAAGCCACCGGTGACCTCGGTCGCGTTTGAGCGTGAAAATGGCCAGACCCTGCGCATCGATATTGAAAGCGCTACCACTGCATCGGTTACCAACGGAGAAAAGCCCCCGTTCAAGGTCGCATTGTCGCGTCCAACACGCTCCGAGTGCTTGGCAGAGGAGCTGCGTCACCTCGATCACGATACTGCCTACGGACGTGCCCTCCGTGGTCTCAGCCAGATTCACACCGTGGGCATGCAGGTCCCGACGTCCACAATCACCAGCTTCGAAAACGAACCAGGAGTCTCTGACAAGTGACCACCGATAACGCCTCGAGTACTGCCCCTGCCCCACAGTTCCACCGCGCCGCCGACCAGACTGGCATCGTCGACGCGGCACGTCAACGCTTCATCGATGCGGTTGTCGCCGTCCAGCGTGGTAACGCCACTCCAGTTACCGATGACGGTTTCGCGCGCGTCGTTCTCACCGGCGGCGGCGCGGGTACTGCTCTGCTCAGTGCGCTTGCCGACGATTCTGGAGACATCGACTGGAACCGAGTCCTGGTGTTCTTCGGAGATGAACGCTTTGTCGCTGTCGACTCGGCAGACCGCAACGCGCTGGCGGCCCGTGAGCGTCTCTTGTCCCCCGTCGGCGTGCCTGAGCAGAACATCTTCGAGTTTGCTGCTGCCGATAGCGGCGTGACCACCACGGAGGCCGCCGAAAACTATGAGGCCATTGTCCGGGAAAAGGCACCGAATGGCTTTGACCTTCACCTTCTCGGTATGGGCGGAGAGGGACACATCAACTCAATTTTCCCGTACACCGCCGCTCTGGCTGAGCAGGAACGCCTGGTCGTAGATGTACACAACTGCCCGAAGCCACCACCGACTCGCATCACGCTGACTATGCCGGCCATTGCCAGTTCGCAGCGTGTGTGGCTACTGGTAGCCGGTGGTGAAAAGGCCGACGCGATCGCGGCGATCGCTCAGCAGGGCGATCCAGCGCAGTGGCCGGCGGCCGGGGTCCGCGGTGTTCAGGAGACTGTTGTCTTTGTTGACGATGCTGCGGCTGCACAGCTTTAGGCTGCCCCCTGTACTTCTAAGTCCAGGAACAGCAAATTCCCGTCGATAAGCGAAATGCTATCGACGGGAATTTTTATTACTTAAAGGCCTGCGGCGGGCATGCTGCGTGCGGAACTTACCAACCGAAGGTGTTGAACAGCAGCAACAGGACAATGCAGAGCAACCAGATAATCACGGTCACAATAGTGACGCGGTCGAGGTTCTTCTCCACCACCGTCGAACCCGACAAGTTCGACTGCATGCCGCCGCCAAAGAGGCTGGACAGTCCGCCACCCTTACCCTTGTGGAGCAGGATGAACAGCGTCATCAAGATGGATGTGATGACCAGGACAATCTGAATGGCGAGGTACACGCGCACTTCCTTTTGAAACGTCGCTTCTTTAAGAACTCCAACTATACTAGCGCAATTGCTCCGCTGGCTAGGTATTCCCCAGCCGTCTTTTCTAACCCGAGTTGCGCAGTGCAGTTGCCAAACCATTCATGGTCAGCTGAATACCCCGACGCACCTTGTCGCGGTTATCGCCGGCACGGTAGCGACGCAGCATCTCCAGCTGGATGATGTTCAGCGGCATGAGGTACGGGAAGCGCATGTCCACCGAGCGCCTGAGCAGCGGATTGTCTTCAAGCAGATCCTTGTACCCGGTTACCTTCAGGAACATCTTCAGCGTCAGGTCGAACTCAGCCTTGATGATGCCGTAGATGCGCTCACCGTCAGCCTTATTTTCGCACAGGCTAGCGTAGGCGCGCGCCAGGTTCAGGTCAGCCTTGGACATCACCTGCGCCATGTTCGACAGCACCGAGTTGAAGAACGGCCAGTCCTCGTTGAGCTGACGGAGTTCGGCCAGGCGGGAACCGTCCTCGTCCTCACCAATCCACTCCTGCAGTGCAGAGCCGACACCGAACCAGCCCGGCACCATAGAACGCTGCTGCGACCAGGACAGTACCCATGGAATTGCGCGCAAATCAGAGATAGTCTGAGTCTGCTTGCGTGAGGTCGGACGCGAACCGATGTTGAGGCTACCAATCTCATCGACCGGAGTCGACGACGTGAAGAAGTCGATGAAGCCCGGGTCCTCGTGCATGAGCTTCGAGTAGGCCTCACGAGACAGGTCGGAAATCTCCGACATGATTTCGTGGGCGCGGGCTGGGTTCTTCAGGTCATCGACATCGAGCAGAGTCGACTCGATAGTTGCCGAAACCAGCGCGGCGAGGTTCCTGCGCGCCGCCGCAGGGTGACCGTACTTCGCAGAGATAATCTCGCCCTGCTCGGTGACACGCACCGAACCCTGGACTGCGCCGGAAGGCTGCGCCAGGATTGCCTCGTAGGACGGTCCGCCACCACGGCCGACAGTACCTCCGCGGCCGTGGAAGAGACGCAGGCGAATGTCGTTGTCCTTCGCGGCTGCCACGATGGCGACCTCCGCGTCGTAAAGCGCCCAGTTTGCAGCGAAGTATCCGCCGTCCTTGTTCGAGTCGGAGTAGCCGAGCATCACTTCCTGGAGGTCTCCGCGTGCGGAGACGTATGCGCGGTAGACCGGAATGTCCCACGCAGCACGCAGCACGTCGGCGCCAGCCTGCAGGTCTTCGATGGTTTCAAACAGCGGGATGACGTCTACAGAACCGGTCGGCTGGGATCCATTCGGACGAATCAGACCGACCTCCTTAAGCAGAATCATCGGCTCCAGCAGGTCGGAGACTGAGGTACACATCGAAATGATGCAGTGCGGAACTGCATCGCGACCGTACTTGCGAACCGCGCGCGATGCTGCACGCATAATGCCCAGCTCGCGGGCCGTGGCTTCAGAAAGATCTGCGGAAGTCGAAACCAGCGGACGGGAGGACTTAAGTTCCTTGGTCAGTAGCTCGACCTTGTCGGCTTCCTTCAATCCTGCGTAATTGTCCACGACACCGGCAGCTGAGAACAGCTCGGTGAGGATTTCCTCGTGGGAGTCCGAATTCTGACGGATATCAATCGAGTACAGGTGGAACCCAAAGACCTCAATTGAATCAATCAGATCGCGCAGGCGGTGATCGGCGATGAGGTCGTCGTGGCTGGAACGCAGTGAGTCGTCGACAATGGAGAGCTCTTCAAGCAGTTCCTCGGCGCTCTCGTACGGAGTGAACTCCGACCAGTCGCCCTCAATGATGGACTCATCAAAGAAGTTCACAGCTGTCGCCGCCACGCGACCACGGATGCCGTGAACCGCGCGACGGTAAGGCTCATCTTCGCGGTTCGGTACGTCATTGTGACCACGGCTGGCCAGAGCGACCAGATCCACGGTGACCTTAGTCAGGCGGTCACTGAGGCTGAGCTCGCGCTCCAGCAGGTGCAGCTGAGAGAAGTAGTGACGCAGGATGGTACCCGCTGCCCTATCCGAGGCGTAGCGTAGCGTCTCCTCTGTCACGTATGGGTTGCCGTCGTGGTCGCCACCAATCCACGATCCCATACGAATCGTTGGGTTTGCCGGAAGCTTGTTATCGCCGAGTTGACGCAAGTGCTTGACGACGTCTCGGTTAATCTGCGGCACAGCTTCCAGCAGAGAAAGCTGATAGTAGCGAAGTCCAACCTCGACCTCGTCGCGAATATCCGGACGGTTCATGCGAATCAGAGCCGTTTGCCACAGCGTCAGGATGCGGCGGCGGATGTCGGCATCAATTTCAGCGAGTCTATCCGCGGTGCGTGCATTCAACGGGGCTGCCTGGATTTCATGGCGGCGACGCATTGCGGCCGTGATGTGCTTTTGCACATCAAACACCGTGCGACGACGGGTTTCCGTGGGGTGCGCGGTCAGAACCGGAACAACCTCAATGTGGTCCATCATGTCCGCAATGGCGCTGCTGGAAACCTTGGCGTCGCGAAGCTTCTGCCATGTCGCCTCCAGAGTCGAATCCTGCGGCGGATCGCCAGCATCGAGAGAGGCCTCGATGCCAAGTTCCTCGTGCAAATCCTCAGCGAGGTTAGCCAAGAGTGCGAAGTGCGTGAAAGCACGGATGACCGGGCTTGCATCAACTGGGTCTATGTCGCGGAAGAGACCGGTAAGCTTCTCGATATCGCCATCGCCACGATGGAGTTCGAAGGCTGCGCGGCGAGCATTCTCGACCAGGTTAAAGACCTCGTCACCCTCTTGCTCGCGGATTACTTGGCCAAGAATTCGACCCAGGTGGCGAATATCCTCCCAGAGCAAGTCCTGCTGCTTCGCGGTAGCGGTCGATGAGGATTGCTCACTGCCTGCAGTGTGTCGGTCAGTGTCACGATGTACTTGTTCGTTCATTGAGCACGTCCTTTTAAAATTGCCGGGCACGTATCGTGGGATGCCACGGGAAATGAGTTGCGCTGAAATATTGCCAGTCGGTGTACCTAGGTTGAGATGGCCTAAAGGCAATAACCCCGAATCGGTTTTATGAGAATCAATAAAACCAATCCGGGGTCGCGCATGGCGCCTATCTTATCAGTTACTCTGAATTTATATGTAGTTAGGCGTTCTGAGCGGCATCTGCAGCAAGTGCACAGAGCTTCGCGAATGCTTCACCATCGAGCGAAGCACCACCGACGAGGCCACCGTCGACGTCGGGTTTGCCGACGATCTCAGCGACGTTCTCGGCCTTGACGGAGCCACCGTAGAGAATACGCATTTCCTTTGCGATGGTCTCGTCCGCAATTTCAGCGATGGTCTCACGGATAGCTGCACAGACTTCCTGAGCGTCTGCAGCCGATGCGACCTTACCGGTGCCGATAGCCCAGACCGGCTCGTAAGCGATGACGGTCTTCGCCAGCTCTGCGTTAGTCAGGTTAGCCAGGGAGCCCTTGACCTGAGCGACAACGTACTCGACGTGCTCTTCAGCCTCGCGGACCTCTAGCGGCTCGCCGACACAGACGATTGGTTTCATGTCCTCACGCAGTGCTGCCTTGGCCTTCTTTGCAACCAGTTCATCGGTCTCAGCGTGCATGTCGCGGCGCTCAGAGTGACCGACGACGACCCAGGTGCAGCCCAGCTTTGCCAGCATCGAGGCGGAAATCTCGCCGGTGTATGCACCGGACTCGTGAACGGAGACATCCTGTGCACCGAAGGTGACGCCGAGCTTATCTCCCTCAACCAGAGTCTGGACCGAACGAAGGTCGGTAAACGGCGGGATGACAGCGACGTCAACCTTGTCGTAGTATTCCTGCGGCAGAGCGAAGGCGAGCTTTTGCACCACACCGATAGCTTCGAGATGGTTCAGGTTCATCTTCCAGTTACCAGCAATAAATGGTGTACGTGCCATAGTGGTGGAATTCACTTCCCTATCAATTAGTGGATTTTTAAGCGATGAAAACCCAGTGGTGGAAAAATCTTAGTCTTCCAGGACGGAGACGCCCGGCAGGGTCTTGCCCTCAAGGAACTCTAGCGATGCGCCGCCACCGGTGGAGATGTGGCTGAAGCCGTCCTGGTCGAGACCCAGAGTACGCACTGCCGCTGCGGAGTCGCCGCCCCCGACGACGGAGAAGCAACCGTTGTTAGTGGTGGCGTCGATGATGGCCTGTGCAACTTCGCGGGTGCCGGCTGCGAACGCCTCCATCTCGAAGACGCCCATCGGGCCGTTCCAGAACACGGTCTTGGACTCGGCCAGTACCTTGCCGAAGGCCTCAGCGGAAGCCGGTCCGATGTCCAAGCCCATCCAACCTTCCGGAATTTCAGTGGCATCGACGACCTTGTGCTCGGCGTCAGCAGCGAACTTGTCGGCCACGACTACGTCGGTCGGCAGAACAATCTGGTCGCCGTAGCGGTCCAGGAGATCCTTACAGGTGTCAATCATTTCTTCCTGCAGCAGAGATGCACCGACGGCGTAACCCTTGGCAGCAAGGAAAGTAAAGCACATGCCACCACCGATGACCAGGGAGTCAACCTTCGGGGCGAGTGCTTCGATAACACCCAGCTTGTCGGAAACCTTAGAACCACCGAGAACGACGGTGTATGGCTTCTCCGGGGTCTCAGCGACCTTGCGCAGAACCTCGAGCTCCGCCTGAACCAGGTTACCGGCGTAGTGCGGCAGCTTCTTAGCTACGTCGAAAACGGAAGCCTGTGCGCGGTGAACAACACCGAAGCCGTCAGAGACAAATGCTCCGTCCGGAACAAGTGCCGCCAGCTCTGCTGCGAACTCGGCACGCTCTGCTTCGTCCTTGGAGGTTTCGCGCGGGTCAAAGCGGACGTTCTCCAGCAGGAGCACGTCGCCCTCAGTCAGGCCGTTAGCACGTTCGTGCGCATCTTCACCGGAGACATCGCCGGCTAGAGCGACGTACTGCTCCAGGCGTTCAGAGAGAGCCTCAGCGACCGGGGCCAGGGAGAATTCGGACTTAACCTCACCCTTCGGGCGACCCAGGTGAGCCATAACAACGACCTTGGCGCCGGCTTCGACAAGAGCGGACAGGGTCGGCAGCGAAGCGTCGATACGACCCGGGTCGGTGATAACGCCGTCCTTCAGCGGAACATTAAAGTCGGAGCGGACAAGGACGTAACGGCCTTCAATACCTTCGTTGATCAGGTCTTTGACAGTCTTAACAGTCATCTGAATGAATTCCTTGTGAGAGTGTGTAAAAACGGGCCGTGGGTGGCGTGCCCTACTCAGGCACAACCACCCCGGCCCGTTCGGGGTCTGGGATTAACCAGGTGAGTTATTAGAGGCGCTCACCGACGTAGACAGCCAGGTCGACGAGGCGGTTGGAGTAGCCCCACTCGTTGTCGTACCAGGAGACAACCTTGACCTGGTCGCCGATGACCTTGGTCAGCGGTGCGTCGAAGATGGAGGAACGCGGGTCGCCCTCGATGTCCTTGGAAACGATCGGGTCCTCGTTGTAGCCCAGAACGCCCTTGAGCTCGCCCTCAGCAGCTTCCTTGATAGCAGCGTTGACGGACTCGACAGTGACCTCGCTCTTAGTGGTGAAGGTCAGGTCGGTGACAGAGCCGGTCGGGGTCGGAACACGCAGTGCGTAGCCGTCCAGCAGGCCCTTGAGCTGCGGGAGCACCAGAGCAACTGCCTTTGCAGCACCAGTAGAGGTCGGAACAATGTTCAGCGCAGCAGCGCGGGCGCGACGCAGATCCTTGTGCGGAGCGTCGTGCAGACGCTGGTCGCCGGTGTATGCGTGGATGGTGGTCATCAGACCGCGCTCGATGCCGAACTTGTCGTCCAGAACCTTAGCCATCGGAGCCAGGCAGTTGGTGGTGCAAGAAGCGTTCGAGATGATGTTGTGCTTCTCCGGGTCGTAGTCAGTGTGGTTGACACCGACAACGAAGGTTGCGTCTTCGTTCTTAGCCGGAGCGGAGATGATGACCTTCTTGGCGCCAGCATCGATGTGAGCCTTAGCAGCGTTGGCATCGGTGAAGAAACCGGTGGACTCAATGACGATGTCGACCTCGTGCTCGCCCCACGGCAGGTTCTTCGGGTCGCGCTCAGCGTATGCGCGGATGCGCTTGCCGTTGACGGTGAGGGACTCATCGTCGTAGGTGACCTCTGCGTCAAGCTTGCCCATGATGGAGTCGTACTTGAGCAGGTGAGCCAGGGTCTTGTTATCAGTGAGGTCGTTTACAGCAACGACTTCCAGGTCAGCGCCCGAAGCGACCAGGGAGCGGAAGAAGTTGCGGCCGATGCGACCAAAACCGTTAATACCTACACGAACCGTCACAATAATCTCCTTAATGGATTGGCGAAACGATGCCACTTGTTGAGGCGCTGGTTGCGCTCCAACAGGTTCACTACAGAAGTGTACGTTGGGTTTTTCATTCGCGCAGCGCAGCTTTCGCTCGGCAATCCCAAATAAACGGAGATTTACCCAAAGTTACGCACCTGACTAGGCAAAACAGGTTCTTTACTCGTCAACTTCTTTGTCGAAAAGTTCATCTGTAACAACTGCCGTTGTGGGGGGAATTCCGATTTCGTTTGCTCTCTTGTCCGCCATGGACAGCAAACGGCGAATGCGTCCTGCGACAGCGTCTTTCGTCATTGGCGGATTGGCTAACTGCCCCAGTTCCTCTAATGAGGCCTGCTTGTGCTCAATTCTCAACTGCCCTGCAGATACCAGGTGATCCGGTACATCGTCACCGAGAATCTCCAGCGCGCGCTCTACTCGTGCCGCCGCAATAACGGCTGCACGTGCCGAGCGTCGTAGGTTGGCATCATCGAAGTTTGCCAGACGATTGGCCGTCGCTCGCACTTCACGACGCATGCGCTGTTCTTCCCACTGCAGGCGAGTAGTCTGGGCTCCCATCCGCGTCAGAAGTGCACCAATTGCGTCGCCCTCCCGGATGATTACGCGATCGCCACCGCGGGACTTATTTTCCTTGCTCTTGGCCGTAATTCCGAGCCTACGAGCACAGCCCACCAATGCGAGTGCTGCTTCAGCAGAGGGCGCAGTGACCTCCAAGGCCGAGGAACGCCCCGGCTCCGTCAGCGAACCATGAGCCAAAAACGCACCCCGCCATGCAGCTTCTTGGTCAATCTTCTGCCCCATGATTAGCTTGCGCGGCAGCCCTCGTACGGGACGTCCGGCGGAGTCGATCAGCCCAGTTTGCCTAACGACGAGTTCAGCGCCATCGGTGACCCGCACAATGTATTTCGAGGTTTTGCGCAGTCCACCGGGAGACAATACATTGAGACTCGCTTTGACATCGTAGAGTTCGGCCAGCATGGAGCGCAGGCGGCGCGCGACAGCACCGGAATCCAACTCAGCTTCCAGCACAATCGAACCTGCCACCAGGTGGAGGCCTCCAGCGAAGCGGAACAGTGTCGCAATCTCCGCTGCCTGAGCGCTCTCCTGCGAAACTGACACGCGGGCTAGTTCGTCTTTGACCATCGCCGTCAACGCCACGATGCTGTCCATCCTCAATTCATCTGTACGAGCGGGTTATTGGGCCTAGCTAATTTGGGTAGAATTGGCCTCTATTCGAGCTTTAGCAATGAACCTAAAGGATAGTATCCGAGGACAACTAAAAAGCAACTACCCGATTGCTTCAGGCATATCCGCAGGAAAGCATAGAAAATGCCTCGCATGACAAAGCGCTAGAGAAACCGGCGAAGTGCGACAGCAAGTTTCTCCGGCGAATGCCGACCAGTCAGAGCTCCGTAGTCGTCTAATTCCTGCACATCGGCGAAGACGACCTTCGCGTCCAGGCTGTCGGCAGCTCGCTGCAGGTATTCCCGTTCGGTATCCGCGAGCGGCGTGTTGTCGTCGACAAGCACGTAATCGAGCTTCAAGTTGGGTGCGTGCTGCGTGAGCATATGGATGTGCCGTTCGGAGGAAAAACCGGCGGTCTCCCCCGGCTCAGCGACAAGATTCAGCACGACGACGGTTGTGGCATCGGTTTCCTGTAGCGCGTCCCGTAGCCCCGGCACCTGTAGATGTGGCAGAACCGAAGTGAACCACGAGCCCGGCCCCAGCGTCACCAGATCAGCATTGAGGATAGCTTCAATGGCCTCATCGGAAGCCGGGGGTGCCTCAGGAATGAGCCTGATTCGGCGAACCTGGCCCGGTGTAGTGGCCACTGCAACCTGGCCACGGACTTGGCGCACGACGCGGGCATCCTGCTCTAGACCAACGACCTCAGCCTCGATCTCTAGCGGAATTGGTGACATGGGAACGACGCGACCCTGGATTTGCAGCAACCGGCCAATTTCGTCAAGTGCGTCGACTTCATTTCCCATCACACTGGTGAGACCAGCAATGATGAGGTTGCCAATTGCATGTCCTGCGAGCGCGCCGGTTCCACCGAAACGGTGTTGCAGCGTCTTTTCCCACAGATCGCCTTTTTCCGTATCTGCGGAGAGCGCAGCAAGTGCCATCCGTAGATCTCCAGGGGGAATCTGTCCCAGCTCACGACGAAGGCGACCAGAAGAGCCTCCATCGTCGGCAACTGTAACCACAGCGGTGACGTGGTCAGCGACCTGACGGTCAGCTCTCAGCGTGGCAAACAGACCGTGGCCGCCACCCAGACTGGTAATTGATGTCAATTCCTACACCTCCACGAAAACCGCTAATTGCGGTCGATATCGCGGTGGACGACGTTGACGTTGATGCCGGAAACTCCCTCGAGTTTCTTAGCCAGCGCCTCCGACATGGCCACACTTCGGTGATGGCCTCCGGTGCATCCCACAGCGATAGTCATAAAACCCTTGCCCTCACGGCGGTACCCGGGCAGAACCAATTCAATCAAGTTTGTGACGTTGTCCAAGAACCCCTGAGATTCAGGTTGGGACAGCACGTAGTCGGCCACCGCTTTGTTGGTCCCGCGGCCTGCACGCAGCTCAGGTACCCAATAGGGGTTGGGGAGAAAACGAACGTCGAAAAGCATGTCGGCATCTCGCGGTGCACCGTGCTTGAACCCAAAGGACTCAATGGTGATCTGCTGAATCTTGCTGGCGGAATCAGACAGCTGATGCTCTAGCTCGCGGCGCAAATCGTGCACGCTCATATCAGAGGTATCCACTACCAAATCCGACATGCCCTTTATTGGCAGGAGCATTTGACGCTCAGCGGCAATGCCCTGCGAGAGCGTCCCATTGTCCTGCAGCGGATGGGTGCGGCGGACAGAGTCATAACGGGCGATGAGGGTGTCATCGTTGGCATCAAAGAAGATGACATACGGCTGGCGTCCTTCATTTCGCAGCCCGTCTAGGACCTCCCCCAAACTGCCGGCGAATGCCCGCGAGCGCACATCGGTGACGATAGCGAGGCGCTCTACCGGAGAGTCCGCCTCAAACGACAACTCGACCATCCGCATAATTAACTCCGGTGGCAGGTTGTCTGCGACATACCAGCCCATCTCCTCCAAGACGCTGGCGGCCGTATTGCGTCCGGAACCGGACATGCCGGTAATCAACACAAGTGACTTTTCAGCCTGAGGGGAATAGCCCGAAGTAATCATGCCATCACTCTAATACAATTTCGGCCAACCGCTCTCGGTTTTAGTAGCGGAAGTAAACCCGCTAGCCCTGTTCCAAGTGCGGGTTTAGCCAGTTGTTTACCTACTTCTTGGCCTACTCTCCGGAGCCGGAAGCTGAGTTTGGTCCGGACGATTCCACGTCTGAGTGGAGATAGTCGTAGACAGTTTTCGCGAGCATTGGCCCGAAACCAGGCACCTCTTCAATTTGCTCGACGCTGGCTTTCTTCAGCGCCGCGACCGAGCCAAAGTGCTTGACCAACTCGCTGCGGCGTGCTGGCCCCAGGCCCTTGATTCCGTCGAGCACCGACGAGCGCATACGTTTAGAGCGCTGCTGACGGTGATAGGTGATGGCAAAGCGGTGAGCCTCATCACGAATTCGTTGGATTAGGTACATCGCTTCCGAATTGCGCGGCAGGATGAGCGGCTCATCGTCGTCGGGAATCCACAGCTCTTCTAAACGCTTGGCAATCCCCACCAATGTCACATCGGTGACCTCGAGTTCATCGAGGACCCCCTGTGCGGCTGCGACCTGTGGTGCACCACCGTCGACGATGAACAACTGTGGCGGGTAGGCAAACTTACGGCTACTCCGCGACTGCTCATCGACGGCATCAGTCGTCTCTTCGACGAACATTTCGCTGGCATCATCGGGCATGGCGAGCTTGTCCTCGTTATGGCGCAGAAAACGACGGCGCACCACCTCGGCGATAGATCCGACATCGTCGGAGCGGCCGTCACCCGCTGCGTCCTTGATTCGGTACCGGCGGTAATCGGACTTCTTAGGCAATCCGTCCTCAAAGACCACTAACGAGGCCACCACATCCGTGCCCTGAATATGTGAAATATCAGTGCACTCGATACGCAGTGGCGCTTCATCCATAAACAGCGCGTCCTGGAGTTCAGAGAGAGCCTGCGAGCGAGTAGTTAAATCCCCGCTCCGCTTTAGCTTGTGCTGACGCAGCGCTTCAGCTGCATTCTTCTGCACGGTCTCCATGAGTGTTCGTTTGTCACCGCGCTGGGGGACGCGAATATCCACGTTGGTGCCACGAATAGCAGCTAAGAACGCAGTCACTTCATCAAGGTCGTCGGGCGTGGCTTGGACGAGAATTTCGCGTGGCACAACCTGGGCGGCGGTGGTCGATTCATCGCCGTCGACATCCGCGTGCTTGGCGGCATCGCCATAGAACTGTGTGAGGAACTGCGTCAGCAGCCCGCCCAAGCTGGGGTCGGGCTCTCCCTCTTGGAACTCCGTAGTCGCGTATTCACCGGACTTCTCCACTACCCAACCACGCTGACCGTAAATACGTCCTGCACGAACGTGGAAAATCTGCACCGCAGCTTCCAGCTCGTCTGTTGCTAGCGCAATGAAGTCGGCATCGGCGGCGTCGGAAAGCACGACAGATTGCCGCTCCATGACCTTGTCGATAGCGGTGAGGTTGTCGCGGAGGCTGGCGGCGCGTTCGAAGTCTAACTCGGCGGCGGCTTCTTCCATTTCCTTTTTCAGCCGCCTGGTCACTGGGCCTGTATTGCCCGACATGAAGCTGGTAAAACCCCGGACAATCTCGCGATGCTCATCGGCGCTGACACGGCCGACACACGGCGCCGAGCACTTGTCGATATAGCCGAGTAAACACGGCCGTCCCAAAGCCTGCTGTCGGTTGAACACTCCCTTTGAACAGGTTCGGGCAGGGAAAACGCGGGTCAGCAAGTCGAGCGTTTCTCGGATAGCCCACGCGTGTGAGTAGGGACCGAAATAGCGCACACCCTTGCGGCGCGGTCCTCGGTAGAGAAAGAGCCGCGGGTACAGCTCTCCGACGCTGACAGCCAGCATCGGGTACGACTTGTCGTCGCGGTACATCACATTGAACCGCGGATTAAAGCGCTTGATCCAGGTGTACTCCAGCTGCAGCGCTTCAACCTCGTTGTGGACGACGGTCCACGTAACCTTAGAAGCGGACTGCACCATCTGGCGCGTGCGGGGGTGCAGTCGGGTTAAGTCCTGGAAATAGTTCGACAAACGCGCACGGAGATTCTTCGCCTTACCGACGTAGAGCACGCGCCCAGCCGAATCGAGAAAACGGTACACCCCCGGCTCCGTGGGAATGGTGCCGGGGGCGGGACGGTACTGAGAAGGGTCAGTCACTTAGGGTGTCCTTAAAACGAGTCCTTGGGTTAGTCCTCCGGCATGAACTTGTCTTCAAGTTCACGGAACCGACGAATGTCCTCCACGACGCGAGTGCCGTCGGCTGACTGAATGGCCAGCATCGGCACAAATTCAAAATCCGGCAGTTCCAGGCGAGCCCAGCGGGACTTCTTTGGAAAGCTCAGGCCATAGATGTCGACCCACGGGTAAAACTTCGCGTTGAGCAGATTGCGGACTTCCACGCCCTTCGCATTTACGCGTACGCGAGCTCGAGTCAGCAGCAGGAATACTCCGGCGATGATCAGACCGATCATAGGGAACGCCAGCTGGTCAATGGTGGTCACCGAAGCTCCGGTGTTGCCAAAATCCACCACGATACCCATGAAAACATGGATGGCAAAGACGACGACTGCGGCAATAATCGCCCACAAGCGCAGCTTCTGTGAGGTGATTTCCAGCAGCCACTTGTCATCGTTACCACTGTCGACGGTGGTTGAATTGCTTTGGCGTTCGGAGTTACCCATTCTTACTCAGCTCCACCTTCACGAAGAGACTTCAACACGGCGACGGTATGCAGCGCTGCGGCCATAGCCTCGCGCCCCTTGTTCTCCACAGCTCCCTCGCCACCGGCGCGATCAATTGCCTGTTGCTCAGTGTTGCAGGTCAACACACCGTTGCCAACTGGCGTTTCACAGTCCAGTGCAATCCGAGTCAGCCCCTCAGTGACCGAGTCGCAAACGTAGTCGAAGTGCGGGGTGCCGCCCCGGATAACGCATCCCAGTGCCACCACGGCATCGTGAGTGTGTGCGAGCTGCTGGGCTACAACCGGAATCTCCAGGGCACCGACGACAGTCACATCCGTCACTACAGCGCCGACTTCCGCTGCTTGTGCCAGCGCTTCACGACGAAGCTGCCCGGTGATCTCCTCGTTCCAGTGAGAAGTGACCAGACCGACGGTCACACCAGTCGAATCGGGAACGGAAACGTCAGGAAGACCTGCGCCACTCATCTACTGTGCTCCTTCTGTCGAAATTCCGTGGGACTCCATGTACTCATCCAACCAGGGAAGTTCATGGCCCATGCGCTCGCGCTTTGTCAACAAGTATTTCAAGTTATCCTCGTTGACCTCAACTGGCACCGGTACCCTGCGGCTCATTTCCAGTCCATAGCCACCTAGGCCGGCGCGCTTAGTCGGGTTGTTCGTCAGCAGCGCCATGGTGGTGACTCCGAGATCCTGCAGAATTTGTGCACCTGTGCCGTACTCGCGAGCATCCGTCGGCAAGCCGAGTGCCAGGTTGGCATCGACGGTATCAGCGCCCTCATCTTGCAGGTGGTAAGCCTGCAGCTTCGGCATTAGACCGATGCCACGGCCCTCGTGGCCACGCATGTAGAGAATCACACCACGGCCGGCCTCATGCACCATGCGCATGGAGTTGTGTAGCTGCTGACCGCAATCACAGCGGCGCGAACCCAGCGCATCGCCGGTAAGGCACTCCGAGTGGACGCGCACGAGGACGTCCTGGCCATCGTTGGCAGTGATGTCGCCAACAACGAGAGCTACGTGCTCGACGCCGTCGATAAGGCTGCGGTAGCCGATAGCACGGAATTCGCCGTAATCGGTGGGCAGTTTGGTTTCAACGACGCGCTTAATCAGTTGCTCGTGGTGACGCCGGTATTCGATGAGCTGCTCGATGGAGATTAGCGCCAGGTCGTGCTTGTCACAGAAGCGACGCAGTTCCTCTGCGCGCGCCATGCCGGTCGGGTCCTCCTCGGAGACGACCTCGCACAGCACACCGGCAGGTCGAAGTCCGGCAAGGCGCGCAAGATCGACCGCAGCCTCAGTGTGTCCCGCGCGAACGAGGACGCCACCCTCGCGAGCTCGCAGCGGAACCACATGTCCTGGACGGGTAAAGTCGTGCGGATTCGAGGTTGGGTCAGCCAGCGTACGAATGGTGTTCGCGCGATCAGTGGCGGAAATACCGGTGGTACCGGTGTTGGCGTCCACAGTGACGGTGTATGCGGTGCCGCGGGCGTCTTCATTATCCGACACCATCGGCGGCAAGTTGAGACGCTCGCAGTCTTTGGCGGTCAGCGGTGCGCAGATGTAACCAGAGGAATAGCGAACCATAAAGGCAACAAGTTCAGGCGTTGCCTTCTCGGCGGCGAAGATGATGTCGCCCTCGTTCTCACGATCTTCATCATCGACAACAACCACTGCCTTACCGGCTGCGATGTCCGCAATGGCCTGTTCTACGGAATCGAACTTAATCACAGTCTCTTAGCTTATCTTTCCAACATTTTCTCGACGTACTTGGCCAGCACATCGGCTTCCAAATTGACCTTGGTCCCCACACCAGCCGAACCAATAACGGAGTCCGTCAGCGTCGTCGGAATCAGGCTGACCTCAAAGAACCCCTCGCCTACTGCAGAAACCGTCAGCGAAGTGCCGTCCACGGCAATCGAGCCCTTTTCCACGACGTACTTGGCGAGCTGCTCCGGCAGGGAAATACGCACTACTTCCCAGCGCTCCCCCGGTTCACGCGAAATGACCTCGCCAGTGCCATCAACGTGACCCTGCACGATATGGCCGCCGAGGCGCTGACCGACTGCGGTCGCACGCTCGAGGTTGACCTTGGAGCCGACCTCAACCTGGCCGAGGCTCGACCTGTCCAGAGTCTCCTGCATGAGGTCAGCGGTGAAGAAGTCATCGCCAAACTCCACAACTGTCAAGCAAACGCCGTTGACAGCAATGGAGTCGCCGTGGTGTACGTCGTCAAGCACGGTGGTCGCGTGAATGGTCAGGGTAATGGAGTCGGCTTCGCGGCTGATTTCGCGAATTTCGCCGAGCTCCTCAACAATTCCCGTAAACATAGTGGTCGGGCGGATCCTTTACCTCTGGTTATAAATTGAAAAACATTTGCAAGATTAACTCTAGCTGGTCAGCCTGCGATCTTTGCCACTGCGGAGAGCCGTGATTAAAACGTCATCTCCCAAAGTCTCGACCGCGACGGTACGAAAGCGCGAGATGTCAGTAATCGTGGTCTCATGGTTGGCAGAAGTTACCGGCAGACCGGCGCCGAGAAATGCCGGGGCGATATAGGACTCAATCGCATCAACGGCATCGGCATCCAAGAAGGCGCTGGCTAGACGCGGGCCCCCCTCTACCAGGACGTCGATAAGCCCCATATCCGCCATTGCCTCCAGCGCCACTTCAACATCGTGGGTGCGAATCTGGCGGAAATTATCGCCACGAATGTTCGCGTCGGCGGCAATCTCCGAGGTACCAATCGCAATGCGCAGAGGTTGCGTCGGCAGCTCATCGCCGTCTGGTGTGCGCGCCGTCAATCGCGGGTTGTCCGCGAGCACTGTCCCCGTGCCAATGACAATCGCTTGCCGACGAGCACGATCGACATGTACCCGCGCTCGCGCTTGCTCCCCCGTAATCCACTGCGAGGTGTGGTCGGTAGCGGCGGCGAAACCGTCGAGTGTGCCCGCCGTTTTGAGCGTGATATGCGGGCGACGAGTCCGCTGCCAGTGAAGCCATGGACGCAGATAGCCGGCTGCTACGCGGTCACGATCGAATTCTTCGCTGACTTCGATTCCTTTATAGCGCAACCACTCGCTGCCGCCAGCGGCAACGGGATTGGGATCAGCGACAGCAAAGATGACGCGGGAAATACCGGCCGACGCAAGTGCCTCAGTGCACGGAGGCGTGTGGCCGATGTGGTTGCACGGCTCCAGCGTGACCACTACAGTGCCGCCCTGAGCTCGAGTGCCCGCCATTTCTAAAGCTTGAGGCTCCGCATGTTGCCCGCCTACCGGCTCAGTTCCGGCCACGCCTACTGCAATGCCCGAAGAATCGAGGATGACGCAACCAACCGGCGGATTGGGATAGGTGGTGCCTCGAACTCGCTGGCCAGCCTCTATGGCCAGCGACATGGCCGCTGCATCAGTGAGCGGCTGTGCGGAGACGAGATCGGGAAACTGTGCCACCGTGCCTCACCGCCGACTACTTAGCTGCAGCGGCAGTTGCCAGCGTACGCAGCTCGTCAACAGCTGCTGCACGATCCTCTGCGCCGAAAACGGCAGAGCCAGCGACAAAGGCATGGCAACCAGCGGCGGCAGCGGCTTCGATGGTCTTGGCGGAGATGCCACCGTCGATCTCAATCAGAGTTTCTAGACCTTCGGCGTCAATGCGCTCGCGCAACTTTTCGACCTTGGCCAGCTGATCCGGCATAAAGGACTGGCCGCCGAAACCAGGTTCGACACTCATGACCAGAACCTCGTCGAATTCAGCAAGGTGTTCCAACCAGGGCTCAATTGGAGTACCCGGGCGAAGCGAGAATCCGGCCTTCACACCCTGCGAACGAATGTGGTGTGCCAGTGCGATGGCGTCGTCGGCAGCTTCCACATGGAAAATAACGGAGCTCGCCCCTGCCTTAATGTAGGTGTCGACCCACTTTTCTGGATTCTCAATCATGAGATGGACATCCAAGTACTTATCCGTCACCGCAGCCACGGCCTCCAGCACCGGGGCGCCAAAGGACAGGTTCGGAACGAAGTGGCCATCCATCACGTCGATATGCAGCCAATCAGCGTTAACTACAGCTTCGACCTCGCGGTCGAGGCGAGCAAAATCAGCGGCGAGAATGGACGGGGCGATAATTGGTGCGCTCATACCCTCTGAGCCTAGTCGTTCTTGCGCAAAACTGAGAAGAACATCGCATCGGTGCCGTGGCGGTGCGGCCACATCTGTACCGATGGATAAGGTCCGACATCGGTCATCGGCGCTACCAACTCGTGTGCGTTCAGCTCAGTCACCGGCAGTTCTGCCAAAGCCTTATCGACGATGCCCCGGGTTTCCCGTAGATGTGGAGAACACGTGGAATAGACGATGATGCCACCCGGCCGTGCTAGGCGCACTGCCTCACTGAGCAGCTCAAACTGCAGCGTGGTCAACGAGTTAAGATCGCCCGGTGACTTGCGCCAGCGCGCCTCCGGACGACGGCGAAGCGAGCCTAATCCTGAACACGGTGCGTCGACAAGGATGCGGTCAAAGCCTGTATCCAGGCCAGTATCGCGGCCATCCGCGACGGTTACCGTCACTGGTAGCCCAACCGTGGCCTTCTTCACCAGTTCTGCGCGAGTCGCAGATACTTCAACAGCATCGAGCTTCGCGCCCTCAATAGCGGCGATTCCGCCGATGAACGCTGACTTACCACCGGGACCAGAACACAAGTCCAACCAGCGGCCACTATCTTCACCGGTGATTGGCGCCATTGTGACGGCACGCGCAATGAGCTGAGAACCCTCATCCTGCACCGCAGCCAAGCCCTGTCGAACCGGCTCTAATTCTCCCGGGGCGCCGGAGTCCAACCGCACACAGTACGGCGACCACGGCCCCTCCTCACCGCCAGTGATAAGTGCCAATTCCTCCGCGGTAATCTCGCCCGGGCGGGCGACCAAGTGCACCAGTGGGCGGGCGTCGTCCGCGGCCAGCGCCTGCTGCAATTCACCGGCTTGTGCACCGAGTGCACGGGCAAACTCCATCGCAATCCAGCGCGGATGGGCGTACTTCATCGCCACGTAGCCAATCGGATCAGACGCCGGATCCGGTGCAATCTCAGCCACCCACTCACTTTCGGTTTTCGAGGAGACCTTCCGCAAGATGGCATTGACAAAGCCACGCGCACCAGGTCCCGCGACCTTTGCCACTGCCCGCACCGAGGTATCAACCGCTGCGTAGGCATCGACTCGCGTACGCAGTAGCTGGTACGTTCCCAGACGCAGTACGTCCATCACCGGGCCAGCAATTTCGCTCAATGGGCGTGACGACGATGCCTCAATCACGGCATCCAACAGGCCTTCCGCCCGCAGGGTGCCGTACGTAAGCTCTGTAGCAAAAGCGGCGTCCCGACCCTTGAGCTTGTGTGCCTTCAGCAACTTCGGCAGCAAAAGGTTCGCATAGGCATCATTCTCGCGGACTTCAGCCAGCACCCTCAGTGCAACCTTGCGCGGCTGGTCAATACCACCGCGATTGTCTTCACGGTGGTTCCGGCGATTATCTCGCTTACGGTTGCGGTCATTGCGGCCCTGTCCGCCGCGGTCGCTGCGCTGCCGTCCGCCACCGGCGTGGCGAGGTTTGTCGTTGCCCATTTACTCGCAGACCTTTCCGCCGGGTTGGCTTCCTCGTGCCCAGTCGGACGCATCCATCATCTTCTTGCCCTGCGGCTGCACCTTCACCAGCTGCACATAGCCATCGGCACAACGCGCGGATACCCGGTGCTTTTCCACTACCAATTCTCCCGGTGTGGCGGCTGCCGCCTCCGGAGCGGCTGCCTTTCGCACCTCTTCGATTGCGGCGCTGTCCTCGTCGGAAAGCGGGGTGAGCTCTCCGACTTTCAGACGTGCGCCGTCGAGAGTCGTCCACGCACCTGGAGCGGGCGTGAACGCGCGAGCGCGGCGGTCGAGGAGATGGCGCGGGTGAGTCCAGACGATTCGGGCATCCTCCGGCCCGAACTTAGCCGCATAGCTGACGTCCTGTTCCGGCTGAGCGGTCGGGCGCAGTGCGCCAGCTTCGATGCCGTCCATGGTGGCGGCTAGGAGATCAGCGCCGGAGTAAGCGAGGCGGGTCAGAAGGTCGTCGGCATTGTCGGTCGAGCGGATTGTTTCGGTGACGGTACCGAAAACCGGTCCGGTATCCAGGCCCTTTTCAATCCGGAAAGTGCTGGCACCCGTGATTTCATCACCAGCGGCGATAGCTGCCTGCACTGGGGCGGCTCCTCGCCAAGCAGGGAGCAGTGAGAAATGCAGATTCACCCAGCCGTGTGTCGGTACGTCGAGCAATTCCTCCGGTACGAGATTGCCGTAGGCGACCACGGGGATGCAGTCGGCGTTTAGTTCGCGAATCTGCTGTTGGATTTCCTTATCGCGCAGGGTCGTCGGGGTGAGAACGGTAATGCCGTGTTCCATGGCGAGAGCCTTCACCGGCGATGGCGAAAGCGACTTGCCACGGCCACGGCGGGCATCGGGGCGGGTGAGAACAGCGACAATTTCGTGGCGGGTGTCCTTGAGCAACTTCTTCAGTGCAACGACGGCGGGCTCCGGGGTTCCGGCAAAAATCAGGCGCACAGTAAGCGGGTTCCTTCCTGGTGAACCTAGTTGTTCTAGTGAATCTAGTGATGAAATTCGGCATACACGCCCTAGCTGGGCGCGCGGATTAACCGCGGTTGATGAACCAGTCCTGTTCACGCAGAGAACGCATCGCGGCCTTGCGCTCGTCGCCCTCGAGCCGCTTCAAAAACAGCACACCGTCCAGGTGGTCGCTCTCATGCTGGATGCAGCGAGCCAATAGATCGTCTGCCTCGAAGCTCACCGGGGTACCGTGGCGATCCTGACCGGTAACACGCACGCGTGCTTGCCGAGTCACAGCCCCGTTAACACCTGGGATGGAAAGGCATCCCTCGGCTTCGTGGACAGTTTCACCGCCGATGGCTTCCCACTCCGGATTGACGATGTGCCCGCGGGTGCCCTTGCAGTCGTAGACGAAAACGCGCTGCAGCACGCCTACCTGGTTTGCCGCGAGACCGACGCCGCGGTGCTTATCCATCGTGTCGAACATGTCATCAATCAAGTGCGACAGTGTCGCATCGAAATCAGTGACGGTATCCGCCTTGGACAGCAACACCGGATCGCCGAAAAGACGTACCTCACGAACTGCCATGAACTTAGGGCCTCCAAGAAAACTAATGAGAATCAAGCGATAACGGAGCTATTTTAGCAGCTAGCCAAAATTAATTGGATCGACGACAACACGCACTGGCGTCGGATCTTTCCTGGTCGCCCGAACGACCTGTGCCGCCTTTAACACCGCTCCCACTGCTCGTGCTTGACGACGGTCACAGCGAACCAACATCCGCTGAATGGGGGTACCCGGCTCCACGCCTGCCGGTGGTCTGGCATTGCGAGGAAGATCGACCGGCCCCAGAATCTCCGCGCCTGGTGGAACCTCCAGGGATTCCATGAAGTTACGCAGGCCCTCTTCGGTACCGTCCACCGCTGCCACGTGAAAAGCTGGTGGCAGTGCCGCGGCAGTACGGTCTGCTAACTCCCTATTCGCCGCGCCCACCGAGTCCCAGGCCAGCAAATCGGCCACGGTTGGAATCGCAGCGTCAGCATCGATGATCACTGCCCCGCCCTTTTCACGTGGGCGCGCAAGCGCGACTGCCCGCGACCAATGTGCGTAGGCCTCTTCATGCGCGCGCAAATCCTGTCGGCCCAGCATGGCCCAGGTGTCTAGCAGCATCACTGCGCCATAGCCCTCCGGTGCAACGGGTTCAGCCCCCGGAGTGGCCACCACAACCCTCGGACCTGCAGGAACATCATCCACAATCCGTTCACCAGAAGAAGCCGCGACTGGGAAGGGACTGAAGATACGGCCAAATTCCTCCGCTGTGCGTTCACTGCCGACCACAACTGGCCGAATCTTGGTGGAACCACAGCTGTGACACCGGTGATGAATGTCGATTCGGCCGCACCAACGACAGGTCGGTGGCGCTGGATCATCCGGATTATCCGATGGCGGAATGCCCAGCGGACCGTTACACCAGCGACAGCGCGCAGGTGCGCCACAGGAACGACACGACAGTGTCGGCACATATCCCTTTCGGGGTACCTGGACCAGAATCGGGAGCTCTTCGCGCAATGCGGCTTTTGCCCGTCGAAAAGCGATGGCGGGGAGACGCCCCCTACTGATGTCATCCGGATCCTCGGCAGTGTCCGTCGATGCGATCATCTCCGGCATGTACTCAGCCAGGACGTCGGCGTCCGCGACCAGATTGTGCGCCCACCCGGAGGACACCAGCAGCTGCACCTCCGCCGTGCGGCTATACGACGCGAAAATGAGAGCGCACCCTTCCTGCGCGCTACGCGTGACCAGCACCTCGCGAGCGTGGACGTAGGGTGCTCGGGGGTCGACGAGGTTGTCGTCGCCATCATCGATAATCACTGCTAAGCGTAGATTCTTCACCGGCGCGTACGTTGCCGAGCGTGTGCCGACGACTATGCGCCCCTGGCCGTGAAGGATATCCAAGTAGCGCCGATAGCGGGACTCAGGGCCGAGGCCGGCGCCGAGAAGTGTGAGCTGGCGGGCAGAAATGAGCTCGCGAAAAGCGGTTTCAAAACGTGACTGTGTGCGGGCGTCCGGAACAATGATGAGAACGCCACCACCATCGCGGGCTACCGCGACACTGAGTGCGGCGAGCATGGCTGCCACCTGCTCGCCCGGAACAGGCTGCCAAGCGGCGCGTGCCGGGGCTCCCTTGCGAACCGAGTCGACGAACGATTCACCGAAAACATACTTTCTCCATGCGGAAAGATTTGGATCTTCGGTAGCTAGCTTGCCCAGTTCCTCCCACGTTGGAGGAGTTTTCTCCTTGCGAGCACGCTCGGCCCGTGCGTGGCGGGTGGGAATGGCAGCGCGAATGATGTTTGAGCGCGTTGCGCCGTAGTACTCCGCGAGAGAGTCCACCAGCCTGCGGAGCTGCGGCGGATAGACCACCTCTGAGCTGATGACGTCCTTTAGGTAGGACAGTTTGCCATCGTGAGTGGGGGTGGCGCGACGCTCCAGTACGAGCGCATTGACCAATTGGCCGTGGAAACGAACTCGCACACGACAACCGACCACGGCATCGTCTGCCAAGGCGTGCGGTACTAGGTAGTCGAAGGGCCGGTCCAACTGCGGTAGCCCCAAAAGCGGAAGCACCCGCGCGACCGGCAGCTTCTCGGCTGCGGCGGCGGGTGCAAAGGGGGCATCGGTCATAGAGTCTTACTCTACTTCCCCATCCTCCAGCGATGTTGAAGGGAGTCAATTATCCCAGGCCAGCGGCTGCTCGGAGTTCATCAACGCGGTCGAGACGTTCCCACGGCAGGTCCAAGTCGGTACGGCCGAAGTGGCCGTAGGTGGAGGTTTGCGCGTAGATCGGGCGCAGCAAGTCCAGGTCGCGGATGATGGCGGCCGGTCGGAGATCGAAGACCTTGTTAATAGCCTCGCGGATGATGTCGTCCGAAACGTGACCGGTGCCGAAGGAGTCGACGTAGAGGCCAACTGGACGAGCACGGCCGATAGCGTAAGCTACCTGAATTTCAAGGCGGTCAGCCAGACCTGCGGCCACGGCGTTCTTTGCAACCCAGCGGGTGGCATAAGCGCCGGAGCGATCCACCTTTGACGGATCCTTACCCGAGAATGCACCACCACCGTGACGAGCCATACCACCGTAAGTGTCGACAATAATCTTACGGCCGGTCAGGCCAGCATCACCCATCGGACCGCCAATAATAAACTGGCCGGAAGGGTTAACCAGCAGCTTCAACTCGTCGGTAACGAAGCGCTCGCGCAGGTCAGCGTCGTCGAGAACCCAGTCGACCACATGAGTTTTGACCTGCTCGGTAACCCATTCCTGGCTCACATCCGGGTCGTGCTGCGTAGAGACCACAACGGTGTCCAGGTACACCGGGTTATTGTCCTCGTCGTAAGCGAAGGTGACCTGGGTCTTACCGTCTGGACGGAGCGATGGGACGATGCCCTCCTTGCGTACCTGCGTCAAGCGGCGAGCAAGGCGGTGCGCCAGTGCAATCGGCAGCGGCATGTATTCGGGGGTTTCGTTGGTGGCGTAACCGAACATCAGACCCTGGTCGCCAGCGCCCTTAAGATCTTCTGCTTCAACTTCACCGTCCGAGCTGCGTGCTTCGAGCGAGGTAGTCACACCGTCGTTGATGTCCGAGGACTGCTCACCAATTGAAATGGAGACCCCACAGGTCTTGCCGTCGAAACCCTTTTCTGACGAATCAAAACCGATCTCCTTCAGGCGGCTCCGGACAATGCCGGGAATATCGACGTAGCTCTTGGTGCGAACCTCACCGACGACATGGACTAAACCGGTGGTCACCACGGTTTCCACGGCGACCATCGATTCGGAGTCCTGCGCGAGCATGGCGTCGAGGATGGAATCCGAAATCGAGTCGCAAATCTTATCCGGGTGCCCCTCGGTAACAGATTCACTGGAAAAAAGCCGAAGATTTGAGGCCACGAGCAGTACAACTTCCTTCTAGATTATTTCCCCACCCTGTGGGTTAGCTGCTCAGCCGAGCGTACTCCGCACGGTGCGAACTTGCCACGGTGGGGATTTTCGCTTGATTTAATAATTATAGACCAAGCGGTTCAGTTGATGCACCAAGGCCCCACCGTCCCCTTCTAAACTGGTGAAACGACACCAGATTAAACTATTCCGCTGGCTGAGATTCCTGGCGCAGCTCGGAAACTGCATCCAAAATCGAACCAGCTACCGAGAACTTCGAGCCCCGCGGCACACCCCACTGCTCGCCGTTGAGCGATAACAACCAACCGACATTATCTGTCGCGCCGAAAGTCTGGCCACCTGAGACGTCATTACACATGAGCAAATCGCAGCCCTTGCGGACAATCTTCTGTTTCGCGAGCTCGAGCGGCGTCGTCGTTTCGTCGCCCGTCTCAGCCGCAAAACCCACCATCGTCGTGGCCGCCGAAATTTCGCCTGCTTTACGACGCTGCACAGTGGTGGCCAGAATGTCCGGGTTCTCCACGAGCTGAATGTTGCTCAAAGCGTCATCTGCGACACCCTTCTTCATCTTCGACCCCGCGGCTGATGCCGGACGGAAGTCTGCGACGGCAGCCGCGAAAATGCAGACATCGGCCAGCTTGGCGTGCTCGTAGGTAGCCTCGGCCATCTCTAATGCGGAGTCCACCTTCACAACATTTGTGCCCAGCGGGGTCGGCAACTGATCGGTGTGGCCTGCCACGACAGTGACTTCGGCGCCACGCTGAGCGGCCATCTCGGCGAGTGCAAAGCCTTGGCGGCCAGATGAGTGATTGCCGATAAAACGCACTGGATCGATGGCTTCGCGGGTGCCACCGGCAGTAATCATGACACGCACGCCTTCGAAATCACGGCGGAAATGGCGTGGATTCTCGACCGCCGCCAATGCCAGCGAAACAATCTGCTCCGGCTCGGGAAGACGACCTGGACCAGTGTCCTTGCCAGTCAAGCGACCATGGGCTGGATCGAGCACAATAGTGCCGTGGCGACGGAGAGTCGCCACGTTATCTCGGGTAGCTGGATGGTTCCACATCTCGGTGTGCATAGCAGGGGCCAGCACCACCGGGCAGGTAGCCACAAGCAGTGTTGCGGTGAGCAGGTCGTCGGCACGCCCATGTGCGGCGCGAGCCATGAAGTCGGCTGTCGCGGGAACCACGACGACGAGGTCGGCCTCCTGACCTACTCGAACGTGCTGGACTTCATCGACTGCATCAAAAACCGTAGTCGAGACCGGGTTACCAGATAGCGCCTCGAAGGTGGCCGCACCCACGAAGTTCAATGCAGACTCGGTGGGAACGACGCGAACGTCGTGACCTAGTTCTTTGAATCCACGGACGACGTGTGCGGCCTTATACGCGGCAATGCCGCCGGTAACCCCGACGACAACCTTTAAACATTCGGATACGTCAGCATTACCGGCGGCATGCATACAGATATCTCCCCTTAAGGAAATGCTCTAGCCCTCAGTGTGGTCCAGCAGACCAGCGTTGATTTCACGAAGAGCGATGGACAGAGGCTTCTCAGCGACCCCCGGAGTTACCAGCGGACCAACGTACTCCAGCATGCCTTCGTCGATCTGCTGGTAGTAGTCATTAATCTGACGTGCGCGCTTGGCAGCGAAGATAGCCAGAGCGTACTTCGAAGAAGCCTTATCAAGCAGCTCATCGATTGGCGGATTGGTAATACCAATCGGCGGGTCGAACACTGCCTCGGTGGCGGTATTTTCCTGGGTCACGAGAAATCTTTCCTCAATAGAACGTGAGTTACTAGGTGATAATAAAAACTGCTGTCGCTAGAGCGACGCGATGGCTTGTAAGCGGTTCCTACTATCGATGATGCGGAGCTGCCCTGTTACTTTCCAGCCGTCAGCGCTCGAGCAATGGCTGCAACCGCCTCATCGACACTGTCGTTGATAACGACCTCATCGAACTCGTGCTGAGCATCCATTTCCACGCGTGCGGTTTCCAGGCGACGCTTGACTTGCGCCTCGGTTTCCGTGCCACGGCCAGTGAGCCTGTTAACGAGAATTTCCCAGCTTGGCGGAGCCAAGAACAGCAGATGAGCATCCGGCGCTACCTTGCGAATGGAACGGGCACCCGCCAAATCTACCTCAACGAGTACCGGACGTCCCTCTGCGAGAGCTTCGTCCACCGGGCCACGCGGCGTACCCGAACGCTGCAGACCTCCGTGGATATCGGCCCACTCGAGCATCTCACCGGCGTCAATATGCTCTTGGAACTTCTCCGGGCTCACGAAGAAATAGTCGCGGCCATCGACCTCGCCCGGCCGAGCGGCTCGGGTGGTCATGGAAACGCTGAAGTACAGTCCGGGAACCTCGGCACGGAGCCGACTGACAACAGTGGACTTTCCCACACCGGCGGGGCCGGCGAGGACTACCAACTGACCGTTTTCATTCCCGGCCACAGCGACTAGTCCTCCACTGCGTAGCCGAAGCGCTCAAGGAGAGCACGACGCTGACGGTCACCCAGGCCACGCAGGCGGCGGGTCTGAGCAATCTCCAGGTCATTCATGATGTCCTGTGCCTTGACCTTGCCGACCTTCGGCAGAGCCTCGAGCAGAGCGGAGACCTTCATCTTGCCGATGATCTCGTTCTCATCAGCCTGCTTGAGAACCTCTGGCAGGTCGATAGCGCCACGCTTCAGCTTATCCTTGAGCTCTGCGCGCACCTTGCGGGCCTGAGCTGCCTTCTCGAGTGCTGCTGCACGCTGCTCCGGGGTCAACTGCGGAAGGGCCACGTGTTCCTCCGTAAAAATAGATTGGTTAGCTTCTTATTTACTAGCACGAGTCTTACGTCCACCTGCGGCGGCACCGAGACCGTGCTTAACGATTGGAGACCGTACCGCACTTGCCGCTTGTTGGAGCAAATGCTGACGGGGTGTCGATAAAAATCACACCAGGGCTTAATCCGCCCCACCTTTCGGTCGTGGTCAACCAACTCCGGCGATTGTAGCACCGTTTGCCCAGGAGAATGGAAATTGACCACGGTTTTTGTATGAAATGTCCCTGATGCAGTGGCAGTTCGCTGCGTATGCCACTATGAATGAATTCCCAGGTGGTCGCGTCCGTAAGATATGCGCCTTAATCACCAGCTAGCAAACGATGCAAAAAGAATGAGTAAGGGCGAAAGCAAGGGAACCAGCGCAAGTACGCCTAACGCCGAGCTTTTCCTTGCCACTGCGATAGCTGCGATCGTTATCGTCACTATCAGTACCATTACCGTAGATACGATGCTGACCACTCGTTGTTCAGGGCCACCAGATGACCACACAAACGCCGAGCATAACCACCCGAATGCGGCCGCCACCCAAGCAATCCACTCTGCGGGCTGTCGTGTCTTGTTCTTGACCATTATTCCTCCGTTCCTCCCCTTGAATAAGACGGCTGAATCGTTCCGTTCGAGATCACCCAGGAATCGGGCAGCCGTGATATCGGGGCACAGCCTGAATCGCCGCCTCGATATAAACGCGATCGGCACCAGAATATTTGTCCCGAATGCGACGAAGGTCGTAAACAAGCTGCGAATCACACCAACAGGCAGAAGTACCAGCAGATAGGCATTTATCGTGGCGCCTACATGCTTCGTCTGCCGAATTTAACGGCTCGCCGGGGCGGGAATTGTATTTTCCGCACTATCGCCACCTATTTAATGGATTTGCCAAGCGAGTATGCGGATTATGGCCACTAACTTCATCTGCCAACATTTCAATGTAGACTAGCCCAACGTTGATGATATTTATGTCTACCCCGGCGTCTTCTGCGGCTTTACTATCAAAACGCTTGCCTCCATCGCTATCTACCGAGTATTGCGAGTTAGCAGCAGAAATTTCCTTCTCGGTTGCAAATGCTCCTGTCCTGTAGTCGTCTTAGACCTCGGCATTTGCATTAGATACAGGTAAAAGGTCTACAAACCCTATTAATGATGCACACAATGCATTAATGCACTTTCTATATATTTAACACTCCGCTCTTCAATTGACTCCGGAATTGACGTAATTGTCTTAAGCTGTTTATAACACGTTGTCCCACTAGCAACAATGATTAATAAACACATTTATTATTAATCCCAAATTGTTTGCAATATATTTTTAACGTGTCAAAACACTCACCATTAGATACGCAGGAAGCCCGCAGGGATACCTGCTTACTGGGCAGGCCCTGCGGGCTTCAGAGGATTAGACGAACTGTCGCTAATTCTCGGTAAGGAATGGAGCTGCGGCTTCTACAGTTGCGCGCCGCAGCGCCGCGACATCGGGTCCGGCCGAGAGAATCGCACGGGAGATATTCGGCAGCGCAAGCCCTCTTGACTCCCCTGCCAGACGATCTACATCTGCCGGGGTTCCGCCCTGAGCTCCCACACCGGGCATGAGGATAGGACCGCGCAGATCACTGAGCACCGGGGCGTCGTCAAGCGTTGCGCCAACGACGACGCCAATGCTGCCAGCGCGCGCACCAGTGTTAATCTGGCGAGCATTAATCGCGGCGGCCTGGTCGACCATCGTCTGAGCGAGGCTTTCACCCGAAACTGTCGCCTTCTGCACGGACGCACCTTCCGGATTGGAGGTTGCGGCCAGCACAAACAAACCGCGTCCGTTCTTCAGCGCTAACGAAACAGCCGGATCAAGCGCCCCGAAGCCGAGGTACGGAGAGACCGTCAGCGCGTCGGCAGCCAGTGGCGAGCTATCCGACAGCCAGGCCTCCGCGTACGCTGCCATCGTCGAACCGATATCGCCCCGCTTAGCGTCGGCAATCGACAACGCACCGGCATCCTTTAGGTCCGCCAACGTCCGCTCCAGAACCGCAAAGCCCTTGGACCCGTAGGCCTCGAAGAACGCTACCTGCGGCTTGACGACGGCAACAATGTCACCAAACGCCTCGACACATGTGGCGGCAAAGCGCTCCAAGCCTTCTGCCGTGTGCGGCAAATGCCAAGCATCCAGCAGCCCCGGGTGCGGGTCGATGCCCACACAGAGTCGGCCGCGCTCGGCGACAACATCACTGAGGCGATCGCCGAAACCCTTGACGGTCTTCACTGTGGAATCTCCAGCCTTCGCGGTCATGTTAGGCCTGCTCCCGAGCAGCCAGTTCTGCCGGGTGGAGTTCCTGCAGCGCCTTGACGCTCATCTCGCCGCCCCGCAGCGCCAGAATGCCCTGCAGCGCAGCGACAGCACCCTGTGCAGTGGTCACACAGGTGACGCCCTGGCTCACGGCAGCGGCGCGAATCTCGTATCCGTCGGAGCGAGCACCTGCAGAACCGGACGGGGTGTTGATGATGATGTCAACCTCGCCGTCGCGGATCATGTCGACAATGTCGCGCTCGTCAGCCGGTGCGTCGGAGTCAGTCGTGCGCTTTGCGACGATCTCACATTCAACACCGTTGCGACGCAGCATGCCCGCAGTACCTTCCGTTGCCAGAATGCGGAAGCCCATATCGGCTAGCGTGAGAATCGGGAAGACCAGGGTGCGCTTGTCGCGGTTGGCCAGCGAGACGAAGACAGTGCCCTCGGTCGGCAATTCACCGAAACCGGCCAGCTCACCCTTGGCGAATGCCGCACCGAAGTTGTCGGCCAGGCCCATGACCTCACCGGTGGACTTCATCTCCGGGCTCAGCAGGCTATCGAGAGCGCGGCCCTCGAAGTCGCGGAAGCGGTTGAACGGCAGGACGGCTTCCTTAACCGCAATCGGAGCGTCGGCAGGCAGAGATCCACCGTCGAAGTTGGACGGGATCATGCCCTCTTCGCGCAGTTCTGCGATGGAGGCGCCCATCATGACACGGGACGCGGCCTTCGCCAACGGAACCGAGGTTGCCTTGGACACGAACGGCACGGTGCGGGATGCGCGCGGGTTGGCTTCAATGACGTAGAGCGTCTCGTCCTTCAGCGCGTACTGAACGTTCATCAGGCCCTTGACGCCGATGCCGTGTGCCAGTGCCTTGGTGGACTCACGCACCTTATCGATGATGCCACCGGACAGAGTCATCGGAGGCAGTGCACAAGCGGAGTCACCGGAGTGAATACCGGCTTCCTCGATGTGCTCCATGACACCACCGAGGTAGACCTCTTCCCCATCGCACAGTGCATCGACGTCGATTTCGATAGCGCTGTCCAGGAAGCGGTCAACCAGTACCGGATGCTCGTTGGAAAGCTCGGTAGCGCGGTTGATGTAATCCTCCAGAGTGGCTTCGTCGTAGACGATTTCCATGCCACGGCCGCCCAGGACGTAGGACGGACGAACCAGGACCGGGTAACCGATTCCAGCGGCAACCTGGCGAGCCTCTGCGAACGAGGTGGCGGTACCGAATTCCGGCGCCGGCAGGTTGGCTTCAGCCAGGACCTTGCCGAACTCACCACGGTCCTCAGCCAGGTCGATGGCCTCCGGGCTGGTGCCGACAATCGGAACACCTGCGGCCTGCAGACGCTCAGCCAGGCCCAGCGGAGTCTGACCACCGAGCTGGACAATAACACCTGCGACCTTTCCGGACTGGCTCTCAGCGTGGTAGACCTCAAGGACATCCTCGAAGGTCAGCGGCTCGAAGTAGAGACGGTCTGCGGTGTCGTAGTCGGTGGAGACGGTTTCCGGGTTGCAGTTGACCATGACGGTCTCGTAGCCAACGCGGGAGAGCTCCAGTGCAGCATGGACGCAGGAGTAGTCGAACTCAATGCCCTGGCCGATACGGTTCGGACCGGAGCCGAGAATAATGACCTTTTCCCTCTCGGTTTGCGGAGCGACCTCAGACTCAGCAGCCGGGTCCAGCTCGTAGGCCGAGTAGTGGTACGGAGTCTGTGCTTCGAACTCAGCGGAGCAGGTATCGACGGTCTTGAATACCGGGTGGATGTTCAGGCGCCAGCGCAACTCGCGCACGCCATCTTCCCCGGCCAACTCCGGACGCAGCGCAGCAATCTGAGCGTCGGACAGGCCCCAGTACTTGGCCTCACGAAGCAGGTCAGAGGTCAGCACCGGAGCGTCGATAAGCGCCTTACGAATATCCTGCAGGTTTTCCATCTCGGCGATAAACCACGGATCCAGGCCGGAGGCGTCGTGAATCTGCTCGATGGAAGCACCCAGGCGCTGAGCCAGCTCGACGTCGTAAATGCGGCCTTCAGTCGGACGCTTCAAGTCCTCGAGGACAGCGTTGACATCGTTTGCGCGCTCACCTGCGAAGTTCTCATCCGGAACAGTCCAGAAACCAGCTGGCTTGTTCTCCAGCGAGCGCATGACCTTACCGAGCGCACCGATGTAGTTGCGCCCGATAGCCATGGCCTCACCGACGGACTTCATGGTGGTGGTCAGCGTGTCATCAGCACCTGGGAACTTCTCGAAAGCAAAGCGTGGAGCCTTGACAATCACGTAGTCCTGCACCGGCTCAAACGCGGCCGGAGTCTCACCGGTGATGTCATTGGTGATTTCATCGAGGGTGTAGCCGATAGCCAGTTTGGCGGCGATTTTCGCAATCGGGAAGCCGGTTGCCTTGGAGGCCAGGGCCGACGAGCGGGAGACGCGCGGGTTCATCTCAATGGTGATAATGCGGCCGTCATGCGGATTGATGGCGAACTGAATGTTACAGCCACCGGTGTCGACGCCGACCTCGCGCAAAATAGCGATGCCCTGATCGCGCATGGTCTGGTACTCGCGGTCGGTCAGAGTCATCGACGGAGCGACAGTCACCGAGTCACCAGTGTGAACACCGAGGGCATCAACGTTTTCAATGGAGCAGACAACAACGACGTTATCGTCGCCATCGCGCATGAGCTCGAGCTCAAATTCCTTCCAACCGAGGATGGACTCCTCAATCAGAACATTGGCCTCGGGAGATGCGGCCAGGCCGCCACCTGCAATCCGCTCCAGGTCTTCCTGGTTGAAGGCCAGACCAGAGCCCAGACCACCCATGGTGAACGACGGGCGCACAACGACGGGCAGGCCGAGCTCAGCGACAGTCTCATGGACTTCATCCATGTTGTGACAGACGCGAGAACGAGCAGACTCGCCACCAATCTTGGCGACGATGTCCTTGAACATCTGGCGGTCCTCACCGCGCTGAATGGCTGGAATATCAGCACCGATCAGCTCGACGTTGTACTTCTCCAGAATGCCTTCGCGGTCGAGCTGGATAGCTGCGTTCAGTGCAGTCTGGCCACCGAGGGTTGCTAGGACAGCGTCAATCGGATTGCCCTCTGCAGCTTCCTTGGCCAGGATCTTTTCGATGTACTTGGTTTCAATCGGCTCGATGTAGGTGGAGTCCGCGAACTCCGGATCGGTCATAATCGTTGCCGGGTTGGAGTTGACCAGCGTGACTCGCAGGCCCTCCTCGCGCAGCACGCGGCAAGCCTGGGTGCCGGAGTAGTCGAACTCGCAGGCCTGACCGATAACAATCGGGCCGGAGCCGATAACCAGTACGTGGTTGATGTCTGTGCGACGTGGCATGGTGTTAGGTCCCTTAGCCCTTTCCTACTTGTTCGAGTTCTCGGTTGCGGACTTGTTGAAATCGACGTTCTGGATTAGCTCCAAGAAGTCATCGAAGAGGGAGTGCGCATCGTGCGGGCCGGCTGCGGACTCCGGGTGGTACTGCACAGAGAAGGCCATGCCGTTCTTCAGGGCAACGCCCTCTACGACATCGTCGTTAAGGCAAGTGTGCGTAACCTCAGCCTCACCCCACGGCGTATCGAAGCTCTCCCCGACCTTGCCTTCGAGTGCGAAGCCGTGGTTCTGAGCAGTGATGAAAATGCGGCCGGTGCGGTGGTCCTTCACCGGGACGTTGACTCCGCGGTGACCGAAGACCAGCTTGTAGGTGTCCATGCCAAAAGCCCGGCCAAGAATCTGGTTACCGAAGCAGATGCCGAACAGCGGCATGCCGTCATCGAGCGCAGCCTTGGCGACCGCAACCATCTCATCAGCAGTTGCCGGGTCACCTGGGCCGTTGGACATGAAGACACCCTCGGGCTGGTATTCCTTCTTAATGTCCTCGTACGGCGTGTTAGCCGGAACCACTACGACTTCGAGGCCACGCTTAGCCAGCTCACGCGGGGTGTTGGACTTAATGCCCAGGTCGTAAGCGACAACGCGGGCCTTCTTCTCCCCCTGCGCCTCCACAACGTAGGCCTCATCGGTGCTGACCTCGCGAGCCAGGTCCGCGCCCTTCATCGCAGGCTGTGCGCGTACGATCTCCAGCAGCTTATCGACGGACTGTTGTGCGTCCTCACCGGAAAAAATGCCAGCGGCAATCGAGCCATTGTCGCGCAGATGACGAACCAGCGCACGAGTATCAATCTGGCGAATACCGATGATGCCCTGTGCCTTCAGCTCATCTTCCAAGCTGCGCTCCGAGCGCCAGTTAGAGGGGATGCGCGATAGGTCGCGGATAATAAAGCCTGCTGCCCAAATCTTGTTTCCACGGGACTCGTAGTCCTCGTCATTCCAACCGGTGTTACCGATCTGTGGTGCAGTGGCCACAACCAGCTGGCGGTGGTAGGACGGGTCAGTCAGGGTTTCCTGGTAGCCCGTCATAGCGGTGGTAAAAACAGCTTCACCCAGAGTCGTACCGGTGGCGCCAAAACCGCGTCCGCGGAACACTCGTCCATCTGCCAATACCAGGACTGCCGCTGTAGCGGCCGCGGCCTGCGACTCGTTGCTCACGTTATTGCCTTTCAGTTGGGTAGCGTGCGAGGAATTTACATTAATCATACGGGACGCATGTGAATTGTTATGCGTTGACATGAATATTATCCAGCGACCTCTCCGTTGAGAGCGGTCACCTTACCGCGCAGCACGGTAGCTGCCACGGACACGGCCATCTCCATTTCCTCATAAGGAGTGTTTTCGGACTTCGAAGCCAGATCTTCGCCGCGGACTGTCCACTTCTTACCCGGGTCAACGACGGTCAGGTTGGCCGGCTCACCGACCGCAATCGGTCGGCCGTGACCCGGCAGTTTCACGATTTGAGCCGGGCGCTCACTCATGACCTTGGCCAGCCAGCGCCAATCACAATCGCCCTTCAAAACGAACTCTTCGGCGATAATCGGCATCGAGGTCTCAAGACCAAGCATGCCCGGCTTAGCGTGCTCAAATTCACAGCACTTCTCTTCAGAGCCGTGCGGAGCGTGGTCAGTAGCGACGCAGTCGATAGTCCCGTCGATAAGAGCCTGGCGCAGGGCCAAGGTGTCGCGGTGCTCGCGCAGTGGCGGATTGACGCGGTAGACACCGTCGTAGGTCTCCAGCTTCTCATCGGTGAGAATCAGGTGATGCGGGGTGACCTCCGCAGTCAGCGGAATGTCATGCTCCTTTGCCCACTTGACCAGCTCAACAGTGCCTTCGGTGGATGCGTGGCAAATGTGCATGCGTCCGCCGTAGTCGCGGGCCATGATGGCGTCGCGAGCAACAATGGATTCCTCAGCTACCCGCGGCCATCCGGTCAGGCCCAGACGTGCAGCAGTCGGACCTTCGTGCGCAGCAGCATCAGCAGTCAGACGTGGGTCTTCGCAGTGCTGCGCCAAGAGTACGTCCTCGCCGCGGGCGTATTCAATCGCGCGGCGCATAATCAGTGGATTGTCGACGCACTTACCGTCGTCGGAGAACATGCGCACTTTCGCCTGCGAGTCTGCCATCATGCCGAACTCGGTCAGCGTCTCGCCCTTCAGGCCCTTAGTAATAGAGCCGACCGGGTGGATGTCGCAGAGGTTGAGCGCCTGGCCCTTGAGCCATACTGACTCAGCAATCGAAGGGTCGTCGGTTACCGGAGCGGTATTGGCCATAGTGAACACTGCAGTGAAACCACCGCGTGCTGCGGCAGCGGAACCAGTGGCCAGGGTTTCCGTATCTTCACGGCCCGGCTCGCGCAGGTGCACATGGATGTCAACCAGACCTGGCAGAAGAACGAGGGAGTCGAACTCGACGACCTCAACGTCATCCTTGGCTTCAAGACCAGCACCAATCTCGGCGATGATGCCGTCCTTGATTAAAACGTCGACATCTTCGCCCTCACCGTAGGGGCGCACACCCTTGAGCAGGAGCTGTCCGCGGGCGGACGCTGCCAGTGGTCCTACCTCGGGGTACGAGGCTTCGTCATACTCATTGCGATTCGACATTTATGCCTGCCCTTCCAAGTTGGCGGAAACACCTGAGGTCAGCAGTGTGAAAAGAACTGCCATGCGGACGTGGACACCGTTGGCAACCTGCTGCAACACAGCGGTTCGTGGCAGATCCGCGACGGCGTCATTAATTTCCATGCCACGAAGCATCGGACCTGGGTGCATCACGATGCAGTCGTCGCGAAGCATCTTCTCGCGTGCCTTCGACAGACCGTAGCGAGTGGCGTATTCACGATGCGATGGGAAGAAGCCGCCATTCATGCGCTCCTGCTGAACGCGGAGCATCATCACTGCATCGGCATCGCGAATTTCGTCTTCCATGCGGTAGGCGACGCGCACCGGCCAGGTCTCGATGCCGAACGGCAGCAGTGTTGGCGGGGCGACAAAGACAACCTCTGCACCTAGTTTGCTCAGCAGATCGGCGTTGGAGCGAGCCACGCGGGAGTGCAAAATATCGCCAACAATGACGACCTTGCGGCCTTCAATTCCACCGAGGCGCTGACGCAGAGTCACTGCATCTAACAGTGCCTGCGTCGGATGCTGGTGCTTGCCGTCACCCGCGTTGATGATCGATGGGCCGTTGCCAAACTCTTCAGTCCATTTGGCGATCAGCTGTGCCGCTCCCGACGATGGATGCCTAACGACGATGGCATCGCCGCCGATAGCATCCAAAGTCAGCGCGGTATCCTTCAGGCTCTCGCCCTTCTTCACAGAGGAAGAGGAAGCCGAGATATTGATGACATCGGCGCTCATCCATTTACCAGCGGTCTCAAAAGACGAGCGGGTACGAGTGGAGTTTTCATAAAAGAGGTTATAGATGGTGCGGCCGCGCAATGTCGGCAGCTTCTTAATTTCCCGACCGCGGATGACCTCCTTGAAACGATCGGCCTCATCCATCAGGCCGACAATCTCATCTTTGGTCAAATCCGCGATGCTAATCAGGTGTTTCACTGTTCCTCCGCCCGAGTGAGAATGACCGCGTCACGGCCGTCAAGTGCCTCTACCAGCACATCGACGTCTTCGTCGCGGGAAGTTGGCAGATTCTTACCGACGTAGTCGGCGCGAATTGGTAGCTGACGGTGGCCACGATCAACCAGCACAGCAAGCTGGATTACCCGGGGGCGACCGATGTCGGCAATAGCGTCGAGTGCGGCACGAATCGTGCGGCCCGAGAAAAGGACATCGTCAACGAGGACAACGGTGGTGCCATCAATGCCGGAGTTTGGAATGTTCGTGGGCTGCAAAGCGCGGTGCGGGCCCTTGCGCAAGTCATCCCTGTACAGGGTGATATCCAGCGATCCAGTTTCAGGACGAATGCCGGAGAATTGTTCAATCAAATCGGCTAACTTCTCTGCCAGCGGTACGCCACCAGATGGAATGCCGAGTAGAACTACGCGTCCAGCATTTGGGCTATCCAGCGCAGTTTTCTCAATAATTTGGTGCGCGATGCGCGCGACGGTACGTGCAACTTCGTCTGCGTTAAGCAGCTCAGTGGTTTGCGGCGTTCCTTCGCTCATCGTGACCTCCTTCCCCGCCTCTCAGTGCGGTCCGTTAAAGGATGTCTTGATTGGGGATATTTGATTATCAGTTTGTACGAACTGCCAGCGCAGTCGCGGTGCAAACTTCCGCAGACCAGAATAGCACTCGCCCGGTCGTTGCCTCTAAATGCAACAAAACTCCAAGCCCCCAAAAAGGGACTTGGAGTTTCTGAATTCGATAGGACCCGGCTGGAATCGCGTGGGTCTTGTCTAAGCGCTAAAGTTGGCTGGCTAGGACTGATTCTCGCTCTTGGCGACGTCCTCTGCCACCAGCTTGGCGATGTCACTCATGTCCAGCCCAGTAATCTTGGCCGTCGCATCAGAATCGACCAAGTTCTTGTCGGCCTCCTCGTTTGCCGCAGCCTGTGCCTGGATGGCTTCGTCAAACTGAGACTCGCCCACCGACGTGCTCACGGCAGCTGCCGCCAAACGAGCCTGGTCGGCAATCTTGGCTTCAGCATCTAGCACTGCGTTGATGTACGGAGCCGCCACATCCGTGGAGTACTCCGATGCCAACTCAACGCCTTCAACCACAGCCACGCGCGGAGGCACGTCAGAGTTGTAGAACAGCTCCCAGGTGGAAAGGCGCAGAATGGCACGGTCGACCGCTGGCAGACGACGCAGTGGCCACTCCTCCGTCAGGTACGAGGCAATCGTCGAGTCGATACCAATGATTTCCGCAGCTACACCGCGAACAATCTGCTCGGTGTATTCCGCAATCGGATTCACATCCAGATCTGGGTTACGGACCATTTCCAGTCGTTCTTCAAGAAGCTTGACGACGTCGACGCCCCTCTGCTCGGCCTCAAAAAGCAGATCTACAGCACGACGACGTGCACGGTAGCGAGCGCCATGGCGCTTGTAGTTAGGCTCGCGAAGTGTTGCGGACTCCTGCGCATCCGAGGTCTCGACGGACTTGTGATCCTTATCAGTCATGGATGTGTGTGTATCGCTCTCAACAAAGAATTGGGCTTGACGAAAGAATTAGTGGTTGACGCGGGACAGGTAGGAACCGTCGCGGGTGTCGACCTTCAGAATGTCACCAGTCTCGATGAAAAGCGGCACCTGAATCTCAGCGCCCGTCTCCAGGGTTGCCGGCTTGGTGCCACCTGTGGAGCGGTCGCCCTGCAGACCCGGGTCGGTCTGCTCAACCTTCAGCTCAACCGAAACAGGCATCTCAGCGAAAAGAACATTGCCTTCATGGAAGGACACCTGGCAGGTGGTTTCTGGAAGCAGGAACTTAGCGCCCTCCGGCATCTGAGCGTCCAGGATGGAAATCTGGTCGTAGGTCTTGTCGTCCATGAAGACATAGCCTTCACCGTCGTGGTACAGGTACGTCATGTCGCGACGGTCGACGGTTGCAGTCTCGATCTTGACACCAGCGTTGAAAGTTTTGTCAACAACCTTGCCGGTCAGCACGTCCTTTAGCTTGGTACGGACGAATGCCGGACCCTTACCTGGCTTAACGTGCTGGAACTCCACGATCTGCTGAAGCTTGTTGTCGTGCTTGATAACTAGACCGTTCTTAAAATCTGCGGTGGTAGCCAACTAAACTCTCCTGAAATTGTTAAAAAGCTCTCTGACGAAACCACGATACTCCGTATCTCATCGAGAGAAAAATAAAACGCCGTGATGTTAGGCCCGCGGTTTCGGCAGCTGCGTAATGATTTCGGGCTCGTTGTCGGTGATAATCAACGTATCCTCGATACGCACACCACCGAACTCCGGCACATAAATTCCCGGCTCGATGGTCAACGTCATACCAGCAGCCAACTTCCCCTTACCAGTGCGAGCGGCAAATGGCGCCTCGTGCACTTCAATGCCGATACCGTGGCCAGTGGAATGGACGAAGTAATCTCCGTAACCAGCTTTTTCAATAATATCGCGGCAAGCTGCGTCGACATCGACGACGTCCGCCCCCGGCACTGCAGCTTTCACTCCAGCCAGCTGTGCGTTCAGCACGACATTGTAAATTTCTCGGGACTTCTCTTCCGCGAACTCCACGCCGGAAACGATCGCACCGGCCAAATCCGACGCCACACTGTTGGCAACGTTTTCGCTTGACGACGACCCTGCTTCACCAGCGAAGAGAGTACGCGTCATATCGGAGTTGTAGCCCCCGGAAAAGGCTCCAAAGTCGATTGTGACCAGGTCACCGGCCTCAATCACGCGATCTTCCGCGCCGTGGTGTGGCTTGGCCGAATTCGGGCCACTTGCGACAATCGTGTCGAAGCTAGGCCGATCGGCGCCCTGCAAACGCATGCGGTACTCCAGCTCGGCGGCGACTTCACGCTCCGTGCGGCCGGCGACCACGATGCCGTCGTGAAGCAAATCCTCGAATGCGCGGACTGCGATGTCGGCGACATGACGCAAAGCGACGAGCTCAGCATCGGACTTGATTTCGCGCAGCTTAGAGACGATTCCCGTAGTCGACACCAGCTCGAGAGCCTGTGGCCGGGTATCGTCGAGCTCCTGGTAAGCGGCCATGGTGAGGAACTCAGATTCAACACCAAGACGCGAGATGCCCAACTTTCGAGCTTGACCGACGAGCGCCACACCTGTGTTGCGGGCGGTGAGCAACTCCACGTCCGGTGCCTGCTTGCCAGCCTGTACTGTGTACCGCCCATCGGTGGAAAGCAGCGTTTCCCCACTGGCCGCCACAATCAAGCCAGCATTCGAGCCGTGGAAACCAGTAAGCCAACCAACATGGGTTGGGTCGACTGTAAGGAAACCGTCACAGTCGTTGTTGGACAGTGCGTTGACGAGAGCGGCTCGGCGGGCGGCGTAATTCGTGGAGTTATCTGTCATAGTTTCGTACTCACCCTTCTCAGTGCCATGGAATAGCCATCAGTTCCACATCCGACGATAACGCCAGCGGCAAGTGCCGAGAGATACGAGTGGTGCCGGAACTCTTCCCGAGCGTGAATGTTCGAAATATGGACCTCGTGGAAGCCCGCACCGTCGGCAACTTCGGCAAGCGCGTCACGCAGGGCGACGGAAGTATGTGTCAAGCCACCTGGGTTGATAATGATTGGCCATCCGTAGTCAGCAGCTTCGTGAACCCACTCGATTAGTTGACCTTCATAGTTGGACTGACGGCAATCCACCACGACGCCGAGCTCCTTGGCTAAGGTACGAAGCTCAGCTTCGACGTCGGCCAAGGTGGTGGCACCGTAAATCTCTGGCTGGCGTTTGCCCAGACGATCGAGGTTCGGGCCGTTTAGAACAAGTACCGTCGGAATCGCCGCTGTGGCATCAGTTGCTGCGCGAAGAGATGTCATGAGCGGGCGGACTCCTCAGATGCGGCTCGGCCGTTGCTGCAAACTAGCTCGTAAGCACGCTCGAGGTCACCAAGCTCTGGGCCTTCAAGACGAGCGGTCTTGCCAGGGCCTTCGAGAATCACGAAACGGATTGCTCCGTCGCGGTTCTTCTTATCCCTGGTCATAGCGTTGTAAAGCTCGGTAAAACGTCCTGCCTGGTAGGTCGTTGGCAGACCGATAGACTCCAGGATGCAACGGTGGCGGTCTACGAGTTCCTGATCGATATGTCCGGTGAGCTTGGCCAGCTCAGCGACAAAAATCATGCCAACAGCGACGGCGTGGCCGTGGCGCCAGCGGTAATTTTCAAAATGCTCGATGGCGTGACCGAAAGTGTGGCCGTAGTTCAAGATCTCGCGGAGACCAGATTCCTTCAGGTCCTCAGCAACAACGCGAGCCTTGACAGCAATTGCGCGCTCGACCAGCTCGGGCAGATCACCATCGACGTCAAGGCAGGCTTGCGGGGTGGCCTCGTAAAGATCGAGAATCTTCGTGTCCGCAATGAATCCCGCCTTGATAATCTCGGCCGAGCCTGCAATGAGTTCGGCCTCCGGTAATGTGCGCAAGACGTCCAGGTCACAGTACACTGCGGCCGGCTCGTGGAATGCACCAACCAGGTTCTTGCCGGCTGCAGTGTTGATGCCGGTCTTGCCGCCGACAGCCGCGTCGACCATGCCGAGTAGCGTGGTCGGAACCTGAATAACCTTCACTCCACGCATCCAGGCGGCGGCGACGAAACCGCCGAAGTCTGTAGCCGCACCGCCACCGATGGCGATAACCACGTCACGCCGCCCCAGACCGCGCTCACCAAAAGTGTCCCAAACGGTTTCAGCAACCGCGAGCGTCTTGCCCTCTTCAGCATCCGGAATCTGAATGCTGAAGGCATTGACTCCGCTGTCCTCCAGGGCCTTGATGACGCCGAAGCTCAGTTCTTGAACGCTACCCTGATGAATCACTGCGACCTGGGAGGCAAAGGTAGCGGCCTCCGCAATCTGCTCGGTGAGTCCGTGGCCCATCGTCACGGTGTACGGGGATGGGCCTTCAACACGGATGGTGCGGGTTGAGTTCATTGTCAGTCCCTAGTCGTTGGCGTAGAAAATGTATGAAGTTACTGGCTATGTGGCTGTCGTTAGCTGCCGAGACTTAAGTGTCGGCAGTTAAGCGTCATCGTAGGTTTCGTCGAGGTAGCTGAGAATCTCAGCTACAACCCGCTGCGGAGAACGCTCGTCGGAACGCACCTTGAAACTGGCCGCGTCTTCATAGAAAGCGCGGCGGGCGTCGTAGATTGCACGGTAATGAGCCTCTGGGTCATCCGCCTGCAAAACCGGGCGCGAATTGTTGCCCGAGGTACGGCGTACGCCCTCGGCAATGCTGATCTCGAGGTAGACGACGTTATGGTCTCTGAGTAGCTCACGGCTTGCTGGTGAAATCACAGCGCCTCCACCAAGCGAGACGATTCCGTCGCGAGTCAGAGCCTCCGCCACGACCTGTTCCTCGATACGGCGGAATTCCGGTTCGCCCAGCTCGGAAAAGACTTCCCCGCAAGCTTTGCCCATGCGTTGTTCAATCATCTCATCGGTATCGGTGAGTCTGGTGTTCAACGCACGGGACAGCCGACGGCCGATGGTGGACTTTCCCGACCCGGGAGGCCCGACAAGGACAATAGTAGGAACAGACATTCTCCTCGTTTTACCCTTCTTCGTGTGCGCAAATGTGGCGCTAATTCCAATTAAGGCGGCGTCGGGTCTGCTCCAAGTAGCCCTCAACGTTGCGCTTGGTTTCCTCCAGGCTATCGCCGCCGAACTTCTCCATCACCGCACGCGCCAGCACCAGCGCGACCATGGCCTCGGCGACAACGCCGCCAGCCGGAACTGCGCAGACATCAGAGCGCTGGTGGATTGCGGTGGCGGCATCGCCGCTGGCCATGTCGACGGTCTTCAGCGCGCGCGGCACAGTCGATATCGGCTTCATCGCAGCGCGGACAACGAGAGGCTGAGCATTAGTCATGCCACCTTCCAAGCCGCCGGCGCGGTTGGTTTCACGGTCTACGCCGTCGTCGGTACGCACCATTTCATCGTGCGCCTCGGTGCCACGCCGACGGGCTTCCTCAAAACCGTCACCAATCTCCACGCCCTTGACGGACTGAATGCCCATCAAGGCACCTGCAAGCTGCGAATCCAGACGGGCATCACCGGAAATGTGCGACCCCAGCCCCACCGGCAGACCATGGACTACGACCTCAACAATGCCGCCAAGGGTGTCACCCTGCTTCTTAGCGGCCTTGATTTCGTCAATCATCGACTCCTCCGCTGCTACGGAGAATGCACGTACCGGCGATTCGTCGATTTTGTCCTGATCGGCGAAGGTCGGCAGCGGTCCCTCGTAGGGTTCGGAGCGACCGATCGAAACAACGTGGCTGACAACTTCCACGCCGAGAGTCTCGCGCAGAATTGAGCGAGCCACAACCGAAGCAGCAACACGTGCCGCAGTCTCACGAGCCGATGACCGCTCCAGGATGTTTCGTGCATCGGTGTGGTTGTACTTAAGCATGCCGTTGAAGTCGGCGTGTCCTGGACGCGGGCGGGTCAATGTTGCCCCACGGGCGGTATCCAAAGCAGCTGGGTCAACCGGATCCGGGCTCATGACCTCAGTCCACTTCGGCCATTCGGAATTGCCGACCATAATGCCAATCGGCGATCCCAGCGTCTCACCATGTCGGATGCCAGTCAGCAGCGTGACTTCATCAGCCTCAAACTTCATTCGCGCCCCGCGACCATAGCCGAGGCGGCGGCGTGCGAGGTGGCGAGATACGTCATCTGTAGTCAGGGGAAGTCCGGCTGGCGCGCCTTCTACAAGAGCAATAAGCGCTTTGCCGTGAGATTCACCCGCGGTAGTCCAACGAAGCATAGGTATCATAATGTCACGTTTGCCGTACTTCTTGTGCATTTGGGGGCATACAAGTTTTAAATATGCCCCATTTCATCGCCCCTGGTCTATCGCTTCACGGGACTTGGAGGTAACCCCCGCTCATTCCCCACACAATGGCCGTTGCGGCAAGCATCGCGGGCCCATGAGGCACGCTCGCCGATAAAGACACTGTTTTCGCTTTACGACGGTCACCCCACGCCCTCCTCCTCGTGTTGATTCCTGCCATGAGGAGCGTAAGCCCTGCGGCCAACACCATGGCCACTGCGATCCAGATTCCCGTCGTCACTGCCTCGCCCGATACCAGACCAACACTGCCACCGAGGATTGCTGCGAGTTTCACATCTCCAGCGCCAATAGAGCACGGGTTGAGTAAGAACGCCCCTAAATAGAATCCAAACCAGAGACCTATCCCCGTTCCCACAGCACCGACTACCCCGGCAAGTTCAAAAACTGAAGCTGGCTTTTGTCGGAGCAATATCCCAATAGCAACAGTCAGGCCTGCCGCCCCTAGTACCAACCACCAGTTCGGCAGCCTCCGCTGAGCTACGTCGAACCAGCAACCAATAGCGCCCCAGCTGAGAACAAGCAACGCGACTAGGAAAAAGAAAACCCGGTCTAGATAGACCGGGTCAATCCTGTGCTGTCCATTCGGAGACAGCGCTATCTCAAATATTCCCCACCCCATAACTTCGGAATTCTAACCGGTGCGAGCTAATTCGGCAGCACTGCACGCATCGCATCGATATCAGGAGTGCGTCCAGTAAACTGCTCAAACTGTCCCACCGCTTGATGCAGCAACATGGACAACCCACCAACGGCCTGTGAACCCCCGCGCTCCGCTGCTTTCACAAGTGGGGTTGGCCAGGGATTGTAAATGACGTCGAGAATCTTCGGTGCTCGAGCGAGGTAGCCGGCGACGGATTCGATTGCGGCTGACGGCACCGTAGAGACCAGGACGTCGGCATTGCTAACAATATCTGCCAGGTTTGGAACATCGAAAGTCACCCAGGCAAACTCCATACCCAACGCGGCAGCCAGCGGCTCGATATCGTATGCGCGCTCAGAGCGCGCCACGACGGTCACATGATTGACTCCCAGCTGAGACAGCGCCCAGAGTGCTGGTCGTGCCGTGCCACCGGCACCAACAACAACGGCTCGACCACGCGGTGCGTTCGTGCAGCCAATCTCGCGCAGTGCTCCCAATACTCCGTCGCCATCAGTGTTGTCGGCAAACCAGCCTGAATCGCGACGGACCAGGGTGTTTGCAGAACCAATCAACCGCGCGCGGTCACTGACTTCATCGGCGAAGTCCAAAGCGGCAAACTTGCCGGGCATGGTGACGGAAAACCCCTGAAAACTGGGGTCTGAGCCACCGACGACGTCGGCAAGCTCTTCGGCGTTGCAGCGAATGCGGTCGTAGTGCCAGTCATTCATACCTGCAGCGCGATAACCAGCATTGTGAATGGCCGGCGAGTATGAGTGGTCAATCGGATCGCCAAGCACAGCTGCACGATGAGTTATGGCCATCGGAACTCTACCCCTTAACGGTTGGAATCCAGCACGCCATTGCGGCGTGACTCAGCGATAGCGGCCTCGTGTTCTTCGAAGGTCGTACTAAAGACGGTGTTGCCTTCCTTGTCCACCGTGACAAAGTACAGCCAGGTGCCGTCAGCCGGATTCTCCATGGCACGAATCGCCTCGATAGACGGTGAAGCAATTGGGGTTTCGGGCAGCCCCTCCTTGGCGTAAGTATTCCACGCGGTCTCGCGCGCGCGGTCCTCATCCGTGGTCGCAATTTCCTGATCCGGCAGGTCATAGTTGACTGTCGAGTCAAACTGCAGCTGCATCGGCTCATCCAGGCGGTTAAGAATAACGCGAGCAACCTTATCGAAGTCGCCATCCGGAGACTCCATCTGAATCAACGAAGCTGCGGTAATCAGTTCGTAGGGAGACAGCCCAACCATGTCCGCAGAAGCCAAGAGACCTGTGCTCTCGTAGTTCTTCACCGACTCCTTGACCAACTTAGCCAGCATTTCTTCAGGGGTCTGCTGCGGGTCGAGGTGGTGAATACCCGGCGTAATGAGCCCCTCCAGACGACGAGGGTCATTGCCACGCGCTGCTACCGCGTCCTGTGCCCATTCTGGAACACCGAGTGCTGCCAAATCGGTTTCACTGGCAGCACGTTCGAGCTCAGCCTTGGACACACAGTCATCGTCCTCAATACAAGTGGCCTCGGAAATAAGCGAGAAAATGCCCTTACGCACGTCCGAAGAGGACACAATGCGGGTATCGGCAAAGCGAGCACCAGTCGGAATGTCAACGGTACCGACCTGATTTTCGACGTCCAGTAGAGCCTCGACAGTATCGTCGGCCTTCATTCGCTGGTGGAGACGGTAGAAACCAGGTTGCAATTCATTGGAATGGGAGTTTTCATTCGCTGCCTGGATGAATGCATGCGAAGACTTGACGACGCCACTTTCCACCAACTGGTTGGACAAATCGGTAAGTGACGTGCCTTCAGTTACCTCAACGATGGTCATTGGACCTTCGGCGTTTCCATCGTAGTCATCGACAATGCCACCTCGGCTCCACACAATGCCAATCACTCCGAGGACTAACACGCATAACAGGACAGAAGTCACATTGATTGCCACTGCTGTCTGGCGGTGACGAACCCGAGGCCTTGCCCCGCCGCTGCGAGCACCAGAGCGGTTCCGGTCGGTACCGCCGCTATCGGTGCGGCGCGCGGTCTGCGCGTCTTTACTCATCAATAATCTCCTCGAATGCGGCCCACTCTCCCATCGGTATCAGCAGGAGTCGCCCCGTTTGGGGAGGACACGCCACTAATAACGACCGGTGCAACGTAGCTTCACGACGAAGTCGTAGCGCTAGGTTGCGGCGTAGGTGTGATTCGCCACTTCAACTTTCACATCCCTTGCACGCTGTAACGTGCTAAGGCATTACACACTTTATAATTGCGCAAAGGTGGGGGAATTGTCACCTTTCGGTAACTTTTGTGTGCCCCTAGTCTGCTTTTGCGTCCAAGGCTTTTGACCGGCTGTCCAGCCAGGACTGCAAAATTTCTACTGCCGCTGCCTGGTCGATGACCTGCCGCCCAGACTTAACGTCAATACCAGCTGCATGCAGCCTCGACTGTGCCATTACCGTCGTCATGCGCTCGTCGGCGTAATGTACTACGACACGGTCACCGAGTCGGCGCTGCAGACGGAACCCGACATCAGTAGCTTTTCGAGCAGAAGTCCCGAATGAGCCGTCGAGCATAAGGGGCATGCCGACAACGATTTCAACGACCTCAAATTCAGTGGCCAGTTCCACGAGCCGATCAATATCCGGCCCATCAGGGTCCTTACGCCCCGTTGCTCGAGTGACTGTCTCAACTGGTGTGGCCAGGATACAGTCAGGGTCAGAGACCGCGACACCAACGCGGACATCGCCGACGTCGATTCCGAGCCGCCGTCCCCGACCGGGGTCATCCTGACCGGGGGTATCAATGCGGGGCTTAGCCATTGTTCACCGCTCTTCCGATAGCACAGCCGTCATCAGCTACTTGGACAGTTCGGCCTCAACAGCGGCCAATGCTGCATCGATACCGGAGGCATCAGAGCCGGAGCCCTGTGCCATCGCCGGCTTACCGCCGCCCTTACCGCCGACCTCGGCGCCCATCAGCTTAACCAGGTCGCCGGCCTTAATACCGCGATCGACGGCTTCAGCCGAAACCGAGGCCACAAATGGAACCTTGCCGCCAGCGCTGGAAACCAACGCAATGACACTTGGGCGATCTGCGAGGCGCTTCGACAGGTCATTAGCCAGCGAACGGATGTCCTTCATCTCCGTGCCGTCGGGAAGCTGAAGGCCGAGGTAGGTGACATCGCCGATGGTGCGAGCGGACTCAAGGTGAGACGCAGCATTAGCTAGCAGCTGTCCCGCCTTGAAATCAGCGAGCTGCTTTTCTGCAGCCTTTAGCTTCTCAGCCAATGCTGCGATGCGGTCTGGCAGCTCAGCAGACGGAGCCTTGAATTCAGTGGCCAGTCGCTCAGCCAAGAGGCGCTCAGTGGACAGGTATCGGAAGGAATCCATACCCGAGTAGGCCTCAATGCGGCGCACGCCCGATCCGACGGAAGACTCGCCCAGCACGGCCACCGGACCAATCTGCGAGGAGTGCGAAACGTGGGTACCGCCACACAGCTCAATCGAGAACGGGCCACCGACCTCCACAACACGAACGACGTCGCCGTAGTTCTCATTGAACAATGCCATGGCACCGGCTGCCTTGGCCTCTTCTAAAGGCATCTCGGCAGTATTGACAGCCCAGTCGTTGTCGACAGCCTCATTGGTAATCTGCTCAATCTCGCGGAGCTGTTCCGGTGTGAGCTGGTCACCGTACTTGAAGTCAAAGCGGAGGTAACCCGGCTTATTCATGGAACCAGCCTGAGTCGCTGTATCACCCAGTACCTGGCGCAGCGCACCGTGAATCAGGTGAGTGGCAGTGTGCGCCTGACGAGCACCGTGTCGCCATTGTTCATCGACCAAAGCTTCAGCGGACACTCCCGGGGTGAACTCGCCGGCGGTGACGATGCCCTTGTGCAGCCACAGCTTCTTGCCCACCTTTTGGACATCGTTAATGTGAACCACAGCGCCGGAATCAGTCACGATGCGGCCGCGGTCAGCCAGCTGACCGCCGGCCTCGGCGTAAAGCGGAGTGCGGTCGAGAATAACCTCAATCTCATCGCCTTCTGCGGCAAAGGCCTGCTTCTGGCCATCGGCAATGATGCCGAGAATCGTGGACTCGTCGGCAAGCCGATCGTAACCAGTGAAGGACGTTGGGTGCTCATCGATGAACTCGCGGTAGACGTGCAGATCAGTGTGAGACTGCTTCTTCGCCTGGCTGTCAGCCTTTGCGCGGGCCCGCTGCTCTGCCATCTCGCGGTCGAATTCCTCGCGGTCGATCGTCAGACCAGCTTCTTCGGCCATCTCGATGGTCAGGTCGATTGGGAAGCCGTGAGTGTCATGCAGAGTGAAGGCATCGTGACCGGACAGAACAGTTTTACCCTCTGCCTTAGCCTTGGTGGCAGCGCGCTCGAACAGCTCTTCACCGGCGGACAGCGTCTTGGTGAAAGTCTTCTCCTCGGCGACAGCCACGCGGCGAATACGGTTCCAGTTCTCCGCGATCTCTGGGTAGGACGGAGTCATGGTCTCAGCAGCGACACCAATAAGCTTCTCCAGCACCGGACCATTAGCACCGAGCAAGCGTGCAGAGCGGATAATGCGACGCAGAAGGCGACGCAGGATATAACCGCGATCGGAGTTTGACGGGGTGACGCCGTCAAGCATGAGCATCAAGCCGGTTCGGCTGTGGTCAGCGATGACGCGGAAGCGGATGTTGTCCTGGTGGTTCGAGCTGTACTTCGAACCAGTGAGCTTTTCCGCCTCGTCGATAACCGGACGCAGCAGGTCGGTTTCGTAAACGTTGTCGACGCCCTGTAGCAGGAAGGCAACGCGCTCGATACCCATACCGGTATCGATGTTCTTCTTCGGCAGTGGGCCAAGAATCTCGAAAGAATCCTTGCCTGTCCCCTCGCCACGCTCATTTTCCATGAAGACGAGGTTCCAAATCTCGATGTAGCGATCCTCATCAGCCTCTGGGCCACCATCGGCACCGTACTCTGGACCGCGGTCGTAGAAGATCTCCGAGCACGGACCACACGGGCCCGGAACACCCATGGACCAGTAGTTGTCAGCCATGCCTCGGCGTTGAATACGCTCCGCTGGCACACCAACCTTCTTGTGCCAAATGTCATGGGCCTCGTCATCATCGAGGAAGACCGTTACCCACAGCTTCTCTGCCGGGATGCCAAAGCCGCCATCCTCAACAGAGCCGGTCAGAAGGCTCCAGGCGTGAGTAATGGCACCTTCCTTGAAGTAATTTCCGAACGAGAAGTTACCCGCCATCTGGAAAAAGGTGTTGTGACGAGTGGTGATACCCACCTCTTCAATGTCCAGTGTGCGCACGCACTTCTGAATCGAAGTCGCGGTCGAGAAGTCCGGAGTCTCATTGCCGAGGAAGTAGGGCTTGAACGGCACCATACCGGCGTTAACGAACAGCAGGTTCGGGTCATCCAAAACCAGGGAGGCACTGGGGACCTCGGTGTGTCCCGCCTTCACGAAATGCTGGATAAAGCGATTTCGAATTTCATGAGTCTGCACGGTGTTCTAATTCCTCGTTTCACGTCGAGCGTCCGAGATGTTTAATACAAAATTAGCAGTCTACCCGCTCGGTTCGGGCAACTTTAAAACCACCCCGCCGATGACACACGGCCCCTTTTAACGCCGCCTACTTTGATTTCCGGCGTCTCCCCCTGACAATCCGGCGAATGCGTCCTAGATACTCCGCCATCCCGTTTTCTCGGCCGTGGTTGGACGGGACAAAATAGTCAGTGTTTACCAACTGATCTGGCGGATACTGCTGAGCAACGACCCCCATGGGGTCATTGTGCGGGTAGATGTAGTCAACCGCGTGGCCTAGATCCTTAGCCCCGCTGTAATGTCCGTCGCGCAAATGCGGAGGAACCGGGCCTGTCTTCCCGGAACGAACATCCTTCAACGCCCCGTCGATCGCGTTTATGACCGAATTCGACTTCGGTGCCGTGGCCAGGTGAATCGTCGCCTGTGCCAGCGTCAGCCGAGCTTCTGGCATGCCGATCAAGGCAACGGCCTGCGCCGCGGCGACGGCAGTTTGCAAGGCAGTCGGGTCTGCCATACCAATGTCTTCGCTGGCCAGGATGACGATACGGCGAGCAATAAACCGTGGGTCCTCCCCACCTTCAATCATCCTGGCCAAATAATGCAGCGCAGCATCTACATCAGATCCGCGCACAGACTTAATAAAAGCGCTGGTGACGTCGTAATGCTGGTCCCCATCACGGTCATAGCGAACGACGGCACGGTTGATTGATTTGGCAAGCGACTCAGCAGTAATCTGTTTGCCATCCGCCACAGCTTCTGCGGCAGCCTCCAAGTACGTGAGGGAACGTCGGGCGTCTCCTGCAGCCAGCGCAATGAGTTGTTTACGAGCGTCGTCCGTCATGCTGACGCGACCATTGAGGCCGCGCTCATCAGTAAGCGCTCGATCAATGAGCGTGCCGACGGCTTCGTCATCGAGTGGCTGCAGCTGTAACAGAAGCGATCGACTGAGCAGCGGGGACACCACTGAGAACGATGGATTTTCCGTCGTTGCCGCAACGAGTAGGACAATCCGGTTTTCCACGGCACCCAGCAAGGCATCCTGTTGCGTCTTCGAGAAGCGGTGCACCTCGTCGATGAAGAGCACAGTTTGAACACCCTCATTGACAAGTGTCCGTCTGGCGGTGTCGATAACCGCACGCACTTCCTTCACTCCAGCGTTGAGGGCGGAAAGCGCTTCAAAATGTCGGCCGGTCGCCGAGGAAATCAAACTGGCAAGAGTGGTCTTGCCTGTCCCGGGAGGACCAAACAAGATAACGGAGGTGTCGCCACCGCCTTCGACCAGACGGCGCAACGGCGTTCCGGGGGCCAGAAGATGGTCTTGACCGACGACCTCATCGAGGTTCCGCGGTCGCATACGAACCGCCAGTGGCGCATGTGCGCCCGGATGGAAGTAGGCGCTCGCGTCGGAGTTCACACCGAAGCTTCCTGAGCCTGCACCCCGATCTGTGCTCTTGGCCCCCGCGGGGTTGGTGACCGAAGGCTCGTCGAAAAGCCCTGGCGCGTCATCGGCGGAGCCGTTTGCACCGCCTGTCGGCAGCTTGTTCGGATCCGCCACGTGTGCCCTAGCCTTCCTCTTCTTCTAAGAAATCAATGACTGCATGCGCGAACTGTTCCAGCTCGGCGGCGCGATCGTCCTCGCACTTATGCGCAAACTGTGCAATGGCGCGGGCGGTATTGGCCATGTCGCGCCTCTCCAGTGCGGAACCCCCCACCTTGGGGTTCAAGTCGGTGCGCCCTTCATGGCCTACCCACAGAGCTTCCTTCGGGGAACCGAAGAACGAGACCGTGGCGGAGATGAACAGCCAACCGAGCAACGCCGCGGCAATGAACGCCATCATACGGCGGTCGTTGATTCCGCGATACCAGTAATCACGAATCTCTTCCATCCATGCGCGGACAAAGGCATCGACCTCTGCCTCCGAGGGACGTTCCACGAAGACATGCAGTGGAAAGCCTGCAACTACACTAGCCACGTCGAAGATAACGTCGCGGTAGCCTGCCCACTCGTAGTCGAGGAACTGAACCTTGTCCGCCAGCAGAATGTTGTCCGGGGCGAGATCGAACGGCGTAAATGCCCGATGCGTGCCCTTTTCGATTCGACGAGCGGCGTCCTCACCGAAAGAGCGCACAGCGTCGGGAACAGGCATACCGGAACCCTCAATAGCCCGCATGCCAAAGCGAATTGCAGAAACAATCCCATGGTCCCGGGCTTCAAGCGCTTCACGATCAACTTTGTTCTTCACCCACATACGGCGACGCAGAGTTTCAAAACCATCTTCGCGAGTATGTGTGTGAATGTGCATCCGCCCCAACGAGGCACCGAGGCTGCGGAATGCCCGCAGGCGTCGTTCTTCATCGCCACGGAAAAGAACGTCCGCCAGAGTGTCCACGACTCCGACGTCACTGAGGACCAGCAGCTGTTTTGAAACATCGTAGGCAAGCAGCTGCGGTCCCGGGCGGACGTCGTCAGGCAGCGTATTGATGAACTGGTACGCCACGACTTCCCGTAGAACCGCAGGATCGACGCCGTCAGTAGTCCCAGGAATCTGCTTTACGACGACCGTGCGTTCCTGCATGAACGGGTTTGTGGCGACCCGTACGCGAATAACAAGGGCGTTTGACTGGCCTGTAAGTACTTCTGGATCCGACAGCATTGGGGTACCGCCGAATCGTGCGGAAAGCAGTGTCTCTGCATCTTTAACTACACTGTCAACTTCTGCTGCAGCGTCGGCCGAGTACTCCATTGAATGCCCTTTCAATGAGCCAGTTTCAGTCAGGCGATATGGCTGGTGTGGTGTGGCCCGTATTGCCTCCGTTAGGAGGAATTGACCCACTTGCGCTGTTCACGCTGGAGTGGCGAATCAAATTCCTCGCAATGTGATTTCTTTGTTTACTTGCTGTCGCCTGCGTCGGCTGCTGCTTTAGCGGTGTCAGCCTTAGTCTTTGGCTTTGGCTTAAAGTCGATACCGGTCTCCTTGCGCTGCTGAGCGGTAATCGGAGTCGGAGCGTCGGTCAACGGGTCGACGCCGCCGCCGGACTTCGGGAAGGCGATAACTTCGCGAATGGAGTCAACGCCGGCCAGCAGGGAAACGATACGGTCCCAACCGAATGCGATACCACCGTGCGGCGGAGCGCCGTACTGGAAGGCGTCCAGCAGGAAGCCGAACTGCTCCTGTGCCTCTTCCTCACCGATGCCCATGACATCAAAGACGCGCTTCTGGACATCTGGACGGTGAATACGAATGGAGCCGCCACCAATTTCATTACCGTTGCAGACAATGTCGTAGGCGTAAGCCAGTGCGTTACCCGGATCCTTGTCGAAGGTATCCATGTGCTCTGGCTTCGGCGAGGTGAAGGCATGGTGAACAGCAGTCCACTGGGAGTGGCCCAGGGCCACATCGCCAGAAGCGGTAGCATCGGCAGCCGGCTCAAACAGCGGTGCATCGACAACCCAGGTGAATGCCCAGTCGCCTTCCTTAATCAGGCCGAGCTTCTTGGCAATCTCGCCACGAGCGGCACCGAGTAGTGCACGGGAGCTCTTGGCATCACCTGCGGCGAAGAAAATGCAGTCGCCCGGCTTGGCGCCGACGTGCTCCGCGATGCCTTCTCGCTCTGCATCAGTGATGTTCTTAGCCACCGGGCCACCCAGCGTGCCGTCCTCACCGACGAGAATGTAGGCCAGACCCTTGGCACCGCGCTGACGGGCCCAGTCCTGCCACGCGTCGAGCTGGCGACGCGGCTGCGATGCGCCTCCCTCCATCACGACCGCACCGACATAGTCATTCTGGAAGACGCGGAAAGTGGTGTCCTTAAAGAACTCGGTGCACTCCACCAGCGGAATGTCGAAGCGCAGATCCGGCTTGTCAGAGCCGTACTTCTCCATGGCCTCCTTGAAGGTCATGCGCGGAATCGGAGTCTGAACAGTGACACCGGCCTCTGCGAAGATAGCGACCAGAATCTCTTCTGCCAGTGCAATGACATCGTCCTGTTCGGCGAAGCTCATCTCAACGTCGAGCTGGGTGAACTCCGGCTGGCGGTCAGCGCGGAAGTCCTCATCGCGGTAGCAACGAGCAATCTGGTAGTAACGCTCCATGCCAGCCACCATCAGCAGCTGCTTGAAAAGCTGCGGAGACTGCGGCAGTGCGTAGAAGGTACCCGGCTTCAGACGAGCCGGCACCACAAAGTCACGAGCACCCTCCGGAGTAGAGCGAGTCAGCGTCGGGGTCTCAATCTCAGTGAAATCGTGGCTGTCCAGCACCTTGCGTGCAGCGCGGTTTACTGCAGCACGAAGACGCATAATCTTGGCCGGGCCTTCACGGCGCAGGTCCAGGTAGCGGTACTTCAGGCGAGCTTCTTCGCCAACAGTGCCAGATGTTCCAACATCCTCGAGCTGGAACGGCAGTGCAGCAGACTCGTTGAGGATAGTCAGCTCCGTGACATTGACCTCAATTTCACCCGATGCCAGGTTCGGGTTCTCGGAGCCCTCCGGACGCTTCTCCACGACACCGGTGACCTGAATGCAGTACTCACTGCGCAGGTGGTGTGCACGCTCAGCAACTTCGCTGTTGCGGAACACGACCTGGGCGTAACCAGAGCGGTCACGCATGTCAATGAAGATCACGCCACCGTGGTCGCGGCGGCGTCCTACCCAACCGGTCAGGGTTACTGTGCTGCCGGCGAGGTCAGCGCGGAGGTCTCCGGCAAGATGCGTACGAAGCACTGCGAATTGGTCCTTCCAAAATTGGTGCTATAGGGATTAACGCTGTAGATAGCGGTTTCGTCCGTGTAGTCTACCTTGAAGCCATAAAGGTGAGAAGAAGACCCCGGTTCTTTTGCCTTCTGCCGGCCATCGCCTCGGGTCTACCTCGGGCTTCGCGTATTCACTTACGCCAAGATCTTCGTGAACCTTCACACTGACTTACACGCGGACATTTCTTGCCGAGCTTTATTCAATAGTCCGTTTTCTGCACCTGATGCAATAGTCTTATTCCTATGACCTTCCGGAATGACTTCCAAAAGAGCTCGGCCCGTGCCGAGCGACGCTCGGGTGGGGGCCGCGCTATTGCGGTAGGCGGTGGCGGCATCGGCGGCCTTGTCCTCATTGGCCTGTACTTACTTCTCGGCGGCGATCCGGGACAGCTGGGTCAGCTGACCGGCGCCCAGAACAACCAGTCCTCGCAGACCGCACAGCAGCCCCCTGGTGAGGATCCCTGCAAGACCGGCGAAGACGCCAACAGCCGTATCGATTGCCGGATGGAATTTACTGGCATTTCCGTCGACCAGGTCTGGGCGGAGCAACTCCCCGCACAGGCCGGCATCAAGTACACAAACCCAGGCCTAGTCCTCTTTGAAGGCTCCACTCAGTCGGGCTGTGGCGCGGCGTCATCGTCCACCGGCCCCTTCTACTGCCCCGCCGACCAGACGGCTTACTTCGATACTGACTTCTTTAACACTCTGGAGCGCATGGGCGGAGGCAACGGCCCGCTCGCACAGGAGTATGTCGTAGCCCACGAATTCGGTCACCATATCCAAAAGTTGGAGGGTACGCTCGGCCGCAGTAACTACAATGAGCCTGGCCCCGATTCCGATGCCGTAAAGATTGAGCTGCAGGCAGACTGCTACGCGGGCATCTGGGCTCATTACGCGGACAAGGGGCCGGACGCTATCCTCGAGCCGCTTTCCGACGAGCAGGTCTCCGATGCCCTGAAAACTACGAAGGCCATTGGTGATGACACCATCCAGCAGCATTCTGGCGGTGGTGTCCAGCCAGACTCCTGGACCCACGGCTCGGCTGAGCAGCGTACGAAGGCATTCCTCACCGGCTACAAATCCGGCAAGATGGCGCAGTGCGACACCCTTGGCCGTGGCGTCTACCGCTAACCCCTTCACTCAGCAGCCGCACGTCTAAAAGCTACACGCCTAGTAGATGGGCAACTGCTTAGATACGCGACTGCAATTCCTGCACCAGCGCATCAAGTGCGACTGCGTGCTGCTCGTGGGACTCGAGGTTCTTCAGCTGGACCTCGCCCGCGGCTAGCTCAGACTCACCGAGCACCAACGCAAATCGAGCTCCAGCGCGATCAGCGCCCTTCATCGCCCCCTTCAGGCCGCGGCCACCGTAGGACATATCAGCGCGGATACCCGCTTGGCGCAGCAGATTAATCTGCACCGCCATAGCGTGAGCGGCTTCTTCACCGAGCGCAACACCATAGACGTCAACGCGTCGACCATCGCTGGCCTGCTTGCCCTCTGCTTCCAGTGCGAGCAGTGCACGGTCCACGCCCAAACCAAAGCCAATTCCGGACAGCTCTTGACCGCCGAGCTGCGCCATCAGCCCGTCGTAGCGGCCACCGCCACCGATACCCGACTGAGCACCAAGACCATCGTGAACAAACTCGAAGCAGGTTTTGGTGTAATAGTCCAGGCCGCGCACCATGCGCGGATTGATGACATAGGGCACCTTCATGTCATCCAGCAGCCCAGTCACCGATTCAAAGTGATTGCGAGCGCTGTCCGAAAGGTGGTCGAGCATCAGTGGCGCGTCGGCAAGCATGTCCTGCATTTCCGGACGCTTGTCATCGAGAACGCGCAGCGGGTTGATGTTTGCGCGGTGGCGAGTTTCCTCATCCAGCGGCAGCTCAAACAGGAATTCCTGCAGCTTAGCACGATATTCAGGACGACAGGTGTTGTCACCGAGGCTGGTCAACTCAAGGCGGAAACCCTCCAGGCCGATGCCGCGGAAACATGCGTCGGCAAGCGCGATGACCTCAGCGTCCAATGCTGGATCATCAATGCCAATTGCCTCGACGCCTACCTGCTGCAACTGACGGTAGCGGCCCGCCTGTGGACGCTCGTAACGGAAGAAAGGACCAGCGTAGGACAGCTTGACCGGCAGCTGACCGCGGTCGAGATTGTGCTCAATGACCGCGCGCATCACACCAGCGGTACCCTCCGGGCGCAGAGTGACAGAGCGATCGCCGCGGTCGGCGAACGTGTACATCTCCTTGGTGACGACGTCCGTCGATTCTCCTACACCACGAGCAAAAAGCCCTGTTTCCTCGAAGATTGGCAGCTCAATGTGCTCGTAGCCCGCAAGTCGTGCACGGTGCTGGAACGAGTTCCGCACCGCCTCGAATTCGCGCGAGACTGGCGGGACATAATCCGGCACGCCCTTGGGCGCGGAGAATGGCTTCAACTTCTTTGGCTTCTGGCTAGAGTTCACTCCGCTAACTCTACCTGCCGACTCTCACAACGTGTCAGCCAGGCTAGGTGAGGTTTTGCAGGAACGGGTTGGTCGCGCGCTCCTCGCCTATCGACGATGCGGAGCCATGTCCCGGAAGAATCATCAGGTCATCCGCCAGCGGTAGAACCTTATCCCTCAGAGACTGCTGCATCTGCTCCGGACTACTGCCCGGCAAATCAACGCGACCGATAGCCCCCTTAAAGAGGACGTCGCCGCTGAAAACAATCTCATCTTCACCATCAGAAGCGCGCAGCATCACGCATCCCGGAGAGTGACCCGGTGCGTGAATGACTTCGAAATTCAACCCTGCCCACTTTACTTCCTCGCCATCATCGAAGAAATCGGCCTTTGTATAGGCTTCCATAGCGTCCACGTTAAATAGGTGCCCGAAGGAGGAACCGCCGAGGTTCGGGTTGGCCAGCAACACATTGTCGCTTTCGTGAATGAAGACGGGGATATCCCAGAAGTCGGCGGCCTCCGCAACATCGCGGATGTGGTCGATATGGCCATGGGTCAGCAGAATTGCCTCCGGCTTCCAATTTCGTTTCTCAACCTCAGTGCGCACAACTTCAAGTGCCCCCATGCCCGGGTCAATAATTACGCACGGGGTAGCCAAGTCGTCCATCTCCGGAGCGCCGGTTGCCACATAGCAGTTGGTCTGAAAAGGGCCGGCTGCAAAACCAAATATCTCCATAGCGCACATTCTATCGATTCTCAACAGCCCCTGGCGGCGTATTAGGGCTTTCCTAGAATGGGCCGCAATCCCTTTCCCAACAGCTCCTTGGCCTGTCATCTCGCAAATGAGAAGCGACTCCGGGCATAATGGTCGATTGTGTACGCGACGGTGACCGACTGAGCTTTCACCTCAAACTCGGTCACTATCTATGGGCAAAATCGTCCGCTGGTGTTCCGTCACCGGCACTAGATGACTAAGAGATACGGAGAGAGACTAGTGGCCAATAATGAGCAAAGGCGCAAAGATGCGATGCGGACGCTCGAGCGCGAACTTAAGCGCCGTGCCCGCGCCGAGAAACTGAAGCCACTGGGCGTTGTCGTTACCACCTTGGCAATCCTGCTCTTTATCGGTGGCGGCATCTACCTGTTGACCACAGCTGGCGGCGCTGACGACAATGAGGCCGCTGACGAATCGACAACTCCGGTCGAACCTGCAGCTCTCACGGCTACTCCCGTCAGCGGTGAAAAAGTTCCGATGAAGCGCTCCTCCCCGCTTTCGGAGACCGTGACCTGTGCTTACCCGGATGATGGTGAGGCATCGAAGGACATCGACAAGCCAGCGGCCGACAACGTTCCAGCCACCGGCACGGTAACCATTACCTTGAAGACTAACCAGGGCGACATCCCGATGGAGCTGGATCGCGCTATTTCACCTTGCGGTGTCAATGCGATTGAGCACATGGCCAAGTCCAACTACTTTAACGACACTGTGTGCCACCGTATTACCGGCGGTGGCCTGAACGTGCTGCAGTGTGGTGACCCGACTGGTACCGGTACCGGTGGCCCGGGCTTCAAGTTCGCAGGCGAGTGGCCGGTCAAGGACTCCGGTCTGGATCAGAATACCCCGCTGGTGTACCCGAAGGGCTCCATTGCCATGGCAAACCCGGGCGACCCGGATGCCAACGGCAGCCAATTCTTCCTCAACTGGGCAGATTCTCAGCTGCCTCCGCAGTACACCCTGCTCGGCTCCATGACTGACGAGGGCACCAAGACGGTTGCGGACATTGCCAAGAACGGCATCGAAGGTGGCGACACCTCCGACGGTAAGCCAGCCATGGAAGTCCGTATTGAGAAGGCAGAGGTCAAGTAACTGACTCCAGTAACTGATTAAAAAGTTGATCAGCTTTAAAAGGGCCAAGGTATTTCACCTTGGTCCTTTTCAAGTTCTGGCTCGCCTTCGTCCTGTTTACTGAAAGCACTGTCCCGTCGTAAAGCGACTACTGACCAGAAGTAATGCGGTAAACATCGAAGACTCCCTCGACACCGCGCAAAATGTTGATGATATAGCCCATCTGCTTGGTATCTGAGACTTCAAAGCTAAAACGCATCACAGCTACGCGGTCATCGGAGGTATGAGAGGACGTCGACAGGATTGAGACCTTCTGATCGGAGAACACGCGAGTGATCTCCGAGAGCAACCCGTGGCGGTCGAGCGCTTCGATTTGTACCGTGACCATGAACACTGCGCCGGAGGAATCTGTCGCCCAAGAAACCTCGATAATGCGCTCGGGCTCCTGGTGGAGTTTTTCCGCATTGGTGCAATCCGTGCGGTGCACGCTGACACCGCCACCGCGGGTGACGAAACCAAAGATGGCATCGCCAGGCACCGGTGTACAGCATTTGGCCAACTTGGCTGCCATATCCGCACTGCCCTCCACAAGCACGCCGGTGCTGTCGGCGCGACGCGGAGTATCGTGCACACTCATCTTCGAAATCGGAGTGCGCGAGACCAGCTGCTCTTCGGCATCGTCTGTGCTCGAGAACTGCGCCATCAGACGGTGCGTCACATGCTGAGCCGATACCTGCCCCTTACCAATCGCGGTATAGAGCGCGTCGACATCCGCATAGTGCAGCTCGGAGGCAATCTGCTTGATGGAAGCCGGGGTGAACAGGCGGTGCATCGGCAGACCACCGCGCTGTACCTCTGCCGCCAGCGCATCGCGTCCGGCATCGAGTGCCTCCTCGCGTCGCTCCTTGGCAAACCACTGGCGAATCTTTGCCCGCGCACGAGGAGTTTTAACGAACTTCTCCCAGTCCTTGGACGGACCAGAATGGGCATCCTTGGACGTGAAAATCTCGACGCGGTCACCGGTTTTTAGCGGTGATTCCAACGCCACCAACTTGCCGTTGACTTTGGCACCAATGCAGCGGTGGCCAACCTCAGTGTGAACCGCGTAGGCAAAGTCGACCGGCGTGGAGTCCGCGGGCAAAGTGATGACATCGCCCTTAGGCGTGAACGCAAAAATTTCGGTAACTGAGAGGTCGTAGCGCAGGGAGTCCAGGAATTCGTTGGGGTCCGCGGCCTCGCGCTGCCAATCCAGCAGCTGACGCATCCACGCCATCTGGTCGACTTCGGCGGAATCTCCCTTGTGAGAGCCCTTTGTTTCCTTGTAGCGCCAGTGCGCGGCAATTCCGTACTCGGCGTTGTAGTGCATCTCATGGGTGCGAATCTGCACTTCCAGAGGCGAACCGCCAGGGCCAATCACCGTTGTGTGCAGCGACTGGTAAACCCCGAAACGAGGCGCGGAAATATAGTCCTTGAATCGTCCCGGCATAGGCTTGAACAGGGAGTGGACGGCGCCCATGGCGGCGTAGCAGTCCTTTGTCGTGTCCACCAGGACACGGAGTCCAACCAGGTCAAAAATCTCGTCGAACTCGTGACCTCGGACAATCATCTTCTGATAAATCGACCAGTAGTGCTTTGGCCTGCCCTGGACCTCGGCAGCAATATGAGACTCCTTTAAATCCTTCTGGATTAGCTCAGAGACTTCCTGGATGTACCGGTCGCGTTGTGGAGCTCGGTCAGCGACAAGTCGGACGATTTCGTCGTACTTCTTCGGGTACAAAATAGCGAAAGAGAGATCTTCCAGCTCCCACTTCACGCTGGCCATACCCAGGCGGTGCGCCAGCGGCGCGATTACCTCAAGAGTCTCGCGGGCTTTCTTCGCTTGCTTCTCGGGAGGCAGGAACCGCATGGTGCGCATATTGTGCAGCCGATCAGCCACCTTGATAACCAGCACGCGGGGGTCCTGACTCATGGCGATAATCATCTTGCGCACGGTCTCTGCCTCGGCGGCGGAGCCCAATGCAACCTTGTCCAGTTTGGTCACGCCGTCGACCAGTCGCGCGACTTCTGGCCCGAAGTCCCGCTCCAGGTCTTCCAGCGTGTAATCGGTATCCTCAACTGTGTCGTGCAGCAGAGCCGCCACCAGCGTGGTCGTATCCATGCCAATTTCGGCGGCAATAGTGGCGACTGCAAGCGGGTGGGTGATGTATGGCTCGCCGGATTTCCGGTACACGCCGTCGTGAAGGCGCTCGGCGGTATCGTAGGCACGCTGGAGCACAGCCACATCTGCGCGCGGATGCACCTGTCGATGCACCGCAACAAGCGGATCTAGCACCGGGCGAGTCTTCGTCCTGTTACCGGTAAGGCTTCGCGCTAATCGAGCACCATAACGGCGTGCGGGCCCTTCAGCCATCGCTCAATCACCCCTTATTAACCACGTACAGAGGCAGGTCGGCAAGCTTTTCTCGAGCTCCTAGGCCTTCGACCTCAAGCACAGTGCACAGCCCGGTTACTTCTACACCAGCTGACTCCAACAGTGCGCGGGCTGCACAAAGGGTGCCACCGGTTGCCAACACATCGTCGACAAGCACAGTTTTCTTGCCCTTCAGCTCAATCCCACTCGCCGGAATCTCCAATGCTGCTGTGCCATATTCCAGGTCATAGGTTTCTGTCAGCACCGGCGGTGGCAGCTTGCCCTTCTTACGAATAGCGAGCACCCCCAGTCCGAGCTTGTATGCCACCGCAGAACCCAACAGGAATCCACGCGCATCAAGACTGCCGATGACATCAGCCCCGAATTCCTCTACCTTGGCGGCAATCTCGTCCACAATCAGGTTGAACGTCGTGGCGTCGGCAAGCGCCGGCGTTAGGTCCTCGAAGAGCACGCCCTCAACTGGAAAATCGGGCACCAAGCGAATCTGGTCAGCCAATGCCTCTCGCGCGTGTGCATACGACACAGGTTTAAGCTCCTTTTCAGCAAAAAGAAAAAGTGCGGGTACCTGTCAACGATACCCGCACTATGTCCTTTTAAAGTAGTTTCACCCCAACCGCTGGGGTCCACTACCTCCTACTGCCCCGGACGCCAGGACAGCGGCTTGTCATCATCGCCCTGGAGCTTCGGAGTAGTCACTGTTCGCTTCGGCTTGGACTGCTCTATGTCGCTTGCCGACGCGTCTTCCGCGCCCGTGCCCTCCGCGGCATCGGTGGCAGCCGACTCAGAGTTCGAGCCTTCCCCAGCAGATACCTTTGCGCGAGCGGCCAGCACCGCTTCATCATGCTTGCGGTATTCACGCTGACGCGACTTGAGCGTTACCAACAGCGGCGAAGCCAGGAAAATAGAGGAGAACGTGCCCTGAATAATGCCGATGAGCTGAACCAGCGCAAGATCCTTCAGCGTACCGACACCCAGCATGCCCACGGCGATAATCATCAGTGCCAGGATTGGCAGCAGCGTCGACACTGTGGTGTTGATTGAACGCATGATGGTCTGGTTGACAGCCAGATTCACCAGCTCGGCATAGCTTCTACGTGTCGATGAACGATAGCCTGCCGTATTCTCGTCGACTTTGTCGAAGACCACGACGGTGTCGTACAGCGAGAACGACAGCACGGTCAGCAGACCGATAATGGTGGCCGGGGTGACATCTAGGCCGATCAGCGCGTAGATACCCATAATCACGATTGCGTCCACAGCCAGGGCGAGGATGGCGGAAATGGCCATGTCACGCTCGAAGCGGATAGTGATGTAGGCGAATACCAAGCCCAAAAACACTACTGCAGCCAGCAGCATTCGGTTGGTAATCGACGAGCCCCACGACTCGGAAACGGTCGAGTCGCCAATCGCATCCGGAGTCTGCTCCCCCTGTGCGTCGACGGGTTTGAATGCGTCGTTCAGTGCGACGCGAGCATCATTAATCTCGCCTTGGGTCAGCTTCTCTGAGGTGATTTCCAGAATGCGGCCTTCGCCAGAACCGATGATCTGCACCAACTCCGGCTTGACGCCGGTGGCGTCGGTGAAGACCTCCTCAGCCTGTTCAGTCGTCACTGACGCAGGCGGCATAGTCATCTTGGTGCCGCCCTCGAAATCGATACCGAAGCTGAACCCACGAATCAGCATCGATGCTAAAGCAACGACAATGACGGCAATCGCAATCTGGTACCAGCGCTTCCGCTTACCGACGATGTTGATTCCACCCTCGCCGGTGTAGAGGCGGCGGAAGAATGAGTCCTCGTTAGCCGCGTCATTTTCGCTAGTCAGCGCCGGATTCGTCTGAGTAGTATTCATGAATTCCTACTTCCCCTCATTCGCGCCGGAGTCAGCCGAACCGGTTTCGGCAACTGCACTGGCAGCTGCATTGGAGGTGACAGCCTTTTTACCGGTAGCTACGGACTTATTCCTGTTAGCGACCTCCATGACTGAACCAAAGCCGTTCATGGATGGTTTGGACAGTGCCGGCCACTTCCGAGTAGCCAGAATGACCAGTGGCGCAGTCACCAAGAAGGCGGTCACAATATCGAATGCCGTAGAAAGACCAAGCGTGAATGCGAAACCACGCACATCGCCAACGGCCAGGATGTAGAGGACCACAGCCGCAATGATGGACACAAAGTTACCCGACAGGATCGTACGCCGTGCTCGTCGCCAAGCATGCGGTACCGCAGAGCGGAATGTCCTACCCGCACGAATCTCATCCTTAATGCGTTCGAAGAAGACGATAAAGGAGTCAGCTGTCACGCCGATGGAGATGATGATACCGGCGATACCAGCGAGATCGAGTGAGTATCCAATCCAGCGACCGAGCAGCACGAGTACGCCGTAGACCATCGCACCAGCTGCTGCCAGTGAAACCAGCGAGATGGCTCCGAGGCCTCGGTAAAGAACGATTGCGTAGACGACAATCAGAGCAATACCGATAATGCCGGCAAGCAGACCGGCCTGCAGGGAGGCCGACCCCAGCATAGCTGGAATGGTCGTAGTGGTACCGCCCGGCTCGCCGTCCTCACCTGCGAAGGACAGTGGCAGTGCGCCGTAACGCAAGTTATTCGCCAGCGCCTGTGCCTCATCGATAGTGAAATCACCCGTGATTCGAGTAGCTGAACCGACCGGGGTTGCCTCCTGAATCACCGGTGCGGAAATAACCTTCGAATCCAACACGATGGCGACCTGCTGCTGCAGGTAGTCATCGGTCAGCTTGGTCCAGGTACGAGCACCGGTGTCGTTCTTACCGGACTTGAAGCTAAAGGAGACCTGGATTTGACCAGACTGCTGATCGTAGCCACCGCTAATCGGCGCATTGGTGTCGATAGCATCGCCGGACAGACGCTGGCCCTTGACCTCATCGTCTTGCCCAATCAACAGCGGAGCCTTGCCCAGGAAGATAGCCTTGCCACCTTCTGGCGCACAGGTCACCAATGGCTTGGCCGGGTCATCGGAACCCTGCAGCGGATCGACTGCATCTCGGTCGTCGCAGCTCATCAGTGCAGCGGCTGCAAACTGCGTCGTCGGATCTTCGGACTGGCGAGTTGCCAGCAGCACGTCACGAACCTTCGTACGCAGCTCCGCTGCTTCAATCGAGTTCGCCGGCTTTGCCGGAGCCGTAGCTTCCAGCTTCGGCGCTTCGCCGAGCGACGCGGACAGCTCCTCCGGAACCGGCTGGTCCGGGTTCTGTTCCTTGAAGGCATCAATAGCGCGCTTCTGCGTCTCGTTCATGTCCTTGTACAGGCCATCGACGCGCTTGGTGGCGTCCTCCTTCGACAGGACACCGACCGAAACCCAGTCCTCTGCGGTCTTTTTGACTACTTCACCAAAGGCAGCTTCATCTGGGCCCTGCGTGGGCTGCTCTACCGGACGGAAAAAAAGCTGCGAAGTCTGTCCGAGGGAACGTGCCTCCTGCGAGTCTTCACCCGGCACGGTGATGACTAGGGTGTCACCGTCGGTGACAACTTGAGCGCCGCTGACACCCATGCCGTTTACTCGGTTCTCCAGAATCTTGCGAGCCTGGTCGAGCTGATCGCGGGTCGGCTTTTCGCCCTGCGGCACCAGGGTTACTCGGGTACCGCCCTGCAAATCGATACCCAACTTTGGCTTGGCCGATCCGCCGCCGGTGAAAAAGACGAGTGCGTACGTAAGGATAAGGAAGCTGACAAACAGCGCCAACAGCCACTGTGGCCAGTTCCTCTTGAATGTATTCGCACCAGATCTGGATTTGCTGTTCAAAGCAAAGTCTCCTGAATCGTGACGTTTAGGTACTTGAACGTTTCGGGTTGAAACGCGTGTCTATAACTGCACCGCGAACTCGCGCAATACCAGGTAGGGGCATTGCGGGCGTCGCCAAGCAAAGCTATAAACACTAACCGCTAGAGGATAACCGATTTAGCGGCCTGCGCCGGTTTTGACTTGTACCTGTTTAGTGAAAATCTTCCCCACGCTTGCCGACGGCGAAACCTGGGTCGCGTTCTTCGCCCTACGGCGCACGCTAGAGCTTGATGGCATGCAAACCAGCGGGGCGTGGACGTGCAAAACTGCTACTACTTTTCGGTAGAAGTCGAGCCACCTTTACCCGGGTTATCCGAATTGCTCGTTGTATCCGGGTTCGCGGCCTGCCCGTTGCTGTCCGAAGCCGCATTATCAGCCGGACCGTGGCCGGTAATTTCTTGCACATCGCCAATGTGGTCGTCCGTCGCATCGGAAACTCTGCCACGCTGGTCGCGGTGAGCGTAGCTAGCTCCCGCGCCGGTAGTGAGGTTGCGGGCAATAGCGCCCTTCTCCCAACGGGTGACGATGCCGTCAGCGATGATTAGGTCAACGGTTGTGTCGGTGGTATCAACGACCACGCCGTGCATGCCGGAACCTGTGATGACCTCCGCGCCAGGGGCCAGCTTATCCTGCATTTCCCGGATGGTGCGCACCTGCTTGTTCTGCTTGACGATCTGCCAAATCGGCAGCGCCAGGAACAAGAAAATAAGTAGGAGGAGAATAGTTTGATCCATGTCTGCCGAGTTTAACGAATTGCCTGCTCGCAATTCCACACTGCCCTGGGACAGGATTTGAGGGAAAGCTATTCTCCGATAGTTCCCTCCGGGGGCTGTAGCCCCAAGTGCCGCCATGCTCGGGCAGTTGCCACGCGTCCACGGGATGTGCGCGCAATCATTCCTGCACGTACCAAGTAGGGTTCGCACACTTCTTCCACGGTCGAGGGCTCCTCACCCACTGCCAGTGCCAGCGAGTTTACCCCCACAGGCCCACCGCCGTGTCCCTTGACCAAGGCTGTCAGCACTGCCCGATCCAGACGGTCGAGCCCCAGCTCGTCGACATCGAACACAATCAGCGCTGCCTTAGCCGCACCAAGATCAATAACGCCACCGGAGTGGACATCGGCGAAATCGCGTACGCGACGCAGTAGACGGTTGGCGATTCGTGGTGTGCCGCGCGAACGTGAGGCGATCTCCACCGCAGCCTCTGGGCTGATATCTACCCCGAGGATTCCAGCGGCACGGGTAACCACCCTTGTCAGATCCTCAACCTCGTAGAACTCCATCTGCGCGGTAAAACCAAAACGGTCACGCAGCGGGCCGGTTAGCATTCCCGAGCGCGTCGTTGCTCCTACCAAAGTAAATGGTGGAATCTCAAGTGGAATTGACGTAGCTCCCGGGCCCTTGCCCACGATGACGTCGATACGGAAATCCTCCATTGCCATGTAGAGCATTTCTTCCACTGGTCTGGCAATGCGGTGGATCTCGTCGATGAAGAGCACATCGCCCTCGAGCAGGTTGGACAGCATTGCTGCCAAATCGCCGGCGCGAATTAAAGCCGGGCCTGAGGTCATGCGCAGTGACGACCCCATTTCCTGCGCGATAATCATCGCCATGGTGGTCTTGCCTAGTCCTGGAGGCCCTGACAGCAGAATATGGTCTGGAGTCACATCTCGTCCTCGGGCACCCGAGAGCACTAAATCGAGCTGCTCCCGAACCTTGGGCTGACCGATGAACTCGCCTAGCGACTTCGGGCGCAGGTTCGATTCGGCATCAATTTCCTCGACCTGGGCACGCGCGTCGAGATCACGCTGAGCACCATTTCCCGTACCGCCGAAAGAATCGTTGGCCGATCCACCGAGGGAACCCCCGAAGGGATTGCCCGACACGTTAAATTCCGTGCGCTCGATATCGCTCATAGTCCCCTCATCCTAGTGCACTGCCAATTATCGCTATCAATGTCCCGGCAGACCATCAACCAGCACTTACTTCTCACCCAATGTCTTCAGCGCCGCCTTGAGCGCCATCGACGTATCCAAGTTCGGATCGATGCGTACGACAGTCTCTGCCGCCTGGTTGGCATCCGCCTCCGGAAAACCGAGTCCAACCAAAGCGCCAACGACCTGATCCAAATCCGCCTTAAGGACAATGCCAGGAGCTGTTCCGCTTGCAGCTTCCTCCGGCTGGGACACTGCCCTGTCGGCGAATACCTCGACCTTATCCTTCAGCTCGACTAGCAGGCGCTCCGCCAATCGCTTGCCGACGCCGTTAGCTGCTTGCAAGGCCTTCGCATTCTTTGAGGCGACCGCATTGGCAATTTCAGCCGGCGACAGTACAGAAAGAACAGACATCGCTACCTTCGGCCCCACTGTTGAGACAGTGCGCAAGAGTGCGAACATCTCACGTTCCTGCGAGTTGGCAAAACCGAAAAGCGTAATTGCGTCTTCGCGAACCGTCATAGTGGTCAACATGAAAGTCTGCTCATGCCTCACCAACTGGGAAGCTAACCTGCCGGTAATGGTGACCAAATGTCCGACACCACCGCATTCAATAACGCAATAGTCCGCACCGAGGTCAATAACCTCACCTCGCAGAGATGCAATCACTTCTCACATTTCCTTTCACTACAGACCACTCAAGACACCGCGGTAGATGCAGAGTTCACTGCTGTTTGCTAACCAGCCGTACTTTACCGCGACGTATGCTCACGGCGAGAGAGCTCCGATTCCCGTTCCTCGTGCTGTTTGGCAAGGGCCGCCAACGTGTCGCGCTGGCGTTGCAAAACTGGGCCACGCCAACAGTGGCAAATCGCAATGGCCAACGCATCCGCTGCGTCCGCAGGTTTCGGTGGCGTTTCCAACCCTAGAATTCTGGTCACCATCATGGTCATCTGCTTCTTATCAGCCCGGCCATTGCCGGTAAGCGCTTTCTTGACCTCCGATGGCGTGTACATATGCACTTCCAAACCGCGGCGCGCCGCCGCGAGAACCAGCACACCGACTGCATGAGCAGTCTGCATCACGGTGGAGACGTTACCCCGCTCGAATACCCTTTCCATCGCAACCACGTCCGGTTGGTATTCATCCATCCACTGCTCCACGGCATTGGAAAGCCGTAGGAGGCGATCCTCCAACGAAGCCGTAGTTGGTGTGCGGGCCACGCCCACAGCAATGGGAACGACTTTCCTGCCCTGAGTGCCTTCCGCAATGGAGAGACCGCATCGAGTAAGGCCAGGGTCAATACCCATCACTCGGAGAGATCCAGCTCGATAATTCACGTCTCCACTAATACCACATTTCGAACAGCTGTTTGTATCGTAGCTACAAGAGGCACCAACCGTAGGTTCTGCTAGGTTTGACACCATGAATTCACCGAAGAAGCTCTACGGCGTTCTCGCTGCAGCTGAAATGGTCACGTGGGCCCTGTTGTTGTTCGGGCTGGCGCTAAAGTACCTGTTCAAAGTCACTGACGTTGCCACCACCATCTTCGGCAGCATCCACGGGTTTACGTTTCTGTGCTACGTAGTCACCACCATCATGGTGTGGATCAACCAGCGGTGGAGCTTTGGCCGCGGTGTCGTTGGCCTGGCCTCTTCCATCATCCCGTTCGCAACCTACCCGTTTGAACAGAACACTCTAAAGGCCGGCTTGCTGGACCAGCCGTGGCGCTTTACCGACGAATCTGAGGAGCCACAGGACATCTTCGAGTGGGCACTCGCCATGATTATTCGCCGCCCATTCATTTCGGCATTCGTCATTCTGATTGTTCTCATCGTGGTCTTCACTCTGCTGCTGATGGCTGGGCCTCCGACTCAGTGGTTCTCTTAAAACGGTTGTCTTAAAACTTTCAGAAACCAAAATCCCCATCGGACGATTCTCCGATGGGGATTTTCTATGCACACCAGCTCGCCGAGCAATTCAGCGTTGTGGGGCTGGCCAAAAACGGGCTACCCCCGACCGACAAGATTCGCATCAGTCCGTCGTCAAGCGATTGCCTAGCCGTCGAGTTCGGCGATGACCTCGTCGCTGATGTCGGCATTCGAGTAGACGTTCTGCACGTCGTCAGATTCTTCGAGGGCATCGATTAAGCGGAAGAGCTTGCGTGCACCGTCGGCATCGAGAGCGACCATGGTAGAAGCGCGGTAGTCCTGATCTGTGGAGTCGTACTCCATCTCAGCGTCGACCAAAGCGGTGCGGACATTCATCAAATCGGTGAAGGCGGAGACCACCTCGAACTTTTCTCCCAGGTCGTTGACCTCTTCCGCACCGGCATCGAGAACGGCCATGAGCAGGTCATCCTCAGTCAGCTCGCCCTTCGGCAGCTCAACGACACCTTTCTTTTCGAACAGGTACGCCACGGCACCGTTGTCCGCCATGTTGCCGTTGTTCTTGTTGAACGCCGAGCGCACATCGGAAGCAGCACGGTTACGGTTATCCGTCAGGCACTCCACAATCAGAGCAACGCCCCCAGGTGCGTAGCCTTCGTAGACGATGTTCTCCCAGTCAGCACCGCCGGACTCCTCACCGGAGCCACGCTTGCGGGCACGCTCAATGTTGTCGTTGGGAACCGAGGCCTTCTTGGCCTTCTTAATCATGTCATCGAGGGTGGGGTTACCAGCCGGATCACCACCGCCGGTACGAGCCGCGACCTCGATGTTCTTGATCATCTTCGCCCACTCTTTGGCGCGCTTGGCGTCATTAGCAGCCTTCTTGTGCTTAGTGGTTGCCCATTTTGAATGACCCGCCATGTGCTAGTTCCTACCAATCCTCTCGTCAATACCCATGTAGATGGGAATTATTCAGGTGTTCATTATACAAACCGACGATTTAAATGCCGACAAGCTCTCGCAAAAAGAACTCGTGAACCCGCGTCTCCCCCGTCGACTCCGGGTGAAAGCTGGTCGCCATAGCAGCCCTCTGGCGCACACCGACCACTGTGCCGGCGGCTTCTCCAGCCGATTCTGGAACGCGCGCTAGCACCTCAACGCCATCGCCCACGCGCTCAACCCACGGAGCGCGAATAAAGGCGGCGTGCACAGGCGGCTGGTCACCGTTAATCGCCAGTTGTGGAATATCCAGATCGGTTTCAAAGGAATCCACTTGACGGCCAAAGGCGTTACGACGAACCGTAATGTCAATCACCCCTAGGCTTACCGCATCCGGACGGGTGTCGAGCACTTCGTCGGCAAGCAAAATCATGCCTGCGCAGGTGCCGTATACCGGAAGGCCATCGCGGAGTGCCTCGCGCAGCGGCTCCACGAGCTCATTGAAGACCATGAGCTTGCTCATCGTGGTGGATTCTCCACCGGGCAAGATTAGGCCGCCGAGCCCATCCAAGTCTCGCGGCAAGCGCACCTTCCGGTGCGCGACACCGAGCTTATCCAGCACATACCCGTGTTCGGCAACGTTGCCCTGAAGAGCGAGGATTCCGATTGTTTCAGGCGACATTAATCGAGGTTTTCGCTGCGTGCGTCGAAGTTCGCCACCACTGGCACAGGCTCGACACCCGGTGCCAGGCTTCGGGTCAGCCCCTCCTGCGTGACGACGGCTACGAGCTCACCCTTTTGGTTAAAGATGCGGCCATGAGTCAGTGCGCGACCGGCATGCGCCGACGGCGAAATCTGGTCGTAGAGAAGCCATTCATCAGCACGGAATGGGCGCATAAACCACATCGCATGGTCGAGGCTGGCTTCCTGTACCTCCACACCTGGATGCGGGACCAGAGCCGACGACAAAAGAGTCATATCGGACATGTACGCCAGCGTGCAGACGTGGAATGTCTCGTTATCGGGCAGGCGATCCTTGCACCGGAACCACACCAGTTGCTGCGACGGGGTGTACTTGTTGTGTTCGAACTGATCATCCGGGACTACCCGAATATCCCAGTCTGCCCACTCGCGCATGAGCAGGCGCCGGGTGTTTGTCATCTCCGACGTGTCCGTCACCACATCCTCGGGATCTGGCACCTTGCGCATCACGTCAGAGTGCTCGAGCCCCTCATCCCCCTTGCGATGGAAGCTGACCTGCATGACGAAAATTGTGCGGCCATCTTGCACAGCTTCGACGGAGCGGTGGCAGAAAGACCGGCCATCGCGAATACGCTTGACCAGGTAGACCGTCGGAATATGGGGACGGCCCGGGCCTACAAAGTAGGCGTGGAGGGAGTTTACCGCGAAAGTATTACCCACTGTGCGCGTCGCCGCGACTAGGGACTGGCCGGCAACTTGGCCACCGAAAGTGCGCTGCAGAATTGACTTAATGACTGGGCCACGGAAAATGTCGCGGTCAATCTGCTCCAGATCTAATACTTCGCGGATGTTAGCCATTTTTACCAGCCACGCTCCGCGAGTCGGTGCGGCTGCGGAATCTCATCGACGTTGATGCCGACCATTGCCTCGCCGAGACCGCGGGAGACATCAGCGATGACCTTCGGGTCATCGTAGTGCTGGGTTGCCTGCACGATAGCCTTAGCGCGCTTCTCCGGATCACCGGACTTGAAGATACCGGAGCCGACAAAGACACCCTCAGCACCGAGCTGCATCATCATGGCAGCGTCTGCCGGAGTTGCAATGCCACCTGCGGTGAACAGCACAACCGGCAGCTTACCGGTCTCAGCGACCTCACGTACCAGCTCGTACGGCGCTTGCAGCTCCTTGGCGGCAACGTAGAGCTCGTCCGGAGCCATGGAACGCAGACGGTTAATTTCAGCACGGATGGTGCGCATGTGAGTCACAGCGTTGGAAACATCGCCGGTACCAGCCTCACCCTTGGAGCGAATCATCGCAGCACCTTCGTTGATGCGGCGGAGAGCTTCACCCAGGTTGGTCGCGCCACAGACAAACGGAACAGTGAAGTCGAACTTGTCAATGTGGTTCGAGTAATCGGCCGGAGTCAGCACCTCGGACTCGTCAATGAAGTCCACGCCTAGGGACTGCAGCACCTGCGCCTCAACAAAGTGGCCGATACGTGCCTTGGCCATAACCGGGATGGAGACGGCATTGATGATGCCCTCAATCATGTCCGGGTCGGACATACGCGACACGCCGCCCTCTGCGCGGATATCGGCGGGGACGCGCTCCAGCGCCATCACGGCAGTTGCGCCGGCATCCTCTGCGATCTTGGCCTGCTCCGGAGTAACGACGTCCATAATGACGCCGCCCTTCATCATCTCAGCGAAACCGCGCTTCACTCGCGCAGTGCCCTGTCCGGAGTTGTTTTCAACCGTGCTCAACGAACCCTACTTCCCTAATAAAACTGGTGAATGTGACTGTTTGTAGTCGTTTAACACTATAACGCCTGAACTAGACCGTGCTGTTCATAGAGTCAGATAACACGGAAAACATCCAGCACAACAGCGCCTTTACCCAAACCTAAGCCGTTGTCAGCCCGTCTGCAACATCGAAATATTCCGGTTCGGGTGCAGTACCCGCCAGTCGCAGCGCACGCACTAGAGGCCTGGCTCGCAGTGCCTTCGTATCCGTCACCGCATCGTTGTAAAAACGACGGGCGAGCTCGAGTCGCGTGTGGGCATCGGCGAGCTCAATTGCCATCGTTCGATCCACTGGCTGTTCCTCATAGAGCGCCATAATTTTCCTAGTCAGCTCGTTTTCCACATCCGCGCGCTGCCCGGTGTTGTTGGCTCTAAGCGGTGTGGCTTCCACCTTCGTCACCACTCCGGCGAGCTCCGGGTACGCGGCACGAGCAACTGCCGCCCTTCGCCCCAACGCCGCTTCCAGTGAAGAACGCGCCAAGTCCGTGCGAATGTGCATACGGTTCAGACGTTTCGCTGTCGATGAAGCCACCAGACCGATAATGAGCACAATAATCAGCGCAATGACCAGGACAACGACCCAAACTGGAACAGTTACGTCCACCGAATACCTACCTTCACTCCGCTGCTTTCAATCGGCTGCCACGACGGAAGTCTCTACAGCTACTACGGCGCAATGACGACCTTTTCGCCATCCATGCGCACCGTATCGTACACACGCAGAACGCCATCGGCGACCTGCGACCAGTCATACTCCCAAGCTCGTTTATGACCGAGCGCACGTAGCTCCTCCCCCAACTCCGGCTGCTTCAAAAGGCGTATGACCGTCTCCGCAAGGTCTGCGGAGTTGCCGTTTTCAAAGTGAAGCCCGTAACGGCCGTCGTCAAGCACGAGCTTGAACGCATCGATGTCGCTGGAGATTACCGGCGCGCCCGCCGCCATCGCTTCTACCAGCACAATGCCGAAACTCTCACCGCCACGCTGCGGCGCGATGTATGCATCCGCATCGGCGAGTATTGACGCCTTAGCATCCTCCGACAGGCGTCCAACGAAATGCAGGGCATTTGCGTTTCTGCCCGCTTTACGACGAGCTGCCGCGACATCACCATCACCAACAACACAGACCTCAAGCTGTGGAATCTCTGCACAAATAGCTGGCAAAGCGTTGAGCAAAACGTCGAAGCCCTTGCGGGATTCGTCGAAACGACCGAGGAACACGAGCCGAGAAACTCCCTCACGCCGTAGTGGAATCTCGGGTAACGATGTGGCCGGTGGGCAGGACTCGAAATCTCTAACGCGAACGCCATTGGGAATGAGAATCGGGTCACCGCCGAGTTGTTCAACCTGCCAGCGACGAGCCACTTCCGAGACAGCAATGCCTCCCCGAATGCGTTCAAGGTACTTACGCAAAAATGGCGTGGCCAGCTTCAATGCCAGGGAGTCTGTTGCCGCAGAGTGATACGTAGCAACAATTGGACCGACCGAGTTGACCAGTGAAAGCATCGAGAAACTGGGCGAATTCGGTTCATGAATATGGAGGATGTCGAAGTTTCCCTCGTCAATCCACGTGCGGACTCGACGGCTCGTGCGGGGACCAAAAGACAGCCGAGCGACCGAGCCGTTATACGGAATCGGAATGGCAGCGCCACCGCGGATAACGAAGTCCGGCACGTCCGCTTGCGCACTAGCTGGGCCGATAAGACTGACCTCGTGGCCGCGACGGATGAACTCTTCACACAAGTCAATGGCGTGAGCTTGAACACCACCGGGGACATCGAACGAGTACGGACACACCATTCCAATTCGCACTGCTATTTTGACCTCTTCTTATCCGCTGGCCACAGTGGCTGCATCATGTGCCAATCCGCTGGATGCTGGGCGATATCGGATTCAAAGACAGTGGCGATATCTTGGACAATGTCGCTTAGCTCGCGCCCCTCGGTCGGCACGAAAGGATGCGCTACAAAGCGCCATCCATCGTGAGTGTAGGACAGCCCCGCAGGCATGAGCCGAGCACCCGTGTCCAGTGCCAGCTTTGCTGCACCGACCGGCATTGTGGTCGGCTCACCGAAAAACGTAACCGGAACACCGTGGCCACCGAAATCACGGTCCGCCAACAGGCAGACTACTCCACCGTCTTCCAATCGCTTCTGCAGCTCCGGCATCGCGGGTTTGCCACCGGTCAGCGGCAGAATATGGAAACCGAGCGACTCACGGTACTCGACGAAAGCGTCGTAAAGCACCTCTGGCTTCAGCCGTTCCGCCACGGTACTGAACCGGACATGCCGCGAGACTAGCCACATGCCGGCCATGTCCCAGTTGCCGCAGTGCGGCAGCGGAATGACGATGGATTCTCCCGCGTTGAGCGCCTCAGAGACCCGTTCGAGACCGACGCTGGTGGACTCGACCGTGTCTGCCAACTCGGGCGACGCGATGGAGGGCAACCGGAATGCCTCGACCCAATAACGTAGATAGGAACGCATGGAAGCCCGAATAAGACCTTGCGGCACTTCCTCAGGTGGACACCCCATAACACGAGCCAGGTTCTTGCGAAGCTGACGAGTCGTTTCGGGATTTGACGCAACCCGATCGGCGGCCAGGTCACCGAGGCCATAGGCCATGCGTTCCGGAAGAAGACCGAAAACCTTCCACCCGGCCATGTAGCCGAGCGCAACAAAATCTTCTTTAGAACGGGGCAGGAAGAAAGTCGACACCGTATCCTCCTTTAATTGCCGGATTCAGCTGAACCCGTGGGCTTCGGTGCAGAACCAGAATTGACAGTTGAACTATCAGTTGCGCCCTCGGGCGGAGCGATGGGATCCAACGCTCCCGGCTGCTTTGCCACCATGTACAAGCGCTGGACGACGGTGAATACCGACCCGACTGTCAGCAGCCACATCGCAACGTAGAGGGCATAGTCCACGCCAAGTCCTTGGAGCCCAACGCCGATCAGGCCGATAATGAGGCGCTCTGCGCGTTCGACGAGTCCGCCATTGACTTTGAGGCCACTCGCCTCTGCACGAGCTTTGACGTAGGAGATCACCTGGGACGAACCCATAGTGACTAAGGTCAGAATAAGTAGGATTGCGTCGGCATCATGGTGATACACCACCCAATATGCAATAGAGCCAAACAGTGCAGCATCGGTGATGCGGTCACAAGAGGCATCCAACGTCGCCCCGTACTTGGTGCCTTGCCCCTGAAGTCTGGCCATCGTGCCATCGAGAAGGTCAAAAGCCGTAAAGATAGCAATTGACACTGCGGCGGCAAAGAGATGATTCGTCGGAATCAGGATTACCGCAAGTAGTACCGCGACCGCAGTTCCCACGAGGGTGACCGTGTTCGGGCTAATGCCGATGCGCAAAAGTGCAGCGGCTACCGGTTCAACTACGGGCCGGATTGGAGCCCTGCCACGCACGCTCAGCATGTTGCCTCGTCCTCCTGCTCGAGGGCACGCCAGCCGTCGGCAAGCAATTCGCGAGTCTGACGAAGAGCCTGCGGTAGAACCTTGGTGCCATCGATGACCGTCATAAAATTGCTGTCACCGGACCAGCGTGGCACGACGTGCATGTGCAGGTGATCCGCGACCGAACCGCCAGATGCCTTGCCCAAGTTGAAACCGACGTTGACGGCGTGCGGGCGCGAAACGGATTTGAGAGTCCGGACTGCGTGCTTTGCAAAACGCATCATCTCGGCGGTTTCTTCTTCGGTCAAGTCCTCAAGGTTGGCGACTTCGCGGTATGGGACCACCATGAGATGTCCCGGGTTGTACGGAAATAGATTCAGAACTGCGTACACCCACTCGCCGCGAGCGATAATGAGTGCTTCCTCATCGCTCTGCTTCGGCAAATCAACGAAGGGGTTACGGGACGGCTTGGAGTTATGCACGCCACGCTTGACGATGTAGTCCAGGCGGTACGGTGCCCACAACCGCGTGAGCCGATCCGGTTCGCCGTAACCGCTGTCGACGTATACCTCATCAGACGATTCCTGCTGACCGGCATTGCCCTGCTGTTGCGGAGGCAACTCTTCACTTCCCGACTGGTTCACTGCCATCCCCTTCGTTGCGTGGCCGCGCCCCTCTCGGACCTCGACCACAAATATTTCCCTGCTGTAGTTTACGACCTTGCAGCTATCTTCTTTGGATTACCACACGTGGTTCACCAGATAAAACAACTCGGTCGAATTAGAGAGCGTCAGCGAGCCCTAGAGAGCAGAGATATTCTCCTTGTTCGGCTGTTCGTTATTCCGCGATGCAACCCAGTCACAGATGATGTCCGCAGCCTTTTCAACTGCGACACCGTTGATCTGGGTGCCATCGAGGAAACGGAAGCTGACGGCACCTGCCTCAATGTCGCGGGCCCCAGCCAGAATCATGAACGGAACCTTGGCCTGGGTGTGGTTGCGAATCTTCTTCTGCATGCGGTCGTCGGAGGTATCCACGTGAACGCGAATACCGCGGGACTTCAGCTGTGCAGCGAAATCTTCCAGGTGCGGGATACAGTCGTCCGCAACCGGGATACCAACGACCTGCTCCGGAGCCAGCCATGCTGGGAAAGCGCCGGCGTAATGCTCCAGCAGGACACCAAAGAAGCGCTCAATAGAACCAAACAGTGCGCGGTGAATCATAATCGGGCGCTTCTTGGTTCCATCAGGTGCGGTGTACTCAAGCTCAAAGCGCTCCGGCAGGTTGAAATCAAGCTGAACCGTCGACATCTGCCAGGTACGACCGATGGCGTCGCGGGCCTGGACAGAAATCTTCGGGCCATAGAAAGCGGCTCCGCCCGGATCCGGCACGAGCTCTAGACCAGAGGCGTCCGCAACGCGCTGCAGGATAGCCGTGGACTTCTCCCAAATTTCATCCGAGCCGACGAACTTCTTATCGTCCTTCGTAGACAACTCCAAGTAGAAGTCATCCAGGCCGTAGTCACGAAGAAGCGAAATAATGAAGTCGAGGACACTGGTGAGCTCTTCTTCCAGCTGCTCTTCGGTGCAGTAGATGTGGGCATCGTCCTGCGTAAAGCCACGGGCTCGGGTCAGACCGTGGATAACACCCGATTTCTCGTAACGGTAGACAGTGCCGAACTCGAACATACGAATCGGCAGTTCGCGGTAGCTGCGGCCACGTGATGCGAAAATGAGGTTGTGCATCGGGCAGTTCATTGGCTTGACGTAGTAGTCCTGCGGAGCCTTGGTGCAGTTGCCGTGCTCGTCGTACTCACCGTCGAGCTGCATCGGCGGGAACATGCCATCGGCGTAGAAGTCCAGGTGACCGGACTTCTTGAACAGGTCGCCCTTAGTTACGTGCGGGGTGTTCACAAAGTCATAGCCGGCCTCGATATGGCGACGACGGGAGTGCTGCTCCATCTCATTACGGATGATGCCGCCCTTGACATGGAATACCGGGAACCCGGAACCAATCTCATCCGGGAAGCTGAACAAATCCAGCTCCGAGCCCAGACGGCGGTGGTCGCGCTTCTCAGCCTCCAGCATGCGGTCGAGGTGCTCGTCGAGTGCTTCCTTGGACTCCCACGCGGTGCCATAAACACGCTGCAGGTCGTCGCGGGACTGGTCACCACGCCAGTAGGCAGCGGAAGAACGCGTGATCTTGAATGCCGGAATGTAGCGAGTGGTCGGCACGTGCGGGCCACGGCAAAGATCAAACCATTCGGTCTCACCGGTACGCGGATTGACGTTGCGGTAGCCGGTCAAGGTCGTACCTGCACCACCGACGTCGACATTGGCCTCATCCTCTTCGGACACCTTGCCGGCCGACTTTTCAACAATAAGCTCGAGCTTATACGGCTCGTCGGCAAGCGCCTCCTGCGCCTGATCAGCAGACTCAAACGCGAAGCGCTCAAATCGTTGACCAGACTTGATGATCTTCTTCATGCGCTTTTCGATACGCTTGAGATCTTCCGGCGAGAAAGGCTCATCGACACGGAAGTCGTAGTAGAAACCGTTATCGATCGCAGGACCAATGCCCAGCTTCGTTCCAGGGAACTCCAACTGCACGGCTTGAGCCATCACGTGAGTAGCAGAGTGGCGGATGACATCGCGACCGTCCGGCGTGTTGGCCGGAACGGGTTCGAAAACGGTTTCCGCTTCTGGCTTAAAGGACAGGTCCTTCAAATCGCCTTCGGGGTCGCGGACGCAAACGATGGCGTCAACGCCCTTATTTGGGAAACCCAGGTCTCTCATCGCCTCACCCGCAGAAACTCCTGCGGGCACGGAAAACGGTGCTGGGGTTGCAAATTCTTCTGACACGGCGTGCGTGTACTCCTTTTCAAAGTGTCTTCGAAAATCACATACCTGGTGACCTTCGTCAGTCGCTCACACACTTTACCGCACGGTCAAAACTTAGGCCTCGAGGAGGTCTTGTGCCCAGTACTCCTCTTCAGAGGTACCTCGCGGCATGACAAACACAGCGGATCCAATGTGGAAAATCCACTGATTGAGACGGTCGTTCTTCGACAGTCGCTCCTGAATCGGATTGAACTGCTCCAACGGGTCCTTCTGGAAACAGATGAACACCAGGCCCGTGTTTGTTTCGAATCGACCGTTCGGCTCCGGCGGCAGGTCGTAGTTGTAGACCCGTCGCAGAATCCTCTGATTGGGATTTTCTTTCGGAGGCATCGACAGTGCAACATGGCTGTTCGGATCCGTCAGAGGCAGGCCGTACTCATCAGTTTTCGACAGGTCGACGGTCTCGAATTCGTCCTTGCCACCAATGGGCGCACCGGTGCCGATATCGCGTCCGGTAATAACGGTGCGGCTCTCGCGGTCCAAAACGTCCCAGCCTGGAATATCCATTTCGATACGTCGGACGACCATCGCCGTACCACCTCGCAGCCAGTCCGGACCACTGTCAATCCACACCTGCTTATCGAACTCCTCACGAGTGCGCGGGTTAACCGTGCCGTCCTTCTGCCCGAAGAGGTTGCGTGGAGTTTCGCCTTCCTGTTGAGAGCCATTGGCGTGCTGGAAGCCAGCTTGCACCCAGTGGACGTCCAGATAAGGAGCTGCATTTCGGATCATCATCCGGGCCGCATGGGAGACCATTACCGGGTCGTCAGCACAAATCTGCAGGCACAGGTCTCCACCGTTCCACTCCGGGCGGAGTTCGTCATTGACGTACTTCGGCAGGTCTCCCAGCCACTCGGGCTTCTCGTCTTCCTTATCGATAATCTTGAAAAAGTTCTCCCCATATCCAACAGTGATAGTCAAGTTGGCTGGAGCCCCCATAAGCTCTGGTTCCAAGTCCGTACGGGTGGGTTTACCGGCTGTCATTCGGCGAGCGTCATCCGTCCACACGCGCATGAGGTTTTGTAGGCGATCGCGATCGACATCCTTCTTCACATTGAAGGCCACAAGCCATAGATTCGCCTGTGCGGGCGTCGCGATTCCCGCCTGGTGTGCGCTATCAAAAGGTACGGTTGCGGTCTGCAACGGAGGTTTCGGCGGCTCCTCCTTCGGACGTTCCAACCCGATTGCCTGGGCTTCCGGTGCTCCCAGAGCGAGCGCTGAGGCTCCTGCCGCAGTGCCGAGCCCGCCAAGAAAACGCCTTCTGGAAAAGCCTTCGGACATGTTGTGCACTCTTACCTTTCTGATTACTTCAAACTGGAGCACATGCGGTGACTGGTAATCCGCCAACTCTTCAATGGTTTCAATGTCGCCACTGACCTATCCAATTTGACCGTATCGAAATCATCTTTCGGAAAAAGAAAAAAGCGCAGGAGTTCGATGCACTTGTTGCAACAACTTGCCAACTCCGGCGCTTTCACTGCCCTTAGAGACAGTCAGTTAATTCCTCGGCATAACTGGGCTCACGCCCGCTTTACGACGATTCGTTGCCCAACTGTTTCGTCAAAAGAACTAGTGGCCCGAGTGATCCATCTCATCGCCACCCATGTGCTCCGGGTTGTTCAGGTCGCCGTCGTCGCCGTAGTCCTCTTCACCTGCTGGCTGGACACGAACCTCAATATCCTGGGTGATGCTAGAGCCGTCGGAAAGCTCGATGACGAGTTTGTACTCTGCTCCCGCCTCCATCGCCTCATCATTATCCATAATCATGAAGTGGGTGCTACCCGGCTCCAGAACGAGTTCGCCGTTAGCCGGGATTGTCAGACCTTCGGGCACCTCGAACATCTTGCCGTCCTCGGTGTCGTGCTGCTCGAACTTCGTGCCTTCCTTCAGCCCCTCAAGCTTGAAGGAGGAAATCTTGATGTCCTCGTCGGTGTTGTTGGTCAGGGTACCGAAGATAGCGGTCATGTTCTTGTCAGCTGGCTTTTCCTTGATGTAAGCATCAGCCAGCTGCACGGCCGCATCGCTCTTCTCCATCGATGAGGAAGCCTCGGTCGCAGCGGAAGTAGCGGACTCAGTCACCTCAGCAGCATTGTTGTCGTCGGACGAGCAACCTGCCAGGGCGAGGGTCAAAGCTGCGGAACCGGCAATCAGTGCAGTTGCAGTGCGATTGAGCTTCATGTGTCTATTTTGCCTTTCGATTAATAACGGTGACGACAGCGGCGATGATTACAATCAGCCCACCACCGAGCCCATAGGCCCACAGTGGTAAAGACTTCGTTTCCTCGGCGTTCGCACCGGTCTGACGAGATTCTGCCCCAGCTTCGGCTGCGCCCGCAGCATCCGGATTCCCCACTGAGAAAGTGGTCTTGCCCCGAGTGGAGTGCCCATCCGAGGACGTAATCTGGAAACCAATGATGTAGTTGCCGGGCCCGGGATTAATACCCTCTGGAATATCCAAAGAGACCTCATTGCCCACTACCTCTGGCACGTGGGAGTACAAGACTTCCTTGGCATCTGCATCACTGATTGCAACGGTGTTGAAATTGTTCTTGGGGTTGCCGGAGAACTTGAGAGAAACGCGGTGTGGGAATTCCTCTAGAACCTGCTTATCACCTGGATTTGATGAGATCACAGCATCATGAGCACTTGCAGGCGCTGCTGTGACAACTGATGCACCTGCGAGTACAGCGAACGACGCAACAGTGGCTGCCGCACGCCGGAGACCCAACTTTGGGAACCGGTACGTTTCGCCTGAAGCGACCCGGGGACTCACTAGAACAGTTCAACTCCTTAAAGCGGGACAGTTCGGGAAGGCCAGCAGTAATCTGACCGCTGCCCTTATCCCTATTGTCGGATGGTAGCCCAGAAAAGTTCCCGAGAGGGGGAATATATTTCAGGTCACATAGCGAAAACCCCGGTACGGCTGTTATAGACAACGAGCCGACCGGGGTTTTGGTTGGTAGTCCCAACTGGGTTCGAACCAGCGACCTTTCCGGTGTGAACGGAACGCTCTTCCACTGAGCTATGGGACTAGGACAGAAAACTACGAAAGCTTTCCTGCTCTGCGGAATAAGTTAGCACGCGTTTTAGAAATTTCCCTAATTGAGTTGGCTTGGGTTGCGATTGCGCAGTTCGAGGATTTATCGCCACACCAATAGAGCTCCTGGGCGGCAACAGCTCGATGTCCACCCCGCAACAAATCTGCGAAAGCCACTAAATGACATAGTTGCGATTCAACGTCGTCATACAGCCGGCCTTAGCTCAACTCCTACAAACGCAATAGAGATGTTCACCTGGGCATTTGTAATCAATCGCACAATCACGCTAAAGTATCTTTCGCACCGCAAGAGAGCGCTTGAGTTTCTCTTGTAACGCAATGCGGATGTAGCGCAGCTGGTAGCGCATAACCTTGCCAAGGTTAGGGTCG
>NZ_JVVM01000005.1 GCF_001054325.1 Corynebacterium vitaeruminis | reverse complement strand
AACCCAACTACCCCAGAAACAACTAAGCCAGCTGCTCCAACCGTCACGCCTCAAAATGATGGTTCCGTTGACGTAACACCAGCAGACGGTACTGATAGTCTGGAAATCACTTATACGCCAGAAGGTGAAAACACCAACCCAACCAAATTCACTGTTAAGAAAGAAAACGGTGAGTGGAAGAAGGGTGACGACGCTCCAGAAGGCGTAACCGTTGATAAAACCACTGGTAAAGTCACTATTCCAGCAAAGAAAGTCAAAGAC
>NZ_JVVM01000004.1 GCF_001054325.1 Corynebacterium vitaeruminis | reverse complement strand
TGTGGGGTGGGTGCTGCGCGCCCCTTTTTTTTACACCCAACAGTAAACGGCGTTCAATTATTGGGTAAGGCGTGGCGCTATACCAAGTACTTCTGGCGCAATTGGTTGATGTCGGCGTCGGAAAGCCCGATGCCTTGGCGTACGAAGTTGTCGAAAGTACCGTAATTCTCTTCGATAGCGTCCCACGACATCTTGAGCCACTCTTTGTCTACCGCGTTCTCGCGATTGAGGTAAGCATTGCTGGCCAGGAAGTCCTGCTCGATAACTTCGTAGCTAACTCCTAGGATGGCCAAGAGGAACGCGGCACCGAGGCCGGTTCGATCTTTGCCCGCACTGCAGTGGAATACAACGGCACCGTCTTCGTATGCGAGGGCTTGGAGGAGATCCTTCCAAGCGGTCCGCGGTGCTTCTCCGGTAATCATCAGCTCATAGCCGAGCAGTTGGCCGAAGTACTTCACTTCATCGTCGAAAATCTCTGCATCGTGCGCTTTGATGCTTTCTCCCGCCGCTTCGTAGAACTCCGGTGCATGGCCGTAAAGCTGGTCGCCAACAGTTGCGACAGGACTCTTCACGAAGCCCAAGCCATTGTGAACATCGATGATGTCCGCTACTTGGTAAGTGACACCGTCGGGCAAGACGTCTGGGGCTTCGTTGCGCTCTTTAATGTTTCGCAAATCGACGACGCGTGTCACACCTGCCTGTGTCATGCGGGCAAGATCTTCGTCGCTAGGCTCTCGTAAGGCATTTGACCTGTATGCGAGGCCGTGGCGGATGTGGCGACCGTCCTCGGTCATGATTGGGTTGGCGCTACTGCCCGCGACATCGCGGAAGTTGCTGAGGGAGGAAAGCGAGCCGGACCCGATAGGGGCTGGAGATCCGGTTGGCGCCGTGGCGGTTGTAGCCTGACCGTTGATTTGTGTCTCGGTCGCACTAATCCCTGTTGTGACTGTCTTCAACAACGAGGTATCAGGGGTAGCCGATGCGGGCGATGGGGAAATAGTGGCCAGCGGTAAAAGTAGGGCCGCGGTTAGGGCAGCGGCTTTAGTGCGATGGTTCGCTCGGTTCAGGTTAGTTGTATTCACGGGTGTTGAGGTTAGCGTGCCTCAGGTTTTCGGCAACTTATAAGAAAAGCTCTTTCGCGCAAAGCCATGCCCGCACAACAGGCCGCTTTGAAACGCGGTAAGAACGTAGCGGGGGTACCTGACTGCATTACCCAGAAAAGCCTCTTCTACCAGCGTAAATTAGCCAACGCTAATCATCATCTGAAACATGCCCTAAATGCTTCGCAATTTCATAACGTAATTACTTGTTAAATAGGGCACCCTAAGCTAAGGTTGCGCAGGTAATGATTACCTAAGTAAGTGATTGGGTAATGGCGTCTAAGTGACGTTTGCTCAACAATCCTACTGTGACCGAAGGGATGCCTTTCAGTGGCGCGTTCTAACTCCGGCCGTATTCGCAATATCGTAGCCGCATCTGTTGCCAGTCTTGGACTTGTTCTTGGCGCATGTTCTGCCGATGCCGGCAACGAGGATAAGTCTGCAGCTGCAGGTAACGAGGCAACTGTTACCGTTACTGATAATCACGGTGAGCAGACCGTGCCGGCCGAAATTGACACTGTTGTGGCCACGGACAACCGTTCGTTCGAGATGCTCGATCAGTGGGGCATTAAGCTGGCTGCAGCTCCGAAGGCGATTATCCCGTTTACGGTTTCCGACTACAAGGACAATCCTGACGTTCAGGACATCGGTAATCACCGCGAGCCGAACCTCGAGATTGTTGCAGCCGCCGACCCGGACCTGATTGTCACCGGTCAGCGTTTCGACAAGTACTACGACGACCTGAAGAAGCTCGCTCCGAACTCCGCCATCGTGGACTTCGAGCCGCGCGAGGGCAAACCGCTGGATGAGGAGCTCAAGCGTCACGCCAAGGGCATGGGCACCGTCTTCGGTAAGGAGAAGGAAGCCGACCAGCTTATCGCGGACTTCGATAAGGCTCTGGAGCGCGCTCGCGAGGCCTACAACCCGAACGTGAAGGTTATGGCGCTGAACTCGTCGGGAGGCACGCTCGGCTACATTGCTCCGACCGTTGGCCGTACTTTCGGTCCGCTGTTTGACCTGATTGGCATGAAGCCGGCACTGGAGGTCGACAAGGCCAGCGATGATCACCAGGGTGATGAGATTTCCGCCGAGTCCATCGCTAAGGCGAACCCGGACTTCATCATGGTTCTCGACCGCGATGCTGGCACCTCGGTGCGCGGTACCGATGAGTACCGTTCGGCGCAGTCTGTGGTCGAGGAAGCTGCTCCGCTGAAGAACGTGAAGGCCGTCAAGGAGGGCAACATCTACTACGCCCCAGAGGACACTTACACCAACGAGTCCATCATCACGTACACGGAGATCCTGAACGAGCTTGCCGACGCCTTCGAGCAGGCCTAATAGTTCTCTGACCAGTCACAGGAGTACCTCACCAACTCTATGCAGAAGTTACTGGAACCCCGATTAGCCATTGGGATTGCCGTTGTGGCAGTCCTGGTGGCTATGTCGCTGTTTGTAGGCCAATACGACATCCTGGGCGCCGACGACGGCTGGGAGATGTTCGCCACCACGCGTATTCCGCGCACCATTGCGCTAGTGCTCTCTGGTGCCGCGATGGCGATGTGCGGCCTGGTCATGCAGCTGCTTACGCACAACAAATTCGTCGAACCCACCACGACGGGAACCACGGAATGGGCTGGGCTTGGCCTCATTTTCGTGATGTATTTCTTCCCCTCGGCGTCGTTGCTCGGCCGAATGAGCGGCGCGATTATCTTCGCTTTCATCGGCACGGCAGTGTTCTTCCTGTTCTTGCGCCGAGTGACTTTGAAGTCGAGCCTGGTCGTGCCCATCGTGGGTATCATGCTGGGCGCGGTAGTCAGTTCGATTTCGACTTTCTTTGCGTTGCAGACAGACATGCTGCAGTCGCTGAGCGTCTGGTTCGCGGGCTCCTTCACTGATATTTATAAAGGGCAGTACGAATTCCTGTGGCTGGTCGTCATTGTGGTCGCGATCGTCTTCGTATTCAGCGATCGGCTGACTGTAGCGGGCCTTGGTGAGGATATCGCGACCAACGTTGGACTGAACTACAAGCGAATCGTGTTCCTGGGCACGGGACTAATCGCGATTGCGACAGGTCTAGTCACAGTAGTGGTGGGCAACCTGCCTTTCCTGGGTCTCGTCGTGCCGAATATCGTCTCCATGTTTCGTGGCGATGACCTGCGCTCCAACTTGCCATGGGTGTGCCTGGTGGGCATTGCCATCGTGACGGTCGCGGACATAATTGGCCGCGTCATTATCGCCCCCTTCGAGATTCCGGTATCGGTGATTCTCGGCATCCTGGGTGCTGCCATTTTCGTCTATCTGATTGTGGAGCGGCGTCGTGCTTAATCTCAGTTCAACTCATACGATGGCCAACCAGGTTGGCCCGCAAACGACGTCGTTTAGCACGGGCGCCGCGGCGCGCAGGTACTGGATCATCATTGCTGTGCTGGTGGGCTTGGCGACGTTGTTTACCGCGGGTCTGCTCGCATGGGACAACCCGTTGCCGTTCGGCACGGAGGGCTTTTGGCTGATTGCGCGTCGGCGCCTTGACGCCGTGATTGCCATGATTGTGGTTGCCTGCTGTCATGCAATTGCGACGGTTGCGTTCCAGTCGATTGCGAATAATCGCATTATTACGCCGTCGATTATGGGCTTTGAAGCGCTGTATGTGGCTATTAGCACCGCCGCGGTGTACTTCCTCGGTGCGACGGGGCTGATGAAGGCCGGCTCGGTTGGGGCGTTTGTCCTGCAGCTTACGCTGATGGTGGGGCTGTCGCTGGTGCTGTACGCGTGGCTGCTGACTGGGCAGGGCGCGGACATGCACAGCATGCTGCTGGTGGGCATTGTCATCGGTGGCGGGTTGGCCTCGGTATCGACGTTTATGCAGCGCATGCTGACACCGTCGGATTTTGACCTGCTGACGGCGCGGTTGTTCGGTTCAGTCAACAACGCTGATCCGGAGTTTTTCCCGGTGGCAATTCCGCTAGTGATAGCGGCAATCGTGGTAATCGCGCTGCATTCGCGGGCGCTGAACGTGATGTCGCTAGGCCGTGAGGTTGCGACGAATCTGGGCGTGAACTACCAGGTTCGGTCGATCACCGTTCTGGTTGCAGTGTCTGTGCTGATGGCCGTATCGACGGCCATGGTCGGTCCGATGACTTTCCTGGGTTTCCTGGTTGCGACCATTGCGTACCAGGCCGCGGATACCTATGACCACCGCTTTGTGCTGCCGATGGCGGCGCTGATTGGCTACGTCACGCTGGCCGGCGCGTATTTCATTCTCAATCACGTTTTCTACGCCCAGGGCGTGGTGTCCATCATTATCGAGCTGGTTGGCGGTTCGATCTTCCTTTACGTCGTTTTGAAGAAGGGACGGCTATGATTCTCCTCGACAGTGTGCGCAAGAGCTATACCAGTGAGGTGTCGATTGGCCCCGTTGACCTGGAGATTCCGACTAACTCCATTACGGCATTAATCGGTCCTAATGGTGCGGGTAAGTCTACGCTCTTGACTATGATTGGTCGCCTCCTGACCGTCGACTCCGGCGACATCAACGTCGGTCCGTACAACGTGGGCAAGACTAAGTCGAAGGACCTGGCCAAGGTGCTCTCGATTTTGCGCCAGGACAACCACTTCGTCACGCGTCTCACCGTGCGCCAGCTGGTCAGCTTCGGCCGCTTCCCGTATAGCCAGGGACGCTTGACCGCCGATGATGAGCGCATCATTTCCCAGTACATCGAGTTCCTCAACCTTGAGGCGCTCCAGGGCCGCTACCTCGACGAGCTTTCCGGTGGTCAGCGTCAGCGCGCGTATGTCGCAATGGTGCTCTGCCAGGAGACGGATTACGTGCTTCTCGACGAGCCGTTGAACAACCTGGACATTTCCCATTCGGTCGACATCATGTCGTACCTGCGCACGGCAGTGCGCGAGTTGGGTCGCACTATGGTGGTGGTGTTGCATGACATCAATTTCGCGGCTCGCTACGCCGATTACATTTGTGCGGTGAAAGACGGCCAGATCGTTGAGCACGGCCCAACCGCGGAGCTGATGCGTTCGGAGATTCTAAGCCCAATCTTCAACACCCAGATTGACATCGTCGAGGGGCCGCACGGCCCGGTCGCCTGCTACGGCTCTTAAGCCAATTCCAGGCCGGGTCCACGCAGCCGATACAATCTAGCCCCATGACTATTACTGCTGCCGTTGACGGTTCCGCCCTCCACAACCCCGGACCTGCCGGGTGGTGCTGGTATATCGACGACAGCTGCTGGGCCGCCGGCGGATGGAAAGAGGGCACCAACAACCGCGGCGAGCTCACAGCACTTGCTGAGCTGCTCCGCGCCACCGCTCACATCCCCGATGAGCCACTGTTCGTCCTGTGCGATTCGCAGTACGTGATTAACTCTGTCACTAAGTGGATGCCGGGGTGGAAGCGCAAGGGCTGGAAGAAGCGCGACGGCAAGCCCGTCCTCAACGTGGATATCTTGCAGGACATCGACCAGCTGCTCGTTGGTCGCAACATTCATCTCGAATGGGTCAAGGGCCACTCCGGTCACGACATGAACGAAGCTGCAGATCAGCGCGCACGCGCCGCTGCCACCGCGTATCAGAAGGGTACGGCCGTGCCGGAGGGGCCAGGTTTCGGCGGTGCAGGTGGAAGTAGTACTAGTGCGGTCAGCCGCGCCCAAGCCAACAGCTCGCACTCGAAGAGCGCGCCCGCCGCTTCCGCCGCGCCTTCTTCCGACTCCAAGGCGCCCAAGACCGCAACCTTCGAGCAGGAAGGCCTTTTCGACCTCGCCGCCGACACCACCGTGACAGCCGAGGACGCAGCCAAGGAAGCGCTCACCGTTTTCCGGCGCGCCGCACGTCGCGCTGAGCAGGGCAATGCTCGTGCACTCAAGACATTGCTTAACGACGCCCTGGGCGCCGACCTCCCCGTGCCAGACGGACTTTCGGATGCCGCGCATGAGCTCCGCGTCGAGGGCACTACCGCCGCCGCGCAGTTCATCACCGACGACTGGGTTGGCCTGGCAGTTTGGGATTTGTCCCAGGCAGTGGGGAAGGCCACAGGTTCCGCGCGTTTAGTGGGTTGGAATGTGGGCAGGTCTTAGCAGTAGTATGAAAGTTTGGTCTTTTAGGTAGGCCGCCAGGCAATCCGGGGTTACTGGTAGCCTGAAAACACATAAATTCTTTTATTCATTACATATAAGGAGCTCCGACTTCATGGCTGAGCACGAAGGTCCTCGTTCCGGCGAAGGCCGAGGAAATCGCGGAAACCGCGGGTCTAACCGTTCCCATGGTCGTGGCGAGGGCGGCTTTAACGGTCGCAACCGCAACGATCGTCGTGGACAGGGTGGTGGCCCAGGTGGTCGCGGCCGTGGCGGTCACGGTGGTCATGGTGGTAACCGCGGTTCCCGTGGTTCGCGGGGCTTCCGTCGTGATGATCGCGATGATCGTGACTTTAACCGTGGCGACCGCAATGAACGCGGTGGCCGTGGCGGTCGTGGCTACGACCGCAACAATCGCGATGATCGTAATGAGCGTTTTAACCGCGATGACCGTGGTGGTCGCGGTGGCCGCGGTTACGACCGCAATGATCGTAACGAGCGCAACGACCGGGGCGACCGCAATGATCGTCGCGGCCCGGGCGGACGTGGCGGCCAGGGAGGTCGCAACTTCGACCGTCGCGGTGGTAAGCCACGTCGCTCCAATCGCGGTGGCCGCTTCCAGGATGAGAAGCGTACGCACCGCACTGGTCCGCAGCGCCCAGGTTTCCGCGAGGAGCGCATTGAGGCCCGCAAGAACGAGCCGAAGTTGCCAGATGATATTCGCGCAGACGAGCTCGACCCGAGCGTGCGCCAGGATCTGAAGAGCCTGGCTAAGGACAACGCCGACAAGGTCGCTCGTCACATGATTATGGCCGCAATCCTGATGGCTGAAGGCCCGCAGCGTGCCCTGGAGCATGCCCGCGCAGCGAAGGACCGTGCAGGTCGCGTCGGTGTCGTTCGCGAGACCGCTGGTGTCGCCGCTTACCACGCAGGTGAGTGGAAGGAAGCCCTGGCTGAGCTGCGTGCTGCTCGCCGCATCTCCGGTGGCCCGGGCATGCTCGCGGTCATGGCGGACTGTGAGCGCGGCCTCGGTCGCCCGGAGAAGGCCATCGAGCTGGCTCGCTCCGAGGAAGCCAAGCAGCTGGACAACGAGTCCAAGACTGAGCTAGCTATCGTCGCCGCAGGTGCTCGCCGCGATATGGGCCAGATTGATGAGGCTCTGGTTGAGCTGGAGACCCAGGATCTGAACCCGGACCGCGAGGACTTCGAGGCCGCTCGTCTGTTCTACGCTTACGCTGATGCGCTGGTCGAGGCCGGCCGTAAAGACGATGCCAAGGTGTGGTTTACCCGCTGCGCCAAGATTGATGCCGACGAGATGCTCGATGCTCGCGAGCGCATCGAAGAGCTGAACAAGTAATCAGCCACCGCCGTCCGGTTCGCAAAATCAGTCACAGCTGACGTACCGCTGACGCAATCCGGCCGCGCATCTACAATTCGTCGTAAAGCGTTCCTATTTCGTAAAAGGAGAAATGCACCTCATGGCTTCTGTCGCTTCTTCCTATGATGCCGCTCTGTTGGATCTGGATGGCACGATTTACGAAGGTGGCGCGGCGATTCCGAACGCGCTGGAGGGGCTGACCGAGGCGGCGCTGCCGATGGTGTTTATTACGAACAACGCCTCGCGTGCGCCGCAGACGGTGGCGGATCAGCTCAATGAGCTGGGCTATGACGTTCACGCGGACGATGTGATGACGTCGGCGCAGGCGGCCATCGAGATGGCGGCGGAGGTCATTGAGCCGGGCTCGAACGTCTTCGTATTGGGTGCGGAGTCGTTTAAGCAGTTGGCTCGTGAGGCGGGGTACAACCTCGTGGATTCCGCTGATGACTACCCCGCGGCGGTGTTCCAGGGGCTCAACCGTGAGATGACATGGAAGCAGATGTCGGAGGCGGCGCTGGCGGTGTCGCGAGGTGCGCGCTACCTGGTGTCGAATTTGGATACGACGCTGCCGTCGGAGCGCGGGTTCCTGGTCGGCAATGGTTCGGTCGCTGCGGCGATTTCGACGACCACGGGCGTGGCGCCGCTGTCGGCGGGTAAGCCGAAGCCGCCGATGTTCATTAAGGCGGCGGAGCGCCTGGGCGCGAAGAGTCCGCTGGCGATTGGTGACCGCCTGGATACCGACATCGCGGGTGGAAACGCTGCGAAGATGGACACGTTTATGGTGGTCACGGGTGTTTCCACGCATATGGATGTCGTCGCGGCGCCACCTGAGCACCGCCCGACGCTTATCGGCGCTGATATGACCGCGCTGAACCGTGAGCTGGATCAGGCACGCCCGGCGCCGCAGGCTGGTTTCATCGCGCGTTACGACGACGCGGAGGCCGGTGTCATCGTTCTTTCTGGCGGTGACACGGCAGATCCTCGGTTGGCGAACTCGGCGGAGGCTGCGGTGGCGGCGCTGCTGACGGTCGTGGATGTGGTGTGGAACTCTGAGGCTGGTCGTGCTGGCGCAGTGGAGGTCGCGCAGGTCCGCGCGGATGGCCCGGCTGCTGCGGCGGCGCTTGCTGCCTGGCGGATGTGATAGCCGATGAGTGAGGTCGCACCGAAGCCGGGGCAGGGGCAGGGGGCTGGTCCTGTGCCGGGGCCAAAACCGGGTTTCGCATCCGCAACTAAGCCTGGCCCCTCTGCTGCACCCAGCCCGGCGGCAATGCCCGGTGCGCGCGAGGTAACTCCGGAGGATGTCCGCGACCAGGTTGCGGCCGCACTGTCCGCACCTGCGCCGACTCCGCAGGAGAGAGTCGCGCAGTTCGAGCGGGCGCATGAGATTTTGTATGAGGCCCTGGGCTCGTCACGCAGGGAAGGAAAGTGAACGCGGTGGCAAAGAAAGCTCCTAAGCGCAGGCTCGATGCGGAGCTGGTGCGAAGGAAGATTGCTCGCTCCCGTGAGGCGGCAGTGGACATGATTAAGGCCGGCCGAGTAGAGGTCGGTGGCTTTGTCGCCTCCAAGCCTGCGACTGCTGTGACGGGGGACGTGTCCATTCGCGTCAGTGGCCTGGAAGAGGACGAGAACTGGGCGTCGCGCGGGGCGCACAAGCTGCTCGGGGCGCTGGAAGCTTTCGAACCGCAGGGTCTGGACTTGAAGGGCCGGAAAGTGCTGGATGCCGGTGCCTCCACTGGTGGTTTTACCGATGTGTGTCTGCGCCGCGATGTCGATACCGTCTACGCCGTCGATGTCGGCTACGGTCAGCTGATTTGGCGCTTGCAGGATGACCCGCGAGTGGTTGTGCTCGACCGAACTAATGTCCGCACGCTGACCCCCGAGATTCTCGGCGGCACAGCCGATGTCATGGTCGGCGACCTGTCCTTTATTTCTTTGAAGCTGGTTCTGCCAGCGATTGTCTCCTGCCTCGACGATGGTGCTGACCTGCTGCCGATGGTCAAGCCTCAGTTCGAGGTGGGCAAGGAACGCCTTGGTTCCGGTGGTGTCGTTCGCAGCGACGCGCTGCGCCAGGAAGTCGTCCAAGAAGTCGCCGAATACGCCCGCACGCTGGGGCTATCCTTCCGTACGGCCGTGGCCAGCCCGTTGCCGGGCCCGAGCGGCAATGTGGAGTTTTTCCTGTGGCTGGTGAAAGACGGCGGCGCCAGCGATATTGGTGATGAGGCGATGGCTGCGGCCATCGCCAAGGCCGTTGAGGAGGGGCCGCACAATGACTAGCTCACCGACCGGATCACGGACCGGCTCACCGACTAGCGCGAAGACTCACTCACGGACTGATAGCTCCAAGACCAGCGCCGGCAAGCGCGAAATCCTGCTGGTCCCGCACACCGGCCGTAGCGCCAACCTGGAAATGGCCGCCGAGGCCGCCGAGCTGCTTGAGGCCGCGGGTATCGATATCCGCGTGCTGGCCGGTAAAAACCCGGAGGCACTGGCCGCGCACCCAACGCTCGGTAAGTACCCGCGCTACTGGCACTCCCCGCAGGCGGCGTCGGGATGCGAACTCGTCCTCGTCCTGGGGGGCGACGGCACCTTCCTGCGCGCTGCAGATATCGCGCATTCGGCTGACCTGCCGGTGCTCGGCATCAACATGGGACACGTGGGCTTCCTCGCCGAGTGGGAGCAGGAGTCCATGACGGAGGCGATTAGCCGCGTCATCAAGCGTTCCTGGCGTATCGAAGACCGCATGACCATCCGCGCCACCGTCCGTGACACGACTGGCCGCGTGATTGGCTCCGGGTGGGCGTTGAACGAAGTCAGCATCGAAAACGTTAACCGTCGTGGCGTGCTGGACGTCATCCTAGAGGTCGATCGCCGCCCGGTGAGTTCCTACGGCTGTGATGGCGTGCTGATTTCCACGCCGACAGGCTCCACCGCCTACGCTTTTTCCGCAGGTGGGCCCGTGCTCTGGCCGGAGCTCGACGCCATGCTGGTCGTGCCCAACAACGCCCACGCGCTGTTCTCCCGTCCGCTGGTGATCTCCCCGCACTCGACCATCGCCATTGAGACCAACCACGACACCGCCGAGGCCGTCGCGGTGCTCGATGGCTTCCGTAACATCACCATGCCTCCGGGCAGCCGCATTGAAATCGAGCGCGGCGCGCAGCCGGTGCGTTGGGTGCGTCTGGATGATCAGCCGTTCGCCGATCGTCTGGTGCACAAGTTCCGCTTGCCGACGTCCGGGTGGCGCGGCCCCGCCGAGGCCGAATAGCCTTTTACCCACGGCAGACGAGACCCCACACCTCAAGGGAAGGACTGATTGCAGGCGCCATGCTGACTGAGATTTCCATCCGCGACCTCGGCGTTATCCCCGACGCGACGCTTGAATTCAGCCCAGGCCTGACCGTGCTCACAGGTGAAACCGGTGCGGGTAAGACCATGGTGGTCACCAGCCTCAAGTTGCTCTGTGGCGCGCGTGCCGACGCCGGCCGCGTGCGCACCGGCGCTGACAAGGCCTTGGTGGAAGGTCGCGTTTCCACCGAACACCTCTCAGAGGGCGAGTCAGCCACCATCGATGCTGTGGTTTCTGAGCTCGGCGGCGAGCGCGATGAAAATGACGAGTATCTCCTTGCCCGTCAGGTCTCCGCGAAGGGACGCTCCCGGGCGTGGGTTGGCGGCCGCAGTGCGTCGGCTGCGGCATTGGCGGATGTCTCCACACGCCTGATTGCGATTCATGGCCAGAACGATCAGCTGCGCCTGCAGAGTGCCGATGAGCAGCGTGCGGCCATCGACCGCATGGATGCCGACACCATCGCACCAACCCTGGAAACTTATCGTCAGCAGCGCGCACACTGGCGCACCCTGGTCAAAGAACTGGAAGAGAAGACTTCGAAGCGCCGTGAGCTGGCCATGCGTGCTGATCAGCTCAGCTTCGCCATCGAGGAAATCGACGCAGTCTCGCCGGAGCCGGACGAGGACCAGGACCTGGCCTCCCAGATCCGCCGCATGCAGGACCTGGACGGTCTCCGCGACGCTGCAGCCGTGGCGCTCGCCGCCATCGACGGTGCGGCCGCCGTGGGCGTGACCGGCATGGATGCGGCCACCGAAGACTCCGGTGCCGCCGAACTCCTCGGCGCCGCCGCCACTGAGCTTGCCGCCGCAGACGACGAGGAACTCACCGAGTTTTCCAACCAGCTCAATGAACTGACCAGCCAGCTCTCCGAGATTTCCGCTGGTCTCGGCGCGTTTCTCTCTGGTCTGCCCGAGGAAACCGAATCCCTGGATAAGCTCATGCAGCGCCAGGTGGAGATCAAGAATCTCACCCGCAAGTATGCCCCGGACATCGCGGGCGTGTTGGCCTGGCGGGATAAGGCGGAGCGCAAGCTCGCCACGCTGGATGTCTCCGGCGAAGCCCTGGACAAACTCACCGCGGAGATTAAGACCGCGGAGAAGAAGCTCGGCACCACCGCGCGGAAGCTCTCCAAGGCCCGTGCAAAGGCTGCGAAGCACCTGGAACAGGCCGTGACCAAGGAACTCAAGGGCCTGGCCATGCCGCACACCTCGCTGGTGGTGGAAATCACCAAGGCCGAGACCTTTGGCCCCGCAGGCGTGGACAACATTGAGTTCAAGCTCCGCGCCCACGAAGGTGCCGAGCCGCGCCCGCTGGCCTCATCCGCATCCGGCGGTGAGCTCTCCCGCATCATGCTGGCATTGGAAGTTGTCCTCGCCGAAGGACAGGCCGGACACACGATGGTTTTTGATGAGGTCGATGCCGGTGTTGGTGGGCGCGCGGCTGTGGAAATTGGCAAGCGCCTGAAGCAGTTGGCGGTGAATAACCAGGTGATCGTCGTCACGCACTTGCCTCAGGTGGCGGCGTTTGCGGATACACACTTGGTGGTCAGCAAGGACGCCCGTTCGGGTGCGGTGTCGTCGAAGGTGACGAGCCTGGGCGATGAGGAGCGGATTGACGAGCTCGCGCGGATGATGGCGGGCTTGGACGATTCGGACTCCGGACGCGCGCACGCGCAAGATCTTCTGGATCAAGCTCGGCGCGCCTTCGCGGCCAAGTAGCTGCACTTATGTTTCACTAAGTGCCATGAGTCTGTTCTCTCGGAACGAAAAAGATCTTCCTGGCATTTCGGGGACCGTGCGGGACGGTTCCCGCCTGGATCGTGCGCTAAAGCGCATGGGCGAAGGCGACATCGTGGTGATCGATGCGCCGGATATCTCGCGTCCACTGGCACAGCAGTTGATTGATGCGAAGGTCGCCGCAGTGGTGAACACCGGCGCGTTTACCACGGGTTTTGTGCCGAATTACGGCCCGCAGATGATGCGCGATGCCGACATTGCGATGGTGCAGAACGTCGGCGACGAGGTCTTCGAGAAACTCAAGGACGGCAAGAACGGCAGGCTTGACGACGGCAAGCTCTACCACGGTGACCGCCTAATTGGACAGGGCGACGAGGTCGACCAAGACGAGCTGGAGCGCGCCTTCGACGAGGGCCGCACCAGCATGGTCGATCGCCTAGAGGCTCTCTCCGGCAACTTGGTGGAATTCGCCAAGACTGAGTCCCCGCTCTACATCGATGGCCTGGGTATTCCGGACGAGACGGAGCCGCTGCGCGGCCGCAAGGTCGTTGTGGTTAGCCCTGGTGAGGGACACCGCAAGACGCTGGAGGACTTAAAGAACTTCATCCGCGAGTACGAGCCGCTGCTCATCGGCGTCGACACCGGTGCCGACACGCTCTTTGATCTTAAGTACCAGCCGGACTACATCATCGGTGATCCGGAGAACATTAATTCTGAGGCGCTGCGGTCTGCCGGTTGCGTGATCCTGCCCGCTGATCCGGATGGTCACGCGGTGGGCCTTGAGCGCATTCAGGACCTCGGCATTGGCGCCATGACCTTCCCGGCGCTGTCCGATTCCGCCACTGACCTGGCGCTGGTCTTCGCCGCGCATCACGACGCCGACATGGTCGTCTCCGTTGGCGCCCCGCAGAACATCGACAGCATCTACCACGCTGAAAATCAAAGCGGTGTGCCGTCGGCGTTGCTGTCGCGTTTGAAGGTCGGGGAGAAGCTTGTCGACGGTCGCATGGTCGCCGACCTCTACCAGGTCAATAGCCGTGGTTTCGGTGTGGCCTGGGCGATTCTGGCTATCTTTGTCGCCGTTGCGGTGATCTTCGCTATTGCTGGTACCTCCGGTGATGGTTCTGTCAGCGAGAATCTGATTGATACCTGGAACTCCATTGCTCTGTGGTTCCAGGGGCTGTTTAAGTAGTTATAGCGGTATCTTGAGCATTGTGAGCGCCTGAGTTTTCAGCTGTCAGTGCTGATTGAGGCGTCGGCGAAAGGAATGAGGGACGGGCGATGGCGAAGAAGCGCAGGAGCGGGAAGTTTACAGCCGGTGTGACAGGTGCTGCCCTCGGTGTTGCGGCAGGTGCTGCGCTGGGTGCTTATGTGTTGAACCCTGCCGGTGCTGGCATTGATTTCGGCACTGGCGCCGCCTCTGAGCGCGATGCCGCTGTTGCACGCGCTGATGCGCAGCAAGCGCGTGCCGATGAAGCCAACCGCATCATCGAGCCCATTGTCGGGGAGATCGTCCAAGACACTCTGAAGGATGTGCCTGTCCTTGTTATCGCGACTCCCGATGCCACCGATGAGCAGCTTGCAGGGGTTTCCGAGACCCTGCGCGCTGCCGGTGCCCCGAATGCCGGCGTGTTGAAGTTGACCGATAAGTTCCTCTCCGCCGCAGGTGCGGATGAGTTGAAGGATACGGTTTCTACCTCGCTGCCGGCTGATGTGCAGCTGGATCCGGAGCGCCGCGAGCCGGGTCGCCAGGCTGGCCAGGCGCTGGCTCCGGTGTTGGAGCTGGATAAGGATGGGGGAGAGCGGGCTTCCGCTGCTGACCGAAAACTGCTGCTGGAGGCTCTCAAGGGCGGCGGGTTCGTCGAGTATGAAGAGGGGACGCTCCGCCCGGCTGCTGGCATTGTGATTGTTGGCAATCACGGCACTGTCTCGCGCGCTGCGATTGATAAGGGCGAGGACCCTGAGTTTGGCGCTGGCTTGGTTGCGGATCTGGCTGTGGCACTGGCTGAGGGCTTTGGTGCCGGTGAGGATACGGCTGGTCACGTTGTGGTGGGGACTGATGGCTTCGGCCGTGAAGGCGTCAGTGCTCTGCCGGGCGATCGCTGGGGTGCTGCCCCTGCAGTGAAGCGTGTGGACGCTGTGTCGGATGCGGCGGGCCAGGTTGGGGTTGTTGGGGAGTTGAAGAGGTAAAAACACATGGAAGTTAGTCGGGAAACAGTAGAGCAGCTTCTCAAGTTCTCTTCTGACAGAAAGTGGGAGGTTTTTCATACTCCTGAGAATCTTGCTAAAGCGATTTCAATTGAGTCTGCTGAGTTGCTCGAGCTTTTTCAATGGGATGCAGAATATGAGAAAGCTGACCTCGAGGATGAGCTTGCAGATGTGCTGAGCTACTGCCTTTTACTGGCTCGTAGGGCTGAAATCGATCCTAATGAGGCGATTGCGAAGAAAATCGCCCTAAATGAAGTGCGCTATCCGCGTAGTAAAAGCACGGGAAGCTCGCTTAAGCACGACAGGTTGTAACGTGACCAAGAGAAAACTGCTTCCAGCGCCAAGGGCATTTGTTGAGCGAGTCGACTACGCAAGTAGTGGCATCGACGAGCTAAAGGGCAAGGATACTCCTTACCGCCATTTTATTATTGACTACCCTACGGTCTACATCATTTCATTGCGGGATAACAAGGGATCGTATCGAGTCTATGTGGGGGAAACGAACTCGATTGTCCAGCGAACGACCCAGCATCTCGAGGGAGATACAAAGGCATCTAACTCCAAGCGAAATCTCTGGCTTGATTTACGTGATGGCGCTGGAACCCAGATGTACGTGATTGGGCACTCTCTATTTAATAAGTCGCTGACTCTGGATATTGAGAATCGACTTATGCAGTATTTGCCTAGCAACGAATCGGTGAAGTCTGCCAGTGAGACCAGTGTCGCTACTGAAAATGCGCGAACAAATGCGCAAGGTGATTACTTCACCAAAGAGCATTTAGACAAATCTTTCACTCAGATATGGTCTAAACTACATGCTCTGGATCAACAGCTATTTCCAGCTGAACGTATTATTCGCGAATCTGCACTTTTTAAAGCATCACCTTTCCATGAGTTAACTACAGAGCAGTCTGATGCAAAGTTCGAGATAATTAATGCAGTTGTAGATCAAATGCAATCCATCGGCGACTCTAGGCTGATTATGGTTTCAGGCGCTGCTGGAACTGGCAAGACAGTACTGCTTAGCAGCGTTTTTTATGATTTGAATCAACAGCTCCCGGCTATTGAAGAACATCTTGGAAAATCGACCCTTGACGCGTATATGCTAGTCAACCATGATGAGCAAGTTACTGTTTATCAGCAGGTTGCTGAAAAACTCGGCATTTCGAGTACTAAGAATCTTAAAGTCATGAAGCCGACATCCTTTATCAATCATCGGAATCCTGGGGAAAAGGTGGATGTCGTTCTAATCGACGAAGCTCATTTGCTATGGACGCAAGGAAAACAGTCGTACAGGGGTAAAAACCACCTTAAAGATATTCTAGAACGTGCACATGTAGTGGTAGCAGTGTTTGATCCTGACCAGATTCTCGCTGCAAATCAGGTGTGGGAGCCGGCGGATTTGAATTGGATGGAGCAACGAGTCGATAAAAGTATTGATTTAAAGCTTCAGATGAGGATGCTTGCCTCAGAGGATACCATTCAGTGGGTACGCTCATTTGTCGATGACGGTATTATCCATAAAATTCCGAAGGATAATAAATATAGTATTAAGATTTTCGATGATCCTAACCAGCTTTACGAATCAATTAAGGACAAAGCTTCGAATGTAGAGGAAGGATTATCTAGGTTAATAGCCACGTATGATTGGCAGTTTTCGAGTGCACGGCCACCTGCGGAGAATGAACTTTGGCAGGTTCGAGTCGGTGATTTTTCAATGCCATGGAACAATCAAAAGAAGAGTACTGAGAAGAAGACTGCAGGTCTACAGCTGAGCTGGGCAGAGCGCCCACAAACTATTGATGAAATTGGTTCTATTTTTACTATCCAGGGTTTTGACCTGAATTATGCTGGTGTCATTATTGGCCCCTCTGTCAAATACCGTGATGGAAAGATCATCTTTGATCCATCTGAGTCGTGGAACCCAAATGTGAAGAATAAACGAACGTTGAAAGACGGTTCGAAACAGTCGTTCGCTGAAGAACTGTTGAAGAACCAGCTTAATGTCTTACTTACTCGAGGAGTACACGGGCTACATATCTATGCTGTGGATCGCGAACTTCGTGAAGCGTTGACTGCTGCCGCATCTGGATTAGAGGACGATTAACCGGGATTGGTCTCGGGATATTTAATTTGCGGAAAAACCGCGGGATGTCTCTGTTTCGCGTTCGCAATCGCTTCATAGGATAGCCTTCTGGGCGAGCGAATAAGGAATTGGAACAGGGTTGTATCTTTCTATCGAATTTCTATTTGAAGGCGTGGTTCGTTTTAGATGTGGATTTTCGAAATTATTATTGGCTACCTATAAGCCCCCTCATTCAATTAATCTTTCAGTTCAATGCCCTAGAACCAAATTTTTTGCAGTTCTAGTCTAAAATAATTACTATCCTCGGTCGACATCTCCTCTCTTGTCACAGTTTCTTTCCAGTAGTTGGTAGAAGAACCTTGCAGATGCTCTTAAATACGTATCCTGCATAAACCGGTACGTCCATTGGCACTTGATTCAACGAAATTGGCGCCGACACAACTGTGCGCCAATCAATCCGGGAGTCAGCAAGAAACTCCAACACCTGCGTTAGGCCCCGGGGCTCGTAGCTATGAACATCGGTAATAGTGCGCCAGCGCCGGACAAAGCATTCCGAATAATGGCACACAAAGAGAGGGTGTCCCTATGACGCAGTTGACGGGTAGAGCGTCAGGTCTTTTCGAGTCAACCTTTGAACGAGACCTGCGTGCAATCGACCGAGTCGGGGCAGCCGCAGTGTTGAAGGAGCTTGAAGAAGGCGAGCTGGGAGAGAGCTTCTGGGCAGTAACACTCCCACAGCGTTTCGATTCTTCGAGCGTGAATAATCCGCAATTCCGAACCTTTATGGCTTCGCAGGTGAAGGCACAGGCAACGGCGTTTTTAAGTAAGCACGCGTTAGTTAGTTCGATGATTGAAGTCCAAGACGATATTCATCACCTGGTTCCGAAAGACTATCTTCGCAAAAACGGGGTCAACGACAAGCGCGATTACAACCAGGTGGCCAACTACGCCTTTGCAGAAACTGCGGTAAATATTCGAATCGGCAACCGCATGCCCTCTGAATATTTGGGTGAGGTGTTCTCCCAAATTGAGTCCGGTGAGCCGACGCTCGGCGAGATTACATCCCGCGAGGACCTTGACCGAAACCTTGAAGTTAATGCCATTCCTGGGTCGCTTGTTGACACAACTGTTGAGAACTACCACGAGTTCCTGCAGAAGCGCCGCTCTTTGATGGCAGTGAAGCTTCGCGAATACTACGGGGATTTGTAATCAATCTTTGACGGAGGGGTATTTGGTGACCTACCCCGACAGGTAAGTTTTTAGGGAACGCGTTACCAGGAAAATCATCCGCATATTGGGGTGAGCGAAACAAGAAATTTCTCGACCTCCATCACTTACTCGCGCAGAGAAACGCAGCGAACGTTCGCGTGGGCGCTAAAATCCTGGCACTAAAACCCGCGAGAGAATTCAGAAATAAGATTTGGCACCGCGGCGTCGAAACCGACAACATCGAGCATGCCGGCATCGTCAGGATTAGCGATGCTGAATTTAGTGGCAGTCATACCAGCAACAACCAACTTGGCGTCGATTCCAGATTCCTTGCGGTAACGCTGCAGTGCCTGGTGTGGGTGCATCTTGCCGGCCCAAGTCTCGTTGTCGGTATAGATAACGAAGGTGTCTACTTCCAGAGAATTCTCCAGTGCATAAAGCATTGGCAATGAGCAGTCTGTTCCGCCGAAGGGAAGCCCATCTATATAATCTAGGACATCGTCAAGCCTTTGACGTGCGGAAATGTCGAGAGGGGTGACGACATCTCGCAGGAACCCCTTAGTGAGGCTGTTTGTGGTAAAGCCTAAAACCATTGACTCGGATTCGGTGGCAAGTGTCACAAGGGAAAGCGCTGCAGACGCATCGCGAGCCGTTAGCGGTGTACCGCCCAGTGGCCAATGCATAGATGCCGAGACATCTAGGCTAAGTAGGGTTCGCTTATTGGCTGGTTTAACTGCGCCGAAGGATAAATAGAACGCTTCATCCAGCGCATCAGATATGCGGGCTGTTGGCTCCCATTCCGTCGTTCCTTGGAAGGACCGTCCCTTGGCGTAGGTGCGTTGAGCAGACAAAACAGACACAGGGTGAATGCGAGCTTTGCGTAAGCGCTCCGCATCCGTAATTTGCGAAACGACATCGCTTGTCCGTCCGCCTAAACCAGGAAGTAGCCCTAATCGAGTAAGCCTCGGGAGCTGGCGAATCAGTGCTGTTTGCGGAACATCTGTATCAAGCAAGGCGGCCCATACGTCGGGCTCGTTTAGGGCTGCATCCGGCAGCATTTCCCAGCTGAGTCCATAACCACGCACAAGGGCAGCCCACTCGCTGGAAGTTGTCGCGTGGCTTGCCTTAGCAAAACCCTCGATTATTGTGGGGATGTTCTCGGATGAAGTGTCACCAGTGGAATCGCTAAAGGAGGTAGAACTGGAGCCACGCACAATCCAATCAAACGTTGCGCGGAGGCTCTCGTCGCTTGTCGAAGGGTGAGCTAAGCGTAGAAGATCACGGTGCGACCAGCCACCACGATTGCGGTATTTGACCACTTGGTAGGCGAGATCATCAGCGCGCTTCGTGGAATACCAACTTCCAACTGCGCGGCGCAGGCCACGACCCCAGCCTCGGAACTTCTCTACATAGGAGACGAACTGCAGCAGAGCCGAGCCTGTTCGTGCGACACGTGGCAATGCAGCTAGCGCTGCCTGGGAAGACTGGGGAACCGATGCAGCAAAGGCTAGTGCAAAGAGCGCAGGCTGCTGCTTTGGGGCCGCGCCGCTGACGGATACATCGACAATCGTGTCGACCAAGGTTACTGGGTCGTTGACCGCCATACGCTGGAGGATTTGAACATTGTCGAACGCAAGGTGTCTTGCATTTGCGTAAAAAGTGCCACCTTCGACACCAAGAATGAGGAAACGACGCAGTCGAGCTTTGTCATCGAGCTCGAAGGTAAAGCCCCCGGCAGAGTTTTGCACTTGCTTTTCGCTAGCTTTTACCTGTTGGGGAGTGTTTGAGAAACTAAAGTTTTGCAGAGAGTCCACGATGTCGTCTCCCCGTTTCCGCAATTGCATCTAAAAAGAATGGGGTGTGAAGCGGGCGTGTAAATACCGTCCGAAAACGCCCGACCAATCAGGGTCAGGCTAATCATTATAGTTTGATAACCGAACGGCTCCGGCCCACTTCACAAGTTCTATTTTGTAGGAGGATTGTGCACTAAGTCAATCCGGTTTGGTATCAAAAGTGCTCGAGATTGTGAGTGTGGTTGTGGTTTTCTGACGCGGAAGGGTTAGCGGGCTCAGCAGCAGTTTCCGAAAGCACCGCCAACCGTTCATCCATGTGGTCGACTAATTGTTTTAGGTACCAATTTGAACGGTTCGTCGGATCAGCCAGCGATTCTCGAAGCTGTTCCACCCAGTCCAGGATAATTTTCATGCCAATGGGGCCGAGTGTGGGAGCATATGCCACCGGATCGAGCTTATAATCCCAGGCCTCTGCTAGACCGTCATAATTTATAAACCACTGAGCTAGTTCTGTGGGCGGCACCTTTGCAGCTGCGACAACTCTCGGGTGGATATCCAGAATTAGGTCTGCGCAGGCACCACCGATCTCGCAGCCGTCCCAGCCGTCCGCTAATTTGGCAATTTCGAGTGCGTCTTCCACTGCCTTGTTCGTGACATGAAGAATTTCTTCAAAATTAGGCCATGGTGCGGGGTCTTCGTTACGTTCTCTAGAGTCGACGGCATGATTGAGGGCGGATTCAATGTGCTCAACAGCCTTAGAGATTATTTCGCCCTGACTTATCTGGTCGTACTCCAGATGCCCATCTTTCGGTGGGGAGATTAGTTGATGAACCACCTCAGCAAACTGGTCAGCTCTGAGCAGTCGTGGCAAATTAAAAGGTGGCGGGGATGTTTCGTTGGACATGTTTCTTTTTCCTGTGGAATTTTTTATGGGTAGCTCAAGATGAGAAATGTGGGCCAAACGCACCGTCGTTAAGCGAAATGTTAAGAGCGGTGATGTTTGCGCCATCTAGCGAGGTGTAGGCCCGTTAATATCGCGTCATCTAATTCAACATCGCGCGGCATTCTTCTTCTGAATATCCAGAGTTTAAGCAATTAGACCAGTCAATTTGTCCTTGAACCCATGGGGACGGCTCGTTGTTTTGTGGCTCTGGGGCAGTGTTTGTAGGTGGGCCGTCATAGAAATTGTTGGCGCAATACTGTGTCCAGCCGGTAGTACCGTCTGTAAACCAGGTGGTGCCTTGCTCATAGAGGCCCTGCGAAGATTTGGCGCAATGCGAAATCGTCTTGTTTATAGCCGTTGGCTCGCCATTGGGCGCGTCGGTGTAACCAGTGGGTTTGGAACTTTCCGACGTCCGGGTCGGGGTCGCCGACGGGGTAGGAGATTTGGTGGTGGATTGCGTCGTCGACTTCGTGCTGCGTTCTGGGCTGGTGACTGTTTTTGTAACCGTCGTCGGCTCCGGTGCCTTTTCCGATTCTCCGTTGGCGCAAGCGGAAAGGAACAATGCCGGAATAGTGAGTGCAAGGGCGAAGATGTGTCGTTTGTGCATGTGAAATACCTTAATGTAAGAGCAGGTGGAAAGGGGTTTTTCTGTAACGCGAGGTCGGCGCGATCTATCTCGGATTCGCAACCTGCGCGGCTTCTATCTTTGTGGCTGCCAATTAGACAGTCGCCAATTAGGCCAATGAGATGGCAAGAACCGAGTTATCCACCAACTCCGTGGCCACCAGCGGCGAGGAATTACGTCTGAATACCCGGGGTGTTCTGACACGAGAGTTCGAATCTCCTTGTCGTCAACACCGAGGTCGTGAAGTTCGGCTATCAACGCCTCAATTTCCTTCCTACGAATATCGGGATCCCATGATCCTGGCAGTTCGAAGTAATCCTGGAACAGGCGTTTTACCTCATCGGCGATTTGAGCGTCGTCAACAACCCCGTGGCATTGGCTCGCCTTATCCGATATTGACTCTGCCAATGTGCGGCCTCCCTGACATGAAGGTGAGTAAGTCATGGGGAGCATTTTGAGCTCGTAGTAGCAATCCGGTTCCAACAGATCCGGGTTCATAGCCGCATCAGAATCCGGCCACAAGACTTCTTCGATACCGGGGTGCTCGGCCAACATTGTTGCGACGCCGAAGCAGACGTGTGCACATGACTTCCTTGTACGGAAGTCATCGCATTGATATGAAGTGCAGTCCGGAAAAGTGAACCCATCAACCTGGACCTCGAAGTTATCCACGGTGGCGCGGTAGGAACCAGCTGCAACCTCGGCCAACGGGGATTGCGCTGAAAGCTTCTGCGCCGCCTTAACGTCATCCTCGGTGAAGAACGCCCTAATAATTGGCGAATCAAACGTGGTCATGCACTGAACACTAGTAAAAAGGCCGGATTAGAGGTTTAGTCCTTTAGAACGCCTGTTCTCGTGTTCGTTGTTGGAAGTAGTTCCGGTTTTTACGAAGCTTGGCTGAGTTTCAGCCTACGTATACTCGCAGGTATGTCGGTGCTAGTGGTTATTGTGTCCGCGATTGTCAACACTTTTGTTGTTGCCTGGGCTACCCGCAGAGCTCTGGGGTACCCGGTGGGCTGGCCGCGAACCATCTTATTTTCGCTGGTCACAAGTGTGGCTGCGAACCCATTGTTGCTCATCATGCTGGAGCATGCGGGCATTCATGATCCACTAGCGCCGGAGTACTCAGGTGCTGGAATTGCGTTTTCCCTGCTTTTCCTGGGCTGGGTTCTGGCAATTGAGATGAGCCTATTGGCAGCCACCGAAATGCTCGTTCCAACAGGGTCTCTGCCTGGCCCGGTCGACATTCTTCGGCACATGCCACAGTATTTCCGGCGAATGCGGCGTCTATTCACCATTGCTCGAATTGCGCTCAAGCATGGTCTCTTTCGCTATGTCCGTCGTTCGCGAACCGTTGAAAATCCAGAAACGGCTACCAGTGCGGCGGTTGCACTTCGGCGTGCGCTTACAGATTGTGGAGTTACCTTCGTCAAGTTTGGGCAGATGCTGGCTACTAGGCCAGACGTTTTGCCGGCGGACTATATTGCGGAGCTCTCGAATCTGCACAGCAAGGTCCCATCGGAGCCGTGGCAAGTTGTGAAGAAAACACTCACCACCGAACTTGGTGCAGCGCCGGAGGAGGTCTTTGAATGCATTGACCAGACGCCGATGGCTGCTGCGTCATTGGGGCAGGTGCATCGCGCACAGTTGAAAGACGGCACTCAAGTCGCGGTAAAGGTGTTGCGTTCCGGGGCGGAAGAAGTCGTAGCTGCCGATTTGGACATTATTTTCTGGTTGGCGCGACTACTCGAGAGAAGAACACAGTGGGCGAAGGCGTTTGGCGTCCATGATCTTGCTGTCGGGTTTCGCGACTCTCTGGATGAAGAGCTGGATTATCGGATTGAGCTGCGGAATCTCGAATTGATGGACGGCTTGACCGAGATTGGTGTGCCGAAAGGTTTCCCAGAGTATTCGACGCAGCGAGTGCTCACCATGGAATTGGTGGAGGGAACGCCGCTGTCCTCGGCAGATGAGCAGGTGGCGAATCTACCGGAGGAAACCCGCAAGGCACTCAATCAGCTGATTGTCACTTCTGTGATGCAGCAGGTTCTCGTGCATGGCATTTTTCATGCCGATCTGCACGGTGGAAACATCATGCTCACGCCTGACAACAAGCTGGTCCTGCTGGACTTCGGTTCGGTTGGCCGAGTGGACCGGCCTTCACGCAAGGCCATGATGGGACTGTTGGTAGCAGTCGACCTTCAAGATGGTGCTGCGGCTGTGGCCGCGCTCCGGCGGCTCCTGATTGAACCGGTGAATCTGGATACCCGGCTGTTAGAGCCTCGAATTGGCGCACTAATTATGCGCGTCGACAGTCTGCCAATCGACGAACTCTTCGATGAGCTTTTCCGCGTCGTCGTGCAAGCCGGATTCCAGGTGCCTCCGGGAATCGCAGCGGCCTTCCGGTGCCTAGGTGCACTTGAAGGAACCTTGAAGATCCTGGCACCGCAAAGTGACTTTATTAGCGAGTCCCGCGAAATCGCTCGCGACATTTTCCAGCAGGAAGTAAGCGTTTCTCCGATGGTGCAAGAAACTGTTGAAAGAGCACTAATTGCACTTCCTGCGGCAGAACGCCTTCCAGCTCAACTGACCACAATTGCCAATCGGCTGGACCAGGAAAACTACGGCTTAGATTTTTCGCCATTTAGGACAGCGCAAAGCCGATCAATGATGCAGCACTACGGACAGCTGTTCTCTCTGTCGGTGCTGACGGCGATTACCGCTCTTGTTGGCATTGTGCTGGTTCTGTTTGGGCAGGGAATCCGGTGGGCAAACACATTTGAGCTCTCCACCTTTGCGGGGATGACTGTGCTGCTGGTGTCGTATGTGCTGGGCAGCCGACTGCTGGTGCTTTCAGTAGGAAACGGGGGAGACGTAGGCTCCCTGAGTTAGCCTTCGAGCTGATACTCGTGCAGGTTCCCGACCCTGTATGTCTCGAGATATTTTGCAGCCACTGTCGGCGCTGCGTGCGCGGGGATGGGCCGGGAGCGGGCTTCTGTTTTGCCCTGTGACTGACATCACTTTAAAAACCTACGAGATCGTTAAGTAAATGGGATTATAGTTATATTTAGTTCACATTTTGTTAACCCTTTTTCGAAGCTTTAATTAGTTCCCGCTCAGGGGTGCGCCGCTGATTTTGGCTGCTAATCCCTGACTCTTTGTCTATTTTTCGTAGTTCTTATTGGAAGCGTTTTACTATTCGCTGCTCTAGGCAAGGAGTAATCATGGGCACTCATCGAGCATTTGCAAAACTGGCACGGTCAGCCACGGCACTGTTGGCTGCAGCTGGGGTCGCTCTGGCGGCGGCTCCCATCGCGGCTGCCGAACCGGCTTCGGCAGCTGGTAACGATCAGGTCCTGTCTTGGACCGAGATGGGTGGCTGGGGGCCAAAGGCAAATGATTTCCCCACAGTCATGGTCAATCAGGGGATGACGGAGAACATCAGCCCAGAGGGCACAAATGTGCAGTGTGTTCCTGCTCCTGGTGAGAATCCGGTGGTCATGATCCACGGCATGAACTCGAACTCGTACCAGACCTATGCCCGCATGGCACCGGAGCTAAAGGCAATGGGGAAGTGTCTGTACGCATTTAACGTCGGCAAGCTGGGCCCGGATGAGTTTTCAGTGCTGGGCTCTATTCCAACGATGCGCAACATGACCCCGATGGACACTGCTTTGGCTGAGCTGACTGCGAAGATTGACACTCTCAAGGCGGAAACCGGTGCGACCGCAGTCGACATCGTTGGTCACTCTGCCGGTGGTGCCTTGGCTGCCGCCTACGCCAAGCAGGAGCAGGGCAGGGGAATTGGCACCGTAGTGTCCCTGGCGGGCGTGCTGCACGGCACAACTCTGCTGGGCGCTTCCTATGGTTTGGAGCAGCTCAACCAGTTCGACAACGCCGGTGACAAGGCTGCGGGTTTCATTGTCAGCCCGAGCCTGGTGGATCTGCTGCAGCACAGCCAGTTCATGGCCAAGATGAATGAAGGTGGCCTGGAGCAGCCGGGCGTCAACTACGTTGCAATCTCGACTCAGGTTGATGAAGCCGTCACGCCAATGGCTGCAAGCCAGTGGAACGCACCGACTTCCAACAACATCCTCCTACAGGATGGTTGCTCTGCGGATCTGTCGGGCCATATTGGTCTGACCTTCTCGCCGCGAGCAATCGCGCTGGTAGCGAATGCGCTCGGACGTAATGTTGAGGTTCCGTGCGTGCCGGTAACCGCCGTTGTGGAAGGCGGCATCAATGACAACGCTAATGTTCGCCCCGAACACGTCAATGCCGTTTCTGACGGCATCACTGAAATAGATGGACGCATTGCCCAGGCTGCAGAATCACGGTAGCGATATTCGTGAGCAGTAGCTCTTGATAAAGGGCGCGAGTCGACAGCGATAATAGCTAGTCGGATTGCGCCTTTTTCGCCATCAAATCCAGGGCAATAGCGGCGCCAATAATGGCCGCGCGTAGTTGTGGCGGCAAATCCTCCTTGAGCTGCAGCACATAGCGCTCATTGCCGGATAGGAGATTCGCAAACCCCGACCACTTGCGTGACATCTGTGCAACTTTGATGTCGTTAATCATAAAAGTGGCGTCGTAGTGCCAGAGGTCTCCGTCGACACGGCAGTCAGCAAAACCGGGGATGGAAATCTCCAGCTTCCGCTGAAAGAACGCAAACTTCTGCTGAATAGTTGCCAAAAGGCGCGATGGCCCTACTCCGCCCTGCTGCTTGCCTTCGGCATCAGTCGCATGCGGGTCGGGGTAGTAGACCTCGTAACGATCAAGGGTGAAATCGGTCGGGTCGGTGATAACGAATACCGGAGTGCCGTCCGGCTCGGACACTGTCAGACGACGAGAGCCCATAAACATTCGGCTCAGCGTGCTGCCCGTAGTTTCGATCTTTCCGATGCAGTGGCCCTCGGTATCCAGTATGTCGAAATCATCCGCCATGAAGTTTCGAATCTGCTGGATAACGATGTTGTTGTGCGCGAGCAATCCCCGGTGGCGCCCTTGCTGTGGCGGAAGCTGCTGCGGTGCGGGAGGCTGCTCGGGCGCGGAAGGTTGCTCAGGCGCGGCAGGCTGTTCCGGCCTGGAAGGCTGCTGCCCGGAAGCATCTTCCTCATTGTGCTGTGGAATCTGATCCCACAGCGACTTTGGGTTATCCCAATATGAACTCATGGCAACAGCTGTCCTTTGGTGGTGCTAAAAGCCGAGTGGCTTAGAAGTTCTCCACGAGAGCCTTGTTGAAAGCCTCAAGGTCGGCCGGGGTGCGGGAGGAAATCAGGTTGCCGTCAACGACAACTTCCTCATCGACCCAGTTGGCACCAGCGTTAATCAGGTCAGTCTTGACGCTGATGTAGGAGGTAATAGTGCGGCCCTTCAGCACATCCGCATCGGTGAGAATCCAACCGCCGTGGCAAATCACGCCAATCGGCTTGTTGGCTGCGGCGAATCCCTTCACTAGCGCCACGGCATCCTTATCGATGCGAATCTGGTCTGCATTCACGGTGCCGCCAGGCAGAATCAGGGCATCGTACTCATCGGCAGAAACGCTGCTGGTGAGCTTATCGACGTCCACCTGCGTGCCATTCTTGCCCTCAATGGAGCCATCTTCGGTGGAGATAACGTGCACGGTTGCACCGGCATCCTTCACGGCCTCAGCCGGGCTAGTCAGCTCGGAGTCCTCAAATCCATCGGTGGCGAATACTGCAATGGTCTTATTCGCTAAATCAGTCATGGCCCCGAGGGTAACGGCACAGTCACGTTTATGCATTGATGCACCGCAGGTGGGGTTCGGTCCGAGGTGTAGCCACGACTCCGGCCATGCACCGCAACCGTGGCCGAAGTCTTGATCGCCTTTACACACCGCAACCGTGGCTGCAGCTATGGCCGTCGTAAAGCCTTGTAGAAAACCCGAAAAAGTTACCCAAATATGAAGACATTATCCGCCATTGTGAAAAATAGCTTGCGCTCATACCCGCGCAGGCGATATTCTGAAGTCCCGTGGTTACGAAATACATCATCGTTACGGGAGGCGTAGCCTCCTCCCTGGGCAAAGGCTTAACCGCGGCGTCGCTCGGTCGCCTACTTACCTCGCGTGGTCTGAAAGTGACTATGCAGAAGCTCGATCCCTACCTCAACGTAGATCCGGGCACCATGAACCCCTTCCAGCACGGCGAGGTCTTCGTCACCGAAGACGGCGCGGAAACCGACCTGGACCTGGGGCATTACGAGCGCTTCCTCGACCGCAACCTCTCCGCCGGCGGCAACGTCACCACCGGCAAGGTCTATTCTTCGGTCATCGCCAAGGAGCGTCGCGGCGAATTCCTCGGCCAGACTGTCCAGGTCATCCCGCACATCACCGACGAGATCAAATCCCGCATCGTCGCCATGGGCAACGCGGACGCAAACGGTGAAAAGCCCGACGTGGTCATCACCGAAATTGGCGGCACCGTCGGCGATATCGAATCGCAGCCCTTCCTGGAAGCCGCGCGGCAAGTGCGTCACGACGTCGGCCGCGAAAACGTCTTCTACCTGCATGTGTCACTGGTTCCGTACCTCGGCCCCTCCAAGGAACTGAAAACCAAGCCCACCCAGCACTCGGTGGCCGAACTTCGCTCGATTGGCCTGGTTCCCGATGCCGTCGTTTTGCGATGCGACCGCGACGTTCCCGACTCCCTCAAAAACAAGATCGCGCTGATGTGCGACATCGACCGCGAGGGCGTGGTGTCCTGCCCGGATGCGCCGAGCATCTACGACATCCCGAAGGTCCTCTACGACGAGCACCTGGACACCTTCATCATCCGCCGCCTCAACCTGCCGTTCCGCGACATGGATTGGGCCGTGTGGGGAGACCTGCTCGAGCGAGTCCACAACCCGAAGGACGAGGTCACGGTGGCGCTCGTCGGTAAATACATCGACCTGCCGGACGCCTACCTTTCCGTCGCGGAAGCTGTGCGCGCCGCCGGTTTCGCCCACCGTGTGAAGGCGAACATCCGCTGGGTTGCCTCCGATGACTGCGAATCCCCCGAGGGGCTGAAAGAAAATATGGCCGGCGTTGACGCGATCGTCATCCCCGGTGGCTTCGGCGGGCGCGGCATTGAAGGCAAGATCGCGACCATCCGATATGCCAAGGAAACCGGCACGCCTCTGCTGGGAATCTGCCTGGGCATGCAGTGCGTTGTCATCGAGGCGGCACGCACCGCAGGTGTTGAAGGCGCGTCGTCCACCGAGTTCGATGAAAACGCGGCCGAGCCAGTGATTGCCACGATGGAGGAGCAGCTCCAGGCCGTCTCTGGCGAGGCTGACCTGGGCGGATCCATGCGTCTGGGTTCCTACCCGGCGAAGCTCGCCGAAGACTCCGTCGTCGCGCGCCTCTACGGCACCACCGAGGTCACCGAGCGGCACCGCCACCGTTACGAGGTCAGCAACGCCTACCGCGCCCAGCTCGAAGAAGCCGGCCTGGTCATCTCGGGCACCTCGCCGGACGGCAAACTCGTCGAATTCGTCGAGTACCCCACAGACGTGCACCCATACCTCGTGGCCACGCAGGCGCACCCGGAGCTGAAGTCACGCCCCACCAACGCCCATCCGCTTTTCGACGGCCTCATCGCCGCAGCCCTCAAGCGCGCTTAGCTTAGGTCCACAAGGTCAAATCCGGCCTACCTATTAGAGTGAAACTCATGGCGCACCAATTTGACGTTGTTGATTCCGAAATCATTCTCGAGGCACCTATTCTCGCGGTCCGCCGCGACCAGGTGCGGATGCCCGGTGGAAATATTTCCGCCCGCGAGATTGTGGAGCATTTCGGCGCTGTCGCGGTCGTTGCCGCAGATGAGAATAACCGTCTCTACTTGCTGAATCAGTGGCGGCAGGCGGCAGGGAAGCGCCTGGTGGAGTTGCCCGCCGGGCTCCTCGATGTCGCGGACGAGGACCCGCTGGAGGCCGCCAAACGTGAGCTAGTGGAGGAAGCCGGACTGGAGGCGGAGTCCTGGTCCCTGCTTACCGATATGTTCAGCTCGCCCGGCTTCGCAGAGGAAGCGGTCCGGATCTACCTGGCCAGGGGTCTCCGTGCCGTCGATAAGCCGGAAGCCCACGATGAGGAAGCGGACATGACTGCGTCATGGGTTCCGGTCGAGGATGCGGTGGCGATGGCGCTGCGCGGAGAGATTCTCAACGGCATCGCGCTGTCCGGCATTCTGCTGGCGGCGGAGGTGCTGCTGCGGGGTGCCACGCCGCGCTCGGTCGCGGAGCCGTTCGACATCAGACCGACGGCCCTGGCTCAGCGTCGAACGGAGCAGCTCGGCGCCGGCGCGGATTTGAAACGTATCCGATGAGTTCGATTGACGCGCTTGTCGACGCCTTCGTGACCTACCTCGCGGTGGAAAAGGGGCTGTCGGCGAATACGCTCGCCAGTTATAAGCGCGACTTGGAGAAGTACCGCACCTACCTGCGGGGCATTGGCCGCACGGAATTGCCGCAGGTCACCGAGCAGGATGTAACAGAGTTCCTGGCGTATCTCGCGCGGGGAGATAAGTCGGCGGGCAGACCAGCGTTGGCTCCAACGTCGGTGACGCGGTCGCTGTCGGCGGTGCGGAGCTTCCACAAGTTTGCGGTGGGTGAGGGCGCGTTGGAGGTGGATGTTGCCAAGCGAGTAGCGCCGCCGAAGCAGCCCTCGCGGTATCCGAAGGCACTCAGCATTGACGAGGTCACCCGCCTAATCGAGTCCATCCCCGACGACGACACCGCAGACGTGACCGATCTGCGCAACCGTGCGCTGGTGGAGTTTTTGTACTCGACAGGTGCGCGAGTTTCAGAAGTCACCGGCCTGGATATCGATGACGTGGACCGCGAAACCAACCTCGTGTTACTGCATGGCAAGGGCGGCAAGGAGCGCATTGTGCCAGTGGGCTCGCCGGCCATGGCGGCGCTCGATGCGTGGCTGACACGCGGGCGGCCGAGCTGGGTGCGGGCAAACTCCGGGCCGGCGCTGTTTATCAACTCGCTGGGACGCAGGCTGTCGCGACAGTCGGCCGGAAATATACTGGCGGAGTTGGGTGAGCGCGCCGGGCTGAGTGTGAAAATTTCCCCGCACACCCTGCGCCACAGTTTCGGCACACACCTCATTGAAGGTGGTGCCGATGTGCGCGTAGTCCAAGAGCTGCTCGGACACGCCTCCGTGACGACAACCCAGATTTACACCATGATTACCGCGGAGAATATGCGACGAGTCTGGGCGGGGGCTCACCCACGGGCTGAATACTCGCGGTAATATGCGGCGGTAGTATGTAGCGCTACTACGTGGCGGTAATATAAGGCGGTATTACGTGGCAGTATTACGTGGCGCAGTAGAATTGATGAGAAATCTTCAAGGAAGAGGGATTGACTGTGGCTGAAGAAGGGTTGTTTGAGGCCGATCGAGTTGAACTCGGTCTCACCGGTCGTCCGGCACGTGAGCTGCCGGAACCCGCACCCCTGACCAGTCACGGCCCCGCGGTCATCCTGGCAATGTGTAACCAGAAGGGCGGCGTGGGTAAGACCACCTCGACCATCAACCTGGGCGCAGCACTGGCGGAGTTCGGCCGTAAAGTCCTGCTCGTTGACTTGGACCCGCAAGGCGCACTATCCGCCGGTCTGGGTGTCCCGCATGAAGAACTCGACCTGACCGTCTACAACCTCATCGTCGACGACACCACCGACGTCCGCGACGCCATCCACCACACCAAGGTCTCCGGCCTGGACCTCGTCCCGGCCAACATCGACCTGTCGGCGGCGGAAATTCAGCTTGTCAACGAAGTCGGCCGCGAACAGGCCCTCGGTCGCGCGCTGCGCCCAGTGATGAATGACTACGACTTCATCATCATTGACTGCCAGCCGTCGCTGGGGCTGCTGACCGTCAATGCGCTGACCATCGCCGAGGGCGTCATCATCCCAATGGTGGCGGAGTACTTCTCGCTGCGCGGCCTGGCACTGCTCACCGACACGGTGGCCAAGGTCCGCGACCGCCTGAACTTCAACTTGGAGGTCTCCGGCATTCTGGTCACCATGTTCGACCGCCGCACGCGCCACGCCAAGGAAGTCATGGAACGCCTCATCGAGGTCTTCGGCGACAAGGTCTTCGACACGGTCATCACCCGTACCGTCCGCTTTCCGGAAACCTCCGTCGCCGGTGAGCCCATCACGACCTGGGCGCCGAACACCCCAGCTGCGGCACAGTACCGCAACCTAGCCCGCGAGGTAATCGAGCGCAAAGGCCGCAAATAATAGGTGACTTCCCCGGATAGTTACACTCCCGAACTGTCGTCAAGCGAGGGCGTGCAGGAAGAAATCACCGGCTTCCGCGTCGCGCTCGCGAACTTCAACGGCCCATTCGACCTGCTACTGCAGCTGATCAGCAGCAAAAAGATGGACGTCACCGAAGTCGCGCTGGCGGCGGTCACAGACGAGTTCATCGCATACACACGCAGCCTCGACGCAGTCAGTGACCTCGACGAAATCACCGAATTCCTCGTCGTGGCAGCGACGCTGCTCGACCTCAAAACCGCACGGCTCCTACCGCGTGGCGACGTCGACAGCGAAGAAGACCTCGAACTGCTAGAAGCGCGCGACCTGCTGTTCGCCCGACTGCTGCAATACCAGGCGTATGGCAAGGTGGCCGACCAGTTTGAGGAGTGGCAGAAGACTGCGCCGCGGCGCTATCCGCGGGCCGTGGGGCCCGATAAGCAATTCGAGGAACTGCTGCCGCCCGTGCGCCTGGGCATGACGCTCGGGGAGTTTGCCGAGTTTGCGGCCGTCGTGATGCGGCCGAAGCCGCCGGAGGAAGTCGGTGTCGGGCACATCCACGGCGTGCCCGTGTCCGTGCCGGAGCAGGCGGGCAAGATTCTGGACTCGCTGCGGCTAGCAGGCGAGGGGACCTGGCTGACCTTTACGCAGCTGACATCGGAGTGTCGCGTGTCGATGGAGGTTGTCGGGCGGTTTCTCGCGCTGCTGGAGCTCTACCGCGCCAAGGCGATCGGTGTGGAGCAGGAAGAGGCACTGGAGGAAATCCACGTGGCCTGGACAGGGCTCGACGTGGACCCGGCTGTCGTAGCGGCGGCGAACTGGGAGTAGGTGGCTGTTGGTCTGTGCTGGCTGTTGGGCTCGGGCGGGCGTGGGCTGGGTTGGGCTTGGTCGGGTTGGGGTTGGGCTGGCCTGACTGATTAGTGGTCACTAATTAGCGCCCGGCGCGGGAGGTTGCGTAATCTGACGCGCATGAGCGAAACCAGTTCCGCACCATCCGAGCAGGCCACGGAGTCTGCGTCTGCTTCTTCGGCGCAGTTGCCGCCCATTGACCCGTTGCGAGCAGGCGTGGAGTCGATTCTGCTTGTGGTTGATACTCCGGTGGCGGCGGAGGATATGGCGCGGGCGCTGGATGTTTCCGCAAGCGATATCCGTGACGTGCTTCGCGAGATCGAGTACGAATACCGTGCGCGCCGCAGCGGCATTGAGCTGTGTGAAACGGATGAGGGCTGGCGCTTCTACACAGCTCCCGCGCACGCCAGCGCGGTGGAGCGCTTCTTGCTGGACGGCTCGCAGTCGAAGCTCTCACGGGCAGCTATGGAGACCCTGGCAGTGGTGGCGTACCGACAGCCTGCCACGCGCGCGCAGGTCTCCGGTGTGCGCGGTGTCAATGTTGATGGTGTGATGCGCACGCTGGTCGCGCGTGGTCTGATTGCTGAGTCTGGAGAGGATCCGGCAACTGGTGCGCATCTCTACGTTACGACGACGCTGTTCCTGGAGCTTTTGGGGATTGATTCGCTGGACCAGCTGCCTGACTTGGCTCCGCTGCTGCCTGAGGTCGACTTGATCGACGAGCCGTTGGACTAGGCGGGGCTTGGAGGGGGGCTAGGCGTGGCGTGGCGGGCGTGGTGGGGTATAGCGGGCCTTACTCCGGTATTGGATTCACTTCACGGTTATTGATCCACTTCACGACATGGGTGTCACTTCATGCCACCTCCACAGCTGGCACGAGGTGCCATAGGTGTCGTGAAGTCGCGTTTAGGGGCTGCTCACTGCCGCTCACTGCGCACTGCGGGTCTTTGCTCCCTGTTGCGCCAACCGCACCCACCACACGCACCGCACGCCCTGTGGATAACTCCCGAAAACTGAAAACCATCCACAGCCAACGCCAAATCGACACCTCCTGGCCCTCCGTGTGAGCCCAAAAATGAGAACGTAGCACTCGCAAACACACAAACACACAAACACGCAACCACTCGCACCGCCCAGCACACACCACCCACCAACCAGTAGTTGCATGGACCTCAGGAGCGCAATCCGATGCCGCAGTGGATCTACGACGCCGATGACATCATCCGTACCGGCCAGCAGCGCGAGTGTGCCCGCCCCAGCACATTCGCAATTTCCCGAATCGGCCAGCACTCTGACCGAGATCTCCACCAGCGGGTCAAACCCGGCAGCCTCTTGCGGCTCGCACACGGCGCGTACGTGCCAGTCGACAGGTGGCTCAGCCTAAACAGCACCGAGCGTTACGTCCTGGAAATCAAAGCGCTCATTCATCGCGGCACCGCCACCGTAATCACCCGTGACGCCGCCGCTGCTCTCCACGGTTTACCTCTGCTCACCCACAACACTCCCATCGCAATAGCCAACTCCGGCCGCACGCACGGGCAATCGCGAAGCACACCGAATGGCCCATATCGGCCACACAGCCGCCTCCTCCGCGTCTCCGGCCGGATTCTCCCCGAGGACATTGTGGAAGTCGATGGCCGCCTTATCACCGATGTCCCAAAGTCTGTCATCGATGTCTGCCGTTCTCGTACCCCGCACAATGCACTAGTGCTTGCCGACGCCGCCCTCCAGCGCCACACCGATACCGAGGAACTGTTGGCCACGTTGGCAGCTTATCCCCGTTCTCCGGGGAATGCGCAGGCCAGGAGGTTGCTGCGGCAAGCGACAGCGTTGTCGGAGAGTATTGGAGAATCGCTTACTAAGGAGGCAATCGTTCAGGCGGGCATAGCCGCCGTCGATGATTCTCGTGCTCCGTTGCTTCAGCAGGTGTCCTTTCGGGATGAGCGTGGCTTCATCGCGCGTGTGGACTTCTACCTCCCCGAACTTGGGCTGGTGGTCGAGTTTGATGGCCGTATGAAATACACCGACGGCGGGGTTGCGGACACGCAGGTGGCAATCGCAAAGGAGCTGGAGCGCGAAAAACGTCTGAAGAACATCGGACTGAATGTCATCCGAATTGTTTGGTCACAGCTTTTCGACGGCTCGGCCGTAGCCACCTTGCGGCAAGCGGCCGCGGAAATCCGGCGTCACCTAGCAAATGGCGGGAACCGCTACAGCGGTAACTACGCCTTCGCTCGGCCGCCCATCATGATCACAGGAAAGGCGGCCGAGCTGGCTATGCGTCGCCGACAGGTGTGGAGCCAAGCGGGGCGGTTGTACTAGCTGGCTAGTTTGTCGGGTTTGGCCCGCTGGCGCTGCCGGCCCCGCTGGCGGTGCCACTGCCGCTCCCGCTTCCTGCTTCCGCTCTCGCTCCCCGCGCCCGCTGCCATCCGCAGGCCAATTCTCCACTTCACGACACCCATGTCACCTCATGCCACCTCCACAGCTGCCACGAGGTGACGTAGCTGTCGTAAAGTCGCCGAAGCTCGCCGAGGCTCGCCGGGCTCGCTGGAAGCCCCTAGGAAGTCCTAGCCAAGCACCGACTCAGTCCCAAACACCAACCCCGAACAGTGTTCAAGTCCGGTGCTGTACAGGTACTATGCTTGAGTATCATGACAGCCTCGGAAACCACCCCGCCGCAAACCCAGCAGCACGCCCAGCCACCTTCACAGACGGCAACCCAGTCGCCCACACAGCCGCCTGCACCAGCATCCGCCGCCGCACTGGCCCAATTCGACGCTGACCACATCTGGCACCCATACGGCCCCATCCCGTCACCGGTCGCGCCCAAACTGGTCGAATCCGCAGAGGGCGTCTACCTCCACCTGGCTGACGGTCGCGCCCTCATCGATGGCATGAGTAGCTGGTGGGCCGCCTGTCACGGCCACTCACACCCGAAGCTGGTCGCAGCTGCGAAGAAGCAGGCCACCACCATGTCGCACGTCATGTTCGGCGGACTGACACACCGCCCGGCCATTGAGCTGGCGGAAAAGCTCCTAAAGCTCGCAGGCCCCGGCTTCGATGCCATCTTCTACTCGGACTCGGGCTCGGTCTCCGTCGAGGTCGCCATCAAAATGGTGTTGCAGTATCAGCAGGCCAAAGGGCATCCTGAGCGCACCCGCCTGGCCACCTGGCGCGGTGGCTATCACGGCGACACCCGCGCGCCCATGACCGTCTGCGACCCCGAGGGCGGCATGCATTCGCTGTGGACGGGGCAGTGGACTCCGCAGGTCTTCGCCGACAAACCACCCGCCCGCGGCGCAACCGAAGAGGAACGCGCACGCTATCTCGCGCACTTCGATTCGCTTATCGACGACTCCGTCGCCGGCGTCATCATTGAACCGGTAGTCCAAGGCGCTGGTGGCATGCGGTTCCATGACCATGAGCTGCTTGTGGGACTCCGGAAGCTGTGTGACAAGCATGGCATTCTCCTCATCGCGGATGAGATTGCCACCGGCTTCGGCCGTGCTGGGGACCTCTTCACGACGCAGGCGGCCGGGATTGTGCCGGACATTATGTGTGTCGGCAAGGCGCTGACCGGCGGCTTTATGAGCTTCGCAGCCACCCTCACGACCGCCGACGTGGCCCGCACCATTTCTAGTGGCCCAGGCGGAGGCATCATGCACGGTCCGACCTTCATGGGCAACCCCTTGGCCTGTGCGGTGGCGTGTGCGCAGCTCGACCTGATTGCAGAAGGGCAGTGGCGTGAGGATGTCCCGCGCATCGAGTCCCGACTCCGCAACCAGCTCCAGCCCCTAGCCAGCAGCGATGCCGTGGCCGATGTTCGTGTTCTCGGTGCTATCGGTGTCGTGGAGATGCAGCGCCCAGTGGACATGGGCTTGGCCACCGCAGCGGCTGTTGATGCCGGGGTGTGGCTGCGCCCATTCGGCAAGCTGGTTTACACCATGCCGCCGTATATCAGCACCAATGACGAGGTCGACCGTATCTGCGAGGCCATCGCCGCCATCGTCGCCGCGGAGGAAAAACGTAGGTAGCGCAGCGAAGCGTCACAACAAGAAGCACAACCAACACACCACCACAAGCAGAAGGAGCATAATCCACCATGAGCATCGTCCTTGTCACCGGCACCGGTACCGATATTGGAAAGACCATCGGCACGGCAGCCCTGGCGGCGGCACTACGCGGGGAGGGCAAGGAGGTGCACGTCGTCAAGCCGATTCAGACCGGATTTCCGGGCCCTGACGGCGGTGATTTGGACACTGTCGCGGAGCTGACGGGGATCGATAACCTGCATGGTTTCGAGCGTTATCCCGAGCCGATGGCGCCGGTGGCGGCGGCTAAGCGGGCGGGAATGCGTCTGCCGACCGCCACGAAGATTGCGGAGAAGATCAAGCTTATCGACGGGCCGAACCGCGTTGTCCTCGTGGAGGGCGCGGGCGGCTTGCTGGTGCGGCTCGGCGAGGATTGGGCGCTGCCGGAGCTGGCGGCGTTGCTGCCGGGGAGCCAGATGGTGGTCGTGACGCGGTTGGGCCTGGGCTGTCTGAACGAGGCGGAGCTTACCGTCGAGGTGGCGCGGGGCCGTGGGGTCAATGTCACGGCGCTGGTGGGCGGTTCGCTGCCGACGGAGGTCGATCCAATTATCGAGACCAACCTGGAAGAACTGCCGCGCATCACCGGGGTGCCGCTGCTGGGTTCGGTGCAGGCGGGAGCGGGCAGGTTGGGTCGGCAGGAGTTTGTGGCGAAAGCTTCGCAGTGGCTGCCGGGCGTGCGTGAGTGGGCCGCAGCGCTTTAAGGGGCGCTGTAGGGGAGCTCTGGCGGCGCCTTGAAGTAGAGGTCGCGCAGGACGTCGTTAAGCTGGTGTTTTGCGAGAAACGTGCTAAGGTGACTAAACGACAAGGCGCGAGGCTTTCTCTGTAATTCTCTTTATTAACCTGCTTCCACCGGCCATTTTGGGCCCACGGGGGAGAGAACAGCGTCGCCTGGCGCTGAAGTTCTAACAAACAGAACAATCTCCAACGCTTGAAAAGGATGTAGGTCAAGTGGCTAAACCCGCTCGCCGAGAAGGCACACCGGCACACAAGAACCGTAACAATCACTCCAACCGCGCACATGGCTCCACTAACGCCCAGCGCAATCGCAGTCGCCATGACAGCGGCGCGAAGATGGAGACCTCCAACGTCCACGCGAAGGACATCTACGTATCCAACGCCCGCCCGGCGCGCCACCAGCACGTGGACTCCGACCGTCGTAGCTCGGGCAAGCGCGCTCACAGCCAGGCAGGCGAGGGCGTGCGCTTGCAGAAGGTGCTCGCGCAGGCAGGCGTGGCGTCGCGTCGTATGGCGGAAAAGCTTATCGACGAAGGCCGCGTCGAGGTTGACGGCAAAATCGTGACGCGACAGGGCGTGCGGGTGGACCCGAACACGTCTGTGATTCGCGTTGATGGTTCCCGTGTCATCGTCAACGAGGACATGCAGTACTTCGTCCTGAACAAGCCGCGTGGTGTGCAGTCGACCATGCACGATGACTTGGATCGTCCGTGTGTGGGCGACATCATCGGTGAGAAGATTAGCGCTGGTCAGCGTCTCTTCCACGTTGGTCGTCTGGACGCGGCCACCGAGGGGCTGCTGCTGCTGACCAACGACGGTGAGCTGGCCAACCGCCTGATGCACCCAAGCTACGAGGTTACCAAGACCTACATGGCCACCGTTGTCGGCGAGGTCGACCCCAAGGTAATGCGCGAGCTGGAAAAGGGCATCGAGCTCGATGATGGCATCGCCAAGGCGGACATGGCGCAAATCATCGATGTCTGGCAGGGCCGCTCTATCGTCCGCATCGAGCTGCACGAGGGCCGCAAGCACATCGTCCGCCGGATGCTCAAGACCGCGGGCTACCCAGTCGAGCGCCTGGTGCGCACTAAGATTCACACTGTCCAGCTGGGCGAGCAGACCCCAGGTGCCCTCCGCGCACTTAACCGCGCTGAGCTGACCTCCCTCTACAACGCGGTGGGGCTGTAAATGGCACTAGTGAAAAAGAACGAAGAAAACCACGCAGCTGCAAATGGCGCAGCCGAACAACACGCAGCCGAACAACAAGGAGCTGAAGGAGCCCACATGAGCGAGCAGAACACTGACGACATGCTGTTGGTTGCCATTGACGGCCCCTCCGGCACTGGCAAGTCGACTGTCTCCCGGATGGTCGCAACCGAGCTGGGCGCAAAATACCTGGACACCGGCGCAATGTACCGCGTGGCCACGCTGTGGGTGCTGCGCCAGGGCATTGACCCGGCAGATGAGGAAGCCGTGGCCAAGGCGACGGCCGCCCTGCCGCTGGAAGTTTCCGATGACCCGAACTCCACCGCTGTCCTCCTCGATGGCGAGGATGTCTCCGGCGAGATCCGCGGCCCGGAGGTCACCCGCAACGTGTCGGCGGTCTCCGCGATTCCGGCCGTGCGCACCAACCTGGTCGCACTCCAGCGCTCACTGGCCGCATCGGCTGTGCGCTGTGTGGTGGAAGGCCGCGACATCGGCACGGTCGTTCTCCCGGACGTCCCGGCGAAAATCTTCATGACCGCCTCCGCCGAAGTCCGCGCCCGCCGCCGCTACGACCAGGACATCGCCGCTGGTCGTGAGGCTGACTACGACACCGTGCTTGCCGACGTCATCCGCCGCGACGAACTCGACAGCAACCGTGCGACCTCCCCGCTGAAGCCAGCCGAGGATGCGTTCATTCTGGACACCTCTGAGATGGACATCGACGAGGTCGTGGAAAACGTCCTCGATGTCGTTGAGGCCGGCTACCCGGGGTCCACCATGGACTGGGACGATGTCGACAACGAAGAGTTCGAGGGCTCTTACGAGGGCGCCGAGGACTCCGAGAACTACGAGGACTACGACGGCGACTTCGAGGACGCTGACGAGGACACCGCCGGGCACCTGGTAGCAAACGTGGAGAGCGAAAACGCGCCGGGCACTGCAGGTAGCCACACCAGCGCAGACGAGTTCATCGACCGCACGATTGCCGACCACGAGACGATCATCTCCGAAGCCATCGAGCGCGCCGAAACCGGCCAGATCGACGACGATGCCGACTGGGAAGAGTTGGAAAACGCCTTCGCAGCGCTCGGCGTGAGCGACGAGGAGGAAGAAGCTCTTCCGACCGTGGCCATTGTGGGACGACCGAATGTTGGTAAGTCCACCATGGTTAACAGGTTCATTGGCCGTCGTGAAGCAGTTGTCGAAGACTTCCCGGGCGTGACCCGTGACCGCATCTCCTACCTGGGCGAATGGGGCGGACGTCGCTTCTGGGTGCAGGACACCGGCGGCTGGGATCCGGATGCCAAGGGTATGCATGCGGCGATTGCTCGTCAGGCGGAGACCGCCATGGAGACCGCCGATGTGATTGTCATGGTCGTTGACACCACCGTCGGCATCACCGCCACGGAAGAGGTCATGGCCCGCCGTCTGCAGCGCGCAGAGCAGCCGGTTATTCTCGCCGCCAACAAGTTTGAGTCGGATTCGCAGCTTGGCGACGTCGCGGAGTTCTGGGCCCTCGGGCTTGGCGAGCCGCATCCAACCTCGGCCCTCCACGGCCGTGGCAATGCCGACGTGATGGACGAAGTCGTGGCCGCTTTCCCGGAGGTGCCGCGCGCGAAGTCGCTGCCGACCGGGCCGCGTCGCGTGGCGCTGGTGGGCAAGCCGAATGTGGGCAAGTCCTCGCTGCTGAACAAGCTCTCCGGTGAAGACCGCGCAGTGGTCAGCGACGTGGCTGGTACCACGGTTGACCCGGTGGACTCGCTGGTGCAGATGGACGAGGCGCTGTGGCGTTTTGTGGATACCGCGGGTATCCGCAAGAAGACCAAGACCGCCAAGGGCCACGAGTTCTATGCCTCGCTGCGTACCCGTTCGACCATTGACAACGCCGAAGTCGTAATCTTCCTGGTCGATGCGTCTGAGCAGATCACGGAGCAGGATCAGCGCGTGCTGCGCATGATTATCGACTCCGGTCGCGCACTCGTGGTGGCCTACAACAAGTGGGACCTCATGGATGAGGACCGCCGCGATCTTCTCGAGCGCGAGATTGAAGAGCAGCTTTCGCACGTGCCGTGGGCTCGTCGTGTGAACATCTCCGCCAAGACTGGCCGCGCCGTGCAGAAGCTGGAGCCGGCCATGCTGGAGGCTGTGGAGTCGTGGGATAAGCGCATCTCCACTGGTCGCCTGAACACCTGGCTGCGCGCGATTATGCAGCAGAACCCGCCACCGCTGCGGGGCGGTCGCCAGCCGCGCGTGCTGTTTGCCACCCAGGCATCCTCGCGCCCGCCGGTGATTGTGCTGTTCACCACCGGCTTCCTGGAGCACGGTTACCGTCGCTTCCTGGAGCGCAAGCTGCGCGAAGAGTTCGGCTTCGAGGGCTCGCCAGTGCGCATCGCGGTGCGTGTCCGCGAAAAGAAGAAGCGCCGGTAGGAAGCTGCTAGGAAGCGCCACTGGGACGTGTTTTTAAGCCCTGCTAGTCGCTCGAACTGAGCTGAGAAAAGCCCAAAATGTGATTTAGGCAATTGCATTTTGGGCTTTTCGTTGGCATTTTGGAGTTTTAGTAAATTAGCGATAAGGAGAACTGACAATGGTCAGGCGCGGCAACAACCGTGACGGCTCTCAGCACGATGGCCGAGACAACAGCTACGGGCGCGATTCCTCAAGCTCGTACGGCGATGACTCCGCGACTCGCTACATTCCGCGGGACGGGGGATATCGCGGGTACAACCCAGACGCCGACTTCGCTGGCGAGCAGCCGACCGAATACTTCGGTGGCGACTCCTCTGAGACGCAATTCCTGCAGCGTGGCGATGAAACGCGATTTGATGATTCCCGCGGTGCCGGTGCAGGTGCTGGTGCCGGGGCGCAAGGCGGTGGCGCGCAGGGCAGTGGCCAGTACTGGGCGCCGCTGTCTGAAGAAGAGCGCGGCTATGGTCAGGCGAGCCAGCAGGCAGGCCAGACCCAGCAGTATGCTGCAGGTGGCGCAGGCGGTTACGCAGACCCGAACAATGGCGACAACCGCGGCAACGATGACTCCAAGAAGGGCTGGGGCAAGACCGTCGCCATCGTGGCCATCGCCGCGATGGTAGCTGTCGTCGCGCTGGTAGCTCTGGTTTTGTCCTTTACTTCCGGAACCGAGGACAATAAGGACAACACGGCGGCGCCGACGCAGGAGACGTCGTCAAGCCCGACGCCGACGACAACCTCGCCTGAAGAAACCACGACCAGCCCGCTGGACCGTGTGGACCCGTCGGGCACGATTAATGACACCCGTGAGCGCCTCGAGCAGGAGCTGGACCAACTTCGTGAGTCGCCGCCAGCGATTCCGGGGCCCGGTGAGCGCAGCAGCGGTTGGGGCACTATCCCGCAGGGAGTTGTGGGCAAGAGCCCGGCATCGGTTGAGGTTGAACTGCGTACCAACGGCTACCAGAACGTGACCGTCGTTGACGCAGAGGGCAATCCGACCAATTCTGTGGCCGCGATTATGGGCAAGGTTGCCTCGATTGATCCGCCGGAGGGACAGATGGCGGAGACATCCACGCCTGTGACCATCTACCTGCAGTAACGCGGCAGGCAGGGCAGGGGCCAAGGGCGATTTCCGCCTTCAAACACCAATGATGTAACCTATAGCTCGTTGCACTTTCGTGCACACGGGCTGTAGCGCAGTTTGGTAGCGCACCTCACTGGGGGTGAGGGGGTCGTCGGTTCAAATCCGGTCAGCCCGACAAAAATAACCGCCGTCTTCTGGAAGATTCCGGGAGGCGGCGGTTTTTGTTTACGGCTATTGCTTACGGTTTGTGTGCCGTCTATCGCACCGCACTAGCGCACTAGCGCACGACGATGCCGTCAGAGTCCGCGTAGAGCGTCTCGCCCGGAACGAAGTCAATGCCGCCGAAGGAGACAACGACATCGCGCTCGCCCTCGCCGGTCTTGGTGGACTTGCGCGGGTTGGTGCCAAGCGCCTTGCAGCCGAAGTCCATCTCGCCAATCAGCTTCGAGTCGCGGATTGCACCGTTGACGACCACGCCAGCCCAGCCATTGTCCTTGCCGAGCCCCGCAATCACGTCACCGACCAGCGCAGTGTGGACAGAAGCGTCACCGTCGATGACGAGCACGCCGCCCTCAGACGGCTCGGAGAGGACCTTCTTCAGCAGCGCATTGTCCTGGAAGCACTTGACCGTGGAGATCTTGCCACAGAACTCCAGGCGACCGCCGAGGTTGCGCATCTGGGTATCGCAGGAACGCACGTCCGGGCCGATTTCGTCAACCAGGTCAGCAGTGGGGATGAATTCGATTGCCATAGGGGATTCAAGTCCTTCCGAAAAATGATCACAAGAAAATACTTGCAAGAAAGTGCTCGCAACAAGTGTTAACTCCATTGTTTCAAACTCAAGATGTGACTAAAGACATATGGTGCAAATTCGCTGGCAGCGATTGATACTCCGAAGACTGGTCCAGATTGATTACGCTGGTGAGTCAGAACGCGCCGACAACCACACGTGCGCAGGAAAGGGTAAAAGATGGCTGGGTTTAATTGGTTTTGGAAGGCTCTCGGCGGCAAGCAGGGGCGCAACCAAAAACGCAGCGTAGGGCTGGTGGCACGCGCCGCTGAGCTCGAGCCACAGGTACAAGCGCTTTCCGACGCCGACCTCGCCGACTTCGCCCGCCAACACTCCACTGATGCCCCGGAGCTTTTGGCCGCGCTCCGCGAAATCTCCCAACGCACCCTGTCCATGCGCCCCTTCGATGTACAGCTGCAAGGCGCGCTGGCGCTCATGGAGGGAGACGTTGTCCAGATGGCCACCGGTGAAGGCAAGACTCTCTCCGGTGCCCTGGCTGCAGCCGGGTTCGCCCTGCGTGGCCACCGCGTGCACTCCGTGACCGTCAACGACTACCTCGCAGGCCGCGACGCGCAGTGGATGCAACCGCTGTTCGGGTTCCTTGGGCTCACCGTCGCGGCTATTTCGCCGCAGGATGGTCCGGGGGAGCGTCGTAAAGCATATGCGGCAGACATCGTCTACGCCGCCGTCAACGAACTCGGCTTCGACGTGCTGCGCGACCGCTGCGCGCCGACCATCGAAGACCGCGTGCAATCGCCTGCTGATGTCGCCATCATCGACGAAGCCGACTCCGTGCTGGTCGATGAAGCGCTAGTCCCGCTCGTGCTTGCCGGCAACGAGCCTGGCACCGCACCAACCGGGCAGATCACCGACGTGGTACGCCGCCTGCAGCTCGGCGATGACTACACCGTTGACGAAGGCCGCCGCAATGTATTCCTCACCGATACCGGCGCTGCGCGCGTCGAACGGCTGCTCGGCATCAGCTCGCTGTACGACGCCGAACACGTCGGCACCACCCTGGTTCAGGTCAACGTCGCACTGCACGCCCACGAGCTGCTGCAGCGCGATGTCGACTACATCGTGCGCGACGGCAAGGTACAGCTCATCGACGCCTCGAAGGGACGCGTGGCGGAACTGCAGCGCTGGCCGGACGGTCTACAGGCGGCGGTAGAGGCCAAGGAGGGCCTGCAAGTCTCGGAGGGCGGTCGCATCCTAGACTCCATGACCATCCAGCAACTCGTCGGCCGCTACGACATCACCTGCGGCATGACCGGCACCGCCACCTCCGCGGGCGACCAGTTTCGCGAGTTCTACGGACTCCACGTCTCCGTCATCGAACCCAACGTGCCATGCATCCGCGACGACGAGCCCGACCGCATCTACGCCACCACCGATGACGCGTTCGCCGCGCTTGTCGACGAGGTCGTGGAACTCAACGGCACTGGTCGACCAATACTCGTAGGCACCCGTGACGTGGCGGAATCGGAACGGCTGGCCGATGCGCTGGTCCTGCGCGGAATCGAATCCTCAGTGCTCAATGCGAAGAACGACGAGCTGGAGGCTCAAGTCATCGCCAATGCTGGCGATACTGGCCGCGTCACAGTGTCCACTCAGATGGCCGGGCGAGGAACCGACATCCGGCTCGGCGGGGCAGACGAGTCCAACCGCGATGCGGTAGTTGAGCGCGGTGGCCTGTGCGTTATTGGCCTGGGCAAGCACCGCACCGACCGACTGGACAACCAGCTGCGTGGCCGTGCCGGACGTCAGGGCGATCCGGGCTCGTCGGTGTTCTTTGTCTCGCTGGATGATCCGGTGATTTCCGAAGGTGCTGCCGGTGAGACGCTGAGTGTACTGCCTGAGGATGATGGCCGCGTCCGCGATAAGAGGGCCTACCAGTTCATCGACCGCGCGCAGCGGGTGACAGAGGCGACCATGCTGTCGATTCATGCGACGACATGGAAGTACAACAAGCTCATCGGCGACCAGCGCGAGATTCTGGATGAACGCCGAGAGAAGCTGCTTACTACTACCGCTGCCTGGGACGAGCTGTCGAAGCTGGCATCGGCGCGGGCGAAGGAAGTCGAAGCCGCAGTCGGGCGCGACGTCGCCGAGGATGCTGCCCGGGAAATTATGCTGAGCCATTTGGACCGTGGATGGTCGGACCACCTGGCGGATCTGGACGACCTGCGGGAGTCGATTCACCTGCGCGCGCTGGCTAAGGAGAGCCCGATTGATGAGTTCCACCGTGCCGCCATCGGCGCCTTTAAGAACCTGGTGAACAATGCCGTCACAGAGTCGGTGCAGACCTTCCAAGAGGTCGAAATCGACAGCGAAGGTGTACACCTGGAGGATACGGGACTTGCTCGCCCGAGCTCGACGTGGACTTACATGGTCAACGACAATCCACTGAGCAATGGCGGCGGCTCGGTCGTCGGCTCGATTGCAGCGATGTTTAGGTAGATGAATGCCGCGAGGTTGCCGGAGGCCGGGAGTGGCGTGGTCGCCTGGGAATCTAGGTGAACTGCAACCACGGGTTGGTAACAATTTGAAAATATTTCTCAGGTGACCGGCCTAGGTACACCCACGCAGAAAGCGCTCGGATATCGGTATTTACCCATATCAATCATGTTGTACATACCCTGCAGGTGAGCTGCGTCACAACGTAGTTGGGATTAGATAACAACACGAAAGCGGTTGGGGCGCTATTATCTAAAAAGTAACGAGTAAATCGCCCAAGGTTATCCCGGAGGGAAAGATATGACTAGCAATAGCGGCCAGCCAGAGGCATCGGTCGAGACCACCTCGGTCTTCCGTGCAGATTTGCTGAAGGAAATGGAGTCCAGCTCTAACACGGACTCCACAGTCTCCGGCGTTGAAGGACTTCCGGCAGGCTCGGCACTCCTGGTCGTCAAGCGGGGGCCAAACGCGGGTTCGCGTTTCCTGCTCGATCAGGCAGTTACCACCGCTGGTCGTCACCCGGACAGCGACATCTTCCTCGATGATGTGACTGTTTCCCGTCGTCACGCAGAGTTCCGCAAGAGCGGTGACTCCTACGAGGTTGTCGACGTGGGATCGCTGAACGGCACCTACGTTAACCGCGAGCCGAAGAACTCCGCGGCTCTGGCTAATGGTGACGAGGTCCAGGTCGGTAAGTTCCGCCTCGTCTTCCTTATCGGTAACTAATTCGGCATCGGTTAGTGTCGACCTCTGTCGGCATTAACCCCCTTATTTTTGTAAAGGCTCGGAAAAGACCAGTGGCAGCAGTACACAAATCAGCGGTTTCGCAGCCGGCTTCGTCGGAAAGCACTGCGAAGCAGGCACGCTCGGTGGGCAAGAAGAAGACCATCGGTGCTGTGCTGAAGGAAGTCAAGGTTGAGTTCCCTGATGTAACGCTGTCCAAAATTCGTTTTCTCGAGTCGGAGGGGCTGCTGTGCCCGTCGCGTAGCTCCTCGGGCTATCGCCGCTACAGTCAGGCGGACATTGACCGCCTGCGCTACATTTTGACTGTTCAGCGCGATAATTACTTGCCGCTGAAGGTTATTAAGGAACAGCTCGACGAAATTGATGCGGGCAATGCTGGCGGCGATGGCCTGGCATCGGTCACCCCGCTGGTGACGGCTGATCAGTTCCGCGAAGCTGCAGTGGTATCGCTGACGCAGGCGGAGCTGGCAGAGCGCACTGGAGCTAGCGAGAAGTTCATCACGGAGCTGGTTCGTGTCGGTCTGATTACACCGGACACGCTGAACATGTTCGATGGCGATGATCTGCTAATCACTGAGACGGCAGTCAAGCTGTCTGAGTTCGGTTTGGATGCCCGCCACCTCAAGACTGTGCGCACTGCTGCCGCTCGTGAGGCGGATTTGGTGTCGCTGGCAGCTAGCCCGCTGAGCAAGTCGCGTGCGGCCAGTGGCAAACAGAAGGCCGTGGAAATGGGGCGTGAGATGACCGCATTGATGGTTACGCTGCACGGCACTTTGGTCAAGCGCCAGGTAAACAAGGACCTGGGGAAGTAGTCCCGCGTTAACCGCAGCTCGCTACAATTATCGCTGTTATGGACGAAAAACTCGTAGAAGTCAAGTTTCTAGACTGGATGGCGCATCCTCCCGAGGATGATCCAGTACTGCTCCTGCACGCCGAAGAGGCCAACCGGATTATCCCGATTTGGATTGATCTGGCGACTGCGACGGAGTACTCCGCCCGTGAGACCGGCGCTACGCAGCGCCGCCCGGGGATGCATGAGGTCTTCGTCGATACGCTGGACATGGTGGGGCAGAGCGCCCTGCGCGGTCAGATTACGGGCGTGCACGAGGGCGTTTTCATCGCCAGCCTGGTGCTTGAAGGCGGCGCAGAGATTGACATGCGCCCCTCTGACCTCATTCTTATCGCCAGCGAGCTAGAAGTTCCGCTCTATGTCGCGCGCGACGTGCTGGACGCAACGTCGGTAGCGGCGCGTCTAGTCGCAACTAATGGCGGTTCGCTTGCCGACGGCGCTGAGACCGACTCGGTCGAGGCATCGGTGGAAGAGTTCGCGGAATTTCTCGACAGTATTGATGCTGACTACTTCGCGGAGCCACATGGTGATGCGGAGGGTAAGAAGTCTGAAGGCGGAGCCGACGGGGCTGATGGCGCTGACAGTGAGTCGGACGAGGAAGCCAACGGCAGCTCCGACTCGGCTTCCGATAACGACCGCTAAAAGTTCCGAGAGCGCCTGTTAACAGTGTGACTCAAGTGAAAATCTGACAATCTTTGAGATGGTTGTGGCGATTCTTTGCTCCGGTATATCGCTGAATTGCCCCATAAAAGGGGTAATTTTTCTTAAGTTATAGTTTCATCGCGTACTGCGGTTTTACCTCCAGATTGTGCTTGAGCTGGGCAAACCGCAGCGCCGAACTCTAAACCTCAACTTTAGGTTTAGAGATACGGCGTGTCGTACTGCGTTGTATTGACAGCCGATTAACCTTGGCGAAAGATAAATAACGGCAGTGAAACTACCTCGGGAGAATTTATATGGTCGACGACAACAGCGGTTCGCTCTTTGGTGACAATGAGCTCCGTGCGTCGGACTCGCATGAGCCACGCGCGGTGCAAGAATCCCTGTTCGACATGGGGCCGGACGAGCAGGTTGGTTACCGCGTTCCCATCGCATGTCAGGTAGCGGGCATTTCTTACCGTCAGCTGGACTACTGGGCGCGCACCAAGCTGGTGGAACCTTCGATTCGCACTGCCAAGGGTTCAGGCACCCAGCGTCTGTACTCCTTCCGGGACATCCTCGTTTTGAAGATTGTCCGCGGCCTGCTGGACACCGGTATCTCCCTGCAGAACATCCGTCTGGCTGTTGACCGTCTGCGCGACCTCGGCGTCGACGATCTAGCTACCATTACGTTGGTTTCCGACGGCCGCACTGTCTACCAGTGCCGCTCTAATGAAGAGGTCATCGACCTGCTCAACGGTGGTCAGGGCGTGTTCGGCATTGCTGTCCCGGGCATTATGAAGGAACTGACTGGCACCATCGCCTCCTTCCCATCCGAGCGTATCGACGGTACTCAGGAGAACCCAGGTACTGGCATCGACGAGCTGGCTGAGCGCCGTCGCCGCCGCATCTCCTAACAGCCAACGATACGGCTAGATAGCGGCGTTGCTGCGACTGCTGCCGCTAGGACAAGCCAAATAAACTAAAAGAAAACCGCCTTCCACAACTGGTTCCGTTTTCCTCTCCCGAGGTTGGACCAGATGGAGGCGGTTTTTGCTGGTTACTCGGTACCGATTGCCGCAGCCAACTGAGAGGCCAGGCCATCGCCATAGTCAGCCGCAATGCGCAGGGAACCAGTGGTCATATTCGCTACTTCCTGCAACTCGGGGATGGAGCTGTCGCCGTCGGGAAGCACGATGACCTCAATCGTTACCGGGCGGTCCGGGCTAATGAGTTCCTTAATTCGCTCGACCGACTCGGCGGCATCGACGCCCGAGGCATCGCGGCCGGTGGTGAGCACAACGAGACGATTAGGCTTGTCGGGGGAGTAGGTGTCGCGGGCGGCTTGGTAGGCGTCGATAAGTGCTGGCCAGAACTGCGCCTCACCACCGGCCGGAAGTTCAACCAGCGCGCCTTTTACGGCATCTGCGCCATTGTTGGCCTCGTCTTCGGGGGCGGGAAGCTCCACGAGGCGGTTCACCTCCGGCGCGAAGGTCCACAGGCCGTAGCGGCCACCAGGTGCGGCATCGATAGCGCCGTTCAGAGCAGCGGATAGCGCCCCGACATCGACGCCATCGGAGGTGTCAGCGAGTAGGAGCGCCGAGCCTACCGCAGTTGCGGGCTGTTGCGCATCCGGCTGCTCCAGTGCTGGCGGCAGCGCAAAGGAGTCCGTCTGGATCTGCGAGAGCACTCCAAAGTTCTCCGCTACTTTAGGGCTGAAGGTGCTCTCACTAGCTTCGCCGTCGGCGCCGTGATCTGCCGCGAAGTTCCGGAAGTCCTCGGCCGCGCGAGCAGTTTTCTCATCAATCTTGCCGCCAGAGCCGAAGGTGACAACTGGTGCGTGCAGCTGAGGTGCATCCGCAGGGGAGACCAGCTTCAGCCCCTCTCCGGCCATCTGCAGCATGGGCTGGGTCGCGGCCACGCCGTCGAAGTCGGCGACATTCTGGCTAAGCATGGTCAGCAGGGTATTGGAGGTGTAGACCGCGCCCAAGTCTGCGCGTTCGTGAGCGGCATCAGGGCCATCTCCCAGTCGAGCGCTGACCACGGCAGACAGTGCCGCATCGGAGCCACCGGGTGCGGCCACTCGCAATCCAGCTAGCTCTTCCCAGGTGGCGTTGCTCAGCTGGTCGGCACGATTGGTTGTGAAGGCCACGCCGCCGGCAATCGGTGGCAGCCACACCTTGGGGTCGTTGACCTTGACCTTGTCCGAGTTCTTCGCCTGGTCCACGAAGGAGATGTCGGCGGGAATCCAGACGCCCGGCGTCATAATTCCGGTACCGACATCACCCTCAGAGGGATCCTCCGCACCTGAATCCGCAGCAGGGTCCTCCGGTGCCCCTTCACCAGTTTCAGCACCCTCAGCCTCTGTCAGGGCGTTCACAACCTCCTGGGAACCTGCCACAGTAATCTGTGGTCGCACACAAAAGTCCCTTACCACGGGATTCGACTCGCCATAGTCCTGCACGAGCTTCTGCGCCGAGCCCACCGCTGCAGGATCAGCGGTCACTACGAGCGTCAGGTCACCCTTCGTACACCGTTCACGGTCGGCATCAATCGACGAATCGTTGCTCTTGCGCAGATTGACCCAGGCAAAAACTGCGGCCACCAGGACAATTACGACCAAGACGGCAATAAACGGCCCCTTAGCCACTCGATAGTTGTTCTCACCCGAGGCGTGTCGTCCCATGTCGTTCTAGCCCTTTCTATGCTGAGTGTGCTCGGCACTGTCGACTCGCAGCAGTGCTCGTCGTAAAGCACAAACGCGCACGTAACTGCTGACAACTCTACTGGCTGGACAGAGCGACATCTACCACCTTGAGAAGACGGCCGCGTAGAACATCGGCGCGCGAGCTGAGCTCACGCTGGCGGCGAACGTACTCGGCCTTGCCCTCGGGCGTCTCGATGCGAATCGGAGCAAAGCCCCAATCGCGCAAATCATAGGGAGCGGCACGCATGTCCAGCTCACGGGCACTACACGCGAGCTCGAAAGTATCCAGCCACAGGTCGCCAGGAACGGCCTCGCCAAGCTTGGTCGCCCATTTATACAAGTCCATGTTCGCGTGTAGACAGCCCATCTGCTCACAGTGCGGCTGTGTCTCGCGCGTGGGCGCAAACTCGTTGAGCGGCACGGCGTCGGGCGTGAAGAAGCGGTAGGCATCGAAGTGCGTGCACCGCACTGTGTGGGCCTCGACAACCTCGTCCGTACCCGCCTGACCAAGCCGCAATGGCTCCGGATGACGATGCTCGGGCTGGCGATAGACCATCGCCCATTCATGCAGACCAAAGCAGTCAAAATGCGCCGGATTCGCGCGCGTCGAACGCAGCAGGTTGCCAATGTACGCCACCGTCGTGCCTCGCTTATCGACGTACGCCGCAACATCCATGCGCGCTGTCCCGGAGGCGGTATCGGTGCGCTCATTGTCGGCAGGGCTGTCGGGAGCGTCGTCCGTGTCGAGGGTAAAGAACTTTAGGTGACTAATGTCCTTGGCCGTGGCACCGGGCAGGTTCACGCCGATACCCGGTGACCATCGGCGGAGCTGACCGGGTTTGACGGGATAGTACTCGAAGATGAAGTCCCAGACCGGGTGGCGCTGGCCACGGCTGCGACGAGACAAGTGATCGCGGGTCAGAGCCTCGACGCGGGCGATATGTCTTGCTTTGGCTTCGCGCCAATCGAAAGACGGATTGGGCATAGGTGTCACTGCTGACGTCCCTGTGTGTTGCCCGGTCGGTTCCGGGTCGGGTGTGGGGCTGGGTGCTGCTTTGGTGCGCTCTTGGCACCACTTGCCTTGGCGCCAGTTTTTCCAGCACCGACCTTCGCAGTGCCAGCCTTTCCAGCGCCAGCCTTCGCCCCCTTGGACGCAGCGCCGCGACGCGGGGAGACCTCGTGAGTCCAGTCCCGCACGACACCGACCTGTTCCTCAATGAGGTCCTCCAGTGCCACAATGCCAATCTGCTCCGCGCCGGAAAACGTTCCGGTCTTCGGAGCGATACTTGCTGGGGCATTCGTGCGCAGGTGTGGTTTCGGCATCCGAGCACGCACAGCAACTGCCATGTGCGCGCTGTAGCGGCGCATGATGCGCAAGCCTTCATCCAGCGTGGCGTCGATGGGAATCTCGATCATCGGGCGGATTTCATCATCGGGGATGGCTGTTTCTGGGCCAGAGGCAGGGTCCATGACGCGGTCGAGGACATCCTTGACGTGAACATAGCCACGGTATTCGTTGGGCTCATTGTTGGCCGCAGCAACGGGGAACCGGGAGAAGCCGGTTTCGGTGACGGCCATCTCTAGGTCGCCCACAGTTGGCGCTGTCGGGACGCAGCGGATCTGCTCATGCGGAATGAGCACCTCTTCAATGGTGCGCGTGGCCGAAGCCAAAGTGCGACGAAGGCGAACGTGCTCCTCGCTGTCAAGGAGTCCTTCTTGACGAGACTCCGCAATCATCGACGCCAACTCCGTGGAGTCGACAGTGGTGTCGAGCTCATCGCGCTGCTCAATGCCGAACAACCTCAGCGTATGGCGAGCCATCCAGTTAAACAGCAGCAACAACGGCTTGGTCAGCTTGTAGAAGACCATGTGAACTGGAATAAGCAGCATGGCCATCGTCTCTGGGCCAGCCAGCGCGATGTTCTTCGGAACCATCTCGCCGAGCATGATGTGCAACACCGACACCAGCATCAATGCGATGGCAAAGCTCAACGGATGCAGCAGCGACTCCGGAATACCCATCGCCTCGAAGGGACCTTCCATCAGATGCGCCAGCGCTGGCTCAGAGACCTTACCAAGCAGCAGCGAGGCAATAGTGATGCCCAGCTGTGCGGCGGCGAGCATCATCGACAGGTGCTCGGAAGCATCGATAACTGTGCGAGCGCGCTTCTTGCCCTGAGCCAGCAGCGCCTCCAAGCGATCACGGCGAGCGGCAATAAGCGAGAATTCCGCGCCGACGAAAAACGCATTGACCAACAGCAAGAAGAAAGTCAGGAGGATTCCAAACCAGTCACTCATAGGTTGAACATCTCCTTAGCACGCTCGTTGGTCACAGGAATCAAAATGGCACGATCCACTCGACGGTCATCCATCGCCAGAATGCGTGCGTACCAGCGGCCGGCGATGCCCGATTCGAACTCGTCCATGAAATCGCGTTCGGTCTCTGGCAGCAGGACGACATCACCGACCTCGGGGATACGACCGAGCGCAAACATAATCAGACCACCAAGGGTTTCGAAGCTGCCCTCCGGGGCAAAGTATCCGACCTTGGTCGGCAGCTCGTCGGTACGCACAAGGCCGGAGCAGTTCCAGCCCTCAATTGCACGCTTGACCTCCTGCTCGGACTCCTTGTCGTCGTACTCATCCCAGACCTCACCGAGAATTTCCTCGACCACATCTTCGATGGTGACAATGCCGGCGATGCCGCCGTACTCATCGGCGACCAGCGCAATCTGCGAACCTGCCGAACGCACAGACTCCAGCACGGCATCGCCGTCCAGGGACTGCGGCAGCGTTGGCACAGGCCGTGCGACCTCCCGCATGGTGGTGGTTGAGCGCTTCGCCGCAGGCACCGCAAATGCGTCCTTGACGTGGACGACACCGACAGTGGCATCGAGGTCGCCGTCAGTAATAGGGAAACGGGAGTGCCCCGAATCGATAGCGACAGCCAGCAGATCCAGCGCAGTGTCATCGACATCGAGAGAAGTAATCGTTGACCGCGGCGTCATCAGGTCCTCCGCCGTAGTTTCGCCAAAGCGTAACGACGACTCGAGCACCGCGGCCTTCGACTCATCCAATGCACCCTGCTCCGCAGAATTGCGCACCAACGCTTCCAACTCTTGCGGGGAACGCGCCGAGGCCAGCTCATCGGCAGGTTCAATGCCGAGCTTGCGCACCAGCCAGTTCGCCGAGGCATTCAGCGACTGAATGAAGTAGTGGAACACCCAGTTAAACGCCATCACTGGACGAGCCGTGACACGCGCCACCGCCAGCGGTTCCGTAATCGCGACGTTCTTCGGTACCAACTCGCCATAGACCATGGACAACATCGTGGCCACAATCAGTGCAAGAATCAGTGCGGTAGGCCCCGCTGCGGAGTCGCTGAGACCCATCCAATGCAGCATTGGCGTGAAGTACTGCGCCAGCACCGGCTCTGCGAGGAAACCAGTTGCCAGCGTCGTCAACGTAATGCCCAGCTGTGCACCTGAGAGGTGGAAGGACAGTCGATTATGTGCCTTGTGAACGGCCTCAGCAGGTGCATCCGCTGAACGGGCGCGGTCGGCGTCAATCGCAGAACGCTCCAGTCCTGTCAGCGCGAATTCAAACGCCACAAAGAGACCGGTGCCAGCGGTTAGCGCGATAAAGCCGACAACCGCGACAATACTCAGAACAATATCCACTGATTATCTCTTCTTCTTTTTCCCTCGCTTAGGGCGGTGTACGCGACCGCCAGCACGATTCTTTCCACTTGGCGACGGACCTCCGCGCCCGCGGTAACCAGCACCACTAGCACCGCGGGCCGACTGAGTTTGATCTTGGCGAGCCCGGCGCGGACGTCGTGCACCCAGTTCCTTGACAAATCGCGGCAGCCCCGGAGCTGCTCGCAGCTCTTCGGCTTCAACACCAGCCCCAGCCAGCAGCTCGCGGGCCTGATCCACCTGACGGTCACGGACAATCATCGCTACCGTGCCGGAAGCACCCGCGCGAGCCGTGCGACCCGAGCGATGAATATACGTCGCCGAGTCCCTCGGCGGATCCGCGTGTACAACTAGGTCAAGAGCATCGATATCAATGCCACGAGCGGCCACATCTGTGGTGACGAGGACATTAATGTCACCGTCGGCAAAGGCCTTGAGGACTGCACGCCGGGTCGCCTGGCCGCGGTCGCCGTGGAGGAAACCTAACTTGATGTCGTAGAACTGGAGGAACTTAGCCAGCTGCACGACGCGCGCTTTGGAATTGGCGAAGATGACGCACTGATCCTTGCGGGAGGCAATCCACGCGACCGCCTCGTCTGCCTCGGTGTTGTCCTCCACACGCAGCAGTAGATGCCGCATATTGCGCATGGTCAGCCGGGATGAGGTGACCTTGTGCTTCGCAATTTCGGTGCTACTTGCGCGACGATCGCGGATAAGGCCCGCGGCATCGTCGTTAATTGTGGCGGAAAAGACCATGCGCTGCGCCGACTTCGGACACGCGCGGACAAGACCGAGAACATCGGGCAAAAAGCCCATATCGGCGAGCATGTCCGCTTCGTCCACGACAACGGCAAGGACCTGCTCAAGGTTGAGTAGACCGCGGCGGCGCAAATCGTGTGCGCGACCTGGTGTGACTACAGCGATATCGACTGGTGCAGCGAGCAGAGTCTGCTGCTTGGCCACGGAGTCACCGCCGACCAAGCTTAAGACACGCAAACCTGCTGCAGCACCGATGTCAGCGAGGACATCGGCAATCTGGTCGGCAAGTTCGCGGGTCGGTGAAATAATAAGCGCACGCGGAAAACCAGGAAGCGCTGGAGAGGCATTATTGAGCAACGCGACCAGCGGAATGCCGAATGCGAGTGTTTTGCCCGAGCCCGTGGGGGCCTGTGCGAGAACATCCTTGCCAGCCAAAGCATCTGGCAAAGTCGCGACCTGCACGGCGGTAGGCGAAGTTATGTGCTGGGCACGCAGAATGCTCACAATCGCTTCCGGCGTACCCAACTGTCTGAAATCACTGGACTCAGCAGGAGGGGGCATGCTAGTTAGGATACCGCTATCCCCGGATTGCTATGCAATAGGCGTGTCCGGCGCACAGGAAAATTACCAGCCGAAGAAAATTACCAACCGCGTCCAGGCTGGGCATAGGCCTCACGCTCAAGAACGGCGGCACGACGGAAGATGTTGCGGATGGTCTTCAGTTCCGCTTCGCTGGCGCTAGACATATTCTCTTCAAGGACTCCGAGAGCCTGCTGAACACTGTCAATAAACTCGGGGTCGGAATATACTTCCACCCAGCCCGCAATCTTGGAATCCCTATCAACCAGGGATTTTCCTTGCAGATTCAGCTCGGCTGACATCCACATTTCGGCGACGATACTGGTCACAGCGACCCGATATGTATTGAAGGCGCTACAGGAAGAATGTATGTCCAACAGGAGTTGAGTGATGGTTGTGGGCTCGATGTCCTCGACGGTCGAAGAGGCCTCTTCCAGCGTGTTATTACTCAATTCCAGCGCGCGTACCAGGGTTTCCTGTGCGAGTGATGACCACAGAACCTGTTCCTTTGGGCAGGGTGCTTTGGTTGCCAGATGCGACAGGACTGGGAAAACCTGGTGTAGGTACCAGGCCTCTTGAGCCACGAAGAAATCGGTTTCCTCCGAGGAAAGGTCACCGCGGAGCAGAGAGCGCACACTGAACATGTCGCCAATCTCTGTGATGATGTCTTCGATGTCCCGCCACAGCTGGGCGGTAAAGGGGCCCGCCGGCGCAATCTGGAGGGAGCTACCGAAGAACGATTCCAACTCCCGCGGTGTCTGTTCAGCGTCGGCCCCTTCGAAATCCTCCTGGGAAAAATTGGAGTTCAGGCGTACTGGCTGCATACGGCGAAGTGCGACCTTTTCCAGGCGACGAGCCCTGTGGCCGTGGTCAATAGGGCCATGCCCCTGACCGACATGGAGGTCGTCTGCGAAACGAATGGACTCACTGAGCCAGCGCGTAGTCCAGCGCAGGGCATCATCAACCGCAGAGCCACCACCGATCCGTGTGGCAAGAGCAGCGGACAGCGAACAACCCGTGCCATGGGTGTTTTCGGTGTGAATGCGTGGAGACGAGCTGAAAGAAACCTGTCCACCGGGGAAGGCCACGGCATTTCCGGCTTCATCACCACTTAGGTGGCCAGTCTTTGCAATTACGATGACGTCGTTCTTGCTCGCGAATTCTAACGCCTGCTCAATCAACTCAGTGAGGTCATTGGCCTCCGGGCCGTCGGCAAGCAACGCCAGTTCGGGAACGTTCGGCGTGATGACGGTGGCTTCGGCGACCAAGTCACGCATTGCGTCCAGAGCATCTTCGTCGAGCAGACGGTCGCCAGAGGTGGCGACCATCACCGGATCGAGAACAACCACGGCCGGCTTGGTCTGCCGAAGCCAGTTGGTGACGACCTGTGTGAGCTCGCGTGAGCCCAACATGCCAATCTTCACCGCGTCAATGGTGACGTCGTCAGTTACGGCAGCCAGTTGCTCGACGAGGAAGTCAACAGGTGGGGTGTGGACGGCGCGCACGCCCACGGTGTTCTGAGATACCAAAGCGGTGACTACGCCCATGCCGTAACCGCCGGCAGCGGCGATTGACTTTAAATCGGCATGCAGGCCAGCTCCGCCGGTTGGGTCTGTGCCGGCGATGGAAAGAACTCGTGGTACGAATTCAGGCTTTGCCTGCTTTGGAAATGGCATCTCAGACCCCTTTAACTTTGAGAGCGTGAAGCGACAAATTTAAATGTTACGCCTCAACCTCGGAGCGATCGCCCGACCAGAGGGTGTGGAAGGCGCCCTCGCGATCGACGCGCTGATATGTGTGCGCACCGAAGTAGTCACGCTGACCCTGAACCAGTGCTGCCGGCAGACGCTCCGCACGCAGGCCGTCGTAGTACGCCAGCGAGGATGAGAACACCGGAGCTGGAATACCCATCTGCGCCGCCGTGACAACAACATCGCGCCATGCGTCGAGGCACTCAGTGACCTGTTCACGGAAGTATTCATCGAGCACCAGCGCCGGCAGCTCCGGATTGCGGTCGTATGCTTCCTTGATGCGGTTCAGGAACTGAGCACGAATGATGCAGCCACCACGCCAGATCGTTGCCAGCGCACCGCGGTCAATTTCCCAGCCGTACTCCTTGGCACCAGCGTTAATTTCATCAAAGCCCTGCGAGTAGGCAATGATCTTGGAGGCGTACAGAGCCTTACGGACGCGCTCCACAAAAGCATCGCGATCCTCCGGAGCCTTAGCCAGGCTTCCCGACGGCAGGTCCCGCGCGGCCTCACGCTGAGCAAGGGAAGACGACAGCGCGCGAGCGAACACGGCTTCGCCAATACCAGTGACCGGAATACCCAAGTCCAATGCGGCCTTCACCGTCCAACGGCCGGTGCCCTTCTGGCCAGCGGCATCCACGATGACATCGACCAACGGCTTGCCTGTCTTCTCATCGACCTGAGAGAGAACCTCAGCGGTGATCTCGACCAAGTAGGAGTCTAGGTCGCCTTCGTTCCACTCGCGGAAGATATCTGCAATCTCGGCAGGGGTGAGGCCAGCGGCTTCGCGCAGCAGGTGGTAGGCCTCGCCGATGACCTGCATATCCGCGTACTCGATGCCGTTGTGGACCATCTTCACAAAGTGGCCAGCACCATCGGAGGAAATGTGAGTACAGCACGGCACTCCGTCAACGTGAGCGGAGATGGATTCCAGCAGCGGGCCGAGGGACTCGTAGGACTCCTTCGTGCCACCCGGCATGATGGAAGGGCCGGTCAGAGCACCTTCCTCACCACCGGAAATACCAGTGCCGACATAGTGCAGGCCACGGGCGCGAATAGCCTTCTCACGACGGATGGTGTCTGTGTAGAGGGAGTTACCGCCATCAATGATGATGTCGCCGGGCTCCATCACGTCGGCAAGCTGATCGATGACCGCATCAGTAGCGGCACCTGCCTGAACCATAATCAGAGCGCGACGCGGGCGCTCCAGCGAAGCGACGAACTCATCAATGGTCTCGGACGGGATGAATGAGCCTTCATCACCGTGTTCAGCGATGAGGGTGCGAGTTTTCTCCGGGCTGCGGTTGTACACGGCAACGGTGTGACCCTTGTGGGCGAAGTTGCGTGCGATATTCGAGCCCATGACGGCGAGCCCGACGACACCAATTTGTGCGAGTTCATTGTTATCGGTCATGCCCACCATATTAAAGCCTGGCCCGGATTCGTTGTATCCGGGAGTCAGAAATTGCTGCTGCTTTTAATGCTAAAACTGCCACGAACGATAGTGTGTGCTGGCACAATGTTTGGCATGACCAACGAGACTTTTGCGAATAATGGCAGTTCACAGGGCTCTAACTCTGCAGCTTCCGCCGCCGAGGTGGCACGGATGAAGGGGCTGCGCAAGTATATGGCGCTGGTGACGAAGGCGAGCCAGGAAGCCTTGAGCGATGAGGAGCTGACTGTTTTTAACAGCACCTTGGGCGATAACGGAATCGGTGGTCTAGATACCTTGCTGGGCACGAAGTTCGTCCATGTCGGACCGGAGCGAATTCAGATGGAGCTCGAGGTCGGAGCCGACCACTTGCAGCCGTGGGGCCTAGCCAATGGTGGTGTTTACTGCTCGCTAGGTGAGACCGCTGGCTCTCTTGCCGGTTTCGTTGCCTGTGGTGCGAAGAAGCCGGTCGTCGGGGTGAACAACAACACCGATTTTTACCGCTCTGCTCGAGCTGGCGAGGTAATCGTTACCACGGCCGAGCCAGAATACTTGGGGCGCACCATGCAATTGTGGCGCATTGAACACACCCGCAAGGCAGATGAAAAACTGCTGGCCCGCACCAACCTACGAATTGCGGTACTCGACAAGTCTCTTTAGGGCAGGTCGCTATAGCAAATCGTTGTAGGTGGTAACGGGCCAGATAGGGAACTCACAGGTGGTTAACCTTGGTTAGCTGTTTTCTAACCTAGCCACCTGCAAGTTAACTACTTGTTCTTATTTGCGCGGTGTTCGCGGCGGGTGTCGCGAACTTCCAGAGGCAGATCCTGCTCAGCCTTGTCCTTGTTGAGCTCGGCCAGGCGATTGATTGCATTGCGTGCGTACATCTGCTGGCGGGTGGAAACCATCTGCCAACGGTTGCGGTCCAGAACATTCAGACCCCAGCTGACGCAGGAGACGAGGCGGTTGCGGAAGCCCACCAGGAACATCAGGTGGACAGCCAGCCACAGGACCCAGCCGATGAAGCCGGAGACCTCAACCTTGCCCATCTTCGCCACGGCAGAGAAGCGGGAGACGGTTGCCATGGAGCCCTTGTCGAAGTACTCGAACGGCTGGCGCTCCGCGACATCGCGGCCGTCTGCCTCGGCAGCAATGTTGTCAGCGACATACTCGCCGCCCTGAATAGCAACCTGAGCAACACCCGGCAGGTTCTCGCGGTTGGACATATCGCCCACGACGTAAACGTTCTTGCAGTCACCAGCTGTCATGTCCTCGTTGACAATGACACGGCCAGCGCGGTCAGTCTCGGCACCAGTCTGCTCGGCAATCATCTTGCCCAGCGGGGAGGCGGACACGCCAGCGGACCAAATCTTGCAGAACGACGGGATGAACTCCTCGGTTTCATCCTTCATATTCTTGTAGGTGACGCCCTCTTCGTTGACGTCGGTCACCATCGCGCCCAACTTGACGATGACACCCATCTTCTCCAAGGACTTCTGAGCCTTACGGCCCAGACGCTTGCCGAACGGCGGCAGAACCTGCGGTGCGCCGTCGAGCAACACGACACGTGCAGCGTGCGGGTTGTAGCTGCGGTAAGACGATGCGAGAGTGCGGTTAGCCAGCTCGGCCAGCTGACCAGCAAGCTCAACACCGGTCGGGCCAGCACCGACGACCACGAAGGTCAGCAGACGCTCGCGCTCAGTCGGATCGTCGGTCAGCTCGGCGCGCTCGAATGCGCCAATGATACGGGCGCGAATCTCGAGTGCATCGTCGATGTTCTTCATACCCGGAGCAAACTCGGCAAAGTGATCATTGCCGAAGTAGGACTGGCCAGCGCCAGCGGCGACCAGGAGGTGGTCGTATTCCCACTTGGAAGTCTGGTGACCCAGTTCCGAAGTCACGACCTGCTTTTCGACGTCGATGTCGGTGACATCGCCCTTGACAACACGAACGTTCTGAACACCGTCGAAGATGGTGCGAGTAGACGGAGCGATTTCGCCCGAGGAAAGGATGCCCGTTGCTACCTGGTAGAGCAGTGGCTGGAACAGGTGGTGGTTAGTGCGGTCGATGAGAGTGACGTCGACCTCGGCGTCCTGCAACTTCTTCGCCGCGAACAAGCCACCGAAACCCGAACCGATGACGACCACGTGCGGACGTCCGGAGTGCGGGCGGTACGGAGTCTCGGTCATGTATTTTCTCCTCACAGACTTTAAAGTTCTCGAAGTTTTGATTCGGCTTTTAGCCGGCAAGCCACAATAGTAATCCTCTCGGTGCGCCACCGCCTATTCTGGGTCCCTGCGCGGTAGGCTTCGAGAACAAACTCAGTTCGTTATTCGTACCTTTACGCGGCGCGATTGTTAGGAGGTTCGGGCAGGGTGAATTCGGCAAGCCGGCAGGCAATTGACGCAGAGCGATGGCCTCGGGTTGCGCGTATTCCAGAGGGCCGTTTCCTGGCGAAACGTGCTGAAGTAATGGAGCGCTCATTCGAGCGGCTCTGCCAGAACAACGGCATTGAACTGGTTGAATCCGGCGAGTTTGTCGGGGAGTCCTTCATTACTCGGTCGACGAGTGACGCCGATTTGGCTATCGACGGTGTCGGTGGCGCCAGTTCCCGCAGTGACAGTGAATCTCCCGATGATTCCGTCACATTGCGTCCAGTCGTTTTCAGCGTCATTAATCCTGTTTTTTATTCTCGGCTGGCTGATTCGGAATGGCTCGGATTGGGGGAGTCCTATCTCGCGGGTGAGTGGTCTACTGATGACTTGCCCGAGCTTCTCAGTCGACTACTCAGTGCTGAGTTGGACATTGCCTCGTTGGGGCCGCTAGCGCGTAGCCTAATGAAAGTCGCACGTTCACGTCCACGCCTTGATGGTCCGGACATGGCAGGCGAGTTACCGAGCTCACTACTGGAGCTCTACGCAGGCGAACTGTTGATGGGTGGTTCCGGCCTATTTGCCTCCGGAGTGCGAACCTCGTCGCGTGAACAGATTCCCAACTATGCCCGCGGTGCTGGCAAGGGCGGAGTTCCCTCGCACTGGCCTGTCGACGTGACTTATGTTGATGCCCCGAAGTCTGTCGCGCGTGCTGATTTTCTGCACGCCCAGGTGCGCAATATTGAGCACCTGCTCGATCTTGCTCGAGTGCGGGCCGGCGACCGTGTGGCCGAGTGGCCGTCGGCAGGCGGAGAAATTGGACTTCGAGCTGCAGAAAGGGGAGCGGGCGCAGAGGTTATTACCGTTTCTGATGATCACACCGACACAGTGCTGGAACGGGTGGAAAAGGCCGGCTTGCGCGGTGCGGTCGATGTGATTCAGATGGACCGCAACATTCCGTCGCCACGCGAATTCGAGTCTGACTTCGAGGCGGTCATCAACGTCGGGCGCCTGGAGACCTTCGGTCGTGCGGGTGCGCTGCGTTGGCTGAAGAGCGCCGAGCGTCTACTTGTCGATCGCGGCACCATTGTCGTTCAAATGGTCGTGGCCACAGACAAGTTTGATGCGCTTGCCGAGCGAAGCTTAGACCTCGTGCGCGCATACGTGTGGCCACAGCTACAGCTTTTCACTATGGAGGAGCTGCGCAAGATGGTCGACCGGGAAACCGGTTTGCGCATCGCGGCGGAGGAATACATTCCCTCGCACTTCGCGACGACCCTGCAGCTCCAGCGCGATTTCTTTGCAGCTCATGCGCGTGAAGCTGCTGGTATCGGCTACGACCGCGTGTTCCGGAGGATGTGGAATTACTACCTGTCGCTGTTTGAAGCGCTCGTGCGTGCAGAAAGAGTCACGCTTGTGCAGGTCGAACTTGTGCATGCGCCACGCAGGCCTCACTAGTATCGGGCAGCTCTAGCGTTCGCTGCACGCTCACGGGACAAATAAGGTCGGTAAAAATAAATGAGGTTTTTTAGGTAAAACCACCCCAGCGAAGTTGTTTAGGGTCTAAAAACGAAATTATGAACGCACAGAGCACCACACGTACTGCAGACATTGTTGTCGTCGGCGCCGGACTTGCCGGATTAGTCGCGACGTATGAGGCCACGCAGGCCGGCAAGAAGGTCATCCTGGTCGATCAGGAAAACGCCAACAACCTCGGTGGACAGGCCTTCTGGTCGCTGGGAGGAATCTTCCTCGTCGACTCGCCGGAGCAGCGTCGCCTGGGAGTTAAGGACAACCGCGAGCTCGCCGAAGCTGACTGGTTCAACTCCGCACAGTTCGACCGCGAGGAAGATAACTGGGGACGCAAGTGGGCCAAGGCCTACCTCAACTTTGCAGCAGGGGAGAAGCGCAACTACCTCCGCAATCTCGGCGTGAAGTTCCTGCCAGTCGTCGGGTGGGCGGAACGCGGCGAAGGGCGTGCCGACGGTCACGGCAACTCGGTACCCCGATTCCACTTGACCTGGGGCACAGGTCCCGAGATTGTCCGCGTTTTCGCAGAACCGGTCGCCGCGGCTGCGAAGAAGGGGCTGGTGGAATACTGCCATCGCCACCGCGTTGACGAGGTGATTGTCGAAGATGGCCGCGCCGTCGGCGTGCGTGGCAAGATCCTGGTTCCCTGTGAATCCTTGGAGCGGGGAGTGGCGTCGTCACGCGAGGAAACAGGGAAGAACTTCGAGATCCGCGGGTCGGCTGTGTGCATTGCGACGGGCGGTGTTGGCGGCAATCTGGAAGCCGTACGTAAGTGCTGGCCGACCGAGCGTCTGGGCGAGATGCCGAAAGATATGGTCTGCGGTGTGCCGGAGCATGTTGACGGTCGCGGCATCGAGATTGCGGAGCAGGCCGGTGCGAATCTGGTCAACCGCGACCGCATGTGGCACTACACCGAAGGTATGAAGAACTGGGATCCGGTGTGGCCGAATCACGGTATTCGAATCATCCCGGGGCCGTCGGCCATGTGGTTCGACGCGGAAGGAAACCGCCTGCCTGCGCCATATATTCCGGGCGCGGATACGGTTGGCACGATGAAGCACATTCTGTCGACCGGCCATTCCTATTCCTGGTTTGTGCTGAATAAGAACATCGTGGCCAAGGAGTTCATCTTCTCTGGCTCCGAACAGAATCCGGACCTGACGGACAAGGAGATCAAGAAGCTGATTGGCAAGGTGACCGCTGGTGTCGCCGGGCCTATTCAGGCATTCATGGATAACGGCGAGGACTGGGTGGTCGCCGACAGTCTGCCGAAGCTGGTCGAGGGGATGAATGAGATCGTCGAGGCGAGCTCTGGCGGAGAGTCTGGCTCGGGCAGCGAGTCCGGAGCCGCAGCGCCGAAGATTGACCTGGAGAAGCTCGAGGATCAGATTCGCCAGCGCGACATGCAGACCGGTAATCCTTTCTCAAAGGACTACCAGGTCAATTACGTCAACGTGGCCCGGAATTTCCTCGGCGACAAAATCATCCGCTCCGTGCCTCCGTCACCGATTTTGGATCCGAAGAATGGCCCGCTGATTGCTATTCGTCTGCGCATGCTGACCCGCAAGACGCTCGGCGGCATTGAGACGACCCTCGACGGCCAGTGCTTGCACCCGGACGGAACTCCCTTTGAGGGGCTCTACGCCGCAGGTGAGGCCTCTGGCTTCGGCGGCGGTGGCGTCCACGGTAACAATGCGCTGGAGGGCACATTCCTGGGTGGCTGTATTTTCAGTGGCCGCCAGGCAGGCCGCGCGATGGCGGAAGTGGTTAAGTAGCTCGCGCGTTCCAAGCTACTCGGAGGAAGAAGCTGCGCCTACTCCAGTCCGATGGAGAATGCACTTTCCAGATCGTGCTGCGAGTAGGTGCGGAAAGCCAGCTGGGTCTGAGTGCGAATGACACCGTCGACCTTGCTGATGAGGTTTGGAATGATTTCCGCCAGATCATCGTGGTTAGTCGCGCGCACTACGACGACCAAGTCCCAGTCACCAGTAACGGAGTAGACCTCAGTCACCCCGTTGATCTCGACGATGGTCTCGGCGGCCTCCGGAATCTTGTCGGATTCGACATCGATGGACACAATTGCGGTAATCAAACTCATTGTTGCCTTCCTCGGAGAATCAACCTAGAAAGCCGCTGAAAATCGCGGCCTGGAATTTCTTTTCTGTCACGATTCTACTGATTTCCCGGAAAGAGCCTGGAGGATCCCGACGAAAGGCGGTAAAAAGGGCGCTATGACACAAACCGCATTTCAGTCCAACCCAGTTCAACTTTCCGGCGACCTGCCCCAGGTGGGCAACAAGGCTCCGGAGTTTACCCTCACCGGTGGTGACCTCGCTGAGGTCACCAATCAGACCTTCGCTGGTAAGAAGGTCGTCTACAACATCTTCCCGTCTGTAGACACCGGCGTCTGTGCAGCTTCGGTGCGTCACTTCAATGAGGACGCTGCTGGGCTAGAGAACACTGTTGTAGTTAACGTTTCGCGCGATCTGCCGTTCGCTCTCGGTCGCTTCTGCGCTGCAGAGGGCCTGGATAACGTTGAAGTTGCTTCGGACTTCCGCCACGGCTTCGGCGAGGCCTTCGGTGTCGTTCAGCAGGATGGCCCGCTCGCCGGTCTGCTGGCTCGTGCCGTTGTCGTCACTGACGAAGAGGGCAAGGTCATTTACAACCAGCTGGTCGATGAAATCACGACGGAGCCGGACTACGACTCCGCACTGGCCGCACTGAAGTAATCAGCTAATTAGCTTCAGTAATTAGTAACCAGCTTGAATCGACGGGGCTCGTCGGCGCACTCGCTAGGCAGTTGCCTGGCGGACTTCGCCGACGAGCTCTTCTAGTACATCCTCCAGGGCGACAATGCCGTTCACGGAATTCGCCACACCTGCCGAGGCCGCTGAGCTCTCTGAACCTGCTGAGCTCTCCGAAGTACTATTTTCCTCCGTCACCAATGCGAAGTGTGCCTGTTCGCGCTGCATAAGCCGCATGACCGACTGGAGCTTGGCTTCAGGGCTAACGCTTGCGAAGGTGCGAATCAGATTCCGCGGGAAAGGCTGGTCGCGGTGATCGTCGTCAAGCGAGAGCAAATCCTTGACGTGAATGTAGCCGATGAAACTGCCGTCCCTATCGACGATGGGGAAGCGGGAAAAACGCGTGCGGGCACTGAGCGCTTCGATGTCAGCGACGGTGGCGTCTGGCGCAACGGTGACGAGCGTGTCAGGTTGCATCGTGACGTCAGCGGCGGTGAGTTGCTCGAAGCCGAGGGCCTTGTGGAGTAAAGCCAGCTCATCATTGTCGAGAAGTCCCTGACGCCCGGACTCGGCGACGAAATCCTGAACCTGACTAGCGGTGAAAGAGGAATCGACCTCGTCCTTTGGCGTGGCACGCAGAACCTTGCGAACCACGGCGTTCGCAGTCGTGTTCATCGCCCAAATAACTGGGTTGAGCACCCGCACGATGATGTGCAGTGGGATAGCCACGAACTTCGCCGTTGGGCTGGGAGCGGAAATTGCGATATTCTTCGGCACCATTTCGCCGACGACCATGTGCAAGAAAGTGACGATGAGCAGCGCCAATACCAGCGCAACAACGTGAGCAGTGCCCGCGGGCAGTCCAAATTCTGTCATGAAGGGCTCGAAGAAATGTGCAATTGCAGGCTCACCGACGGCACCGATGAGCAGGGAAGAGGCGGTAATGCCCAGCTGCGTTGCAGCTAGTGACACCGACACGTTCTCGATACCGCGCAGCGCGTACTTTGCGCTGGTAGAGCCATTGACAGCATCTGGTTCAATCTGGTCGCGGCGAGCGGAGACCATCGCAAATTCAGCGGCGACGAACCAGGCATTGAGGGCTAGCAGCAGAATTAGAGTAATTAGTGGCATGGTTTAGCCCTCCCGTTCGCTGTCGCTGTGCTGGCTGCGGTCGTGATCAGCGTCATCCTGATGAGCGCCGTCATACGTGTGCGCGACTTTATTTCCGACGCGATCCACCTGAACCCGAATGCGGCCAACGCGGTGGCGCGCCATACGCTCAACGCGGAAGGAGGCTTCAGCGGTGGTGGGCAGGCCTTCCTCATCGAGGTTTTCATGGTCGGTGGCTTCGACCGTAATCGTGTCGCCGAAACGCGGCATGCGATCTAAGCGCTCGGTAATAAATCCGCCAATCGTGTCGGATTCATCGCCCTCCGGCAAAACCAGATTCAGAATCTCTCCGAGTTCATCCGGGCGCATAAGGCCGGAGACAATCACCGTATTGGGGCTGATCCGACTGTAGAGTAACGAGCGATCATCCTGCTCATCGTCGATTTCACCGACGATTTCCTCAACGAGGTCCTCCAGAGTCACGATGCCGTCCGTGCCGCCGTACTCATCGACGACCACCGCAAACTGGTATTCGTCCTCACGTAGTTGGCGCATCAGCGGATCGAGTGTGGTCGAGTCGTTCACCACAAGCACGTCCTTGGCTAGGCTCGCAGCGGACGTCGTCAAGCGTTGTGCATGCGGCGCGCTGAGCAGATCGGTGTAGTGCACCACGCCGCGAATGTCGTCGACGCTGTCGCCAACAACGGGGAAGCGGGCGTGCCCAGAGTCGGCGACGATCGTCAGCATCTCGGCGACGCTCTGATCTTCAACGAAGATAATCTGCGTGCGTGGCGTCATCACATCAGCTGCCGTGCGCTCGCCGAACTCAATGGACCGAGCGACCAGCTCCGCTGTCTGTGGATTGATGGTTCCTTCATCGCCAGAGCGCGTGACGACGGCACGGAGTTCCTCCGCAGTCCTGGCACTGGCGACCTCTTCCTCAGGGGAGAAGCCGAGTTTTTTCAGTACCCAATTAGCCGAACTGTTGAGTAACCACACCAGCCAACCAAAAGTGAACATAAAGGCGTTTTGTGGCCTGACCACAAGGTTTACGACTTTTCCGGGCTCTGCGATGGCCCAATTTTTTGGTACGAGTTCACCAAAGACCATTTGAGTGAAGGTCGCGATGATGAATGCGCCCGTGGTACTAATCGCCGTGACGGTGGTGGGAGAGATGCTGGTACCGCCAAAAGCGGCTTCGAGGAGCACTCCGAGGGAAGGCCCGGTAAGGAAACCAGCAAGGAGGCTGGTGACCGTAATTCCCAGCTGTGCGCCGGAGAGATTAGTAGAGGTCTGTGATAGGGCACGGTCTACCAAGTACGCGGATCTTGAGCCGGAGTCTGCGGCTTTCTTGACGTCATTTCTATTAACCGTGAGGTAGGAGAACTCGACGGCAACGAAAATGGCGTTCCCGAAAACGAGAAAAAGAAAAACTGCAAATACAATGAGCGCGGATACAATCACGCGGCATCACCTGAAGCGGCTGTTGCGGTCGTTGAGGCGGTTGCGGTTGTCTCGGTGATTGCGCTTACTGCGGCTACAGAGAGCCCGTCTACGTTGGCGTGAGGCTCAGGGTCGTCGGACGAGTCAGATCTATCTGACGTGTCGGACGTGTTGGGTCTGTCGGAGCTACTGGATGTGTCTGAGAGTTCAGGCATGCGGGAAATTTTACTAAAAATTCCTGAATAGACGTGTAGCGAAAAATAGTTGTTTGCTGAGTAGGTTTACTGAGCGGTCCTACTTGGCAGATTTACTGAGCGAATCTGGCATGACGGCGGGCAAAGGGGGAGGATGGGACGTTAAGGCCAAAATGTCATAATGTATATTATCGGCCAAATGTTGAAAGTGGTTAGGCCTGGGGTTTCCTGAATTCCCAGGTTGGCTGCTTTTCTGTCTTGGTGCTTGCGTTCCAGGTTGGCTGTCTCAGTGTTGGCGTTTGTCTGATTATGGCGGCTCGGCTTACGATGGCTCGGCCTCCGATGGCTCGGCCTCCGGTGGCTCGGCCTATGGCGGCGCGGCTTACGGTGGCTCGGCCTATGGTGGCGTTGCGTAGCTGGCTTACCTGTTCCGCTTGTCCGCGCCACCGGATTCATTGGCCTTGGCGTCGGCTCCGAGCTCATCCGCATTGCGGACAGCGATCTCTTCACGCAGTCGCTTGTTCTGCCATAGTGTCATGCCAATCAATAATATGCCGACGGCCACGAGCCACCACACGCCCTTGTAGGCCATGAATGCAATGAAGACGATCAGTAGTACCATTCGCACCTTTCGTGCGAGCAACATTGCTTCGTAGGTGTTCATAACGTTGTGACTCCCAACTGGCCCACCAGAATCGTTTCTCGTGGGTCTTTGTGGTGTGCGGCTAAATAGCTATATTACGTCACAGTGACGAAACGGGGCGTCTGATAGTGCTTACGCATCCTGCTTCTCTGCGACGATACGCAGATTTAGTTCGCCGTTCTCGTTGATGGTTGCAGCTACGAACTGTGGTAGACGCACGTTGTAGTCCAGGCGGTTAATCGGCAGATTGCCTGAGAGCAAAACCAGGTTTTCGGTACGAGCGGCCTTCATTGGCACAGTGACATCATTGGTGACACCACGAATGGTCAGGCGTCCCGGAATCTCGATGTTCTCCCACTGGCCGTTATCTGGAATGCTTGAAATGTCAAGCGGCTCTGAAAGCTCAAACTTGGCTTCTGGGTACTGCTCGACACTGAAAATGTTGTTGCGGACGTTGATGTCGCGACGTTCAATATCGCTGGTCAGTGTTGCCATGTCAACAACAATAGATGCGTCCTCAAGCTTATTGTCAGCAACCTTCAGTTCGCCTGTGACATCGTGGGTCGAACCGGATGTTGTGCGCTTGCTGCCCGGTAGTACCTCGTTAAAAGTAAAGCCAACGGAGGTGTTCTGAGAGTTATCGCCACCGATAATCTTCCAGGTGCCATTCGCGTCAGTCGTCGCCGCAGGCAGTTCCGTGGCCTCGAAATCCCCAGTGCGCACCCCTTCATGCGTGAAAACGCGGTACAAAACTGGCCCCACAATAACAATTGCGAGCGCAACAACTGCAACGGCTATCAAAGTAATAATCGACTTACGGACACCAGAATTCATAGTGCTCATCCTATCCTTTAAATCCGCTATGGGATAAACCGTTCCACTTCACGCGTTTTCATAATCAATTCCTGCGTAATCTCCTGTAGAACAGCGGTCTCCATGCCGTCGTCAAGCGCGGTGCGCAAGTCCTCGGCGAGACAGCGCACTTCAAAGAGCCCATCCCCTATTCGCTTTACGACGTCATCGGCTGCAGACCTGCTCGTTGCATCAGCGGCGGTCTTCGGTGTGAAGTCCGAATTGATCCGCTCGGCGATGGGCTTGGAAGCGCCTTTTGCCACGCCAGTGCGCTTTTCATACGCGCGCTGCCGGCAGGTTTGGCTGCAAAATTTGCGACGGCGACCGCGGATGGCGACCTCCATTTCGCGGCCACACCACTGGCAATTGGCGGTAGTTGTGCTCGGCTTTTGATCTGACACAGAAGTCAATTATGGCATGAATAACGAATTAGGCGTTATAATATGTGGTCTAGTATTTCTACCAAAGGGGGCACGTTCCACATGGCAGATCGAGTTCTTCGCGGCAGCCGCATGGGCGCCGTTTCGTATGAGACCGATCGCGATCATGACCTCGCGCCGCGAATGATGGTCCGCTACCGCACTGAATCCGGCGAGATCTTTGAGGTCCCGTTCGCGGATGACGCGGAAATTCCAGGTGAATGGCTATGCAAGAATGGCCAGATTGGTGAGCTGGTCGAGGGCGAAGGCACTGAAGCTAAGCCGGTTAAGCCGCCGAGGACTCACTGGGATATGCTCCGTGAGCGCCGCTCCATTGAGGAGCTCGATGTGCTGCTGGATGAGCGCATTGACCTGCTGCGCAAGCGTCGTCGTAACGCCGCTCGCCTTCTGAAGGCTCAGAAGGAAGCCGAAGAGGCGGAAAAGAACGCTTAAGGTTTGAGGCTTGCGGGTTTTGAGCTGGTTAGATTTGAGTCCTACGGCTGTATAACCGTTAATCAAACACTGCAATTCGGGTCCGGATAAGGTTTTGCTCCTTATTCGGGCCCGTTTTTCGTTTATGGCTGGCGGTTGTGGACCGATCCGAGTTACTGACTGCGTTTATGACAAAAATCGCCCGGTAGGTTCAGGCGGTGAATGCATCACCACTTTCGACCAGGAGAAGTAG
>NZ_JVVM01000035.1:244-5727 GCF_001054325.1 Corynebacterium vitaeruminis | reverse complement strand
GCTCACGGGGTGGCTGCTGCTTGGTTGTGGTGGTTGTTTTGTGGGTGTGTGTTGTGTGAGAACTCAATAGTGTGCCGATGTACTAACTAATACTTTTTGGGAAAGTGCTTGTTTGGTTGTCGTGTGCGCGTGTGTTGCTGGTGGGTGCCGGGGGCCTTTGTTTGTTTTGGGTCCTTTTGTGCTTGCGGGTGATGGATCGTGTGGCGGCGCCTTTATTGATGGGTGCTTTTCGCGTGGTTTTTTCATTTGTGGGAAAGATCATGTGTTCTCTTTTCTTTTGGCCTCGTCGGTTCGGAAGAGGGAACGTTTTATTTTTGGATAACGGCCAGGCCGCGCATTTTTTGGTGTGTGGTGGTTGTTTGTTTTGTTTTTGTCAGGTTTTTGGGCCTTTCATTGTTTTTGTGATTCTTCTGATTTGAAGGGTTTTTGATGGAGGGTTTGATCCTGGCTCAGGACGAACGCTGGCGGCGTGCTTAACACATGCAAGTCGAACGGTAAGGCTCCAGCTTGCTGGGGTACACGAGTGGCGAACGGGTGAGTAACACGTGGGTGACCTGCCCTGCACTTCGGGATAAGCCTGGGAAACTGGGTCTAATACCGGATAGGACCATGGTGTGGATACTGTGGTGGAAAGTTTTTTCGGTGTGGGATGGGCCCGCGGCCTATCAGCTTGTTGGTGGGGTAATGGCCTACCAAGGCGGCGACGGGTAGCCGGCCTGAGAGGGTGGACGGCCACATTGGGACTGAGACACGGCCCAGACTCCTACGGGAGGCAGCAGTGGGGAATATTGCACAATGGGCGGAAGCCTGATGCAGCGACGCCGCGTGGGGGATGACGGCCTTCGGGTTGTAAACTCCTTTCACCATCGACGAAGGGTTTCTGACGGTAGATGGAGAAGAAGCACCGGCTAACTACGTGCCAGCAGCCGCGGTAATACGTAGGGTGCGAGCGTTGTCCGGAATTACTGGGCGTAAAGAGCTCGTAGGTGGTTTGTCGCGTCGTCTGTGAAATTCCGGGGCTTAACTCCGGGCGTGCAGGCGATACGGGCATAACTTGAGTACTGTAGGGGAGACTGGAATTCCTGGTGTAGCGGTGAAATGCGCAGATATCAGGAGGAACACCGGTGGCGAAGGCGGGTCTCTGGGCAGTAACTGACGCTGAGGAGCGAAAGCATGGGGAGCGAACAGGATTAGATACCCTGGTAGTCCATGCCGTAAACGGTGGGCGCTAGGTGTGGGTTTCCTTCCACGGGATCCGTGCCGTAGCTAACGCATTAAGCGCCCCGCCTGGGGAGTACGGCCGCAAGGCTAAAACTCAAAGGAATTGACGGGGGCCCGCACAAGCGGCGGAGCATGTGGATTAATTCGATGCAACGCGAAGAACCTTACCTGGGCTTGACATATACAGGATCGCGCCAGAGATGGTGTTTCCCTTGTGGCTTGTATACAGGTGGTGCATGGTTGTCGTCAGCTCGTGTCGTGAGATGTTGGGTTAAGTCCCGCAACGAGCGCAACCCTTGTCTTATGTTGCCAGCACGTTGTGGTGGGGACTCGTAAGAAACTGCCGGGGTTAACTCGGAGGAAGGTGGGGATGACGTCAAATCATCATGCCCCTTATGTCCAGGGCTTCACACATGCTACAATGGTCGGTACAGTGGGTTGCCAGTCCGTGAGGGCGAGCTAATCCCGTAAAGCCGGTCTCAGTTCGGATCGGGGTCTGCAACTCGACCCCGTGAAGTCGGAGTCGCTAGTAATCGCAGATCAGCAACGCTGCGGTGAATACGTTCCCGGGCCTTGTACACACCGCCCGTCACGTCATGAAAGTCGGTAACACCCGAAGCCAGTGGCCTAAACTCGTTAGGGAGCTGTCGAAGGTGGGATTGGCGATTGGGACGAAGTCGTAACAAGGTAGCCGTACCGGAAGGTGCGGCTGGATCACCTCCTTTCTAAGGAGAGTATTTTTTCTTCTGTCATGGGTCATCGTGTTGGTGGCGTGTGGCTTTTTTGTTTTTTGGGTGGAACACCTGCTGGTCAGGCTGCTGTAGTGATGGTGGTCTGCGCGTGTGCGTGTGATGGTCAAACGTTTGTGGTGTTTTCCCTTTTTTTTGTGTTGGTTGGTTGTTGGTGCGCTGTTGGGTGTCTGGGATGGCACATGTGTTGTTGTTCCTGTTTACAGGTTGCTGCATGCTGCAGGTGGGCTGCTGGTTGGTGGTTTGTTCTGTGGTGTGTGGGTGTTGTGTGAGAACTGGATAGTGGACGCGAGCATCTTGTTTTTCTGTAAGTTCGATTTTTCAGCAGTTTTTCTGTTGTGGTTGTTCTTAGTTGTTTGTGTGTTGTGTTGTAAGGGCGCATGGTGGATGCCTTGGCATGATAGGCCGATGAAGGACGTGAGAGGCTGCGATAGGCCTCGGGGAGCTGCCAACTAAGCGTTGATCCGAGGGTGTCCGAATGGGGAAACCTGGCCGTCGTTGTGGGCGGTCGCCGTTAGATGAATTCATAGTCTGATTGGTGGTTACGCGGGGAAGTGAAACATCTCAGTACCCGTAGGAGTAGAAAACAATTGTGATTCCGTTAGTAGTGGCGAACGAACGTGGATGAGGCTAAACCGCGTGCGTGTGATACCTGGCAGGGGTTGCGTGCGTGGGGTTGTGGGGATGCATTTGTGCAGGGTCTGCTAGTCCTGCGTTGCGTTTTTTGTGGGTGTAGCGGAAGTGGATTGGAATGTCCTGCCGTAGACGGTGAGAGTCCGGTACGTGAAACACCTGCAAGCGTGATTGGTGTGTTGCCCGAGTAGCAGTGGGCTCGTGGAATCTGCTGTGAATCTGCCGGGACCACCCGGTAAGCCTAAATACCTGTTGTGACCGATAGCGGATTAGTACCGTGAGGGAATGGTGAAAAGTACCCCGGGAGGGGAGTGAAATAGTACCTGAAACCATGTGCTTACAATCCGTCAGAGCCTCTTTTTTGGGGTGATGGCGTGCCTTTTGAAGAATGAGCCTGCGAGTCAGCGGCATGTCGCGAGGTTAACCCGTTTGGTGGGGTAGTCGTAGCGAAAGCGAATACTAATTAGTGTGTTGTCAGTGGCATGTCCTGGACCCGAAGCGGGGTGATCTACCCATGGCCAGTGTGAAGCAGAGGTAAGACTCTGTGGAGGCGCGAACCCACTTAGGTTGAAAACTGAGGGGATGAGTTGTGGGTAGGGGTGAAAGGCCAATCAAACTCCGTGATAGCTGGTTCTCCCCGAAATGCATTTAGGTGCAGCGTCGTGTGTTTCCTCCTGGAGGTAGAGCTACTGGTTGGTTTAGCGGGACTATCATCTTAGCGACATCAGCCAAACTCCGAATGCCGGTGAGGTTAGAGCACGGCAGTGAGACTGCGGGGGATAAGCTTCGTAGTCGAGAGGGAAACAGCCCAGATCGCCGGCTAAGGCCCCTAAGGGTGTGCTAAGTGGAAAAGGATGTGGGATCGCGAAGACAACCAGGAGGTTGGCTTAGAAGCAGCCATCCTTGAAAGAGTGCGTAATAGCTCACTGGTCGAGTGGTTCTGCGCCGACAATGTAGTGGGGCTCAAGTACACCGCCGAAGCCGCGGCAATCACCATTGGTGGTTGGGTAGGGGAGCGTCGCGTATGTGCTGTGAAGCGCTGGGGTAACCGTCAGTGTGGAGTGTGCGCGAGTGAGAATGCAGGCATGAGTAGCGAATGAGGAGTGGAAAACTCCTCCGCCGAATGACTAAGGGTTCCTGGGCCAGGTTAATCCTCCCAGGGTGAGTCGGGACCTAAGGCGAGGCCGACAGGCGTAGTCGATGGATAACGGGTTGATATTCCCGTACCCGTGTGTCCGCGCCCATGGTGAATCAGGGATACTAACCCACCTGATCATGCGCCGTGTGCCAGCCTTTTAGGTTGGTTGGTGTGTGTGATGCTGGGGACCTGAACTGGTAGTAGCCAAGTGATGGGGTGACGCAGGAAGGTAGCCGTGCCACGTGATGGATGTCGTGGTGTAAGCGTGTGGCCCGTGTTCTAGGTAAATCCGGAGCACATATAGGGTGAGGCGTGATGCGTACCCGTTTTTGGGGAAGTTGGTGATCCTATGCTGCCGAGAAAAGCCTCTAGCGATGTGGATATACGGCCCGTACCCGAAACCGACACAGGTGGTCAGGTAGAGAATACTAAGGCGATCGGGAGAACTGTGGTTAAGGAATTCGGCAAAATGCCCCCGTAACTTCGGGAGAAGGGGGGCCATGACTGGTGACCGACGTGGTTGAGCTGGTTGTGGCCGCAGAGAATAGAGGGAAGCGACTGTTTACTAAAAACACAGGTCCGTGCGAAGACATTCAAGTCGAGGTATACGGACTGACGCCTGCCCGGTGCTGGAAGGTTAAGAGGACCTGTTAGGCCATTGTGTGGTCGAAGCGGAGAATTTAAGCCCCAGTAAACGGCGGTGGTAACTATAACCATCCTAAGGTAGCGAAATTCCTTGTCGGGTAAGTTCCGACCTGCACGAATGGCGTAACGACTTCCCTGCTGTCTCAACCACAGACCCGGCGAAATTGCAGTACGAGTAAAGATGCTCGTTACGCGCGGCAGGACGAAAAGACCCCGGGACCTTCACTATAGCTTGGTATTGGTGTTCGGTTCGGTTTGTGTAGGATAGGTGGGAGACTGTGATGCCTCAACGCCAGTTGGGGTGGAGTCGTTGTTGAAATACCACTCTGATCGTATTGGACATCTCAACCTCGGCCCGTGATCCGGGTTAGGGACAGTGCCTGGTGGGTAGTTTAACTGGGGCGGTTGCCTCCTAAAGAGTAACGGAGGCGCCCAAAGGTTCCCTCAGCCTGGTTGGCAATCAGGTGTTGAGTGTAAGTGCACAAGGGAGCTTGACTGTGAGACTGACAGGTCGAGCAGGTAGGAAACTAGGGACTAGTGATCCGGCACCGGCTTGTGGAAGCGGTGTCGCTCAACGGATAAAAGGTACCCCGGGGATAACAGGCTGATCTTCCCCAAGAGTCCATATCGACGGGATGGTTTGGCACCTCGATGTCGGCTCGTCGCATCCTGGGGCTGGAGTAGGTCCCAAGGGTTGGGCTGTTCGCCCATTAAAGCGGCACGCGAGCTGGGTTTAGAACGTCGTGAGACAGTTCGGTCTCTATCCGCCGCGCGCGTAGAAACTTGAGGAAGGCTGTCCCTAGTACGAGAGGACCGGGATGGACGTACCTCTGGTGTGCCAGTTGTCCCGCCTGGGGCATGGCTGGTTGGCTACGTACGGAAGGGATAACCGCTGAAAGCATCTAAGCGGGAAGCCTGTTCCAAGATTAGGTTTCTTTTGAGGTCCCCTAGAGATGATGGGGTTGATAGGCCGGATCTGGAAGCACTGTAAGGTGTGGAGGTGACCGGTACTAATAGACCAAACATTCAACACACAAAATAGTGTGAAACACAAGGGTTTTTTGCTCGCGTCTACTGTTCAGTGTCTGGCATGACAC
>NZ_JVVM01000035.1:0-144 GCF_001054325.1 Corynebacterium vitaeruminis | reverse complement strand
TTGTTGCCTGGTTTTTGTCGGTGGTGTTAGCGGTGGGGTCACGCCCGGTCCCATTCCGAACCCGGAAGCTAAGTCCACCAGCGCCGATGGTACTGCACTCGGGAGGGTGTGGGAGAGTAGGTCGCCGCCGGCATAGAATTTTTT